>NZ_JBHUOZ010000001.1:853082-2012354 GCF_042686025.1 Terrimonas rubra
TAACCTCTATTACTCCCTGCTGTATATTTGCAGCTCTAACGATAACCATTTACGGTTCAGCCTCTTGCCTCCCATTTATTGCAAACAATTTAAACAATCATATAGCATGAGCAACAAAGTATTGTCCGTAGGTAGCCAGTTCCCGGCTTTTAACAAGAAGGCAGTAGTATCTATCGAAAAAGGTAAAGAATTTATCGAGCTGAACAACGAGTATGCATCAAAAGATGGCAAATGGACGGTAATGTTCTGGTGGCCGAAAGATTTCACTTTTGTATGCCCTACCGAAATTGCCGAATTCAACAAAAAGGCAGGCGAGTTCTCTGACCGTGACGCGGTATTGATCGGTGCTTCTACCGATTCTGAATTTGTACACGCAGCCTGGAGAAGAGACCACGCTGACCTGCGTGACCTGAAATTCCCTATGCTGGCCGATACCTCTAAATCATTAGCAGAAGAGTTAGGTATTTTAGATGCGGAAGAAAGAATTGCTTACCGCGCTACTTATATCATCGACCCCCAGGGTATTGTACGTTGGGTAAATGTAAACGACCTGAGCGTAGGCCGTAATGTACAGGAAGTGATCCGTGTGTTAGACGCTTTACAAACCGATGAGCTTTGCCCCTGTAACTGGAAAAAAGGTGAAGAAACCCTGACCACCCAGTTAAGCCTTAATTAATTTTATCGCAACATAACATGTTAAGGCAACCTGTTTCATTACCAGGTTGCCTTCATTTTAAACAGCAAACAATATGAGCACAACCGCTATACAAAATGAAACCTTCAGCAACCTGCTGAATGATCTGCAGCTTACCGGTTATACACCTTCTGATAGTGCACAGCTATTACTGGATACCGAAGCACGTTATATCAAAGACCTGAAGATCAATGTTAGCAACGCCATTAATAACACACAACAGCTTACCAAAAAAGAAGCGGTGTTATTAGCCCTGGCTGTTGCCGTAAACGAAAAATACGAACCGCTGAAAACCAGCTTTACGCAAATAGCCAGAGAAGAAGGCGCTACCGAAGCCGAACTGGCCGAAGTAATTGCGGCTACTTCCTTAATGAATGTAAACAATGTGTTTTACCGCTTCCGTCACTTTTTAAATAAAGATGGTTACAACAATATGCCTGCCGGTATTAAAATGAGTATTATGATGAACCCGGTATTAGGCAAAGAATTTTTCGAACTGTTAAGCCTGGTGGTTTCCTCCATTAACGGTTGCGAAATGTGTGTAGCCTCACATGAACAATCGGTATTACAACATGGCAGCAGCGAAAGCCGCGTGTTTGAAGCCGTAAAAACGGGCGCTATCATTAAAGGCCTGATCACTGTTTTAGCCTAGTACACACCACATGAGAAAACGACAGAACCAGCCGGCCGGCTGGTTTTTTTATACCTATATTTACCCTATGAAAAAAATGACCGTCGTTTGCTTTTTTATGTTACTGGCAGCTGGTGTACGCCTGCATGCACAAAACTATTTTCATGTTAATAAAGACAGTACCGGCTTTGTACTAACAGCCGATGGCGCCAGCCTGCTGGCCTCGCTGCCTTTAAAATGTATTGACCAGGAGTACCCCAATAAAACCAGTCATACTTCATTAAGCGATAGCGATCACCTGTTAACACCCAAACAATTGCACCCGGCTTTTTACGGCTGTTTCGACTGGCACTCCTGCGTGCATGGCCACTGGATGCTGGTGCGTTTGCTTAAACTGTTTCCAACCCTTCCTGAAGCAGCGGCTATCCGCAAAGCCATTCACCAAACCATCAATGCACAGAATATTGCCACCGAGGTAAAATACTTTGATGGCCCCGTTTCCAAAACCTGGGAACGAACCTATGGCTGGGCCTGGTTATTAAAACTGGATGAAGAGTTACTGAACTGGAATGATGCTGACGGGAAACAGTGGCATACGGCCCTGCAGCCATTAACGCAAAAAATTGTCGATTTCTGGGTGGCCTATATGCCTAAACAAACTTATCCTAACCGTACCGGTGTACATCCCAATACAGCTTTCGGGCTGGTATTTGCCCTGGATTATGCCCGTACGGCCAAAAACAAATCTTTTGAGAACAGTATTGTGGCCCATGCAAAAAAATTATTTTTAAAAGACAAGGAGGCACCAACACGGTGGGAACCTGATGGTTCTGATTTTCTATCACCCTCGCTGGAAGAAGCCGACCTGATGCGCCGTGTACTGGCACCGGCTGAATTTAATAGATGGTTCAGTGCCTTCATCAGTCATAAAGACCTGCAGCACCTCACACAACTGCCCCATGTATCGGACCGTACCGATTACCAGATCGTACACCTGGATGGCTTATGTTTCAGCCGCAGCTGGGCCATGAAAGGCATTGCCGGTGCATTACCGGCAGGCGATAAACGTAAACGTCTTTTATTCAAATCGGCCATCGAACATTTAAGTACGGCCCTGCCCCATGTAGCGGGTGGGAATTATGGCGGCGAACACTGGCTGGCCAGTTTTGCCGTATATGCTTTGGCAAACTAACTCCAACAAAAAATCTCAGGCCGGAACCTGAGATTTTTTATTTAGTGAGTGCTCATGATTACTGGTATATGCCCACTCGCCGGAGATAGAACACCTATTCTACATTTTAACGCCCGTCAACAGACCAAAAACCAATTTCCAAATTACCAAATCATCTCATTACCAAATTATCAATCCTCCTCCAGGTAACCGAATTTACCCAGGTTATAATCACTATACGCCTGCTCGATCTCTTCCCGGCTGTTCATTAAAAAAGGACCATAAGCAAATATGCGCTCGTTAATAGGTTCACCGCTTAACAGTAGAACCACTGCATCTTCACTGGCTTCAATGGTAAAGTCTTCACCATCGTTGTTAAACAATACAAAATTACTTTCAGGTGCTTTGGTGTCCCCGTTGATCACTACATTTCCTTCGATGATCAACAGGCCGGTATTATAGTGTTCGGGTAAAGAAAAGTCAGCAACGGCATTTTTTTTCAGCTTCACCGTATATAATTCAACAGGTGTAAATGTACTGGCAGCACCGGTTACGTCTTTATATTTGCCGGCAATTACTTCTACTACACTGCCTTTATCATCAATGGCATAAACACCCATATTTGCACGGGTTATTTCCTGGTATTTAGGCGCATGCATTTTATCCTTTGCAGGCAGGTTCACCCATAGTTGCACCATCTGGAAATCGCCACCGGCTTTACTGAATGCTTTTTCATGGTACTCTTTATGTAATACGCCTGAACCGGCTGTCATCCATTGTACATCGCCTTCACCAATAACCCCGCTGTTGCCGGCACTGTCGTGGTGGGCTACTTTACCATGATAGGCAATGGTTACGGTTTCAAAACCTCGGTGCGGGTGTACGCCCACGCCACGGGGTTTGTCTGATGGCGGTAAATAGGTTTTGGCGTTATAATCCATTAAAAAAAACGGGCTCATCCGCTGAATGCCGATTTTATTACCGCCGGGGAAAAAGTTATGTACTTTAAACCCATCGCCTACCATATGAGCGGCCGGTGGTGTAAATACTTCCTGTATGGTTTTATTTTTCATTGTGCGCTTATTTTTAATAACACAAATTTCCGTATGACCGCCGAGCTGTACCTTGATGTATGATAATAAAATACTCTCCCCGCAAAAGCAGTTAAAACACCCTATTCCCTTTTAGCTTTTTATTGTGTAACAAAATGGCCATCTTTGTTGTTTCTATTGTTTTACACTTTATAAATTGATTATGAAAAAGCTGGCTACAAAATACATACATGCGGGCGCCGAGCCTGATCCTTCAACAGGAGCGATTATGACCCCTATTTTCCAGACCTCTACCTATGTGCAGGAGGCGCCGGGTGTAAATAAAGGGTATGAATATGCCCGTTCGCAAAACCCAACCCGCAAGGCATTGGAAGATGCATTGGCCATTATTGAAAATGCAAAATATGGCCTGGCTTTCAGCAGCGGGGTAGCCGCTACCGATGCCATTATTAAATTACTGGCTCCGGGTGATGAAGTAATTGCTGCCAATGATATGTATGGCGGTACTTACCGTTTATTCACCAAAATATTTGAAAAGTTCGGTATTAAATTCATCTATGTCGATACTACCGACCCGGCCAATGTAAAAGCGGCTATCACCGGTAAAACAAAACTGGTTTGGCTGGAAACTCCTACCAACCCTTTAATGAATATAACGGATATCGCCGCAGTGGCCGCCATTACCAAAGCTGCCAATGTATGGCTATGTGTTGATAATACTTTTGCTACGCCTTACCTGCAAAATCCTTTAGACCTTGGTGCCGATATCGTGATGCACTCCGCTACAAAATACCTGGGTGGTCATAGTGATGTAATACAGGGTGCTATTATGGTAAACGACACCGGTTTACGTGAGCAGTTATATTTTATTCAAAAAAGCAGCGGCGCTGTTCCGGGCCCTTTTGATTGCTTTTTGGTATTACGCGGCATTAAAACATTACACCTGCGCATGCAGCAGCATAGCATTAACGGCGAAAAAATTGCACACTGGTTACGTAAACACCCCAAGGTTAAAGCGGTGTACTGGCCCGGTTTTGAGGATAGCAAGGGTTATGCGGTTGCCCGTGAACAAATGCGCGGCTTTGGCGGCATGATCAGTTTTGAATTACAGAACGATACCGCCGAAGAGGTAAAAAGAGTTTTATCGGCCACAAAATTATTTTCGCTGGCGGAAAGCCTGGGTGGCGTGGAATCCCTGATCAATCACCCGGCCACCATGACCCATGCCTCTATTCCCCGCGAGGAAAGAATTAAAAATGGTTTGTCCGATGGATTGATCCGTTTAAGTGTTGGTGTGGAAGACGCGGATGATTTAATAGAAGACCTGCAACAGGCGATAGGATAACGTTGTCGTAGAGGCGCCATGCTGGCGCCTCTTTTCTTATCCGTTACATATAAAGGCGATAAATCGCCTTTATATGTAACGTTGCAACACCGCCGTAACGTTGCGAACATCGCCGTAACGTTGCGAACATCGCCGTAACGTTGCGAACATCACCGTAGAGATGCGAACATCGCATCTCTACGGAACAGAAAAACATTGTGCGATGGCCGCCTCAGCCTCTTGTGGTTTTTGGGTGCCGATCAATAATTTACGATTATCGTTAAATACGATCTGCACGCCTTTATTTCCGGATATATTATAGGCTTTACCCGTAAACCCGTAACGGATGCCCCAACCGCCATATTCGGCCAGGGGTTTATAACTGCGTACAAAACATTTGCTGATGCTGCTCCAGGGAAGCCGCCTGTATTTAAAATGAATGGGAAATAAACGTACATAAATACCATCGGCCGTTATCATGGTCTGCAAACGCAGCAGGCAAAAAATGCCGGTGAATACCAGGCTGAGGGATGTAATAATGACCAGCTCCGTTGTATTGGCCGGCTTTGAACCAACGGATATATTAAAAAACAGTTTGGCAACCAGGACGCTGATAAATAAAATATTCATACTGATCAACAACAACCAAACCCAGACAGATCTTATCCGTTGTTGTTCGTAAAACACGATATCAGCAGTCAGAGGCGCCGGCATATAAACTATTTCTTTTTATACACGGGTACGGTGCTGCAGGGCTCGCCGTACATAATGGTTTTGGCCACAGGCAATAAAAGCCTGGTAATTTCGGCGTAGGCGTAATCCCCTACCGATTCATCCCCACAACCCTTGATCACTACCCGTTGATCGGAATAGTCTGCCGGGTTAATGGTATTGATATTTCTTAACAGGAGCGTTCTTTGTAAAGTAGCAGTATCGCCGATAACAATATTGGCCGCAACAGGCTGCAGATACATCATCACCAGCATATAGGCCCAGTTGGGAATAATGGCATCGGCAGTACAGGTAACCGCCACGTTTTTGTTTTGATAGGCCGACCAGTCATGTTGTTTTAGCGCCTCCCTGAAATCCTTCTCCTTTAAAATAAGTTCCATAAACAAAAAGCCTTTCAGGTCAAACACAGCCTGTTCTTCCCTGGGAAGGTAATTGGCCAGGTCCAGCGTGATCAACCCGCTTTGGGCTACTTTATTTACAATAGTTTCTGTCATACTTTTAAATTTACAACTTTAATGCCGATTAATCTACGAATGCCATGATTTACCCCGGTTTAGTTTATACCCCTGCCGAATAAAGTACCGGAGGGTGCAGTGTGCGATGCAACCAATGCTGAGCACTGTTACTGCAGCCGGTAAAACAAAAAACAGGTATTCCGGGTAATGGTCACTGACAACCATAAAACAACTGCTTTACCTTGTTTGTTTAAAAACAAACAGCCCCGTTGGGGGCTGTTGTATCTAGGCAATTAGTTTATAATCGGGCTTAGAAGAACTTCGCTCTGTTATCTTTAATGGTTGCTGCCTCACGTAAAGCCTGTGAAGGCTGCATGTACATAGCCTGTTGTTTTGCCTGCATATAACGCTGGCTTCTTTGCTGGGCAACATTGGCATTATCAACCGGTGTAGTGGCTACACTGTTTACCTGTACCACATAAACGCCCTGTGCGCCGTTAATAGGCTGGTTGATGACTTTATTGGCATTGGCTTTATTGAAAGCCGCACCAATTACTTTTTGTTCCATACCTAATACGGTAGATGAAGCACCGCTGAAACGAATGCTGTCGGCCACTTCTACTGTTTTACCTAAAACGGCAGCAGCAGCTTCCAACGTAGTGATATTGCCAATTTTATTTTTAATTAATTCGGCTTTCTTTTCGTTGATCAATAAAGGCTGTACAGATAAACGGGCTGTTGCAGCTGATTGAGTACCTTCTTTTAATACTTCGGTAACAATGGCCACAACATAGTTATTACCTACACGGGCCGGTTGCAATACATCGCCCTGGTCGGCTGCATAAATCGCTTTTACAAAATCACGTGACTGACCTAAGCCCATTACATCTACACTGGTAGGTGTAATATTGGTGGCCACACTTTTATTGATGCCTTTTTCTTTGAACAGTTTGTCGGCATTTTCATCAAAGCTTTTTTTATTGCGGCTGTTAGCAGCAAATTTAGTGGCTTCGTTGCTGGCAGCATTGGTTGTTTCGTTGCTGGCCTCAATAGGTTTAAACAGGTAAGCAACATTGTAAGCCGTACCGCCGCCTTTTGCAGAAAGAATTTCTACATAGTGTGTACCGAACTCAGTTTTTACAATTCCTTTTGTGCCTACCGGGTTGGTAAAAATAAAGTCGTTAAAAGGTCCTACCATCTGGCCGCTTGGAACATCTTCATAAACACCACCTTTGCTGATGCTGCCTAAATCGGTAGAGTACTGGGCTAATAAAGTATCGAAGTTTGATCCTTTGGCAATAGCATTACGTAAACTATCGGCTAATTTGTACGCCGTTTCTTCATCACGGATCGTATATGCCTGGCCTGTTTGCGGGTCCTGTTGTCTGGTGCCCACCAGTATGTGTCTTACTTTAACGGTGTCGGGTATATTTCTAATGCCTACCATTTTAGCATAAGCCCAGTTTGTACCATCCAGGTAAGGGCCGTATAAATGACCAACCGGTGTTTTAAAGATGGAATCTTTGTTAGGGATCTGGATACGTTTACCACTGATATAACCATTGTAGTAGTTGTTAATACCATGACCTTCTAAAAACTCTTCGTTATTTGTAGCGGCAGCAAATTCAGGAGCCAGGGCTTCCAGGCTTTGTTTAATAGCAGCGCTATCGGCAGCAGAAGGCTCAGCACTGAACGGAACAAAGGCAATACTGCGGCTGGCGCTTTGTTTAAACTGGTCTTTATGTTTGCTGATGTAATTCTCAATTTCTTTATCGGTTACTTTAACCGCGCTGTCAGGAATGCTGGCATAAGTTTCTCTTACAAAAGAGATATTGGCGATCTGGCTGTTATCGGCATTTTGTTTTTCCAGTAACCATTTAGGGGTATTGGAAGTGTTGGCCAGTAAGGAGTTATATTTTTCACGTAAACGCATTAACTCCAGTTGATCCAGGTAGTTATTAAACTCGGCTTTCTCTTCGGCAGTACCTTCTTTTTTTAACTGGTTAAAGCGTTGTTGCGCAATAGCCACATTATAGGTGCCTGTTGAATCGGTAAAAGCCTGTTTCAGGTCAGCCGGTGGGTTAGCGCCGAACAGAATGTCGTTCAGTTCTCTTTTACCCACTGTCATGCCTAATTTTTTGTATTCGCCTTTCATTAAGGCCTCGTCAATTTCCATGCTCCAGGCCTGTTCTACCGCCTGTGCCGTAAGCGCTGCTCCTGTAGGGCCATAACCTTGTTGCTGGCGCTGGATCATATCTTCGGCTTGTTTCACTTTTACCTGGAAAGCCATATAGTCCACTTCTTCACCATTGATCTTACCAACGGTAGTGGATTGGTTGTTGAATAAGGATCCGCCGTTTTCAAACGCTAACATAACAACAAACATGATAAGCGCAACGGCCAGGATAACGGCCATCAATTTCGCATACTTCTCCTGGATCTGCTGGATAACTGACATAATATATATACAAGTTTTTTAAGGATGGCAAAAATAGGGCTTTTGGCAATATGAACAAATTGTGGAAAACCGTTAAAACAAGCGACTGTCATACTTTTGGGCGGAACATGGCTGTAAATCCCCCGTGAGCATAAAACAATCGTCTATATTTTTGATTGTTAACGAGTTAGATTTTAATAAAAAAGACCCTGTTCTTTGCAGCAAACGGACTTCTCTTTTGCCTTCACCCGTTCTTTTTCCCGGAAACCAATGATAAGGACCGGTTGATAGTATAACGGTTAACAGGAACCTTGCAAGGTCGCAGGCCGGTTGATGAACCCTGTATATTATTATAAAATAATTAGTTCTTTTGTTGATAAACAGAACCAATAGCCGTTAATAGTTGTTATTTTTGCGTATTAAACTTTGTTAGTTATGTTAAAAACAGGAAATCCCGTGATAAGCATATACACCGAAATGACCCCGAACCCGGAAACCATGAAGTTTGTGGCCAATAAATTATTGTATCCCGGGAAAAGTATTGATTTTCCTGATATGGAAAGCGCAAAGCCATCTCCCCTGGCAACAGAACTGTTTGGTTTTCCTTTTGTGAAAGCCGTGTTTATCGCCAGCAATTTTGTTACCCTTACCCGTACTTCGGCTGATACCGAGTGGAGCGATGTAATCCCATCTGTACGCCAGTTTTTGAAAGATTACCTGGAAGAAGGTAAAGTGGTGATAAACGAAGATGAGGTTGTGACCATAAAAAAAGAGAGCAGCAACGAGGTAAGTGCGGATGATGATGATGTGGTTAAACGTATCAAAGAATTATTAGACAACTATGTACGCCCCGCTGTAGAGATGGATGGTGGCGCCATACAGTTTAAAAGCTATAATGACGGTGTGGTAAACCTGGCCATGCAGGGAAGCTGCAGCGGTTGCCCTTCGAGCATGATCACCTTAAAAGCCGGTATTGAAGGCATGATGAAACGCATGATACCCGAAGTACAGGAGGTAGTGGCCGAAGCAGAATAAACACCTGTTCAATCTATTTTATAAAAGCGACCCTCACCGGTCGCTTTTGTTTTATCAGAACCGGTACCAAACCTGGATGTACCTGGTTTTAAAATAATACCCTTATCCGCTAATTGCCGAATTAACTAATTAGCAAATTTTTTTGACCTTGTTATTGTATTTTTGCTATACATGGCAGTTACTATTTACGCAAAAAATTTAATGAAACGGTACGGCTCCCGTACAGTGGTAAATAATGTTTCCTTTGATGTAAAGCAAGGTGAAATTGTCGGTTTGCTGGGACCCAATGGTGCCGGTAAAACCACTTCTTTCTACCAGGTTGTGGGCCTTGTTAAACCTGACGAGGGATCTGTATTCCTGGACGAGGAGAATATCACTGCCCTGCCCATGTATAAACGTGCCCAGATGGGTATTGGCTACCTGCCCCAGGAAGCTTCCATCTTCCGGAAGTTAAGTGTGGAAGATAATATTATGGCCGTACTGGAAATGACCAAACTGAGCAAGGCCGAACGGATGGAAAAGCTGGAATCCTTACTGGATGAGTTCCGCTTACAGCATGTACGCAAAAGTAATGGTGATGTTTTAAGTGGTGGCGAACGCCGCCGTACCGAAATTGCCCGTGCCCTGGCCGTTAACCCCAAGTTTATTTTACTGGATGAGCCTTTTGCCGGTATTGACCCCATTGCAGTGGAAGATATACAGGCCATTGTTGCCCGTTTAAAATATAAGAACATCGGTATATTAATTACCGACCACAATGTAACCGAAACCCTGTCCATTTGCGACCGGGCTTATTTACTGATAGAGGGTAAGATTTTCCGCGATGGTGTTGCCGAAGTACTGGCCGTTGATGAACAGGTGAAAAAACTTTACCTGGGCCGTAACTTTGAACTGAAACGTAAAGATTACCTGATTGAAGAAGCACGTAAAAGTGCCGAAGGTTATGTTGCTGAACCAGCCACCGAAGAAAACGAAACCCCGGAAATTCCCGAATAATTTTACCGGCGGTTGCATTTTCCTGTTAACTTTATCTGTAGCGAATATTAATTTTTAATACCCGGCAGTAGCGCACTACTATACCAGGTTAGTAAATTATAAGTAACATACATGAGTCTGTTAAGTCCTGCCATATCATCCCTTGCACGTATGCGGTTGTGGCGTATTGAAGCATGGAAAAACAACCCGGCCGATGCCCAGCGTGAAGTATTGCAAGATATTGTTACTTCTGCCCAATACACGGAGATAGGCCGTAAGTATAAGTTTACCCAGCTGTTTTCAGTAAAAGAATTCAAGGAAGCTGTACCCATTCATGAGTACGACGATCTTAAACCTTATATAGAACGCATGATGCGGGGCGAGCAGAACCTGTTATGGAACTCCCCCGTAAACTGGTTTGCCAAAAGCAGCGGCACCAGCAGCGATAAAAGCAAGTTTATTCCCCTCAGCGACGAAAGCCTGCAGGATTGCCACTATAAAGGAGCCAAGGATGTGCTGACGATGTATTACCAGTTTAACGCCGACTCCAACCTGTTAACGGGAAAAGGATTAATACTGGGAGGCAGCCACAGCATTAACCCCATGAACGAGGAAGCCCAGTTTGGCGACCTGAGTGCGGTATTATTACAAAACTCTCCCTTTTGGGCCCACTGGTTACGCACCCCCGAACTGAATATTGCTTTAATGGACGAATGGGAAAGCAAGATCGAACGCCTGGCCGAAACCACCATTAAAGAAAATGTAACCTCCATATCGGCCGTACCTACCTGGACCATTGTATTATTTAAACGAATTTTAGAGATAACCGGTAAGCAGACCATGGCCGAAGTATGGCCCAACCTGGAATTATATATGCATGGCGGCGTATCCTTTACCCCTTACCGCGAACAGTTTAAAAAACTGATTGGAAAGGATATTAACTACCTGGAGATGTACAATGCCAGTGAAGGTTTTTTTGCCGCACAGGAAAACCCCAATGATGACGGCATGCTGCTCTTTACCGACCATGGTATATTTATGGAGTTTATGCCCGTAAGTGAATATGGCAACGAGAAACCACAAACCGTTGGTTTGAACGAGGTAGAAGTAGGAAAGAATTATGCCCTGGTGATCAGCACCAACGGCGGCTTATGGCGGTATATGCTGGGAGATACGATACAATTTACCTCATTGCGTCCTTACCGTATTATTGTTTCGGGCCGTTTAAAACATTATATCAATGCCTTTGGCGAAGAAGTGATTGTTGACAACAGCGATAAAGCCATTGCCGAAGCCTGTGCACAAACCGGGTTAATGGTTAACGACTATACGGCTGCCCCTGTTTACTTTTCCGACAATAGTAACGGCGCCCACGAATGGGTAATTGAATTTGAGAACATACCCGAAGATATCAGCCTGTTTAACCAACACCTGGATGCCGCCCTTAAAAGTATTAACAGCGATTACGAGGCCAAACGCCATAAAAGCATTGCCCTGCGTGAGCCGGTGATACATGCTGTGAAAAAAGGCACTTTTAACGAATGGTTACGCCGCCGGGGTAAATTAGGCGGTCAGCATAAAGTTCCCCGTTTAAGTAATGATAGAAAGTATGTGGAGGACCTGCTGGAGCTTTGTAAAGAACTACATATTACCGTTTAATTCTTTTGTTTCCAGCTACAGTTCCCTGATCGGGCCTTTGTTGCGTCGCACACTTGTACGTTCAGTTCATCCATCAGCAGTTAAACGATAAACTGCCGGAAGAAGATTATAATGAATCGGGAAAGTTGTGTTCAGTTTTTTTTAAGATCCGGAACGCAACATGTTTTGTGTTCAATAACTGTAATCAAAGCTATTTGTATTCGGTTTTTTAAAAAAAACGGAATACAAAATAACCTTGTATTCAATATGGGTAAGGGTAAAACTGCCGGAACAAGTACTGGTAGCAAGCTATTTAACCACCTGGTTTCCCTTCTTCTCAAACACAAAATTAACCTTCATGGTATCGGCCGATATTTCGGCCAATAACTGTTGCCCGCTTTTTTTGTATTTGATCAGTTTAGGAAAATCGTTTTGCTGGTTTTCGCAATTGAAAAAATTTTCTCCCTGTTCAATTACTTTAAAGTCTGTTGAGCTGCTGTCCGTTTTACCCATTTTCACACGCAGGTACCACTGGTTATTAACGGGCGATAACGTAGCAAATTCCTGCCACACGGTATCAGCACCTTTCATGGTAAAACCATGGGCCAGGTAAGTAGTATCGTTCTGTTTTACCCAGTTTTCAAAAGTTTGTTTGCCATCTGTATCGTTGGTCCTTACCCATTCGCCAGGTAACCAATCATAGTTTACCGTTGTTATGTTTTCGGCCGGTGCAGCAGGCTGTTCATTATTGCAGGAAACTATTGCAAAAAAACAAAAAGCTAAAGGGAGTAATTTTTTCATGTTGCAGATTGATTTAGTTGTATACTTATTCCTCATGCAAACAAACCACCGGTATTTTTGAATGGAATACCAGTTGCCTGGTATTGCTTTTGTGAAACAGGGCTGCCAGGCCGGAATGTTTTTTTGGAATAACGATGAGCAGGTCGAGGTTACTGTTTTCGGCAAATTCATTAATAGCGTCTTCAATATCATCATGGGTAATGAATTCAAAACTCGGCTGCGATTCTTCCAGCCATAATTTAAGGATACTGGATTCTTTGATCTTGGTCTGCCCTTCTTCAGATTCTTTTTCAATATGCACCACATGCAGGCTGGCGCCGAAGGTTTTTACCAGGTTATTGATCTCTGCAAAAGGTGTTGTTTCCCTTACATTATTGAAATCGCAGGCAAAACCAATTTTTTTAATGCCGGTACCATACTCTTTACCGGCGGGGATGGCCAGTACGGGCCAGTTTAAGTGTTTTATGGCCAAAGCCGTGGTACTGCCAAACAATGTTGCTTCAAAATTGCTGAGACCGGTGGTGCCTAACACAATGGCAAAAGGCTGGTGGTTACTGGCCAACTCTTCCAGCTCATCAATAGTATTACCCAAACGGGCAACGGTAGTAATGGGTAACTGGCCCGAGGTAATATGTACCAACCCATCGTAGAGGGTTTTTAGTTTTTCCTCGGCTGCATCCCGCAGTTCATCCACCGATAACATTAACAAAGGCGTATCGGTAACGGCTACCGGTATCTGGTACACATGTAATACCACCAGCTGTGCCTGTATGGCCAATGCCATATCGGCAGCATAGTTTACGGCATTATGGGCAGCAGGGGAAAAATCGGTGGCAACTATTATTGTACGCATAACCTTTTGTTTTATAAATGTAAATATACGGGTGATTTTATTGATGCCCCGGCAGGGCGTTTAATTGCTTACCGGCACCTTTTATTTATATGCCTGATTATTGTGCCAAACCTGAAGGGCTGCCCGATGGAAGCGGCACACCGGACGCAGGACCGGGGTACAGCGTACAGCGGGAACCACAGTTGAATAGTATTACTGCAGCTGACAGCCCCTAAATAAAAAATTTTAAACCCCTCCCCGTTTTTACCATTTGTCCTTTAAAAAATGCAGTTCGCCCAGATTTTTTGCAAAATCACAGTACTTTGCATTGCATAGTACTGAATATTCACTATGTTTGTGTTGTGAATGTGATTAACCAGTACAGCTTTTTAAGTGAAAACAACTGTAACTGACTGAAAATTAAACAGATAATAAAAACGAACACCAGATGAACATCGATAATACACAGAGCCAGATGCGGAAGGGAATACTGGAGTTTTGTATTCTTTCCATCATTAAACGGGGTGAAGCCTACCCCGGCGATATAGTAGAGGAGATGAAGGCGGCCGGATTGCAGATCTTGGAAGGCACCCTTTACCCACTGCTTACCCGCTTAAAGAACGCCGAAATGCTTACTTATAAATGGGTGGAAAGTAAAGGCGGGCCGCCCCGAAAATATTTTTCGCTGACACCCATTGGCGAGGAGTTTTACCAGAAACTGGAACAAACCTGGGTGGAGCTGGCCAACGGCGTAAACCAATTAAGTAATAAGGAAACAACTACCAATAACTAATTAAAATATACCGGGATGAAAAAGATTATCAACATAAACTTAAGCGGAAGGGTAATACCTATCGAAGACAGTGCCTACCAGCAACTGCAACAGTACCTGGAAAGCCTGCGCAAACATTTTGCGAATGAAGAGGGCCGCGATGAGATCATTAATGATATTGAATCGCGTATTGCCGAGTTAATGAATGAGCATATCCGTAAAGGTGCTGCTCATATAAGCGATGAGTACGTACAGGAAATTATCAATACCATGGGCCGCCCCGAAGATTTTGATGAGGCCGAAGCCGAGTTTGAAAGACAGGCTACCGGCAGCAGCTCATCCCAGGGCAGTTCTTCCGGCAACTACCAGCAGTCACGTTTTTCATCGAGAAGGTTTTACCGCGATGTAAACGATAAGTTTATTGGTGGTGTGTGTAGCGGCCTGGCCTCCTACCTGAATGTTGACCCTGCGATTGTACGTATCATATTTGCCATACTTGCTTTTGGCGGCTGGGGCTCCGGCTTCCTGATCTATATCCTGCTGTGGATATTTGTTCCGGCCAAGGATGTGGAAAGCTATAGCGGTAAACGTTTGTACCGTAACCCCGATGATAAGGTAATAGGTGGCGTAGCCGGTGGTTTAGCGGCTTATTTTGACCGCAAGACCTGGGAGATGCGTTTAATATTTGTAGCACCCCTTATCCTGAGCGCCCTTTCCGGTCCGTTCTTTATTCCTAATATCTTCTTCGGTTCATTAAGCGGTACATTCCTGTTGGCTTATATCATTTTATGGATCGTATTACCCGAGGCCAACTCGCCTTACCAGAAGATGGAGATGCGTGGCGAGCAGGTAGATATTAACAGTATTAAGAATAATGTACAGGAAGGTTACAGCAATGTGAAACAGCGGGTGAAAGAGTGGAGCAAGGAAGTAGCACAAACAGCGGAAGAGCTGGGTGAGAAAGCAAAGACCTTTAGCCAGACAAGAGGCCGTGAATTTGGCAACGAGTTTTCCAACACCATTAACCGCAGCACCAATGGTATCGGTCATGCGTTTGGCGTATTGTTCAAAGCCTTTTTCTTTATCATATTCGGTTCCATCGCCTTCGGTTTGTTTGTAGCCATCATGTCATTGTTCTTTGGCGGTTTAGCCTGGTGGCCTATGAGTAATTTTATATGGACCAGCGGCACCCAGCAATGGCTTACCTGGGCAACCATTATCCTGTTTTTCCTGGTGCCTATCATTGCTTTTATTACCTGGATCATCCGCAGGCTGATCAATGCCAGATCGGCTAACAACTATATGGGCTGGATATTCGGTGGCCTGTGGACACTGGGCTGGGTAGCTTTAATGTTTACCATTGCGAGCTTTGCCAAGGATTTCCGTCAATATGAATCGGTTGAAGTACCAGTGGCCATATCGCCTAATGTTAAAGATCACCTGACCGTTACCGTATCAAAAGAAGAGCTGAACTATAACGGCAATTTTGGCTGGATCACTGCAGATGAGTGGGAAGGCTGGGACCTGAGCAAGGATAGTTTAAAACTGGCCTGGGTAAGCTTTGAAACCAAATTAAGCCCCGATGACCAATACCATGTAAGCTTAAAAAAATATGCTGCCGGCAGCGATGAAGCCGATGCCCTTAAACGTGCGGAAGCTTTACAATACAGCGTAAATGCTTACGATAGTGTAATTGACCTGTCAAACGGCCTGGTAATAAGCAGCAACAGCAAGTTCAGGAACCAGAAAGTGGTGGTAGTAATAGAAGTGCCGGTTGGTAAAAAACTAAGGTTCCATGAATCAATTAACCGTAAACTGAGCCCTGTTACCATAAAAAGCAGGAGAACCCGCGATGGTAACAGGTTTGAAATTCATCGTAGCGAGAATTACTGGTGGCGTTCTAATGTGTACTACACCATGCAGGCCAACGGCCAGCTGGTGGACGAAAGCAGCCCGGTAATGGAATCAAAGAAACCAGCCGACGGCTACCGTTATTCAGACGGTAATAACCGGGTCACACCCAAAGTAGCAGATACCGTAGAATCTGATATAGAAAAACAGATACGCCAGGCTAAAGAAAAGAAAGAGGCCATTGAAAGAGAAAAAGAAGAAACAGAGCGCCGGTTAAAAGAACTGGAAAAAATACAGAAAGAAACCAAAAAGCTGGGAACCACTTACCAGCAGGCTCCCGCCCGCAAAGAGGCCGTAGCTGACAGATCTTTCGGTATTCCGCCTTCCGTTATCACCATTATCAGCTGGATTTAATTTATAACGCTTTACACAGATGAAAAAGATAAAATTATTAAGCCTGGTACTGCTTGCCGTTATGACCGCTTCAATATTACAGGCACAAAGCAAATACGATACCCTTACCCGTACTATTTTAGAAAAGGACCGCCTGTTCTGGACAGCCTATAACAACTGCGATACGGTAGGCTTTGGTAATTATGTAAGCGATGATGTGGAGTTTTACCACGATAAGGGCGGCATAACCTACGGCAAGGCTAAGCTGGTAAACTCTATAACCAACAATCTTTGCAGCAATCCCAATTTCAGGTTAAGACGTGAGGCCATACCCGGCACCGTAACGGTTTTTCCACTGGAAAACAACGGTGTTATCTACGGCGCCATTATGTCCGGCAGACATTATTTTTATATTAATGAACCCGGTAAAAAAGAGTACCGTGATGGTATGGCCCGGTTTACACATGTATGGCAGCTGAACAACGGGGTATGGAAAATGACCCGTATACTAAGCTTTGACCACGGACCTGCAAAAGATATTTGATAAGTTACTGATATGCTGTGCCTGCGTAAGTTTAACAGTATTTACCATGGCATCATTGTATGAATGGTCGTATATTGCTCCCATCCCGGGTTTGTTTAACAACAAATAGATGAGTGAGTACATATGCGACCATTATTTTTTTTATATAGTTTGTTATTGCTGTTACCTGTTTACATACAGGCACAGCCTATCCCCGTTCCCCATACTTACACAGCCCGGCTCGGTTACCTGCAGCAGCCGCTTAACTTTATCGGTAACCCTTCAGCACTCGATAGTTTTTTTTATCAGCTGCACCGTTTAAAAAATGATCCGCAAAAAAAATTATCTGTTGTACATATAGGCGATTCGCATATACAGGGCGATTTTATGACGGCCATATTAAGACAAGGTTTACAATCGTATTTTGGTAATGCCGGCAGGGGACTGGTTTTTCCGCAACGCCTGGCAAAATCCAATGCGCCGCTGGATATTATCAGCAGTTCGGTGAATACCTGGGCCTACAACCGTTTGGTGTACACTAAAAACCAACCCGAGGCCGGTTTAAGCGGTTTTGCCATCAGTACCACCGGTAATATTGCCCAACTAACACTGGGTTTAAAAAACGATGAAAAATTTTCGGCCGTTACACTGATCACCGATGATGATAGGGAAAACAAATGGAGTGTATCCACCGGCGAAGCCGGCTTTTACCGGTATTACCTGCCTGACAGTAGTAACAGTTTTTATACTTATACCACGCTTGACAGCCCGGTAAGCAACCTCACCATCAGCACTATACCCACCACGCATACAAAAAGTTTTTACGGCGCTGTTTTGCATAACAACAGCGGCGGTGTTCTGGTACATACCATTGGGGTTAACGGTGCCCGTTACGATCATTATAACCAGGCAGCCCTGTTCTGGCAACAGCTGCCTTTATTACAGGCCGACCTGTATATTGTTTCTTTAGGTACGAATGAAGCACAGGCCGCGGCCTTTAATGAAACACAGTTTAAAGAGAACCTGCAGCTTTTTCTGCAAAAAATAAAAGCGGTTTCGCCAAAGGCCGGTATTTTAATTACCACCGCGCCTGATTCCTATAAACTGGGAAGATCTAACCTGGTATTACGGCAGTTAAATAGTTTTATACAGGCTTATTGTAATGCCCATCAAATAAGCCTGTATAATTTATACCAGGTGGGGGGAGGTTACGGCAGCGCCTACCGCTGGATTCGCAGCGGGCTGATAAACCGCGACAGGGTACATTATACGGTAGAAGGTTACCGCGTACACGGCGAATTATTATGGCAGGCTATAGCAAACCGGTATAATAGTTTGTTTAGTGAATAGCTTTTTATCCAGGCTTATTTATTTTAATTAAGCCAGCTTTTGTACTACTATCAGCTTAGGTTGCGTCGCACACTGCACCCTCCCGTTCTTTGTGCATCATCCTTTTATAACAGCCACTCTTCATCAACACATCAGCAAATTATCAAATCAGCACATTAACCCCCCTTCACCAATTGTTTATTGGTCCTGAAACAAGTGCCCTTGAATAAAGCCACAATATGATCGTGCTGGTTGGTTACGGTTATATGGTACAAACCGGTTGACTTACCATTATGTATTTCCTTTGCCTCGGCCACCAGCACATCGCCTACATGTACGGGTTTGGTAAAGTTGATAGCGGTATCCAATGCAACAGAAAGATTATTGCGGTTATTGCAGGCAAAGGCAAAAGCGCTGTCGGAAAAAGAGAAGGCAATGCCACCATGCACAATACCAAAGCCATTGATCATCTCGGGCCTTACGGTCATGCTTATTTTACTATAGCCTTCCTTTACTTCCAATACGGTAATGCCCAGCCATTGTGAAAACAGGTCGTGTTCCATCATATGGGTTACCACCTGGTCCGGAGTTGTAGTCATAACGTGCTTATTTACCTTTGAATTGTGGTTGTCTTTTTGCTAAAAAGGCGTTCACGCCTTCGGCATAATCCTCGGTGGCTGCAGCCTGCTGCTGGAGCCTGTCTTCCGCAGCCAGCTGCTGCTCCCAGCTGTTTTGTTCCGAAGCCTGTAAAGCCTGTTTGGTTAATGCAAGCCCTTTGGTTGGCATATTGGCCAGGAAGAGCGCAATATTAAAAGCATTCTCTGCAAAAGGAACGTCATCAAAAACCTTATAGATCATGCCCATGCTTTCCGCATCTGCTGCACTCACTTTTTCGCCCAGCATCATGAGGGCTGTTGCTTTCTGAAAGCCGATCAGGCGGGGTAAAGTATAGGTACCACCACTGTCGGGTATTAACCCTATTTTAGAAAATGCCTGTAAGAACGAAGCTGATTGTGCCGCCACTACTATATCGCAGGCCAGGGCAATATTGGCACCTGCCCCCGCGGCAACACCGTTTACAGCAGCTACCACGGGTTTTTCCAGGGCTTTAATACGGCTTACAATGGGGTTATAATGCTCCGACAAAATTTTATTCATACCCGGTCCCTGTGGGTCCACTACTTCGGCAAGGTCCTGCCCCGCACTAAAAGCTTTACCCGCACCGGTAATATACACACAGCGGATGGCGGGGTCTTTGCAATCATCCAAATGTTTCTGTAATAACAAAGCCATTTCCCGGTTAAAGCTGTTGAGCTTTTCGGGGCGGTTAAGGGTAATGACGGCCACTCCGTCTTTAATTTCGAATAGTATGGAAAGCATAACGTAGTTTATTTAACAAACTTAAGCTAACTGGGGAATAATCTGGTAATTAGCTGATTTGAAAATTTGGTAATGAAACTGTACACGCATTTCATTATTGAGCAGGAATTGTATCAAACATTATAGAAGCCTGCTATGTTATTGTAACCACAGAGTAGCACAGAGGAATTTCATGGAGTTGCACAGTGAAGAAAGCAGGTTTTGCAAATGCAAAATACCGCCACTAACCCGATGACTGGTATACAAGAAATATCTCCACACAATTACATAGAAAAAAACTCCGTGTTACACTGTGAAAAGAACTCAGTGATACTCAGTGATAAAATCAAGGTCAACTCCTGATAAGCAGAAAAACCCCTTTAAAACCATAGCCCCTCCCGACTATTTTAAAAAGCATAATTTTGCACCAATTAATTATAACATGATACGCAAAGCAGCATTAAGAACGATTGAACTGGAAGCCCAATCAGTAGCCAACCTGGCCAATTATATTAATGATGATTTTGAAAAAGCTGTTACTGCCATATTAAACTGTAATGGCCGTGTAGTGATCAGTGGTATTGGTAAAAGCGCCATTGTGGCCCAAAAGATCGTTGCTACTTTAAACTCTACCGGTACACCCGCTGTGTTTATGCATGCGGCCGATGCTATTCATGGTGATCTGGGCATTGTACAACCCAACGATGTAGTGATCATTATCAGCAAAAGCGGCGAAAGTCCCGAAATAAAAGTACTGGTGCCCCTGGTAAAAAACTTTGGTAATACACTGGTGGCTATTGCCGGCAAGGCAGATTCCTACCTGGCAAAAGCCGCTGATCTATTTTTAAATACTACGGTTAACCAGGAAGCCTGCCCCAATAACCTGGCCCCCACGGCCAGTACAACAGCTCAAATGGTGATGGGTGATGCGCTGGCAGTTTGTTTAATTGAGGAAAGAGGTTTTCAGCGTGAGGATTTTGCCAAGTTCCATCCCGGTGGTGCATTGGGCAAACAGTTATACCTGCGGGTACGCGACCTGTATATTCACAACGAAAAACCTATGGTAAGCCCCGACGAAAAACTAAGCTCAGTAGTGCTGGAAATGACCCAGAAACGCCTGGGCGTAACTGCTGTAACAGATGGTAACGATCATCTTTTAGGCATTATTACCGACGGTGACCTGCGCCGCCTGATCAAGAATAATGTGCCCGATGCCAACAGCCTAACGGCCAAAGATATTATGACTGCCAACCCCGTTGTTATTGCCCCGGACGAGCTGGCTATTGAAGCCCTGGATATTTTACGTAAAAGATCCATTACACAGATCGCCGTGGTAGATAATGGTATTTATTTAGGCATTGTGCACCTGCACGATATTATTAAGGAAGGGTTGATATAAAGAGGGTTTAAAAGTTCAAAGGTTCAAGCGTTCAAAGGTTCAAGCGTTCAAAGGTTCAAGAGGCTCAAAGGGTTGGGCCTTTATAGTTGCTGGTTAAGCTGGTGTACAAAGTTGTAGAGATTAAATGTTGTATGGCTTTGCAGTGCCTGGGTCACATTATTTTTTAAGGTCTGTTTATCTATATCACTCATCCGCTGTTTCAGTATAAGCTGGTAGGCTTTCTCCGTTAAAAGCCAGGCTTTTTTATCATTAAAATGATTGGCCTGTACATACTGATCGATCGCTTTCAATAATTCATCAATACCCTGTTTTTCGTGTGCGATTGTTTTAACTACTTCCACCGGCACCTGTGTTTTGGTAAAGGCCGGTGCCAGCATCAAGCGCAGGTTTTTAATAAATTTATCAGCACCGGGCCTGTCGCCTTTATTTACGGCAAATACATTGGCAATCTCCATCAGCCCGGCTTTCATGGTCTGTATCTCATCGCCGGCCTCGGGTACCACTACTACCACCGTTACATCGGCGAGGCCGGCAATTTCAATTTCACTTTGTCCTACGCCAACCGTTTCTATCATTATATAATCAAAATCCGCCGCCAGTACGATATCGGTTATCTCGATAATTTTTGGATGCAGTCCGCCCATGGCACCGCGGCTGGCCAGGGAACGTATAAAAACGTTGGGATGGGTATACCAGTCGCTCATGCGGATGCGGTCGCCCAATACAGCGCCCAGGTTAAAAGGTGAAGAAGGGTCTACACAAAGTACGGCTACTTTTTTGCCATTGGTTACCAGCTTATCCAGTAAAGCATCTACCAGTGTACTTTTGCCCGCGCCGGGAGGACCGGTAATGCCTATGACTTTGGTACCGGTATTGGGCTGTATGGATTGTAACAACTGCTGATAGTTGTCCGCTTCATTTTCTACCAGTGAAATAGCACGGGCCAGGGCCTTGATATCATTTTTTAAACTACCGGCAGTAATTGTTTGCCCCATGTTGTGCAGTGGATTAATAATACCCAAAGCTAAATGAAAATGCCGAAAGCTGAATGCTAAAAGCAAAACGCTATAGCCCGATTAAACCGGGAGTTTTTTAAAATAAACAATAGTAGTAACGGGAGAACAAAACGATAAGTATATTTAGGCATTCTGATTAACACAGATGATTATGACATTAGAAATAGAAATGACAAGACAGGATTATTTGGATTATAATATTTATCATTTCCTTAAAAACAGATTGGTCTCGACAATTGTAAACTCTCTGGCAAGTCTACTTGTCCTTCAATTGTTTATTCATGACAAGAAAACTGTTTCTGATATGAATCAGGTTATTATAACTTCCGTTTTATATTTAATTATTTACTTTCTTAGCGTTTACTACTCGCTTTACAGAAGCCTGAAAATACCTCATGAAAACGGAGTGATATTAGGCTTAAAAACATATGATTTTACAGATGAAGGAGTCGGTTACGTCGATAAAAACAACCGCGGCCAATATAATTGGAGCGTTGTTAAATCGATTAATGAAAGCAAAAAAGCTTTTTACTTATATGTTGATACTGAAGTAGCCATTATAATCCCCAAAAGATATTTCAGCAATGAATTAAATAAGCTTGAGTTTGTGAAGCTTGTAAAAAAGAATATAATGGTACCAGAAATTAACAACGTAAATATTGGATGATAAAAGGGTTAGCTGTAAAAATTCAACTAACCCTTTTATAAAACTTATTTAGCCAATAAAAACCTCACGCCAAATGAAATATTATTTGTGATGTTGGAAATATTTGCAGACGCGCTAAACCCTGATTGCTTTACCGCATTACCCTGGTTAACGGTTTGCCTGGTTGAAGAGTATTCAGCAGACAGTAGGTTGTTTAGCCCCAGCTCAAGGTGCAACCGTTTATTAACGGCATAAGACAACCCGGGCTTAATGCTTAAATTAACGTTGTTCGTTTTACTAATAAACTCATCAGGGCTTTGCTCTGTTCGCTCCTGTTTCATATTACTATACTTCAGGCTGCTCTCACCAAATAAATAAAAATCGCTTTTTGCGAGTTGTTTATACTTACGTATAAATACCCCTGTTGTAAAACCCTGATTTTTTATATTCAAAATTGTTTGGTTGGAAGAAACCTGTTTTTGTTTACCGGTACTGTAACCAAGTTCAACACCCACCACCAGATTATCTTTAATCGCTATGCCAATAGCCGGACTAATATTAAATCCTGAGGACTTTGTTTCGGCTGCGGCAATATCACTATTCAATTTAACTTGACCAAAAGATAAATTTCCGCCCAGCAATGTTGACCCTTTAGTAATTTGTGCCTGTGTTGTTGTGGATGCAGCAATAATAAACAGTAAGGAGAAGAGTAATGTTTTTTTCATATGAACTGTTTTGGTTAAAGAATGCTATAAAGATGCAAACAAAAAAAGCAAATGAGTTATTCACTCATTTGCTTTAACGATAATTTATCCTAACAAAATCTAAACTTCGTAGTCAGAGCCCGGTAGTAAAGTCTAAATACTAATAGCTGAATACTGCATACTATTACTTCAGCACCGCCGCACCAAAATAAGGTTGTAATACTTTTGGTATCGCTATTCCTTCCGGTGTCTGGTTGTTCTCCAGTAAGCTGGCCACAATACGTGGCAGTGCCAGGGAGCTTCCGTTCAAGGAATGCGTCAATTGTGTTTTACCCTTTTCATCTTTAAAACGGATCTTCATCCTGTTTGTCTGGTAGGCTTCAAAATTAGATACTGAGCTTACTTCCAGCCAACGCTCCTGGGCTGCGCTGAATACTTCAAAGTCGTAAGTAAGGGCTGAAGTAAAGCTCATATCACCACCGCATAAGGCCAGTATACGATAAGGCAATTCCAGGCTTTGCAATAATTTTTCAATATGCAATACCATTTCGTTATGCGCTTCATAACTTTTATCCGGGTGTGTTAATTGCACTATCTCTACTTTCTCAAACTGGTGTACGCGGTTCAGGCCACGCACATCTTTACCAAAACTTCCGGCCTCACGGCGAAAACAGGGTGAGTAAGCGGTCATTTTAACAGGCAGGGCCGTTTCTTTTAAAATCTCATCCCTGAATATATTGGTAACCGGTACTTCGGAGGTTGGTATCATATAAAAACCATCGGCAGGCATATGATACATCTGGCCTTCTTTATCCGGTAACTGACCGGTACCATAAGCAGAGGCTTCGTTCACCATAAAAGGCGGCAGGTATTCGGTATAACCGGCGGCGGTATTGTAATCTAAAAAGTATTGTATCAATGCCCGCTGCAGTTTGGCGCCCTGGCCTTTGTATAAAGGAAAGCCGCTGCCTGTGATCTTGGAACCCAGTTCAAAATCAATGATATCGTATTTTTTTATCAGGTCCCAATGGGGCACAGCCCCTGCGTGTAAAGCAGGCTTGACGCCGGCTTCTCTTACCACATCATTCTCTTCCGGGGTTTTGCCCACTGGTACGCTGTCGTGTGGCAGGTTAGGCAGTTTTACCAGTTCATCATGCAGTTGTTTTTCCACTACTGCCAGTTGTTCTGTTATCGGCTGTAAAGTGGCTTTTAAAGCCGCTACTTCCGCTTTCTTTGCTTCGGCCTCTTCTTTCTGGCCTTTGGCCATTAAAGCTCCTATTTCTTTGGAAGTACTGTTAACAACGGATTGATTGGTATCGAACGATAGTTGTAGTTTTTTTCTTTCGTCGTCTAACGCAATGATCGCATCTACCAAATGTAAATCGGCAAAATGCTTCCTGCTCAACCGGGCTTTCACGCCTTCTGTGTCCTGTCTCAGTACTTGTAATTGAAGCATAATTTTTAATAATTAGGCGGCAAAGGTAAATGTAAAAACCGAAGCGGGGAAAAGAAGGTGGACTAAAGAGGTAGGTATAAGGCGTAAGGCTTAGGGTTGAAGGTGTAGAGTATTAGATTAAAGTATCTATACTGTTATGCCGGTGAAAACAATGCAATTTTAAACGGGCTCTTGGAACTTTTCACCCCTTGAACATTTGAACCTTTGGAACCACCTATGTCCGGGCCGAAAATTTTGGCATTAATTTGGTTTGTCATTGTTTTGTCATCTAAAAAATATATATTGTATCATAAATCATTAATTATGAAAAAAGTAGCCGCTTTATTTATAGCAGTCGCCACCTTTGTGGTAGCCTGTACGCCCAAGGCTTCTCCCTCTGCAACGGAAGCTTTGATCCCGGCCGAAAGCCGCGTTAAAACCGATAAAACCACTATAGATGCAGGCCAGGTAATATCATCTACCTCCTGTACCAAGTGTCACCGCGAGAAAGATTATTCCCGTGCCACTTACGACGAATTACGTCCTGTACTGGCATCCATGGTAAAAAAAGCCAAGCTGGATGAAAAGGAAATACAACAGATATCGGCCTATGTACACAGTAAGGCAAAAAAATAATATTTTAATAATCGTTAAAAAACAGCCACCCTTAAAAGGTGGCTGTTTTTTTGCAGGTACAGGGATAAGTACCATCCGTGCAGCTTTTCCCGGGGACAAATACCGGACCTCTCTATGTTAAGTTTATAATAACTGCCCGCAGTTATTAAACCGGTTGATTTTTATACAGTCAATAATAAAAATATTGTTATGGCCGAGAAGGACCTGTTACAAAATAAACACCTGTTATGGCGGGCCGGGTTTGGACCGGCGGTAGAACAGCTGGACGACCTGGAGAAATACAGCGCTCAACAGTATTATAAAAAACTGGCAGCCCTTTCCGCAAAAAAGACAAATTATTTACAGGGCACTGATAAAGCTTTGGAGGACCTGTATACCGAAAATATAGGCAAAAAAGCGGCAGACAGAACTGCCGAAGAAAGGCGGGAGATACAACGGTTACAAACAGAAGCCACACGTAAACTAAGCAGCCTGTGGATGAGTGAAATGGTGAACAGTGAACAACAGTTAAAAGAGAAGATGGCCCTGTTCTGGCATGGCCATTTTGCCTGCCGCAGCAACAATGCCTTTTACCAGCAACAGTTATTACATATCATCAGGGATAATGCACTGGGCAATTTTGGTGACCTGCTGAAAGCCGTATCACATTCACCCGCCATGCTCACTTTTTTAAATAACCAGCAAAACCGCAAAGGCAGGCCAAATGAAAATTTTGCCCGTGAAGTAATGGAACTGTTTACCATGGGCCGTGGCAATTATACCGAAAAAGACATTAAAGAAGCGGCACGGGCCTTTACCGGCTGGACCGGCACACCGCAGGGCGAATTTGTGTTTAGAAAGAACCAGCATGATACCGGCGAAAAAACCGTACTGGGTAAAACCGGCAATTTTACCGGCGATGATGTTTTGGATATTTTGCTCGAGAAAAAACAAACGGCCATTTATATTACCCAGAAGCTCTATCGTTTTTTAGTAAATGAAACGATAGATCCGCAACAGGTACAGTCATTGGCAGAAAAGTTTTATAAAAACAACTACGATATCAGCGCTTTGCTGAAAGATATTTTTACCAGTACAGCATTTTACGATAAAAAGAATATGGGCGCCCTCATAAAGTCGCCGGTAATATTGCTGGCCGGTATACAACGCATGATACCCATGCAACTGGAGGATGACAATGCCCTGTTAACCATACAGCGGGTATTGGGTCAGCTATTATTTTACCCGCCTAACGTGGCAGGGTGGCCCGGGGGAAAGACCTGGATAGACAGCAGTACCCTGATGATGCGCCTGCGGGTGCCACAGTTATTTACCGATGAAGACGAATTGAATGTTACACCCAAAGACGATGACGACCAGATGATGGGTATGAAACAGGCTAAGCCCAAGAAGAACCTGGGAGCCAAAGCCATTAGTGCCAGTATGAACTGGGAGCAGCATTACAAACAATTGAGTAAAGTAAAACGGGAGGAACTGCTGCAAATCATCAGCAAATACCAGTTACAAACGCCCGGCGCACTAGCACCCGAAACGATTAACAAATATGTTGACGGGGCAAGCCGCGAAGCTTACATCAGATCGGCCACCATACAGGTAATGAGTACACCGGAGTACCAGTTGTGCTAAAGGGGGCCGAAAGCTGAAAGCTTCAACGCAGAAAAGGTTTACTGTTGATGAGCGAGAGGGACGATGAACGGAGCGTCGCAACAGCTGCCCTATCAGGGAACAAAAGCCGGTAACAAAATAAAAAGACAATAGTATCTATATACTAAGGTCTGTATACTTTATACTAATATCTAAATACTATTGACCATGCTCATAAAACGCAGAACATTTATACAAACAGGTTCACTGGCCACGGCATCCTTGTTATTACCCCGCTTTTTAAAAGCATTTGAAGGAGGGTATACTGTTCCGCCAGGTAATAAGGTGGTGGTGGTATTACAGTTAAGCGGCGGTAACGACGGGCTTAACACGGTGATCCCCATACGTAATGATGTGTATTATAAACTGCGCCCGCAATTGGGCATAACAAAGGATAAGGCTTTACAATTGACCGATGAAGTGGGCCTGCACCCGGCATTGACCGGTTTTAAATCCTTATACGATGAAGGTAACCTGGGTATAATGAACAATGTGGGCTATCCCAACCCGGACCGGTCGCATTTCAGAAGCATGGATATATGGCATAGCGCCAGTAAAAGCGATGAATACTGGCACCAGGGCTGGGTAGGCCGCTACCTGGATGCCCAGTGTAATGGTTGTGATAAACCCACCCAGGCCATTGAGATAGATGATGTGCTGAGCCTGGCATTGAAAGGCAAGGGCAATAACGGTATTGCGGTAAAAGATCCGCGTCGCTTATACGGCACCTCCAACGAAAAATTTTTTAAAGAGGTGATGAAACAGCACCAGCAGGCACAGGAAGAACAACCGGTGGATTACCTGTATAAAACCATGGCGCAAACATTATCATCGGCCGATTATATTTTTAAACAAAGTAAGCTGCACCCTACCAGCGCTACCTACCCCAAGACCGACTTGGGCAATAATTTAAAAACAATTGCCTCGCTGATCTTCTCCGAGATCAACACCAAAGTATACTATGTTTCCCTGGGAAGTTTTGATACGCATGTAGGCCAGGATGACCGCCAGTCGAAGCTTTTTAAAGATATGAACGATGCGGTGCTGACTTTTACCAACGACCTGAAAGCCAATAACCGTTTTAATGATGTATTGCTGTTCACTTTTTCAGAGTTTGGCCGCCGGGTGGCACAAAATGCCAGCAACGGCACCGATCACGGTACAGCCAATAATATGTTTTTCATCAGCGGTGGCCTGCAGCAAAAAGGGTTGATCAATGCCATGCCCGACCTGGGCAACCTGCAGGACGGTGACCTGCAGCACAGCGTTGACTTTAAGAATGTATATGCTACGGTACTGAATAAATGGCTGGATGCGGATGATGTAACGATACTGGGCCGCAAGTATGATAAAATGTCGTTTATATAAACGGCTCTCTTAATTTTTCTCTCATCACATACAACATACACAATATGAGTGCCTTAAGGCACTCTTTTTTTGCCCGGAGATAAATTTTAAAAAAAATAAAGATTTTTTTTGCGCAACCAAAAAGTTGCACATATATTTGCAACCGAATGGTTTCATTAAAACAATAACGCATGCGCAGAGATATATTCCAGGCCATTGCCGACCCCACCCGGCGGGCCATTTTAGTACTGATAGCCGTACAGGCCATGACCCCGAATGCGATTGCCGAGCATTTTGACAGCACCCGGCAGGCGGTGTCCAAACACCTGAAGATTTTGCAGGAATGTGAATTGATAAAACCGGAACAACAGGGCCGGGAAATTTATTACCAGCTTGAAATTGAAAAAATGAAAGAAATAGATAAATGGCTGGAGCAGTTCCGGAAGATATGGGAAACCCGTTTTAACCAGTTAGACAACTTATTGGCAACCTTACAAAACAAAAAAAAATGAACAGTAACCTTTTATTCGATTTTACGGTAGACAAAACAAACCACACCATCCGTGTAACCCGCGAATTTGGTGCGGAATTGAACCTGGTATGGCTGGCCTGGACCACCGCCGAATTACTGGACCAATGGTGGGCGCCCAAACCTTACTACGTTCAAACGAAGACATTACACTTTGCCGAAGGCGGACAGTGGCATTATGCCATGATAAGCCCCGAAGGTGATAAACACTGGTGCCTGGCCGATTATAAAACCATTGATCCAACCAAAAGTTATACAGCCCTGGACGCTTTTTGCGATGAAGCCGGCAAGATGAATGCCGATATGCCCCGCACTTTTTGGACCAATGTATTTACGGCAAATAACGGCACCACAACCGTAAATATCACCCTGCAATACCAAAGCCTGGCCGACCTGGAAAAAGTATTGGCTATGGGTATGCAGGAAGGCTTTACCATGGCCCTGGACAACCTGGATGAATTATTATTAACGATTAAAAAATAAACCCATGCATCACTTACAATTTGATTTCCTGGTAGACAAGGAGAAAAACACCATCACCGTTAAACGGGAGTTTGCCGCCGGCCGTAGCCTGGTTTGGGATTGTTACACCAAAAGCGAATTACTGGACCAGTGGTTTGCACCCAAGCCTTTTACCACCAAAACAAAATCGATGGATTTCAGCGAAGGCGGCCACTGGATATATGCCATGGTTGACCCGGAAGGAACCGAGTACTGGGGCCGTACCGATTATACCAAAATACAACCCATAGACTTTTACCACTCTTTAGATGCCTTTTGCGATGCTGAAGGCAATGTAAACCCCGAAATGCCCCGTGCCGAATGGGAAGTAACATTTACCGACCTTAACAACAATGCCCTGGTACAAACCATTGTTACCTATAAATCACTGGCCGACCTGGAAACCGTGATACAAATGGGCATGGAAGAAGGACTGAAATTAACCCTGGAAAAACTGGACGAGCTGTTATTGGTACTGAATAAATAGGTTTGTTACCGGCAATAGGTTAACAGGCCGGCTTTTAGTAAATTACAGGTATTAATGCCTTTGCTGGCTCCTTATTCATTCAGTAAACCCTTTGACACTATGGCAAAAACCGATTATAAAACGATTGACGAGTACCATAACGCTTTTCCTGCCGAAGTGCAGGAAAGAATGCAGGCCATCCGTAATATTATTCATAAGCTAGTGCCAAAAGCCGAAGAAGTGATCAGTTACCAGATCCCGGCTTTTAAATACCATGGCTTTCTTATTTATTACTCGGCCTATGCCAAACATATCACGCTCTCCAGTCCCTGGAGCCAGGCTTTACTGCAGGCTTTTGATGCCGACTTAAAGAAAATGAAAGTGAGCAAATCGGCCATACAACTGCCCAATAACGAGCCCCTGCCAACTGACCTGGTAAAACGTATTGTTGCCTTCAGAAAAAAAGAGAACGAAGCGGGAAAATAATACACACCAGCTTTATACAGCGGCCGGCATTGAAATGCCGGCCGCTGTAATTATATGTCAACGTTGTTTATACCCTGTAAGTCATTTTATTTTTGCCCTTGCCCGTTTCGTAAAATAAATGGCCGATTCCTATCCGCTAAGTATAGTAATTTCGTAAAGCAGTTGTATTTTGCCGTTTTATATGAGCAACGAGCCAATTATCATAGTTGACCATTTAACCAAACAGTTTAAAACCGCCGCTGAGCCTTCAGTGCGTGGTATTTCGCTGGCCATCAGGCAACACGAGATTTTTGGTTTACTGGGGCCGAACGGGGCCGGTAAAACCACTACTATTTCCATGTTATGCGGCCTGTTTCCACCCACTAGTGGCAGCATCATTATTAACGGTATTAATTTACAGCAACACAGCGATGCCGTAAAACAACTGATAGGCGTAGTACCGCAGGATATTGCCTTATACCCAACTTTAACCGGCCGCGAAAACCTTGTTTTTTTCGGTCATATGTATGGGCTGAAAGGCAAGCCGCTGCATGATAAAATAGATGCCTGGCTCGAAAAACTGGGTTTAAGCGCTAAAGCAAACAGGAAGGTAATGGAGTATTCCGGCGGTATGAAAAGACGTATTAATTTAATTGCCGGTATTCTACATAATCCCAAAGTGTTGTTTTTAGATGAGCCGACCGTAGGGGTAGATGTACAAAGTCGTAATGTGATCATTGAACGGTTAAAAGAGCTGAACGCCGAAGGAACTACTATTATTTATACCTCCCACCATATGGAAGAGGCGGAGCATTTTTGTACGCGGGTATCCATTATTGATCGTGGTAAAATTTTAGCGGAAGATGAACCCCGGGCCTTAATTAACGCCTATCCCGGCAGCAAAAACCTGGAAGACGTTTTTTTACACCTCACTAAAAGAAAACTACGGGATTGATGTTTACGAAACTAAAAGCCATTATCAGGAAAGAAGCTATCATCCTGCTCAGGGATAAGATCGGCCTGTCCATTCTTTTCCTGATGCCCATGGTGCTCATTTTTGTAATGACCATTATACAGGATGCCGCTTTCAGAAGCATTAACGAAAGCAGCATTCCCATTGTATTTGTAAACAATGATAAAGATTCCCTGGGTGATATGGTTGAACAGGGTCTGCGTAATAATGAGCTGTGCAAATACTACGACTCTATTAACGGTAAACCGGCCACACTGGAAACTGCCAGGCAGGCCGTGGCTGATGGTAAATTTTTATTGGGCATTGTAGTGCCGCAAAATGCCACCAAAGCCATCCGGGAAAATGTATCGCAGTTAATTGATGAATCTATTAACCCGACGGAAGCTGCTGCAGCCATACAGGGCATGAAAGATTCGGTAGAGATCATCATCCTTATTGACCCCGTTACCAAAAAATCATTCATTTCTTCTATTACCAGTGCCTTAAGAGAGTTTATATCGGAGGTAAAGACAAAGATCATGTTCGAGACCTTCTCCGAACAAATAGCCGAAGTGATACCCGAAGGCGGTAAAAAACCCGGCAACACTTTTAACCGCTCGCAAATATTCCGTTACTCCGAAGAATATGCCTCGAAGAACAACAGTGCGATCATTCCCAATGCCGTGCAGCACAATGTACCGGCCTGGACCATCTTTGCCATGTTCTTTATTGCCATTCCCTTATGCGGCAGTATTATGAAGGAAAAATCGGAGGGCAGTATTTTCCGGTTGCATACCATGCCTACCTCCTACCTGTTATTAATGCAGGGTAAAGTAATTGTATACCTGATAGTGGGCCTGATACAGTTCCTGTTAATGTTATGTGTAGGCCTGTACATATTACCGCTTTTTGGCCTGCCGCCGCTGGTAATGGGCGATAGTTTTTCCGGCATACTGGTATTAACCCTGGCCACTTCTTTAGCAGCAACTGGTTATGGTGTATTAGTGGGTACGCTGGCCAATACCGAACAGCAGGGTGCTATACTGGGGTCTTTATCGGTATTATTGCTATCCGCCTTAGGCGGCATTTGGGTGCCCACTTACGTTATGTCCAAAACCATGCGTAATATCAGTGAAATATCGCCCCTTAACTGGGCGCTGGAAGGCTACTATAATTTATTTTTACGTAATGATGGATTGAGTTCCGTACTACCGGCTACCGGCAAACTATTAGCTTTTTTCATCATAACCATTGCTATTGCGATGACCGTAAATAAAATGAAAAGAAAAATATAACAATGGACCAGCAACAGATCATTGCCGATATACAACAGTTTATTCAGCAAAATATAATGGCAGAACATGTAGCCATTACACCCGGCTCCAACCTGCAGGATGCAGGCCTGGACTCTTTCTCCACTGTAGAGGTAATTTTATTTATAGAAAGGCAATTCGGGGTAGCTATACCGGATGAACATTTATTACCGGAAAATTTTAAAACCCTGCAGGCTTTATCGGCCCTGGTATTGCAACTAAAAAACAACTAAGTTTACCCGTAAAGATTATTGCTTGAATTCCTTTTTACATAAACTGCCCGCGAAAGTTTATTTAACCGGCTCCGATTGTTTTCACCTGGTACTGGACAAACACGCCAAGAAATACCAGGCAGGCGGGAATGTAATGCGTATTGTTTTTAATACGGAAGACCGTGTTGATAGCAAAAACCTGCAACAAATATTTGCGGGTTCGCCGGTCATACATTGGTTATGCAATATACAACTGAAGGCCGGCGCATTATTTGGCCGTCCCTACTGGCAATATACCAATAAGGGCCATGAGATCATCATCCGGGCACACCATCACGATGTATTTAATGAAATACCGGGTATCGTTCTGCAACGTGATATACCGGTTGAAGGCGAAAGGTTTATTGAATGCGATATTATTCAATACCCCGACCACCGCTCACTGATCGTTGTTTCGTGGAACCATATATTGATCGATGGCCGCGGCATTGGTATGCTTATCAGCCACCTGAATGAAGTAACAGCCGGTAATTTCTCTGCCAACATCAGCAACCTTTTTCCGGCCAAAGAAAAACCATCCGGCATATTGGCGCATATACGCAATATGTATAAGGTTAAAAATTTTATTGAGCAATCATCCAAACCGCCCCTCGCATCAGTGGCCGCAGTCAGCAGTAAGGCAAGGGCTCCCTTTAAAACCAAAATCATCTATTTTAACGAGGAGGAAACCGGGCAAATTCATCGGAACGCCATTTCACATGGGGCCCGTTTAGGACCTAACCTGTTTTATATAGCCTGCTGCAGCCATGCTGTCAATAAATTATTAAAGCAAAGAAATACCCAGGGTACCTTATGGTTGCCCGTTCCTTACGACGGGCGTTTACGGGGAGCAGTGGGGCCTGTTATTTCCAATACGGTGGCTTTTTTCTTTTATCGTATGCCGCAACAGGTTTTACAACAGGTTAAACAAACCGTCAGCAGTTTATCGGAGCAAATGACGGAACAAATAAAAAACAAACGCCCCCAGTTATACAGTCAACTGTTGAACATGATGCGGCATTTACCCGTTTGGTTATATTACAAGCTGGTAAATAAAACCGGTGAAGGTACTTTTACCAGTTTTGTATATTCTGCTACAGGTGAAGGCTTTAACAACCATAAAAGCTTTATGGGGCATGCCGTTTCGGGGCTTACTATTTACCCCTCGCCAACATTTCCCCCGGGCCTGACCTTTTCCTTTTTAAAATTCAATAACGCTTTAAATATTAATATTGCTTATTCTCCGGATATTATAGATACATTTGAAATAGCATTAATTGAAGAGGAACTAAAAAAACTGCTTTCCACCGCTTCTTAAACCAGCGTTTACAGGATATAATAACGCTGTTTGCTTTGTACCAGTTAATCATGAGCCCAACCATTGACCATACAGATATTGTAATAATCGGAGGCGGTATAGCCGGGGTAGCGGCAGCTATCGCTGCTGCACAGGCAGGGCGCCGTAAGGTGGTACTGGTAGAAAAAGCGCCTTATTTAGGCGGAAAAGCCACTGCCGCAGAAGTGGGTACCATTTGCGGGCTTTACCAATACGATCACCGGCCCCAGCCCCGTTTTATGGTACATGGGTTTGCCCGGTTTTTTGCTGAACAGTTACAAAGCGCATCCGAAACACAACCCCTGATTAACGAATATCATTTAGCATACCTGCCTTACCAGGTAGCACATTTTAAAATACTTTGCAGCCAACTCCTGCAACAGGCCGGCGTAACCGTTTTACAATGGGCAACCGTGGTAGGAATAACCGAGCAAAACCATATCATTAAACAGGTACAGGTACAAACGGCCGGCAGCCTGTTACACTATCATACCCAAGCCGTAGCAGATTGTTCCGGCGAGAGTATAGCCGCCAGGTTTTTGTCATTACCCTTAATTGAAAGCGATAACTACCAGGCCGCTGCCCAGGTTTTTACACTCTCGGGTATCAGTGAAACAAACGAAACCAGGCTTTCCTTTATCATTTTAAAAGCTATCGGCAAGGCTATTTATGATAAAACCGTTCCCGATTATTTTGATCGTATTTATTTAATTCCGGGCTCATTACATAACGGCATTGCTGCCTTCAAAATAGGCATCCCGGTACCTGTAACCTTTGGGGCGGGCAACCTCCAACAGTTACACCAAACGGCCTTACAATTTATAACCCGCCTGGTGGAGTTTTTAAGAGATGCCGTAACGGCTTGCCAGCATATAAAACTGGAACATATTGCGGACGAAATAGGTATCCGTACAGGAGTTCGTACCCTGGGCAAATATGTATTAGAGAGTAACGATATACTGGCATGTAATCATTTTAACGATGCCATTGCCAATGGTTCCTGGCCCATAGAAATATGGCAGCAGAATAAACGGGTGGCCATGCAATACTTCCCGAAAGACAGTTATTACCAGATCCCCGCCCGGTGTTTACAATCGGCACATATACCTAATCTTTTTGTAGGAGGCCGTTGTATTTCTGCAACCGACGAAGCTATTGCCAGCGCCCGTGTAATGGGTATTTGTTTACAAACGGGCTATGCTGCCGGACTGCTGGCCCTGGGACATGTACAAAATACAATACCGGAACTAAGTATACAAAGGCTACAAAAGCAGCAACTGAAAACTGTATTTTCGCAATATGAAGAAGTACCCGGTATATGAGGTGTTGCAACAGGCCGCTACCCGCTGGCCCAACCAACCGGCTGTACATGATGAAGCAGGAACCATAAGTTTCAGTGAACTTTTTACCCAGGCAGAAATATTACGTGTACAGTTAGAAAAAACTGGCATATTACCCGGCATGGCCGTTGGTTTAAAAGCTAAAAATGGCCGTGATTTTATTACCGGCCTCTTTGCCATTGTAGGCAGCGGGGCGGTAGCTTTACCCATCTATCACCAGTTAAAAGCCGTAGAGATCGACGAACTGGTACAACAGACCGGCCTGCATGCCTGGATAGATGACCATAGCGGTACTGCCTATCAACAGGAAAAACTTCTTGTCCTTACGCCCTCCTTTTCGCTTGGCTTCTCCGATCAGCCTTTTACTACTTCTTTTGCTCCTTTTGTTAATAACCCGGCCTTTGTCCGCTTTACTTCCGGTACTACCGGTAATGCTAAAGGAGTAATTATTTCCCACCAATCGGTAATAGAACGGATAGATGCCGCCAATAACGGCCTGCAGTTAGGGCCTGGCGATACGGTGGTATGGGTATTACCCATGGCCTATCACTTTGTGGTATCAATTGTACTATATGTAAAATACGGCGCGGCCATAGCAGTAGTAAAAGATTTTTTAGCCAAGAATATCATGGAGATCACCAATAATCATACAGGTACTTTACTGTATTCATCACCGGTACAGGTGCGGCTACTGGCCAACGATACCAGCGGGGTAATGATGCCTTCTTTAAAAAAAGTTATATCCACCTCCGCTGGCATTTCACCGGATATATGTATTGCGTTTAAAGAACGTTTTAAGGTGGCGGTTAGCCAGGCTTATGGCATTATTGAAATAGGCCTGCCCATGTTAAACTTCTTTCAGTCGGAGGAGCACCCGGAGGCCGTTGGCTATCCCGTGCCGGGCTACGAGATCGGTATTTTAGACGAAGACTATCAACCGCTTCCCGATGGCACTATAGGTTACCTGGGCATAAAAGGACCCGGTATGTTTGATGCCTATTTACAACCGGTTAAACTGCGGGAGGAGGTATTGGTGAATGGTTATTTTATCACCGCAGACTTTGCCTCCCGTTCAGCAGACGGGTTAATAAAAGTGGAGGGACGTGCCAAATCGGTGATCAATATTTCCGGCATAAAAGTTTTTCCCGAGGAGGTAGAAGCCGTATTGGAAAGCTATGAAGGCATTGCCCAGGCCAGGGTAAGCAGTGAGCCGCACCGCTTATTAGGCCAGGTCATTGTGGCTTCTATTGTACTGCGTCCGCAGTCAATCGTCAATACGGAAAACGTGATACAGTATTGCCGCAAACGTTTATCCAATTTTAAAGCGCCGCAAAAAATAGTTATTGTGGATAGTTTACCCATGACCAAAACAGGTAAACTGCAGCGGTCATAAGTAAGTGTTGAAAGCTAAATGCGGAAAGCTGAAAGCCGGTTGCAGAACATTCCTACGCCGCATATTTTCTTTTGCGTACATACTGGTAAATAAATGCCGCCAATACCACCAGCAATACCGGCACCACAATATTTACAAACTGCCAGGTAGCTTTTTGATCACGCACTTTTACCGGGTCCAGTAAACGCAGGGTATAACTTTTTGCGCGGGTTTCTAAAATACCCGAAGGGTTCAACAGGTATTCCAGTACATTGTTGTAAAAGGTTTTATTGGCATAGGTATAACCCGTAAACAGGTTGGTGCCCATTGGTAAGGGACCATTCATCTGGCTGTACAGGTTCATGGCAATATCACCATCGGCTACCACCACCATCTGGGTAGGTTCATCACTACTCTCTTTATACGGTACATTTAAACTGCGCAGGCTATCCTGTATAGCCCTGGATGTACGGTTTTTAAAGGCTGAAGTAAATTTTCCTTCCAGTAAAACGGCAACCGCCGTATCTTTTACTGTAAAGGTCTTTATATCCGGTGCAATCTGCATGAAATCAAAGTTGATGATGGCTGGTGCCGGCAACACCCTGGCATTGGCGGAAGAGCGTAACAGGAATGTTTTTTTAATGCCCGGCGTCGTTATCGTATCCAGCGTATTAGGGAACATAGCCCGCACACCATCCAGGTTTTTACTTATCGGGTGATTGGTACCATTCAGTATCGGGAAAAACGGCCAGTCAACCAGTCGTTGCTGCTGCCCGGCCCCCTGCTCACCGGTTATTTGCGGCAGTTTGTCTGATTGCATATCCTGTAATAAATTCTGGTTTAACCGTACACCGTATTTAAAAAGCATGTCTTCTAAATTCAGTCCCCGGTCATAAGCAGTAAAGCCACCGGACTTATATAAGCTGTCAAACTCTGCATACATGTTGTCTACCATCCAGAATATCTTGCCACCACGCATCAGGTATTGGTCAATCTTCAGTTTATCTTCATCGCTGAATGGTTGGGTAGGTTTTAATATCACCAGGGCATTAAAGAAAGAAGGAATAAAAGGTGCGGTCCTGATATTCACCGTATCAAAACGGTATTGCTGTGCCAGTGTTCTCACAGCATCATCAACATTATAACCCCAGCCCTCACCATGGCCCAGAGCATAGCCCACTACCGGCTTTGTTTTGGCTGTAACTTTTTCAATGGCGCTGCCGAATTTATACTCCAGTGTCGCTTCCACATCATTATATAAAGCGGCCATCTCCTCGGTTTGGGTGCCATAGGAACGCATTCCTTCTAAAAGGTTAACCCCAACGGAAGTATCGGCATAATGTATCACCGCACCGGGTAATACCAGTTTTTGCTTCATTTCATCGCCCACTTTGCCGGGGGCCTGTAAAGTATAGGGGCTGATATTATAGAAGTAGGCGATAGAGTCCAGTACATAAGCGGCTGTAGAGTCATCCAGGTTTTTTAAGGGATCGATAAAGTTGATGGTGATATTACGCTGGTTCACCTCTTTATATTCCTGTAAAAATTCACGGGTACTGTTGGCCAGTTTCCTGAAGCCGGCCGGAAATTCGCCTTCTAAAAAAACGTCAATGGTAACCGGGCCATCCAGCGAACGCAATAGGTTTTTAGTAACATGGCTAAGGGTATACCTTTTCTCCTGGGTAAGATCTATACGGGTATGCACCAGCGAAGCCAGTAAGTTAACACCTGCTACTACGGCCAGTAAAATGATCCACCAATATTTTGTTGCTGTTAGCTTTTGTAACAGGTTGTTCATACTATCGCTTTAATAAATTCCGGTTGGTAACGGTAAGGAAAAGAAAAATAAGACTCAGGAAATAAATAATATCACGGCTGTCCACCACCCCGCGGCTGATACTTTTATAGTGAGCATCAATACCTATCAGCTCTACATAATAATCGGCACCACCATTTAAACCCACCAGTTTACTGATGGCGTTAAAGCCGTAGTATAATAAAGCACAGGCAATCAGGCTGCCGATAAATGCCACCACCGCATTGTTGGTAAAACTGCTGGCACAAATACCAATGGCGGTAAATACGGCTGCCAAAAAGAAGAGGCCGATATAAGAGCCGGCTGTTGCACCGGTATCAATACCACTATTGGAGGATAAAGCCTGTACAGAATAAATATACACCAGTGTCGGTATCAGGGCAATCACTACCACTACCAAACTACCCAGGTATTTACCGTTTACAATCTGGCGGCGGGTAAGCGGCTGCGTTTGTAACACTTCAAAAGTGCCGCTCCTGAATTCATCGGCAAAACTACGCATGGTAATGGCCGGTATCAGTAATAACAATACCCAGGGGGCCAGCTCAAAAAAACGGTCGAGCGAGGCATACCCAAAGTCTAATATATTGCCCTCAAAAACAAACAGCATTAAACCGTTTACCAGCAGGAAAACGACAATGGCGATATAACCGGTAAGGCTACTGAAAAACTGGCGGAGTTCTTTTTTACAAATAGATATCATAAATACAACCCAAGATACGATTTATCGTTATACAAGCTCAAAGCCGAACGCAAAAAGCGGAAAGCAATTTGACAATTAGCCGATTTGAAAATTTACCAATAAGGGCCTCCAATAAGATAGGAAACTTACACATTGCCCAATAGAATTACCGAACGTAGAGGTGAGTGACACAACAGACGATGATAATAGTAATGCAGCTGATTACATAGAAAAGTATATAGCATTAAGTATACAGTATTTAGACCTTCGCTTCTACATACTATCATCTATATACTAATATCTGAATACTAATATCTAAAACTACTATCTGCTACTAGGGAACGTATTTCTTTACAATTACACAGGCATTGTGGCCACCAAAGCCAAAAGTATTGCTCAGGGCGGCGTTTACCACTCTTTTCTGTGCCTTGTTAAAGGTAAAGTTCAGGTTGGGATCCAGTTCCGGATCGGGTGTGAAATGATTGATGGTTGGTGGTACTATATCGTGTACCACAGCCTGGATACAGGCAATGGCTTCAATTACACCGGCAGCGCCCAGGCAGTGCCCGGTCATACTTTTGGTGGAACTGATGTTTACTTTGTAAGCGTGCTCACCAAATACATGCAGGATGGCCTTGGTTTCAGCTATATCACCTAAAGGTGTTGATGTACCGTGTGTATTAATATAGTCAATATCCTCGGGTTTCATACCGGCATCATCCAAAGCTGCCAGCATTACATTTTTTGCGCCCAATCCGTCAGGATGTGGAGCGGTAATATGGTAGGCATCGGCACTGGCGCCACCGCCTACTACCTCGCAAATGATCTTTGCACCGCGGGCTTTGGCATGCTCCAGCTCTTCCAGTACCAGTACACCGGCAGCTTCACCCATTACAAAACCATCACGGTCTTTATCGTAAGGGCGGCTGGCAGTTTTAGGATCGTCGTTACGCTCGCTCATGGCTTTCATGGCATTAAAGCCTCCTACACCGGCTTCGCTGATAACGGCTTCACTACCACCGGTAACAATAATATCGGCCTTACCCAGGCGTAATAAAGTTACGGCATCAATAATGGCATTGGTACTGCTGGCGCAGGCGCTGGTAACCGCATAGTTAGGACCACGCAGGTTATGACGCATGCTGATCTGGCCGGCAGCAATATCCAATATCATCTTGGGAATAAAGAAAGGGTTGAAACGGGGGGTACCGTCGCCTTTGGCAAACTCGGTAACCTCCTGCTGAAAGGTAATCAAACCGCCAATACCGCTGGCAAATACTACGCCTATACGGTCGGGGTTAATGTTCTCTTTGTTCAGTCCGGCATCGGCCATGGCCTGGTCGCTGGCCACCAGGGAAAACTGGGTGTAACGGTCAATTTTCCTGGCTTCTTTTTTATCAAGATACTGTACGGGGTCAAAGTTTTTTACCTCGCAGGCAAAACGGGTTTTAAACTTAGAGGCATCAAACTGTGTAATCATATCGGCACCGGAAACACCATTGATCAGTGCATTCCAATACTCATCTATCGAATTTCCAAGGGGTGTTAAAGCCCCCATGCCGGTAACAACTACTCTTTTTAACTCCATATAGCCAATTTCTAATGATTCAAAAGTTTCGCGGGTTGAGATAAAAACCGCCTTCGCTGCATAACAACAGAAGGCGGTATTATAACATTTATCCCTCCCTGGTTTTAGCTAAAAAAATAACCTCAAGGGGCGGACAGGTAAATTTAATTACTTAGCGTGTTCTTCCAAATAAGAAACTGCCTGACCAACAGTAGTGATGGTTTCAGCTTGCTCGTCCGGAATGGAAATATTGAACTCTTTTTCAAATTCCATAATTAATTCAACGGTATCCAACGAATCGGCACCTAGATCATTTGTAAAAGAAGCCTCATTGGTAACTTCCGCTTCGTCAACTCCAAGTTTGTCAACGATGATCTTTTTAACTCTTGATGCAATGTCTGACATGTCTATTTAATTTAGTTATGGGTGCAAAAATAGAGTTTTTGCTTTAATCTGCGCTGTTATCCAAAAAAATTTGACATTCCACCAAACTTTATCTTTCTGCCATTGCGTTCCCACTACACATTCAGGCGCCTTCCTCATATCTCTTCTGTTACTGTTAAACCATGCTTATGCTTTGATTATACACGTGTTACGTAATACTAAACTTGTATATCCAGCTTGGTTTAAAGCTTATTTACAGTCTATTTATGCTTCGGCATGTATTTTTCCATATACTTGCCTACTGCTTTATTATAAGCGTCCAGCATGGCCGAACGCTGTTTGTTCAACTGCTCGTTCAGCGTATTAAATTTTTTGCTGGCCTCGTTCATCTCTTTTGCCTGTTTATTAAAGGTGTCAATTTCTTCTTTAGTCAGCTTACCGCTTGGTTTGGCCTTAAATGTTTTCTCGGCTTTTTGAAACGCTTCCAGTTGTACAAAGAAATCGGTAAATATTTTTGCCGATGAGGCTTCCTCTTTATAAAACTGTAAAGCTTCCCTGCTGGCCTGTACAAGGGATGCATCGTTATTAAAAGCATTAATGCTCCTTAATTTAACCAGGCCCTCTTCGGCGGCCGTGCCCATAGCGTTTATATTTTGTTCTATAGCAACAACCTTACCGGGTTTATTGCTGTTCATATTTTCCAGCAGGTACATTTCCTCTTTATAGGGCTTAAAAAATATCAGGTACAGCTCATTATGGTGTTTTAATAACTCCCCGGCCACCTGGTGTTTTTTGCTCAGCTTGGTCTCTTCCGTAACAAGGGTAACATTGTTTTTAGCGGCAAATGCCGCCTGAGCCGTCTGGCTCACCTCGTTGGCTTCGTCCAGCTTTTCCATTGCTTTTTCTTTAGCCAGCAGGTAGGCTTCCATGGCATCATAACTTTGTTCGGCTATTTCCTCCATATTAACAATCTTGGCATACTGCTCATTAAACACTTTTTCCAGCAAACGGTAATAAGCTACGGTGGAGTCGCGGTAACTGCGATCGCCCTTCCAGTGAGGCATGGTTTGAATTTTTACCCTTGTTTCATAAATACCATTTACCACTTCCATACGGCGTTTTTCAATTTTCCGGGCGCTTTTATTATGTGCCGTAGCGCTTAAATAGGCCATGTATACACTGGCCAGTTTATTATTGGCATCGCCAATATAGCCCATATAATCTCCGGCATTATCAAAGTTCTGTGCATGTAGTGGCGCACCGCTCATCATACAGGCGGCAAAAGCAATGGTTACAAAAAGTTTTCTCATCATTTCGCTGTGCTATTTAGTGTTTATAAAGTCTGTAAGAATTAAAAAAGTTTCTTCAATATACCCGTCTTCCAGTAAGCTTTCCAATATAAGTCCGTTTACCGTTTTCAGGTAACTGTCCGTTTGCAGTTTTACCGCATCGGCGGCCAGGTTATGTATAGAAAGTTTTGTTGCCCGGTAAGTATCGGGGTCTTTTTCACGCATGAAAGAATTGTTTTGGGCTGCCCATTTTTCAAAGGCCGCGGCCTGCAAAGGCACGGTTATCGTTTTTTTTGCCGTTAACTGATTATAATCCGCTACCTGTTTAAAAAACGCCGAAGAACCCTGCCTTGTTTTACTGGCTGTTGCCAGCGCCGCTACCGGTAGGCCAGCCAGGGGTTTATAATATGCATTGCGGCTTACCTCATCGGGTTTTAATGATGTGGGGAAGGACGCTTCCCTGTAGCCCTCCATATCCATCCAGTCCGGCAATACAATATCGGGTATCACCCCTTTTTGCTGTGCCGTTGAACCATTCAACCGGTATAATTTGCCCAGGGTGGTTTTTACAAATGTGCTGGTCTGAGCCGTAGTACTCACTGTATCCATGGGTAATACCTGCTGCATCGTAGCCTTACCAAACGTGTTACTGCCCACAATCAGGGCCCGGTTATAATCCTGTAAAGCAGCCGCCACCACTTCCGATGCGGAGGCGCTTTGCCCGTTAACCAATACAGCCAGCGGGCCATCATATATTACACCCCGGTTAGGGTCCTTCAGGTAAGTAACTTTGGGCCCTTTATCCTTATAACCCATCAACGGACCGTCATTTATAAATATACCTGCAATCTCTAAAGCTTCCATCAGCGAGCCGCCGCCATTGTACCTGAAATCCAGGATAAGCCCGCTGATCTGCTCCTTCTTCATTGCTACGATCTTCTTGGCCATATCATTGGCACAGCCACTGCCCTCTTCATCATCCCAGGTGGTATAAAAATCCGGCAGCGACATATACCCGATCTTTTTGTTATTAGCCCCTGTTCCCTGTAAAATAAAGCCCTGGATAATATTTTCATCCTGTTCATGTTTGGCTTTTTTCAGGGTAACGGATTTTATTGTTCCATCCTGTTTGCGTACGGTAATGGCGGCTTTTTGCACGGCAGCATCTTCTATCAGTTCATACACCTCTTCTACCGGTACCAGTGAAACATCCGTTACTTCCTTTCCTTCCGGTTGCACCTGTAATAACTGGTCCTGCTGGTTCAGCTCGCCGCTTATCCAGGCCGGTCCGCCGGGTGCCAGCCGGGCAATCACAACCTTGCCGTCCTCCGTTTCATCCATATCAAAACCAAAGCTCAGCGCTTCCGTACTCAGGCCTTCCTGGAACACCCTGTTATCAACCTCCGAAAAATAATTGGTATGCGGATCATAGGTCGTGGCCAGGCTGTTCAGGTAGGTTTCTTCCAAAAAAACATCCAGGCTTTTCGAGGTAAATTTATTGGCATGCAGGGCGTTCTTTTTTATTTTCTCCCTTACCGCCGCTTCATTTTTTTCAATAATCTTATCAAACCCGGCTCCGGGTTCCTTCTGTAAGGATATGGTATAACAGTTCACCAGCGTAAGGTATTTATACCAGTTGGTGTAGCGTTGCTGTAATGCCGGTAAGGTGGCCGAATAGGAGGCCGCCGCCGTGCGGGATAAAGTAATCTCTTCCTTTGCAGTAAAGTTCAGCGGCTTTTGCAACAGGGCCCTGGTAAGTGAATCGGCTCTTTCAACCGCCCGCTGGTACATCGTTTTTAATAAGGGGAAAAACTGCCAGCTCTTACCATTTAACTCATCATCCAGTTGGGTACTGAAGGCGGCCAGTTTATCATACTCCGGCTGCAAAAAAATCCGCTTCTGGGGGTCCAGCGTTTTAACCAGCGTATTAAAAAAACTCACCGAAAAGCTATCATTAACGGGCCGGGGGGAAAAGTGGTTTATTTCAATCACCCGTTTTAATAAAACGGCTTTGGGTTTAATTCCTGTCTGTGCCCAGCAAAAACTGGCAAACAACAGGCCTCCGGCAGTAAGGGTGGTTCGGGTTCTATGGTGCATAATCAGTTTTACTTTTACAAAAACATAGCCCTAAAATAAAGAAATTATAAGACCTGTCAACAATCTATTACGCTATCGTTGTTTTAATTTTTTTTACTGTAATAAACACAAAATCAAAAAAATATATTTTTTTATCCTGTTAACAAAGCCCATATGAGTTAATAGTAAAATATAAATCGTAATTTGGGTAACAACAATTTCCAATTATGCCATTGAAAATAATTGATCACGGATCTGCTGAATACGAACAAATGGTGCGCCTGCGCGACGATATTTTACGCAAGCCGCTGGGCCTTAGCTTCTCCGCGGAAGAACTGGAATTGGAAAAAAATAATATCCTCATTGCTGCTTTTGAAGATGACCTGATGCTGGGTTGCTGTATGCTTATCGATAAGGAGCCGCCAACCGTCCGCCTGCGCCAGATGGCCGTATTAAACAACCTGCAGGGTAAAGGCATTGGCCGTGCTTTAATGAACTTTGCCGAAAACCTTTCCCGCGACCGCGGCTATAAAACCATCACCATGCATGCCCGCAAAGTGGCCGTAGGCTTCTACGAACGGGTGGGCTACCAGGTTACCGGCGATGAATTTATTGAGCTAAACATTCCCCATTATGTAATGGAAAAAAAACTCTGGTAAGCTTTTATTACCCGGCGTTTATTTATTGTAGGGGCTTTCAGCTGTAGTGCTCCCTTCAGCTACAGTCCCCGCTATCTGTTACAAGTCCGCCACAGGCCCCAACACAAATCCTCAGCGGGCTTTCCACGCCTATCGGGCAGCCCGTCAACATTATCCATGGCTTATTGTTATTTGTCCACGGTCAATTGTCCATTGTCAATTGCTTATTGCCCGTTCACTACTAACTTTGCCAACCATGTCCAGGTTCAACTTAGCTGACAATATTAATATGTTATCCAAACTCACGTTCAGGCGTGTGTGGAATGCAACCAAGGTATTCAGCAGTTTCTATTGGAGTAAATGGACCAAACGGGCCGTTCAGTGGGGCATGCCCGTATCTATTTCCTTCGAGCCTACTACTTCCTGTAACCTGCGCTGCCCCGAATGCCCCAGTGGTTTAAGGGCTTTCAGCCGGCCCACAGGCATGTTACGCAAGGACTTTTTCACTGAAACCATCGATCAGTTACACCGCGATCTTTTTTACCTGGTGTTCTATTTCCAGGGCGAGCCTTATCTCAATCCCAACTTCCTGGATATGGTGTCCTATGCATCCTCCAAAAAAATTTATACGGCCACCAGCACCAATGCCCATTATATGACCGAAGCCAATGCACGCCGTACCGTGGAAAGCGGGCTTGACCGGTTAATTATTTCCATTGATGGCACTACACAGGAGGTATACCAGCAATACCGGGTAGGCGGACGCCTGGATAAAGTAATACAGGGGGCTAAAAATATTGTACAGGCTAAAAAAGAACTGAAAAGCAAAACACCATTCATCATTTTCCAGTTCCTGGTGGTAAAACCCAACGAACACCAGATAGAGGAGGTAAAAGCACTGGGTAAGGAGATAGGGGTAGATGATGTATGGTTTAAAACCGCACAGGTATACGATTACGAAACCGACCCCAACCGCCTCATTCCCACCATCGATAAGTTCAGCCGCTATAAAAAAACGGATTCGGGTACTGTTTTCAAGGGTAATATCACCAACCAGTGCTGGCGTTTGTGGCACGACCCCGTTATTACCTGGGACGGCCTGGTGGCCCCCTGCTGTTTCGATAAGGATGCCCAGCACAAGCTGGGCGACCTCAAGCAAAAAAGCTTTAAAGAGGTTTGGCAAAACGGTGAATACAAAGCGTTCAGAACCAAACTGCTGCACGGCCGTAAAAACATCGATATCTGCGCCAACTGTAGCGAAGGCACTAAGGTTTGGGGCTGATCGCCTGTCATATATCAAAAAATTACTACATAATTGTCGTTTTCAGTTTTTTTTACGACATTTACTCAAGGGAATGGTTTTTTAGCAATTTGAATTTTATCATCAAAAAAACTAATTCCGTTTTGCAACAACTGCCATCATCCATCTCTACGCGTTTACACTACCAGCACAAGTCACTTATCGAATTAATTGACGGGTTATCCGACACACAGGTACGTCAGCATAGCAATACCGGTCAATGGAATATCCTGGAAAATATTGTTCATATTACCTTATTTCAAAACGTTATTGCTGAGCGCCTGCAACAAATACTCACTACCGCCGAGCCACAGCTGAGCCGTTATGTAGTAGAGGCCGACCCGGCTTTTCACGAAAAATGCCGGTTAACCACCTCCGAAATAATTAAAGAACTGCTGGGCGCCCGCAAAAGCCTTACACTTTTTGTGGAGCGTATACCCAATGAACAACTTTCCCTTAGCGGCTTGCATCCCGAATACGGCGAAATGACCATTGTACAATGGCTGAACTTTTTCCTGTTGTACGAAGCAAAACTGCTGTTCGAAATTTTCAAACTGGCCTCTAAAGTAAAAATGACACAGAACCTGAGCATGGCCGAATAAGCCATGGATTATTAACACATAACATATTATTACCGGGTCCCGCGGGCCCGGTAATACGCTTATATAATTTCAGTTGTAAAATCTTTGTTTCACAATATCTTTGGCTCAATAACTGATAGCTAACCTAAAACATCAGGCACTTTAACGCTAACGTATGAGCATTGAAAAAGATATTAACCAGGGACGATTTGGCAGTGAGTACCATAAAGCCTCGGTAAACCTTTTATTTACCCATAACTGGGTTATGGAAAAGGTAAAGGAAATATGTGCATCCGAAAACCTCACTCCGCAGCAATTCAATATATTACGCATTTTAAGGGGAAGCTTCCCCGAACCGCTCTCCACCATGCAGATCCGGCAACGCATGCTGGATAAAATGAGCGATACCAGCCGTATTGTGGACCGGCTGATCGTAAAAGGCCTGGTTAAAAAAAATGTGTCCCTGAAAGATAAAAGGCTGGTAGCGGTCCAGATCACACCACAGGGAAAACAGGTGCTGGAAAAAATGGATATTAAACAAACCACGCTTGACAATATTTTAGGCAACCTAACCGCCGCCGAAGCGTCTATACTAAGCGACCTGCTCGACAAAATAAGGCATATTCCTAATGAATAGTCTATTTTTGCCGCTCATTTCAGGCGTTTACTATATTACTCTATGCGACAATTATTACTGGCCCTTACCATTGTTATCAGCGGTTTTCTTAACGCACAGTCACCCGTTTATGAATTTCGCGGTGTATGGATAGCCACCGTGGATAATATTGACTGGCCTCCCCGGGGCGAGTCGGACCCTGCAAGGCAGCGGGCTGCCTTTATCCAGCAGCTGGATATGCACAAACGAAACGGCATGAATGCCGTTATTGTCCAGGTTCGCCCTTCGGCCGATGCTTTTTATGCTTCCAGTTACGAACCCTGGAGCCAGTGGCTTACCGGTAAACAAGGCCAGGCCCCCAACCCTTTTTACGATCCGCTGGAGTTTATGATCAAAGAGGCGCACAAACGCGGCATGGAGTTTCATGCCTGGTGTAACCCCTACCGTGCCGAGCTGAAAGTAGGCAGCTCTTCCATTGCCGCCAGCAATATTATGCGCAAACACCCCGAATGGTATGTTACCTATGGCAATAAACGTTATTTTAACCCGGCTAATAAAGAAGCACAGGACTTTGTGGTAAAAGTAATTGCCGATATCGTTAAACGGTACGATGTGGACGCCATTCATATGGACGATTATTTTTATCCTTACCGCATACATGGCAAAGAGTTTCCCGACGGGCAATCCTATTTAAAATCGGGCACCACCCTTTCCAAGGACGACTGGCGCCGCAGCAATGTGGACTCCATCATTAAAAAACTGGATATTGCGATCAAGGCCGAAAAGCCTTATGTAAAATTTGGCATCAGCCCTTTTGGTGTATGGCGTAATGCCGATAAAGATCCCCGCGGCAGCAAAACCAGGGCCGGTCAAACCAATTACGATGACCTGTATGCGGATATCCTTTTGTGGCTGGAAAACAAATGGATCGATTATGTAACCCCACAGCTGTACTGGGAAATAGGTCATAGACTGGCCGATTATACCGAGCTGGTGAACTGGTGGAGCGCCAACGGTTATGGCCGTCATATTTATATCGGTCATGGTATTTACCGGGCTACTGAAAATAGCGCCCCATGGAAAAACACCAATGAGCTCCCCAATCAAATTAAAATGTTACGTAAATACCCCGAGATACAGGGCAGTATTTATTACAGTAGTAAATCGTTCAACAATAACCCCAATGGCTGGAACGATAGTTTACAGAACAACTATTATAAAGTAGCCGCCAAAGTTCCGGTGATGGAATGGTTGCCTGCCAAACCGGTTATTCCCACAGGCAAAACAACCACGCCTGCAAAAGCAAAATAAACAGAACGGGTATATACTTTTATAAAAAGAGACGCTGCAGTTTGTGGCGTCTCTTTTGCTTTTGGCACAATGATTTCTTAATAAAAAAACCGCCTCGGGGCATTAAGCGCCGGGCGGCTAACTAGGTTTAAGGTCTAAGGTCAATGATTAAAATCAAATTGGTTTTGATTATAAGCCCCTTTGTTTATATTTTAATCAGATAAGGAATAACACCACAAATCTATGGTGGATTTGTAGGGTTTAGGTTTAAAAAAAAGGTTCAAGTTTGAGGAATCTAAAGCAGCAGTGACGGGAGTTTTCTACTTAAAATTGTGTCAATCATAGTGTTATACGTTTTATTGCTTAATTAAAATTTGATTTATCGAACAAGTGGATTAGTGTAAATTTGTATGAGCACAAACCCTTAATTACCGGTATTTATGAAGCCCGTTTCAGATGCCCTCTGGCATTTTATCAAACATCTTTCTTCAGGAGAAAAACTATTTCTCCGCCGTAACTATATCGGCCTGTCAACTATTAAAGACCCTCTGTATATTTTACTGTTCGATGCTATTGATAAACAACCGGTTTATAATGAAGCGGATATTTTAAAAAAACTGGCGCCTGAAATAAATTCCCAGAATATTGCTTTTCAAAAACATTATCTCTACCAGCAAATATGTAACGCACTGGTTCAATATGAAAGCCGTAAAAACGAGGACGCCGCAATTTTTAACCAGATACAGCTTATACAAATATTCCGGCGCAAAGGCATGCTGGACGAAGCCAAGAACCTGTGGCGTAAAACCATGATAAGGGCCCGCCAGGCAGAAGCCCAGGCACTCATTATTATGTTACGTAACGAGTTTGAGCGTATGCTGCTCTGGAGCGACGGTAAAGCCGGTTATGATGAGTTGAATACACTTTTCAAGGATAATATTGTTACCTATAACGAATACGCCGAAGTGATTGTGATGCGTGATATTTACGCCGAAGTATTGATGCTGAAACGTAATGCGCATTTCGACTGGGCAGATACGTCAATACCCCACCGTATTGAAGCCTTGTTGCGGTTATTACCCACACTTAAAAAAAACCTGGCCGATTATTTTTTCTGGTACCGGCATTATTACAGGCTGTGTAAAGCAACACTGTTATACCTGAGTAATAAAAACCTGCCCGAAGCTTATCAATATGTACTCGATATTATTGCCGACTGGAAACAACACGGCGATTATTTAAAAACCGATTCGGAAAAGTTTATGGATGTATTAAGTATGCTCAATTACCTGGGCACACCGCTTAATATGTTCAAAGCTGTTGAAACAGCTTTTAATGATCCCTTTAATGATAAGATCACCGACCCTATTTTACAGGCGGAATTTGAAGCGCTTAAATATTTAACCTTAAACAAGCTGTTTCATAAAATGGCCCGTTATAAAGAAGTGGCCGACCTGATAGTTTATTTTAAAAACCGTCACGATAAATGGGAGAATAAGTTAAACATTGAAACAAACCGCGATATGTATATCTCCTGTTCCATATCCTGCTTTGTACTGGAGAACTATGATGATGCTTTGTTTTTTATAAAGAGGGGCTTGTTATACTTTAAAGATAATACCCGCATTGAAAGGGTAAGCCTTGCCCAGCTTTTCCTCCTGCTCATTGTTTATAATATGAACAATATAAAATTGTTCGAGGCTCAATACCGCTCTACCTATAACTACTTTTATAAAAAGAAAAATAAACACCCGTTCGAAAAAATAATCATCCAATGCCTGCACGGCACTTTTTACCTGCGTAATTATGCTGAAAAAGTAAAAGAGTTCAATAAAGCCCTTACCCTGCTGGAGCAGCACAAGGATAACGAGGTACAGAAAAAAGTATTCAGTATGTTCAATTTCCCCCGCTGGCTTACCAGCCGGGTAGAGAGGGTGAGTTACCAGCAACTGGTGCGGATGATAGTGGCAGAACAAACACAGGCCCGCGAACAGGAACAACAATAACGGTGACGGGCGTTTAAGTTTTTTGTAGTAACTTAAGGTATGCCATTTACCGCTAACCATTTTTTGGCCAAAACACCTTTTATTAAATTACTGCCGCCCCTGGTGGCAGGCATCATCATACAGTGGTATGTGGTATTGCCCGTTCAAACCTGGTACCTCACCGCCGTTATTACAGGTATTTTATTGTTTGCATTTGCGCTACTTCCTGTTCACTGGCGGTATCAATATATTGTAGCCCGGACCATCCTCCTCATACTGCTCCTTACTGCAGCCGGAGCCATATTGGTGTGGCATAACAATATTACCAACAGGCCGGATTACTATGGACATTATTACCGGCAACAAAACACCTGTATAGCCACCCTGCTGGAAACGCCTGTTGAAAAAACAAACTCCTATAAAGCCCTGGCCAGGATAGAAGCTGTTATACAAGGCGACACGGTACATCGCACAACGGGTAAAGCCATTATCTATTTTAAAAAAGACAGCAGCATCGCGGCCTTACATTATGGCTCACAGATCATCACACAGGAAATATTACAACCTGTTAAAAATGCCGGCAATCCCGGGGCTTTTGATTACCGGCGATACCTGCTTTTCCAGCAAACTACATCACAGGTCTATCTCACACCCGGTAAGTTTGCCGTATTGCCCACCGTACATACATCCTGGCTGCACCGGCAATTACTAACCATACAGTCCGGGGTATTACAGGTAATTAAAACCAATATCAAAAGCGATAAAGAAGCCGGCCTGGCCGAAGCCCTGCTTATAGGGTATAAGGACGACCTGGATAAAACATTATTAGAATCCTATACCAATACCGGGGTAGTACATGTTATTGCTGTTTCCGGTATGCATCTCGGGCTTATTTACTGGATATTAAACCTGTTATTCCGTCCATTATTAAAAAGCAGGCGTACCCGGTGGTTACACCCCGTACTGACCATTGTTATACTATGGTTGTTTACTTTGCTAGCCGGCGGTGCTGCCTCTATTTTACGGGCTGCAGTTATGTTCACCTGCCTGATCATTGGTAAGGCGTTCAACAAACAGGCTTCAGCGTATAATACCCTGGCCATGTCGGCTTTTCTATTATTATGTTATAACCCTTTCTGGTTATGGGATGTAGGCTTCCAGCTATCCTATGCAGCTTTGTTAAGTATCATGGTGTTTTACAAACCTATCTATAACCTGTTGTTTATAAAAAATAAAATGATAGATGCCGTATGGCAATTGGTATGCGTTACCCTGGCTGCACAGGTGTTAACCACCCCGGTGAGCCTTTATCACTTTCACCAGTTTCCTGTTTATTTTTTGCTCACCAATTTAATTGCGGTTCCCTTATCCAGTATTATCCTGATCGGTGAACTTTTATTACTGTTATTATCGCCGTTTACTGTGCTTACACAATGGCTGGGCCTTGGTTTACAATACAGTATTAGTTTGCTCAATAATTATATCGCCTGGGTAGAAACCCTGCCAATGGCCTTATGGGAGGGCTTTCAGTTAACTATAGTACAGGTAATATTATTGTTTATGGCTATTGCCGCAACAGCATGCTGGTGGTTTCACCGGTTGAAACCTTTTTTGTTAACCGGTATTGCAGCTTTACTGGGCTTTATGGTATTACGGTTTATATCCTTTTACCAAACGGCCCAACAGCAAAAGATCATTGTATACAATGTACCCAAAATGCAGGCGGTCGATTTTATCCGGGGCAATAACTATTCTTTTATCGGGGACAGCAGCCTGCAGGTAAAGGGCTTTAGTCAAAACTTTCACCTCAAACCCTCCAGGGTTTTACAGCGGGTGGCCCCGGCCAGCGGTCCGGGTGCCTTTGCCGGCGGTAATGGTCACTATGTTTTTGGCAATAAAAGCATTCTTATCTGGCAAAGCCCGGTACCCCGCTTTACAGCAGCCTCAAAACTGGATGTTGACCTGCTGGTACTTTCGCAAAACCCCAAACTGTATGTAAATCAACTAACTGAAAAAATACAGCCCCGGCAGGTGGTTATTGATGGTTCAGTGCCAGCCTGGAAAGCCAAACGCTGGAAACAGGATTTTGATGCGCTGCATATCCCCTGTCACAGCGTAAATGAACAGGGCGCTTTTGTCATGAACCTGCGTTAACGTACCTTTGCGGCGCTTAATGGGCATACAGCCCGCAACCCCCAACATCATGAACAAAAAAATTCAGTCAGCACTCATCTCCGTTTTTTATAAAGACGGCCTGGAGCGTATCGTTTCCCTTTTAGACAAAAACGGTGTAACCATTTATTCTACCGGCGGTACCCAAACCTTTATTGAAAACTTAGGTATAAAAGTGATCCCTGTAGAGGATTTAACCACCTACCCTTCTATCCTGGGCGGTCGTGTAAAAACACTGCACCCATCGGTATTTGGCGGTATACTGGGCAAACGTGATGATGAGACCCATTTACAGGAAATGAAACAATACAATATTCCTGAAATTGACCTGGTAATTGTTGATCTCTACCCCTTTGAGGAAACCGTTGCCAGCACCAGCGATGAAAAACAGATCATTGAAAAAATAGATATCGGCGGACCATCCATGATCCGCGGCGCCGCTAAAAACTTTAAAGATGTAGTGGTAATTGCCGCCAAGAAAGATTATGCCCACCTGGAGAACCTGCTGGAGCAGCAACATGCCGAAACCACGCTGGAACAACGTAAGGATTTTGCCGCCCGTGCTTTTGAAGTAGTGGCGCATTATGATGTGGCCATTGCGCAGTATTTTAACCCTACGGCCCCTAACTATTTCTTAGCCTCTGTTCCCGAGACCAAGATCATGCGTTACGGCGAAAACCCACACCAGTCGGGCGTTTTCTATGGCAACCTTTCGCAGTTGTTCAACCAGTTAAATGGTAAAGAGCTTTCTTATAATAACCTGGTAGATGTGGATGCGGCCATACAATTAATACAGGAATTCAGCGGTACCGAGTTTGCCATTATTAAACATACCAATGTTTGCGGCATTGCTTCCCGCTCAACGGTTAAAGAAGCCTGGGATGCTGCACTGGCCGGCGACCCGGAAAGTGCATTTGGTGGTGTATTGGTAACCAACGGCACCGTGGATAAAGCCACAGCCGAAGCTATTAACGAAATATTCTTTGAAGTGCTGATCGCTGCTGCTTTTGATGCAGACGCACTGGAAATATTAAAATCAAAAAAGAACCGCATTCTTTTACAATTACAGCAGGCCCCCGCAGCCAAACAACAGTATAAATCTTTACTGAACGGAGTGCTGGTACAACAGGTAGATGAAGGGTCTTATGCTACCTGGGATGAAGTAGGTGGCCGGCCAACCACGGCTGACGAAAGAGCCGACCTGGAGTTTGCCAACCTCGTATGCAAACATTTAAAAAGTAATGCCATTGCACTGGTAAAAAACAAACAACTGATCGGTAAAGGCTGTGGTCAAACCAGCCGTATCGATTCTTTGCGCCAGTCCATTGAAAAAGCAAAACAGTTTTCTTTTGACCTGCAGGATGCCGTACTGGCCAGTGATGCCTTCTTCCCCTTTAACGACTGTGTAAAAATGGCACATGAAGTGGGTATTACTGCCTTTATTCAACCCGGCGGTTCTATCCGTGATAAAGATTCCATTGACTATACCGTTGAAAATAAACTGGCAATGGTGATCACCGGCTTAAGACATTTTAAACACTAAGCGTCTTTGTTTTATAGTAAAGCCCTCCGGTACCGGAGGGCTTTTTGTTTTATAAGTATATTATGAAATGCTTACCTTAAATTGTAACAGCAAATAAATAATGAACGACGATCTGCAGTATAAACTGGTTAAACCTGGTAAAGCCCTGACCGCTTTTGTTGAAAGCTTCTGGCTTTTACAAAATTCATCGGGGGAAGCCCGGCCGGTGGTGGTATTACCCGATGGCCGTATCGACCTGTTTTTTGCACAGTCAGCTACAGAACCTTTTCATGTTACCTTGTTAGGGTTTGAAACAGGGTATGACGAAGCCGCTATTCCTCCCGGTTATCTTGTCTTTGCCATCAGTTTTAAACCACTGGGAGCGGAATATCTTTTTCCCGGTACCATTGCCGGTTTACTGGACAGTGCCCAGCGTTTACCCGTTAACTTCTGGGGATTTGGCAAGGAAGACTTAACTGATTTTGATTCCTTTTGCAAAAAAGCTACGGAAAAAATACAATCCTTGTTACCGGTTGAAGTGGATAACCGCAAACAGGAACTATTTGATCTCATCTATGCTTCGGATGGTGCTTTAACAGTAAAAGAGTTATCAGCAAAGGTTTTCTGGAGCAGCCGGCAGATCAACCGTTATTTTAACCAGCAATTTGGCCTGACACTAAAAGCATATTGTAATATCCTGCGTTTCCGGACCTCCTTTCAGCATATTAAAGAAGGCAAATTATTTCCCACACAAAACTTTGCTGACCAGTCTCATTTTATCAAAGAGGTTAAAAAACTATCGGGTGTTTCGCCCAAAGAACTGAAGCGAAACCAGAACGGCCGATTTATACAATTTTCAACCCTGCCCGGAAAATAATTTTGTACCGTAAATAAACAATTACGGAATGATACTACAAGATAAAAAAATAGCCATTGTAGGCGGGGGGCCTGGCGGCCTTACTTTAGCCAGGCTTTTACAATTGAACAATGCAACTGTTACCGTGTACGAACGGGATGTAAATGACAAGATACGCCAGCAGGGCGCTACACTGGACCTGCATGAAGAATCCGGGTTAGAAGCGCTTCGCAGGGCCGGTCTGATGAATGAGTTTAAAGCGCAATACCGCCCCCATGCCGGCAAGCTGCGTATAACCGACCCGCAGGGCAATATAAAAATGGATGATCACGCCATTGAGGACTACCAGGACTCCCGCCCGGAAATTGACCGGGCTCCGTTGCGTGATATATTAGTACAGTCTTTACAAGCTGGCACAATCTCTTGGAACAGTCAGTTTGTAACAATGCAACCGCAGGGCGATGGCTGGTTAATACATTTTAAAAACGGTAGTTCGGCATATGCAGATATTGTTATTGCAGCAGATGGCGCCAACTCAAAGATCCGCCCTTATATTACCAGCATACAACCTGTTTATTCGGGTATTACCATTGTGGAAGGTAACCTGTATAATGCCAGGGCCCATGCGCCAAAGCTCTGGGACCTGGTAAAAGGCGGAAAATTATTTGCGCTGGGTAATGAACAGTCTTTGATACTGAGTACAAAGGGTGATGGCAGTTTATCTTTTTATACGGGCTGTAAAGTGCCTGAAAACTGGGTAACAGTTAGTGGTATTGATTTTAATAATAAAACATCCGTTCATCATTGGTTCAGCCATGCTTTTGGCAACTGGGATGCAATATGGCAGGAAGTTTTTGCAGGTGATGACAACTGGTTTGTACCACGTCCGCAATATCATTTTCCATTAGATCAGCAATGGGAAGCACTACCCAACCTTACAATGATCGGTGATGCGGCCCATCGCATGCCGCCTTATGCGGGCGAAGGGGTAAATATGGCTATGCAGGATGCTTTTGAACTAACTGCCTGCTTAACCAATAATATGTTTACGGATACGCAAAGCGCCATTGCCGCCTATGAACGCAACATGTTACAAAGAGCCGCTGCTGTAACCAACGACACTTTAATCAGTACCACCCTGATACATGCGCCTGAAGGGCTGCACCAGCTGTTACGGGTATTCAGCGAAATGGAAGAACAGGCTTAAATACCTGTTGTTATTGTTAGCATAAAACATAAGGCCGCTTTACAGCGGCCTTATTATATAAGTTTTGTCACTTATTCCTTTACCAGGTCAGTGGTTATTTTAGCCGATAAAAGGCATAAGGGAATACTAGGTCCCGGGTGCACACTGCCGCCACAGAAGTAAAGCCCTTTTATTTCTTTTGAAAAATTTGGGTGACGCTGGAATGCAGCGTATTTGTTATTGGAACTGTTGCCATAAATAGCACCAAAAGCGCTGGAGGTTCTTTTCTCAATCACCCGCGGATCAAAAACCATTTCGCTTTCTATCAGGGGTTCAATATCGGTTTTAAGTAACCTGTTTACTTTTTGTATAATGGCCGCCTTGGCCTGTTGAATATAAGCATCCCAGTCCTGGCCGCTGTTATTGGGCACATTGATAAAGGTAAACCAGTTCTCACAGCCTTCGGGCGCATCATCCGGGCTGTGTTTACTGGTAATATTAATGTAGATAGTGGGATCGTTATAGATCGCTTTTTTGGAAAAAATGGTATCAAACTCCTGCTCGTAATTACTGCTGAATAAAATATTATGCAGGCCCAGTTCCGGAAATGATTTTTTAATGCCCCAGTAAAAGATAATACCCGAACTGGACTTGGGTTGATCCAGGGTTTTCTGTGGTTTTTTAACACCGGGCATCAGCTTTTTATAACTGTTGTAAATATCCATATTACTGATCACCACATCATATTGGGTAAAATCCTGTGCCGTGCGTACCCCTTTTACTTGTTTGTTTTCTACCACAATTTCTTCGGCAGGGGTTGAAAACCGGAATGCCACATCAATATCCTTTGCCAGCTGTACCAGCGATTTAGTAATGCTGTACATACCTCCCACCGGGTAATAGGCACCTTTTTGTATTTCCACATGGGCAATAACGTTTAAGGTAGCAGGCGATAAGTAAGGACTACTGCCATTATAGGTAGCATAACGGTTAAACACCTGTACCAGGCGGGGATCTTTAAATGCTTTTTCGTTGGCCTGGTTCATGGTATCAAAAGCGCCGATCTTTCCAAAGTTTAAAATGCCTCTCAGCGTAGGCCAGGTAAGGTAGCTTTTAAGTTTATGCAGGCTGTTCTTTAAAAATACTTCTTCAGTCAGGTGATAAACCACTCCGGCTTTTTCCAGGTATTTTAAAATAGCTTCTTTGCTGTCGGTGGTATGTTGTGCAATTTTTTCGGCAAACTCCTCGTTGCTGTGATAGGCATCCAGCATACTGCCGTCTTCAAAAAAATAACGGTATACCGGGTTCAGCTGTTCATAATTAAAATGGTCGCGGGGATTTTTACCGGATAAAATAAAAAGCTCGTCTACATATTCGGGCATGGTAAATACGGATGGTCCCATATCAAAACGATAGCCCTTATTGGTTTCGGAAGAAAGCTTTCCGCCCGGAAAAGCATTGGCCTCGTACACGGTTACTTTATACCCTTTGTTGCGCATGCGTATGGCCGCACCAATACCCGAAATGCCGGCGCCGATAACGGCACAGCTTTTATTGTTCTCTTTTATCATAGCAGTGCTTGCTTAATGGTAAGTTTTAGGTTGCCAAATGTACAACTAATCAAATAACGGTTAAAACTGCAGGTAAATAGGCATTACCGGCTCGGACGATTTAAAGTAGCCGTATAATAACACAAAACCCAGGAATGCGGTGATATAAACCAGTAAGGGAACTTTGGTAAAGCGGTTGATCACGTTATCGGCGAGGTTATCGGGTAAAGCATGCAAAATAAAACCTATTCCCATCATGGTCACTACCGGCCAGTAGTTCTGTATAAAGCCATTCCACACCGACAGGTCAAAGTGATTCCATATCTGGTTTAACATGGTCAGGGCTTTGGCAAAATCGTTATTGGTTTCATCAAAATCGGCCGTTTTAAAAAACACCCAGCAAAAACATACAAAGTGGAAAGTAACCAAAATCATAATGGCTTTATACCACCAGCGTTTATTGATGCTGCCCAGCGATCTGCCGGTTAATAACATCCATACTTTATGTATGGCCAGGGCAATACCGTGCAGGCCACCCCAGATAATAAAATTCCAGTTAGCACCATGCCAGAAACCGCCCAGCAACATGGTAGTAAGCAGGTTCATATTGGCGCTCACCCCCTTTTTTTCCTTACTTATGATGGCAGGCAGTAAAAAGATGAACAGTACCAATGCACTCACCAGTGCCGACCACCACCAGCTTAGATTAAACAGGTGGGTGCCCATAAAATATATACCCCCAAAAAAGGCAATGGCAAATATCCAGGTAGTAATAGTGGCATTGCGGTTACCGCCGATAGGAATATAGAGGTAGTCACGCAGCCAGGAGGATAAGGAAATATGCCAGCGCCTCCAGAACTCGGTAATATTTTTACTCTGGTAGGGCGAGAGGAAGTTGGTGGGTATATGAAAGCCCAACCAGCGGGCTATACCAATAGCAATATCGCTGTACCCGCTAAAGTCACAGTAAATAACAATGGCATAGCCGTATACCGCAAACAGGTTCTCCACCCCGGTATAGCGGGCCGGGTCATCAAAAATATAGTTGACAAAGTTTAAGGTGATATAGTCGGAGATGATGAGCTTTTTAATTAATCCCGATACAATGAGGTAAAACCCTTTGGCAAAATCGGTTTCCGATATCTGGTAAGGCTTGTTGATCTGCGGTACAAAATCGTGTGCCCGCACAATAGGCCCCATCATTAGTTTGGGAAAAAAGGAAAGGAATAACAGGTAGTCACTAAACTTGCGGGCAGGCTTAAACTCGCCACGGTACACATCCACCGTATAACTCAGGTTCTCAAAAGTGTAAAAAGAAATACCGATAGGCAGCAGGACATTCAGGGGATTAAAGCCGGTATTAAACAGGTCGTTGCTGAGCGATATAAAAAAGTTGGTGTACTTAAAATAAAACAGCATGCCTAAATTAAAAACAATGCTGAGAATGAGCAGCCCCTTTTTCTTTAATTTGTTTTGTTGCCGGTATATGGCATTGGACAGCACAAAATCCACAATGGCCGATACAATAACGAGCACCACAAACTCATTGCTGGCTTTATAAAAAAAGTATAAAGAGAAAAAACAGAAAATATACCGGCGGGTATTTATTTTATTGCGGAAGCAGTAATAGAGAGCTATAAAAACGGTAAAGAAAAAAACAAAAAAGCCGCTGTTGAACAGTAACGGGTTCTCCGGATCGTACAAAAACTGCTTAAAGAATGTGGTGATATCAAAGTTTGTCATACCCTACTGCTATGCTTGTCTGTTGTCTTTGTCTTTTATCTGTCTAAAATTAATGCAGGCTTTGTTCATATTTATCATACTCCTTACGAACGGCATTATAAAAGTATTCGCCCAATATGGCTGCACCGGCATGATTGGGGTGTACATAATCTTTATTGGCCAGGGGTGGTTTGGCATCGGCCCATTTTACGATGGTTTGCTTTCCCCCCATTGTTGCATACAGGTTATAAAACATGTTACCCGTCTCAAATGCAATGGCTGCCTGCAATTTGATAAGGCTGTCAATGCCCACCGCCGTTTTATAACCGTCCGCATAACGGAAAGCCCTGTCGGCCGTACTGGATATAATAATACCGGTTGACGGGAAACAGTTGGTAAACTTTTTAACCACGGGCTCAAATATGCTTTTGTACCAGTTAAATTTTGTGTCGTTGGGTCTGAACATTACATTCACCCCATATTGAAACACCATGATATTATAGGGGTTCTGCTGAGCAATGGTGGTTAAAAATGTACTGTCCAATGGTTTTAACAGCTCACCGCTGGTGCCCCTGAAACTAAAGTTATCTACCACCACTCCCTCTGTGGGTTCAAAAGCAATACCATATACCGGTAAAGAAGCATCGGTAATATTCACCGTTAGTTTATTACTGTTGTCGGTAGCCAGTACAATACGGTTAAACAGGTTATTGGCCTGTACTACAAAAGGCTTGCCGTTAACCGAAATGGTGACGGGCTTTGGCGCATACCCGCAAAGCAATATTTTTTCAGTAGCAACCGTACTGTCGGTAATGGTTTTATCGGTTACCTGTATCCAGCCGTTGGCAGTGGTAAAGGTATACCCGGATAAGTACATGTATTTTTTATCGGTGGCATTTTTCATATTGGTCACCTTCCAGCTGCCGCCAATATCGTGTACCACCGTTTGTCTTAGTTTATACGTTTGTGTGCTGATGGGTATATAACCCACGCCCTGGCCACCAAAGTATTGTTGCAGCAGCTTACGCAGGGTTTGTGTAAGCAGGTCGCTTTCTATCATACTATCACCGAAATAAGCGATCCGGATCTTTCCTTTTTTTTGTTGTTTTAACTGGTGCAGTTGTTTTACCAGTTGTATCATGCTGACAGCATTTGTATCGGCATTAAAGTTGGTGATGGTGCCCGGTTCGGTATACAGGTCAAAATTGGTGGCAAACTTTTGTGCATGTGTGCTACTGGTATCCAGCACAATGGCTTCGCTGCTGTCCGCAGGGTTGTGATTGTCCGTGCGGGGAAAAACATCGGCAACAAGATTGATACGCTGTAAGGGAGTAAAGGACCAGGAAAGGAAGATATCGGCCAATGACAGCAGCAATAATAAGAGAGTACTTACCACTACAAATAAAAACACCCGCTTCGTGCTGTTCATATAAGGTTACAAATTATTTACTACCGGCCAGTTTATACTTTTGAATGGTCGAAGTTATGCGTTTTCTCCATTCAACGGGTGCCTCGGAATAACCTGCTTTACTAATGGCATCTATCCACAGTTTATAGTCGTTATTTCCTTTTAAACGGGCATAGTATTTCCGGCGGGACAGTAGTTTGCAAAAGTCCACATAGGACCCCAATACCGAGTTGTATTGTTTATAGCGGGTTTTAATACCTTTTGTTTTAAGCAGGTTATTTTTACCTACTATACCAAAGTGGTTATTGAGTAGTTTGGAATTGCGGCTGGTGCCCGCACCCGACTCCACAATGGCAATGGCCAGGATAATGGATGAGGGGATGCCATAAACACCGGATAAAGAGTCGGCAACCGGCTTATAGGTATTTACATAAGCGGTTTGTGCCTGCAGGCTGCTGAGGCCGCACAAACACAGGAACAACAGGGCAAGCGTTGCTTTTGTAGCGTGTTGTTTGAACTTTAATAGTGTTTTTATTACCATTAATAAGGGTAAACGTACAAGAAAAAGCTGAGCTTTCATAGCCACAAAGATGGAAAAACGGCTGCTTGGCGTTGCATTCTGGCTTACCGGCAAAAGTTAAAATAGTTTGATGAGCCGGCAAAAATAAATCTATTTAAATGGTTATCAAACAATTACATTAAAAACAGTGCCGTTTTAACATATTATTATTTATAGCTGAGGGGCTGCCCGACTGGCAGTAGTAGCTGCAATAGTGTTTGGCCTGTGCGGGGGCTTGCACTACTACAGAAGGCGGGGACATGGCCGACCGGAGTTACTGCCGCTGATAGCCCCCGATACCTGTACCCCTAAAAAAAGAGAAGCCAGGTATAAAAATACCCGGCTTACATGCACATTAACCATTAAACCTTCTTTATAATGAGTTTGTATTAATCTCTGTTTCTTCCGCCACCCTGGCCTCCGCCACCGGGTCCGCGACCACGGGGACGCAATGCGGGCTCAATTTCGTCAATATATTTTTTATATTGCTCTTCTGACAGTAATTTTTTTAACGCAGCGTCACGTTTTTCTGTGATCGGCTTTTGTTTTTCGCGCCAGGCCTCCATATCGGGGCGTCCGCCGCCACCCATCAGCTCTTCTCTCAGCTTGTCCTGCTCCTTGTAATACGTAGTAAATACGTCATCAATCTGTTTCAGGTTCTCGGCTGAGGGTTTAAAAGCACTGTCAATTTTATGATGCACAATTTTCACCCTTTCTTCTACTGTAGTACGCTGGAAGCCCCCCTGTGCGTTTACTGTCAGGGCAGCCGCCAAAACAATACCCGTCAAAATTATTCTGTTTTTCATTTCGATGTTGTTTTATTGTTTATTTTTTTTGATCGCCTTGTGGTTGTTGCGGTTTACCGCGTTTGCTTACGATTTTTTTAAGCACACTGTCGTACCTGGGTAATTGTTCCTGGGTGCAAAGGTCCCGCACCTGTTTAAAGTGACGGAAACTCTGCAGTTCCATCAGTTTCTGGTTGGCAGCAATGGATGCTGCAGCGTTCTGTACCACACTGTCCTCTACGGCGGCTGTTTGGGTTAATTTAAATAATAGTTCCTTTCCTTTCTGCATGGAGTCGAACAATGGTTTGGCAATTTTCCAATGCTCTTCCCTTAAGTTTTTATACTGGGCAAGTTGCTGTTCGCTAAAACCCACTTCCTTTTCCAGCGCACTGGTAATACCGCTTTTGTTCTGGTCCCTGGAGGGTGGCTTATGCGGGCACCTGCCGCCCGTAAATACATATACCACTAAAGCAATATTGCTTATCAGCAATACGGCTATAATGAATAAGAGTGTTTTATATCTTGTGGTTGTTGTGGACATGATCAGGGTTCAACATTTACATAGTCATAGGTAGTGGCCGATGCCATTTGCTGGTATTCGTTATCGGTAAGGCTGTTGGTTTGTGTGGCAGTGTTAGCTGTATCCTCCTTGCTGTTTACCACCACAAAAACATTTAATACAATTACCAGGCATAAGGTACTGAGTACCACTGCCGGCCTTGTAACAAAACCGCTGATAACCGCCCACACCGATCTTTCTTCACCCAGCTTCGACATGATACGGGTATACAGGAAAGGATTTGCCTCCGCCCTTGTGATACCGTCGGTGCTATTCAGGATAGCATCAACCCTTGACTGCGTATGTTTATTTTCGTTCATGGACAAGTATTTGACGTTTTCACTGAAAAAACCCTTTGCTAAAAAACGTTTTTTTATGGGTTAGTCACAGTTTTTGTGTTAAAATTTTTTTCAGGTTTGTTTTTGCCCGGTGCAGCAGGGACTCGACAGAGGGAACCGTGGTTTGCATAATTTCACTGGTTTCCTGGTAGCTTAACCCTTCTACCTTGTTTAAAACAAAGGCAATTTTCTGATTTTCAGGCAGTTCCTTTATTGCTTCAAACAACAGGCTGGCATCTTCCTTTTTGTCCAGCGCTATTCCGGGGTGATGAAAATCGGGAATGATCACCTCCTCCTCGTTATTATCGCCCAAAATGCTTTTCATGAAACCAAAGCGTTTTTTCCGCTTTTTCTTACGTTCAAAGTCCAGCGATTTGGTAATGGCAATACGGTATAACCAGGTGGACAGCTTTGATTCGCCTTTAAACGTACCGATGGAGTTGTATACCTGGATAAACACATCCTGTGTAAGATCTTCGGCATCTTCCACACTCTGCACAATGCCTAAAATGGTATTAAATACCATATCCTTCCAGCTATCTACAACTGTTTTAAAGGCCTTTTCATCGCCTTGTTTCAGTTGCTCAATCAATAGCCGTTCGTCCAAAGTGTACTATATTTTATTGTATGGCGATATTACAATAATTATTGCTAAAACAAAAGAACTTGCCGTTTAGCGGCTAAATAAATTTATGGTTGTCAGCCGTTTTTAAGCAGGCGTTATACTTCAAAATTTAGGCCATAACAATGTTATGGCCTTTAGTTTTTTGTAGCCGGCATTAGTACAACCATCAGCATTTGTTGCGTCGCACACTTCAGCTTTTGTAATACTACTGAGCTTTGTGCGAAACAATGCCTGTTACTTTTAATAAACCGATGAGCTGCCGGATAAAATATACCGGAACCTGTTATCCCCTCAGCGGATTATCCCTTAAAACATGGGCGGGCCACCCATACCACCAGGTCCGCCGGGACCGCCCCATGGGCCACGTTGCTGGTTGGTAGCACGGCCTTTACCAAAGTTTTTAAGGCTATAGGTAAAGGTGAGCATAAAGTATTGTTGTAACACCTGGTTCCAGGAGTCGGTGATAACATTATTTTCACCCACTGTACGGGAAACACTCTGGTTTTGTTTTAACAGGTCAAATACCGATAGTTTTAATTCGGCTGCTTTGTTCTTTAAGAATTTTTTACCCACGGCCGCATTCCACAACCAGTAACTGGTATTAAAACCTTCGGACATACCTGTGTAGGTCTGGTTAATAACATCGTTTTGTAAAAACCATCCGTTTTTAGATAACAGGTTCAATTGTACACCACCATTCTGGTTGGTGTATCTGGTACCGCTTGCATCGTTAAACTGTACGTTATACGATACGTTATAATCGATGTACTCGTTAATGTTGCTGGCTAAAACGATACCGGCATTAACGCCGTAATTGTCTGTCATAGTTTTTTCGCCATTATTTAAACCGGGAATACTGGAATAGCTAAAGCCAGTGCTCAGGTTAAGGTTGGTTTTAATGGCGTTGATAGGCTGACTGAACGTGAAGAATGTGCTCATGTTCTTATAGCCGTTCATGTTCACCGGTTTGGTTAACTGGGATCCGCTTTTTAACTCAATACCATTCACTAAGGAGTCGGCAGCTGCAATATAAAGTGCATTGGTAATATAATTCTGCTGGGCATTTAAAAACACGTTGGCAAAAAAGCTCTGTCCTTTCTGAGTATTGGTAAAGGTATACCGGCCGGATAAGAAATGGTTATATGACTGTTTCAGCTGGGGATTACCCACACTTAAACGTAATACATTGCTGTTATCTACCACATCCTGTAATTGTGTTACCGAAGGGAAGTTGGTACTGGCACGGTAGAATAACCTGAAGCTGCTTTTTGCATTCAGCTTTTTACTCCACATTAAATTGGGTAATACATTGGTAAAGGACTGTTTAAAGTTCCCTGTGGTCGGGTAGGTTCGGTCACTTGTCAGTATACTGTACTGCAGGTTAGCGCCTACTGAAAACTGGTTATCCCTGCTTGCACCAAGACGATAGGTAACACCCCCGTTATGCGTGGTGGTGGTGTTTTCAAATGTATTGGATGCAATGGGCTGAAAAGTTGTATAGTCCTTGTCAAAATAGTCATAATCATAAGTTCTTCTATCAGCTTCATTTTTTGTATAGGAAGGCTGATAGCTTATCTGTAACATTCCTTTTTTACCCATTGGCTCGTTGTAAGAAATATTACCGCCTAATGTATAACCGTTTGTCGGGTTATTGATAAACTGGTTTTGCAGCGAATCTTCTGTTATTAATCCTTTAAACGTTCTGTTAAGTGTGTTTACATAACTTCTGCCGTCGTTTTTATTAAAGGCCTGGTTAAAGCTGATTGAATAAGAACGGCGACGGTTGTTTTTAAAGGTATGGCGGAACATAATATTGTTACGCAGGTTATAACCATTGCGGTAAGATACATTTGTTCCGTTTTGCGTATTGGATGTATCTGTTCCTGTTAAGGTAAAACCATAAGTACTGCTACGGTTCTCATTATTCTGGAAGTTTAAGCTTGGAATGACCATCAGCGTATTAAACGAGTCAATTTTATATTCCAAACGCATGTTGATGCGGTGGTTATAATTTGAGGTTCTTGAAGTGGCACTATCATATACATACCGGTTGTTTAAAGGATAGGTCATACTGGTACGGCTATCATTATCGGTATTACTTTGATTAAAGAAGTAGCTACCGCTTACATCAACTTTTTTACCCCATTTGTCGCCATAGTTAATACCAATGGCATTGGTTGTAGCAATACCGGCCTGCTGGCCTACCTGGAAGTTCTGGCCACCGCCGCCCCAGTTTCCACCGCCCATCATACCACCGCCACCGCCACGGCCACCACCGCCACGACCACCGCCACCACCGCTGCTGGTAACGCCTAACAGATCCTGGCTGCCAAAGTTTTGCTGGTTTACATTATTAAAGTTGCCAATGAATGATAATCTCCTGTTACCGTTAAAGAAACTGATATTACCACCGGCAGCATAACGGTCATCAGTACCATAACCGCCATAAATACGGCCGAACTGGCCATTGCTGATGCCCGATTTGGTAATGATATTCAATGATTTTACCGAGTTACCGTCATCAAAACCCGAAAGCTGTGCCTGGTCGCTCAGGCGGTCAAATACCTGTATTTTATCCACCACACTGGATGGCAGGTTTTTTAAGGCTGCCGAAGCATCGTCGCCAAAAAAGTCCTTACCGTCAATGGTTACTTTTCTTACGGTTTCGCCGCCTGCAGTAACCGTACCATCACGGCCAACAGTTACGCTGGGCATTTTTTTGATCAGGTCTTCCACCGTAGCATCGGGGTTTACCTTGTATTGGCTGGCGTTGTAAATAACCGTATCGCCTTTTTGCTGTACCGGGGCCTGTTTACCCACCACCGTTACGCCTTCCAGCTCTTTGGTAGCTTTTGGAATAAATAAAGTGCCCAACTGAGCCGAAGGAAGTGAATCGGTTAAGGCAACCGCCTGCTTGTATATATCATACCCGATGGAGCTTACCTGTAAGGTATAGGTACCAACAGGAATTCCGCTAAACGTAAAAGCGCCCTCAGCATTGGAAAGTGCATTGAATTTTACAGTAGTATCTTTTGTCTGGCTAAGTGTAAGGTTAGCAGCTTTAAGTGGCGTATTATCGGCCAGGTCTAACAGCTTACCGCTTACGGATTGAGCCTGAACCGCAACACCCACGCATAATAACAAAACTAAAAAGTGAAAATGCTTCATAAAAAATGTAATAATGCTGATAAGACGTTGGTTTTTAAGTTTCCTTTTACCCTGTTCTTTTTTTTTGCAGAATTGTGTTGCCCATCCTGTTTTGAGGATGTTGTAGAGAGGTAAGAACCAGTCCTTTCGGGCTTTCCCGGAAAAACCCGGTAAATGTTAAGAAATACCTAATTATACTAAAAATGCGCGGCAGCAAATTATTTACAGGGGTATGGTCCGCAGGTTATTTATATGATTTTGGCATGTTCCGGGGGCTTTAAGGGGGCAGAAAAATATTTACAACCCTTTAGTGTGCGTTGTTTGGCCTAAGTCTGTTATCTTGCACCTCCTTAATAATGTTAGAAGTATGGAATATTCAAAACTTGTGGCCGTAAGTGGCTTACCCGGTTTGTTTGAGTTGTTAAGCAGCAAAAACGATGGCGCCATTGTACGTTCTATTGAAGATGGTACAACAAAATTTGCCGCCTCCAGGGTACATCAGTTCTCACACCTGGAAAGTGTAGAAATATATACTGTTGGTGATAATGTAAACCTGGTAGAAGTATTTAAAGCAATGGATGCTGCCGGTACGGCTTTACCCGATGTAAAAGATAATAACGGGGTAAAGAAATATTTTGAGCAGGTATATGCCAACATGGATTTTGACCGTGTGTACGCCAGCGACATGAAAAAAATAGTAAAATGGTTTGACGTTTTAAAACGTAAGAATGTGGAACTGAAAGTGACTGAATTACCTGAAGAGGAAGAAGTTACTGAAGAGACTGTTGCTGCTGTAGCTGAGGAAAAACCAGCTAAAAAAGCGCCTGCCAAGAAAAAAGCCGCTGAAAGCGACGCTACGGAAGAAGAAAAGCCTAAAGCAAAAGCTGCTAAAAAAGCAAAAGAAACAGAGGATGAAACGCCTGCTGAGAAAAAAGCGCCTGCCAAAAAGAAAGCAGCGCCAAAAAAGAAAGCAGAGTAATATTGTTTATATAGATCATTGGAAAAGTACGGTTTATAACCGTACTTTTTTATTTATGCCTATTGTATGTATTGTAACCCAACTGCTGCAGTAATGATAATGATGGATTATTACTGCAATCATCCTTAAAATAAAAAAGCCCCCGTGTGGAAACACGGTGACTTAGGTTAAGGCTCTGATTAGTAGCTATTTTAGAATAATATAATTGTCACCAAATAATTAGCTATCAAAGCTAGTTTAAGGTTTTGATATTTCCCAAAATTTGATATACCACAAACAGGTAATTTTTTTATTTTATGGCGTCCAGCTGGCCCTGTACAAACTGCATTAAGCCTGCAATGTGACCGGGTGATAAATCAAACTTAAGTCCCGCTGTTTCAAACAGTTGTGGCAAAGGTTTAGTTCCACCCAGGCTTAAAGCCTGTATATAGTTCTCTATTGCTTTGGCCGGGTTTTGTTTGTACTGCTGCCACATACCAATGGCGCCAAGCTGGGCAATGCCATATTCTATATAATAGAAGGGTACTTCGTACAGGTGTAACTGGCGCTGCCAATGATAATACATATACTCCTCCAGGCCGCTGCGGTCAATTACCGGTGATAAAAACTCGGTATATACCTCGAACCATTTTTCTTTACGCTGTTCCGTGGTATGGTTGGGGTTTTCATAGATCCAGTGCTGGAATTTATCGATGGTGGCAACCCAGGGGAAAATGGTGATCACTCTTTCCAGTTGCTGCTCCTTCGCCCTTAATAATTCTTCTTCGCTTTTAAAAAATACCTGCCAATGGTCCATGGTAAACAGTTCCATGCTCATACTGGCCACTTCGGCAATTTCGGTGGGGTATTCTTTAAAGCCGTTCAGCGCCAGGTTATGCGATAAAAAAGAATGCACGGCATGGCCACCTTCGTGTACCATGGTGATCACATCATCGAACTGGCCGGCAGCATTCATAAAAATAAACGGTGCGCCGCTTTCTGCCAGGGGACAGTTATAACCGCCGGGTGCTTTGCCCTTGCGGCTTTCCAGGTCAAGGTGGCCCATGGTTTTCATTTTACCGATACAATCGGCAAAGAACGGTTGCAGCTGGTTAAAGCAGTTGATCGTTTTTTGCACCAGGTCCTCACCATTGGTAAAGGGCCGTAAAGGTTGTATGCCGGCAGGCTCGGCTTCTACGTCCCAGGGACGTAATGTGTCAAGACCCAGCTTTTGTTTTTTGTTCTCATATATCTGGTTCACCAGGGGCATTACATGTTGCTTTACCGCTTCATGAAACAGGAAACAGTCTTCCTTGGTGTAATCGAAACGGCCTAATTCGGCGAAACGGAAGTCACGATAGTTTTCAAAGCCTGCATTTACAGCCACCTGGTGGCGTTTTTGTAATAAGGAATTAAACAGTTCATCCAGCGCTTCCTTATCCTGTAGTCTTCTTTCGGCTATTTTACGGTATACTTCTGCCCTTACGTTCCGGTCGCTGTCTTCCAGAAACTTCATCGCCTGCTGCAGGGTATATTCCTGGCCGTTTACGGTCACCGTCATTTTACCGGCAATAGCGCCGAATTTCTGGGCTTCAACACCCAATGCGGCATTTATCTCTACATTCTCCTGGCGAAACAGGTCAATACTCTTTTTTACATTACGCAGGTAAGTGAAATAAGTGTCTTTATCCAGCTCGTTTACCAGCGGGTGTGCTAATAGTTTACGGTTCAATACATCGGCATAGGGTTGTATATGCGGCTGTATCTCCATCATAAAAAAGTTAAAAGCGTCTTCCAGTTCTTTATTTTCTGTATCACAGGTCATTTTGATCTGGCGCCAGCAAACATCTTCGCTGATGATGGCTTCCAGCTCGCTGCTGTCCTGCAACCATTTGTTTAATTCGTCAATGGTGTTTATTTCCCGTTGTTCCAGGTTTTTGAAGTAGGGCTCCAGGGAGGCCCAATCGGTAATGACAAAATCTTTTGGTAAAAAATGGCGTTCAATTTTTTGTATATCCGCTGTTATCATATGAAGAGATTATTTATTTAATATTTACAAAGGTTAAACAAATGACGCATAAAATAGTTTTAAAATGTCCTTTGTTTAAACCCCGCCTTGTTTATTCTTTGGCCAGTATTTTATAACTATCTGTCACCAAAAGTTGCGCCTGTTCCAGGCGTTGTGTTAAGTAGTATTTATGGTTCAGGCCACAAAGTACCAGTATTTTTTTACCTGGGTTTTCGTTGGCTATTTTTATAAGCTGTTCGGCCATATAGTTATTTCTTTTTTCCCAGAATATAAGCGTTTTTTCAAAATCCGCTACGGTTGCCGTGTCCCTTATATATGACTTACCCATTGCCAGCACCTGCTTTTTCTCTACTTCGTAAAGATGCCGGGTACGTTCCATTACTGCAGCATGGTTTATTTCGGCCAGGGTGGAACGGACAACGCCGGCATAGTAATCTTTATTCATTTTTCTGAAATCGCTGTACAGTATACTGTCGCTGGCAGACTTGGACGCATTGTCCAGTTGGGCAAAAAACCGCTTATTAATCCCTATCCATTTTTTAACGTAACCCCGCCTGTCAGGAATAAGGGTATCGTAAGGTACTATATCACAGTTCTTGTTCCGTTGGGCATATTTCTGAACACTTAGTTGTTCTATACTCGGTTTGCCTATTTTAAAAAAACGTACCAACGATAAGCCAAAAACAGGTTTATAGGGTTTATCCTGTTCCCGTAAAATCATATCAGGCTCAACAGCCTTAATTGTTTTGTATAAGGTTTTATGATTGAATTTTTTATTGCCCGTATGTATGGTACCTATGATAATTATTTCAGCCGGTGAGGTGTTGTTTTGCGACAACAGACGGCCTGCACCCATACAGGAAAGTATGGTCACTAAAAAAAATTTCCTGTATGCGGCGTTTAATGGCATGGCTAGTTTTAAAAAATATCGAACAACTGTTGCAGCGATGTAACCGTATAAGTGCTGTTTACCTGTTCAGTATTACCTACGTGATTAACATATACCTGGTCTATACCTGCATTTTTAGCCCCTAATATATCCACTTCAACCGTATCGCCGATCATAATGCTGCTATCGGGTACAGCATTCGCCCGTTTAAATGCGTACTCAAATATTTCTTTTTCTGGCTTTAAACTATTGGACCCTTCGGAGGTGATCACCTCTTTAAAGAATGGCGCCAGGCCCGAATGTTTTAGTTTGCTGTGCTGCACGGTTTCAAAACCGTTGGTGATAAGGTGCAGCTCGTAGTTTTTATCCTGCAGGTATTGCAGCAGTTCTATTGCATGCGGGAATAATATGGTGCGGGTAGGTAACAGTTCCAGAAACTGTTCGCTCATTTGTTTGGCCAGGGCTTCGTCTGCAATTTTAAAATCGAGCAATGACAACCACATGCGTTTTACCCTTAACTCGTTTTGTTTGATAAACCCTTTGCGATAGCGCTCCCACAGTTTATCATTGTGGACCAGGTAGTTTTTATAAAACAGGTCAAAGTTATGAACACCTCTTTTTTCCAGTTGCAGGTCGCTGTATAAGCCGGTCAGGGTTTCACGGGCATTGGCATCAAAATCCCAGAGCGTATGATCGAGGTCGAAAAATAAATGCTTGTATGTACGTGGCATAGCTACAAAGATAAACGCTTCGTTGCAGGGTTTTGCCAACAAACTGTTATTGCTAAATTAAACTTGTTTAAAAATATATTTTCGGTTAATATTACATACTCCGTTTTACTATACTTACAACTTTTTGTTATGCGCTTACTCCCTGTTGTTTTATTGCTTTTTTCATCATTTGTACAGGCCCAGCAACATTATGACGTGTTAATACAGCACGGCCGTATTATTGACGGCAGCGGTAATAACTGGTATTATGGAGACATTGCGGTTAAGGATGGTAAGATTGTAAAGCTGGGACGTATAAACAATGCCACCGCCGCCAGGATCATAGATGCAAAAGGCTTAACGATAGCTCCCGGTTTTATTGATGTACATACGCATATTGAGGGCGATGAAAGCCGGGACCCCGAGGCAAAAAGTTTTATTTACGATGGGGTTACTACGGTGGTTGCAGGTAATTGCGGGGCTTCTAATGTAGGCATAGGCAGGTATTTAAGCTGGATAGATTCACTACGATTATCGGTGAATGTAGCTACGCTTGTTGGACATAATGATGTACGCAAAGCCGTAATGGGCCGGGCCAACCGCGATGCGACGGCCGCTGAGCTGCAACAGATGGAGCAACTGGTAGCAAAAGCCATGCAGGAAGGAGCCGTAGGCCTTTCTACCGGTTTAATTTATATACCCGGCACTTATACCAAAACGCCCGAGATCGTTTCGCTTGCCAGGGTAGCAGCCCGCTATGGGGGTTTATATGCCAGCCATATGCGGGATGAAGGCGACAGTGTAGTGCAAGCCATTAATGAAGCCATTACTATTGGAAGAGAGGCCGGATTACCGGTACAGATATCACATTTTAAAGTAAGCGGCCAGCATAACTGGGGACGCAGTAAAGAAACGGTTGCCATGGTAGAAGCTGCCCGTAAAGAAGGCATTGAAGTAACGATAGACCAATACCCCTATACCGCCAGCAGTACCGGCATCAGCACATTATTGCCCGATGCTGTTTTAGCCGATGGACAGGACAGTATTAAAGCCCGGCTTCAACGGGCCGACATACGCAAACAGGTAACGGCACATATACTGGCCAGGTTAAAGAAAAGGAAATTAAAACACCTGAGTTATGCGGTAGTGGCTTATTATGCTGCGGACACCAGCTATAACGGAAAAAGTATTGAAGCCATTAACCTGATGCTGGGCCGTAAACACAACGCCAAAGCGGAGGCCGAAACCGTGATGGATATTATGACCAACGGGGGCGCCAGTGCTGTTTTTCATGGTATGAGTGAAAAAGATGTTCAATACATTATGCAGTACCCCTATAACATGTTTGCCAGTGATGCTTCTATCCGCATTTTTAACGCGGGCATGCCCCACCCCCGTGGTTATGGTACTAATGCCAGGGTATTGGGTCATTATGTCCGCGATTTAAAAGTGATAACACTGGAAGAAGCCATCCGCCGTATGACGAGCCTGCCAGCGCAAAAGTTTATGCTGCATAACCGGGGTTTATTAAAAGAAGGTATGGCAGCGGATATAGTAGTGTTTGACGCCGGCGAGGTAAACGATGTATCTACTTTTACAAAACCGCATGCCTATTCTATTGGCTTTAAGTATGTGCTGGTGAACGGTCAATTAACTGTTGACAAAGCGGTACATACCGGCACCCGGGGTGGGGTAAGTTTGTACGGGCCCGGGAAGGAGTAGTTTTAGGTGTAGATTTTAGTATTAAGATATTAGTATTTAGATAAAATTCCTGTCTAAATACTATATACCGCACCCATATTATAATCAAACTCCCCTTGTACCAGCATTCAATTACCAAATTTCCAAATTAACTAATTACCAAATTGGCCTAGCTGCTATGATCGCTTACAATAACCCACTGTTTGTTTACTTTTTTAAACAGGAGGGTAAAATGGCCCTGGGCGTCGCCTACACTACGGGTTAAATGCCACTTGCCCACAACGGAGAAGTAAAGCACGGATAAACGTTTTACAGATATTATATCAAAATGCAGTTTGCCCATGGTGGCAGTATCGGGATAGTTTTTTTTGTAATTATTCAAGGTGTTTTGCCAGCCATAGGTAATGCCGCTTTTACCAATGAACATGAGGGAATCGCTTTCCCAGTAACCCTTCATAAACGCATCGATATTACCGGCATTCCAGTCGGCATTCTGTCGTTTAAGAATATTGCGGATGGTTTGCTCGTCGTTGTTTTGAGCAGTTGCAGTAATGCTCAGGAGTATAGCGGTGATAAGAAGTAATTGTTTCATATTACTAAGATAAGACGGATGGGTGATTTATTAGTGCCGGATTTTAACCCCAGGGGCGCCTTACGTATTATGACTGGCTTTTAACCACAGAGGTAAAGGAGTAAGTTCACGGAGTTACACGGAGACCGTGTGCCCCTACTTTGTGCGCCTATGTGAAAAATCTTAGTGCTACTCAGTGGTACAAACATCTTCCTTAATTTACCATCCTTTACGGCTGTGGTAATGCTGAAGAATGTTATAAAGCCGACGGGCTGCCGGATGTGGAGGGCGGCGACCAGGGGGAGCCGGTGCGCAGCGCCAGCGTAGCACGGCACCCCGCAACAGCCGGTACTGCCGCTGACCAGGGCTATGCAGCCGGCAGCCCCAAAAAATACTTACTATTTTAATTTGGTATAACTTTGCCGCAACATGAAAAAGCAGGAAATACCACAGGACCCCAGCGCACTGAACAATGTTACCAAAGAGGTAGCTTATGCCGTTGATGATGCCGGTAATTATACCACTGACCTGAGTACGGGTTGGTCGGTAAAAGCCGAAGCGCTGGACCATGCCTGGCAGGATATTGAAAAACGGGTGGCCGATGCCCGGCAGAAGGTGGAACGCAGGGAAGCCAGTCCCCTTTTGTATTTCATGGAAAAAAAACTGATGGATGTTAAAATTTTATCGGCCTATACCGGCTTCTGGGGGATCACCATTAAGCGCCATTTAAAATACGGACCTTTTCAAAAGCTGAGCGAACAGCGTTTGAAAAAATATGCAGAAGTTTTTGATATAAGCGTTGACGAATTAAAAAAGCCCTTTTAATATAACTACACGAACAACTACGGTTGTTTATTATTGCCTTATCCACATTACACATTTACATGAAATTAGATTTTGAACATATACAAACGGCGCATTGTGAGAACGGCGTAAGCGTTAGCCTGTTAAAACACGCCGGTGTACAGCAAATGACCGAGCCCCTGGCTTTTGGTATTGGCTCGGGTTTGTTTTACATTATACTGAGTGTGGTAAAAGTGAATAATGCCCCGCTGATATCGTTCCGGACCATGCCCGGTAAAATATTTCAGCGCACCTGTCAGTCCTTAGGTGTGCCGGTGGTACGCAAAAAATTTTTATCGAAAGAGAAAGCACAACAGGCACTGGATGAAAGATTAGAGCAAGGCTTGCCGGCCGCCTGCCAGGTAGGTGTGTATTACCTGACCTATTTTCCCAAGGAGTACCGTTTCCACTTTAATGCCCATAACCTGATTGTTATTGGTAAGGAAGGAGATAATTACCTGATCAGCGACCCGGTGATGGAAGGTCTGCATACTTTAAGCAGCTATGAACTGGAGAGGGTACGTTTTGCTAAAGGCCCGCTGGCACCACGCGGACAGCTGTATTACCCCGGTACCATTACCAACCCGGTAACTGATGAGCAAATTAAACGGGCCATTGTAAAAGGTATTAAGCGTAATGTGCGGGATATGCTGAACATTCCCGGTTTTTTTGCCGGCGTGAGCGGCATACAGCACACCGGCAAAAAAATAAAAACCTGGAAGGATAAACTGGGCGACGATAAAGCCCGCAGTTACCTGGCGCAACTGGTGCGTATGCAGGAGGAGATAGGTACAGGTGGCGGTGGTTTCCGTTTTATTTACGGGGCGTTTTTGCAGCAATCGCATGCTTACCACCCGGTAGATGAGTTGCTGGACCTGTCGCAGCAGTTTACCAAAGCGGGCGACCGCTGGCGTGATGCGGCCATACAGGCGGCGGGGATCTATAAAGGCCGTTTACAGTCGCAGGCCGATTATGATGTAATGGGCGATATGCTGATAGAGATCGCCGGGCTGGAGAAGAAGGCTTTTACCGAATTAAAAGCGGTATCCAAACGGTTATAAAATTTTAAGTTAGCGTTTATAGAAAAGCAATGGCCGGTGCCATTGCTTTTTGTTTGCAGGTACTTCCTGGTCCCTTAGGTAATGTTAACCTTTTAAATATTTAATTGGTTGTCAATTTTTTGTGTAATATCTGCTGTGTCGTCATTTACTAATTCACAATTCATGATTCATGAATTGTGAATTATTTGTATCTTTATACTATGAATCAGCACCATGGCATGCGCCCACAGGATATAGCGGTATTGTTAAAAATAATTATTTCCAACCCAGGTTGGATGAGTAAGGATATTGCACAAGACCTGGTTTTAAGTCCTGCAGAAGTAAGTTATTCTTTACAGCGTTCAGCACAGGCAGGCTTGCTGGATGCCTCGAAAAAGACGGTCATGAGAAAGGCCTTCCTGGAATTTATTCAATATGGATTGCCCCGGGTGTTCCCTGCTATCCGGGGACCGCTTGCTGTTGGTATACCTACCGCTTTTTCCTCTCCCGCAATTTCACCATACCTTATGACCAACCAGTTAAATGACCTGGTGATATGGCCGCACGCTGAAGGAGAAGCCCGGGGGGAAACAATAAGCCCTTTGTACCCTAATGCGGTGCAGGCGGCCTTAAAAGATGAAACACTGTATCACTTACTATCCCTGGTTGATGTGATGCGCATGGGTAAAGTAAGAGAAAAAGAAATAGCCCTCCGTTTGTTGAAAGAAAAATTCAATATACAAGATGCATGAAAATGTTATACGGATAAAAGCAGTAGCTCAATGTTTAAGAGGGCTTAATCATTCTTATGTTTTTGTTGGCGGTGCTACTGTTTCTCTATATGCCACACAAAAGGCAATATCCGCCAATGTGAGGCCTACCGATGATGTGGATATAGTGGTAGAGCTGGCCACCTACGCCGATCATACTCAAATGGAGGAAAGGCTCAGAAGCCTGGGTTTTATCAATGACGTTTCCTCCGGTGTGATATGCCGGTATACTATCGACGGGATTATTGTCGATATCATGCCAACGGATTCAACAATCCTGGGATTCAGTAACCGGTGGTATGCCGAAGGATTTAATCATGCAATTCCCTATAAGCTGGACGATGAAACTGTAATCCATATTTTTTCTTTGCCTTATTTCCTGGCTTGCAAATGGGAGGCCTATAAGTCAAGAGGCGGCGATTTACGAACAAGCCGCGACTTTGAAGACATGGTATATATTTTTGAAAATTGTAAGAATTTTGATGAGCAAGTTTTAAATGGTCCCGACTCTGTAAGACAATATCTGATACAGGAACTGTCTCCTTTACTGGATCACCCTGATTTTGAGGAGGGATTATACTGTCACCTGGAAAACGGAACAAACGCAGATAAGCTAATAGCCAAAATTAAGGCCGGCCTTGATTTACCATTTTAGTAATGCTAAAAAGTTAAGCCCACCGGTTGGGTTTATTATAAAAACCTGTCGCCTTTATTCCTTCTTACTTCGGCTACGTATTCCTTTATTTCCTGTTCTTTCTCTTTTTTACAAATAAGTAATACGTCTTTGGTATCTACTACAATATAATCTTCCATGCCCTGTAGCAATACCAGTTTGTTATGCGGCATATGTACCATATTGTTTTTTGCATCAACGATCATTACATGATCACCGATCACTGCGTTTTGAAAATAGTCCTTCTCCATATTATCCCAGGCGCTGTTCCATGTTCCCAGGTCGCTCCAGGCAAAATCGGCCGGCACGACATATACGTTATCGGCTTTTTCCATAATACCAAAGTCTATAGAGATATTGGTACACTGGGGATATATTCTTTCTATAGCCGCTTTTTCATTCGGCGTATTAAAGTTGTCCATCTCGGCATGAAAAACTTCATGCATCTCGGGTAATGATTTTTCAAACGCATCTACCAGGTTTTTTACCTTCCAGGTAAAGATGCCGGCATTCCATAAAAAATCGCCGCTGGCCACAAATGTTTTTGCCAGCTCCAGGTTGGGTTTTTCGGTAAAGGTTTTTACCTTATAAATGCCTGGCGCTGCTTCCGGTGCATCGTGTTGTATATAACCATAACCGGTGTTGGGATTGGTGGGTTTAATACCAATGGTTACCAGGGCATTGATATGTGTAACAAAATCAAGTGCTTTTTCAGCCACTTTCACAAAAGCATCGGTATCCAATATCAGGTTATCGGCCGGTGCTGCGATCATTACGGCCTGCGGATCTTTTTGCAATAGTTTAAACCCGATATAGGCAATGCAGGGCGCCGTGTTTTTGCGTGAAGGCTCAGCTAAAATATTTTCAACCGGTATGTCAGGCAATTGCTCCTGTACCTTGTGTACATATTCGGCCGATGTGATAACAAAAATATTTTCTGCAGGTACCAGGCGGGCATACCTTTCAAAGGTTTGCTGAATAAGTGTTTTGCCCAATCCTAAAATATCTAAAAACTGTTTAGGCAATCCTGTACGGCTCATGGGCCAGAAACGGCTTCCGATTCCCCCGGCCATAATGGCCACATATCTGTGTTGGTTACTCATTCTATCTCCCGTTATGGTATCTAAAACTTCAAAGCTATTCATTTTAACTTATAATACCGCAACAGATATTGGACTCATCCATAGCCGGTACCGGCATATAGTATGTATGTGTTTGCAACTGGTTAAACCGGGTACATTTATTAACTTCACAAAATGAAAACCAATGGCCAGCAACCATATAAAACGTTAATTCTGGTACGTCATGCAAAAAGCGACTGGGGAAACCTTAGCTTAAGCGATTTTGACCGCCCGTTAAATGAAAGAGGCTTACGTGATGCGCCCCGAATGGCCAGGCACCTGGTTGAAAAAGGTATAACCATTGACGCCTTTATTGCCAGCCCCGCCAAACGGGCAAAGAAGACCGCACAAATATTTGCCGAGACTTATAAGCGGGAGAAAGATGAGATTATTTATCACACCGCCTTATACCTTGCTCCGCCAACCGTTTTTTTTGATGTGATCAGTAATACCGACAACCGGTATAACCATATTGCCGTATTCTCGCACAATAACGGGCTCACCGATTTTGCCAACCTGTTAACCAGCACGCGTATTGATGAACTGCCCACCTGCGGCATATTTGCCGTTTCGGTTGCAACGGATAATTGGGCCAACTTTACACATGCCGATAAACATTTCCTGTTTTGCGATTATCCCAAAAGCATCTGAAAAAAATCAATTATCTGAGGTTTCAACCCTTTAATGCCGGGTACTGTTATTCATTATTATCTGCGAACTTTGTACTATAAATTTTACCCGTGGAAAAAACGTATGAATGGCATAAGATAGCAATGCATGTGAACGAGCTGCCTTTTGCTGATAATAATATTGCCGTGATAAAAATCAAGGGTAAAAAAATATGCCTTGGCCTGTTTAATAACGAAATATTTGCTTTTAACTATTTATGTCCGCACGCCGGCAAGCCCTTAGTGGATGGATATATTGATGCGCAGGGCCGGGTAGTATGTCCCTTACACCGTTATAAGTTTGATATGCGGAATGGCCGCAATGTTACCGGTGAAGGGTATTTTTTAAAACGCTGGCCTGTAGAGAACCGGGAAGACGGTATTTTCCTGGGCCTGGAACCTTCCGGCTTTTTCCTTTGGTAAGTTTTTAGTAAGTAACCCTTATCTCCCGGTAGGCGGCTTTACCTAAATTTATATTGACAAATATCAAATAAACCCCGCTTTATACGCAGGCCCGGCAATAAAATCGGAGCAGCCCGTTAATAAGGGCAAATCCAATTTTATATGAGAAAACTCTACTTACTGGGTAGCAGTTGTTGCATTGCTGTTGGCATACACGCACAAACCATTTTTACAGCACAGGCTTCTGTTCCTCTTTACATTGCTCCTTCCACTGTTTTTTACGCTGATGGATTGGCGCTGCAGCCCTCCGCAGGCTTTACCATTATGAATAACAGCCTGGAAAAAAACACCACCTTGGTAAACTACACGGTTAACCAATATGCCGCCAGGGTATACAAGTTTGCCCATAATACCAGTGCATACAGCGGGTATATTTCCATGTTTTATGATGATGCGGAGTTAAGCGGCATGGCCGAAAGCATGCTGGAGATAAACCTGCACGATAACACCCAATGGTGGTCCTTAGGCACATCGGATGCTGATTACACAGATAATTATGTAACCAGTAATGCCGTAAATGCCCGGGAGCTAAACGAACTGGCCATTGCCAATATACTGATACCACTACCTGTACAATGGGGAACAGTACAGGCTTTTCGGGCCCGGCAACATACTATAATAAGCTGGCAAACCAAACAGGAGCAGCAGGTAAAAAGCTTTACCGTAGAACGCAGCATGGATGGCATAACCTGGCAGGTGGTGGTGGCCAATATACCGGCAAAGAACAGTACACAGGGGGGCTTGTATAAGGCCACCGACCTGCAATACCAGCCGTCACAAGTGTATTACCGCATTAAACAAACCGATCTTAACGGGCAGCATAGTTTTTCCAATATTGTAACGGTGGATGCCATTGATGTGCAGCAGGTAAGAATGGTGTTATTTCCTAACCCTGTAACGGATGGCTTTAAAATTACCCCTAGTGGTACCGATGCAGTGAAAACCGTAACCCTGTACAGCAGTGCCGGCACGCCGTTAAAAAGCTGGTCGCAGGCTTCTTCGTACAGCTTAAGCGGGCAAAAGCCGGGTATTTATTTGCTGGCTGTAACTACCGAACAAAACAAGACCCACTATTTTAAAATTACCAAACACTAATTGTTTACAGGAAAAAATATCGTTATGAAAAAAATATTGATTATTCTTTTATCCTTTACCATTTATAACAGCCAGGCCCAGGTGGGCATTGGCACCACATCGCCCAATACTACTGCCCAGTTAGACATTACGGCTAATGACAAGGGCCTGCTGATACCGCGTTTAACCGTAACACAACGCCTGGGCATAGTAAACCCGGCTACGGGCTTACTGGTATACCAGACCAATGATGTAACCGGCTTTTATTATTATAACGGCAGCGCATGGACCAATCTTGTCAGCGGCGGATCCGGCGGCGTACCTACCGGCACCATTATGCCATTTGCCGGCTCGGTGGTACCCGATGGCTGGGCATTGTGTAATGGCGCAGCCATCAGCCGTACGGTTAACGCACTGTTATTTACCACTATCGGTACTGTATATGGCGCCGGGAACGGCTCAACTACCTTTAATGTGCCCGACCTGCGTGGCCGGACCGTTTTTGGACTGGATAATATGGGTGGCACAGCTGCCGGCCGTTTAACCACAGCAGGCGGCATAAACGCCAATAATACCCTGGGAGCCAACGGCGGTACCCAGGCTTTAAGTATAGCCGTTACCAACCTGCCGGCACATAACCATAGTTTTACCGGCAGCACAAGCACAACATCCTCGGACAGCCATACCCATACCTACCAGGATGCTTATTTTGCCGAAAATACCAATCTGATTGGCAGCACGGGTGCGATTGGTGGAAATGGCCGTTTTGGAACCAGTGCGGGTACAGATAATGACAACAGCTTTTTATTCCGGACCACCAGCAACGGCCATACATCGAATTACAACAGTAGTAATGTTAACCTGAGTACGGGGTCTGACAGCCATAATCACACCGTAACGGCAGCTGGTACCATTGGCAATACAGGCAGCGGCACAGCTTTACCGGCACTAAACCCGGCCCTTGTGCTTAATTATATCATTAAATTATAATTTTCAGGCCCGGTAACCGGGGTTATTGTAAAAAGAAGAAAAACTCTGTAAAAAATTAGTGCTGAATAGTTTGTTGGATAGTGAAAATTCCTATTTTTGCAACCCCGAAAGGGAAAACACTCCTCCTTAGCTCAGTTGGTTAGAGCATCTGACTGTTAATCAGAGGGTCGCTGGTTCAAGTCCAGCAGGGGGAGCTGAATAGACAAGGGTTTCAGGTTATACACTTGAAACCCTTTTTTCATTTGCACAAGATTTGCACAGAAAAGTGTTAGAATACAATAACGAAAGAAAATATCTTGAAAGACCTCTTTTCTTCTGAAAAATAATTAAACCGCAAGTATAATTATGGTATATGGTTGTAATACACTATATTAATCACTGAGAAGTTTATCTTTGAGTAAGTAATTCATATCATGGCAGCAGCAGACCAAATAAAAAGTTTGATTAAATCTTTTGCGGAAGGAGATGATTCTCGCTTCTATGCTACTGCTATGCAAATTGCAGCATCGGAAGCAAGGAATGGTCATCATGCCCTTGCCGAAGAACTAAAAAATCTAATAGACAAGGCAAAGGCAGGGAAATCTACACCGTTGGGTGTAGTCAAATCCTTTCCCGTAAGTGCCAGTCAAAAAGAGCTTAATGACCTACTTGAATTGGTTCATCCGAACGAAAAGCTGAAGGGAATGGTTCTTATACCAGAATTGGAAAAATCTTTGAAGCGAGTTTTGGATGAGCAAAAAAAATTGGACGTTTTAAGACAGAATAATTTATTTCCAAGAAAGAACCTTTTGTTTATTGGCCCTCCTGGTTGTGGAAAGACGATGTCAGCGAGAGTGCTAGCAAGCGAATTAGGTCTGCCATTATTTATAATAAGATTAGACGGGTTAATTAGCCGCTATATGGGAGAATCAATAGCCAAACTCCGTTTGATTTTTGATTCAATGCGCCAATTTAGGGCTATATATCTTTTTGATGAATTTGATAGTATAGGAACGACCCGTTCACAGGGTAATGATGTCGGAGAGATAAAAAGGGTTTTAAACACATTCCTTCTTCAAATCGAAAAAGATGATTCTTCGAGCTTGATAATTGCAGCAACTAACTATCCTGAATCTTTAGATAAAGCACTTTTCAGGAGATTTGATGATATTATACAATTTCCTCTACCTGATAAGGAGAAGATATATCAGTTATATAAAAAAGAGTTGTCAGAGTTCAAATTGTCAAAGAAGTTTAATCTACAGAAAATTTCCCAAGAATCCGTTGGTTTAAGTTACGCTGAAATTCATAAGATATGTGAGGACATAATCAAAGACTATTTGGTATATGGTGCAAGTGAAGTTTCGGAAGATCGTTTGATTTTGTATGCACACCAACGTAAAAACCCATACTAATAAGATTGCTGCATGCCTCGATTTTTACGCAACCACATTCTAATCAATGAAAGAACTCAAGTTTTGCCATATACCAGCCCCAATACGGGCAGGTCAAAAGTCGTTCCGCGTCCAATAGGCAATAGACAGCAGCATGGAACAAACATCAGGCAGCAGTTTGAAACAGCAGTAGATGATTTTCGAGAAGTTTATGATGAACAAGATACCGATGTAATTTATGTCGTTTTCAAATCGCCGATAGATGTTCTTTTGGATATTGATAAATTTGACAAAGGGAATTTTAGGCTCGCATCCTATAAACGAATATCCAGCAATATTGAAGACGACAGTATTCATGCTTATTATGAAGCAACTGTTTGCTTAAATCGCCGCGCAATTGCTCAGTTTCTCAGAAAGATTGAAGATTATTTAAATAGAACAACCCCTTTAACCTACAATGAAGATGGTTCTGTAAAGGGGGGCGGCAATCCATACAATCAATCCCTTATTGCAAATATTGAGGAGATAAAGGCTGCAACTTTACAGAGCTTTTGGCAAGAGCCAGAATTGACGTTTCCCTTATTAAATGAGGATGTTTGGTGGGAGGTGTGGTTACATCGTGATGTAGCCGACAATATCGAAAATCCCATTGAAAATCTACTGCCGCGATTAAATGATGCTGGGTTGCAAATCGGGGATAGATTTTTACAATTCCCTGAACATTGGATTTATTTACTGAGAGGAACGGCTTCCCAATTAAGTGCGATATTATATTCTGATAGACTTGCAGAAATAAGAAAGCCGAGAGAAACGGCAGATTTCTTTACTACATTGGAGCGACAGGAAGAAGCCCAATGGGTTGAGGATTTAACTAACAGAATAGAAATACTTTCTGAACAAAATGCGGTTGCCGTTTGCTTGCTTGATACCGGTGTTAATCGGGAACATCCATTGTTAGCACCACTAGTTCCCATGCATCATTTAGATTCAGTGGATCCAGCATGGACAACTGCTGATACAGGCGGCCTTTACGGACATGGAACCCCAATGGCTGCATTATCTTTTTATGGTGACTTGACCGATGCTTTGGCTTCCAATGAACGAATTCAAATATTCCACCATTTGGAAAGTATTAAATTCATTAATCCCAATGTTCCGCATGACCCGATCTTATATGGAGCGGTTACACAGGAAGCAATAGCAAGAGGTGAAATAATTAATCCTCAGTTTAAGCGTATTGTCTGCATGGCCGTAACATGCGCAGATACTATTCACCGAGGACGGCCAACCTCGTGGTCTGCGGCGATAGACCAAACGCTATTTGGTTCAATTGATGAACCAAATACCAAACTGTTGATGGTTGTTTCTTCGGGTAATATGCTTGAAGAAGAAAGAATAAATTACCCACTTAGCAACGAGGATTCGACCATACAAGACCCTGCTCAATCATATAACACAATAACAGTAGGTGCTTATACATTAAAGGACAGAATAGATTTGCAGGCTTTTCCTGATAGTGAACTATTGGCTCAAAGGGGTGAAATGTCACCATGTAATACTACTTCTATTGGCTGGCTCCATGAATGGTGTAAAAAACCAGACATTGTTATGGAAGGTGGAAACTGGGCTGTTCAAAACAACGGAATAATTAGCCCAGAATCATTACTATTACTTAGTGCCTCTAGAGGCGGGTTAGGACGCAGTTTGTTTACAACGTTTAACGATACCAGTGCCTCAACAGCTTTGGCTTCAAAGTTTTTGGCAGAACTATATACTGGTTATCCTAATTTAAAACCAGAAACAATTAGGGCGTTAATGATTCACTCTGCTGATTGGACACCAGAGATGCTTGGCAATCGTTCTATTACTCAGCTTCCATCCTTAGAAAAAGAAAAATTAATTGCACACGTTGGATATGGAGTACCAAACTTAGAAAAGGCTAGATATAGTGCTAATAATTCCCTTTCTATGATTATTGAAAGGACTTTAACTCCTTTCAGGCTGGACGGCTCAACGGTCAAGACCAATGAATTTCATTTGTTTGACCTTCCTTGGCCTGTTGAAGTTTTGCAAGAATTGCTTGCGACAACAGTTAAATTTAAAATAACTTTATCGTATTTCATTGAGCCAAACCCAGGCAATAGACAATATGAATTATCGGCTAGTTATAAATCTCATGGGCTTAGGTTTAAAATGATAAACTCGAATGAAAGTGAGGCTGCATTTCGAGGGCGAATTAGTAGGACATTTAGGGATGAGTCGTATGTAGGAGAAGGTACAGACCATTGGATTCTTGGTAGTCAATTAAGAGATAAAGGTTCTATCCACAAAGATATTTGGGAAGGAACTGCCGCCGACTTAGCTACAAGAAATAAAATTGCTATATACCCTGTAGGCGGATGGTGGAAGAATAGAAAAAAATTAGAGAGATATAACTCTTCAGTGAACTATAGCCTCGTAATGACTATCGAAACACCTTCGGAAGATACAGATATTTACACACCTGTTGAGAATTTAATAGAGATTGATAACCTCATCTGATTGAATGAGGCTAGCGTTTTATTTGTTATTTTCACCATAGAAATTTTGATTTTAAAATATTAATCTGTTGAATGTAATTTGCTTACAAGACGAGGCTTTTTATGCTCTGCTTGACGAAGTTGTTACCAAAATGAGGGAAAGGGAAGGGACGAAAACCGAGCTATTAGATAAGACAGCTCGGCAATTGGGTACGATTACTTTGGAGATTCAAGCTTTTTAAAAACGTACTCATGCTAATGTCCAAGTCGTTGCCGTTAAGACCAATTTTTTAAAAGTTTATTGGACACCACTTTTTATTGGTAATAATAAATTGTAGACGTTCGATTTTTCCTTAATTTAAAAAAGGACTTTTTCCAAAGTCTTTGCCCCTAATTTTTCCTAAAAAGCAATTTTGAGAATTGCGTCAAAACTATCCGTGTAATGTATTAAGCCCTGATTATAACCAAGAGATTTCTCAAAAAGTCCTAAAAACAAATCTAGATTTTCTAATTGTAGCTGTGTCATGCCGGCTATTTCTTGCTTCATTTCATCGCGTGACTTTGAGTTTATGAATTTGAAAAACTTTCCAGTCAGACCAACAATTACATCAGAGGCTTGAATAAGCTTGTCAGTTTTTGAATCCAAAAATTTATAATTGGAAAGTTTTTCTCCGTTATTGAACATCGGAAAATTCGCTATTTGTTCCTTTATCTCGCCTTCGTTATCGAATATATGCTCTGAATTCACAAAATGGTAAATTGGACGTGTATATAACTCTAGCAATCCTTTTATCAACATGTGATCTTCTTCATCGGTAATGAATAGAAGGTCGTCTTCATTTGCTTTTTTTCGTAAACAACGATCTAGCTCAACTATACTTTCTCCTATCATCTGATCTTGCTTAAAAGGCTCGATGATAGCCATTAGCTCAACAACAAAATTATAGAGACTCTCATGAGGAACGTTGGGGTATGTGTATTTCAGAAGTACAGGTACAACAGAATCAATATTGGCTTTACAAGCAATATATAATGCTGTTTTAAACCCATGCGAAAATATCAATAGTTCTTTTGGTAATGCTGATTGCACAATATCCACGAGAGAATAGTATAATAGGTTTAGAGAGGATATATGTAGATATATGTCTTTTTTGGAGACGTTCTCTAAAAAAGTTTTGAGTTTCGGTGACACTAAACAATCCGCAAATTCACCAGTCGCCAATAGTTTAAGCTTTACCTCATTGACCGTTGGCTGCAATGGTATTCTATCAAAAATGTCTTCTACGTTAGGCCTTGACCCATTAAAACAAAAACCACCCAGCACGAAGTTTGCTTTGTAGTCAACGTTGAAATCCCCCTTTTTTAAATGAAGTTTTTTTATGTTATTAGTTTCGTCATAGTAGAATGTCAATGATACATCAAAGTCTACATGTGGATGCATAGCTTTTATTGATTTTCTGATGTCCATAATCTCCATAGCTCTTCTTTCAACTGCTAATATTATTGATCACAAATCTCATACATAAATCTCCGTCTTGATGACAGGAGATGTCAATATCTCCATTTGTATTTGGTACAAATTTTCTAATTCCTTCATCCATAAAATCATCGATATTCAGAGGCTTTTTGGCGTGTGGATTGATGAAAAGCCTCAACCCATCACACAGGCTCTCTTTGTATTCTTTTTTGTTTGCAGCAATCCGAATTGGGTAATAGTTCTCTTTGATTCTTACAGCATTGAATAAAAAGTTTCCGGTATCATTTCCTAAAGCCCTGGCTTTCCCAAATGTTGCGAGGGAACTGTAAAGAATACCGCTTACGTCTGCAAATCTGGCGTCATTAAAAACGCCTAATTCAACTTCTGTTCCATTTCTTTTTTGAGCCGTTTGCAAGCCTAAAACATCATATAAAAGCCACTGCATGGCCACATCACCTTGAAAATTGAAATCCTGTTTAGTGTAATTTGAGACAGCAATGATAAACGGTCTATCTTTTACATGAGCCAATTGAGAATAACTATCGTTGTACTTTTTAATTTTTGATGCAAATGCGTTGGACAGCCTAATTACTGAATGTCTGGAAATTTCAAATAAATGTTGTTCAGTTGTATGCTTAAGCCCATGAAAAGTTTTTTCCCATTCAGGAACATCATCATGAGCATGGTTAGCAGTAACAGCTTCTATAACAAAGTCTTTATTAGCAGCAACAAAGTCAGGTGACGAGAATTTAAAATCGATATCCACTTGAAGATATTTCATTACTGCAAATAAGTACAACTCCCAAAAACTAGAATTGTATGTTGTTTGGAATTCTCTGACAAACTTTCCATCACGATCAACAAACCCATTCGCCCATTCTTTCAGAACTTCTTGCACGCCTGTAGATCTGGCACTTATTGTATTTGCAAAATTAGGATGAAATAAATTTTCATTTACCAGTGGTGTAAATAAATCAATCCCCATTATATTCGCCTTTGTTTATATAATTAGATAATGGATCAATTAAACTGTCTTTCGATCCGCCGAACCTCAGCCTCAGCAGCCCCTTTATGTTCGGCAGGAAAGTTGTCACTAAAAACGATTTCCCATCCAGGTTTTGTGAATTTGACCCAAATTTGGTTCCCCTCCCAAGTTCCAATCCATTCATCATCGTTTTTTGATTGAAACCCTAATGCAGCAACGCGGAGTATTAGAGTATGAGATAGAACATATCCATCTTTTAAATATCTCTCATATCTAATTTGGATATTATTACCTTTCGGTTCCCATTCGGTTTTTTTTGCCTTCTTGCTCATATGCCAAAGATATTAAGTTACTTCAGTTTATCTAGCATACCACATGTTACTAAATTCATTTTCAATTGATATTCAAATCATTAATTCGTTTATCGCATATAAATCTGAAATTAAACCATGGTTAGATAATTGTCCATTGAGGGGAGCGAAAAAAGGGTTTCAAATATTTGAAACCCTTTTTTATTATGTTAGTTATGGCTATTAATAAGATTTACCACCACTTCGACTATGATATTTTTTTCATCCGGGTTACTTTCAGCAATCATCAGCGTAAGGGCAACAAGTGCATTATCTGCAATCCGTTTATACCCATCCTCCCGGTAAAGAATCCCGTTTTTCTCCAGGAACCATACAAACAGGAAAGCCGCAATTCGCTTATTCCCATCTGAGAAAGAATGATTTTTTACGACAAAATAGAGTAGGTTGGCCGCTTTTTCTTCTATACTTGGATAAAGGTCAACTCCCCCAAAAGATTGATAGATTGTTGCAATGGAGCTTTTAAAAGACTCGTCTTTTTCATTGCCAAACAGACTGCTGCCACCAAACCTGTTTTTTAGTCCATTTATAGCTTTAATTGCTTCATCGTAAGTAACAACAAACGAGGACTTCTTATTTGTGCCGTCTATCGTTAATGTACGGTGATCATATTTGTCCAATACATCCAGCGCATAAGTGTAATCGGCCAGTACTTTAGCTAATCCACTGGTTTCATCCGAACTGAGAAGTTTTAACTCCAACACATTGCTCAAAAGCCGGACAGTTTGTTTTAACGTATCAAACTGTTGTGTTTTCTCCTCCAGGCGCTTTTCGTTTAACACATATCCTTTAGCCAAATAATCTTTTAAAACTTTATTAGCCCACATACGGAACTGTGTACCACGCTTTGAGTTTACGCGATAGCCAATAGAGATAATCATATCCAGGTTGTAGTGTTCAAGCTCTCTCTTAACCATCCGTTTGCCTTCCTGGCGAACTGTTCGGATTTTCCGAACAGTTGAATCCTGTTCTAACTCGTTGGAAGTGAATATGTTTTTTATGTGTTCGCTTATATTAGCTTTACTAGAGTCAAACAAATCCATAATCTGCGCCTGTGTCAGCCAGACCGTATCATGGTCCAGCACAACATCGATGGCCGTCTGTCCATCCGGCGCCTGATATATAATAACATTTCCCTTTTCCATACTTATTGAATATAGATAAAGTTAACGCTCTTGTAAACAGTTTGATTAATAGAATTAATAACATTGAAAGATGGAAACACCATTATCACTCCGGTAAATTAGCAAAGTTTATCAAATCATCTATTATTGGGTTAGATAATTGTCCAGCAGGGGGAGCGAAAAATCAAGGCATTACACATAGTAATGCCTTTTTATTTGAAAAACGTACAAACAAAATCGACAAACAAAACGTTAACAGTTCCCGCTTCTCTTGACTCCGCTTTTCTTTAATTTTTTTGCGATTAACGGATCAGGTTGGATAATCGGGGATTAGCTATATCCCTGCTTATCTCTAAATACAAATAGTTTCAACGTTCTGTTGATGTAACTATTAGACGATAATTAATTTACTAATTGTTCTTATCTAACGAATGAGGATACATTTCGGATTTAAATTTGCAATCATAATACACTTTGATAAATTGTCTTGTTGCTTATTCAATAAATTTAATATGGAAGAGTTGCCGATGCTGTCGTCAACCTAGTTGCTTAATAAACTTCTGCTTTAAAAGCATTTACAGATATTTCATCAGCATACTCTTTTAGCACTGTCATCATTTCTTCGGTCGTTGAAACTTTTCTCTTATGGATATCCTTCAAAAACAGCAACATTTTCTCTTCACCAATATTTTGTTCGAGTTTATACAAAAGATAAGGCCCTTTAAAATAGGCTACTGAATGCCATTGGTTATCGCTCTTTGTTATTTGGGAGATCCTTATAGGTTTTTTATAGGCATCTTCATACTTTTTCAACAACGTTTGAAATGCGTCTTTAGAAAGTGTATTCTCTATCCATTTTAATTCTGCAAATTCTGCAAAAGATTCATTAAGCCAGTCTTCCCAACCCTCTACTTTTGCATTTTGCCACCAAAGGTGTCCTATTTCGTGCGCAAGTACTTTTTTGTCCACTGGGCCAAACCCATCTAATAGAGATAATGAAATAAATCCTTTCCTTGCGTATGACATATCATGTCCAAAAGGATTTACCGCTATAATTAGGTTGTCAGAATCGGTTATTCCATACCATGTCTCAAAAAAACTGTAAATGGATTGTGATATTACTCGAATTTCATTTATTTTTTCTTTTGGCAGCTTTGTACCGTAGAATTTCATCCTGTTGTTACCGGAACTGAACCGTTGAAATTCTTTAGAAAGTATAACAGGTATATCAAAGTGGTTGTTTGAATTGGCGATTATTACATTTGATTTTTCATTCTTAATAACTCCGTTACCAATAACCTCGTACTCTTCTGGTTTGTGAAATTTTAAATAGTAGGAATAATTTTTATCATCAATGTTTACAGGGAACCAACCCGTGTAAAGGCTTAGTTCAATCCAGTTAGGATTATATGCAAATACAGCACTCTCAATTTTATCCAGTGGGTAGGAGTATATTATTGTTAGAATGTACTTTGAGGGGAATGTATTTTGAATCCTAATACTTTTTAAATCTTCAATTGTGTCAATCACCTTGTAGCTGACAGCTTGATCTCCAAATTTCAATTGTTTAATGTTGGCATTTTTGTTTAAATAGAAATGAAAATCCTTTTCATGTGTATTTTGATAACTAACATTAAAAGTAGCATTGAGGGTTTTTAAGGAATCAATATAAATACTACCGTCATAATGGGTGATTTTTTGTGCTATAGCAACTTCACTATTTAGGGCGATTGATACTATAAGGAAAAACAAGGCAAGGATTCTTAACATATTTTTCATTTCAGGTTTTCAGATTAATACCAGCCAGAAAACTGTCTGAATTTAAACGGTAAAGCAATTGAAATGTTACAACTATGATCAAGAAATTTTTAGTTTATACAACAACAGCAGACTAGCTTAATTAGCTAGTGATATAATTTCGTATAGTTTAAAGCGCATTTTACCCCTTGCCGGTTTTTTTAGTACCGCTGGGGCACAGGAAGCCATTGAAATTTTTTATTTTATCCCTAATACCGCATTTAGTATAACAGGAAATATGCGGCTGATTTTCACGCCTGAGGTCCTGCTTTCCAATGATACCGTTATTCTTTAACTGAACTTCTTATTTGGTATATTTGAGTGACTTAAATAATTACTATGCCAGATAGCAATCTGAAAAGTCCTTATCGGGCTACAGAGCCACTTACATTCTGGAGCTATATCAATGCTATAGAAAAAGAAGTGGTGCAAGAGTATGACGGCACTATAGTAGGCACAAATACTTATACATACAGTTATGTAGCCAATGCCAATGGCTACCCCACCAGCAGCCAACAAACATCGAATGGTACATTAAGCAGTACTACCACTTACGAATACATCATAAAATAAACCAACCAAAAAATAAGGGTATAAAAAATTAATGCTAATATAGGTTAGCAATGGCAGGCTGGTCTCCTTCTCTTTTTTTTGTTTTGATCAGTGTTCAGCTTCGTCTAATTTTTAACATCCAATAAAAATATATCGTTGCCATATTTACAGCTACAAGTAACCAAAATAGAGGAAATGTAAAAAAGCTTTCATAGCTACCTCCTTTGGGTATTTCCACCAATGGAACGGTTATTAAAGTGTCAAGTATAATAGCTGTAAGGCTCATGATTGTTCCAGAAATAACACCATTAATCCTATTACCATTTTTGTAAAAAACTGAAGCACCCAATAGTGCAAAAGGAATAATGAATATCGCAACAATGAGTGTTTGTTGGCTCAAGGAATCTTTAATAGCAGGAACATAGCTTAGAATGATAAATGTAGAAAAAACAAGTAGCCAGATTAAAGCTCCCGTTGAAATTGCTCTAATAGTGTTCATTTTAATCTTAGTTTTTTAATCTATAAGAAATGAAATTCAAAAATCTTTCATAAGCAGTCTTTCTATTGCGATAAATCTTTTTAAGTCTGACTTTTACGCAAGATTGATAGTTATTACGAAGTTTGACTTCATTTTTTTATCGGTGAAATAAATATTATATCGCAAGCAAAACTAGAAGGTTACGGCTCTGCTAAATTGTATGAATGTAACATCTTCCTAAAATCGCATCAGAAGGGGAGCTGGCCTACAATATGGGTTTTGTGCTTTACATATTCACGAGGCGTCATGCCGGCATATTGCCTAAACATTCGGATAAAATGCGCCTGGTCGTAATAACCGTTCCTCAATGCAATCTTTGTAAGTGTGTCATATTCTTGATGCATGTTTTCAAGAGTATGGTTAAATTGCCTAATCGAAACTGCCTGTGAAGGAGAAAGGCCAAACCAATCTTTGAAAATTCTGTACGTGTGCATTCTTGAGTACCCTGTGAGACGGTATAGGTCAGCTGAATACCCGTTTATCTTTCTGTAGATTAGCTGGTCGAGAAGTTTAGATATTTTTATTGCTATGCTAAAGTCAGTATTGTTTTGTATAATAGAGTATATGAAGTTTTCAAGCCACACTGCCCGGGAACTGAAGTCTGGCAATTCCCGAATTTCATTTTCCATTCTGTCCATATGATGGGATAGAATATCTTCTCCGTTAACCGCCAAATCAACCAGTTCGCTGCAAGGAATACCAAATACAAGATTGGCGGCTATCGGATATAAGGTTATACCCATTGTTTTTATATGGGGGAATGAAACTTTAAGTGGTTTTGTATTCAGGCCGCATAAAAAGGCAAATTTTTCGGTCGGGTTGGACGACTTGTTGGTAAAGCGTTCACTGTGAAACGTCCACGGGTCTTCAAAATTGAAAGTCAGCGAAATGAGTCCCTGGGGAAGCATTTGCCAATTCAGGGAGCTGTCTGATGTCTGTTCCCAAATTATGGGTGATATTCCTTCCAGTTTCTTTGGTATGTAAAAATCCAAGTTCATCGTATCTCGTTCTGTTCGCTTTGGTTTAAGGTAGTGACCTGTAATCATGTTGTCCATATGTACCCTTTCCATAGCAAGTCTTTGGGCTTAAGATTCTGTGCGGGACTTTCCACAACCGCATGAATGCATTTTTTCGACAAGGACAATCTAATTTAATATCATTTTTATCATCAATTATCCAAGTTAAGGAAATATTGTTTTCATCCTTTATTTAATAAGCAGTAATTGAATAATTGTGCACCCTTTTAAGATTAATTTTTGGCGTCCTTGTAAATTAGCTTATCCCTTCAATTTATAACTTGTCGATCACGATTAATATCACTATTGTTGAATCACTTCCAGGCTCATCAATTCCCGGATCTTGCGGTTTCTGAAAGACTTTACCACCCCACCCAACCTCGTCCAAATGTCAAGGACAGCCGGGATGAATACTTCCACATTCAAAAAAATGTTTAAACAAATCAATGGTCAGTCCATATACGACTACTTGTCCACTCACCGTATGGATGAGGTACGCAACCGGCTCTTGCATATAAACGAATCAATTAAGCGTATAGCCTTAGATCTGGGATTTTCAGCACTGTCAAACTTCTCTAAAGCCTTTAAAAAGCAGTTCCTGGTACCTCATTCATTTTACCGTAGAAAAGGCTAAAAATTTTCTGCTGAGCTGCAATTCTGCAAAACTTTTAAGCTTTTAAGTTTGTATTGATTATTTCCTTCAATGCGGAAACGGCTTGAAATTTTCCTGTCAAATAAGTGAAAGGAAGCCTCATAACCTTATTTATGCTCTCCGGATTAGATGAGTTTATTGTACTTTCAGCCTGATGTAGTTTATCCAAATTTGCTCCCGGTCCTTGTTATTTTCAAAGTTTTGTAACATAAACGCCCGATTGTATGCTACTTTTCCTTTGAAACATAATTTATTGTTGATGTAAACCTTTACTTCCTTTTTTAAGTCTACCATTTCAGGAGAAATATTGATTAAAAATGACTGAATGCCTGAAGTTTCGATGTGGAATATATTATTGTCGTATTGTGCTTTTATTCTCCCCGAACTTCTAGGAAAGTCGAAAGCAGCTTTATCAACTGTTTTACTTATTAAACTGTCATCTTTATTATATTCTAACCATTGGGTAATCTTAAAATTTAGCTCTTTATGTAATTTTGCTTTTGAACTTAATGTATCCAACTTTATGTTGGAAATCCAATCTATATTCCCGTATTTTTCGTCGTCAAATTCCCAAGAAATTTCCTTTGGAAACGGATTTCTTTTTCGCGTTGTTAAATCATCAAAAAGAATTTTATAAGCAGGTTCAGATTCGTCAAATTGAGGAAACCAATGCGGAAATCCGTTGTAACGATATTCCTTGTAATCTGCCTTTATTTCATTCATTAACCTGGTAAAGTCATCATTTGCATTTGGCGGATAATAATAATCTTCGTCCGTCGAAAAGTTGACAAATGAACGGTTTTTTATATTTTCTATAAATGATCCTCCTGTAAAAACTTTGGGATATGTATTAAAACCATAAAAACCTGCAAATTGTGTTGGTTGTTTCATGAGATAGGAAAAAGAACCTGTTGCGCCATTTGAGTGCCCGGAAATAAAAACTTTATTGTCATCTATATTAATTCCCCTTTTTATAACTTTTAGCATTTCAGGTATCATAAAAAAACCGTCATCTGGAGTCATCCAGTTATATTGTCGGCTTCCTTTTGGAAAAACTAAAATCACATCGTTTTGTTCAGCGTATTTTGTGTAATATCTATTCCAACCCCCTAAATTCCAATCGGCAAATTGATAATCAACCAACGCATTATGTCTTACGGCCCCGTGGAGGAAAAACAATAAAGAATATTTTTTTCCGGGATCGTAATTTTTGGGTAGGTGAATAAAAAAAGAGGTTTTTGTACTGTCGTTTACTATAAAAGAGATGGAATAGTCACTTTCTTTTTTTGCCTTATATGGGTTGAAATTCCTGATTTGTTGGTATAGTTGCTTTGCAGTTTCCGTTTCTTTCAAGATAATTTTATTACCGCTATAGAACTCCTCCTCTCTTTTTTGCAATTCGTCGTAAAATTGTTTTTTCTTACTTATTGCAGTCGCTTTTAAAGTACCCCATCTCTGGTCCGAAATCAAATTTTTGAATTCTTCATTTGCATAATCTCTAAGGATGTAATTCCAGCTAGGATACCCATTGCCATCTGTTTGCATAGCGGCAAGAGGGGTAAGGTAAAGAAAGGCCTTATCATAATCTTTTATTTTAACTGCGATTACTGCTGCGTAATATAGGCTTACCTTATCTATACTATCAGGATAATTTTTAAAAGCTATCTCGTATAGATTTAAGGCCTGTTTGTACTCATCTACTTCTTTAGCACTCTCCTTTTGCTTTAAGGCTTTTGTAGTCAGATTTGAATAGGTATCCTGTGCTTGTACAAAAAAACTTAATAAAATAAGGAAAATTAAAATGCCATATCTCATAAATCAACTTTTTATGAGACAAAACTATAAACAGATTATTTCAAAAACTTGTACAAATGGAACATCAAAATTTAGGAAGGTATACGCCAGAAGGTATTTTCTTTGCCGAATAGTGTTCCTTTATTGAAAAAGGTTTTAGGTGAACTTTCTGACCCCTCTGTCCCCTTTAACCCGGATATTGCAGCTACATTTTTTCGCTCCGGCTATATAGAATCCTGGGGGCGTGGTATTGAGAAAATTGCAGCAGCCTGTAATTCATTCGGTATTCCATTGCCGGTATTTGATACTGGATTATCTGGCTTGATTATTATTCTTCATATCGCAAACAAGTGTATCTCATCCTGTTGTTACCGGAACAGAACCGCTGAAGTTCTTTAGAAAGTATAACAGGTATATCAAAGTGGTTGTTTGAATTGGTGATTATTACGTTTGATTTTTCATTTTGACTACAACAACAGTCATTTTGGATACATCTGTTTTTTGAACGTGTTGCAATTTTGTATCATCAAATTAAACCAGTAAGAAATGAACAAAAACATCATTATTGTAGGAGCAGGTCCAAATTTAAGCCTGGGAATTGCAGAAAAGTTTGCTGAAAAAAATTTTTCCATCGGACTGATCAGCAGAAACGAAGAAAAACTAAAAGCTCAAATCGAAAACTTTAAGGCGAAAGGCGTTAAGGCAGAATATGCCGTTGCAGATGCTTACAATACATTACAAATAGAGAACGCTGTTGCCAGATTAGCGATTAAAATGGGAAGCGTAGATGTGTTGTTATACAACGCAGCGGCAATGAAATACAAAAACATCATCGACGAAACGGCGGATGATCTAACGGATGATTTCAAAATGTCGGTGGCAAACGCATTTCATTGCGTAAAAATATTGCATCAGCAACTCAAAGAAACAAATGGAGCGGTATTGTTTACTGGCGGCGGACTAGCCCTTTATCCAAATGTTCAGGTTGGCTCCTTATCAGTTACAAAAGCGGCATTAAGAAATCTAGCCATTCAATTACACGAGGTTCTTAAAGAAGACGGCATTTATGTGGGTACTTTAACTGTTAATAATACCATTCGCCCGGATAGCGAAACACATTCACCAAAAATTCTGGCAGAAAAATTCTGGGAAATGTATACTGATAGGGCGCAAGCCGAACTACAGTATTAATAAAAGGACTTCGCTAAAACAACGATATCCGGCAAAGACAAAATTGATTGTTGGATTGCAGGTTTTGACAAGTATAATTCTCTAATTCATTTAAACTAATGGAAAACTCAAAAATCATTACGGAAATAGAAAATACCGTTCTAAAATGGGAGGAAACAAGTACCGGGAATGGTGATTTTGGTGCCATAACATTTTTATATCGGGGAAAAGAATTTGGCCATATACACAAAACCGGAGATCTGGATATTTCATTCGGGGAGCAGATGACTGAAGAATTACTGAAGAAAAAACTGGTCAAAAAGCATCTTTATGTTCCTAAAACTAATATTACTTACCCTGTTCTGAACGAAGAAAAACTTCCGTTTGCAATCTCATTGTTGCGGATTTCCTATCTTAGTCATTATATAAAAGCCAATGAAAAGGATATGTTTTCGCAAGGGATATTTGAAAGCGAATTGGCAAAGCTTCCAGAACGTTTAACATCAGTTTACCTGAAACAAAAATGAAGCAAAGCAGGAAAATAAAAACCTTAACCGAATATCATCGTTTGCGTGGTTTTGGAGAGCCCGTACATCCTTTGATCAGCGTTACAGACCTGGAAACGGTTTCGCCTGAACATAATTTATCAGGTGTGATGGTAGATTTTTATTCTGTTTGTATCAAACGCAGTTCAAATATAAAGCTGAAATACGGACAGCAAGAATATGACTTTGATAGTGGCGTGATGTTTTTTATGTCGCCCGATCAGGTTTTTAGCCTCACAAGCAGCGGCGAAACACCCGCACAGTCAGGTTGGTTATTGCTTATTCATCCTGATTTTTTTTGGAACACATCACTTGCAAAGACAATTAAACAATATGAGTTTTTTAATTATTCTGTAAATGAGGCATTATTTCTTTCAGAAAAAGAAGAAAAAACCATCAATGATATTATAGAAAACATTCGGCAAGAGTATCTCGGCAACCTTGATAAATTTAGTAAGCAAATCATCATTTCGCATATCGAGACCTTACTAAATTATGCTGAGCGGTATTACAATCGTCAGTTCATTACACGTGAAAAATCCAATCATCAAATTTTGGAACAGTTGGAAAATCTGTTAACCGGTTATTTTAACAGTGGTGATTTAATTTTAAAAGGATTGCCCACGGTACAATATGTCGCTGAAGAACTCCACCTTTCCCCAAGTTACCTGGGAAGTTTGTTGCGAACACTTACAGGACAAAATACACAGCAACACATTCATAATAAACTGATAGAAAAAGCCAAAGAAAAACTAACTACAACAAATCTTTCCATAAGTGAGATAGCTTACGAATTAGGTTTTGAACACTCGCAATCATTCAGCAAACTGTTTAAGCGCAAAACCAATATTTCTCCATTGGATTTCAGACAGTCGTTTAATTAACGGGATATCCGGAACAGGCGCCACCTTTAGCAAGATTAAAAAACGGGTTTAAACCGGGTATTCTTCTTTTGCGTCTTAGGTCAGCACAAATATTAATCCCATAAGCTACGGCGTGATCGTACTTCCGCACATAACCAAATAAAGGCTGTAAAACCACTGGTGATGCCGCTATTAACGTCTCTTCAATTTACTTGTAGGAATATGCGGCAAGTAAAATGGCCTTTCCTTCGACAATGCTGTACATTTTGCTCAGGCGTCCGGCCCGATCATATTCATACGTAAATTCTCCTTTGGGACTACCGGGACTACCCAGTGTGATAACCTCTGGCGTTTGTCCTTCCGTAAATCTGCGTAACAGCTTACCATCCTTGTCATATTCAAACCGGACTGACACCTTTCCCACTTCGTAATTGAGGCCTTCGGATGTAAGTTGTACAAGCCTTTTATTACTGAGGATGGCGTCATGACGCTTTTCTGTTTTTGTGGTTATTTTTTTGTCGGGTACATAATGGTATGCTATACTGTGATAGCTTAGGATAGAATCACCCTTGTTTTCTGTTAATGTAGTGATAGTAGAGTCTTTACGGGGACTGATCATTTTCTGCGAAACAATTAACCCGTTGTTGTAAACATATTCGTAAAGGGTGGTATCCTTTCGTTTGGGATCATTGATATCAAAAATTGTGATTGAGGCTACTATATCGTTTTGATCATTATAAAAATGCCTGTCTTGCTGAAGTAGCTTTTTGTTTCTGTAATGATCCTTTGCCGACACACGCCCCAGGGAGTCGAGTGTTTCCATGGTCCAAAACCCTTTACCAAAGCCGTTCAATGATTTCCGTATGATGCTGGTTGTATTCGTATAAAACGACTTTTGCACAAAAAGCTGCGCCCGGATAACACCGGTTATCAACAGAAGGCTCATGAAAGTAAATAAACTTCTCATTCTCCAATATTATAAATGTTTGATCAGTAATAAAATAACTTGTCGTACAAATACAGATGCCACAACCTGTGAAATTACATACCTCCCGCTTCTTTCTTGCAGCCTGTAATCCCAAGCCTTGGAATGTGCTTAGTAAAAGGGGCTTGGTTTTAATGCTTTGAGTTATAGCCAAAAGGAGAGCTGTTTTAACTCTCCTTTTGCGCTAATTAATCGTTAATCAATTTTACGTTATGAAACGTATCATAGCTACCGCAGGTATACCTTCTACTACTGAACTGCATTTTTAATCGAACTGGGATTATTCTTTATTCAATATTTGATATATTGCCTTGCCCTGTGCTGCTAAAAACAAGGCAATTTCACGCCATCCCTTTGTGTCCGACAAGAATTCATCAAACAACTTTTCAGATTTTTTAGTAGATCGGCATTACTCCTTCCAAAATATTGTTTAACTCTTCAACGTGCTGCAAAGCTTGTTTGTAGTCGTCTCCATATTTGTCATTAAAATGAGAAGTATAATTCTCCCTTATAAAATTCAATGTCCGATCGTAGGTTCCTAACCCTGCAAGTTTTGAAACAATCAGTCTCTTTAAGTGAAAATTCCCACCAAATCGATAGGGCTTATCCGCATCTGTTTCCCAAGGGGTTTTCCCGTTAATCATTCTATCTATTTCCCGTAAATCTTCAAATTTGTCTAACAGAGGTATCGCAGTAGTTTCCATGAAGTCGGTTATTAAGCCTACGCATTTTTCCACGTCATGTTCAGTTTTCATAGTAGGTAAGTAACCAATTTGAAGTATTCCATTTATAGTTTCATAACTGAATCCAATCGTCCCCGTGTGTTTTGAAATAGGAGGTGACAAAGAAATGCCTTTTTTCTCAAGTGCCATTAACAGTTCAATGATTGATTTATGCCTCTTATAAAAATTGTATATTATTTGCTGTTCAGGATTATAATCTGTTAACCCACCGTTAATAACGTCTTCTCCACAATCAACCTTTCTTACAATTTGAAAGTCAGTTGCTTTTCCCCGTTCCTTAAAGCCATATTGTTCAATCCGGGGTATCAAGTATTTCATCATCAGTTGTCGTGCTTCCGTCTTGTTCATTCCTAATATATTTTGGTTACATTATAGTTTGAAATCCCTGGAGTTCCATCTCCGATAGTATTGACATAAGCTTTTACTTCCAGTTGTGCATTTTGCGGAAAATTCTGCCCAAACCTGCTGCTTCTCAACGTAAAATTAGTATTTCCGGTGCTTACCTGATTCGTAAAATTTATTTGGTTTGTCGTAAACGGAGCATTGCTACTCAACTTGGTTTCATTGACTACTATTTCATATCGGTTAGGTCCGACACTCTTATACCATACATTATCTGCTACCATGTAGCTACCGTCAGGGAGTTTAATCTGCACCTGACTCACTCTTTCAAATCCCGTTAGATTTACACCACTAGCTGTTTGTACTTTTAGGGGATGGGATGGATCTGTATTAATGGCCTTTTCAAATGCTTTCCCGTCGATCCAACGCTGCGGATACACTTTGGCCTCAGTGTTAATAGCCAGATCCTGATGCATATCAATGATCTCATCTGCATTGGACGCTTTCAGTACATTATCGTTTACCCCGTCGATGTTATGTGTGGCTTTTCCGCTATACACTTCATTTGTCCTATCGATCACGATCACATGCTCTTCGCCATTTATGATATTTTTCGTCAGGAGTTTATCATTGTCAATTTTCCTTACCAGCTTACCATTGGTCGAAGCATTTTTGATCGCATCTGAAACAGGGTTGGTGCCTGGTGTGTTGGGAACAAAGCTCTGGACACCGGTCATTTCTTCCCCAGCACCTTTTACCACATCCTGTCCTTTATTTAGTATCTTGACGGTGCCGATAACGATCATTGCTACCTGCACGCTATGCCGGCCACCTTGGTACTTGCTGCGATCCCCGCCTGCATTATAATTATCGTAACCGGAAGCAGCCGCGAGGAACTGGCGAATTTTTTCACTGTTGAGTTTGCCGATACCGTTCCAGATCGTATTGAGGGTGCGGGCGGGATGACGAATAAAGTCATAACCGGCTTTGACCATTTGCATTACTCCGGTAAGTTCATCCACCAGTTGATCGGTTGCGCCTGCCGCTGCTGATGGCATTTTAAAGACACTCTTATCGTAAAGAGCCTTCACATTGATCAGGGTAGTATTAGACCGAACACCACGATCCCAGATGAACTCAGGCATCTGGCCTTCTTTAATGATGTGACGGCCGACATCCCAAATGGCGCTGATGGCCTCCAGCAGTCCCATCCCTTCTTTAGAAAACTCCTCTTCATTCAGCACCTGATATCTTTCGAGTTGTCGTTCGCGACCAACGGTGCGTACATCACGGGCTTCTGCTTCAGCCTGCTCCCTGATCTCGGTCACAACCTGTTGTACATGGTTAACAATTTTGGGATGTGGGTTGCCAAGTCGTGTGTAATTCAATTTTACCTCATATTGCCACTGTCCATTTTCAATATAGGCGCGAATAGCAATGTCAGCATCGGTAGGTCCGAAAGTACCGTCTTCGAATTTGTTAGTTTCTGTAAGTTCTTCGCCAAAGGTCAATGTTTTGGGGCCACCCTGGCCGACAGTGTATTTTACGGATTGAGTCTGCTGATCATAGAAATAAATCTTTACCGAGCTGTGCAGCCGGTTGTTTAAAAAGCTGTCCAGCTTGGCAGCCGATTCATTAAAATAACTGGTAATTGTTTTTTGTGTCTGCGAAGCTGGGGCACTGATGGGAGAAGCTGCCGGGCACTCGGTAGGAGTAGATTCCACTACTGATCCTGGTGAAGAGGGTGCAGATTCAATATCGAAAACTTCACTGGCGGTTGTATTGATGTTGCCTGGAGTGTTGGGCCGTAGACGATAATCTACGATCTGTCGCTCAATTTTGCACTGCCCATTCGGTTCTTTCACCCATTTCATTCTGACCACTTTCACGAAGCCGTCCACCGGCGTTGGATTTTGAACCAGCAGAGAAGGATTGAACAGGCTGTCAAAATTGGGTCGGCCATTCACAACCTTATAGAAGCCTGTAAATTTCGGTGGAGGAACTGCTATGGCACCAGGCATAAGATATTCCTCTTGGATCGATACGTATCGCTGTCCATTGATAGAGAAGCCATATACTGCACCATTGGTATGACTGGCTGGATCAATGTTTTTATAAACCTGTACGCGGGCACCTGCAGGAAATGTGATAAGCTGGCCGGAAGAAGTTACATAAGTGCTGACATGCTCATATTCCGCCAGTCTATCGAAAGTCGTAGTGTCTACTTTTTCGATCCTGTCAAATGGAATTTCCGGAAGCCAGCCAGGGTCGCATTCAAAACCAGTGGCGGGGGTACCTGGTTCATTTTCCGGACAGGGATCTTCGTCTTCCCAATTACAATTCGTGCAAGAGCCGGAACCACTTGTACCGCCACTGCTCTGCACACTAAACCAGCTCCAATCTTCATCATTAAAGTCATCAAACCAAAAGGTAATGCAGACGGTATTTTCAGCCGAGCAAGAGGGCTTTATCATAGACCTGTTATATACGGCAGAACTCCTAACAGCTGTACAGCTAACAAAATAAGTATATGTTATACATACCTCTTCCCAATAGACGCCATTCTCGGACCCATGAATTCGCCCCGCATTGTTGTTGTGGAATCGAATTATTTCAAGTCGATTGTCCATGGACAAATCATTACTTTGATCAATCAATCTTCTATCGTACAGATCGAATTGGGTGTTCCCGAAAATGTTGTAGTCAAAATACAGGAAGGATAAAAAGAGGTCCTTGCCCCCCCATTGCCCCTCTGTAGGCTGTCCTTCACCCAAAAGGTCGCGATACCGGGTTGGATAGACCAGCCGGTACAACGTGTCGGACTGTGTGATCTTTGCGATGAGTATAGCATCGGTAGTAATACTACTGTCGCGGACAAATGGAATAAATATCATTTGATTGTCAACGGCGTTTCCCTGCCCTCTTGTAGCTTGAGATCGTCCTGTGGCCACCTTTGATTTATCCCATAATGGGAAACCCGCATTTCGAGTCAAGCGGCTCACAAAATTGCGGGAAGCATCTTGTCGCTCGATACTGCGAGCAATGGCTAATACTGTTGGATGGGTAGTAGTAGTGGTTTGAAAAAACCGAGCCTTTACACTAGAAATATCTTCTGATTTGGTCCGTTCGAAATCTATTTTGCGGCAGCTATTACTAACAATTAGGAAGATGCCGAATGTAAGGCTCAGTAACAGTAGTTTTTGATTTCTTCTCATAGTTGATTTATGATTGGGTTTTGGTGGAGAAATAAAAATGGTATGTAGATAGAATATTATGATCGGCTAAGTATTCTTTCTAGCTGTAGGACGGTGGACGCAATAAATTTTAAACGCATCAAACTTAGGTTCGACACAGTGGTTTTTGGGCATTGTAGCATTTTTAGGTAGAGCAATTCCCTGCAACTTTCAAAATAGCCCCAACAATGAGCGGCGAAAGAAGTCGCAAGTTAAATTAGTCAGGAAGCTTAGCTAAAGTAGGAAACCCTGTTTTATAATGCAATACCACATTGTGGTATTTTCGTCCTTTAAAATCGATTGTTGTGGGAATGAGCTCCTTAAAAGCTAAGAACTTTAAATATACTTCTCTAAACTTTTTAACATCTGATCTGCCCTCCACAATTAAAGCCCATGTTCCTCTAACAAATGTGTCTTCAAAAAAGCTCAACGTCTATAGAGAGGGGTTACAGTCATTTACAATTTAACTGAAACTGAGACTAATGTTATATCTATTCAGCTAAACAGCATTATGCAATAAATGTATTATTTCCACTTGCGCTGCTATACTTTGTTTTGATAATTTGCGGATCATCGGATTAGAAATATCAGCTAAAATACATGTTTTATGGATAGACCTTAATATCTTAGGTTTAAAGACATATTTTAACATTCTTTTGCACGGAGTTCCTTATTGCTTATCAATGCCTGTTTTGTCAGTGGATTTCCGGTATTTCAATCAAATAGCAAGGTTATCAATATAAGGACATTGCGGGAAACAACTATTATTTGTCAAATGACAAATTCACATCCAACAACAATTTCTAACTTTGCTCAATGGATACCTTCATTGAATATGTTTTACAGTTTGGCAATTTGAATAAGCAACAAATTGACCTTATTAAGAACAAGGCGACAGAAGTAGAACTCCACAAAGACGAATACTACTGGGAAGCCGGGAAAACCGTGAAACAAATCGGGTTTCTAACCAATGGCGTTATTCGGGTTTTTTATTACAACAACAAAGGCGAAGAGATTACCAGGTACTTTATTGACGAAAATCATTTGATTTTATCCGGAAACACTGTTGACGAAGTTTATACCCCTTCCGAATACCTTTCTGCTACCACAGATTGTAAACTGGTTGTTTTTTCAAAACAGGACTGGAAAGACCTCAGCGACACTATTATAGGCTGGAGCAGTATTATTCAAAAAATAATTACCAAACATCACACTGAAAAAATTACAAGAAGAAGTGAATTGGTGTCTCAGGAGGGAACTGAACGTTATCTTGACTTCATTAAAAAATTCCCAACACTGGTAAATCGCGTACCATTGTCATACATTGCTTCTTATCTGGGGATCACACAATCTTCTTTAAGCAGGATCAGAAAAAATATCCGCTAAAACCGCTTTTTGCCATTTGGCAAATGATACCATTTTTTATTTGGTCAATTTCGTTTTTCAAATTTAAAATCTGGAAAAATGAAATTAAGAAAATTAGGAAAAAGCGGACCGGAAGTGTCTGAACTTGGTTTTGGAGCAATGGGGTTAAGCTTCCCCAATGCACCATCAAAGGAAGAAAGCATCAAATTAATTCGTTCAGCCGTTGAACAGGGTATTACTTTTTTTGACACGGCCCAGGGCTACGGAGAGAATGAGCTCTTAGTAGGGGAAGCACTTGAACCATTACGAAAAGAGGTTGTTATCGCCACTAAATTCGGTTTTAAAAACGGGGATGTAAGACAAGGCTTAGACAGTCATCCTGACAACATCAAAGCCGTAGCCGAAGCTTCGTTAAAAAGACTAAGGACAGACGTCATTGATTTATTTTACCAGCACAGGCCTGACCCCAATATTCCTGTTGAAGAGGTGGCAGGAGCAGTAAAAGATTTAATCCGGGAAGGCAAGGTCAGGTATTTTGGCCTCTCCGAAGCAAATGAAGAAACGATTCGTAAAGCGCACGCTGTTTTAGCTGTAACAGCTTTGCAAAGCGAATATTCTATGTTTTATCGTGAACCCGAAAACAATATCCTTTCAACATTAGAAGAACTGGGAATTGGTTTAGTTCCTTTCAGTCCATTGGGCAAAGGTTTTCTGACAGGAACCATCAACGCAGGTGTTGAGTTGGATAAAAATGATACGAGAAATATGCTGCCTCGTTTTAGCAAAGAAAACAGGGCCGCCAATCAGGCACTGGTTGATTTGGTTACTGCTATCGCAGCAGACAAAAACGCAACACCAGCACAAATCGCATTGGCCTGGTTGCTGGCACAAAAACCATTCATCGTTCCCATTCCCGGCACCTCAAAATTACTCCGTTTGCAGGAAAACATTGGTGCAACAAAAGTCACTATTACAAACGACGAATTAGGTCAAATTAATAGGGCCTTGTCAACAATTAAGATCACCGGCGAACGTTACCCCACCCATTTACGGACCATTGCAGAAAATAATGAAAAATAGCAACCCGGTTAAAAATATTACCTGTAATGGCCAGAAGTAGCGCTGTTCAAAAATCTTATTATAGATCGAACGCCTGGCAGGCACCGCCGGGAGGCAATCCCTTTTGACAGGCTTTTAATTTAACGAACCAATTAGGTATTACCTTTAAACAAATTGTTTAAAAGCGAAACCCTTTTCAATAATATAATGTATAGATTTGTATCCTATATACCGGTTCATCAAACTAACCGATTTTAATAATTATGATGCACATAATTGCAAACATCCTTACTACTCTCGTTATTATAGAACATATCTATATTGTTTGGATGGAAATGTTTGCATGGGAAACTGCCGGTAAAAAAACATTCGGAAAATCTTTACCCCACCATCTTTTCAAACCAACTAAAGGGCTGGCCGCAAATCAGGGGCTTTATAACGGTTTTCTTGTGGCAGGTTTGGTTTGGTCTTTTTTCATCAATGATGCAACATGGAGCATCAATATCAGGCTGTTCTTCCTCGGATGTGTAGCTGTTGCAGGTATATTCGGCGCGTTTACCGCTTCTAAAAAAATTTTTTTTGTACAGGCACTTCCTGCGCTGCTGGCCATTTTGTTTGTTCTTGCTTCAAAATAAAGCCGAGTTTAGGTATCCGATATTTCCCGTTCTAGTATCATAATGAACCTCCTCTACGAACCTGTCAACTTAGTATGCTTCGCTAAAAAGGCCGCCGGTCATCGGCCTTAAGCCCCTCAATGGTTCCAATAATAAAATGAACTGTTCTCCTTTTTATTACCAATTAAACAAAAACAGTAACTTTAGTAAAAGGTGATACATCCAGATGGTAAGGCTGTGATAAATTGAAAATCAAAAACAAAATAGCTTATTAGCCCCGGAATATTTGCATACTGTTGTAAAGAAAGAAGATAACATTTTAATAGACCAAAGGAATGGTTTAATGCGTACCGCCTATTCAAAAAATTGATCGGTTTGAAATTACAATTTTACATACCAGAAAATGATACGTTGAAGCAATTTATAGAAGGCTACTATTTCATTGCTGATGACGACCCGAAAAGAACTGAAGAATATTTAACCTTCCCCAATAATTATTCTATTGTCACAATAAATCTCAATTCAGATTTTACGTTTGCCGAAAACAGGATCTCAATTGTGCCCTCTGCAAAAAAAAATATACATGCCAGCCTGGTCTATAATTACACTGTTCCGATAATAGTATATTACGAAAAACCCATTCGGGAGATAACTATTTATTTCAAGCCACTTGGTATTAATCGTTTTGTAAATAATGTTGAGACAATGTTTTCATCTAGCCAGATGGTAGAATTTACACCCGGCTTTTCAGATTTTAAGGAAGAGATGAGTCGGATCTTTCATATTGTTGATGTGCAATGCCAAAGAAAGGAATTGGAAGCGTATTGGTTATCGAAGTTGATAGAGAAAGATTTATCTGCCATTGAAAATATTTTGGCTGATATTGAATCAAACATGAAGATTGCCGACATTGCCCAAAAAAATAATATTTCGAGAAAACATCTATACAAGATGGTTTACAAGTATCTGGGCAAATCTCCTATGGATTACAGAAAAATATTTAGGTTCAGAAATGCTTTAAGGAACAAGGGCAAAGTGAAAAACTTAACAGAGTTGTCCTACGAAAACGACTTCTACGATCAACCTCACCTGGTAAAAGACTTTAAAACCTTGACCAAATCAAGCCCGCATTCTTTTTTTAGAAATGTAAATACGGAACTAAAGAACGTTTGGCGTTTTATGTAGCAGGTAACAATTTTACAAGTTTTAGCCGCTTTTTCAATGTTTCTTTGGTTTATATTTTTGAAAATCAGGACGCCATGAAAAAAACAATAGCTCAGTTCGCTTTAGTGACCTTATTAGTATTGACTGCTCTTCCGGTTTTTTCCCAGTTATCTTCTCAAAAGATCGACTCACTTATGGAAGAGGCTTTAATTAAATTAAACGTTGCCGGAGCCTCGATTGCCGTTGTAAAAGATGGAAAGGTTATACACCAAAAAGGGTATGGTTTCGCTTCTATCAACACGAAAGAGAAAGTCACAGAATATAGCAACTTCCAAATAGCATCCAATACCAAGGCTTTTACCACCGCCGCACTTGCAATATTAGTAGATGAAGGGAAGGTAAAGTGGGAGGATAAAGTAAAAGACCATATCCCTGAATTTAAAATGTACAACGATTATGTAACGGACAATTTTAGCATTGCTGATCTGCTGACTCATCGCAGCGGCCTGGGATTGGGAGCGGGTGATTTAACTTTCATTCCGGACGGAGCTGATTTCACGGTGAATGATCTCCTGGGTATTTTTCAACATTTCAAACCCGTTTCCCCTTTTAGAACAAAATATAACTATGATAATTTACTCTATATTATTGCCGGCGAAATCATAGCAAGGGTGAGTAATATGAGGTTCGATGAATTTATTCAAAAACGAATTTTCACCCCATTGCAGATGACTTCTTCTTTTGTCGGGGACCCTAATATTCCTACAGCCGGGAGTCTTGCTGCTCCGCATTCTACAGCAACGGGTGAATTAAAAACGATAAACCGCTTCAACATTGGAATGATTGGTCCGGCAGGTGGGATATATTCTAATGTTTCAGACATGTCAAAATGGATGGTCACCCAGATCAATAGGGGGCGGTATGGAAGTGATCAAAAACAAGTGCTGTTTAGTACCGCGAACAGCGGTAAAATGTGGACGATTCAAACTGTTTTACCCAATTATGTCTCTGAACGATACAATACGCATTTTAACGGATATGGTTTAGGTTGGGTGCTAAATGATATGAGAGGTAATTTAGTGGCCATGCATACAGGCGGCTTGCCCGGCATGTTATCACAGGTGACCTTAGTACCAGATTTGAAATTAGGGATAGTAGTTTTAACGAATACCGAAAGCGGTGGTGGTAGCCTGGCATTTGCGCTTACCAGAACAATTATGGACAGTTATTTCGGCCTGGATGATGCAAAGTGGATCGATAACAGGGTCCGAAATCTTGCCGTAAACATAAGCGCTGCTGATGAAGCAACAAGGAAGGTTTGGGCACAGGTCGATTCTGTAAAAAACACCAAATACAACCCTCATGATTATATTGGTATGTATGAAGATAAATGGTTTGGACGGATGGAGATTTTTAAGAAAGGGGCCGGGCTTTGGATCAGAAGTTTGCGTTCGCCAAAATTAAACGGTCGCATGTTTTTTTATGACACCAACATGTTTGCCGTCAAATGGGAATACCGTGACATGAATTGTGACGCTTTAATCACTTTTTATCCTGAACAAAAAGACAGCGCTCAATCTTTTAAAATAAAAGGAATATCGCCTTCTATGGATTTCAGTTTCGACTTTCAAGACCTATATTTAAAAAGAATAAAATGAATTTAAAGTTTTGAAACCCTTCACACAGTAATTAAACAGCGGGTTGAGTAAGTTCTTATCCGATTATATCTGGATCAGCAAAAGAAAAGGAGCTGAACGGTTTTTCCAGAGAAACCCTCTTCGAAACCCTGGTTTGTTTTGGCGATCAGTTGGGGGCGTAAAAGTTTTCGGTATCATTGACCACACCATAAATGGCCGTTTTATTTTCCTGGCAGTTGATAATATGATTCCTGGTATTCTTTCACCGCCAGCGGCAGTATTTTTTTTGATATTAAAACAGCTTACTTACAGCTTAACGGGTGTGCAGAGCTCAATCAAAAACCCATCTATATCCCGTACATAAGCCACCGTCTGCCCCCATGGTTTTTGCATGGGTTCCTGTACCATTTTAGCACCCGACTGTAACGCTTGTGTTACCGCCGCTGCTACATCCTGTGTTACAAACCCCAGCTCCATAGCGAAAGGCCTGGCATCCGGGTTGCTTTCAATAAACCCGTTTTTAAGGTTTGTATTGGCTAGTCCCTGGGAGGCAAAGGCGATGGTGGTTGCGCCGGTCTGTAACTCCCCGTAATCATTTTCAGGGGTTAGGAACCGTCGCTCCAGCCCAAATGCCTGTTCGTAAAATGCGATAGATGCTGCAACATCCTGCACATATAAAATTGTATAGCCGAATTGTACCATTACTTATTCGTTTGAAGGAGCGTGTAAAGTGGGTGCCTTGCTGTTTTAGTCTTTATTGTTTTTTTGTACACGGAGCTGAGGCATTTTCGAATAATCCGTGAGCCCCAGTTTGTTGCCGGACGGATCGGTAAATTCCACAGCCAGCCCGGTCGCAATTTCAAACGGCTCACTTAGAAAATTTATTCCCTTTTGCTGCAGCATGGTATAAGCTTGTTGCACATCCCACGGTAAACCAGATGGCAGGCTTTGCGTTTTGCATACTGTTCACAATAATGGCAGGTTCATTATCCCCCACCCGAAAGGCCGTCATGCCTTTATCGGCAAAATCAAATTTGATATCCAGTCCAAGTTTGTTGATATAAAATTCCTTTGCCTCATCCAGGTTTTCTGCTGGCAGAAAGAAGTTGTCATAGTCATTGATGATATTCATAATACTTTTTTTGACCTCCGGAGTCTCAAAGCTAATGACTAAGTTTGATAAGTTCTTGTAACGCAGAAGATAATAGTTTCCGGGCTTAAGTATTATTGATCGATTGTTTTATCGACATAATGTAAAGTTAAAAAAAGGATATTGTCAGGGTTGTCTGGTACGGCTTCTATAGCTCCATTATTGTTTTCCGGCCCATTGGCGCAACATGATAATTACATCGTACAAAACGCCTGCTTCTCCTCTAAAATCACCCGAGCCTTCATTTACTCTTTTTTTTCAGGCGTTGGATCTCTTTCGCCAGTGTTTGTTTTTCTGCCCCGGACCGGGTTAGGCTCATGGCTGTTTTGTAATGTTCAATGGCTTTTGAAATGTTCTTTTCCGAATACAAATACCCCAGTAACCCGTGGTAGTAATTACTGGTAGTAAGTTTTAGTTTTTCCGCTTCTGCTATTGCCTTATCATTTCCGTATACCCTGGCAAATGCAAAAGTTCTGTTAAGTGCCGTAATTGGCGAATATTCTATGAGCATAAGCTGGTTATATAGTTGTAATATTTTTTCCCATTTATTCTCCTGACTGGTCACCGTATGCCAGTAGGCAATACCGGCCTCCAAATGGTATTTTGAGATACCGCCTCCATTGGTAGCATTAATCAAATAATAATTTCCCCTGGTAATGAGGGATTGATCCCATTGGTTTTTATCCTGCTGTTCAAACAGGATAGTTTCGTTATATTCATCGGTCCTGGCTTCCAGGCGAGAACTCTGAAAACACATGAGCGCCATCAGTGCGTTCACCGCAGGAGTATTCGTTAAAGGAGTTTCTGTTAAGTAAAATGTCAGTCTTAATGCTTCCGAACAGATATCCTTCCGGATCTGAAGATCATTGGTTTTGGAAAAATAGCCTTCGTTAAACAGGAGGTACAGGGTTTTTAATACAATATCCAGCCTCGATGTGATCTGGCTTTCATTTAATGTTTTAATCTCAAAATGATCATTACGCAGTGTGGCTCTTGCCCTGAGCAACCGCTTTTTAATGGTCTCAGGTTTCGTCAAAAATGCATTGGAGATTTCTTCCACACTAAACCCGCAAAGAATCTGAAGTGCTAAACAAATTTGACTTTCTGTTGAATTTGAAGGGTTACAGACGGCAAATATCATTGCCAGCTGGCTATCGGAGATAACCGCCTCATTAAAATGAAAATCAGGCGCTGCCTGAACCTCATTTGTTGTCATTACGTTTTTGACTTTAGTTTCAAAAACGCGTACATTTTTAAAATAATCCCTAGTCTTATTCTTTGCCACGGCATATAACCAGGCAATAGGGTTTTCCGGGATTCCGTTGATCGCCCAGTGCTCAGATGCTTTTAAAAAGGTGTCACTGGCAATATCCTCAGCAACTTCAATATGGCGCAGGCCAAAATGACGGCTTAACACTGCCGTCATTTTCGCATATTCCTGGCGGAATAAGTGGGGTAATAATTCGTTACACTGTTGCCCTGCTCCCATAATCAGCCATATGATCTTTTAGTCGCGTTTTAAAATCTCACGAACTTCAATACTTCCTCCTACCTGTTCAAAAATAGGATTCTCTTTTGCTATTGCTACAGCCTCGTCAATCGATTCGGCTTTTATCACGATATACCCGCTGATAAACTCTTTGATCTCAGTGTACGGGCCGTCTGTTACCACATTATTTGGTTTTACCGTTTTGGCGCTTCCCGGAGCGGGTAAAAGCGTGTTGCCCTTATCCACTAATTTATCCTGAGCGGCAATACCGGCCAACCAGTTCATCCGTTGCTGCATTTGTTCGGGTGAGGGCTTAAAATCCCCAATGTCTTTTAATCTGAAGATTAACGCAAATTCTTTCATTGTTTAAAATTTTTATGTTCGCCTTAATAACGATTGAACTTTAAAGATGGGGACAATATGCTGATCTTTTTCGTGAATGAATTATACAAGACCGGTTTTTTAAAAAATCAGGCACCAAAAATTTTGAACCGGGGTACTAATCGCCCTCAAAAAATTTCGTTTTATATCTCACGGAATACGGAAAAGTCTGTTTGATCGTTTGACGGCAATGTTAAACCCTTTCCACTTTTCCTTCATTCCGCGATGGAGCGGCTACCCGCTGCTCAAGTACCCGCCTCAATAACATCATCGTAAAAGCCAGCGCCCCAAAGATTACCGTTACCCAGGGAGAATATTCGGCACCATAGGTAACTATTATCCATCCGCCAACTGCCGTGCCCAGGGTAACACCCAGGTTTCCAAAAGAAGTGGCCAAGCTATTGGCAAATTCAAGACTGTCCGGTGCTGCCGAAATCATATAGGTTGAAGCGTTAAGAAAACTGGGAGAATAAAACAGTCCCCAAAGCGCAATTACCACCCAGGTACTTATGGTGTCTGCCCCGGAAAAATGTAGTAACACCGGTACTATAATTGTGCCCGACAAAAAAATAGCGGTTGTAGCAGCAACATTTTTATTCAGCATTTTCCCGGCGCCCCAATTTGCAACCACGCCCATAATTCCAAATAACAAAAGCATATAGCTCACCATAATCTCATCCATCTGTTTGGCTTTAATAAGGTATTCTGCAAAATAACCGTAGGTGGCAAACCAGGCAGTGATCATGAAAAAATTCATTGCTGTACTAACAATGAAGACCGGCCTGGTCAGAATGCTCAAGGCGCTGCCATAGGATCTGCGCTCTGTCACCGGCATGGATGGCAGACCCAGGTATATTGCGATCAGGGCAATCGTGCTGACAATAGCCTGTACGGCGAAAGAAAATTGCCATGAGGAGAAACTCGCTATCCAGGTCGCCAACGGAACAGTGGAAACCATAGCAATAGCCACGCCGCTGAACACGATGCTCATCAACTCGTTCTCCCTTGCCTTATCAGCACCCGATACTGATACCGCTAAGGCAGTAGCAATGTACACAGGTTGCAGAAAGGCCGGTAAAATTCTCACAAGTAGAAGAAGCCAAAACGGAGGAGAAAGAAATGAGATGATCCCGGTAATTAAGAACAGGCTTATCGCGACAAGCATCACCTTCTTGCGGTCATACCCGGACAGAAGTAAGGTCATCGCCGGACCAGTAAGGGCGATCACCAGGGCAAAAGCACCTAACAGGTATCCGGCCTGGTCGATACTGATCTTATAGTGGTGGGCAACCTGTGGCAGGATGCCAATGACCCCGAATTCAGTGGTAATGACGGCCAGGAAACCCAGGCCGCCAATGTATGCGTATTTTTTCACGGCAATTAATCGTTAAGTGATGCGTAGATGACATTTTTGAAAAGTGTGCCCAGGTCCCAATATGACGATGGTAAATATTGTTGTGTAAAAACAAGCCCGATCAGGTTTGCTTCAGGGTCAACCCAATAATGTGTATTGAATGCACCACCCCAGTAGAACGACCCGCTATTTTCCGAATGGAGGTATTGATTGTCCTGTGTTATCAAAGAGAATCCGAGTCCAAACCGGAAGCCGGCATCTCCATTCGCCATTGCTTCCTGACCAAGCTGGTTAGTGGTCATCAGTTCAAGGGTTTTTTTACCAATCAACCGTTTTCCGTTATACATTCCGCGATTAAGCAACAGCTGAAGGAATTTTGCATAGTCAGCTGTTGTTGAGCTAAGACCGGCTCCGCCCGATAGCAATACGCCCTCTTTAGTAGGATAATCTACACTGTTGCCTTCATAGATCGGATGAGTGATCCTGCTGATACCAGACGTATTGATTTCTACCACGGGTACCAGCCGCTGCGCTTTATGCTGTGGGATCTTAAAATAAGTATCGTCCATTCCAAGGGGCTTGAAGATCCTCGTTTGAAAAAATACGTCCAGGGGCATCCCGCTTACAACTTCTACGAGATAGCCGAGCACGTCAGTATTCAATCCATACGTAAAGGCCTTCCCGGGCTGATGCACCAGTGGTTGGCGTGCAAGCAATCCGATCTTTTCTTTCAAGCTGCCGCCCTCGCTGCCAATCCAGGTTGGCACCTCGGCTTTTGAATAGATCGCATTGAAACGCGGGTCGGTGGAGAAGAAAGGATAGGTAATACCGGAGGTATGCCTGAGCAGGTCCCTGATCGTGATCTCCCGGTTGGCGGCTATAGTGGTGTAACTGCTGTCGGAAGGGTTAAACGTGTCAATTACCCGTGGTGCTTTGAAGGCCGGAATATATTTTGATACCGGTTCGTCTAATAAGAACCTTCCCTCTTCCCAAAGCATCATCACGGCAACACTGGTAATTGCCTTTGTTTGGGAGGCAATGCGAAAAATGTCGGTGGTCGCCAGCGGCTTACGTCTTTCAACATCGGCATACCCGGTAGCTTTATTATACAAGGTCTTATTGTCTTTGATCACAAGAACATTGATACCGGCCACTTCTTTGTTAGCGATCAAACGGGCGGTTAATTCGTCAAGTGCTGCGTTTAACTTGTTGGTCTGTGCGCTTGCTGCCGTCATAAAAAGGACAAAGCCCATTAATAATACCCTGTAATTCATGTCAATATCTTTTTTTGAAACCCAAAATTAGGGTGGCTTTACTACCTTTGTGAGGTACACATCCCAATGTATGGTACATACAAATTTGTAAGTAATGGCAAAAAGAAAAGAAAATTCAACCAACAGTCTCAACGCCGAATACCTTCTTACTGAATGTGATTTAACTTATGCGATCTGCAAAGTGGGTGGACGATGGAAACTTTTGATACTGTGTAAGCTTGAAGAAGGAAAGCTGCGCTTTGGCGAACTTCGTAACCAGATCCCGGGTATTACCGAACGTATGCTAACGCTCCAGTTACGCGAATTAGAGAAAGAGGGTTTGGTAAAAAGGACGGTTTACGCAGAAGTGCCGCCCCGCGTGGATTATGAGATGACAGAAATTGCGAAGGAGCTGGTTCCAATCTGGGCACAACTGAGCAAATGGGGAGGCAAACACCGCGATTTCATTTCCAACAACCACCATCGACCAAAACAGAATGAAACATTCCAGTATTAAGAACATCATTACGATCCAACATCCTGAATCAGTACACCATACTAATGGAATGATTGGTTCCTGGACAGATTGGGACCTGACAGATAACGGGGTTCAACAGGCAGCAAACATTGCATATAACTTAAAGTCCGAAATCGAAAACCGGGAATTCTCCATCTATTCTTCCTCCCTGAAAAGAGCAATACAAACTGCTGAAATTATAGGAAAAAGACTAAATATACCCACCACACAAACCGATTCTTTACGGGAGCGAAGTCTCGGAAAAGCAATTGGCAAGTCCGTACAATGGCTAAAGGAGAATATTGAAAATGAAGAGAACACCATTTATGATAAATGTTTTAGCGATGCAGAATCCAGGTTTAATGTGTGGCAAAGGCTATTACCTTTTTATAACGAAATCTTATACAACAACGAAGAAAATATGATCATCGTTTCCCATGGAGATACACTGAGTATATTTAATGTGATGTGGCTGGGATTAGATGTAGCAATGCTTAACGATATCAGTTTGTACGGGGTAAGCGGAGGCGTTTCTTTTTTACACCAAACAGCTGATGGAAAAAGAATAATAAAACGATTAAGTGACACTTCTTATATGAAGTCTTCCTAACACAAATATTATTTACCCCTGTTAACACACAACATGTGATGAACGCCATAAGTTAATCCATTAATATGGATCATCCCTTATATAGCGGTTACAACAAGGCCTGAAGTCTGCTCAATTGGTACCGGATCCGGTCATCAGATCGCCTTTTTAAGCTTCTGCTTCAGATTTTTAGTAAACCCCTCCTTATCCTTTTTTACTTCCTGCAAAAATGCCTTATGGGTATCGGAAAGCTTGAAATACTTGTCTCCCCAGAGATAGATCTCCATCATCACCGGTAGCAGGTCGATCCCTTTTTCAGTAAGCCGGTATAAAACTTTCAATTTACTGTCAGGGTGCTCCGACCGGGAAATAATGCCGGCCGCCTCCAGTGTCTGCAACCTGGATGCGAGGATATTAGTGGCTATTTTTTCTTCCGATTTTAAAAAATCGCCATAGGTGCAGGCCTTTGCGTACATCAGGTCCCGCACAATCAGCAACGACCATTTATCCCCCCATATATCCAGGGAACTGCTTACAGGGCATCCCGACCTTTTCTTTATTTCTGCCATAAAAATTTATTTACTTGCATTTTGCAAGTGATTGTTCCTATATTTGCACTTGCAATTTGAAAGCAAATTTACAAAAGCTGCTTTTATTTTTCGATCAAACTAAAACTGTAAATTATGATCTTCACAAAACAGGTGATCAGCGAAAGTTACTGGAAGGTAAGTATAGACAACCCTCCGGTTAATGTATTCGACCCCGAATTCTCCGTGCAGCTCCGTGACCTTATGGACCAGCTGGAGGCTAACGAACAATTGAAAGTTGTTGTTTTTGAAAGTGCCAATCCTGATTTTTATGTGGCTCATGCAGAGTTGGTGAACATTTTTGAGTTTCCCAAAGGCGAAGGAAAAACAGGGCTTTCCAAATCCTGGCCCGATGTAGCGAAACGCCTGGAGCAGGCGCCGTTTGTCAGCATTGCATCCATCAGGGGCCGCGCAAGAGGTTTGGGGAGCGAATTTATCCAGGCTTTTGACATGCGTTTTGCCAGCAAAGAAAAAGCGGTATTTGCCCAGCCGGAGATCGGGATCGGTTCGTTTCCCGGTGGCGGCGGACTGGAACGACTTCACTTGCTCACCGGCAAGGCACGGGCGCTGGAGATCATTTTAAGTGGTGATGATTACGATGCCGACACTGCCGCAGCCTATGGATGGATCAACAGGGCTTTTACAGATAAAGAACTGGATGCGTTCGTAGATAATTTAGCACGTCGTATAGCTTCCTTTGACCTGAAGATCATCCAAAAAATCAAAGCAACAATGAATGCAAGGGCCGTTTTGCCCAAAAATGAGCATATTATGGAAACCCAGGTTGCTTTCTTTGCTTCACTTACTGAGCCGGAAGCCAGAACAAGGATCAAGGCATTGCTGGAACAGGGCTTACAGACTTACGGTGACGTGGAGTTAAACCTTGCAAAATATCTTTAAACATTAACCACAAAGCGTGGGTAAGTACATCTCTCCTATCTGCGCTTTGTAAATTAAACAACAAAATATAGGATAATAATGAAAGCGGTTATCATCAACGAGCCGGGCGGTGTAGAAAAATTAGTATACATAGAAACAGCAAAACCGGAGATCAAAAGCGATGAAGTTTTGGTACAGGTAAAAGCTGTGAGCATAAACCCGGTAGATGTTAAGGTACGGGCCGGCGGGGGTATTTACCAGCTACTGAAAAACGAGCACCCGCTTATACCCGGATGGGATATCAGCGGCGTTGTGGAAGAGGCCGGAACCAATGCTACTTTTAAACAGGGTGATGAAGTATTTGGAATGATCCGGTTTCCGGGCCATGGCAAAGCCTATGCGGAGTATGTGGCAGCCCCCGTAGATCAGCTTGCAGCCAAACCGGCAAATATTACGCACGGGCAGGCCGCAGCCTCAACCCTTGCAGCACTAACCGCTTACCAGGCAATGACCAGGCATGCGAACATAACACCGGGGCAAAAGGTATTGGTACATGCAGCAGCCGGCGGTGTAGGCCATTTCGCAGTACAAGTAGCCAAACACCTGGGCGCCTATGTGGTAGGCACTTCTTCAGTTAAAAATAAAGATTTTGTAATGGGTCTTGGTGCCGATGAACACATCGACTATCACGGTTACAACTGGAAAAACAGTGAGGTTAAATACGACTTTGTAATGGATACTGTTGGTGGCAACAATATTGACAACTCATTGGAGGTGGTAAAGGATGGCGGGGTAGTTATCAGCATTCCCGCCGGATTGAGTGAACATCAGATAGAAAGGGCAAAAGCAAAAAATGTACATGCATTGTTTTTTTTAGTGGCGTCCAGTGGCAGTGATATGGAAGTATTAGCAAGCTGGCTGTCGCAAGGCATTATTAAACCTTACGTATCAGAAGTATTTAATTTTAATGAAATGGGGAAAGCCCACTTGCAGGTAGAAAGCGGCAGGACTGTCGGTAAGGTGGTAGTAAGTTTATAAACTGTCGCCATTCTACCGGCTATTAGTTGCACATACAACGGGGGCTTGTTTCTGCAAGCCTCCCGGTAGCTAATCAAAAAGGGTTACAGCTATTCATTACATTCAGCATTTGTTCCTCGGCCCTGGTACCATTAAAACTGCCATTTTAGAAGCATTTGATAGATTCTTTTCAATACTTTGCAGTAACATAGTAGTTACCTTTAAGCTATGAAATGGATAACCAGAGAGCGCCCCAAAATTGACCGGCTAGCCTGCCCCTGGCTGATAAAAAAATTTGTCGACCCTGATGCTCAATTTATATATGTGCCTTTCAAAGATGTTTTGCGTATAGCACAAGAAACGGATGCTACCCCATTTGATATACCCGGTGTCGAATACACGCATTATGGCGATAAATGTACTTTTGATTATATTGTACATAAGCACAACATTCAAAACGCTGCCATAGATATAATCGCTAAAATCGTCCGTGGGGCTGATACAGACCGTCATGATATTGCCAACGAAGCTGCCGGGCTCCTGGCCATTTCATCGGGGCTGGCGTATAATATCACCGATGATTATGAATTACTGGAAACGGGTTTTAAAGTTTATGACGCTTTGTATAGCTGGGCCACGCATTTATATAAACAGAAACATTTACAGAACAGCCCTTTTGAAAATCTTTTGCACGAGGTTTATCTCAAATTCCTCAAATCTAAAACTGCCGCCAGGCAACCCCAATGGGTAAGAGAGCTGAAGGAAATGATACAAGACCAGGTTGATGCACAAATGAGCATAGACATTAAAAAACTATCCTCTGAATTAGAGCTGAACCCATCCTATTTGTCGCGGGAGTTTTCCCGGTATTTTGATGATCTGAATTTTGGCGACTACGTGAGGAAAAAGCGGATTGAAAAGGCCATGGATCTTATGAAAAACCCAAAGATCCCGCTTACCGAAATAGCATATCTCACCGGCTTTTCCGATCAAAGTCATTTCAGCCGGATATTTAAAAAATATACAGGCGATAGCCCTTCCCAGTTCAGAAAAAATTTGAAAAAAGTAAATATCATTCCAAAAGGTAAATAAGCTTCTATTCAGGGCCATGCCGGATGTTTAGGTTTGCTCATCATGCAAAACTCAAATACATCCGGGATCACAATCATTTTCGCGCTGCTGGCACTTTTGTCCCATCAGGCTTTTTCTCAAACTACGGCAACCCCTCCTGCCATTACGGGATACGCCAGCATCATGCATCCCATTATCCTCATTAATAAGAATCATACCACCACCAATTTCGACGGCTATTACCAGGTCGTTTTCCCTTTTGGTATCAATATCTGGAAATCAAAAAAAATTGGCTTTTCCATTGAGCTTGCTCCCGGTATCAGGGCCGAAGGCGAAACCAGCAAAATGAATAACCTGCTCATTCATCCCGGTGTGTTGGTGGCGCTTGGAAAAGGTTTTGGTTTTGCAGGCCGGTTAGCCTTTGAAACCTCCGGGCGGTATGGTGTTACGCCGGTTCTTAGTAAGGTGGTTAAAAAAAACAAGGGATCGGCTTTTTACATTGCTATGCCCATGCCTGTAAGGTTCGGAAACAATCAGCCCGCATCTTTCTCTGCAGGATTTCAAATCGGTATTTCATTTTAAACTTTTAGTGTATGGACAAAAAAGCTCCCTATACCATACGTGAGTTAATAATATATTTCCTGAAGTTAGGTACAACAGGATTTGGCGGCCCAGTGGCCCTGGTGGGGTATATGCACCGGGACCTGGTGGAGAAACGTAAATGGATATCAGAAGAAGAATATAAAGAAGGGCTGGCATTAGCACAGTTAGCCCCGGGCCCGCTGGCTGCTCAATTAGGTATTTACCTGGGCTTTGTACATTATCGTATTACGGGCGCTACTTTAGCGGGACTTGCGTTTGTCATGCCTTCCTTTGTTATGGTTGTATTACTGGGTATGGCCTATAAAATGTATGGAGGCCTGCCCTGGATGCAGGCTGTCTTCTACGGTGTGGGAGCAGCGGTTATCGGCATCATCACCATAAGCTCCTATAAGCTCACCACAAAATCTATAGGTAAGTTCCATTATCAATCTGTAAAACAAAATTGGTTATTATGGCTGTTTTTTACAGTAGCCGCCATTATAACTTTTATAACCAGGCAGGAGAGCATATTATTATTTATGGCTGCGGGGCTTTTATATATGTTCGTAAAAGCGCCGCCGAAAACAATTGGCCGGTCCTCTACAAATAGTGTTTTACTGTTACAAATCGGCCTGGTAGCGGGCGAGGATTCTATCCTTATGAAAATGGCGATCTTTTTTGCAAAAGCGGGAGCATTTGTTTTTGGCAGCGGCCTGGCAATTGTACCCTTCCTGCACGCAGGTGTTGTAGAAGAAAATCAGTGGCTTACTGAACAGCAATTCTTAGATGCCGTAGCCGTGGCAATGATCACACCTGGCCCGGTTGTTATTACAGTCGGATTTATCGGTTACCTGGCTGCGGGTTTTCCCGGAGCCGGTGTGGCGGCATTGGCAACGTTTTTACCCTGTTATCTGTTTACAGTTATTCCCGCCCCTTATTTTAGTAAGATAGCAAAAAGCCGGCCGGTGAAGATGTTCGTTGATGGAATTACCGCTGCTGTAATTGGCGCGCTGGCCGGTGCTGTAGGGGTGATCGCAACCAATAGCATTGTAGATCTTCCTACTGCTTTGATTACGATCGCCACCATCCTGACCCTGATTTACATTAAGAAAATACAAGAGCCTTATATTATACTGATTGCAGCAGTTTTAGGGGTTATCATAAAATTATTTGTGTGACCCTGGTCATCTTTTTTAATAAAAAACAAAAAATAATTTTTGCAATATCGTTGCAAATACTGTAGATTAGCGCTCGATTAATAACCAACCAAAAATTGAATCGCTACTTCAACAATATTAGTAAAAGCATAACAGCGCTGGTCTTACTCAGCCTGATGACTTTTATTTTCATTGCTAAAGTATTTCACGCACATGGAAATCATTCCTGTAATGATGTACTGGTTAAGGTAAAAATAGAAAAGCAGCATTGTGCTGTCTGCGAATACCATTTTACCCATGACGCCGATAACGTTCATGCGGTCATTACGATATTACCCTCATTTAACTTTTTGCCATTTAATAACGGCAAGGTTTTCAATTACGCTTTTACCCCTTTAAGCACTATTTCACTGCGGGGTCCTCCTTTCTCCTGTTAGTTTATTGGTATCTGTTGTATGTACGCATGCTTTAGCGGCAGCCTGTCATTTCTTATCGCATCCGGAGTTCAGGGTGGATGCCGGTGTTAGTTTCATGTCAGATGATCCGCCTCTTAAACCAGGGGTTATCGTTAAATGACTGAAATGGACAGGTTACGTCCTGCACCTGTTATCACCTGTCAGGCAGGTTTTGATTCATCGTGCCCGGCATAAGCGTTCAGACTCCTGCTACCCATACACTACACACTACTTCTGATCTTTCTGTTTACAGATCGTAACAATGTTGTTGCAATAACGGGAGTATGCCGAAAATCCCCGAAAGAGTAGGCGTTCATTTCTAAATATTTTAACCATGCAAAATTCAAACAAAGCAGCCCTGATTGCGGCCATTCTTGCTTCTAAAGCTGTTGGCGGCACACATTGCAGTAATTGCGGTCACTGCAAAGCTACGCTGTAAGCGAGCATTAGGGGAGCAGCTATCAGCCGCTCCCTTTTTTTAAAAAAGTAACACTTATAACATGAATACCGAAACGATAACACTGAATCCTGATCAGCTAAAGGACCTGCTATCCTATCATAATGAAGATATCATTTCCCGGTTTACCGACCTGTTTGATGTTACCGAGGCTGAGGCCACCGACATTTTCCAGGAGACCAAAAAGTTCCTCTTTGTATGCCAGGCGGATGGCGTTTTTATTCCCGACGACCTGCTGATCCTGGATGAAATGTGGCACAACTTCATTCTTTTTACTAAAGAGTACCATGCCTTCTGCGACAGGTATTTTAACAGGTACTTTCATCACCTGCCTGCATCCAAAAAAGAAAAAGAGGAACAAAAAGCCCGGAACCTTCAAGACCCTGAAAATGCCCGCACGGCTTATTTGCAAAAATTAGAACCGATAATCAGCCTCATCTACGATCAGCTGGGGGAAGAGACGGTCATCAAATGGTTTACCACCTATCCTGAAATATATAGTAAAGAAAACATCAAACGGTTAAGGAAAGTATGAGCATCTTCCCTAAAAGAACGATCCCCGGTTCCACTGTAACCATACACTGGAATTTCAATACCGTACACATTACGGATGCTCACGTGCTTCCCTATGTGCGGATCGGTGTACAGTCCCCGGACGGAATAACCACCATCCTGTTTGAGCAGCATGTACTGGGCTTCCCTGCCATCCGGCCACAGCTGGTTCCGGATGCTAAAAAACTTTTTTACCTGAATAAAAATACCCCGCTGTTAGTACTGGCCGATTATTTAAGTACCCATCATAAAAGAGAACAGCTGGTACAAATACTGCAGAATATCCAGGCCGGCCGGCATTATTATTTCACGTACACCCTTCCTGAATATGCGGCCCCGGGTAAGTATAAATTAATTTCCGAAGTGCATAATAACGGCAATATTAAATACTCCAACACGGCACCGGACGATTTCTTTTTTGTTGAAAAAATTACGGTTGATGAGCATAAAATCATCAACCACTCTCCGGAGCCTGCACCGGTTAAAATTGTTTCCTATCAACCTGGCGAAAAATTACTGCCGGAAAATATAACCGTGTTTGAAATGCAGCCAAAGGAAATGATCCCGGTATCCGCTTTCCCGGATAATTCATTTTTACTCTACAATGAAGAAAGGATTACGCTCCCTCTTCAACATCCATTGTCTGTTCGCTGTATTCGCAACCAACAAGGCCTTTGCCTGCCTAAAGATGACACCATTCATGTATTACTGCCTGACGAAACTGCTTATACCCTTGAAGGGGCTGGAAAATCAATATGGGAAAGAGCCGATGGTTTTGCTACCCGGGAAGAGTTATCTGCAGCAGGCAACGTACCGGTTTACCAGGAAATGGTCGATAACCGATTAATTATAGAAATAAAAACAGAAAAATGATTACATCCTTACCGGACCGGCTGGTAGCCATTGACCTCACTAAGCAGTATAATAGCCATACGGCGCTTAATCAGTTAAATCTGCGGCTCAAAGCAGGTGATATATTCTGCCTGCTGGGCCAGAACGGGGCCGGCAAAACCACAACCATCAATATTTTTCTTGGCTTTATTGAGGCAAGCGCGGGAAAAGCCTTTATCAATGATATAGAAGTCAGGCCAGGTGATAATACCCTTAAAAAACATCTTGCCTATATACCCGAAGTAGTGCAATTATACGGCAACCTGACAGGGGTTGAAAACCTTCATTTCTTCAGCAGGCTTGCCGGATTTGATTATTCCCCTGAAGCCTTAGCGCAATTCTTACAGCATGCGGGATTGCAGCCGGAAGCGCACCGCAAAAAATTAGTGACTTATTCCAAAGGCATGCGACAGAAAGTAGCAATTGCCATAGCACTGGCAAAAGATGCGGCAGTAATCTTTATGGATGAGCCTACGAGCGGGCTGGATCCCAAGGCAACCCAGGAGTTCACAACAATTGTAAAACAGTTGGGATCAAAAGGAAAAACAATACTCATGGCAACACATGACATTTTTAATGCTGTTGCCGTGGGCACACATATTGGCATCATGAAAAACGGGATGCTGATGCATACGCTTAAAACTGCCGATATAACCGCAAACGAATTACAAAAGCTATACCTGGAAACTATTTAACCTGGTCTACTACATGAAGTCGCTTCTTTTCTTACTACTTATTCTTGTGTCCGCTTACGGAGGCTTCGCCCAAACCGACAGTATCCGCCTTGACAGTACCCGTGTATTAAATGCAGTTACAGTTAAAGGTAATATTAGTGTAAAGGCCCTCAGGCAACAACCTTTTAATATTGCCCTCATTAATGCGGCGCCCTATTATAACAGTAATATCTCCGGTATTGATCTGCTGAGACAGGCATCCGGGATCAAAATCAAACAAAACGGCGGCTTTGGTTCAGGCAATGATTTTTTTATCAATGGCAGCTCCGGTAAACAGGTTAAGTTTTTTATTGACGGCTTACCCCAGGACAACCTGGGAGAAACACAAACGCTGAATATTTATCCGGTTGAGCAGATTGAAAGACTGGAAGTTTATAAAGGTGTACTGCCCGTGGAACTGGGATCAGATGCGCTTGGCGCTGCTATTAACATTGTTACCAGGAAAGAGCGGGAAGATTATATCAACGCATCTTACTCGATTGCTTCCTTTAATACCCACAAACTGAATATACTGGGAAAGAAATATATCAACACTCATTTATTTACCTCCTTACAGGCCAACTTCAATTACGCCGCTAACGAATACCGGGTGCAGGCAGAGGTTATAAAACCAAATGGCCAGGCAGATACCATGAACGTTCCCCTGTTCCATGATCTTTTTAAAAATTACAATGTGCAGGTGCAGGTAGGTTATACCGGAAAACCTTTTGCTGACCAATTGTCCCTTACGCTTTTACAGACAGGTACCTACGATCAGTTACAACATAGTTTGATGATGTTGCAGCCTTACGGTCACGTTTATCGTAATGAAAGACTGCAAACTGCCATCCTCCGCTATCAAAAGGACAACCTGTTACCTAAGACCGGTATAACGGCGATGTTTTCTTATAACCGGGTAAAAAGTTTGCTGATGGATACGTCCCGCTACTCTTTCCTTTGGAATGGTGAAGTAGCTCGTGATCTGAATGGTCAGCCACAACGTAAACTCAGCGGGGGAGAATTAAGCAGCTCCGGACATGAGTTATATACTTATACAGATGTTGCCAATAGTAAACTCACCGCAGTTTATAAACTAAACGGCCAGGCCAAACTTGTTTTCAGCAATACCTTCCAATGGTACCGTCGTACCGGCAGAGACCCTGTTGCGCAAAAATTTTATGGTGGCATTGACTATTACCGCACACCATCGCAGATGTTGAAAAACGTATCGGGAATAGGATTGGAAGGAAGTTTTAAAGAAACAAGATGGCGGTACCTGGCATCCATTAAAAACTATTTTACCTCGGTAAAAGGGTTTGAGCTCGTTGACCTTAACCGGAAAACAACTAAAAAAACACTTACCCGGTTAGCCTGGAATGCGGGGTTGGGATATCAATATAATGAAAGGCTTTTACTGAAACTTTCTTACGAACATGCGGCGAGGTTGCCTGAACCGGAAGAAGCTTTCGGTGATTTTACTTATGTAACCCCTAATCCCAATATAGATGCGGAAAGAAGTGAAAATATCAACCTCACGGCCATGTATAATACCGGCAGACAGGAAACAGAGTTATCCGGTTTTTACCGTGATGTGAAAAACCTGATCTACTTACCCCCTTCCCAGTTTTTCAGCCGGTATGACAACCTGCTGAATGTACGTGTCATTGGCCTGGAGGGAAGTGTAAAATATCGCTTATGGAAAAATATTACGGTGAACGGGAATTTTACTTACCAGGACCTGCGTAACCGATCCAATATCAGCAACCGGCCTATAGATAACGGGCGATATAAAAACAGCCGGATGCCGAATGTTCCCTACCTGTTCGCGAATGGTAGCCTGATTTATACGGCACGGAATATTTTTAAGGATGGCAATAGCCTTCAGGTGTGGTACAATGGCAATTATACACATGAGTATTTCCTGTACTGGGCCGAAGACGGAGACCGCAACCTGAAGAACAAACTTCCGACTCAACTATTGCACGGAGCCGGCATTTCCTATTCCTGGTATGAAGGCCTGTCCCTTGCGTTTGAAACTACCAATTTAACCGATACCCGTACCTATGACAACTTTAAAGTGCAGCTTCCCGGGAGATCATTCAGTTTTAAAATAAGATTCTATCAAACACAAAAAAATAAAAAATGAACATGAAACGCAAAGTACTGTTATCGCTGTTTTCTATTTGTCTTCTTATATACTCCTGTAAAAAAGATAGCCCATCCGGGTCATCTGCTAAAAAAACCAATTATGCTCTTTCCATTACAGGGGGTACCTATCCAAACCAAACTACTTATGTTTTTGGTACGGAACAGTTTCCTTCGGGCAATGTTTCTGCAACAGGCGCACTCGAACTGAGCAGTTCCGGCCAGATGTTTAAATACGGCAATGAGATCTATATTGCCACTTTTGGTGCACCGGCAACTTTACGTAAATACGGTTTCGATGAAAACGGTAAACCCAAACAAGCCGGAAGCATTTCCGTACCAGGCCTGAGGACTTTTGGAGCTGTCGAGTTTTTGAGTACTACAGAGGCTTATGCCGCCTCCAACGGCTTTGGAGGGATCCCCAAAATGGTCAAATTTAATCCCTCTACCATGGAGATACTGGGTTATATTGACCTGAGCAGTCTGCAGTTAACAGGCGCGACCGAAATTTATTACCTGGGTCTTGTAGAACGGGACGGCTACCTGTTCATGGGTGTTAATTACCAGAATGCATCTTTTAAAAACCTGGAGGATGCTGTTTTTGTAGCAGTAATCAACAAAAGCACTTCTACCGTAGAAAAATTAATTAAGGACAGCCGTACTAATATGATGTGGAATGGTGGCACTACCGCTTCTTTTAGTCCAAGCTGCCTGGTTAAAGACGCAAGCGGAGACATTTATGTTAATGGCTATGCAAACAATGGTAAACCAAGCGGCATATTAAAAATCAAAAAGGGTACTACCGAATTTGACCCATCTTATTTCTTCGACCTGGATGCCGTTACAGGTGGGCATTGCCTGGGCCTGTTCTACTTTGATAATAATAATGTATTTACCGTAAGGTATTCGGATGCCTCGGCTTACCCGTTTGACGGCAGCGCTGCAGGGTCATTCTATAAAATTAACCTGTCGGCCAAAACATCTTCGGGCAATATCTCTACTGCCATACCCGCCTTTTTTGGCGGCTCCACCTTTATGACCAAATGGGATAATGAGAAAATTTATTTCAATGTGTCGGCGGCAGGCAGCAATGCTGTTTATTCCTATAAGATCAGCGGAGGAGCCGTAACTAAAGAATTTGACCTGACCGGTCAGTGTAATGGTTTTACTAAAATTAACTAAGCATTTATCCCTGCAAAAAAGAAACCTTCAATAATGATACAGCGAATAATTAAAAATGAATGGCTGCAATACAGCAGGGATAAACGTTTAAAATGGCTGATCTGTTTTTTGCTGCTTATCAGTGCCATTGCCCTATGGCATCAGTTGGATTTTCAAAGCCAGTTGCAGACTACCAGGAAGGAAGCACAACAAAAATCACGTGAAGAATGGTTGTCGCAGGAACTGAAGCACCCGCATATTGCAGCCCATTTTGGCAATTATGCCTATAAAAAACCTTCCCTGTTACATTGCTTTGATCCGGGGCTGAGTATATATACAGGCACATCTGTCTACATGGAGCCTCACCGCCAAAACGATCTCCTCTTCAGCAAAGGACAGGAAAGCGACACAGGCTTACGTTTCGGCTGGTTAAGCCCGGCACTGGTATGCCAGTTATTAGTTTCCTTATTGATCATTGTTTTGTCGTTCGGTAGCATCAACGGAGAACAAGAAAAAGGGACTTTGCCTTTGCTGCTTTCACAGGGTATATCATTCAGGCAGCTGCTGTTTGCAAAAACATTCGCCGTATTCCTGGTTTTTGAAATCTTTATAACCGTCTATTTACTCATAACAGCAATTGCTGCCGCATGGCTGCTGAGCACAGACCTTATCCCGGGTAGTCTCTTTTATCTATGGTTGGTGTACAGTGCTTATTGCCTCATCTGGAGTTTGCTGGGTGTATATGTTTCTTCAAAGATTAAGCACGCTGGTGGTGCTATTGCGGTGTTATTGCTGTGCTGGATGTTTACCAATATTCTCCTGCCGCGTATCGTGGCAAATGTTGCAGAAAATGTATTTCCCCTTACTACCAACTACCAATTCAGGCGACAGATTGCTGATGCGATCGAAAAAGGACTTGATGGACACAATACACAAAGCGAAAGGGCTAAACAGATCGAGCAGGAACTATTGTCAAAATATAAAGTAGACAGCGTAGAACAATTGCCTTTCAATTTTGAAGGGTATATCATGCAGCAGGGAGAGGAATATAGCAGTAAGGTATATGATAAGTTTTGGGGAGAGGTTTTTCTCAGTTTAAAAAAGCAAAAGCAACTACAGTCATTGCTTGGCCTGGGGAGCCCGTTTGTAGCGCTGCGTAATATATCTATGGCAACATCAAACGCGAGCCTGGAAACTGAAATTGATTTTCAGGAGCAGGCAGAACAGTACCGGCGCGATTTTGTGCAGGAACTGAATAACGATATGCGTGATAACTCGGCTTATGGCAGCTTTAATTCCTATAAAGTAAGTAAAGATAAATACCACTCCATCGGGGATGTGGAGATAAAAAACCATCCGCTTGCCTGGTCCTTCCCGCATATAGTTCCTGACAATGTTGGATTAATATGTTGGTTACTGGTTTTAATAATACTACTGTACAAAAGAGGAAATGCCTTCAGTTACCGCTAAATAAAAAAAATGAAACCGCACGATCACCATACAGGAATTACGCTCCATTTGCAGCGCTGGCTTTTTAAAAAGCAAAGGATCAACATACTGCTATTAATAATTTTTTTATTAGCGGGTTTATACGGGCTTTACCAGGGGGCCGCTTTTAAATATAAACAGCTCCGAACAATTGAGTCTTTCAGGAATGAAAAACTCCAGGCCTTGCGAACCTTACAATCGGGCTTTGATACCGACACCACAAAACCGGAAGGGCTTGCTGCTTATAAAAAAGCCACCGGCATCATATCCAGTAACTGGAACATTGTTTTACCGGTTTATAAGCCTCCTGTAAGTACGGCCATTTTCAATATCGGGCAGGCCGATATATTCCCCTATTACTATACCATAAAAAATGAAAGCTTCTTTATGCAGCTTTTTAAACAAGGGGAAATAGCTAATCCATTGCGGTCCCTGGCGGGACATTTTGATACCAGCTTCTGGATCATTTACCTGCTTCCGCTACTGATTGTGGTATTGTGTTTTAATACCTTGTCGGCCGAATCTGATAATGGTAACTGGAAGCTTATTAACGGCCAGGGAATAAGCGCCAGGCAATGGGTATTATCAAAATGCCTGTTCACCGGGCTCATCACCGGAGCAATGGTTGTTTTCTTATTCTTTATTGGCCTGGCATTGAATTACTGGTGTTTTAAACAGGCTCCAACGCTCAATGATTTCCTTTTCCTGCTAATGGCAGGTATTTATCTTGTTTTCTGGCTATCGGTGGTCTATGGTATCAATGCGTATGCTAAAAACACCAGCAGCGCAGCCCTTTTGGGAGGAATTTCGTGGATATCAATTTGTTTTATTGTTCCTACACTCGTGACCACTGTTGCTGAAAAAGCGATCCCGGTCGATAACACGCTTATAAGCCGGATGTCCAGGCGACCGCAGGGTTCCCGGTTTGATGATACTGCCTTTGCAAAACAAACTATTGCCCGGCTGGGAGAACTTCACCCCCAATACAGGAATACAACGCTGCAACCTCAAAGCCCCGGTTTTGGGTTTGCCACCTATATGTCCTATCACGAATTGATGGACGACAGTAATAAAAATGCCGTGCAGGATTATTTCGCAGGTATCGAACGGCGTCAGCAGGTAACCAACGCTTCCGTATTGCTGAACCCTGCTGCCGGTGTGGACGGTATGTTCGCTCACCTTGCGGCAAATGATGCACAATCCAATCACCATTTTATATGGCAGGCAAAAACGCTGCACCAGGCATTGCACGATGTCTATTTTCCACCGCTATTTTTTGAGAGACAATTAACCAGGCGTGATTATGAAAAGCTGCCCCTTTTTATTTACCAGCCGGTTGGTGTTGCTGCAACCGGTATTATCACCGGCCTGGAACTATTGCTATCGGCGGCCTTCATTTTTTTAATCAGTAACAGGAAAATCAAAAAAAAGTGGTCATGAAAAATACAATTATATACTTACGCAGCATTCTTTTATTGCAAGCGGTAATAGTGCCGGTAACAATGCTGACAGCACAGGATACACTTACCAGGGTAAAAACCGATACCCTTGGAGAGGTTACCGTTAAAGCAAAAAAGCAACTCATCGAAATAAATAAAGGCAAGGTGATTTTAAACCTGCAGAACAGCGCCTTAACTTCCGGGGCCTCTGCTTTTGACGCACTGAAAAAACTTCCCGGTATTACTATCGGCCAGGATGATAATATATTGCTCCGCGGATCTGCCGGCATTAATGTAATGATTGATGGAAAAATGACCTACCTCTCCGGCAAGCAATTGACGAACCTGTTACAGGGCATGAGTGCTGAAAACCTGAGTAAGATAGAGCTGTTAGCCGCTCCTTCAGCAGAGTTTGATGCAGCGGGAAATGCGGGTATTATCAATATCGTAACGAAGAAAAGAAATACACTGGGGTATGGAGTAGATCTTCGTTCGAGTGTTACCAAAGGACGGTACTGGATGGTGAATGAAAATATTACTGCCAGTTTAAACACCAAAAAGTGGAGTTTATACGGCTCCCTGGACTATAATACCCCGCACCGGTCAATGACCGGTAAAAGCGGCAATACCGTTGTACAAAATGGTGAAAGGCTTGAAATAAAGAGGGATGCAGAAAACATTTACAAAATTAAATACTATACTTACCGTGCTGGTGCAGACTGGCAGGCAGGCAGGCGTCATTTGTTCAGCTTTCATTACAACGGGTATTTTGATGATTTTAAGGCCTATAAATCTTCCAACCTCCAAATGTTTTACCCTAATGGAACACTGCATTCAAATATTCAGACACAAAATAACATCATAGAACCTTATCATTACGATGCGGCCAATTTCAGTTATAAATTTGATATTGATACTTCAGGCAAAAAACTAACCACAGAAGCTCACTACATCAGTTACAGGAATCTTTCGGACGGAACAATGACCAGTAATACATCAAATGGCGGGTCCGGTGCAAACGGTACTACCCATGTGCTGAGGCAGCACCAGCCGGGTTTTATCACGATTAGATCTATAAAGACCGACCTCGAACTACCCTACTCAAATTTCTCTGTAAAAGCCGGTGTAAAATATGCGATCACTGCTAATGATAATGAATACCGGTTTGATTCCTTACTTGCCGGTGATTTTACAGAGGCTGAATCCATGTCCAATCATTTCAAATATGAAGAAAAGATATTCGCAGCTTATGCTTCGGTGTCGCGGAAGTTTAACCAGACCTCAGTAGAAGCCGGCCTGCGTCTTGAAAACACTTATGCCAGGGGATATACGGTAAAACAGGATTTGAACAATACCTGGAATTATACCAGGCTATTCCCCAGCCTGTCTATCGATCATGTTATAAATGAAAAAAACAAGATCAACCTCTCCCTGAGCAGGAGAATTAACCGGCCTTCGTATAGCGACCTGAACCCGGTGCGTTGGTACAACGACCAATATTTTTATTACTCCGGTAACCCGGAACTGCAACCGGAAATGGCATGGCTGGTTTCAAGCGCCTATACACTTCGAAATAAATACATACTCACCGCCACTTATGGATTACGTGATAATTACCTGGGCAGGCAATTAGTTGTAGACCCTTCCAGTGGTTCCATAAAAAGTCAAACCGCTAACTTCAAAAACGCTAAACGCCTTGACCTGGATATCTCACTCCCCTTTTCTGTTACATCGTTCTGGGACTTACAGCTGAGCTCAGGCGTAAACTATACTACCTACCCTATATCCATCATTGCAGGGTTCAAACAGCTTTCTTTATGGGCCGGAAACATTCAGTTGCAGCAACAGGTGCGATTACCTTATGACCTGCAGCTACAAGTATCGTCCTCTTTATATTCCGGCGAACTTATGGGCATCTATAAATCAGCTGATTTTTTTTATATGGATATCGGCCTGAAAAGATCGTTTTTAAAAAACAAGCTGGTACTTCAGTTAACCGGCAGTGATTTACTGCGGACCAACCGGTATAAAGCCACATCGCAGACAGATATTTCGGATTATCGATACAACGATCGTTCAGACTCCAGAAGGGTAGCGTTTTCTATCCGTTATCATATAGGCGGTAAACTGTTGAATAAAAAAGCAAGCACTATTGAGGAACAGGAACGTTTATAAAAGCAGTTAACCTCTTTTTATGTCCGGTAAAAGACAAATGATATTACAGGATGATCTTTGGCGTTTAATGGTCCGCCTGTCATTGCCCGGTATTGTGGGCATGCTGGTCATTGCAGTGAACTCCTTTGTGGATGCATTATACGTTGGCCGTTTTGTTGGCGCTGAAGCACTGGCAGGGGTTTCCATGACCATCCCGCTTACGGTATTAAATACGGCTTTACTCAACCTTGTTGCTGCCGGGGCCAATTCGCTCTTAAGCCGGAGCATTGGAAGTGAAGATACCGCTACGCAGGATAGCGTGTTTGCACATATATTGCTGCTTTGTATTGCAGTGTCAGTTCTGCTGATGGTACCCGGTATTTTTTTTGCTGAAGAAGTTATTGGCATAACAGGAGCGACGGGGCGGGTGCTACACCACGGCGTTGAGTATTATACCATCTCGCAAGCGGGGTGTTTTTTTAGCATTTTCGGATTGGTTAGCTCCGGCCTTATTCGTGCAGAAGGTCAAATAAAAAGAGCCATGTTTATCAGCATTAGCGGCGTTTTGATCAATGTGCTGCTGAACCCTGTATTTATTGTCTGGCTTAAAATGGGTGTACAGGGTTCCGCATGGGCAACGGTATTGTCTATGTTTTTCTATTGCCTGCTAACTACCCGGTATTTCCAGTCCGGGAAAAGTGTAGTCAAGATCCGGCTCGGTTTACAAATTTGGAAAAAACAGATATTCAGGGATATTTTAGCCGTTGGAGTTTCGGCTATGTTAATGCAGTTAAGTAGTTTTATCAGGCAACTGTTTTTATTTAAGGCGGTTACACGATATGGTACAGATACCCAGGTTGCTTTATTTTCTGCTGTCTATCGTTTATTTACTTTCTCGGTCATTCCCGTTTTTGGCATCCTTCAATCCCTGCAACCTGTAGTAGGCATTAATTACGGGGCAGGACAACAAAAACGGAGCAGGGCTGCAGTAGCGGTTTTCCTCACTGGCTGTATCGTACTAATGCTGGTCATAGCACTGCCTTCCTTTATTTTTCCCAGGGAAGTACTCAGCTTACTGGTACCTGGTATTACACTCAACGCAGGAGGGCTGTTTTATTTCAGGATGGTATTGATCATACTGTTGATGGCCCCGGTATCTTCGGTAAGTATTGTTTACCTGCAGGCAACAGGTAATGCAACATGGTCTGCCTGGCTGGCAGGTGGGCGTGAGCTTGTTTTATTCCTGCCGCTTGTGCTGCTTTTACCCCAACTCTATGGTCATGCAGGCGTATACTATACATTAGTGATTGAGAATTTTTTATACATGCTGATCGTACTCATGGTACTTCGCTACTACATGAAAAACATGCCAGTGCTTGATGGCTCCTCCAATAGTTTTACCCTCTCTTTTCGTTTCTTCCATTTGTTCAATAGAAAAGCGGGCAAATAATTCTTGCAGCTCTGCCTGCGTGTGAAAAGTCATATCTTTTCTTATAGCCCAGGAATCTTCTGTTCCGAAAAAATGGCCTGCAAAACGTGATCCGGGTTGTAATGCGTCGAGTATTTTTTTCCAAAGCCTTCCAAAATGCGCAGGAGAACAAAATGGAAGAGAAAATGAGGCATTGATCAACATCGCAGGTTCGAGCTCAACTTCTTCAAATGGTTGATGGATAATATTTAAATTGATGGCATCACCAGGAGCAACCAACTGTTTCAGCTTTTCCCCAGCGGCATGCTCTTTATCAATAGCTGTTAGTTGCCAGCCATTGGCCAGCAGGGCAATACTATCAATTCCGTTTCCAAAACCAAGATCAATCGCTCTTTTTTGCCCGGGAGCAATTTGTTCTTTACCAAACTGTTCAAGCGCAAAGGCAAGAGTGGCGGCAGGAGTGAGTGTTTGCTTTGAAAGGGTGTTGTAGTGAAGGCTCCAGGTGGGCTGTTCCATAAAATATTTGGGGTTAGTTCCAAAAACTTGTGTAATAAAATTAAAGAATTATCTGTTATGTCCGGAGCACTAACTCCTTTATTTTGACTCCTTAACACCACTGTTCATTTACATCATAATTATACCGTAAAGCATCACAAGATCGAAAAGAAATTTCGTACAGGATAATGTTCTGCTCTTTTTTGAGCGGGAGTCATGATGACTATTTGTTGATCAATTTCAAGATAAATTCAATCTTCTTATCCTGCTTGTCCCATGTGGAAATTTCTTCCCTGATCTCTTCGGGAAACTTTTTTTTAATATCCCTTAACGCATTGCCAATGGACTTCCTTAAGTATAAGCTTTCTGTCCGTTTATTGGAACTGATCAATTCAATAGCTGTTTTAGGGTTTTCTCTGAAAAAATCTCGGCTCGTCCATATCCGCAGCCCTTCCGTTACTGCCCTGGCAATATTGCTGTTCTTATGCTTTATCCAGAACTTGATTTTTACCAGCGACTTTTCATACCCCTTGTTTTTACAATAAGCATCAAACGCTTTTGCCAGCATTTCCTGAACCCTCCAGTTTTCATCTTGTGAAACCGTTTTTTCAAGCAGTTCCAAGGCCTTTTTATTTATCACCGCCAGCTCACCCAATAAATAAGTTCCCAGCATCCTCACCTGGTAAGGTTGGGTGCTTTCAATAAAACGCTGTGCAAGTTCAAAATGATCAATACGATCATCCTGTAGAATAACCTGCCCTGCTTCAATTATATGGTTGAACCCATGTTCAATCTTCGATATTTTATCAAGTAACGCCTTCATTTACTGACATATTAATTAGATGTAAAACCCGCCTATACAGAACGGCAGGAAAATACGTAAAAATCAGCCCGTTTTTCTTGTATTTAAAAAACAGCAGCCTATTTATTTGTACAAATTAAAAAGGTAAAAGACAATTTTCCCGGCATAAAGTGTGGCACAAAATAACAGAGACATGGGGCTTCACAAGTATTTGCATGCAACCGCCCAACCTGATATGTTGCAGTCAGGCAAAAACTCTTTGCAGTAATTAAGCGGGTTACAAAGTAGTTCTCTTACACTAATGAACAATGGTGGTCCTGGTACCTATTGTTTCTTAAACAGGGCGATCGTTTCTCTTTTATCATCATTTAATGCCAGCGTATCACCCGTTATTTTGTAGGTTCTTGCATTACCCAGGGCTTTCATAAACTGCGTTTCTATGTCAAGGTTAGGACAAGCCATTTGTGTAGAAATGATTTCAGATATCTTAATACTGTCTGCTGCGCTGATATGAACATTTGCGCCAAACCCGTTACATCCCAGGTTACCACCCGTGCTGACCAGGTTGGTAAATTTAAGATGCGGATAGTTTGGAAAAGAAGTATCTAACGCAATGCCTGAGCCATTCAGCTTCACCAGCTTCCATTCTTTATTTAAAAGCTCTTCAGCCGTAGCAGTACTTTCAACAGCATTCGCAGGTTGTGCAGTTTCGGAGGGTTCTTTTGTTTGCTGGTTATTACAGGCCGCAAAACCAAAAGCCACCGCAAAGAATAGCATACTTTTAAGCATATCATTAGTGTTTAAATCAATGTTAATATACAAATATTATATCAATTGACAAACCCGTACATTTCAGGCGGCATAGTGAATACGGACGGCTATATTGCTGTTGCGCCCTATACTTCTTATTGATGAAGAAAAAGACATAGTCAAATATTCCACCCTGATCGCCGTTCGTAAAAAACACATACCCGTTCTTTTGTTTCCTGAAAGTCACAAGATCAGTTTGAACCAATATGGGTATACTCAAATGTAACCGGCTAAAAAACATGTTAAAATGAAAGCCCGGTCCTGATTTTTTTTCATAAAACTGACAAAATATCTTTCCCGGTTTTATTGCCTCCTGGACTGGCACAGCTCTTGTGGCAGTGAAAATGATAGCTACACTATCAGGTAATTTAATTCATAGAGCGTGTCTTTACCTATTGTTCAAGGTAAAAAAGCGTATTTATTTTTTAATGTAAAACTTGTTAGTTATGTGGAAAGAACTTGTGAAACCAATCGTTACAACTTGGGAACAATGCCGCAAAATGATCCGGCAATTTTTTAACCGGGACGACAATGATCCTTATGGCAATAACCCCTATGTCATCATCTAGGTGTTACCAACTTTTGCCAGGTAAAGCACAGAGATCAACTGGCTTTTTTATACCGGAAATAAATCATTCATGAAAGGTTAGGGAGATGTACTTTATTCTTGTCCATATAAAAACGCGGGAAGGCACTATTGAAATTGGAAGGTATTTGCTTGGCCGTGACGAATCTTTTGCAATGGAAACCTTCGCATCCTTACAGGGTAATGATAACCGGGAAGACAGTTTGTGTATCCGACTGGACCTGGTATACGAGTCTCCGGGAGCCTTGCCTGTATGCCTGAAAACTATTGCCTGCAGGTTAAAGGAGTATACCCAAAACTGTGCATTATTGACAAAAGAGATCTTCCGTCATTTTATGCTGGAAGATGAGGCTTCCTGGTAGCGATTGAAGTTATAATAGGATATAGCCTGATACCGGCTTTTATTTCACCATTTGGTTGTCAATTACACTAACGTCCGCTATGAACAGAAGTAGAAAATGTTCAGTTCATTTTATGAAGAAACACGTTCATCAAATATTGTAATCACCAGGTAATTAAATTTGCACCTCTTCGAACCTGATTTATGAAATTTCTTTTCGCCCGCCTCTAAGCCTGAACCTATTTTTTTTTATTTTAAAATTTTTCAGTTTTGAAACATCTGTACTTATGTGCGGTAATTTTCTTAATTACCGGGGTGGCAACTAATGCCCAGGTTGTCCGCAACTTTACTCCCCGCTTCTCAGTCGACACCAAAGGAAAAATGGTCTTTGTCTCTAACAACATTATTACCACCAAACAACGAAGTGGTGGCAGTCCTGTAAATTATAATACATTGCCGCCGGGTTGCCCTGTAGCCGGTCAACTTTGTAAAAACGACGGGGAACATAATACCAATATTGATATTGATAATGATCCCGGCACATTTAACAGCTCTAGTGCCAGTATTACACTTCCCGATTGCAGTAATGTTGCTTTTGCCGGGCTATATTGGGGAGCAGGAATAGCAGTCAACCAGGGTACAAATGGTCCGCTGCCAATGAGTGCAGGCGGTTGGAACCAGGTTAAATTCAAAATCCCGAATGGCAATTACCAAAATGTGACAGCACAAAGAGTGGATACCCTCACAGAGGTATTTCACAGCTATCAGTCCTTTGCTGATGTTACCCATTTAGTGAGAGCCGGTGGTAGCGGGTTTTATACTGTGGCAAATGTAAAATGTGACACGGTAAACACCGCTGCGCAGCCTATTGTAAATGCCTTCGGCGGTTGGACAATGGTCGTTATTTATCGCGATTCAACAATGCCTTTACGTAACATGACCATTTTCGACGGCCTTGCACTTGTAAGAAATACTGCTCCGCATAACGTCCAGACCATTACAGTAACCGGGTTTAGCACCCCTCCTACGGGTGATGTATCGGCCAAAATGGGTATGGTGGTATATGATGGTGATCGTGGCGAAACAGATGGTTTTGAAGTAAGAAGAAATAGCGATGGTGTTTTTGTCTCTCAAACAGATGCAGGACAGGGAGCAGACGCAGTGTCGAATGCGGGTGATGCATGGAACAGTTCAATTACAGATACTACAACTGCCGTAACATCCCGTATTCCTGCCCACCAGAATACATATGGATATGACGCCCATTTATATAAGTTGAACAATACCAATAAAGAGTATTTCCGGAACAATGATAATACAGCCGTTTTTCGTTTAAGAACTTCATCGGAAGGCTATGTTTTAGGTGTTGTTACTTCTGAGATTGACACTTACGAACCGGAAATGCTGATGGAAAATGGCATTACAAACCTGAATGGAGCCACTGCAAGTAAAGGTGACACCCTTATTGTAAATGCAAATATTCGCAATACCGGCACTGATCTGGCTAAACAAGTGCAGGCGACCTATTCGCTGCCAGCCTATTTAAAATATGTGCCTAATTCTATTATTTTAAACGGCACGCCTAAATCCGACGCTTCGGGTGATGATGAAGCGGACTATGACGCGGGTACCAGAACTGTCAAAGCAAATATTGGAACCGGTAGTTCTTCTGTTACAGGGGGCGACATCCCGGGAAACAATGCTGCAACCTATACCATGACGTATAAAGTTACCATTAGCAAAGACTGTTCAGATATTGGTACAACACCTTTGCCTTTAATACTTCAGGGTAAACTGTTTTATGAGGGATTGACCACCGGGTTGGGAGATTCAACCGGTTCCCGTACGGCGTCAAATAATAACTGTGTACAGCCGGTTGCCCCTGATACTATTTTTCTAACATCCGGATGTGCTATAACCTTACCGGTACGGTTACTGAGCTTTAGAAGCGTAACGCAATCAAATGGCACTTTGTTAACCTGGAAGGTAGAGGAGCATAATGACGGTAAAAATTATACCCTTCAATCCTCATTTGACGGAACTTCTTTTTCGGACCTGTATTCGCTGAATGTACCGCTACAAAACGGAACAATTAGTTATGAATACCTGGACAAAAACAAATACGGAGAAAAAACTATTTACTATCGCCTGAAGATGACCAGCATCGACGGTACCATTGAGTACAGTCATACACTAGTTTCCCGTTTTGAAACAAGTTCAAATTGGAGCTTAACCCCTAACCCCGTATCAACGGTGGCCATATTTCGTACAAACAAACCGGTTGATCGCCTGGAATGGTATAATTTCAGTGGTCAACTGCTAAAAACTGTCGATAAACCTTTAAATGGTCAGCGTATAGAATTATCCCGCCTTGCATCAGGTACCTATATCGTTAAGGCATACCAGGATGGAGAAGCAACAGCTATTAAAATGATCAAACGATAATTGATAAAATTGTTTTGAACGCTAAAAGGGATGTCTTTGAGACATCCCTTTTTATTTAGTACCAATAAGGATAAGTTTAACGCGTTCCTGTTATCTTGCCCCGATATAGATCCATGTTTCATCAAAAGCGGTCTTGTGGCCTGTTACACCGGCTTCGTCCATCCAGTATTTGATACGGATGGTTTTTGTTGCCGGGTCCCAGGTATTTATACCGGAGGGGTCCAATACCGCCGAGCGGCCATTCTCAGATGGCTGCCCGTAACCGTTTCTTACACTCACCGCTTTATTGGTTGCGGGATCGAATTTTACAATAACCGAAAATTTACTGTAATAGGAAAGGCTGCCGCCATGCAGGATCAGGTGACCGCTTATGCCCAGCTCCGGTGCAAACATTTCAATTTCGGTGTTACTGATGGTTTTAAGATGGTATTCCTTAGCTGCAGGCGCACTGATGCGCGGCTCTGTTTTATCCGTTATCGTGCCCGTTATACTATACCGGCCATCGAATTTGTTGATATCCCCGTTAATTTCTGTATCCTCCTTTTTCTTTTTACAGGAAAGCAATACCAGAAACAGGAGGCTGGTTATGAACCATATTTTCCGTTGCATATAGTTGTTTTTTATACATCGGAAGAAATTAAAAATGTCATCGGGGAGGCTGCCATAGAAAAAGGGGCTCAGCCATTGAACCCCTTAAAATTTTCATATACCCTTTATTACCCGTGACATTTACCAGCACGATCAGGCCATATCAGAAAGGTTTTTCTTTACTTCTTCCACATGTTTTCCAAACTCTTTATTAAAGTGGAAGCGCGACACAAAAAACGAGACTGCGATAAGTGCTGTATAGGCACATATACGTAGCCCGGTGGCAATATCATACCAGGGTTGTATTAATTGTGCCGTGCCGGCATTTTTAAAAACCTCCAGGAATACGGCCAGTAAAACAACACCTGCCAGGTAAGTAAGCCGGTAGCCCCATAACATGTATTCCATAGAGCGTATATCGCGCTTTAGCTGGTCTGCCACCGGGGCATCTGTCCGGCCTGTCCTGTTCAAAATAAAATAGGCTATGCCAAAAAATACAGACCCTAATACGATAAGCCCCGCAAAAAGACCGAAAAAGGGATCGGATTGCAGCGAAGGGTTTTGTATTGCTTTAACAATGAGAATGATGAACAGGAATGGGATAATAACCACCTGCCTTCCAAGGGCCGTTTTTAACGAGGCCGCAGGGCCATAACTTTTTTGTTGACTAAGTTCCATGATTTTGTTTTTTGAGGTTGAAGTATTGGTTAAATGATTGTTTTGCCACTTATGTTTAAGATCATCGAGTTCCATAATTTATATATTTATTAGTTGTCTTAATTTTTCTTTTACCCGGGTCATCTTTACACGCAAAGTACTTTCGCTTACGCCTAAGATCACCTCCATTTCTTTATAAGACCTGTCTTCCAGGTATAACAAGGTCAGTGCCTTCTCAACCCCGTTCAGCTTTGCAATAGCATGATAGAGTTGCTGCAGTTGTTCATCTTCCGGGGGTGAAGAAAAGTCTGTTATTTCAGGCATAACATCTCTCTGCACAACCGGTATCATTCTTTTCTTTTTACGGATACCGGAAAGCGCCGTATTGATAGATACCTGGTACAACCAGGTGCTGAATTTGGCCTCACCCCTGAACTGGTCAAAAGACTTCCAGGTTTGTACCATGATCTCCTGGAATAGATCCTGCCGGTCCTGTTCGGTTTCTCCATACAGCCGGCATACCTTCCAGATCAGGGCCTCGTTCCCGGCAATTCGTTCCGTAAAAGCATCCTGTTGTTGTTGGCTTGTCAATTCTTATTCATTTTATGTATATGTAGTCAAGAAAGGAAAAATGTTACGGAAAGAAAATATTTTTTCAAACTTTTTTAGACACGGATGATCCCGCCCTCCTGTTAATTTTGCGGAAACAAACAGTTTTGCCATAATCATGGCTTTTAAACAGCCGCTATATTTTACCTTTGTTAGGGCCGCTTTCTTTAACACGCAATACTCATCAGTTGCTGCGGGTATTGTTTCCTCCTTATTGCTGATACCTAAACCAAAAGTTTGCTATCTATGAAGCACAAACACATATACGATGCACAGGGCCGCCAGCTTTGCTGTACACCACAGGAAGAAAAAATATATACCGACGCCAATGCTCGGACCTTACTGGAAGAAAAGCCTCATAGAGAAGACCACGACCATGAACACAGTGATGATGATGGCCATGACCATGGCAGCACCAACAAAACGACCTTCCGGTTATTCCTGCCCTCCGTTATCAGCTTTGTGTTATTAATGCTGGCTATTGCTTTTGATAACTGGTTGCCGCAAACATGGTTTACCGGCTGGGTAAGGCTGGTTTGGTATATTATGGCCTATGCGCCGGTGGGGTTGCCGGTAATTAAAGAAGCGCTTGACAGCATCCGCAAAAGCAATATATTTTCCGAATTCCTGTTAATGAGCATTGCCACCATCGGAGCCTTTAGTATTGGCGAATACCCCGAGGGTGTGGCCGTGATGCTTTTTTATGCCGTAGGCGAAGTATTCCAGACACTGGCCGTAACCAGGGCCAAATCCAGCATTAAAGCCCTGCTGGATCAACGGCCCGATGAAGCCACCCTTTTAAAAAACAACCAACCGGTTACCGTAAAAGCGGCCGACGTAAACATTGGCGATATTATCCAGTTAAAACCCGGTGAAAAACTGGGGCTGGATGGTGAACTGCTATCAGAAACGGCAGCCTTTAACACGGCAGCGCTTACCGGCGAAAGTAAGCCCGATACTAAAACCAAAGGCGAAGTGGTTTTAGCCGGCATGATCAACCTTAACACTGTTGCCCAGGTAAAAGTTACCACGGCCTATAATGACAGCAAGCTGAGCAAAATTCTCGAGCTGGTACAAAATGCCACTTCACAAAAAGCGCCTACCGAGCTGTTCATCCGCAAGTTTGCAAAAGTGTACACGCCCATCGTGGTATTGCTGGCGGTGCTCATTACTGTTGTTCCTTATTTTTTTACCAGCCCTTATATATTTGATCAGTGGCTGTACCGGGCCCTGGTGTTCCTGGTTATTTCCTGTCCCTGTGCCTTGGTCATCAGTATTCCGTTGGGTTATTTTGGGGGTATTGGTGCTGCCAGTCGTAATGGCATACTTTTTAAGGGAAGCAATTTTTTAGATGTACTGGCCGGTATTAAAAATGTGGTAATGGATAAAACCGGCACCATGACCGAAGGCGTGTTTAATGTACAGGAAGTAAAAATGCAGGAAGGTTTTGATGAAAAACAGATCATGCCCCTGGTAAATGCGCTGGAAAGCCAGAGTACCCACCCCGTAGCAACTGCCATTCATAATTATGTGGGGCCTATTAACCCTTCCATAAAACTGGAGAACAGCGAGGAGATTGCCGGCCATGGACTTACAGCAACCGTAAATGGTAAACAACTGCTGGCAGGTAATTTTAAGCTGATGGAGAAGTTCAATATCCCCTACAATATCGATGCTGCTGGTATTGTGTACACCACCATTGCCATAGCTTACGATGGAAAGTTTGCCGGGTATATTACCATTGCCGATAGTATTAAAGCCGATGCAAAAGAAACCATTAACAAACTACACCAGCTTACCGTAAAAGCCACCATGCTCAGCGGCGATAAAAACACCGTGGTTAAACATGTAGCGCAGGAACTGGGTATTGATCATGCGTTTGGCGATTTATTACCGGAGGACAAAGTAAATAAAGTAAAAGCCATTAAGGCCCAAAACGAAACCGTGGCTTTTGCAGGCGATGGTGTAAACGATGCGCCGGTGGTAGCTTTAAGCGATGTGGGCATTGCCATGGGCGGCCTGGGCAGCGATGCTACCATTGAAACGGCCGATGTAGTGATACAGGACGATAAGCCCTCTAAAATACCCATGGCCATCATGATTGGTAAACAAACCAAAAAAATTGTGTGGCAAAACATCACCCTTGCCTTCGTGGTAAAAGCCATTGTACTGGTTTTAGGTGCGGGCGGCCTGGCCACCATGTGGGAAGCCGTATTTGCCGATGTGGGTGTTGCCTTACTGGCGATATTGAATGCCGTACGCATACAGCGCATGCAATTTTAAAAAGCCATTTTACAATATACCAGCGACCCTCTGATTTATAGTCAGAGGCCCCTAAATCTAAAAACAAGCCTAAGAAACTCAACGGCAGCAATAAATATGTCATTGGTATGATAGGTAAGCAATTTTATGGCACTCATTCGGGTTGGCTTTACCTGTGTATAATTTTACCCGCAGATAGCGCCGATTGTTTCCGCAGATTTTAGCAGATTATAACATTATTGGCGAAAATCTGCGCTGCCCTTTTTCTGCGACATTAGCGGGTAAAACCGTTGCCTAATTAAAAAGGAATTGCCATTTCTTATAAAACAGCACCCGACTTAAGGATGAGATTTTGTGTATCGTTTTAAAATCCTCTGCCCGGAAGGGTTATTTATTTTGCAATCTCAACTCGCCGTATAAAGCATTCACTAACATTAACCACCAAAAATGCCAATACACCTGTATCATTATTACTACTTCAACCATTGCTTCTCCTCTGCCGCCCGGCATACCAAACATACCCGTTACTGGTTTAAAAAATAGTTTGAAAAACCGGGGCGTAAACTATATAACAAACGGCCCCAACACAGGGCCGCTTTTACGGTTTAAATTTCGGTATACTTAATGGTTACTACCGGTGTTGTTTGTGTTATTTTTTTTAAATACGGCTGGTATTTAAAAATATCCTCCGCATTTTTATATGCAAAGTCAAACTCCTGTATATACCCATGTGGAAAGTTGCCGCTACGGTCTAACAGTTCGCTAAACTGCTCCTGGTATTGTTTCCGCTGTTTTTGCTTTAATACTGTTTTCCAGTATTTCATGGCATCAAACCGCGATAGCTTACGGCCAGCGCCGTGTGCACAGGAGTGTAAAGCATTTGCCGCAGCGGTTAAGGAAGCGGGTTGTACCAACAAACTACCTCTTGACATAGATAATGGTATTACCACCGTTTTACCCGTGGCCAGTGCCGTACTTCCCTTGCGGTGTATTACCTTACCGTTGGTAAACTGTAAATGGTTGTGTACAGCATCTTCCAGTACATACGGCGTGCCGTGTAATACACCGGTATCATCCACCTGGCTGTAGTTTAACTTCAGGTAGTTTTTTGCAATACCCACTTTATTACATTGTATATAATTGGCCTGCTGCAAAAAAATAAAGGTTTTTATACAAAAGTTTTTTCGTCTTTCATAACCAAACTCCAATGTTGTCTGGTAGTACTGTAAAAACTGCTCTTTCAAAAACTCTTTGTGTACAAAATCCACCGTTTTGCCATATACCTTTGAAAAGTCCCTGGTTAGCTGTATACATTGCTGGTACAGGCCAATACCACGATCCCTGGTACCTGTATGACAAATAATATAAACAGCCTCTTCATCTTCCTCAATGGCTAAAAAATGGTTGCCGCCACCCAGCCCGTCATCGGTCATTTGCTGATGCGCAAATTGTAAGGCTTTGTAATGCGCCCGTTTGTCAAATGGTTTTAACCAGTATTGTTTATTCACTTTAAGGTACATAACCCCACAGCCAATATCCTTACCGGTTATTAAGGGGTAACAATAATCCGATGTTTCAAAAACCACCCCAACCGGCAGGGCTTTTTCAGCGCAGTAATGAATATCGGTAAAAGCACAAACGGCATTTACAAAAGGTTTTTGTGCATACTGCTGCAGCTGATGCATAGCATTCTCTTCAATGCTATTGGCATCGCAATAAAATCCAATAGATTGCATGTTCTTATTTTTTACGAAAAAAAAGATTAGTTCCTGGGGATTGGTAGGAACATCTTCCCCATACAGAGATGTCAGCAGCCGAAGAGTATTCGGAAATGCAAAACTACAGAAAGAAAAAGGATTTATAAAAATTTAACCATTTCAATTGGTTGAGCAGAGTTACTACAGCTGAACGGAGCGTCGCAACCGCAGCCCCATCAGGGCGTTACAGCTGGCAACAAAAAATAAACTATTACAACCCGCTTTGTTTATTTTCGCTACAAAAAACAATAACATGGTAGCAGATATAGTAGCACAATTAAAAAATGGTGAGCTGAGCTTTAAAGAAGTACTGGCTTTTATTGAAGATAGTTATACCCACCGCCCCTTTGCTTTTAAAAACGGCGATCAGTACAATACCGCCAACGAAAACCAGGGCAGCGCCCGTGTGTTTGCTTTTGCCAAACAACAAAACCTTGGTAAGGAAGATACGTTATTGTTATTTGCCGAGCATTATAAAGCTGTGCTCGATAATCCGCAGGGAACCGATCACCAGAACATCCGACAGTTTATGCTGCACGGCTGGGAGGGTATTGCGTTTGAATAGTTTTAAAAATGCAAATTTTATTCGCCGGGGCTGCTTACCTATGTAAGCAGCCTTGTTTTTTATGGTATCAAGCATTGTAACATATCCTGTATATTTTTATAAACCTAACGTATATATATTATCGGATGAAACAGTTTAAATATTTATAATACAAGTACCCCTTATTCTGTACAAAGTATATTACATATTGCACAATATTTTTTCTTGCTATCGGCTGTGCTCATTTTTTTATGTAAAATTTTTTTTGTGAGCAGGCCCTTGTTGTTAATAAATCGGGGCGTGTTCATGCCCATGATTATCAAGGTGTTTAATAAAAAACAGTTGCCGCCTTATAATAAAACCGGTGGTGGTTGCTTCGCTTTCTGCACTTGCCGGCAAGCCAGCCACATTGCTTTATCATAAATTTTAATCACCTTTGTTAGACAAGTTCATCATCCTTTTTTAAACACCAAATTGTTCACCTATGTTTACTAAACTGGCCCTGGCATTATCCGCACTTGTTATACAATTACCGGCCGGCATTTTTTCTTTCTTATTGTTTTTACTGCCGGCTTCATTCCGAATAAAGCTTGTATCATACCTGTATTAACCATTGTAAACAATGGCCTTTATGTACAGGACTGAAATCTTTGTTTTCATTTTTTACCAGGCTTTGTTTTATAAAACACCGGCGTTTTACCAGGTGACCCTGTAATCATTTTTATTCCAGCCCTCCCGATAAGCCAGATCATATTTTTTTAACCCCGCAGGTATTATATCCATACCCGGCGGATAAACCTAACATGTAATGAAAAAAACGAGTTTTGGCCTGCTGTTCTTACTGGCCTCCCTGTTATCTTTTTCGCAAACACCCTTTATTACCACCTGGAATACCACAAAAGATGGCGTGTCGGCCAATAACCAGGTAGTTTTTCCCGGCCCTGCTGTTTACAGTATTAACTGGGAGCTGTTATCAAACCCTGCTATTGCCGGCACTGCAGCAGGCGCATTTAATACTACGATTAATTTTCCGGCCCCTGGTATTTACCGCATTAAAGTTTTACCGGTTGCACCTACTACGCTAATGGATTTTAATATGCCCCTTGTTTTCAATACCGGCGATGCCCAAAAATTGTTAAGTATTGAACAGTGGGGCTCAACTCCATGGGCAGCAGATATGAGTAATGCTTTCGGGTTTTGTGCTAATATGAATATTACCGCCACCGATATCCCTGGTTTTAGCGGGGTTACCAGTATGAACCGTATGTTTTTTGAATGTGTGGCACTTACCGCCAACACTACTATGAATAACTGGAACACAGCAGCCGTAACCGATTTTGGTAATATGTTTCATAATGCCGTGGCCTTTAACCAGGTTATTGGTAACTGGAGTACCGGTAATGCCGTTTTTATGGATAGCATGTTCCTGAATGCAGCAACATTCAACCAGCCTATTGGCGGCTGGAACACCACAAAAGTTACCCATATGAACAGTATGTTTGAGCAGGCATTTGAGTTTAACCAGCCACTTAACAACTGGACCACGGCCCAGGTAAGTACCATGGCTAATATGTTTGAATATGCTTTTGCCTTTAATCAGCCATTGTCGCAATGGAACACCGGCAATGTTACCAGTATGAGGAGTATGTTTGAACTGGCTTTTACATTTAACCAGCCGCTGGGTAGCTGGAACCTGCAAAAGATCAGTGCCGGCAACGGTTCGCTTGAAACCATGTTTGATGGCTCGGGGCTCAACTGTATAAACTACGATGCCACGCTGGCCGGGTGGGCAGCTATGGCTACAACACCCAATAACCTTAACCTGGGAAGCGCTGGTATAATATATTCCGCTGCTACCGGGGTTACCGCCCGCAACAACCTGCTTACCAATAAAGGCTGGCAGATTACCGGCGATAGTTACAATGCTGGTTGTAGTGCAACCTTACCGGTTAGCTTCGGTCATATTTCAGCCATTATAAGGGATAACAGACTACTGGTAAACTGGACCACCCTTACCGAAAATAATAATGATCATTTTGAAATTGAGTTGTCAGCAAACGGAAAAGATTTCTTTCCTTATGCCACCGTACAAACACTGGCAAAAGAGGGTAACAGCAGTACACCTTTATCATATTCTCACAACTTGACCGTTCCGCAAAAAATAGGCCTGGGCCTTATGTTGTTACTGTTAATGCCATTAAGTATAGGCAGCAGGAAAATACGGCGTATGGCCTTGTTCCTGCTGCTGTTTGCCGGTACCCGGACCATGTATAGTTGCTCGAAAAATAATGCAGACATGGTTTTACCTGCAGACAAAATATATGTACGTATTAAACAGGTTGATAAGGACCGCCACTTTATTTATTCCAATGTGGTAAAGGCCGGTTACCAATAAATACGGGCAATACTTTTTTGTATAAGAAAGGCCACGGTATAGTAACCGTGGCCTTTTAATGTATTGCTGATATGCTGATCTGTTACTTTACTATAAAAGATAACTTTTCCTCGCCTGCTCTTAAAAAATAAGCACCGGGCCTAAAGTTGTTCAGGTTAAGGTTATGCTCTCCGGCTGCATATTTTTTGCGTAGTAAAACCGCACCTGTACTGTTGTAAATGGTTACTTCGGCGGCGTGGTTTAATACAAGTGTGGCCGAGCCGTTTATAACCGGGTTAGGGTTTATACCTGCCAGCCTGTTGCCACTGCCTCTTACTGTTACAATTTTACTGTAACTGGTTACACCATCAAGGTCTCTTTGCTCCAGGCGGTAATGATAGTTCACATTATTGACAGCCTGGTCCTCGAAACTGTAATGGCTTTCGTTTTGTGTATTGCCTGCAGCATTAACGGTTCCCAGGTTTTCCCAATCGGTACCATTGGTACTTCTTTGTACAACATAATCTTTTGCCCCCGATTCGGTAGCAGTACTCCATTTTAATAATACCGTTCCGTTTTGTTGTTTAGCGGCAGTAAAACTTAACCAGGTTACAGGTACTGTTATGGTATAGGTAATCTCTATACGACCACCGGTAGCCACCCAGGCCGTATTGCCATTTGTTGTAGTTGAAGTAGGTGTAACAACAAGGTTGGCTCCAATGCGTCCGCCATTACCGGCCGTTTCTCCCGTTACATTGTAAATAGTACCCCCTGCACCACCATAGTGGCCACCACCACCGCCACCGCCGCCGCCGCCATCAGCGGTTGAGCTGGTTCCATTGCCCCCGGTATTGGAAGTACCGTTCGCAACATATGTATTAGAACCTGGGAGGCCTGAACCAGCCTGGTTGGCCATACCACCGCCGCCACCGGCACCCGCAGCCACCACCCTTACGGTGCCGGCAATCGTTAATACTGATGCCGAACCACCACCGCCGCCACCACCCGACGAACCTGTTGGGCCTGCGTTGCCGCCCCTGCCTCCATTATAAGCAGTTGTATAAGTTGATATGCCCCCGGCGCCACCACCCGTGTTGGTTGCCGCACTTGTTCCTGTTGTGCCTACCCGCCCGGGGTAAATGCCTATCACATTTCCGGGTGTTACACTGAATGTGGCCGATACAAAGCCCACGTTACTGGCCGCCGCATTGGTACAACCGGCGCCACAATCCTGGCCACCCAAACCGCCACTGGCGCCCCAGATCCTTACACCAATAGAGTTTACATTGGCCGGAACCGTCCAGGTAGTTGAACTGTTGTATACAGTAGTAATTTGTGCAAAAAGGGAAGAGCCTAAAAAAGTAAGAAGTAATAAAAAAGTAGATGTTTTCACATATTTCATTGCATTGAGTTTAATGTTGTTACAAGCCTTTACCGGGGGTGAAGGTACTCATATTACAAGTTGATAATAATAGGGTGGCCCCCCTCCGTTAAACAACAATAATACCAAAACAGGCCTTTTTTTGCCCAAAAATTAAGGTTTTCTACTAAGTAGTTTATCCAGCTTATTGCTTATAATTTTATGAATGGTCGCGGGTATTTATACCAAGGGTTACACATCCAAAATGGAGTATAATAATTTTGTTCTCAAAATTTTACACTTTACAAATAAAAAATAGGTGTTTTGCTTTTCACCATACATCCATACCTGTTTATTGTTCCGGTTACATGAAAAAATGCGGGGTTAAACTGGCTGTATATGCGCAGGTATTTTAGGGTAGCCGGCGTTACTATAAATGCTTTACTTTTCTCAAATTTTTTGATAAAAATCAACCATTTACACCATTAAATAAGTCCCGTTTTTAGCTGTAAAAGGTCCAAAAAGCAAAGCGGCCACCAATGGCGGCCGCTTTGCTTTTTCCTGTTTTTGCTTATTACAATACAAACTTCACCGTTCCGGTACTGCTCACCAGAACATAGGTCCCGGCTTTCAGTTGTGAAACATCAATGAATGTCCTTCCGGCTGGTATATTACGTTTGATCAGTTCCCGTCCCTGCAGGTCAAAAATGCTGATCTGTTCATTTGCTTCACTATCCAATTGCAGCTGGTTATTTTTTACGGGATTTGCTCCTATCCGCAGGGCTTGTTTGTCATTGCCGGTAAGTGCATACAGGGTTTTGCTGTAAGTGCTCTTTCCGTCCAGGTCTACCTGCCTGATCCTGTAATAGTGTTTACCGGCTGCCGGGCTTTCGTGCTTATAAGTATAGGCTGTTTCTCTTACCGTATTTCCGGCGGCGGCAACCACCGATAACAGTGTCCATTCACCCGCTTCGTATTTATGCTCCAGCTCAAAGCGGTCAGTATTTATTTCAGCTAAAGTGGTCCAGTTCAGCAACACATCTTTCCTGTTATACTGGTAAGTAAAATCTTTCCATGTTACCGGCAAAGTGCTGATGGTCATTGTTGCGGTAACCAAAGGATTTACAGATGCGCTGCCTTCCCCGGCCAGTATAAGCCGGTTATTACTCCCTGTTTTACCAACCGCCACTGCGTAAATATGATCGGTACGCCCCGATGCCTGTATTACCCAACTGGTGCCATTGTAATAATGTAAAGCGCCGGAGTTGCCGGCCGCCCATATATTGGAGCTGTTGGAGCCGTAAATATGGTTTAGTGTATAGGTGGTGGTGGTCTGTAATGTCCAGGTACCGCCGCTTAAACGGTATATCTGGCCCGGGTTGCTGCCGCCGGTTCCACCTACGGCCCACATATTGGTGGCGCTGCTGCCCCATATGCCCTTAACCGTTGGCACACCGGATAATTGCTCCACCCAGGTATCCACCCCGTTCCATTTATAAATAACCCCGGTATTGGCGCCGCCCGTTGCACCTACCGCCCACATATTGGCTGCATTGGTACCCCATATGCGGCTGGGACTAAACGCGGGGTTTATGCCTGCATTTCTTGCTGTCCAGGTACTGCCGTTCCAGTGAAATATACGGCCCGATGAGCCGGCTACCCACACATTGTTGGCGGCGGTTCCCCAGATAGAACGAATACTACCCGATCCAAACCAGTTGGTAGGCGATAACAGGTTTTCCCAGCTTGTTCCGTTAAACCGGTGCAGTTGGTTGCCGGTAGTTACACCGCCTACATATATGGTATTAACGTCGGCCGCCCATACGGCAAAGCGCTGGCTGTTTATACCCAGCGGTTCGCTTTCCGTCCATGTACTGCCATTCCATCTCACCATTTTGCCGGAATTACCCACTGCCCAGGCATTGGTGGCATTTAAAGCAAAAACATCCCACATCACCTGTTGGGAGGGTTGAGGACTTACCGGCGCCCAAACCTGGGCTTTTAAAAAAACAGGAGCCAGTAACAAACAAGAGTAGAGGGAGAAATGTAAAAATTTTTTCATACAGCTTTTTGATTATCCTTCAAAGATAACGGTCTGTATGATTTATACTTCTTTGATAATGATAGGTTAACACATTATATTTTTAATATTATTAATTTTTTTAAACATGTGCTTTTTTATAAGAGAAAACCCCGGATAAAGTCCGGGGTTTTCTCTTATAACCTGTTGCGTTTTATTGTTTTTTAATTTTGAATGTTTGTGTTTCCCCGTTTTTAGCCGTTACTTTTATTATATATATACCGGTTAAAAAACCGCTCATATCAATCTCCGGCCTAAAACCCTGTAACTGTAAAACGGTTTTCCCGGAAAAATCCATCAGACTAATTCCGGCAATATCCTGGCGGCGACCCGACTTCAGTATCAGCTTATTGGTAACCGGGTTAGGATATGCAGACAATAGTTTAACCCCTCCTGTAGCACCTGTTTTGGCTATATCAGAATAACTGTACTGACCGTCTATATCAATTTGTTTTAAACGGTAATAACTGGTGCCGTTAAGGATATTATTATCTGTAAAAGCATATTGCAGGCTTACCTGGCTATTGCCCTGTGGTGCAGCAGTTGGCACAAAACCAATCTGGGTCCAGCTAATACCATCGGCACTTCTTTCAATCCCGAAACCGGTATTGTTTTGTTCTGAAAAAGTTTTCCATTTCAGGTCAATGGTATTTACTCCGGTTTTTACGGCCTCAAGGTCACCTAGTGTTACCGGTAGCGCAATATGGTCAATAATAGTATAGGTGATCTGCCCGTGCAGTGTTTGACAAAAAGAGCCTGCAGTATTGGGTGCTATAATATTACCCGTTGGGTTTAACACCTCCATAATAATAGTTTCGTTGCTTTCTGTTACATTATCTGCCACTATTTGTATGTAGGGAGCAAGGCTGATGCCTGTGGCATCTGTACCATCATAATTACCCACCGGAACAGGTATCGTAATAAAACCGGTAGCCGGGGTGGTAATATAATCTACGCCGCGTGTTGCAGTACCACCTACAAAATGTAATTGTACCGAACTGGGCGTACTTACATTACCGCTTAACTGCAGTTTGGGAAGCGCTGCGGTGGGTACTGTTTCCAACCCGCTTTTGGAAGCGCCTTCAAAAGTAGCCACAGAGCTGGCCGTTTGTATCTGTATATTATCCAGGAAATTGCCTACCGATAAGCTACCTCCCGAAGTACTCACCGCCCTGAAACCAAACGTTACCACATTACTGGCAGAGGAAGAGGGATTAGTCCAGGTTCCACTGTATAAGGTCCAGCCATTGGCATCAGTACTCACTTTTGTTGCCGTGGTGCCGGCCAAAACACTACCGGCGACAATATCGTGGGTACCGGTTACCGCGTTATTATCATCAAACATGGCCACATCAATATAGTTAATCGTAAGGGCCATCCTGTCCACCCCACTACGCCCCCTGTGGGCAAAAGACCAGGTAAAGGTTTCGCCGGGTAATAAACAAATTGGTTCCTGCACCAGCATACCACTTGAGTGAGCGTTGAGTTCTACAAAATAATTACCACCGTGTGCCGGTACATTTCCTGCAGGATTACTGCCACCACGCCAAAACTCAACCGGTGTTCCATGTATGGGTGCACTGACAGAAGCATCCCACATGCCTACAGGCTCTGTTGTACTCCAACCGGCCACCAGCCCTTCGGCTACAAATTGTACACCGGTTGTTATATTGCTTCCTATTTCAAAATTCCCGTTTGTAAAATACCGTACCGGTTCTGTTGTTGTGGTAAACACCTGCACTTCCCCAAAAGTCAGCGCTTCATCCTGTAATGTGAGTATGCGCACATAACGGGCTTTGTGAATACCAATATTCAGACGCAATACCCGGTTCGTTCCTTCCAACGGAAACTGCGGGCCAAGATTAACATCCACAGCCTGCGGAACTGTAGACGAGGTACCAAAAGGCAGGCTACCGCTGGCTATGGGTGCTGTATAAATTAAACGGTTAATGCGGTTTTCGCCAATATAAGCCGAAGGTTGCGCGGAGGGGAAACTAAGATCTGTAGATTGTGTGGTGATCATAAACCGCCGGCCCCGGTTTTCAGTTGCCGTACTTGTTGTATTAGCCACCAGCACAATGCTGTCAATAAAATAATCCGCGCCTAAATCAATCTGGAACCATTCTGCATTGGGCGGGGCCTGCGCATTGCCTGTAGTAGCGCTGTTGGCCCCATCGTTAAAATTACCATTTACCAGGTTGGACAGGTTGGTACCCGATGTGGCGGTTACTGTTTTGCCCAGCGCCACATTGGTTTGTGCGCGGATCGCATGGGTAATAAAAAAGGTTGAAAAGAGAGATAGAAGGTAAAAGTGTTGTCTCATAAAAGTCAAGGGGGTTTATAATAGATTAAATCAGGGAGCCTTAGTTGGTGTTGCAGAGAGCCAAAACACATTACTAATATAACATATTTTACTTCTATGCTATTTGTACTCCGTTAAGAAGTTATCCCCGTAGTCCTTTACAGAAGCGGTTTTCAGGTTGTTATACATTGAAACCCAGTTATAAACAAAAAGGCCCCGTGTTTATAACACAGGGCCTTACAACCTTTTAATTTAATATTAATCCTGCACCACCAGCCTGAAGCCGTTGCCATGGATATTTACGATCTCAATTTTATCATCATCCTTTAAGTACTTACGTAACTTGGCAATGTATACATCCATACTGCGGCCGTTAAAATAAGTATCGCTGCCCCATATTTTTTTCAATGCCTGGTCGCGGGGTAACAGGTCGTTCAGGTGCTCGGCCAGCATCTTCAGCAATTCATTTTCTTTGGGCGATAAAGTTTGTGTATTCTCACCATGTATCAGTTGGCGCAGCTTGGGGTTAAAATGATAGCTGGCCAGGTTAAACTCTTTATTCTCCGTTTCTTTATTTATTTCTTCGTTGCGTTTTAATATTGCTTTTATTTTCAGCAATAATACTTCGCTGTCAAAAGGTTTGGTAATATAATCGTCAGCACCCAGTTTATAGCCCTGAATAATATCTTCCTTCATGGTTTTGGCACTCAGGAAAAACAAAGGCACATCCAGGTCTATATCTCTTATCTCTTCGGCCAGTGTAAAGCCATCCATATTTGGCATCATTACGTCCAGCAGGCAAAGGTCAAATTTTTCACGCTGAAAAGCAGCCAGGCCCAAACGGCCATCACGCTCCAGGGTTACATCATAATCATTTAATTCCAGGTAATTCTTTAACACACTTCCTAAATTCGGATCATCTTCGCATAATAATATCTTGGGCTTCTTTGCTTCCATCTTGTATTGTTTTAATTGTATGACGACAAATAAAGTTAAAGGTTTTTGTGCAGGGAAGAATAGGATTGCAATTTTTTGTTAAAACACCCCTTTATTCCTGTTACAAGATACTTAATTTTTTCCTGGGCCGGGCTTTTACAATGTATGATGGAAGATTTAAGATTTTCTATTTAACGGACTTTCCGTCATTCATCACCCACAATTCATCGCCCCCTCCCAACACCGGAACTTTTGAACTGACGGAACCGTAATTTTGCCTCATGAGAATTACACCCGATAATAAATGGAAAAAACTGGTGATCATTGGCGACCGGATCTTAATAAAACCTACACAGGGGCACGACCGTACCGCCAGTGGTTTATACCTGCCCCCCGGCGTGCAGGAAAAAGAAAAAGTGCAGCAGGGCTATGTTATTAAAACCGGCCCGGGATATGCGATTCCTGTACCGGTGGAAAGCGAAAGCTGGAAAGCCGAAGAGGAGCAGGTGAAATATGTACCCCTGCAGGCCAAAGAAGGTGACCTGGCCATTTTTTTAGTAAGCGGCGCAACCGAAGTAATGTACGAGGAAGAAAAATATTTCATTGTTCCCCAAAACGCTATTTTAATGCTGGAAAGGGAAGAGGATTTTTAATGTAAAAAGAGCAACCGGTTTAGACCGGTTGCTCTTTTTAGTTATTGCTCATTATTTTTTTACAAAATAAAATTTACCTCCGTTCGTGGTAGAGGTGCCGTTACCCCAGCCGCCTTCCATAAAGGTAAAAATATTATTTACCTCTGCCTGCAGGGAATAAGTACCTGACCCCGGTGGTATATAGGTATAAGTACAGGTAAGGGTAGAACCGGAAATAGTATACGTACCTTCTGCCTTAGCCCCTGCCGTAGTATCTGCATTATTGGCCAAAATTCTTGCCGTTCCATTATTGCGTAAAAGTATGGCAAACGGCTGTGTAGGGTAGGCAGTAGTGTTTCCGTATTTACCTGCCCAATAACCCTGGAGTGAGGGTTTATCGTCTTTGTCTTTTTTACAGGATGTGATAAAAAAGCTGGCGCAAAGTGTAAACACCAGTAAGCCGGGAAAATTTTTCGTTTTCATAATAAGGTTTATTTTTTGATAAATTATACCACAAAAATAAACTCCGCTTACCATGGTTAAAATACCATCTTAGTAGTGTTTTTGCAGGCAAATACCCATACAACTATATCCTGTTATACCACTTTTGTAGTATAACAAGGCCGGTTTTTATAGTGTTGGGGATTCCTGTTTATCTCAAAACATTATTTTATTTACTTTTATGCTTATACAGGGGCAATTCCATATTGCCTGTTTTAAATACTTATAACTAATCCATGAGCAATACACAACAGTTTATCGATACGGTAACGGCAGGTTATACTTTTAAAGGCGATAGTCTTCGTTTGGGCACGGCTATGTTAGACGGTCAGGTGATAACCGAAGCCAAGGTAAGCGTACCCTTTAAAACATTGAACCGCCATGGATTAATTGCCGGCGCTACCGGAACGGGCAAAACAAAAACCCTGCAGGTGTTGGCCGAAGCATTAAGCGATGCCAGCATTCCCGTATTAATGATGGATATTAAAGGCGACCTTAGCGGCATTGCTGCCGAAGGTGCTGTTAACGAAAAAATAACCGAACGTTACCAGAAACTGGAGCTGGAATACAAGCCCAGCGCCTTCCCTACAGAACTGCTTACCCTGAGTCATGAAAAAGGTGCCCGGCTGCGGGCCACGGTTACCGAGTTTGGCCCGGTATTGTTATCAAAAATATTAGGACTTAACGATACCCAGGGAGGCCTGGTAGCCATGATATTTAAATACTGCGATGATAATAAACTGCCCCTGCTGGACTTAAAAGACTTTATAAAAGTATTGCAGTTTGTAAGCGATGAAGGCAAGGCCGAGCTGGAAAAAGCTTATGGCAAAATATCCACCACTTCAACCGGTACTATTTTACGTAAGGTTATTGAACTGCAGCAGCAGGGAGCCGACCTGTTTTTTGGTGAACGTAGTTTTGATGTGGACGACCTGATGCGTATTAACAACGATGGTCGTGGTATGGTTTCCATTGTGCGTGTTACCGATCTGCAGGACAGGCCCAAACTATTTTCTACTTTCATGTTACAGTTGCTTGCAGAGTTATATGCTACCTGTCCCGAAGAAGGCGACCTGGATAAACCCAAGCTGATCCTGTTTATTGATGAAGCACATTTAATTTTCCAGGAAGCCAGTGCTGCTTTGTTACAGCAAATTGAAACTGTGGTAAAACTTATCCGTTCCAAAGGCATCGGCATTTACTTCTGTACACAAAACCCCATGGATGTTCCGGCCAGCGTACTGGCACAGCTGGGTTTAAAAATTCAACATGCTTTACGGGCCTTTACTGCTGCCGACAGGAAAGTAATTAAACAAACAGCCGAAAACTACCCGGAAACCCAGTTTTATAAAACAGATGAACTCTTAACCCAGGTGGGCATAGGCGAAGCCCTGGTAACCGTGTTAAACGAAAAAGGTATTCCCACACCACTGGTACATTGTATGTTAGGCTCGCCCCGCAGCCGTATGGACATTTTAAGCGATAGCGAGATTGATGCTTTGGTTGCCAAATCACGTATTGCGGCTAAATACAACGAAGTAGTTGATAATGTGAGCGCCTACGAAATACTGACGCAAAAGCTGGAACAGGCTGCAGAAGCCGCCGCGGAACAAAAACAAAAAGAGACGGAGGCTAAAGAAAGTAAAAAAGCCGCGCCAAAAGAAAAAGGTTTTTTTGATGACCCCGTAGTAAAAAGTATGACCCGCACCGCCGGTAACACTATTGTCCGCTCTTTATTGGGCGCTTTAGGTTTGGGTGGCAGGAAGAAGAAATGGTTTTAACAGGACTTTATTATTATAAATACTCAACCTCTGCCCTACGGGTATTGTTATCCTTACCAAGATATATTAATTTTATACCCTAAAGGATCGCTATGCGGATAACTGTACTTTCTTTTTTATTACTGGTTGTTACAGCGGTTACGGCACAAACACCGTTAACCGGTATGCCCGGCAATTCTTTACAACAATCCATACAGAAGCTGAACAAAAAATGGTCATTCAGTAAATACATAGGTGCATCTACCAGCTTTGGCTTTTTTAATGGTGGTAATGCTTCGGTGTTTTCCGTGCCGGTTGGCTTGCAGCTTAACCGCCAGCTTAATAACAACCTTTATGCTTTTGCCGGTTTATCGGCGGCACCTGCTTATATTAACTTTAACGGCTCGTTTTTAAACAACAATGTTAAGGTAATGCAGCAGTCATTAAGCCGGTATAACCAATTTGCCACTTTTACCCGCGCCGAACTGGGTTTGATGTATGTGAATGAGCAAAAAACATTCTCTGTTTCCGGCAGCTTTGGTGTACAACAGGGTGTTCACCCTTTTTATCCTATACAATCTTTCAATACCATCCAGCCCAGCCGGCAATATAACCTGCAACGGTAATCGTCAACGGATGGCGTTATAGTGCCAACCAAACTTTTTTATGCCTCTGTATGTATTAATAGTCGTACTTATTAAGTACGTTGCCTTTTATAAACTATTTATTACCGATGAGTTTACTTTTTACCCCGCTTAGCTTTAAAAGTATTACGCTTAAAAACCGCATTGTAATTTCACCCATGTGTCAATACTCCGGCACCGATGGCTTTGCCAACGACTGGCACCTGGTTCACCTGGGCAGCCGGGCTTTAGGTGGCGCCGCACTCATTATACAGGAGGCCACCGCTGTAACCCCGGAAGGCCGTATCAGTTATGGTGACCTGGGCATTTGGAAGGACGAACATATTGCGCCACTGCAGCGGATTACAAAGTTTATAACAGATAACGGCGCCATACCCGGTATTCAATTAGCACATGCAGGCCGCAAAGCCAGCTGTGAAGTGCCATGGTTAGGTGGCGGACAAATAAAGGAAGGGCCGCACCACTGGCAAACCGTGGCAGCTTCGGCCATACCCTTCCAGCCAACCGATCATGTACCACATGCATTAACAATTGACGAAATTAAAGCAACCGTTGAAGCCTTTAAAACAGCAGCACAACGGGCTTTACAGGCCGGTTACAAAGTAGTGGAAATACATGCCGCGCATGGGTATTTAATCAACCAGTTCTTATCACCATTAAGCAACCAACGCAATGATGAGTATGGGGGCAGCTTCGATAACCGGATCCGTTTTTTAGTAGAAATAGTGGACGCAATACAATCCGTTTGGCCGGCTGAACTTCCCGTTTTTGTACGCATCAGTGCCAGCGAATGGGTAGAGGATGGCTGGTCCATTGAAGATTCGGTACAACTGGCCCGCGTTTTAAAAGAAAAATCAATTGACCTGATCGATTGTTCCTCCGGCGGAAATGCACCGGCCGCAAAAATACCAGCAGGGCCGGGTTACCAGGTACCCTTTGCAGCCGCAGTAAAACAACAGGCAGCCATACCCACGGGTGCAGTAGGCATTATCACCAATGCCGAACAGGCCGAAGCGATATTAGAGGCCGGGGAAGCAGACCTGATTTTTATTGCCCGTGAATCCCTGCGGGACCCGCATTTCCCTTTACACGCGGCTAAAGTATTGGGCGATGATATTACCTGGCCAGACCAATATGTAAGAGCCAAACGATAGTATCCCTGTCACGATATAATATATTGTTGGCCATGGTTCGTGAGACACGAACCACGACGCACAAACCATGGCACTATTTATTATTCTTCAATACTTTTTTTACTTCTCCTTTTATAAAGCCATTCTGGAAATAAGGATAAATGTTCTTGCCCGGACAGGTAGTTTTTGTACTATGATCGCGGTGGGTAGAGATGGTTTCAGGTGAGATCTTGTATTTGATACAAAAATGGGCGATCAGTTTGGTCAATACTTCCTGCAGTTGTGGTGTAAATGGCTGTTCCTCATAATTACCTAAAAAACTGATCAGCAGGTGTCCCGTTGGGTCATACTCCGTATTGGTCTCTCCAACCGTTAGCGGGTCACGCCCCTCGTATACTGTTCCATCGGGTGCAATTAAATAATGATAAGGGATATCGGCCCATTTACGATCCGGGCCCATGCTCCAGGTTTGTACATTTTTTAACCTTGTGGCGGCGTTGGCAGTATCGGCCAGCACTTTACCACCTTCATGGTGCACAGTAATCCTCACCGGCGTATGTTGTTTATACGGTTTGGCTGTAGCGGCCTGCCAGCTGCTGCGGGGTTGGATCAATACATGGTTTAAGGACGGTTCTGCTTTTATGCTCTCATTACCGCTTCTGTCCACAGCCGATACGGCAACGGCATTTAACCGTAGTTTTCCTTCCTGCATTTTTAACACCAGAATTTTATCCTGCTGGTTTAAAATTTTATAGCGCCAGTTATTGCCGTATTTATAATAAACTACCCACTTAAATACATCCTTTTCATCAGTGTGTGACCACTCTAGGGTTACCGTTTCGGTTGCGGGTGTAAGGTTAACGGAAGGGGCAGCCGGAGCCACCGCATCTAACCAGCTGCTGGCGGGCACCAGGGCGGGTTGTTTGTAAGGCCCCTCGATCAGGGCTTTGGATAGTGCCGGGTTTTTAGTAACGGAAGAAATACTCCAGTGCACCACCCCGCTGCTTTGCGGCATCATGCCCCGGGTGATCATAATTTCATTCATTATTTCGGTGGTATTGGCCGCAGAAGTATCACGTCCCACACTAATGCCCGGCCACAGGTGACGCTTCATTGTGTTTTCGCTGTTCCACCAGCCCAATAATACCGGGAAGCTTTGTGCATAACGGTTGGTTGGCCAGTACAGTTGGGGCGAAAAATAATCGATCCAGCCTTTATTCAGCCATAATTTTGCGTCGGCATATAATTCTTCGTATTGGTCAAAACCCTGTACCGACTCAGGATATCCGGGCCGCCAGATACCAAAAGGACTCAGACCAAACTTCACCTGTTTTTTCTCCTTCTTTATTTCATCGTATAACCGTTCAATAAAAGTATTTACGCTTTGTCTTCTCCAGTCGCCGCGGGATAGCTTACCGCCCTGTTGCCGGTATTGTTTCCAGCTCACACTATCAGGAAAGTCTTCATTTTTATTATATGACGCATAGGGATAAAAATAATCGTCAAAATGTACCCCGTCAATATCATAACGTTTTACAATATCCATTACTACATTCACACCATGGTCCTGTGTAGCTTTCAACGACGGATCAAACCACCAGTATCCTTCTTTTAAATGCACTACCATCTCCGGTTTTCTTTTTACTACCGAGGTTTCGGTTACCGGCCCGCCGGATACATGATGTGCCCGGTAAGGGTTTAACCATACATGCAGTTCCAGCCCTCTTGCATGGGCAGCATCAATCCAGAACTGCAGGGGATCATAAAAAGGTTCAGGTGCTTTACCTTGTGTACCGCTCAGGTAGTAGGACCATGGTTCCAATTCACTTTTATATAAAGCATCCGCTTGTGGCCTTACCTGAAATATCACTGCATTAAAATTGTGTGCCTGCAAAAAGTCCAGTAAGGTGATAGCTTCCTTTTGTTGCTGCTCTGTGGACAACCCCGGTTTACTGGGCCAGTTGATATTGGCTACCGTTGCTACCCAGGCGGCACGGAACTCACGGTTTACCTTAGGTATACCGGTAATATTTGTTGACGGTTCTTGTACAGAAGTGGCAGTGGCTTTTTTACTCCCGGAGCAGGATATAAAACTGAATACATAAACAGCGCTGATAGTAAAGAGCAAGAATCGGATCATATACGTGGATTAAAATATGAGCGATAAATTTACTATAAATTATGTGGGGCGCTTATAGGTATAGGCTAATGAGCGGCATATTTTTGATTTATTTTAAACACAATGCCTGTTCTTTCGGACAGAAACAAAAATTCTTCTTATTAATTTTTTTTTACCGCAGATAACCGCTCATGATAGGATCGGGCGTTCATTGTTACCTGTGTTCTTTAACGATGGACGCTTCGGTAAAACTTTGTTGTATCAAATTTATGTGAATGAATTTCCTCTCTTCTATGATCAATTAGATTATATAGTCGTTGCCAGTATTCCCTGTTATCGTTCCAAAATACTGTATCAATTTCCAGTACATTTTTTAAAAGATCTCCCTCAAAAAAATCACCTGCAGCAAACAGGTCTTTTGTTAAGATATCAAGGGCTAATGGAATTAAATATGTTAAGCCAATTTGTTGGCCGATCATCATTCTTATATCTTCTGTTGAAAATTGATCTAACGGGAGTTTTCTAAGTGCATGACACCGTTTTATCAGCATAGTTGTATCGACCGGGTCCGGCCAGACGTTTTTTTCAAGGACCTCCAATGTCTTTTGCTGCCAGTTTTTTTCAGGTTTCATTACCTGTAAAGTAAATATTTTTAAACCGCAGGTAATAAAAATTATTTAAAGCCTGTTTTTCTTTTCCCTTTATTTAACATGGTTTGGCTAAATACCGGGCTAAAAAATATGCCGGGAGGGGTTATCCTGCATTCCGCTCAAACCATTTTATATACGCCCCTACCGCTTTTTCAAGCAATGCTTTTGTATCCTTGTTTTTTATATTTCCCTCTTCATCAAACAACTTATTTACCTCCGGTATATATACCTCAGGCTGTTGCATGGTAGGCATGTTCAAAAAAACAAAACATTGCCTTAAGTGATGATTGGCGCCAAAGCCTGAAATACTGCCCGGTGAATTACTGAAGATGGCTGCGGGTTTACCTTCCCACACACTTTTACCATAAGGTCGGGAACCGATATCAATGGCATTTTTTAATACGGCAGGTATGGAGCGATTGTGCTCAGGCGTAATAAATATAAACCCGTTTATGTCTTTTATGGTATTACGAAATATTATATACGATTCAGGAACTTTATTATCGTCATCAAAATCCTGGTTATATACCGGTAGATCTTCTAACGAAATGGTAGTGAAGGTATAGCCTTCAGGGGCCATCAACAATAAGGCATCCGCTATTTTTTTGGAGAAAGATGCTTTACGTAAACTGCCTGCTATTAATCCGATTGTTTTACTCATGGTATCATATTTTATAGTTAATCAATACAATGGGTAGCCGGTTGTATTGAATACAAATATTAGTCCATTATTAAATGCAGGCTATAAAATCAGTTTTCTACCACATAGTAATTTATTTCTAAAAAACGGTTGGTGGCCGTCTCCTCATCTTTTTTTGCTTTCACCTCTTTTATTACGCCTCCTATACGGATATACTGTTGCGGTAGTTTTTCCTTTCCCTTTTTATGTGCAATAATAAAAAGTTCATCCGCCTGCTGGTTACGGATCTCGTATAAATCATAGCTTTCAATAATGGGTATCATGGTGAACGCTTTTCCGGCGGGTACAAGAATAAACCCGTTAAGCTTGGTCGTTGATTCGCTCAGTGCCGGTACACCACTGATCACAACATTGGTGCCTACCAGTTCTTGCAGGTGGGTAGAAGGCACTTTAATTTCCGATGGTTTGAATTTATCATAGGCCTCTTTCAGGGCCGGATCAAACTTTGATCGCAGGTTTGCTTTTTCCGTTTCGCTCAGTAAGGATATAGCCAGTTCTAAAAATAAGATGGTTTGCTGCGGTTGAAAGAAAACACCGGCCACTTTGCCTACCTCCTGGGGAGTAATAATATCATCGCTGGCTTTGGTAAAAACATTATAAAACCTTCCGCCATTATCCAGGCTGGCAATGGCTTCTGCTTCGTTTTTAAAAGGAATTATTTTTTCCATCTTAGATAATTTTGATATTACAATATAGGGCAACAGGTTTATTGATCATAGCTTCAGTTTCATCATGATATCCGTTTGTATATCATTGCCCAGTTTAAAAAGATGTTTATCAAACGGCACAAAGCCGTTTTTTTCATAAAACCGGATAGCCCTGGCATTTTCTTCCCAAACACCGAGCCACACATACTCTAAACCGGCTTTCCGCGCAACCTGTATGGCTTTTTCATATAATAACTGGCCTACTTTTTTTCCGTGAAAGGCCTTCGCCACATAAATGCGTTCTATCTCCAGCGCCCGGCTATCCTTTAACTCAGTTTGTGAAGCGCCGGTATTTAATTTTAAATACCCTATCACCTCTTCATCCTGTACCGCAAAGTAAAACGCGGCATCGGGGTTGTTTAACTCGGTGGTTAACTTTTCTATGGAAAAACTTTCTGCCAGGTAACGGGCCATGTTCTCTTCCGTGTTAACCGCGGCAAAAGTTTCGTGAAAGGTTTGTGTACTGATTGTTTGTAACTGATCAATATCCTGCAGGCCTATTTTTTTTATTTCAATATGTTCCATGTTCGGGATAAATTACAGGTTGTTCTTCTAAATGTTTTATCCATCCTGAATTATTTCTTTATTTAAGAGCCTGTTGATAAACCTGCTCTTACAAAAGTTTATTCATGTAGTCTTCCTGTCTATTTTTAGTAGATAGCCTCGGCTACCCGGTTATCCAAAAATAAACCGGTAAAGCGATACAAAAACACGAGGGAATAAGAACCATAGAAAACAAGCCGGTGATATATATTGCAACAGCGGTTTCTGCGAATATGAAAATCCTGGAAGTTTGCTATATAGTGCCGATATTAAATACAGTAAATAATTATGCTAAACAGCTCCCCTTTACTCATCAGATAGTGTTGAGCTTATAAAGCTTTCACTATTTTATCAACCTGTTCCTCGCCCATACCCTCTTTTATCAGCGGGTTATACAGTAATTGGATCATTCTTTTATCAAAGGGCGTATAATTAAGTATATAGGGCATAAGAGTATAATAAAACAAAACCGTATAGATGCCTGTCAGGGTAGCATGACCGCGAAAGCCCAAAGAGTGCATTATTTCGTGATGAACAAGATAGCGCTGAACAGGAATATTATCTTTTGCCCTCTCCATATCAACAAACACAGAACCGCTTGTAAGTGTTCCTTCTTGCTGCCGGAGGTAAGATAATCCCCCATAAGTTGAGTTATATAAGGTTGGCGCAGCATCTGGTTCCGCCATCAGATAGGTATTACGGTCTGTGAAAAAAATCTGTACGTTTGATTCGCTCCGCACGTTGGTACGGGTTAACACGAGGTTCGTATCCAGCAACGAGTTTATTTCTTTCAGTACCGCATCTACTTCCTGCGTAAGATAATCATACTGCGTATCTACAATATAATACGCTACTTTTTTAGGCCACTTGTTTATAATTCTCAGGGCCGAGCCATATATGGCCATTTGTTTGAAAACAAGCAGATCATCGCTGGAATAAGTTCCGCCAACAACTTCTCCCGGTCCCCCGGTAACCGGAGGTGTGGAAGCAGCCGGCTTATCTTTTGAGCAGGAAAAAAGAAAACAGCTACTTAATATAATTAAACTTCCAATAAACGCTCTTTGTATCATTTTATTTGTGCTATCTGTAAAATAATCGCCTTGCTAACTAACTGGAACAGAGCCGGTTTTTACGTTTATTCCCTTTAAATGGCAATTGTCAAATTTACTAAAAACTGTTATATGAAGCTCATCACTTCTGTATCTTTATGCTAACTCCCCGCAAAGAATTAACCCAATGAACACAACCCTTTCCATTGAGATAGACCAAATACAACAAGTTTTTCAGCAATTTAACCTCTCCGAAGAACAGGCCCTGCGGATTTATTATCATGAAAAAGAAAAATCAATTTTTCAAAATAATCTCCATTTTAGTTATTGGGAAGAAGCCGATCATGACCTGCATTTTTTCAGATCTGTTTTAAAAGAGGAACAGTTCCGGCAATATGAGCAACAATTAAAAGATAAAATACTACATCACGAACATGGATTGGCAGTACAGGATAACGACAAACAAAAAGAAATAGCTTATTACAAGGAAGTACTGGATTATTATAAAACCACCTTGTTGCCGGCTCTTACTGATCTCCGGTTTTTTCCTTTTTTCGGCCTGATATTTTCCGAACGCTCTAAGTATAACTATTTACAATCCGAGTATAAAAAATTTGTACAATATACCCGGAAGGACATGCTGGTACATCATTTCCGGAATTACCGGCAACTCATGCCTAACCAGTTAAAAGTTTCGCTGTTAAGCCATTCCCTCCATTTTTATTTGCCCGATTATTCTTCTTTTCGCGATCAAATGGATATTCCAACAAAAAGCATGGCACAGTATTTTGAAGAGAAAGTTTGCCGGGTAGACAAAACGTCAAAACAAGCAATCGTTGATATTATTGCTGAACTGGATGTTTTTACCAATAGCATCTATCCTAATTATTTCGAAGAATCCTGCGGCTGGCATGTAGATATTGGTATAAGTGAAGAGGATGCAATATTGAACAGTTTAATGTCTGTATTGTTAATAGATAAAGACCATTATGAAGTTGATAAGTATGATATTTATTCTCTTCATTAAAATATTCCCTGTACATGCGCACCATACACCAGTATCTTGACAAATACCCCATTGATCCCCGCAGCGAAAAACTCATTGTAGGGACCATTCACCCGCATGCGCATGAAAAGTTTGTGCTTCCTTTTTTTTATGGTAATGTCAGCAGCCTTTGGTCCATATTCAGCGATGCGTTTCCGGATGAATTAAAAAAGCCGGTTACCCTCGAAGGTGTTTTACAATTCCTGCAAAACCATCGTATTTCCATGAGCGATACCATACTGGTGTGTGACCGCAAAAAACCAACCGCCCTGGACGAAGATCTTATCCCCCTAGAGTTAAATACAAATATTGTGGAACAGGTACGGCGGTCCAATATCAATGAAATATTTTTTACCAGCGGTTTTGGAAAAAACGGGGCCTTCCGTTTGTTTTATGAAAAAATACTGGGGCTTAAAATAACGGCACAAATTAAACAAGAGAGGGAACTGGTACTGGACAAAAGTATATTCGGCCGGCCTGTAAAGCTCATTATTTTATACTCGCCTTCCGGCGCATCCAATGTAGGGCTATCCCAAACAAAGTTGTACCAGGAAAGTAAAGACAAGTTTTCAAAATCGGCCAGGCCGGTGTATGATTTTAAAGTACAGTACTACCGTCATATGTTCGCTAAAAAACAGGGCAATCATTGCTGACCGCCCTTAATGTAAACTAAAGCTTAATGGTGATCAGGTATGACTTAATCTGGGATCATCAAAATAATCATTCACCTTGGTGGGGTTATTCTTGAACAACTCTCCCAGTAAAACTCTTTCTGTTATTTTATTTCCCGGGCTGTCCTCGTTATAAATATTTACAAATAACAGCCCGTTATCACTTATTTCAATGGCCGCTGTTTCACCATCAGCCTGCCGGCTGTCCAGTTGTTGCGCGATGGTAGCATCGGTTCCGCTATATTCAATGGTATGGCAGGTGGCATTAATATGGTGACTTTCTGCGCCGTCATAAATACTAACTGATGTTAACACAGCATAACTAAGATCCTTTACATGCATGGTTATTTTCGTGCCGCCCGGTAAAATAAAACTGCGTTTGTTCGTCAACCGGTCTTTTATGTGTTTGCCGTTAAGGTTTTCATGATTACCACTCAGGTCTCCCGAGGAAACAATGCCCCATAATTCCAGGTTATAATGCGGATAGGTATCATGCTGAATTTTAATAGTGTTTTTTAAGTTGATGGTAATGGTCCAGCCATCGGCTGTTTTATATACAAAGGGAGCGGCAGCCGAAGCCTGGCTTAATGACCCTTTTGCAGGCACCGGCTTACAGGTGCCCAATTCCGGCCCTTTATTTTCCTCTTTATTTTTTTTGCAGGAAAAGAGAACAAGGACTATAAACAGTAGCGGGTACAGGAAATGCCTTTTCATATTATTTTTTTAAATACATCGTAACCACTATCAAAACATCATCATCCGGTGCCGGATCAAAAGTTTATGGGGTTGAAGCCAAAGGGCTGCCCGATTGGCAGCAGTAGCTGCAACGGTGGTGGGGGTGTGAAAGGCCGTTGCACTACTGCCAAAAGCGGGAACTGCAGCTGATCCGTGTTACCAAAGCCGGGAGCCCCTATTTTTTCACAAAAGCATATCATTTTTCAGCACACGGTAATGATGGTGTAAATTGCACCCATGCAGGATTATTTACAAGGATTGAATGACAGACAACGTGAAGCGGTAACACATATTAACGGCCCCATTATGATTGTTGCCGGCGCCGGCAGCGGTAAAACAAAAGTATTAACCACCCGTATTGCGCACCTGATGGCTCAGGGGATAGACTCTTTCAATATACTGGCGCTGACCTTTACCAATAAGGCGGCTAAGGAAATGAAGGAGCGTATTGAAAAAATATTGGGCAATAACGAAGCCCGTAATTTATACATTGGTACTTTCCACTCGGTGTTTGCCCGTATACTCCGTTTTGAAGCCGATAAAATTGGTTACCCCAACAACTTTACTATTTACGATACGGATGATGCCAAGAGTGTGATCAAAACTGTATTGAACGAAATGAACCTGGATGATAAGCAGTATAAACCCAACCAGGTGTATAACCGTATATCCGCGGCCAAGAATGCCCTGGTGGGTCCGCACGAATACATGAACGATTATGCCTTGCAGCAGGAGGATATGCGAGCCAACCGCCCGGCCATGGGGCAAATTTATGCGGCCTATGCCCAGCGCTGTTTTAAAAATGGCGCCATGGATTTTGATGACCTGCTGATTAAGTTTTATGAGCTGCTGAAAAATGTGCCCGAGGCTTTACACAAGTACCAGCATAAGTTTAAGTATATATTAATTGATGAGTACCAGGATACCAACCCCGCCCAGTACGAAGTAATAAAACTGCTGGGCGCCATGCACGAAAATGTTTGCGTGGTGGGCGATGATGCACAAAGTATTTACTCCTTCCGCGGTGCTACTATTCAAAATATTTTACAGTTCCAGAAAGATTATGATAATGTAAAAGTGGTGATGCTGGAACAGAACTACCGCAGTACACAAACCATATTAAATGTAGCCAACCAGGTAATTGGTTTTAACAAAGGGCAGATTGAAAAGAAACTGTTTACTGATAACAGTACCGGTGAAAAGATAAAACTGATCCGTACGGCCTCGGATAACGATGAAGGACGTTTTGTAGCCGATACCATACAGGAACAAAAATTACGCAACCACTTTAATAACCGTGATTTTGCTATCCTGTACCGCACCAATGCCCAGAGCCGGGCCTTTGAGGAAAACCTGCGCCGTATGGGCATTGCTTATACCATGTATGGTGGCACCAGCTTTTACTCGCGTAAAGAGATAAAGGATATGGTGGCTTACCTGCGTCTGCTGGTTAATACCAATGATGATGAAGCATTGAAACGTGTTATCAATTACCCCGCCCGTGGTATTGGTAAAACAACCATTGATAAACTTATTTTAGTGGCCAACGAAAGCAACCTTTCTTTATGGCAGGTGCTGGAACGGGCCAGGGAAGCAGGTTTCAGGGCCGGCACTTTAACAGCGCTGGAAGATTTTGTGACCATGATGAAAAGTTTCATGAGCATGTTACAAAAAAACAATGCTTATGATGTAGCGGCCCATGTGGGTAAACAAACCACTATTATTAAAGAACTGTTCAATGATAAAAGCACCGAGGGTGTGGCCCGTTACGAGAATATTCAGGAGTTACTGAACAGTATTAAAGAATGGACCGAAAGCCCGGACAATGACGAAGGAGAACTGGTAGATAAAAGCCTGGGCGCTTACCTGCAGCAGATCACCCTGCTGACCGATGCAGATAATAAAGACCCCAATGCGGATACCGTGAAACTGATGACCATTCACGCCGCCAAAGGACTGGAGTTTGAATGTGTATTTGCAGCCGGCTTGGAAGAATCGCTTTTTCCCAATGCCATGGCCATTAATACGCGTGAAGAACTGGAAGAAGAACGCCGCCTGTTTTATGTAGTGGTTACCCGGGCTAAAAAAAGATTATGGGTTTCCTACGCCACCAGCCGGTATAAATTCGGTTCACTGGTACAAAATGAGCCCAGCCGTTTTATTGAAGAAATGCCCGCCGAGCTGGTGGACAGGAGCTTTGCCGGTGGAGGTGTATTAAAACAAACATCGGGCTTTGGTAATAAACCGGCTTTTGAACGTATGAACAAGGGCAATGCCTGGAGCAGCGCCGGGCAGGCAGAAAAAAAATACGGTCCGCCGCCTGGTAAGGAAAAAACCAACCCATCGTATATTGGCGCAACACCACCCGCCAATAAAGTAGTAGAACATAAAGCCAGTGAGGACTTTGCCGCCAGTGATACCGCCGACTTAAAAGCGGGACAAAGAGTAGAGCATTTAAAATTTGGCTTTGGCGAAATTTTAAAAATTGACGGCAGCGCGCACAACCCCATGGCTACTATTAAGTTTGAACAAAACGGTGAAAAAAAGATACTGGTAAACTACGCCAAGCTACGGATAGTAGAATAAAGACATCCTCAACCCCTCCGGTACGGAGGGGTTTTTTATTACAGCAGTTTTACATGGTTTTCCCCGTTTTATCCACTATAAATAACAGAAAATCGTACAAATACGACAATATTCCAGGTATTTGTGCTCAATTATGCACAATTTTAGGGGCGCTTTTTTGTAATTAATATCTATCGGCTGTAGTTTTATATGGTAAATCCAAAGATTAAACATTCTTAAAGCCAATATTGTATGAAACCAAATCCGCGTCGTATGCGCAAGATTTTTAATTTTGTCGCCTTCAACCTTTTATTTTTTGCCCTTTATTTAAATTTCATTCATAAAGACCAGGACAGCTTACCGGTTACTACTGCTATTACCGTTAAAAAGACCAATACACAATTAGTGGCTAATCCTGAAATTTCAAAAGATAAAGAATTGAAACAGCTGGTACTTGAAAAAAATACTACCGCTGTTAACCAGTAATATTTCTCATGCAGTGTTTAGTTGATCGATCCCTATTGTGTAAGCATCAGTGGGGATTTTTCTTTGCATAAAAAAATCCCGGTGTCAGGTAACACCGGGATTTTATATTTTAAAAGTTATATTGCTTAGTTCAGCATCAAAGGCATTACCAGCATTAACAATTCTTCATTTTCATCCTGCTCGGTAGGTTTAATTAAACCTGCCTTGGTTGGCGTGCTTAATTCCATGTTTACATCTTCCCCTTCCGAAGCGTTCAACATTTCTATCAGGAATTTTGCATTAAAGGCAATCACCAGGTCTTCGCCATTGTAGGTACATTTCATTCTTTCATTACCTTCAAAGCTAAAGTCAATATCCTGTGCAGTTAACTGTAACTCACTACCACTAATGCTTAAAGCCACCTGGTTCGTGCTTTTGTTACTAAAAATGCTGATACGGCGTAATGCACTCTGGAAATCACTTTTGTTCACTGTTAAACGGTAAGGATTGTCAGCAGGTATTACCACTTTATAATCAGGAAAACGGGCATCAATTAAACGGCAGCTCATACGGGTTGTACCATGTTGTACAAACAGGTGATTGCTGTTGTAGTTAATCGTCAGTTCGTCGTTATTATCAGGTATAGCCGCTTTTAATAAGTTAAGCGGTTTGCGGGGTACAATAAACGAATCGTCCTTTGCACCTTTTACATCTTTACGTTTATAACGTACCAGGCGGTGTGCATCGGTAGCAACAAACTGTAAGCTTTTTGTTGTCAGTTCAAAAAACACACCCGTCATAGCCGGGCGCAGGTCATCGCTGCTGGTAGCAAATAATGTTTTGCTGATAGCTGTTACAAGGGCCGTTGCGGGCATAGTAAAAGAGGCGGTATCGTCAGCCGTTGGTTCTTTGGGGAAGTTATTGGGATCTTCACCCATTACCTTGTACTTACCATTATCGCTGGTAATTTCTACGGCATAGTTTTTATCAATATTAAAGGTAAGCGGCTGGTCAGGTAAATTCTTTAAAGAGTCTATTAAGATCTTTGCCGGTATACAAACCCTGCCACTGTCTTTGGCTTCCACTTCCAGTTGTACACGCATCACTGTTTCCAGGTCGGTAGCAACAACCGTTAAAGTATTGTTCTCAATTTCAAACAAAAAATCTTCCAATATGGGCAATACAGTATTGGTGTTAATTACACCCGAAATATGTTGTAATTGCTTTAATAAAGCTGAGGATGAGGCGATAAACTTCATACGTTAATAGATTGTGGCGAAACTACATAAAAATTGTTGATTTTATAACAAGCTTCACAGAAAGCTGAAAGCGAAAAAACTGTATTCCCGCAAAGCCTGCATACCATATAAAACCCCTCTTGCGGAGGGGTTTGGTATTATTAAAATTCTGCACTTTTCGGTGTTCTTGGGAAAGGTATCACGTCGCGTATATTGGTCATGCCGGTTACAAACTGTACCATCCGTTCAAAACCCAAACCAAAGCCGGCATGTGGTACGGTACCAAAGCGGCGGGTATCCAGGTACCACCATAACTCATCTACCGGCACACCCATTTGCTGCATACGTTCCGTTAATACGTCCAGGCGTTCTTCCCTTTGTGAGCCACCCACAATTTCACCAATACCCGGGGCCAGTATATCCATGGCTGCAACTGTTTTACCGTCATCATTCAAGCGCATGTAAAACGATTTTATCTCCTTGGGATAATCGGTCAGTATCACCGGTTTTTTAAAATGTTTTTCCACCAGGTAACGCTCGTGCTCACTTTGCAGGTCCATACCCCAGCCCGTAATGGGGAACTGGAATTTCTTTTTCTTATTATGGTTGCTGTTGGCCAGAATATCTATGGCTTCTGTATAAGTCAGGCGTTCAAATTTATTGTTCAGCACAAATTCCAGTTTCTCAATCAGGCCCAGCTCGCTGCGTTTATCCTGGGGTAATTGTTTCTCCTCGTCGGCCAGGCGTTGCGCCAAAAACTCCAGGTCGTTACGGTTATTATCCATTACATATTGTATCAGGTAATGAATAAACTCCTCGGCCAGGTTGGCATTATCCTCCAGGTCGTTAAATGCAACTTCCGGCTCTATCATCCAGAACTCGGCCAGGTGACGGGCCGTGTTGGAATTCTCCGCCCGGAAGGTGGGCCCAAAAGTGTAGATCTCACCCAGGGCAGTAGCGCCCAACTCCCCTTCCAGCTGCCCGCTTACGGTAAGGTTGGTACTGCGGCCAAAAAAATCTTCTTTAAAATCAATCTGTCCATCCACATCTTTTGGCGCAGTACCATCCACCGGTAAAGTGGTTACACGGAACATTTCACCCGCACCCTCTGCATCGCTGGCAGTAATAATGGGTGTATGCAGGTACACAAAGCCTTTATCATTAAAAAACTTATGCACTGCAAAGGCCAAGGCATGGCGTACCCGGAACACTGCACCAAAAGTATTGGTACGAAAGCGGAAATGTGCTACCTCACGCAAATACTCCAGCGTTGGTTTATTACGTAACTGGATAGGATACTTCTCCGCATCACTATGCCCTAATATTTCAATAGTATCGGCCACCAGGTCCATTTTCTGGCCCTTGCCTAAAGAAGGAATAATTTTACCGGTAACTTTTAACGAAGCCGATGTGGTGATCCTTTTCAACAGGTCATCATTAAAACTACCTAAAGTAGCCACCACCTGCACGGTATCATTTGTACTGCCGTCATTCAATGCTATAAACTGGTTATTTCTGAAACTGCGTACCCATCCCATTACTACTACTTCCTGGCTGGCTGGTTCCAGCTGCAGCAAATCTTTGATCTTCGTTCTTTTGTTAAACATATAACCGTTTTTTAAGGAGGGCAAAGATAATATTAAAGTTCAAGCCGTTCAATGGTTCTCTGGGAGTTTAAGATGAACCTAAAACCGGAGTATTTAAAACACTTATTAATACGAAATATTTCGTATTAATAATATTCAAAACCTCCTTCCTTATACCTTTAACCTTATCCCTTTTACCTTTTATAATATCCTGTACGTTCTATCTCTTCCCGTACGGCATCTGGCAAAAGGTATTTCACCGATTTATTCTCTTTTATTAATGTGCGGATGGCAGTTGCCGATATCTCCAGCAAAGGCGCATCAGCAATCTGTAAGTCAGCGCCTATAGCATTATCAATGGTAAAACCCGGGCGGTTATATACCATAACAGGGAAGTGTTTAATAATATATTCGTAGTTATGCCACTTGTGCAGGTTTTGAAAACTATCCCCGCCCATGATTACATGAAAAGTATAACCGGGGTGTTTCTCCGTTAAGTGGGCCAGGGTTACCGAAGTATAGGAGGGTTTGGGTAAACCAAACTCCACATCCGATACCTTCATGCGGTCGTCCTGTTGTATGGCCACCCGCAGCAGGTGCAGCCGGTCATACTCGTTTAATAAAGTCTTGCTTTCTTTAAAGGGGTTTTGTGGCGATACCACAAACCATATTTTTTGCAGGTTGGTGGTATTTAATATATGATTGGCAATGATCAGGTGACCTATATGTATGGGATTAAAAGAACCGAAAAACAAACCTATATTCATTCCGCTATTTTATAACAATTATATGCTTTAATGAAATCTTTTAGTTCAGCTTAATATTACCCACCATTATATGCATGGCTTCTTCTTTACGTAAACTCAGGGTATAGCCCGATACAGATACCACAATAGGGTCACCCAAAGGTGCAATCCTTTCCATAGCAATAGCTTCCCCCGGGGTGCATCCCATTTCCATCAGCTTTAAATACATGGTATCGTTATCTGTCACCAGCCTGGTAATTACTGCCTGCTGCCCGGGTTTTAAAGTGGTAAGTACTTGCTCCATTGCTTATGTATATCTTTACACAAAACTAAGGCTTCGGTACAGCTTTCAGTTACTATTTCAGGAACATTATCAATACAATATGCAAAAGATATACTTCTTCTTTCAACACCCCACCACCCTGCGCAACCGTGGTAACTTAAAAGCCTGCATAGCCCATTTATTTGAGGTAGAAAAACAACCCCTTGAATCCTTAAACTTTGTGTTTACCAACGATGAGGAATTACTGACCATTAACCAGCAGTACCTTAAACACGACTATTATACCGACATTATCACTTTCGACCTGGCAGCAAAAGGGCAACCCACACAGGGCGATGTATATATCAGCGTGGAAAGAGTAAAGGACAACGCCCGGCAATTAGGCATCTCTTTCTACAAGGAACTGCACCGGGTAATATTTCATGGTGCTTTACACCTTTGTGGTTATGGCGATAAAACAGCCAAAGAAGAAAAGAAAATGCGGGAAATGGAGAATAAATACCTTGACCTGTACTTTACCAAATAAGATCCAGGGGTATACAATACTATTATACCCTTATTTTTTGCTCTCTTTTATCCTTCCAACATAATAATACCTTTTTATATTCTCTTTCATCTATATACTGTATACTTAATACTATATACTCTTCCCCTCACCCGGGGCTCTCAACTTCACCTCCACCCTCAGCTTCAGTCCCCGCTTTCCGTTACAAGTCCGGCACAAACCCAAACCACCAACCTTCACCGGGCTTTCCACTGCAATCGGGCAGCCTTTCTGCTACACAAAGACTTATAAGTTTCTTTTAAGGTATTATTTTAAGGGTATTAACTAAAAGCATATTATCGGTATAATATTAAAATAAAGTGGCGTTAACAGGGTCATTGTTTCACATGACACTGTTTCAAGTTGAAACAGTGTCATGTGAAACACGTATCTTTACACAAACATTGTTATGAAACCAAGAAAGAAATACCAGAAACAGGAAGATACGCCTGAACAATTGCATGTACGGGAAAAGAGGAAATGGCAGATTAACCTTCGTCGATATGTATTAGAGCAGAATCCTTGTATTGAATATGCCCCCTACTTCGGTTTAGACAGTAATAATATGCGCTCCTGGTTTCAATACCAGTTTTCTCCTGAGCAAAACTGGGACAATTTTGGACAAGCCTGGCAATTCGACCACCTGATCCCCGTGGCTTATTTCGACTACCACAATGAAAAAGATATGAAGCTTTGCTGGAATTTTACCAACCTCCGTGTAGAATCGATATTATTGAATAAGAACAGGGGGCATCGCCTGGATGTATTAGCCGCTAAATCCTACTTTCAAAAGCTATATGATACCACCGGTTACTTTATGTGTCGGGAATTATTGGCAAAAATTGATACTATCCAATTATCCGAGTTTGTTAGTACCCAGGCACAACAGGAGTTTATTAATACCCATAAGGATTACCTGGAAATGATACAGGACTATTCCACCTTTGAATTTGAACTATTAAACAGCGGTAGAACAGTGGAACAGGTAAACCAGGAAGTAAACTTTCTTAAAAACTTTAAACCCTGATAGATTGTTTTACATAACCTAAGTGTCAATTAACCCCATACCTATAATATAACAGGTATTACTACCTTTGCAACTATGTTTCCAGAATATGATATAATTGTTGTTGGAGCAGGACATGCAGGCTGTGAAGCCGCCGCTGCCGCTGCCAATATGGGTTCAAAAGTTTTATTGGTAACCATGAATATGCAGACCATTGCCCAAATGAGCTGCAACCCGGCTATGGGTGGTATTGCCAAAGGACAAATTGTGCGAGAGATCGATGCCATGGGTGGTTATTCCGGCATTGTTACTGATAAAAGTATGATCCAGTTCAGGATGCTGAACCGTTCCAAAGGACCGGCCATGTGGAGCCCCCGTACCCAAAACGACCGCATGTTATTTGCCGCTACCTGGCGGGAGATGCTGGAACAAACACCCAATGTAGATTTTTACCAGGATATGGTAAAAGGACTGGTAATAAAAGATGGCCGTGCCTGTGGTGTGATCACTGGCCTGGGACATGAAATAAAATCCAAAGCAGTAGTATTAACGAATGGTACCTTTTTAAATGGTATCATTCATATTGGCGATAAAAACTTTGGTGGTGGACGTGCTGCAGAAAAAGCGGCTACCGGCATTACAGAACAACTGGTTTCCCTGGGCTTTGAAAGTGACCGTTTAAAAACCGGCACTCCTCCCCGTATTGATGGCCGCAGCCTGGACTACAGTAAAATGGAAGAACAACCCGGTGATGAAGAAATAACCGGCTTTTCCTTTTTGGACATTCCAAAACCTGAAAAACAAATCAGCTGCTGGATCAGTTATACCAACCAGAACGTACACGATATTCTGAAAACCGGCTTCGACCGCAGCCCCATGTTCACCGGCAAAATTGATGGTGTTGGTCCAAGGTACTGCCCCAGCATTGAAGATAAAATAAACCGCTTTGCCGAAAGGGAACGCCACCAGTTATTCATAGAACCTGAAGGATGGAATACAGTTGAAATATATGTAAATGGTTTCTCCACTTCATTACCCGAGGAAGTACAATACAAAGCCTTACAGATCATTCCCGGATTTGAGAATGTAAGAATATTCCGCCCCGGCTACGCCATTGAGTATGATTATTTTCCACCTACTCAATTAAAAAACACATTAGAAACAAAATTAATATATAACTTATTCTTTGCCGGACAGATAAATGGTACAACAGGTTATGAAGAAGCTGCCTGCCAGGGTTTAATGGCAGGTATCAATGCCCACCAGCGTGTGCATGAACTGGATGAAGTAATACTTAAAAGAAGTGAGGCCTATATCGGCGTGCTCATTGATGACCTTATTACAAAAGGAACCGAAGAGCCCTACCGCATGTTTACCTCCCGGGCAGAATACCGTACTTTATTAAGACAGGATAATGCCGATTTACGATTGACTGAATTAAGCTATAAACTTGGCCTGGCCAAAGAGGACCGGATGGATAAAGTGATACAAAAGCAAAATGATATTGAGGCCATTAAAAAACAATTACATGATATTGCTCTGGAACCAGGCCAGGTAAATCCCTACCTGCAATCACTGGACTCGGCCCCTATTCCTGAAAAACAAAAAGCGGATAAAATATTATTACGCCCATCTGTAGATATTCATAGTTATGTAGCAGCTGTAGATAATTTGCAGGATCTTAAAAAATACCCGGATGAAAATATGGAGCAGGCCGCTATCCAAATTAAATACGAAACTTATTTACAAAAAGAAAGAGAACTGGTAACCCGGATGAGCCAGCTGGAAGATCTTGAGATACCTGATATTTTCGACTATAAAAAAATCACTTCCCTGGGTAATGAAGCCAGGGAAAAATTAACAAGGGTAAGACCGAGAACCCTGGGCCAGGCCAGCAGGATATCGGGTATTAATCCAAGTGATATACAAATACTCATGGTATTCATGGGCCGGTAATATTTCAGGCAAATAATAAATAAACATCAATGTCCAAACTTCCGGCAACCGGTACCAATATATTTACTATTATGAGTGCCCTGGCCACCACACACCAGGCAATTAACCTGGGCCAGGGATTTCCCGATTACCAGATGGATGCTACATTAGTAAACCTGGTACATACCGCTATGCAGGAAGGGTTTAACCAGTATGTTCCCATGTCCGGTTACACCCCTTTGTTGCAAACCCTCGCCAATAAAATTGAAACACTATACCATCATCAAATAAACCCGGCAACAGATATCACCATTACACCCGGTGGTACCTATGCCATTTATACAGCGCTGATCAGCATACTCCACCCCGGCGATGAGGTAATTGTTTTTCAACCTTGTTACGATAGTTATATTCCCAACATTATTATTAACGGAGCTATACCTGTTTTAGTTGATCTGGAATTTCCTGGCTTTACCATTGACTGGGAAAAAGTAAAATCAAAAATCACCCATAAAACCAGGGCAATTATTATCAACTCCCCTCATAACCCTACAGGTACCATTTTATATGAAAATGACCTGCTGGCATTACAACAGATTATCCTGGATACCAATATTATTATTATCAGTGACGAAGTATATGAACATATTGTTTTTGATAATGAAAAACATGAATCGGTTTTAAAATACCCGGAGCTGGCTAACCGCAGTTTTGCGTGTTTTTCATTTGGTAAGGTTTTTAATGCCACCGGTTGGAAACTGGGATATGCAGTAGCGCCACAGCATTTAATGAACGAGTTTAAAAAAGTACACCAGTATAATGCCTTCTCCTGTAATTCTCCTATGCAGGTAGCCATTCATCACTATCTGCAGCAACCGGATAGTTACCGGCAACTATCCACTATTCAACAACAAAAAAGAGATTATTTTAGCGAGCTGATCAAAACATCAAAGTTCAACCTATTGCCAAGCAAAGGCAGCTTTTTTATTTGTGCAGATTATAGCGGGATATCAACAGAACCGGATACCCAATTTGCCATACGCCTCACCGAACAATATAAAATTGCGACCATTCCTCTTTCTGTTTTTTATGAGAACAAGACCGACAACAGGATCATCCGTGTTTGTTTTGCAAAAAAAGAATCAACGCTGCAACAGGCAGCCGAAAAAATATTAAGTATATAAAACAAACATTTATTTTTACTAACAAATCATACGCATGCAACATCATAAAATGTCCTTACTTGAAAAAGCAGTTCTTGTATTCAATCTCTTATTATTAATTACCGGTATTGTTTTATACAATATCAATCTGCCTGCATTCCAGGTATATATTGAAGAAGATGGCTTTGTAGAATGGATAACTGTACTTGGCTTATTAGGTGTTGTATTTGTTTCCATCAACAGGTTATTTACCCTGCGTAAAGAGAAAAGTGGTTTTTTCCTTTTCGTAACTGCCATGATAGCAATACTTTTTTTCTTTGCTGCCGGTGAAGAAATTTCCTGGGGCCAGCGAATATTTGGTATAGAAAGTTCTGAATTTTTTAAACAGAATAATGCGCAACAGGAAACTAATTTGCATAACCTGGTTGTAGGCGGAAAAAAAATAAATAAAATAATCTTTTCTACCATTCTAAGTATTTGCTTAGGCATCTACTTTCTTATATTCCCATTGTTATATGTAAAATGGAATAAGTTTAAACAATTTGTAAACTACAGTGGTATACCGGTTCCACGTGTATATCATGCCGCAGCCATTTTAGTTACTTTTTTACTAACAGAAATTATCAGGGATGGAAAACGGGCAGAATTATTAGAATCGGGAGCGGCGCTTATATTTTTCTTATTATTACTTTACCCGATGAACGGAGAAATATTTAAGAAAAAAAATATTAATTAATTATAATCCTGCAGCCGCACTAATAGCTAACATTTTATCGATCGGCTTTTTAGCAGCCAGTCGTAATGTCTCCTCCATATGAATGGCAGGCCGCTCATATTTCATACACAGGTAAATTTTTTCCAGTGTATTTAATTTCATGTGCGGGCAATCATTACAGGCACAGCCATTGTCCGGAGGTGCGGGAATAAAAGTCTTGTGCGGACTATTTTTCATCATCTGGTGTAAAATGCCCGTCTCAGTAGCCACAATATATTCCTGGGCATCATCCGTTTCAGAAAACTTAAGTATACCGGTAGTGGACCCTACATAGTCAGCTATTTTTAAAATGGGTTCCTCACATTCCGGGTGAGCCAGTAATTTGGCATTGGGATACTGCATCTTCAATTTCGTAATATGCTCCAGGCTGAAAATTTCGTGTACCATACAGGCACCATTCCACAACAGCATATCCCTTCCGGTAACTTTGTTAATATAGGCACCCAGGTTTTTATCCGGCGCAAAAATGATCTTCTGGTCCTGTGGAAAACTATCAACAATTACCTTGGCATTGCTGCTGGTTACAATTACATCACTCAATGCCTTAATGCCGGCACTGCAGTTGATATAACTGATCACAATATGATCGGGATGCTGTTCTTTGAATTGTTTGAACAATGGCGGAGGACAACTATCGCTTAAGGAACACCCGGCCTGGAAATCGGGGATAACCACTTTTTTGCTGGGATTTAAAATTTTTGCCGTCTCTGCCATGAAATGCACACCGGCGAAAACAATCATATCAGCTGTTGTTTTTTCAGCCTGCTGGGCAAGGCCTAAACTATCCCCGATATAATCTGCAATATCCTGGATATCGGCATCCTGGTAGTAGTGTGCCAGGATAACGGCATTTTTTTCTTTTTTCAGTTTTTCAATTTCCGCAAACAGATCCAGGGTCGGATCTATCTGCACATCTAAAAAGCCTTTGCTTTCCACTTGTTCGTCCGATATTGCCGCAATATTTTGTGTTTCCATCTCTTTTGCTTTAGCCGTTTAAATGTTTTGCAATGTTACACCCTAACTCGATGCAAAAACAAAAAAAAATTTTCAAGTCCCCCTAATACAATAATAATATTATTATAATTTTTATATAAATAAAACCTATTATTATTATGGCTGTGGATTAGTGGAAAACTTATTTTTTAGACCCCGGTAAAAATTTGTTTTTCTCGTAATTCACATTTATTTCACTGTTATTAACATTTAAGATAGTTGATTGGTTTAGTTTACAGCCTATTATTAACATACATGTGAATTAAGCAAAAGGATAAGTTTTTTTGGACCCCGACCCTGTTTTGGTGTTAATAGTATATGAACAAAATGGTGATGACCAACAGTCCGGACAAAAAAGAATGGTTATCCCAAAGTTGTAACCTATTCATTCGGTTTCATACTAACGTTTCACACAGGGTTATTCACGTTAATTACACATAATCCACATACCCCTGTGAAAAAAAAGTCAGTTTCCAATGCTAAAACTGTTTCACAATGAACGTTTCATGATAGGTAAATAGCAGTTTGTTCATCATTCGTTCATATTTCCACAATCCTGCTCAACGCTTTTTTATAGAGTGTATATGATAAATAATATAGTATACTTTCTATGTTTATACCGGGTAGAAGATCCGCAATTAGAACAAATCCCGGTTTCACAATGCATAAACTGCTATTTTTTTAACCTGAAACCGGCTTACAATAGAACATATTATATATGTATATAAGTTAAAGCAGGGAAACTTACATTTGCAATATTTGAACGATTGTTAGTTTTTTGGTAAACCAGCATTTTAAAACTGAATAGTATGAAGTGGTTAAAGCTTAAATTATTTTCTGTCTTTTTATTTGTCACTTTTATTGCCCGGGCCGATGAAGGCATGTGGCTGCCCCTGCTCCTGGAAAAAATGAATGAAAGCCAGATGAAGAGCCTGGGTATGAAAATCAATGCCAGTGATATTTATAGTATTAATAAGGGAAGCCTGAAAGATGCCATCGTGAGTTTTGGTGGTTTCTGTACCGGCGAAGTTATCTCTTCAAAAGGCCTGGTATTAACCAATCACCACTGTGGTTTCAGGTCGGTACAAAGTCATTCCACCCTCGATAATAACTATATCCGCGATGGTTTTTGGGCAAAGGACAATAACAGCGAATTACCCAACCAGGGGTTATATGTAACCTTTATTGTACGTATTGAAGATGTAACCAAACAGGTATTGGCCGGCATTTCAAAAAATGCGACCGAGGATCAGCGCCGTGCTGCCATTAATGCAAACATGGAAAAAATAAATACTGCTGCACCGAAGGACAAATTCCAGAAAACGATGATCCGGTCTTTTTTTGAAGGTAACCAGTATTACATGTTTGTAACAGAAACCTATAATGATGTTCGCCTGGTAGGCGCCCCACCCCAATCAATAGGCAATTTTGGCCAGGACACTGATAACTGGATGTGGCCACGTCATACCGGGGATTTTGCTTTGTTCCGCATTTACGCGGGTAAGGATAATAAACCGGCTGATTACTCGCCCGACAATGTTCCCTATGTTCCCAAAAAAGCATTATCTATTTCCCTGGACGGTGTAGAACAGAATGATTTTACAATGGTTTTTGGTTTTCCCGGGAAAACCACGCAATACCTGCCTTCGGCAGCTGTACAACAGATTGTGGAGGTGAGTGACCCGGCAAAAATCCAGATCCGCGATAAAGCACTGGAAGTACTGAATAAATTTATGCGTGCCGATGAAGCTATTAAAATTAAATATGCCGCCAAATACGCCAGTGTAAGTAATGCCTGGAAAAAATGGCGTGGTGAGGTACTCGGCTTAACCCGCACCGGCGGCGTTGCTAAAAAACAAAAACAGGAAGCGGAGTTTGAAAAAAGGGTGAATAATAATAGTGTGCTCAAAAATAATTATGGAACCCTGTTAGGCGATCTGCAGGCAACTTACCGCCTGATAGAACCTTTATCCCTGGCCAGGGATTATTATAATGAAATAACACCGAGGATAGAGATCTTCAGTATTGTGGGACAGTTCAATAAACTATCCAATATTGCGGATAAAGACGAAGCCACTTTTGTAAAAGCAGTAGAATCGGCAAAAACCGAGCTGGTAAAAATTTATAAAGATTATGACGTAAATGTGGATAAGGGATTGTTTGCTGCACTGATGGAATTATATGTAACCAAACAACCGGCGCAGTATATATCCCCTATTGCCATACAGCAGGCAAAAGCAGCCAAAAATAATTTTGTAAACCTGGCTAACCAGTTATATGATGCCAGCATTTTACACGACAAAGAAAAAGTAAATGCCAAATTAAACAGTAATCCCAAAGCTTTTTTATCGGAACTGATGAAAGACCCGCTGGTATTACTTTATAATGATATGATCATTGCCTACAATGAAAAAGTAAATACACCCATTGCACCACTGCAGGCAAAACTGGATGCATTGCAACGCAGCTATATGCAGGCCCAGATGGATGTATTTACAGAAAAAAAATTTTACCCAGATGCCAACAGTACCTTGAGGGTTACTTATGGTAAAGTAGATAGTTATATACCAAAGGACGGTGTACAATATAATATACAAACCTACCTGGATGGGGTGATGGAAAAATATGTACCCGGCGATTATGAGTTTGATGTACCGGAGAAATTACGCACGCTGTATGCCAATAAAGATTTTGGCCAGTACGGCGTAAAAGGAAAAATGCCGGTTTGTTTTATTGCCAGTAATCATACTACGGGTGGTAATAGCGGCAGCCCTGCCATAGATGCACATGGTAATTTAATTGGGTTAAACTTCGACCGTGTATGGGAAGGTACCATGAGTGATATTAATTACGATCCTTCTATTTGCCGGAATATTATGGTGGATATCCGGTATGTATTATTTATAATAGACAAATTTGCCGATGCGGGCCACCTGGTGAAAGAGATGAAACTGATACATCCGAAGAAGAAAAAATAAAAGCAAAATAAAAAGCGTTTCAATATTGAAACGCTTTTTTATTAACGGTGAATTAGTATTTTATGGAGAATAAAATAGAATAAACTGATGATTAAAATGCTGATACCAATAATACGTAAGGAAACAACAGTATAATCTTTTTTTTCATCAACGACTAGGCTTGTATAAGGGACAGTAAATTTTTTTAAGGGAATATTTTTTACAATATTCGTATCAATTGAATAAACAGAAACTCTGGTATCAAAATCTTTTAAATAAGTATAAGCTTCCATATTCCACTGAATACTGATTTTTTTCTGATTGTTTTTTATATAATTAAAACTATCAATGGCATATTGTGCTACGCTATATATTCTTTCAAAGGATTGTTGTAAAACCGTTTCAACTTCTTGTCTATTTTTTTCACAATAACCGGTATTAAAGAAAATGAAAATAGCCGGACTTGTCTTATTATTATAATAGCTGGATTTTATATCAAGAGGACCTTCCTGTAATCTTTTCAATTTTTTGAGCCGATATCGGCTCAAATACCGGACATGAAAATCAAGAAAAAAATCTTTCGATTTCTCGCTCGTATTGAACATGAAATAATCATCAATAAACCTGTCATCAATTGTTTTCATCCTATCATAAGAGAGAACAACATTTGTTTCGCAGGAATAAAAATCAAATGGTGCAATTGGAATTTCATCCCAATAAATTTTAATAGGTATGTTGTTTCCTTTCCTGTCAATTGTAGCGGATAGAGCGGATAAAAACGTATCCATTGTTTTAGTACTCCTACTCGCTTCATCGTCATAAATGGTGTTGTTATAAATGGTTATTTTATTTTTTGTTTTGGCAAAGGGTTGAGAATATAAGTTGAATAAACCAACACCCGTGAAAAAAAATAATAACAACATAAAATGTTTCATGGTAAACCTGTTTAAGATGACCAGTCAGCACAAAACACAACAACCGAAAACAAAAAGATTAATTTTTATGCAGGAATATTTGCAATCCCACACTGATCTGTAAACCGTGGCGGTTGCTTTTTTGCGTAGTAAGATTTCGTAAGGTTTCATCAATACTGCCATCCATATTTACATCACGCTCGGTAGTTTTTCTCACTTCATTTTTATAACGGGTGTATTTATAACCCGCCGCTATATCAAGGCCCACCTGTTTCCCCAGCATTTTAGTAATGCCGACCAGTAAACCCGCATTGATGGCAAAATCGCCGGAGGATTTTGTGTCCGTTACATCTTTATATTCTGACCCCTTGTAAAAAAAGCCATCGCCTTTGGAGGAGCCAAAGCCTAATCCCGCGGTAGCCTCGGCAAAAGGTAACCAGGTTTTTTCTGTAGTAAAATAATAACGGGAAAAAGCGTTCAGGTCAGCAAAAAAACTGCTGCTATTATCCTTACTATATATATTACCACTGTTTTGATCCTTATCATTCCTTTTTGCGGACAGGTAATTTAAACCGATACGCCCGCCTACAGCTACCTGCGGAGTAACAAACCAGCCGAACCCCGGAGCCAGTTTAATATCAAAATTTTTGATGCTGGCCTGCGTATTAAGTATGCCGCCGACATCCACGGGCTGCCCATAATCGATGGTGCTTGAATGGAACAAAGCACTGCCAATACCGGCATTCACCAGTTTGGTACCTTTTTTAAACTGGCCGTTCAGCATAAGGGTAAAACAGCAGGCCAAAAGCAGGAAAACGGGTTTAAATATCTTATTCATGCAGTTAATTTATAAACCAAACTTAATGATAAAATGGAGGAAATACTATAAAAATCAAGCTGATATATAGTGTAACCATATAATATAAATATTTTATATGCTTTGATGTAAAAAAGGTTTTTTACACTATCTTTAGGAAGCCGGTACCACAATGTACAGGTAAACCAAAATTAACTTTTGCAAAAAAACTGTATTATGAGAAAGAACTGCACTTCTTTATTAGCACTATTATTTTCAGCAATTACATTATTTTCCATAGGTTGTACCAAAGAAGGTCCTGAAGGTCCGGTGGGTGCACAAGGCCCGCAAGGTCCTCCTGGTTCAAACGGCGCCAATGGTGCAACAGGCGCTACGGGCCCGGCCGGAACAGCAAATGTTATCTATTCATCCTGGTATACAACCGTTACCGCCGATTGGGTGGCCGGTTACCAGGCGCCTAATAATTACAATGTGGAACTGGTATACAACCGTACCGCACCGGGTGTTACCCAGGCCGTTTTAGATAATGGCGTGGTACTGGCCTATGGTAAAAACTTTACAATTGGTCAATCAACCCTTACCACCCATGTTTCACCGTTACCTTACCAGGAAGCCTTCAACGGCCAGTTTTATGGTTATGTGACAAGCCTGGGTAAAATTACATTTACCTACGATCCTATCGATATCATCAGGCCAACCAGCCAGATTGCGGGCATTGCTTACCGTTATATTATTATTCCCGGTGGTGTTTCCGGTGGCCGTTATATGCGTGGTGCAACCATCGAAGGAACAACCTATTCACCGGAGGATCTGAAAAAAATGAGTTATGAGGAGGTTGTTAAATTATTAAAAATACCTGCCCAGGGCACGAATATTCAATAGGTAAAGAAAAAAATATTTTGCCAGCGGCGTTATTCAATAACGCCGCTTTTTATTTATAAAAACAAATCGGGACAGTATCTTTGACCGACTATGACAATACATTTTGGCTATAATAAAAAACAGGTAATACAGGCATTGCGTTATCATTTTATCACCCGGCCCGAAATAAGGATCATGCTGATCGTGGTGAATATTTTTTCAATAGCCTCTTTTATTTTATATATGACCAATATGGTGTCGGCCATGGCTTTTTTGGTCAGCTCGCTATTATGGGCCATTCTCATGTCCAGCTTCTGGTTTATTATGCCCAACCTGGTATATCGCCGGGCAGAGACCTTTAAACATGAGTTCACCATGGATTTTTTAAGCGACGGCTTCCGTCTGTCGCACGATAAGGGTTCCCGTTTCTGGGAGTGGAGATCCCTGGATACTTATAAGGAAAGCCCGCATTTTTTTCACCTGTATTTTGATACCCGTTCTTTTTTACTGGTTCCAAAAAGTGCCTGCGAAACTGCCGAGCAGGAAAAAGAACTGAGGACAATTTTAAATATTAATACCAAGGGAAAATAACCTGCAAAAAAACAGGCGTTTAACCATTTTGTAAACCTGTTTTCATTTCCAAACAGTTTTGTACCTTTCAAGCTGTCAAAAAAAATGAAAACATGTTAAGCAAATTATTTGGGTGGGGAAAGAAAAAAGATACTGCAGCAGAAAGCACAGAACCTGCCTATAGTTTTGGCAGATACTCCGATAATAATAAAACTATTTTACAGGTAGACCGCTGGACGGATGCCGAGAATAATTTTAAAGAAAAAAAACTATACGAAAGCATTGATGCTTTTTTTTCTTACCTGCGTGATGCCAGTATTGACAACGTTATATACGAACGAAATGCTAATGAAGGCCGCTTTGAATTATTTCAGGGATCCAAAAAAGTAAAAGGTTATTTTAACGATAAAAAACTGGAAGCGGAAGTTACCCTGGCCCGTATGCCACAGCCTTCGGTACCCGTAATGCGCCGCCTGCTGGAAATGAATTTTAATTTATACTACAGCCGTTTTTCTTTGGATAACGACCGCCTTTGTATGCGGTTTGACAGTACCATTGAAACAGCCAGTCCCAGTAAATTATATTATGGTTTAAAAGAACTGGCCACCCGTGCCGATAAACAGGATGACCTGCTGACACAGGATTTTTCGGTATTGGAAGTTACCGATACCGAGCATGTGGATGAGATCAGTGTGGCAGAAAAGGAGATCAAATATGAGCAGTTGCAAAAATGGATTCAGGAAACCCTGGATACCATAGCAACGGTGGATGCCGACAAGTTTTCAGGAGGGATTGCCTATTTGTTATTGACCCTCGTATACCGCATCGATTTTTTGATATCTCCCGAAGGAAGTTTGCTCAACGACCTGGAAAAAATTTCCGGCATCTTCTTTAAAAAAGATGACCGACAGCCTGTGGAAAAAAACAGGGATATGATAGAAGAGCTGAAAAAGATACAGGTTAAACCCAAAGAGGAAGTATTTAAAAACCTGTTCAGGTCAAAATATACTTTTGCTATTGTTGCACCGCAGCCGCATAAAACCATTGCCGACTCTATTAACGGCAGTAACCAGAACATGTATTGGTACAGGGATAATAATTACCCTTATTTTGCCAACCAGATCATAGAATACGGTATTTCCTTTGCGCAGTATTCGTATAGCATGCCAAAGGTCATCAGTGAATTGTTTTTACTGTTCATGCGCATCAATTACCCCGCTTATTTCAAAGCACTGGGCTTTACAACAGTGTATTATGATGCGGACCGCAAGGTATTTAATGCCAACCTGGTAATTGAAAAAATAAAGACCATACAGGAACAATGGCGCACCCGTTATCCTAAAATGGATTTTAAAGTAAATAACCTGCGCTTTGATACCCTGTTGAATTTTAATCATAGTTTTTCAACAGAGATCGAATTTTTAAATATGGATTCCAAATAAACCGGACCCCAATAGTTGTTATTATTAAATGCATCACCAAATGGATTCGCAACAAATCATTGAAAAATACCAGCAGGCCATTATACAGATAGCTACCAATAATGGTACAGGTACAGGATTTTATTTAAAAGAGTTTGATATTATTGTAACCAATGATCATGTGGTGGCGGATAACGCCGAAGTAACCATAGCCGGAAAATTATTTGAAAAAGTTTTTTCCCGCGTATGGTATACCGACCGTAAACATGACCTTGCTTTTTTGGAAGCCCCTAAAAATATAGAACTGCCGGATGTGCGCCTGGGCGTTTATGAAAGTATGAAGGACGGTGATGCGGTACTGGCTATTGGTCACCCGTTTGGGTTGAACTATACTGCTACGCAGGGCGTGGTTTCCAAAGTAGACCGTATCAGGGACGGATTGAAGTTTATACAAATTGACGCTGCCATCAACCCCGGAAACAGCGGTGGTCCGCTGGTAAATAAATCAGGGGAAGTAATTGGTGTAAACTCTTTTATTATTAAAGGTGGCGATAACCTGGGTTTTGCTTTACCGGTATCTTACCTGCGTGAGGCATTGCAAATGTACCTGCCCAACCGCGGCCAGGCAAGTACCCGCTGTTACAGCTGCAGCTACCTGGTTACTGCTTCCAATATTGAAAGTAAAAAATATTGTCCCAGTTGCGGTACCGAAGTGAAGTTGCCGGAAATACCGGAAAAAGAAACCGAGCCGGTAGGGGCCGCTAAAACGATAGAAGATATTTTAAGGGAATTGGGTAAGGATGTAAGACTGGCAAGAGAAGGGGTTAATAACTGGTCGGTAAAAGAAGGGTCGGCTAAAATAAAGATCGCTTACAACGCCGATAATTATTTTATTGCCGGCGATGCCTACCTGTGCCAGATGCCGGCTGATGTAACAAAGATAAAACCGCTGTACCAGTATTTATTACAGGAAAACTATAAACTGGATGGACTGGTATTGAGTTGTGTAAAGAATAATATTGTTTTATCGCGTATTATCTATGACCTGGATATGAATAAAGAAACGGGGGTGAATGAGTTTAAAAATTTATTTACCAATGCCGATAAATATGATGATGTATTAAAACATGAATTCGGCTGCCTTGACAGGCTGGAAGAATAGATTTTATTGGATTGTATAAAACAGGTCCTGTTAGAAACAACAGGACTTTTTTATTTTTGTACCATGTTTAAAAAGCAATTAACACCGGAGCAGGCTTTACAAAGGCTGAAACAGTATTGTGCTTACCAGGAGCGGTGTCATGCAGAAGTGGTAGATAAACTATACCAGCTGGGCGTATGGAAAAAAGAACATGATGCGATTATTGCTACTTTAATTGAAGAGAATTATTTGAACGAAGAGCGTTTTGCCCTTGCTTACGCCGGCGGTAAATACCGGATGAAACAATGGGGCCGCGTAAAAATAAAATACGAGCTTAAACAAAAGCAGGTCAGTAATTATAGTATTAACAAAGCACTGAAACAGTTTGATGAAGAAGAGTACCGTCAGACATTGCAAAAACTGGCGAATGATAAATATGCATTACTCAAAGGTGAACAATACCTTGTACGCAAAAAAAAGACAATGGATTATTTAATACAGCGGGGTTATGAAACAGACCTGATAACAGCTGCCGTGAATGATATCATAAAAAAATAAGGAGCGTTTTTTTAATATTATACCTTTATCTTTAATCAGAACCCCTTAAAAAGCCTGAATGAAGTATAACAATTTTTTAAACAACCGCTTAAAGATTGCCTTACCATTATGGACTGTGTTTTTCCCGATCGTTGGTATTGTTCTGTTATTATTGCCGGTTGGTACAGACAGTAATTTATATGCCGCTTTACTGGGCATAATATTAATGACCATTGTTGTATCGGCCGTACACCATGCCGAAGTGGTGGCGCATAAAGTGGGCGAACCATTTGGTACCATTATTTTAGCCCTGGCCATTACGGTGCTGGAAGTATCGCTGATCGTATCTATCATGTTAACGGAAGGCGAAAAAGCATCTGCATTGGCAAGGGACACCGTTTTTGCGGCTATTATGTTAATCCTTACCGGGATAATAGGCCTCTGTTTATTAGTAGGTGGTTACCGGTTTAAAGAACAGCAATTCGTAAAACAAGGAGTAAGTGCGTCTCTTGTAGCGCTTACCGCCATTGTTATATTAACACTGGTGTTACCTAATTATACCACCAGTGAACCGGGCCCGGTTTATAATACCAGTCAGTTAATATTTGTAGCCATTATATCACTGGTATTATACGCCGGTTTTATTGCTGTGCAAACCGTTCGTCACCGCGATTATTTTTTGCCGGAAAAAGATGATGAGGCTTCGGGAGAAATGCATGCCGAGCCGCCGTCAAAATTAACGGCTATAACCAGTCTAATTTTTTTATTAATAGCCCTGGCCGCGGTTGTATTGTTATCAAAAAAACTGTCGCCGAATATTGAAGCCATGGTAGATGGTATTGGTGCCCCGCAAAGCCTGGTAGGTATCATCATTGCGGCAGTAATATTGTTTCCCGAAGGATTGGCCGCCATACGTGCCGCCAGGAAAAACCGTTTACAAACCAGTTTGAATTTAGCCCTGGGCTCGGCGCTGGCGAGTATTGGTCTTACGATACCGGCTGTGGCGATTGTAGCTTATTTCACCGGTTTTACCGTAACCCTGGGTATTGATACCAAATCTATATTACTGGTCATGCTTTCACTTTTCACTATCAGTATTTCATTTGGCGCCGGCAGAACCAATATATTACAGGGTATTGTATTGCTGGTGATACTGGCTACTTACTTGTTTACCACGATCATACCATAAATTAAATAGATAAAATGTAAAAGGGCTTACAAATTACTGTAAGCCCTTTATCGTTTTAAGTTGTAATAAGGTTATCACAAAACAATTTTAAATACAGCCGCCGGGGTACCACCAAAGGATTTCTGCATACCCGAACCGGTTTTAATAACCAGGGTATTACCTTTTACGCTAACCGAAGGTTTAAGCTTAGTGCCGAGCAAGCTAACAACGGGTTTTTTGCTGATGGGCAGGTTATTCAACGTTATGGTAGCCGGTAATATACTGTTGGCATTGTCCAGTAAATAGTGTGCATAAATTACTTTTCCGTCTTTTGATTGCGTATAAAAAATATTTCCTTCCGAGTAAGGAGCGATGGGCTTGGTAGTATGGATGGCTTCCTGGTTAACACTCATCCAGTTGCCGATATCTTTTAATCTTTCATAGGCAACCGGGTCCCAGTCGCCATCGGGACCAGGTCCGATATTTAATAAAAGGTTACCACCACGGGAAACAATTTTAATTAAGGTATGTACCAGTCTGGTGGCCGATTTGTATTCATCGTTGGGTACATAACTCCATGAGTTGCCCATGGTCATACAGGTTTCCCAGGGGTATGGCAGGGGTTTATTGGGTAACTCCTGTTCAGGGGTGGTGTAGTTTTCAAACTCACCGGTAACGGTACGGTCAACCACTAACATACCCGGGTTATAACTGCGGGCCATGGCTGCAATTTTTGGCATATCAATATCCTGGTTAATAGTGATGGTCTTTTGCCAGGATACCGAGGTATCAATGGTGGATAAAGGGCGAACCCAGCCGCCATCCAGCCACAAAATATCCACCTTGCCATAACCGCTCATTAACTCTTTGATCTGGTTATAGGTGAATTGTTTGTAAGCGTTCCATCTTTCGGGGTATTTAGTAACGTCGTAATTCACATTCCTGTCCTTCGGCGGAAAATAAGGCCACCAGTAGTTTTCGTGGTTCCAGTCGGGTTTGGAGAAATAAGCCCCGATCATAAAGCCATCTTTTCGGAAAGCATTGAAGATCTCTTTCGTTACATTGCTGCGCGGGTTAGCGGAGAACGGTGTTTTTTTACTGGTAATTTTATAATCGCTTTCTTTGGTGTCGAACATGTTAAACCCGTCATGATGCTTGGTGGTAAATATCATATATTTCATACCGGCTTTATTAGCCGCAGTTACCCACTTTTCCGGGTTAAAATTTACGGGGTTAAAGGTGGTTTGTAATTGTTCATAGGCTTTTACATACTCATAATAATTTTTTGCATGAGGTCCTTTGCGTTGGGTCCAGCCTTCATCTTCCGGGCAAAGACTCCAGCTTTCTACAATACCCCATTGGCTGTAGGTACCCCAGTGCATAAACAAGCCAAACTTCAGGTCCTGCCATTCACTTATTTTTTTTATCACCATCGGATCGGTGGGGGCCACATATTTATGATGTGTTTCTGTTTCGTGTTGCGACCATACTAGGGTGCTCAGCAACAAACCAGCCATCAGCATAATACCTTTCATACAACAAATATTGAATAAGCGTGAATAAAATTATGATCGGTGGGTATTCATCCCTCCGTTAAACCGCGGTTACAAATATAAATAAGGGGAAGCCAAAAACCACTGCTCAAGCGGCTTTCCGGCATTGTTACTATTGAAACTTTTCTACCACACCTAAGGCAAACAGCGCAAAGTCATATTTGGCAGGGTCTTTCGGATCAAAACTTCTTAAATGTTGTGTCAGGTTTTCCGCGGCCAGCCAGTCATCCTGTTTCCTGTCCAGTAAGTTAAACCGCCTGGCCACCCGGGCCACATGAACATCCAGCGGGCAGATGAGTTGTGCGGGTGAAATGTTTTTCCAGATACCAAAATCAACCCCTTTTTTATCGCGGCGCACCATCCAGCGTAAAAACATATTCAGCCTTTTGCAGGCCGAGCCTTTGTAAGGTGTGGAAATATGTTTACGGGTACGGGGTGGCGCATCTTCCAGGGAAAAGAAGTATTGATGAAAACCGGTCAGCATAGCTTCTACCGTGTTACCAAAACTGGTAAAGGCTGTTTCGAGTGAATGGTGCTGTGTATAATGATGTTTAAAAAAAGCGACAAAGTATAAAAGATCGGTATCATTAAAAGTGCGGTGTTTAAAACCCAGTAATCTTTTCAGGTCCTCATCGCTGTGGTGCACACAAAAAGCATGAGGCTGATTGTCCATCCGTTCTAATAGCTCCTTACATTTTTTTATAATGGTGGTACGGTTACCCCAGGCCAGAGTGGCGGCAAAAAAACCGGCAATCTCTATGTCCTGCTGTTGTGTAAATGAATGAGGAATGGAAACAGGATCGTCTTTAATAAAAGAAGGTTGGTTATATTCTTTTACTTTGTTATCTAAAAATATTTTTAATTTTTGCTGGTTCAATGTTTAGTTTTTTTACCCCAATAATTTTGTTGCCCGTTTTGTATAACCGCGTTAACGGGAATGGTTAAGTCGGCTTCATTGATATATAAAATCACCCTCTCCCCTTTTTGCATTTTTAAGCGGTAGTTTCCATCAGCCATTTTATCAACGGCCATTTTATTGCCTTTTGTTTTTACGGTACCGTTAAGACCGGGTTTGATGATACAGTCACCTCCTTTCAAACTCTCAACTTCTACCCACCTGGTTTCGCCCTTTGCTTTTACAGCACTTATCAAAAAGGCGCCATCTGTTCTGAATTTTTTAAAAGCCACATTCTTCCATTCGCCGGGAACAGCGGGAAACACACGGATAATATTTCCCCAACTCTGTAATAATAAGGTGTGAATGGTTTCAGCTGCAGCCAGTGGTGTTTCTATAACAGGGCCGGACTCCAGGTAAAGCGTATTAGGCTTTATATATTTTGAAAAAAGCTGGTCCAGGTATTTTACGGCCATATCACCATCGCCCATCATGGTATAGATAGCTGCGCCACCGGTAAAGGAATAGCCCTGCATGGCTGTTGTAAAGCTATGCCAGTGCTCCAGTGATTTTTTTATAAGAGTACGGTTTTCCACCTGGTCCCAGTTCATGGTATATAATGGATAAATCATTAGCAGGTGCGAATAATGCCGGTGTGCCTGTTTAAAAGCAACATCCTGTCCTATTTTTAATCCGTTATCGTCCCGGGGATAATCGGTTAAGTTAGTTAAAACATCCTGCCATTTAGCGGCAAGCGCATCTGTTGGCGCCAGCTGCAGCAATGTTTGGCAACCCCAGCGGAAAAGCGCCAGGTCGTAATTACAATCCCTGGTTTTTCCATCAGGATATTCCGGAGAATGTGTAAAAGGCAGGTGCCACTTACCATCATCTTCTTTATACATAATATCCAGGTAATAATTAATACTACCTTTTAAGAGGGGTATTAGTTTTTGTTTTATTGCATCGTCCAACGTATAACGATAGTGTTGCCAATAATAATAAAGTATCCAGGTAAGATTACCCAATTCCAGTTCGGAAAGCGTGGCAGTAGTGTCTAATTGTGTAAACACTTTAACAGGCCGGTACAGATCAGCACCGCCGGCACGGCCAATGGCCAAAGCATTATGCCGGTATTGCTGCGGAACATTCAGGCTCAGGTTTTTTTTGCCTTTATCAATCATATTTAACAGGCCTTCGGCAAGTTGCAACCTGTTGGCCGTATACAAAGGCGAATAGGTGAGTTGAATATTTAAATTAAACCAGTAAGCCGGCCAGCGCGTGTATTTATACCAGGGCCCCATAAGGTCCAGCGGAAGCGTGTTGTTACGGGTAGCAGAAGCAACTTTATACATCTGCAGCCAGTAAAAACTTTCCATGCGCGGGTCAGGTAAAGAAACAAAGCTTAAGGGGTAATAGTTGTGCCACCAGCTGCGATGTTTGGCAATTGCCTTGTTTATATCTGTGGCCGTTGCATCGGTTATTGTTTTAATGGCTTCGCCTGTTGATGAGATGGATCTGTTATAGGCTATCGTAATAATATAGGTATGCCATTTTTTATCTGCTTTTTTTGTCCATGCAGTAGTGTAGTCGCCGCCGGCAAGCATTGGCTGCCTGCAATATTCAATATTAGCGCTCTTCTTTATTTCGTATGGAGGGTTGGCCTGATAACCGGCAGGAATATCGGTTATATAAGAAAACTTTGTACGGCTACTGATTGATGTTTCGGGGAAGAAACGCCAGACAGGATTTTGTTCCGCACCAGTGGCATGGTATTGAAATATAATGATATTGGATTGCGATAAGGTTATACTGCGCCAGTTTATGGTTCCTTTATCAGTTTGTATTAAACCGGTTGCCTCGGCGTTCCACAGCTGAAGGCGGGCTGTATTGCTTTTTATATTACCGGCAACCTGCAGGGTGAAGTGGCCGATAGGTAAACGGGCTTTGGCATATAGCGCAGATTCTTTATCGCCGCGATGATCAACCACGGTCATATTACCGATTTCTATCTTTAATTCATTGGGGCTTTTCATATTTATCATTGCGCCCAGTAAACCATTGCCGGTAAAAACACCCTCTTCCCATTTAGTAGTGAGTGTATCGTATACGGCATCATTACGACTTAAAAACTCCTGCCAGTTAACAGGCTTATGGGTTTGTGCTTTAGAAAGGCTGGTAAAGAGAAGCGGTAACAGAACCAGTAGCGAAAGAATCTTAATATGGGATTGTTTCATAAGATGACAAAATAGGTATCTAAGATAGTTTCAAAAGCTTATACGGATAGAATGTTTTTATATACTTAGCTGAAGCGATGATAAGGTAGGAATAACACATAACGCAGGAATATCATATATTAGCAAAGACAGATGTTTATGCAATAGTGAAAACATAAAAAAGCCTGTCATTGTATTATGACAGGCATGGAAAAGAAAATAATTATTTATTGTTGACGAACTGGTTCATTCTTACGAAAGCGGTCAAAGATTATTTTACTGGTCTTTTCATCAATTTTTGATGACTTTTTCAGCACACTGATAAAATGTTCTACTTCTTCCACAGCGGCAGGGCAACCGGTATTGCTGCCATCGGGCATTTTAGCATCTGCGATCACTTTACCATCTGCATCAAATACGATCCAGAACGGGATGCCCGAACTCCTGGGCGTATTTGCATGTTTTTTATATAACTCTTCTGCACCGGGGTTCTCCAGGTTCTTTTTACCGTCGGACTCCAGGATGGTGAGGTGTTCAATTACATAATTGTCCTGGAAAAACTGTTTGCATACCGCATCGTTCATGGCCGTATCCATTTTACGGCACCAGCCGCACCATGATGCGTGAAACATCAGGAATACATTCTTTTTTTCCTTTTTGGCTATGGCAAATGCTTTTTTCAGTACTTCATCGGCCGAGGGAGGCGTTTGCTGGGCAAATGAAATAACAGAGATGCTGCTGAGTAGTAATACACATAAGAGGTTTTTTATCATAAGTTCCGTTTTTATTATGTGGATTAAAGTTATTAAATGAACAGAAGATTTGGACCGGTAAATAAAAGGGATAACAAAAACAGGCAATTCCTAAAAGACCGATAAGCTCACAAAGAATATCGCGTTGTTTTAAAAATTTAAACTAAAACGATAAAATTTATTTGTTTTAGTTTAAAATATGCCTATTTTTAACCTCAAAATAGATAAAATGATGTTTTCTAAATCCCCGGTAATAAAATTTTTAGACAGAATTGCCGGTGCGGCATTTTTACTGGCATTGCTGACATTAATAATAAAAATATTTTTTCCCGGACCCACTATCGCCGTAAAACCTTTCAGAGTGTATGGGATAAATAATATCAGTATTTCGAAACCGACCCCGATTAAAACAAATGACGGTCAAGATTACTATCAAAAAAGACAAAAGGAACAACAACAAGAGGTAATGGTTAAGCCGGATAGAACAGCGACCGTAAGCCTATCGTTTAAAAAATCAGAACAGCTATTCCGGCCCGCCGCTATTCTATTTCAACTGGCTTTTTATAGTTTTTATATTTTATTTGTTTTGGCCACCTTCCAGTTAAAAATGTTTTTGGGTAATATTTGCAGAGACCAGATTTTTTCTTTAGATAGTGTCAAAAGATTATTTTTAACCGGTTTATTTTTTATTTGTATTCCGGTTATTGAAAAAATACAGGGATATCTGTTAATAGACACAATAAATACTTTACAGTCAAATGATTCCGGTTATATACTCAGTAATGATGGGATTTCTATATTTTCATCGCTTACTGTGTTTGGTATTATGATGATCATATTTTCCATCATATTTAAAGTAGGTGTAAGTATTAAAAATGAAAATGAGGATTTTGTATAATAATGCCAATAGTAATTAACCTGGACGTGATGCTGGCAAAGCGAAAGATGAGCCTTACTGAACTGGCGGAGAAAGTGGACCTGACCATTGTTAACCTCTCCAAACTTAAAACCGGTAAGGCCAAAGGCGTACGTTTTGATACGCTTAAGGCAATCTGTAATGCATTGGATTGTAAGCCCGGGGATATTATTGATATTGAACCGGACTAAACCACCTTTGTATGAGTTTTGATCAATTATATTAACGCGCTACTACCAGGTGATACCCTGATAATGCTGAACAGGATTACAACGGCACAAGTGTGCGACGCAACTATTGACGAGGGTAGTACTGCTGCCGACCTCCAAATTTTATAAAACAGAATAAGCCAGCAAGCCAAACAGGTATGCAAGGGCCGTCATATATATCACCTGTATCACTGGCCATTTCCAGCTTTTTGTTTCGCGGCGTACAATGGCCAGGGTGCTCATACATTGCATGGCAAATACATAGAATAACATTAAGGAAACGCCGGTACCAATAGTATACACCGGGCTGCCGTCGGCACGGGTGGCGGCATGCATTTTTTCCTGTAAGGGCAGGTTTTCTTCCCCATCATCTTCTACACTGTATAAAGTAGCCATAGTGCCCACAAATACTTCACGGGCTGCAAAAGAAGTGATGAGGGCGATACCAATTTTCCAGTCATAACCCAACGGACGAATGGCCGGTTCAATAGCATGGCCTACAATACCAATATAGGAGTTGGCAAGTTTTTGATTGGCATATTCTATATCCAGGGTAGCGGTATCGGCACCGGGTTGTGCTAGGGCCTGTTCATACTGGGCTTCTACTTTTTCCATCCGCCCACCCGGGCCAAAGGAGCTCAGTAACCACAACACCAGGCTGATGACCAGGATAACCCGTCCGGCCTGCAACACAAATATTTTTGATTTTTCCCACATGGATTGTAATACATTACCCCAGCGTGGCGCATGATAGGTGGGTAACTCCAGTACGAAAAAGCTTTTTTCTTTTATTTTAATGAACCATTTGGCTACATAGGAAACAACAAGGGCCATAACAAAACCCAGGAGGTAAAGCCCCAGCATGACCAGGCCCTGCAGGTTCATAAAGCCCAGTACCTTCTGGTCGGGGATGACCAGGGAAATAAGGATAACATATACCGGCAGACGGGCCGTACAGCTCATCAGCGGTGTAATTAAAATGGTCAGCAATCTTTCCTTGCGGTTCTCAATATTACGGGCGCTCATTACCGCCGGGATGGCACAGGCAAAGCCGCTGATCATGGGCATCACGCTTTTGCCGTTCAGTCCCACTTTGCGCATGATCCTGTCCGTTAAAAAGCTGATACGGGCCATATAACCGGTATCTTCCAGGATGGCGATCAGTCCGAACATGATGGCTATTTGCGGCACAAAGATGATGATACCGCCAAGGCCTGCGATGAGCCCGTTAATTAAAAGATCGGTCCAGTTATTATCCGGCAACTGTTGTTCCAGCCAGCCACTGAAATTAGCCGTGCCTGCATCGATCCAGTCCATGGGATAAGAAGCCAGCCAGAATAAACTTTGAAAAGTAAGGTATAATACTGCCAGTAAGATCACATATCCCCAAACCCGGTGCAAGAGTACATTATCAATTTTTTCGGTGATCAGGCTTTGACGTAAAGGATCGGGTTCGGAAACCGTCCTGGTCATGATATGGTTGATACGCTGGTATCGCTGCAATATCTCCTCGGCCTGTATACGGGTATGGTTAAACTTATGTTTTGTTTCAATATCCTCTATCTGTTGCTGTGTGCCATCATTTAACAGGAATGATTCATGGTTAATAAGATAATGAACAGCAGTATAATTGCTTATTTGCGGAAAAAGCTTTTGTACATCGGTAATGGCATCACCGGCCAGTGCTTTTACATCTACAAAATCATATGCAGGGGGTTGGTAAAGACCCTGCGCTGTTTGTTCAATGGCTTTTTTCAGCTGCGGCAGGCCTTTATTCTTACGCGGGTTAACCGCTACCACCGGGATGCCTAATTCTCTTTCCAGTGCCGCCACATCTACCCGGATACCTTTTTTTTCTGCAAGGTCCAGCATGGTCAATGCCATTACCACGGGTTGTTTCAGGTCAATCAACTGCGAACAGAACAGGAGGTTCCTTTTCAGGTTACTCGCATCGGCCACCACCACCACTACATCGGCTTTAATACCATGGTCCTGGTTCAGCAATACCTTATAACTTACCCACTCATCCAAACGGCGCGGGTATAGGCTATAAGAGCCCGGCAGGTCAATCACCTGGGCTTCACCTGATGACAAGGTGGTGGCGCCGGTTTTTTTATCAACCGTTACACCGGGGAAATTGCCCACTTTTTGATTTAAACCGGTAAGCCCATTGAACAAAGATGTTTTACCACTGTTCGGATTACCCACTAAAGCGATATGTAATGTATTCTGTTGCAAGATGAAACGTATTCGGTAGAAAGGCCCGCAAAAATACAGTCAATTACCCGATTTACAGTATAATGACGGCTAAATGACAAATCCATGAGAAAAGCCGGTGGAAATAATTATTGAATAAAATGGTATTATCAGTATACCAGGCCGCAATACAATAACTTTGCAGCCAAATAACAGAAGCATACAGCATGAAAAAGAAAAGTTTACTGGTAGCTGTCATTATTATGGCTACCGTAACCGTACAGGCACAGAAACTTAAAAAAGCCGATAAAGAAACCATGGCCAATTTACAGGCACACGTCACCTACCTGGCCGATGATAAACTGGAAGGACGCCGTACAGGCAGTAAAGGTGAACAGCTGGCAATGGACTATATCAAAACACAGTTTGAAAAATACGGTATCAGCCCTAAAGGAACAGCAGGCTATTTCCAGGCTTTTACCGTAAACGATGGTAAAGCCATTGGACCGGATACTTATTTCAGCATTAATGATAATAAACTGCAACCGGAGAAAGACTATTTTCCTTTTCCTTATTCGCCCGATAAAAATATTGAGGCTATGCCCGCTGTGGTATTACAGGAACATGATATGCCCTGGTTTGTAGATCTGAAAGATGTTTTTGCCGATAATAAGGATAACCCGCATTTTGACCTGGAAGCCTATATTTATAACAATGCAAAAAAAGCGACTGAAAAATTAGCCACGGCCATTATTGTGTACAATAGCAGTGACCGCGATGACCAGTTAAAATTTAAAGGGAAAGACCGCTCAGAAAAACTGGCCATTCCCGTGGTATATGTAACAAAGCCGGTGGCGGATAAATTTTTTGCCGATAAAACGGCCCCGCTCGATATTCATTTAAAAACATCAATTGTTGAGAAAACTAGGACGGGGCATAATGTAGTGGGATATATTGATAACAGTGCTGCCAATACAGTGATACTGGGCGCTCATTTTGATCACCTGGGTTATGGTGAAGACGGTAACTCCATGTTACGCACCGGCGAAAAACAAATTCATAACGGCGCCGATGATAATGCCAGCGGTACAGCCGCATTGATAGAACTGGGACGCTTATTAAAAACATCCAAGCTTACCGGTAATAACTATTTGCTGATCGCTTTTTCCGGTGAAGAGCTGGGTCTGCTGGGTTCAAAATATTACACCAATAACCCAACCATTAATTTATCCGGCGCCAACTACATGATCAATATGGACATGGTAGGCCGCCTGGACGAGACCAAAAAATCCATTTCAATAGGAGGCTTTGGCACATCACCGCAATGGGCGCAGGTAATTACCAACAATAAGAAAAACTATTTCACTATTGTTACCGATTCCAGCGGCACGGGCCCCAGTGACCATACTTCGTTTTACCAGAAGCAAATACCGGTATTGTTTTATTTTACCGGAACACATGCCGATTATCACAAGCCCGATGACGATGCCAATAAAATAAATTATACCGGCCAGGTGTATATTGTTAATCATATCCTGAACGTGATAACACAACTGAACAAACAGCCTAAACTAAGTTTTTTGCCAACCCGCGAGAAGACCATGCGCAGCAGCGGCTCGTTTAAAGTTACTTTAGGCGTAATGCCCGATTATGCATATACCGGCACCGGTTTAAAAATTGATGGTGTTACCGAGGGCAGACCGGCAGCAGCAGCAGGCCTGAAAGCCGGCGATATTGTATTGAGCATCGGTCACCTGGCCATTAATAATATGGATGCATATATGCAGGCGCTGCAGGCATTTGAAAAGGGACAAACAGTAAAAATAACCTTTAAGAGAGGCGATAAAACGCAGGAGGCAAGCCTGACGTTTTAATAAATAAGTAAGTTATAAGGCGTGGGGTAGTATGGCTTTGATAAACGAAAAGATTCATTGACAATTTAACTACCTTTATATAAGACGGGTTAACCATTCATAACCTGTTCTTATAAGTGTAAGCTTTCACCATAAACCCCGAACGATGGCTGATAAAAACTTTAAACTATCCATCAATACCTACGAACTGGCGGAAGAGTTTTTTGAAGATACCCGCCTGCTGGGCATTATGGCCCCGATAAAGGACTACCAGTTTTGCTGGCAGCTGAATAACCTGATGGATATTGACTTTAGAATTAATATTGATATAGAGATACAGCTACGCCGGAAAAACCGGAACTATTATTTTTCGGTATACGAATACCAGGATCCGACCGGCACTTTATGCCACTACCTGTACCGGAATTTATTTGACGGTGAATACCTGTTGCCCGAATTTAAACACCTGGATTTTTTATGGCTGATGAAAAATGATATTGTGGCGGATGATTATTTAAAAGAGACCATACAGGCTTTGCGCAGTATCAACGGCGTACAACTGGTTACAGAGCTAACCAATGAAAAAATAAAGAACAAGGAACATCTTATTTTTTAAAAGCGATACAATCGCAAAAAACAAAGAATATGAGTACCGTAGCCCGACAGGAAAACGAAGCTCCCGGATGGGAGCTTGCCGATAATAAACTGTACAAGACCTTTACCTTCAAAGATTTTAACCAGGCTTTTGGCTTTATGACAAGGGTGGCACTTGCCGCCGAAAAAATGGACCACCACCCTACCTGGACCAATACCTGGAACAAGGTGGAAATATGGCTGCAAACACATAGAGCTGATAATACCGTAACGGAAAAGGATTACCAGCTGGCACAAAAGATCAACAGCATTGACTGATGGATAGAAAGGAACACCCCCGGCGTTTATATACCGTTGGATTAGTAGTAATACAGGAAAACAAATTATTACTGGCTTTCAGCAATCATAAAAAAGCCTGGTATTTACCGGGAGGAAAAGTTGATGCCGGTGAAACACCGGTGGACGCACTACTGAGAGAGATAAACGAAGAGCTTGGCATACAACTAAGAATAACGGACCTGCACTATTATACACATATTACGGCCCCGGCTTTTGGAGAAAAGGAAAACATTATAATGGAACAGGACTGTTATGGTTATACATTAACCGAAAAAATACAGGCCGGCAACGAAATAGGCGGTATTCAATTCTTTTCACCGGAGCAATATGCCCTTGAACCGGCACAAGTGCCGGGAGTTATACAACTATTTGAACAGTTGAGTACAGAAGTTATATTAACAAGGCATCCGGTTATTCAATAAATTACAATCATAAAGTATTGTATCACTTTGGTGATACGGGTAGCGACTGTATGCAACCATAGCCGTAGTATTGCAAAAAGCAGTGATCATTTTTATATACAAAAGGCGGGCTTCCCGTTTACCTTTGTGGTTGAAAATAATACGATAAGTTGTCCGATAAAACACATAAAACAAAAGGCATTGTACTGCGTACGGTTAAGTACGGGGAAAGCAGTGTAATTGTTTCTATTTATACCGAAATATTTGGCCAGCAGTCCTACCTGGTGAACGGGGTAAGAACTTCGGGAAAAAAAGGCAGCGCCAAAGCCAACCTGTTCCAGCCGGGTGTTATCCTTGACCTGGTAGTATACCATAATGAATTAAAACAACTGCAAAGGCTGAAAGAGTTCCGCTGGGGCTTTTTATATAAACATATACTACAGGATGTAATAAAAAACACCGTGGTGTTGTTTATGGTAGAGCTGTTATCCAAATGTTTGAAACAACCCGAGGAAAACCCAGACCTGTTTTATTTTATGGAGGACGCTTTATTACACCTGGATGAGGCAGATGATAAAACCGTAGCCGGTTATCCCTTGTTTTTTTTAATACAGCTTACCTACTTTTTAGGCATTCCGCCACAGGTCGCCACAGGAGCACAGGCGCAGGAGGCCCAATTGTTTTTTGATTTGAAAGAAGGCTTTTTTACAACAGAGATACCGGACCATCATCACTATATACAGCAGCCCCATACCTCGGCACTGATAAGTTTATTACAGGTAAGGCAACCCAAAGAGTTACCTGAAGTACCGTTAACCGGTGAAAATAAACGCAAGCTGATGGTGGCCATGGAAGAATATTACCAGCTGCATATAACGGACTTTGGTACTTTACGCACGGTACCTATTTTAAGGGAGATATTACGCTGACGGCAAAAATCTATTGTAACTTTACAGCAATTATGGCAACAAAAACGGCAGTTATTACAGGTGCATCAAGAGGCATAGGCAAGGCAATAGCCCTGCAGTTTGCGGCGGCAGGTTACGAACTGGTCATTACATCGCGTAATGATTATGCCTTATACCAGGCTACTGAAGAAATATTGACGCATAACCCCGGATCTGTGGTGAAGGCAAAAGCGTTTGATTTATCCGGCAAAGAGCAGGCACAGGCTTTTGGGGCCTGGGTATTGCAGCAAGGTGCTGCGCCGGATGTACTGGTGAACAATGCGGGCTTGTTCAAGCCAGGCTCGGTGCATAACGAGCCCGACAATAACCTGGAAGACCAGATTGCCATTAACCTTTACAGCGCCTATCATACCACCCGCTGCCTGCTGCCTGTTATGATGGAAAGAAAAAGCGGCCATATTTTTAACATGTGTTCCATTGCCTCGGTAAAAGCCTATGATAATGGTGGTGCCTACAGTATCAGCAAATTTGCTTTATACGGCTTTAATAAAAACCTGCGGGAGGAGATGAAACCTTACGGCATAAAAGTAACGGCCGTGTTACCGGGCGCCGTGTTTACAGACAGCTGGCAGGGCTTTGATAACAGTGACCGCCGCATTATGGAAGCCGCCGATATTGCCCGACTGGTGGTGAGTGCCGCGGCTTTATCGCCGCAGGCCTGTGTGGAGGAAATATTGATACGGCCGCAACTGGGCGACCTATAAAACCTTTAGTACAGGTTAGCACCCATTTATACATTTTACCATTATTTTTCACAGGGCTTTGTTATTTTGTTGTTCTATGCGTAAACTGCTGACAATAATATGCCTGCTGTTAACGGGTGCAGTTATCTATGCACAACCGGTTTTTAAGGTAATTACCCCTCAAGCACCTGTAGGGATTGGACAGCCGTTTACCGTGCAGTACATTATGGATGCTTCAGGAGCCGCATCCTTTACTTTACCGGAAGCTTCGGCTTTTTCTTTTGTAAATGGCCCCGACGAATATATAACCGGTAACAACCTTATCAATAAAGTGTATACCCTGGTGGGGAGGATAGAGGGAAAAAATGTATTGCCGGAGGCTTCGGTCACGATCAAAGGAAAAACCTATTACACAAAACCGGCTACTATTGATATTTTACCGGTCGAAGGAATTTCACCAAAAGGAGCCGTCCCTGCTACCGAAGAGTTGTCCACGCTTTTACCGGGAGAAGATCCGTATAAAAAAATAAAAGACAATATTGTTATACAGGTAGAGGTAAACCGGAAGCAATGCATGGTTGGTGAGCCTGTTGTTGCCACTTACAAAATTTACTCCAACCTCAGCTCCGAATCGGATATTATAAAGAACCCTGCTTTTTATGGTTTTGCCGCGGTGGATATTATTAACCTGGAGAAGCCGGTAACCACTGACGAAACCTTTCGCGGGAAAAAGTATTCAGTACATACGGTACGAAAAGTACAGCTATATCCCTCGCAGGCGGGCAAGTTTACCATTGATGCCATGGAAGTGCTGCACCGGGTAACTTTTGCACAGGGCCAAACCCCACACCCCACGGTTACAGAGGGGGTTATACATAACAAAGACACAAACGGAAAAGGGATTGTATACGAAAGCAGGATGTCATCGCAGCCTGTTGTCATTAATGTATTACCCCTGCCCGAAGCCAACCGGCCGGATAGTTTTGGAATGGCTACGGGGAAATTTTCCTTAACGGCTACAGTGAATAAAACCGTGCTGGCAAAAAATGAAACCTGTTTGTTAAGTGTAGCTTTAACCGGTAAGGGCAATATCATACAGATAGCATCACCAGCCATTGAATGGCCCTCGGTAATGGAGAATTTTGAACCACGTATACAGGATACCATTAACAGGGAGCAGGTACCCCTCACCGGAACCCGTACTTTTTTGTATAACTTTTTATCGCCCCGGTCCGGCGAGTATACTATACCCGCTATTGCCTTTACCTATTTTGATACCGACAGTAACCGTTACAAAACAATACATACCCGGCCTGTAAAAGTTGTTGTAGAGGACCGTGAGTATGTGGCGCAACAGGAAAACCTGCAACAGGGAGGCCAGACAAAAGCGGCATCCCGAAGTACCTGGTTGTTTATTGGTGTGCTGCTGGTATTGGGTATTGGAATTGCCGCCATGTGGCTGAGCAGTAAAAAAGAAAAGAAAGTAACTGCCCGGCAACAGGCAACGGCACATATAAAAACAGCCGAAGCCTTTTTAGCACCTGCAACAGCTGCTTTACAGGAAGAAGGGAACGACAACCAGTTTTATACCCTGTTACGCAAAGGTATTTATGATTACCTGGCCCAGTTTTTACAACAGCCCGTTAGCAGCACCAATAAACAAAACCTGCAGGCGTTATTATATACCCGGCAGGTTACACCCGAACAGGCAACAAAACTGTTTGCTATTATTGAGCAATGTGAACACGGCGCTTTTACCCTGGCATCCCTGCAACATAATAAAGAAGCGCTTTTACAGGAAACCCTCGCATTACTGAAACAATTTTAAACGCCCGCTTTTACTAAAGAGTCATAAGACCTGAGCAGGTTGAAGATGCTACGCGTTTACGCCTGTTCCTCTCCTTCCTTCTGTCAGGTTTTTGTCAGTTTTCGGATTATGAAAACGGCTTTTCCGATATCGAAAACATTTATGGTTTTTGTGATGCACTTTTACTATATCAAACGAAGCGTATGTGTCATTACCAGACTTTATTTCACGACGATAGCATTGGATATGTGGTACGTTGTACAGAGTGTGAAAAACTGCAGATAGGGTATGGTAATTTAATGGTCACTTACAGCCAGGAAGATTTTGATTCGTTTCGCTGGTGGCTGAAAAAAATTAAAGAAGAACAGCACCCGGCCCAGAACCCCACCTTACGTTGCATAGTGATACCCACTCCCTGTGACGGAATGAAGTTGTTATTGAGCATGCAAGAGCTGAGCGACTTTTACAATATGCTGGAACAGGCGGATACCGAATTACAATCTTTAGAGCTGATACGTCTTTTTACCAACGAAAAATAATAAACTTTTTCAAGCATAAAATGTGGATCATGGTGTGGTCTTAGTCGTAAGACGACACTAAAAACAACTCCGGGGCTGCTACTAGTAGCCTTTTTTTATACGTATTTTTTCAATTCCCGCTTATCGGTTGCAGGTAATTTAACCGCAAAAAGGCCGCGAAAAAGAAACGCTAAAAAACATATTAATGTTTGACCTTCAATATTATATGAATGTTGAAAAAAAAATATTTTAAAAACCTTTGAATATTAACTAAGGAAAATTACTTTTACACCCTCTTAAGAATCCGCAGATTTTTGCCAGTATGATTAGTGGTTTTACTAATTAACTATCTTGGATCTGCCCATCAAAAGCCTGACGTTTTTTTTATCAGGCATCAAACTCCAACTTATCCAAACATATCAAGGCCGTTACTATTTCATTTTTTGAAATAGATAAGGCAAAATATGGTTTGTTATTAAAGCAAACCCGCACCCGTATTCCTGTAAAAAGCTACATGATAAATCTTCATTCCTTCTGTTAAGCTGCAATTAACCAGGCGTTTTGCCTATTCCTTACTTTACTTAAAACAGTTTGTATGAAAACAAATGTACTTTTTTGCATTGCCATTTTGTGTACCTTATTGGGTGTACAGTTAAACGCCCAAACCATTACCAGTGCGGGTAAAAACCAGCTGGTTACCAGCAACTCCGCCTCCCTGTTAGGCACCATCAGCGGTAACGGTAATAACTATACCTGGTCCGTTCAAACCAGCCCGGCAGGCGCTCCCGCTGCAAGTTTTTCTTCAACCACCAGCTTAAACCCAACCATCAGCAACCTGGTGAACGGTACTTACAAACTGCGTTTTGCAGGTAATGGTGCCAATAACTATAAAGAGGTTTACCTGTATGTTACCGGTAGCCGCGGTGCACCCCTGATCAATATAGATTTTGGTACCGGCACCACCTCACAAACCTTAAGCAGCTACCTGGCTTCGGTAGGTAACGCCGGTACAACCGGTTTAAACTACCAGCATAACGGTACCCAGTGCCCTAATGATGGTTTCTACTCTATATTACCACGTAGTAACGGTACCTGCTTCAGCTCCTCGTGGATCGATGTAAGCGATCATACCGGTAATACCAATGGCCGTTACCTGATCGTAAATGCCAACAACCAGACCGCAGGTACTTACTACGAACAAAATATCACCAATCTTTGCTCCGGTAACGCTTACGAGTTTTCAGTATGGATTGCCAATTTAAACCGTATTGGTAACACAACCTGTGGTAGCGCCGGTTTTGCACTGCCCAATATTACTTTCTCTTTTTATGACGGCAATACCCTGGTAACGTCAAAATCTACCGGATCAGTTCCTTTGGTGGCCACCACTGAAAGCGACCCATGGAAACGTTATGCCGCAACAGTTAAAGTACCAAATGGTGTTAGCCAGTTACGTGTGGTAATGACCAGCAATATTGGCGGATGTGGTGTTGACTTTGGTTTAGATGATATCCAGTTAACATCTTATGGTCCTTCTATTTCAATTAATATACAGGGAGGAACACCGGTTCCCGGCGGTACTGTATTTGAACGTCCTTATACTTCCAGCTTTTCATTACAGGCTTCGGCACAGGCTGCCCGCTTAGATGATGGTACTGATTATACTTATGCTACACCAACTTACCAGTGGCAGCGTAAGAACAGCACTACAGGCGTTTGGGAAAACGTATCAGGCAGAACAACCCTGCAATATGCGGTTACAGGCTTTAACAGAACAGATACCGGCTGGTACCGTATTGTGATGGCTAACACCGGTAATATTGATAACAGCAACTGCCGTGTAATTTCAAACGAAGTTTACCTGAAAGGCCCGGACGAAGCTACCTTACCTATTACTTTAGGAGCGTTTACCGTAAGCAAACAAAATAACAGCGCTTTATTAAAATGGACCACCCTGAACGAAAAAGAGAATGCTTATTTTGAAATATACAGAAGCCTGAATGGTGTTGACTTTGAGCGTGTGGGTACGGTAGCGGGTAGTGGTACAACAGGATTGACCAATAACTACCAGTACAGCGATGATATTAACGGCTTAAGCGGTATTATTTATTATCGTTTAAAAGATATTGACTTTGACGGTAACGGTACATTCAGCAAAATTATTTCGCTGCGTGGTGAGAACAATGCTACCGCCATTGCTGTATACCCTAATCCTTTTGTTGGTGATATTAAAGTTACCGTTAACAGCAGCAGGGAGCAACTTGCCAATATACGCTTAACAAATATTGCCGGCCAGGTACTGGTTAACAAACAGGTAATGATACAGCGTGGTCAGAACATTGTGGTGTTGCCAGAGCTGAATAGACTGCAAAAAGGTTTATATGTAGTTGAGTTTGTATCGGACGAAACCAGGGTAGTAGAAAAAATATTGAAGAAATAAAAACATCCCCCTAATAAACCATGGGCCGGCTGCAAAGCTGGCCTTTTTTTATGTTACCGGCTTTAGTAATACTGCTCATCGTTCCTTGCGTCGCACGCTTCAACGCCATCAATACTATTGAGGTTTTTTGTTTACCGTAGTTGATTCACTATAAAAATTTCAACAAAGGCAACAATATTATCCGCATCCTGTTATCTTAGTTTAAAAATTACCCCCATGAGTGAGAAGATCGCCATTATTAACGAGTTAATACGCAGCAGAAGATCCGTTTTTCCCGACCAGTTAGCGGCAGGACAACCCGTTGATGATGCTGTTATACGTGAAGTTTTAACCAATGCCACCTGGGCACCCAACCATGGTAAAACAGAGCCATGGCATTTTACCGTATTCAGTGGTGCAGGGTTGCAAAAGCTGGCCAATTTCCAGGCCGACCTGTATAAACAGGAGTCAGGCCCTAATTTTAAACAGATCACTTACGACAAATTACTGGCCAATCCTTTAAAAGCCTCGCATGTAATTGCCCTGGGAATGAAACGCTCTGCCAACCCCAATATTCCGGAAATTGAAGATATCGAAGCGGTGGCCTGTGCGGTGCAGAATATATACCTGTCTGTAGCGGCCTATGGTTTGGGCGGTTACTGGACCAGCGGCGGCGTAACGTATAAACCTACCGCCAAAGCTTTTTTTGGTTTAAACGAGGAGGATAAGCTCCTGGGCTTTTTTTATATTGGCCATGTAGCATTGCCCACTACCGGGGGCAGCAGGGCTCCGCTGGAACAAAAAACAACCTGGGTAAAATAAACAGGTCCTCACATCAAATTACTCTATAATATAATAGAAAAAGCCGCCGGTCAACCCGGCGGCTTTTGTTTGCCCATATATCAACAAAGCACGTGAAAATACGCTATTGTTTACAGGTCAAGCAGTTATCATTTTCTATCCGTCATCGCGGTCCCGCAATCCAAACATTATGTTAAACCCTTGCTGGTATTGGCTTTTACCGCAACAATCAGGATGATTAAGTGTAATTATACAGGTTGTTACCACGTAGGAACACCCGGCGGTTAAAATGTTAGCACTGTGTTAATACGAAAGATAAGTTATGCACAGTATTGTATTTAAACATGGTGAAACTACAAGGCTATCAAGTATTTGTTCGCAAGTTTTACATAAACAAATGCCCATTGCTTGCAAGTACCGGTAGTTGCATACTATTTTTACGCTGTTATTCGTTAAAGGGGCATATAATCGTACTTTTTTTTGAAAACAAAGAATCCAATTATCCTGTTTGTTGCTCTTGTAGCCATTACATCTGTTGCCTGGCTACCTCATCGCACCATGCTCACGCCAAAGGCGGAACCAGCTGTAACCGTAAACACGGGAAAAAGCGCAGGAACCCGAATTAACAATACAAAAGGCTTTTATCAACACCTTAAGTTAGATGCAAAGGGATTATCGCAGCAGGCTTTTGAACTGGCCTGTAAAGGATATGAACGTCTGGTAGAAAAAGGCCAGCTGGAAGAGGGCGCTTACCTGGTGGTATGCGATTTCAGCCAATCATCGAACCAGAAAAGGCTGTACCTGATAGATATGGAAGATAGTGTGCTGGTTAAAAATACCTATGTGGCGCATGGCAGGAATTCAGGGGATGAATATGCTGTGAAGTTTTCCAATAAACCGGAATCCCTGCAGAGCAGCCTGGGTTTTTTTGTAACACGTAATACCTATAACGGGGCACATGGTTTATCGTTGAGGCTCGATGGCATGGAGCAGGGCATAAATGATAAAGCCATGGAACGTAATATAGTGGTACATGGCGCTGATTATATTGGCAATAACTGGTTACAGTTTAATAAATACATGGGTCGCAGTTTTGGTTGCCCGGCATTACCGGCAAGAGAAAGTGCCTCCATTATTAACACCATAAAAGAAGGATCCTGTCTTTTCATATATCATCCTACGGCCTCAAACTACCCGAAAAGATCGAAATTATTAAACGTTTGATTGGACTCATATTAGGATTGGATGAGAAAATTCCCTGCCTTTATAGGCGGGGTTTTTCTTTTTAAGGAGTTTGTTAAACGTTAAATGTTATAAGTTAATCGTTTGTATATGACAGCACGGTTAACATTTAACCAATAACCATTAATTGAACTACTGCGTAAAGAGCGGAACCTGCTACCATGTTATAGGGAAGAGTAAGCTCAGTTATGTACCTGTAGCCGGTAAAACAATTTAAAAAATCTTAATTATTCAATAATCAATACCCAACGGTTATTTATTATTTTTGTGCCTTGCCGCATTGTCTCACCCTATTGTGATCGGAAGGCGGTTTTACAAAACTGTTTGTAAAATGAACAAAGGTCCTGTTTCAAATTTTATTCAACACCATTACCGCCACTTTAATGCAGCCGCATTGGTAGATGCTGCTAAAGGTTACGAAACACATTTGCTGGAAGGTGGTAAAATGTTAGTGTCACTGGCTGGTGCTATGAGTACTGCCGAGTTAGGTATATCGCTGGCCGAAATGATCCGCCAGGATAAAATAGCCATCATCAGCTGTACCGGAGCTAACCTGGAAGAAGATGTGATGAACCTGGTGGCACACTCACATTATAAACGTGTACCCAATTACCGCGATCTTACTCCGCAAGACGAGTGGGATCTGTTAGAGAATCATTATAACCGTGTAACAGATACCTGTATTCCTGAAGAAGAGGCTTTCCGCCGTTTACAGAAACACCTGGTAAAACAGTGGAAGGATGCTGAAGCAAAAGGCGAACGTTATTTCCCTCATGAGTTTTTATACAAAACCGTTTTAAGCGGCGAGCTGGAGCAGTATTATGAAATTGATCCGAAGGACAGCTGGATCGTTGCGGCAGCCAAGAAAAATATCCCGATCGTAGTACCGGGCTGGGAAGACAGCACTACCGGTAATATTTTTGCCAGCTATGTGATCAAAGGCGAATTACAGGCCAGTACCGTTAAAAGCGGTATTGAATACATGGTATGGCTAACCGAATGGTACCGCGCAAACTCCGGTGGTAAAGGCGTGGGCTTTTTCCAGATCGGTGGTGGTATTGCGGGTGACTTTCCTATTTGCGTAGTGCCGATGATGTACCAGGACCTGGAGTGGCATGATGTTCCGTTCTGGAGCTATTTCTGCCAGATCAGCGACAGTACAACTTCGTACGGCTCTTACTCAGGCGCTGTACCCAATGAAAAAATTACCTGGGGTAAATTAGATATTAATACGCCTAAATATATTGTAGAGAGTGATGCGACCATTGTGGCGCCATTGATCTTTGCATGGATACTGGGTTGGTAATAACCTATATAATAAAAAAGGAAAACATTTGTTTTCCTTTTTTATTATATCATGAGTTGTCCGTTTTATTCATAACTATTGATCTTTTCTTCAAACTCTTTTTCTGCTTTATTCTCTTCCAGTTTTAACCTGTTTTCTTTGGCAAAAGTTCTTTGTGCTTTAAGAAATTTATTTACCATAACTTCTTCTCTCCGGGTTACATCTGCCGTAATCTTTTCATTTAAGGCCATTTGTTCAGCCGTTCCCCCGGTACTATCTATGCTGAGTATCAAATCTGTCATCTGTTTATATTCATTCCGGAACACATCCGCATAAAAACTAAAGGTCTCAACAGCAACATCCCGCATTTCGGTATTGCCTTTAAAAGCGGGCATTCCTTTTAGATCTTTAATCATGACATCCACTTCTTTGGCCTGTACAGATAAATTTTCCAGGGCGCTTTGCGGGTCTTTTTGTACGGTTTCAACATATGAGAGAATCATATGCATTACTTCCGTTTGTTTATCCACAATGTATTGGTTATACTCAATGGCATTGTTGTAGGTAATGCCATTGGGCCTTTTACTTTCTTGCTGGAACAGGCTGTAAAGGCAAGCAGTAAAATGGCACACAAAAAAAGAACTTGTTTTTTCACCAGTTTTATATTTATGATCGGGAATGAATGTACGCTACTTAATTGAAAAAAGGTGCCATTTGGCACCTTTTCTCTTTGTACAGGCATTTTTTTATTGCTTATCAATTTCTTTCTGGAGTTCATTTTCCAGGATGCGCATATTATGCTCTTTGGCAAAAGCACGCTGGGCCTTCTGGAACCGGTTATCAAATTCTTTTTCATCGGCACTTAGCTTTTCGGCTACCTGGTTAAGTTCCTGGGCCTGTGCTTCGGTGAGGTTATTGTCCGGGGCCGCAGCTCTTATCTCGGCAATTTTTTTATAATCCTCTTTAAACAATCTTTCATAAAAGCCAAACAGCGCTACTGCTGCGTCGCGTAACTCGGTATTGCCTTTATAAGCGGGCATGCCTTTTACATCTTCGATGTCTTTTTGGATCTCTGCAGCATAATTGTCCAGTGATGCAAGGGTTCCTTTTGCATCGGTATTTACGCTGTTACCAAACTGCAGCAGGTTGCGGGCAGTTTCGGTTTGTTTGTTAATAATATAGTTGTTGTAGTCTTCAGGGCTTTTGTATGATACCCCGTTAGCGCCTTTTTCAGTGCCTGATCCGCAGGAACTGAAAATTAAGGCAAACCCCATGGTGAGAAGCAGAAGTGTCTTTTTCATTTGTAATTTTTTTTTAACAATTACAAAAAGAGTACCAAGTAGTTAATACCGGTAGATCATTTGGTTTTATAGAAAAGATTTTTACAGCGGGTCCGCATTGATGATGCCCAGTTTTTCAACGGCAACCTGGGCAGCTATTTGTGAAGCATCTTTTTTATTGAAGGCTTTACCTTCGGCAATGGACTGTCCGTCCACCACGGCAGCAATAGTAAACAAGCGGCGTCCGTTCTCAAACTTTTCGCTCAGGGTTTCAAATTCCAGCACCTTACCGTTTTTATTGGCCCAGCCGTACAACTTGTTCTTATGGTTTATTTCCAGTATCTCCAGGTCATCCACGAACATATGGGGTAAAATAATATGGTCCAGGGTCCATTTGGCGGTTTTTTTATACCCTACATCCAGGTATATAGCGCCTACCAGGGCTTCCAGTGTGTTGCCAAATATCTGGCTTACTTTTAAGGAGCTGTCCATTTTATTGAACAGGGTAACTTTTTTCAAACCCATGCGCACAGCAATATCGTTCAGTTGCTGGCGGTTCACCATCTTGCTGCGCATTTCGGTTAAAAAACCTTCTTCACGGTATGGGTAACGTTTAAATAAATAGTCCGCCACCAGGGCGCTTAATACGGCATCGCCCAGGTACTCCAGGCGTTCATTGTTTTCATCAGCGCCTTCGCGGACCGACCGGTGCGTTAAGGCCGTTTTATACAACGAAATATTGTTGGGCTTAAAACCCAATATGTTCTTGAGTTCCTTTTTAAAGGAAGAACCTTCATGACTGGAAAAAATATTTGAGAAGAAATCCACAAAGTTCAAGCTACGTAAAAAATTGCAAAACAATACAAAATTGACGGGCCATTGAAAAAATAATAGGGCAAAAACCGTATTTTTTCCGGTAACGGATGATGAACTGTGAAGTATAAAAATAAAACCCCGGCTGGTATTAAACCAGCCGGGGCTACTATTATTAATATGGAGATGAATTAACGACCGGGAATTTCCAGTTTTAAGTCACGCTTCATCATATCATCCCTGTTGGCAATTTCCCAGGCAGTATAAAATACCAGCTGCGCACGTTTGGCCATTAAGGGGTAGTTAATTTTATCAGGGGTATCTGTTGGCTTGTGATAGTCAGCATGCACACCATTAAAATAGAAGATGGCAGGAACGCCGTTCTTGGCGAAGTTGTAGTGGTCGCTACGATAGTAAAAACGGTTTTTGTCGTTAATATCATTATACCTTTTATCCAGCTTTAATTTTACATATTTATTGGCAATGTCGGTTACAGGGGTCAGGTCTGTACTTAATTTATCATCACCAATAACATATACATAATTTAAAGAGTCTTTGTCTTTACCTGTATAATCGCTGCCGATACGGCCGATCATATCAATATTCAGGTTAACCGAGGTTTTTTCCAGGGGAAATACCGGGTTGTTACCGTAGTACTCAGAGCCCCATAAACCTTTTTCCTCACCACTAACGGTCATGAACACCATGGTTCTCCTGGGTCCTTTACCGGCCGCTTTGGCTTTGGCAAATGCTTCGGCCATTTCAATTACCGACACCGTACCGCTTCCGTCATCGTCGGCACCATAATAAATAGTACCATCGGCACGGATGCCTTCGTGGTCGTAGTGTGCTGTTACTACTACATACTCATCTTTTTTATCCGAACCTTCTACAATGCCGATCACGTTAGAAACCAGCTCTTCTTTGGTTACTTTATTTACAGAAAGGTCAATTTTTGCCTTGTATGCTTTAGAAGGGGCATTACCGGCTTTTAATTTAGCCAGTATGCCTTCGCCGTCAGCACCGATGATCTGGGCCGCCACTTTTTCAGAAATGTTTACTACCTGCGGGTATACCGAAGCGGCATAACCGTTTAACTGGTAGTTACCACCCGATACAATGGGTTTGCGCGGGAAATTATCAGCTACAACAAAAACCGCGATAGCGCCTTTGGTCTGTGCATTCCTGATCTTTACACTCAGGTTGGCCGGTGATGAAAAACCGGTAGCCGTTGTTTTATAATTAGCGGGAGAACCGTTGGCCAGTATTACTACTTTACCGGTAACATTCACATCTTTATAGTCGTTCCAAACATCACCATCCACAATACCATAGCCAACAAATACCGCTTCGCCCAAACGCAGGCTGGCATTATAGCTGGTCATGGCGTTTACCTGGTAATCATTATCGGCAGTAAAAGTTGTACCGTTTACTTTTAAAGTACTGCCGGTAATTGAATCCTTATATAAAGGATAAAACTGGCGGTAAGTGCCATTGTTTCCCGGTAATAAACCAAAGGATTTGAACTGGTTCTCAATATAGGTAGCAGCACGCTCCAGGCCCGGAGACGGGGTGTTACGCCCTTCCATTTCGGGGCCGGCAACGATATACAAATGTCTCTTTAAATCGTCGGCAGTAATGCTTTTGCCAAACGTGGTGGGGTTGGTTTTCTTTTGCGCACCGGCAACAAGTACAGTAAGCAAAGAAAGACCGAGGAAAATTTTTCTCATATCTGATGATTGTTAAAAAAATATAAAGCTCAAACTTAATGTAAAAAGTTTGAGCTTCCATCCTATTTTTATAAACGGCAAAAAATTAACTGCAGGGAATTTTGTTCACCCGGTTGGCATGGCGTCCGCCTTCAAAAGGGGTGTCCATGAATACCTGTAACATTTTTTCAGCCGTAGCCTCACTTACAAAACGTGCCGGGATACACAGGATATTGGCATCATTATGCTGACGCACCAGCTGGGCAATCTCTTCGCCCCAGCAAATGGCAGCACGGATATGCTGGTGTTTATTGGCAGTGATGGCCACTCCGTTTGCCGTTCCGCATAACAAAATACCGAAAGCAGCTTCCCCGCTTTCTACAGCCAGCGCTACCGGGTGTGCAAAATCGGGATAGTCTACCGAGTCGGTACTATGGGTGCCGAAATCTTTAAACGCAATGCCCTTGCCTTCTAAAAAAGAGATCAGTGCGGTTTTATATTCAAACCCGGCATGGTCGCTGCCAATGGCAATGGGTTTACTGAAATCAAAAATTTGTGACATAAAAGATATTTTAAGTAAAAATTAAAAAGTCAAAAAAAGAATGCAGGCTCCATTTTCAAATCACCCCATCATCAAATTACCTTCACCTCCCCACCCTGTATTACCTCTAAAAGATCATCATGAATAAGGCCGTTGGTGGCCAGTATACGGTGTTGGTAAGGTGAGTAGGCGGCGCCGGTAAAATCAGTTACTTTTCCGCCTGCTTCTTCCACTATCAAATATCCTGCAGCGCTATCCCAGGCCTGTAATTTGTGTTCGTAAAAACCATCAAAGCGGCCGCAGGCCACCCAGCAAAGATCAATAGCAGCGGCACCCAAACGACGCACCGGTATACCTTTACGCACCAGTTTTTCAAAAACCTGTAAGGGTCCGTTTTCCATATCCAGGTAAGTATAAGGAAAGCCGGTTACCAGGCATGACCTCGTTAATTGTGTTTGCCTGCTTACCTGTATGGGTTTGTCATTTAAAAAAGCGCCTGCGCCTTTCTCGGCAAAAAACAGTTCATTCATGTGCGGGTTATACACGGCGCCCATGATCACCGTACCGGCCTTTTCTATACCTATAGAAACACAATTAATAGGAATACCCTGTGCAAAGTTAATGGTGCCGTCAATGGGATCAATGATCCATTTATACTCCGATTGCTGCGCTACTGCCCCCGCTTCCTCGCTTAACAGGAAATGATCGGGAAAGTTTTTTTTGATAACGGCAAAAATGGCCTTTTCTGATGCATGATCGGCCTCGGTAACGGGATTGTTCAATCCTTCTTTATTGGTAACAACAAAATCTTTCTGAAAAAAACGGACTATTTCTTTTGCTCCGGCTTCAACGGCTTCAATAAGGGTTTGTTTAAGCATACCCAAAGGTAAAACTACTAAACGGTAAAAATTTTGAATACTGCTGTAAAACTTCGTATTTCGCAGAAATAAGCCGGAGATCATTGGATATATCTGTAATTATAGTTAATTATAACGTTAAGTACTTTTTAGAGCAATGTCTTTATTCGGTACAGGCTGCCCTAAGCAAGGTACAGGGGGAGATCATTGTTGTGGACAATAACTCAACAGATGACAGCATTACTTACCTGCAACCCAGATTTGCCGGAGTACAAATTATAGCCAATAAAGAAAATACAGGTTTTGCAAAGGCCTGCAACCAGGGCCTGGCTATAGCAAAGGGAAAATATATCCTGTTTTTAAACCCCGACACCATTGTACCGGAAGATTGTTTTGAAAAATGCATCGCTTTTTTTAATGATACCCCGGATGCCGGAGCACTGGGAATAAAGATGATCGATGGCAGCGGCACATTTTTAAAAGAATCCAAACGCTCTTTTCCCTCACCCCTCACCTCCCTGTTTAAACTATCAGGCCTGTCGGCACTGTTCCCAAAATCAAAACTGTTTGGCAGGTATCACCTGGGCCACCTGGATAATGATAAAAATCATGCGGTGTCGGTTCTGGCAGGCGCTTTTATGATGATCCGGAAATCCATACTCGATACAATAGGTGGTTTTGATGAAACCTTTTTTATGTATGGTGAGGATATTGACCTCAGCTACCGGATAGAAGAGGCGGGCTACAGGAACTACTATTTTGCCGGCAGTACCATTATTCATTTTAAAGGGGAGAGTACCAAGAAAGGCAGCATGAACTATGTGCACCTTTTTTATAATGCCATGAGCATTTTTGTGCGCAAACACTATGGCCAGGGTAAGGCCGGCGTTTTTTCATCACTTATTCATATAGCTATCTGGTTCAGGGCGGTATTCAGCGCAATCGGGGGCTTTATGCGTAAGTATGGCATACCCTTGTTCGATATAGGACTTATTATACTTTCCTTTCTTGCCGTAAAATTTGTATGGGCAGGCTGGATAAAACCGGATACCATTTACAGTACCGAGCTTTTCTGGTCGGCTATTCCCGCCTTTGCCATTGTTTACCTGATAACGGCTTATTATGCGGGCTTGTATGATGGTAAGTATAAAGCCTCGGAATTATTAAGTACAACGCTCATCGCTACGGTGGTATTACTGGCCGTGTATGCACTCTTGCCCGAACACCTCCGTTTTTCGCGGGGTATTATTTTGTTCGGCGGTTTGCTGGGCTTTGTTTTTATCGGGCTGTTCCGTTACGTTCTTATCAACCTGGGTGTAATTAACAGTCAGCGGCGTGAGGAGGAACACTATAAAACCATTGTAGTGGCCGATCCACAGGCCTATAACCAGCTGATTGACCTGATGAAACGCACCCATTTGCCGGAAAGAATATTAGGGCGTATCAACCCGCCGGGTATGGAGGAGCCGGCCCTGGCGCAGTGGCCGGATATACATGAATTAAGAACATCCATACCATATCATGAAATTATTTATTGTGGTAACAGTGTTCGTTATAGCGATATAATTAACCAGATACAGGACCTGCCCAAAGGCATTAAGGTTAAAATACACGCAGCCGGCAGCCAGAGCCTGGTGGGCAGCCATTCCAAAAACATAACCGGCGAAGCGGTTACACATGAGCAGGCTTTTAACTTAAGCAACCCGCATACACAGCGTTTAAAACGACTGACCGATGTTTGTGTGGCCTTGTTATTGCTGCTTAGTTTTCCTGTTCACTTATTCCTGGTAAAAAAACCATTCGGTTTATTATATAATAGTTTTGCCGTATTATTGGGTAATAAAACCTGGATCGGTTATGCTGCTTCCGGAGCCGGGTTGCCGGTATTGAGGCCCGGTATTGTAGCCAGTAATGGTGTGCCGGTAAAAAAACAAAAAGTTATTTCTTTTGATAGCCTGTATTTACTGGACTTCTGGTATGCAAGAGATTTTGTAGCATTAAACGATATTCAAATATTAAGAAACGCTTACAGGAACCTGGGCGATTAAAAACAACTAAACACCATACACAAAAGAACTTTTACCGTGCAACACAATTAGCTTTTTGAATGAACGCCCTACTGGCGTTTGTTCATATCTTTGCATCAATTGTTTGCGCTATTAAAATTAACGACCCACAGTAAAATATATGGCTTCAATCATTGACATTAAACTGCCCAAGGCGATCGCTAATGCATTACGCATTCCGCCTAATACAGCCAAAAGGCAACAGCAGCGTGTGTTAAAAAAACTGCTTAAAAAAGCCAGGTTTACCGAGTTTGGCCAGAAATATCATTTTGATGAAGCCTTAATGGACAAGAACATCGGCAAAAAATTCCAGCAGCTGGTGCCGGTGCATGATTACAATAAAATTTACGAGGAGTGGTGGAAAAAAACCCTCGATGGCGTACCCGATGTAACCTGGCCCGGTAAAATAAAATACTATGCTTTAAGCTCGGGCACATCCGAGGCAGCCAGTAAATATATTCCCATTACAAAAGAACTCTTACGCAGTAATACCATTAACTACGTAAGACAGTTATTCAGCGTGTTTGGCTATGAGGAGGCAAACAAAAAAGCATTTACCAAAGGTTTTTTAATGCTGGGCGGTGCTACCGATCTGCAAAAAGGCGAAGCCGGTTGGTATGCCGGCGACCTGAGCGGCATCCTGGCAAAAAAACGCCCCTTCTGGTTTCAAACCTTTTATAAGCCCGGGGGCCGTATTGCGGCGATGAAAGATTGGAACCAGAAACTGAACGAGATTGTAGAACATGCCAGGGACTGGGATATCGGTTATATAGTGGGTGTGCCGGCCTGGTGCCAGATGTGTATGGAGATGATCATTGAACATTACAAAGTAAAGAACATACATGAAATATGGCCCAACTTTGGCGTGTTTGTACACGGTGGTGTATCCTTTGGTCCGTATAAAAAAGGTTTTGAAAAACTGCTGGGCAAGCCCATTGTGTATGTAGAGAACTACTTATCCAGCGAAGGCTTTATCGGTTATAAAATGCGGGAACATGCCAAGGGTATGCAACTCGTGCTGAACAATAATATATTCTTCGAATTTGTTCCCTTTGATGATAAGAACTTTGATGCGGACGGGGTGATCGTAAAAAACCCGGAGGCCTTAATGATACACGAAGTAGAGGAGGGCAAAGAATATGCTTTGTTAATGAGCACCAATGCCGGTACCTGGCGTTACCTGATCGGCGATACTATTAAGTTTGTTGACCTGGAGCGCCATGAAGTGGCCATCACCGGCAGGACCAAACACTTCCTCAGCCTGGTGGGTGAGCATTTAAGTGTGGACAATATGAACATGGCCATACAACTGGCCAGCGAACACTTTAATATCAGCATTCCCGAGTTTACGGTGGTAGGGCACCCGTATGAAAACTTTTTTGCCCATACCTGGTATGTGGCAACCAATGATACTGTACATGCAGATGACCTCAGGCAATATATTGATAAAAAACTGCGGGAGTTAAACGATGACTACGCTACCGAGCGGGACAGTGCATTAAAAGAAGTTTTTTTGGAAGTACTGACAGAGGATAAGTTTTTAAAATTTATGGAATTGAAAGGGAAGTTAGGCAGCCAGCATAAATTTCCCCGGGTAATGAAAGGAAAGATGCTGGAAGAATGGAACCGCTATCTACAAACAGGCTCAATTTAATTAAAAGACGATAAGCAGTTATTACAGGTCCAAGTACTATGACAGAAGCATTACTAAAAGGTCTGACGTTTGGTTTATGGCTAAGTTTAGCGGTAGGACCCGTATTGTTCTCTATCATCAAACAAAGTCTGAATAATGGATACAGGGGCGGTATAGCTTTTGTACTGGGTGTTTTTGCCAGTGATGTGTTACTCGTGCTGGTGAGTAATATTTTTTCAGAATTCTTTAACCGGGTAAGCGGCCTGCAGAAAGAGATAGCTTTTGTTGGCTCCGTTTTTTTAATTACACTGGGCATTTACTTTTTATTCTTCAAAAAAACGGTGATCAATGATAATGCCGGCGTAATGGTCAAATTCCGCAAAAGAGATTATGCACGAATTTCGCTCTCCGGTTTTTTTATGAACCTGCTGAACCCCGGGGTATTTGTTTTCTGGATCTATGCTTCCTCGGTGGTGGTTTCCCAAACCACTAATCACCGGATTATAGTTTTTGTCACCTGTTTATTATGGGTATTGAGCACAGACCTGTTAAAGGTTTTCCTGGCCGATAAGATCCGCAACCGGCTTACACCCAAAAACATTCATATCATTAACCGGCTCAATGGCGCTATTTTGCTGGGCTTTGGGGCAGTGTTGCTTTGGGGGGTATTTTTTTATAAGTAAGGGTTAGTTCATAGTTGATAGGTCATGGTTCAAAGTACAAAGGCCAGAACCTGATAGTTGTTTTTTGAACCACAGCGTACCCCAGAGTTGGTTCACAGCGTACCGCTGAGTTTCCCTCTGTAATTAATGCACATTTAATAAAAGCCAATTAATAAAAGGGTCTCTGCATCTTTCTCCGTGTAACTCCGTGAAAACCGCTGTGCAACTCTGTGGCGAATATTTTTAATAAATCATCTTATAACCGATCCCTCTTACATTAATAATCTTTACACTACTATCGGTACTAAGATATTTCCTGATCTTGCTTATGAACACGTCCAGGCTTCTGCCCGAAAAATAATCGGTATTGCCCCATAAGGTTTGCAACAGGTAATTACGTTGCAGGGCTTCGTTGCGGTTCAACAATAACAACTGTAACAGGTCGGCTTCGCGGGAGGTGAGCTGCTTTTTTTGTTTGCCGTATAATAATTCACCTGCCGGATAATGAAAGCGGAAGGCGCCGAATACCCATACCCGGGCTTCGGCAGATCTGATAACCGCACTGTTTTCTTTACGTAACAACGATTTCATCCGCACCACCAGTTCGGCAATACTGAACGGCTTTTTCAGGTAATCGTTGCCGCCTAATTCAAAACCTTTTACTACATCATCGGTTTGTGAGCGGGAGGTAAGAAAAATAACGGGTGTATAGGCATCGGCCTTTCTCAGTTCCTGTATAAAATCAAAGCCACTGCCGTCCGGCAACATGACATCGGCTATAATAATATCGGGGTTATGCTGACGGTATAAAAGCATGGCCCTGGAAACAGTAGGCGCATGGCATACCTCAAAGCCTTTTGCTTCCAGGCTTTCTTTCACTATTTCTGCCAGGGCAGGTTCGTCCTCAATAAATAAAACTTTTTCTGCACTCATAATGGCCATGATAAAATAACGGTGGTGCCTTTCCCTTTGGTGCTTTTGATCTCAATTTTTCCCTGGTGTGCTTTCATGATCTGCAGCACAAAATTCAATCCCAGTCCATACCCCTTAACCGCATGGTTAGGTTTAGGCTCCCGGTAAAACTTATCAAATACATGCGGCAGCGAATCGGCAGCAATGCCTTCCCCACTATCCCTGCAATACATATAAAAATACTTATCGTCAGCAGTACAGGTAATAGCTATATGCACAGCTTCTCCAGAATACTTCACGGCATTGTCCAGCACATTGGTAAGTGCCTGGTTAAAAAGTTCGGGGTCAGCAGGTATAACCGCTACATTGGTTTCATTGTTAAAACGGTAATTAACCTTTTTACCGGAAGCTATTTGTAGCCGCTCTATAATTGCCTGCAGGCTGCCGGCTACCGGAATATTTTGTCGCTGTACCGTTAATGTTTTATCATATACCGAAATATCCAGTATATGATCGATAAGTCCTCCCAAGCGTTTTGTTTCATTAGCGGCATGCTCCAGGTAACGTTGCTGTTGTTGCTTACTGGTATCATCATCCTGTAATGCTTCAATGGCCGCGGCAATGGTAGCTACGGGTGTTTTTAACTCGTGGGTAATATTGTTTACAAAATCGTTCTTGATAACAGCCAGTTTTTTTTCATAAAACAAGGCCTTCAATAATAACCAGGTCACCAGCGCCACTAAAATAACCAGCAATACCGAGCCGGCTAAAACCCATTTCATCTGTACAAAAACATAACCCACCGGGTTGTCAAACACGGCCCGTACATACTGCTCTTTAGGTGCCCACCACTTATAGGTGGGCAGGGCTTTGGTAACAACAGATCCGGCTTTTAACCATGTAGCCGGTGTTTTAATATAATGCGACAGGCTATCGTTTGCGGCCGTGTAAAAATGAAAACGGGTATGAATATTTTGCTGCGCCAGGTGCCGCAGCAATACGGAGCGTAAGCGGGCCGTATCAAAACTATAGGCTTTAACCTTATCCTGTACAAAATGTCCCAGGCTTTGAATACGGAAATACACCACATGATTCTCCAGGTCTTCAGTACGCAGGTTACGGGCATACTGCCGGGCTATTTTCCGTTTATAAGCGGTATCACCGGCTCTTAGGGAGTCGGGTAAATTGAGGGAGCTGAAAGAGGTATGATCTTTTTTATCTTTAGCGCTATAAATATGATGAACCATGCCCTTTAAAGTAGCGAAGGTTTTGCTGCTGATTACAAAGGCGGTGGTATCCATCAGTTGTTCCGTCAACAACTGCTCAACAGTATCACAACGAAGCCGGAACTCCTCCCGTATCGCATCTTCAAACACCAGGTTCACCTGCCTCTCAAAATTAAACAGGGCGCTGCGGTAATAATTCTTTATCCAGTAAAACTGTAAAACAATCACCCCGCCTATGGCCAGCAGGCAGATCGTTAATAATAACCGGATATTTTTTACCATACTACAAATATAAAACTTGTAAAAAGCTTCCCCGGACCGTTAACAAACAATAACATTCGGTAACAGGCGCTTAACGCTGCGGCAGCAAAAGGGGGTGGACATTTGGTAAAAATAAAGACATGAAAAAGTTTATCACCATCGCCCTCCTGTTTTATGTACTGCAGGCAACAGCACAGGAGCCGCTGTTAACCACCGGCAGCGCTTTTCCCGATATGGTCATTAATAATATCAGTAATGCGCCGGTAAAGGAGTTTTACCTGGGTAAAGCAAAGGACAATAAGTTTTACATTCTTAACTTCTGGGGCACCTGGTGCAGTCCCTGCATTCCCGAGATGGATTCGCTGGCAAAACTGCAACAACAATTTGCCGGTAAAATACAGGTAATTGCTGTTTCCGATGATAATGAGGCAAGAAAGAAAAAGTATTTGCAAAACAAACCCTCGGCTATATGGCTGGCTACCGACACCAGTTATACCCTGTATAATATGCTGGGCCTGGCTTACGTGGGCCAGAGTATTATTGTAAACCCGGCTAAAAGAATTGTGGCCATGGTAAGGACCGACTCTATCAATGCGCAGTTGTTACAGGCCGTACTAAAAGGCGATACGGTGAAAATGAGCGCAGGTATTAAAGAAACACTTATTGCTTCGGGTAAAGATGAGTTTGGGGTGGACTCTTTAATGCCCCATAGTTTTACCATCAGGGGTTATAAAAAAGGGCAACGCAGCATGGGCAAACTTTACTGGGACCATCCGGTATATGGTAATCGGCGTGCTTCCTGGTTTAATGTAACGATCGGTTTACTGTACCGGGCGGTCTATGGCATTAAATCTTACGGAAAGCAGGAGTTGTACGAAGGCGGTGTAACCGAAGCTGACGTAAACGGCCACGATAACAATGATAAAAGCGCTTTATACTGTGTGGACATACTGGTACCGCCGGGGAAAGAAGACAGCCTGCATAGTATACTCCGGCAATACCTCAACAATCATTTACCGGTGCAGGCCAGGCCGGAAAAAAAAGTAATACCGGTATATGTGCTCAAACAAAAGCCGGGTGCAACCCTTACTATTATGCCATCTGTTGCTGCAACCAGCTCTATGGGTTTCAGCGGCCGGGGTTATACCGGCACCAAAGTGACGTTAAAGGATTTTGCCGATAATTACCTGTCCAACGAACTCGGTTTACCGGTTGTTGATGAAACAGGGCTGGCAGGATACTACGATATTAAAACAGATGTGGAGCAGCGGGACTTTGCCGGCATTATAAAATCAATAGAAGCGCTGGGCCTGGTGGTGGAAAAGGCAGAAAGAGAAATGCCTGTTATCGTGTATTATAAATTAAATAAATAAAAAAGCCGCTGGTAGCACTGCTGTTAAACGGAGCGTCGCAACACAGGTTTCATCAGGGTACTGCAGCTGGTTAAACAAAAAAGCATATCGTTTTGATATGCTTTTTTTTTATGTTGTAAACATTTATAATTGCCGGTTAAACTACCGTGAGCAAACCGTACATATAGGAAAAACGGGAGCTTTCCGGCACCAGTAAAAATATCTTCTCGCCTTTTTTCAGCTGGCCGCTATGGAAAAGTTCGTCCATCATTAAATAAATGGATGCTGCGCCAACATTCCCTACGTTAGGCAGGTTAACAAACCATTTTTCGTAAGGGATAGGAATATTTTGTTTATTGATCTCGTCAAATATTTTGCTGCGGAAAAAGTTGCTGCTCATATGTGGTAAAAACCAATCAATTTCACTGCTCTGTAAACCATGTTTCTCCATGGCTTCCCGCATTTTGGTAATGCCCAGCGGCACTACAAATTCGCCCAGTTGTTTTACATCCTGTTTAATGCTCATGATCGATTTGCCTATCAGGTCTTCGGGCGAATAATCCTTATAGCTGATCAGGGTGCCGTTCTCATCCTTATCGCTGCCCATATACATACAGGGGTCCAGCTCTTTGGCAAAGGATACACCGTCCAGCCAGTCAATACGCAGGCTAAGCCCATCGGTATTCGGCTTATCGCTCATTAATACCACCCCGGCGCCGTCCGATAACATCCAGCGCAGGAACTCTTTTTCAAAACCAATATAGGGGTTCTCTTCCAGGGCTTCCAGTTTGGCGGCTTCATCGTCAAACATCTCGGCACGCATGGTGCGGGATAATCTTTCCGATCCGCTGGCTACAGCCTGGGTAGCTTCGCCTGTGCGTACGCTCATATAGGCATACTTCAGCGCATGCATACCGGCACAGCAAACACCGGATGGCGATACTACTTCAATTACACCGGTTTCCGGCAATTCACCATGCACCATCACGCCGTGCGAAGGCATCAGCTGGTCGGGTGAGGATGTGCCGCATGAAATAAGATCAATGGTCTTTAGCCCCTCGGCAGGGTTAGGAAACAATTTGCGTACCGCCTGCGCCACCATCTGCGCATTGGTATGGGTACTCACCCCGTTTTTATCAATAGCGTAATACCTTTTCGTAATACCGTTATTACGTAATATTAATCTTTTCGATTTGGACGGTTTGTTATTAATGTAACCCAGGTACTCCTCAATATCATCATTTGATACAGGCTCATTTGGTAAAAAATGCGAGGTGTTGGTAATATAAACTTCTTTCAACGACATGATCTTATTTTAATGCTACTCCGGAATAATATTGTTGCTGTTTTTTAATACGTTTTAATTTAAATATGCGGAACAAAAAAAAGTCCACTACATACAGGGTGGGCGCCACCACGCATAAAGCAAACAAAAGGTAATACTTAAATGCGGTTACCCAAGCGGCCCTGTTTTTTTTTCTTTTATTGATCTGTTTGGCCCATATCGGGAAAAGGTGGGCGCCTTTATGTTCAAAAAACATCAGGTGATAATGCACTTTTACCGCTTTCTGCGCCACCAGTGCGGGCTGAAGCCCGCCCCAGTTCTCCTGGTCCAGGTGTTGTAATACAGTACTGCCAAAAACCGATGCATGCTCAATATCTGCGGGTGTAACACCGGGCTTTGGAAAAATGCCCCATTTCCTGTCTGTACGGCCATATAATAACCAGTGTATAATGGTCACCAGGCTTACATAATTATTATGGCGGTCCACAATAGCAATATTACCCACCAGTGTGGCATTGGCCTGCTGTAACAGCAGCTTCACTTTTTCCTGCGCTATCAGCCACATATTGCGGCATCCGCTAATGGTTACTACCGGTGTGCCGGCGGCAACCGCTTTAAAAGCCGGGTGTTGTAATATGGAGTTGGCCGGCAGGCTGGGCGATAAAAACCAGGGCTGGTAGCCAAACAATATCAGGTCGTACTTTGTCTCTTTAGGTGTAAAAGGTTGTAAGGGTACGGGCTGTAAAAACACACAATCCGGCATTTTATGAAAAAAAACCGATGCTTTCCAGGGAAAAGCAAAGGGCTGCTCCGGCTGTACCAGCAACTTTTCCACACTTACCCCGGCCTGTATAAGCGGGCGGGTAAAGCTGTCCATTATTTCCGACAACTGCCCTGTTTGCGTGTAATAAATTGCTAATACCTTTTTATTTGTCATAACCTTGGTGGCTGCCTGTGGTGGTTTATTTAAAATCATCCGGACTAATGATCTTCGATGTTTTGCTATAAGTAACAATAGCCGATTGTACCACAGCCGGCAGGCTCTTATAACCTTTAATGATCATCGCTTTATCCTCGTCCAGGTTCTTTTTATACTTAACAATATTGGGTGCGTTTTCCTGTATCAGTAAACGCAAAAACCGGAACTCAGTATTATCATTATCCCTGCCAATGGCCGCTTCCAGTTTTTCTTTCCCTTCTTTAAATGTACTCAGTTTTTTAGCCGGTCCCGAAATAAGGCCCGATTTGCGCATCAGCAATGCACCTTCAAAAGCCTGTTTCTCGTTATCGCTGCTGTTTTGTACCAACGCCAGCTGGGCCTCAATGGGCTCCAGTTTTGCCAGCCGCAGGGCATCGTATACCGATTTTTTGTCCAGTGCCGGTAACACGGTAAATGCCTGGCCCACTGTTACAAACAGGGCCGCTACGGCAAAAAACAGCATAAAACGTTGAGGTATGCTACTTAATTTCATAAAAAACATGCAAATATAGTTAATTAATAGGCAAGCCGCTGCTTATCAGCCATTACAAGACAAATATTCAACAGCCCGCGTTGCAACATATATAATACAATATTAATACCTAAAAGCCCGGTTTAAACTCTTCTGCTAACAATTTGTTATAAATGGAACAGTTTTTGATAAGTGGTTCTATTATAGTGAAGTATAGAGCTAACTTTGCAAAAATTAATCGTTCATTTAAAATTAACGGATATGAAAAAAGTGTTTTTTTTATCAGCATTTGTATTGGCATTAACAGCGGCAGGATTTTCTCAAAGCGATTATAAAAGCGCCATTGGTATTAAATTCAGCTCCTCCTATTTTGAAAGAGTAGGTGCTACGTATAAGTTCTTTGTAGGCGAGCCACATGGTATTGAGTTAAACCTGGGTGTACGTCCTAACCAGGATTTTGGTTACCTGGCCAGCAGCTACAATACCACGTATTTAACCTTCTCTGCAGCTTACCAGTACCACTTTAACATCCCTGTTGATGGTTTACGCTGGTACGTAGGTGGCGGTGCATTGGGTTATAACGCTTTTTCCAGCTACGATGGTCCTAACAAAAGAGATTACAAAGGCTTTGGTGTAGGTTTATTCCCAACCGGTGGTGTGGACTACAAATTCGCTAAAATTCCTTTGAACTTATCGGCCGACATCCGTCCTACTTTCATCATCGATGGTCCTACTTACTGGAACAGTTTTGATGCTAACGTAGGTGTTTCTGCCCGTTACACTATCGGCAGCAGGTAATACTGAACTGCTAAAAAAATCTTGAAAGAGTTGCCCCGGCAGCTCTTTTTTTATGCCCGAAAACAGGGTCAAAAAACGCTGCATCAAAAATGCCAAAAAACGCAGTATTATTTAAACGGTCATATCAATCTTCCCATCTCTGTACTACATACTAAAATCTCTATACTAAAAACCTCTATACTAAAGTCTATATACTATTCAGGGGCTCTCATCGTCCCGTTCTTTCCTCAGCTGTAGTCCCGGCTTTCCGCTCTACTCCGCCACCCACCCCTGAGCCCGGCCCTTCGGCGTAGTGCCGCTGCAATCCGGCAGCCTTTGAGCTTTTAAGCATCTATGCAACGAAATGGGGGTGTATATGGTCAGTTAAAAAAACGGGTATGAAACATACACTAACTGCCATACTTTGCCTGGCGCTGCTTTGCGGCATCATGGCCTGTAAAAAAAATAAAGATACCAAAGCAGATTGTTACAGGGATAACGCGGTGCGGTACGAAATAAATAACCAGGCGGCTACTGTTCACCAGGTAAACGGCGAATACTATATTGCCGAACAAAACACCATTGACAGCCGGTTATTTCCCTGTAACCTGCCGGCGGAGTTCAGGCAAAATAATATAGCCGTATTGGTGAGCGGCCAGGTTAAAAGTCTTCCCTATAGTGGCACCCGGCCTGCCGGCGATGCCGCCCTCATTATTACCACTATTACCCGCCGGTAACGCATTTATTAAAAAACGGGTATCGTGGTACGAACGGCCGCATCATGCAATTGTCTATATTTGTAGCCAATCAAGGTTAAATAAGCATATTAAAAGTTTTTCCCCTCCAGCGCCTTAATGAATGTTACACAGGGCCCTGCTTATGGCCGGTTATGCCGGGCTGTAAACACTATGCCCTCCTTCAACTTAATTATTTAATGCTTTCACTTAACTGCTCTTGCGCAACGGGAGTATAACTTTTATATGAAAAAAACATATTTAATGCTGCACCTTGCAGTAATACTGGCCGGCTTTACCGGTGTTTTCGGAAAACTGATCACTGTTAACGAACTAATGCTTACCTGGTACCGGGTACTTCTTTCAGCTATTATCTTATTTTTTGTGGTTAAGCTGTTTAAGGTAAACAGCCAGGCTACCCGGGCTCAAAAAATGCGTATCGGTAAAACGGGCCTGTTGCTGGCCATACACTGGATATTCTTTTACGGCAGTATCAAATACGCCAATATATCTATAGGGGTAGTATGTTACTGTTTAACCAGTTTTTTTACGGCCATCTTTGAGCCGCTTATCAACCGCAAAAAATTCAATATTATACAACTGGCCTTAAGCCTGCTTACGCTTATCGGTATCAGCCTCATCTTTCATTTCGATGCGTCCTATCAACTGGGTATTTTATTAGGCGTTATATCATCGGCTTTTGCGGCGCTGTATACTATTTATAACGAAAAACTGGTCCGGCATTACGATAGTAAACAGATCATCTTTTACCAAATGACGGCCAGCGCCATTGGTGTAACACTATTAATTCCTTTATACTATTACTGTTTCCCGCAGCAACAGTATATACCCACGGGCACTGATATGATCTACCTGTTTTTACTGGCGCTTTTATGTACCGTGGGCCTCTATGTAATGTTTGCGGAAATACTCAAAAAAATATCGGCCTTTACGGTGAACCTTACCTTTAACCTGGAGCCTATTTATGCTATTATACTGGCCTTCCTGTTCTTTAACGAGGGGCAGCAGGTAAACATGTCCTTTTATGTGGGGCTTGGTTTTGTTACCAGTTCCGTGGTGCTGCAAACTATACTGTCTTTAAAAAAGAAAGGATAAAGGTTTATCGCCAAAGGCGATAGAATAGGAATACGAAGCTGCAAGCTTCGTATAGCCATTTGTTACCAGCCTTGGGTGCTGCAACTATACTGTCTTTAAAAAAGAAAGGATAAAGGGTTATCAAGAAAGGCGATAGAATAAGAACAAAGCTGCAAGCTTCATATAGCCATTTGTTACCAGCCTTGGGTGCTGCAACTATACTGTCTTTAAAAAAGAAAGGATAAAGGGTTATCAAGAAAGGCGATAGAATAGGAATAAAGCTGCAAGCTTCATATAGCCATTTGTTACCAGCCCGGGCTACTGCAAACTCTACTATCCTTAAAAAGGAAAGGACAAGGGTTTATTGCCAAAGGCGACAGCATAAGTTTACGAAGTTGCAGGCTTTGCATAGCAAACAATACCAGCTTCAATAACAAAGCCTGCTGCTTTTAAGCAGCAGGCTTTGGCTGTTATAAGAAACACTATCAAAAAACTGAAAAGTTCACCACCTGTACATGTTTTGTTTGGCAGAACTTTAATAGTTGCTTAATTTGTAAGTGCTAAACCGGTTGATATGGAGAACAGGAAAGAAAAGCGGGGTATTGAAATAACCCGGCAGTATTTTGATTTTTTAGACCAGCACATTGAAGATGTGGTAAATGGCCAAAGCCCGGCCTTTATGGAACTGAACCAGATAGCCCGCGAGCTGGCCGTATCACATACCCACCTTACCGATACCATACAAAAAGAAAAAGGCAACCACCCCTGCCACTTCTACGATGCCCGCATCATTGACAAGGCCAAACACCTGCTCATACATACCAATACTTCGGCGGCGCAGGTGGCCATGATTCTTACTTACGACCCTGCCAACTTTTCCAAATTCTTTAAAAAATGGACAGGCCAAACCCCGGGTGGTTTTCGTAAAGCCAATAAAATAAAGACCACCTCCTGAAACTTCCGAAAAGTTCACCACAATGCAGCCCTCACGCTAACCGAGCTTTGTTAAACATTAAAAAATAAATATTATGGCAAGAAATGATGTAAAGGGTAAAGTGATCCTGCTGGCCGGCGGCGGCAAAAACTTAGGTGGTTTATTGAGCCGTAATTTTGCGGCCCAGGGCGCAAAACTGGTAATTCATTATAACAGCGAAAGCACTAAGGCCGATGCGGAACAAACCCTGGCCGATGTGCAGGCAGCAGGTGCGGAAGCCATCCTGGTACAATCCGACCTGACCCAGGTAGACAATATCACCAAACTGTTTGATGCGGCGATAGCCAAATTCGGCGGTATTGATATAGCCATTAACACCGTGGGTAAGGTATTAAAAAAACCTTTTGTTGATACTACCGAGGCCGAGTACGACAGCATGAGCGATATTAACGCAAAAGTGGCTTACTTCTTTATCCAGGAAGCGGGTAAAAAGCTAAACGATAATGGTAAGATCTGTACCATCGTTACCTCGTTGCTGGCGGCTTACACCGGCTTATACTCTACCTACGAAGGTTTAAAAGCACCGGTGGAACATTTTACCCGTGCAGCTTCCAAAGAGTTTGGTGGTCGCGGTATTTCGGTAACAGCGGTAGCTCCCGGCCCAATGGATACACCGTTCTTCTACGGGCAGGAAAGTGATGATGCGGTAGCTTATCATAAATCGGCAGCAGCCCTGGGTGGCCTTACCGATATTAAGGATATTGCCCCGCTGGTGCAGTTTTTAGTAAGTGATGGCTGGTGGATCACCGGGCAAACCATTTTTGCCAACGGTGGTTACACTACGCGATAAAATAATGATGGTCTGTTGCTGACTTAAATGAAAGCCCAAACAAAACCCCGCAGTTTAAACTGCGGGGTTTTGTTTTTATAAAATATAATTGTTTACAGGGTGCCCATTTTTTCCAGCTCTTCCGGTGTAACTACGGTATAACCTTCGGGAACGGTAAGGCTGAATACTTTTTCCTCAACTTTTTTATCAAACTTAGTGGCAACAAACTTAACATTCATACCATTTTGCTCGGTGGCAAACTCCAGAGGCACCCCGTTTACCCCAATATTGGCAAACTGTTCCAGCCCGGCCAGGCTGGCATTTAACTCGGTAGTAAACCAAATAACCAGCTCTTTGCCATCTTCAGTTTTTATAGTGGCCTTGGTACATTTAAAGCCGATGATCTCCTTGGTTTCTTTGGTAATGGCAGCTTTGGGGGCATTTTTTGCAGCTTCTTTATCGGCTTCGGACAATTTATTTTCCACCGCCATTTTTTGGCCCATTACAGACATCAGCATTAAGGATTTATCGCTTTTGCTGTCGGTAATCGTGCTCATATCCATAAAAGCGCCCATCTTAACATCGGCCCTGGCCTTGCCGGCCATAAAAAACAGTTCCATGGTCGATCCCTCCATCATACTGGTGGCCATGGCCATATCGGGGTTATCGCTCGAAAAATCAATTTTATAGCTTATCTGGCCGGTAGCCTGCGCTGTAGCCGCTTTTATGGTAACCAATAATAAAAAGGATAGCAATACTTGTTTCATGATTATTTGTAGTTATTAGAACTGTAAGATAATTGAAAAGCATTGTATTTAAACAATGTTGTTACCGGCGGTATTTCAGCGGGATGAAATTATGTATGCCACCATGAAACAATCTCCGCCGCCAGGTTTTCCGTATTAAATTCCGCATTAAATAAACCCTGAGTAATGGTCAGTTCACTTTCTATTATCCCTTTAATAGGTTCAAGGTTTGCTGCTTTATAAAGACGGGTTAAAATTTTTTCAGCCAGTGAATCAATATCACCGTTATCCGCTATTAAATCCCAGCCGTTTATAATAGTATTCAATTGTTCATGATTAGCCTGGTAGGTATGGGTTATGCTTCTCATCATCTTTTCAAATGAAATTTAAATAAAAATATGGGCGGTTTACTTATTTGCTTCCCCGGCTAAAGAAAACAACTGTTTTCTTATTTTTTCTTTCAGTATATCGTTGTTACCAAACGCAGAAGGATGTAAGCTGTCAAAAAGAGCAATAGCTTTTTCCGGCTGTTGGCAGCGGGCATATAAAAAGGCAAGTACATAATCCGGCGATGGATGGTGCAGGGTATAAGGTGTGCCAATTGTGACCTGTTTTTGGGCTATGGCCAGCAGGGCTTCTATGCTGTTGGCGTTGTTAAACCAGGCTTTCATAACAGGAAGCTGGCTGTTAAACAAACCGGTAATGGACTTGCGCGCTTCTTTATCACCCCAGTGCGAAGCAGTGCCACCAACAACGGTTTGGGCCTTTAAGAAATTGTTGGAGTAGGCTTCCGGCCACTCAAACAGGTGGTGGCAATATTGCCTGGCCGGTTTATAATACACCAGCTTATTGCCGGCTATAACGGGTAAAAAATCAAGGCATACGCCCCAGGTTAAAGTGGCCGAGCCGCCTTTTAATAAACTGTAGGAGAACCCCCGCCTGATCTCTTTTACCGTATGCTCGTGCCAGGTATATTTACCGGTTTTGGTTAAGCCCAGTTGGGCCAGTTGGGGCGTAAGAATTTCCTCCAGCATTTGCTGGAGTGTGGCGGTATTTACCAGGGTTGGAGGGTTTTTAAAAAAAGAGAACATGGTTTAAAGATAAGTACAGTGTATGATAAATATTCAGATGAAGTAGATACTGTTTACTGACGAATAACATATACGGCGGCACTCATATGGTCGGTATGTTTTTCAAATAGCGGGTATTTGTTTTTAGGAAAGCTCAATTACCAGGGTTTCCCGAAAAACGGTATCCGCAGGAGGTGAAATAACAGTTGATTATTTAGTTGGAAAACATTGCGGTCCAACAGCACCTCCTCCATACTCTAATACCAATGTATCGTTATAAGTAATATAGGTACAGCTATCGTTATAATTGTTTCTATTTTCTTTAGAGATAGGTTTTGTAAAAAGATTGTAATAATACTTGCCCATACCGCTGCGTTGAAAGCCAATAGTAAAGGGCTCACCACTTTTTACCGAAATGCAATTGGCTGCATCCAGTTTTTGTTTCAGCAACTTGAATGTTTGCCGGGTCCAGCCTAACATACTTAGCAGTGAATCTACCTTTTTGTTATTTATTTTAATATTCCAGTTATCGCCGGATGTATGGTTGTTCGCTACATGAAAAAAGCGAAGATTTTTATTGTCTTCAAATTCGATATCCACAATAGTATTGGCTGGCACAATGCTATTTACATAAGCCTTCAGTTCGTTAAGCTCTTTTGTTTTAGCCTGGTAATTGTCAATTAAATCCTGTGTTGTGTAATGTTTGTCGCTATCAAAATCAAATGAAAAGGTTAATGCCGTAAATAACATATAACCAACAAATACTAAAAAACCTGCACCCAGTAAGCGGAACCCCCATTTTAATACATTGTTCATGAGGATAAAATTACAATAACCTGCTAATGTATAGCATCGTGGCAGGATTTACAAATGGCCTCCAGCCATTCTATTGGTTCTTTGCCAATATTGTTTTTTGCATATTTTTTATGATGAACTTGGGTAGCTTTTTCTCCACAATGAGCACAGCGCCAGTTGTCACGTTTAAGTACAAGGTATCGTTTTCGTTTCCACGCGGCTGATTTGAGGTAAAAATTCCTATAATACTCACGCCTGGGTAACAATATCCTGTTTATTTGATCCGAGATAAAATCACCCTCTTTCGAATCAATATCGTTATTTGTTTTAGTAACACCTATATAGGATAAAGCCATTAATGCGGCCGCAACAAATACTACAGTCATTATAATGGGCATATCCCGGTTGTGCGTATCAGCAGGCTGGATGGGTTCGGATTTACTGACTAGTTCTTCAGCTTTTCTTTTTGTCGTTTGCTTTTTCATCTTTTTTTTGATAAACGAGCCTTTTGCCGGAGATTTAGGTGAGTCTGCAATTACAGTTTGTTGCGCTATGCCTGGAGTCGGTTTAAAGGAAGTATCGATTGATAAGCTGTCTTGTCCGATGGCTGGATACGAATAAAAGAAAATTATTATGCAGAATATGGTTTTCATATCTTTTCAGAAGTACGGTTATTGGATAACTGGTTACGGCTTGGCGATGTGGTGGTATTTGAAAATCGTCAGCCCGTAACCTCTGCTAAATAAAGCTAAAAAGTTCATTGTTAATTCTATTGCTCATGAGTATTTTATTAGCTGAAACAGAAGCTAATTAACGAACAAAAGGCTGAGAATATATCCGACATTGCCAAACCGCCTGTTGCCTGCTGGGCATTTAGTTTAGACCAGGTGGAATTGGAATGAAATCAAACACCTCCTTTTTGTTGCAATTACGAATGAAAAAATGAAAGGTAGAGTCTATTACTTTGACTGAGGATGTCCCTTGGTCAAAATCAAAAATTGGAGGAGATATTCTTTTTTTAACTTGGTTTGATATTAAAGTCTGTAGAAAATAGCCAATATCGGAAGGTCGAACATTATCGGGCTTATGATGTATTTTTTTTATTTTTGACAACAATACTGATTTTCGAAAGCCTTCCGTAATCTCATCATACTCGCAATCAAATAAAACTTTTAAAAAATAGTAAGGTATGTATAATGGCGTTTCTTCTGCATTTCTAGCTTTTTGCTCAGCAAAGACTTCAAGACTTCTAATGTGTCTTGTTGAATAGTCTTCAAGTTTTTTATTAATTGCAAGTAAAAGATGGTCTTTAGTTATTTCAACAATGTCAGAACCTGTTTTAAATACTTGAGCTGCATGACAGCATTCTTTACATAGTTCTTGAAACACCCCAACGCTATCAAAACACTTTTCAATTAATTCATCAATAATTTCGGAAAAGTCCACACTTAGAAGTGGCTCACCTTCCTTAGCAATCTTTTTTAAATCTTCCTTATTCCAAGGCTCTACAGGTATTTCAAATAGTCTATCTAATAGGTCACCATTAAATTGACCCAATCTATTTTTTTCCTTCCATATTCCTAAAACAATAAAGAGGATATTTGAATCTTCAAATATCCTTAGGTCATATGAAAGTTGCTGCTGAGTTTCTTCAGTTAAGTAGTGAAAGTTTTCTAAGATGATTCGTTTTGTAAAATTTACTTGTTTTAATATTTCGGAAATGTCTTGTGCTAGTTCAAGGTTGAATTCAATTGTTTTATAACTTTTTGTTACTTCTTTTTCAACCTTTCCTGATACTTCTCCTGAAGCTTCACCTTTTCCAAAAAATGGAATTTTCAATGTCGCCTTTGCTCCGACTTTTGCTTCACCTCCATATGTATTAGAAACTTCTTTGGATTCTTCAAATTCAATGTTTAATTGCCGAATAATCGATTTATATATATCGACAGGGGTTGTGTTATGAGAACAGTTTACCTTAATGTAGTTGAACGGAAAAAGATGTTTGTTTGTAAGTGCTGTTTTACCTTGTTTAGATGCTCCATATATAATTATGTGCTTATTTCTGCTAATAGCATCAACAAACCGTTGATCTACTTCTTCTCTTTCGATATATGTTTCAACTTGTTCATTAGAGACTCCGTAAACCTGAGTGGTTAATAAAATATTCCCTTCCATATTTTAAGTTTTTTGGTATGTGTCACGCTAACTTGCAGGCAACATGTAGATTAGTGTAACTATTGAATAACTATTTAATAGTTACGGATAGTATAAGTATATTAATTAATTGCTTAGCAGAGTAGCGTATACAAGTTTAATGATTCGTTAAAGTGGTTAACGTATAGGTGGTGGCTATACGTAGCTAATTTAAATGAATAAATTGAAATTTGCAAACAGGGTTTTTCCTGTTTTTATAAAACTGTAACTACCAACGGCATGGCATTGGTGGGTATAGAATATTCCTTATAGCAAAACCACTTATTACTAATGGTGCTTATTTTAGCTTCATAACTTCTATAGTTTTTGTCAGGTATTTAGGAAAACCTTTGCTTGAAAAATAATCGTAAGAAAAATCTTTTTTTAATTCTTCTCCGCTAATTATCCACTCATAATCAGCAACTAATTGTAATGCTTGCTCAGCAGTTATTGCTGTTTTAATAAATCTGTGCTGTACTTTATTAAAGTCCCAGTCTCCGGAATAGTTTCTTGTTATTGGGCAAATGTCAATAGCCTTATCATTATACCTAAGCACAGAAATATAAATAACAAGGCTGTTATTGCGTATTTCCTGTTTGGCTTTAATTGTGTCGCTTATAATAGTTGCATCTTGATATTCGGGCTCGCAGTCTATTTGCAAAGTTGAGGGGGAGATTTTTACACCTTTTTGATACTTGGAGTTAGCTGTTGTTGTTTGATATTCTTTTTTTGTAAGAGGCTCCATTTGTAGCCCTGTCAACGGAATGTTTTGAGCCGTGTCCTTATTTACATATGTAGGACTGTATGAACCGGAAGAATAAGAACTGCTGCCTGCATTATATGTTCTTGTATGCGGTCTCACATAGGTGCCGTCTTTTCTATAGTAGCCTTTTACACTCGTTGTTCTTTTTTGTGCAAATATTTGCCCAGTTATAAAAAAGGTGAAAATGAATAGCAAGATATTTTTGTAACGCATAACTATAACGGTTTTGAGCATGATGTTGATTCGTTTTTCAAATTTATAGGAAGCCATAATTTTATTTTTACGGTAATCCGTAAACAGAATGGATAAAACCTTCAACTATTCTCTAAATATTGATGTAACAACGGCTTTAATAAAATGAAAAGTTGCCAACAGTTTTTACTATTGGCAACTTTATTGTTTAATATAAGCGGATTTGAATGGGATAATTTATAGTACTGCTTTATTCAGCCACGCCGAGCTCTTTTAACAGGTCGCGTTTCTTTTTTTCATTTTCCAGGCGTTTTACTTCTTTTTCCAGTTTTGTATCGTAGCCTTCGCCTTTCATGGTATTAATAGCATCTGTTGCTAAAGTAGCGGCACTGCCAACCTGGTCTACAAGAATGGCCTTGCCCTCTAAAGAAAGTTTTTTTAACTCACCGGTTACCGGATCAAGTGAAAAAGTTGTTTTTGCTTTCTTTTTACTGTTTATATAACCAATGGTGCCAAACTGTGCCACCTTGCATATTTCATGCAAAACGGTTTTGTTATCAGTATTGCTGATTTTAAGATCAATTTTTTGCGGAATATTAAAAGCAATTCCCTTTTCGGTATTGGCCCTTGCCTGAAAATAAGCAGTTTGCTGTTCGGGCATGAGGGTCATTACCATGTTGTAAGGTTTTTTACCAGCCAGGTTCTCAGTTTTAATATCTTTCCCCCATATGCTGCCGTTAAGCGCCGAGGAAAAAACCAATTCGGCGGAGCTGTTTAACATAAAAAAAGGAATACTGGTTGTGTTTTTCTCAGTAGTAAGCGCTGCATCTTTTTTTGGGGTATAGGTTACTTTGTGAGTAACGATTTTCTTTTTTTCGGTATAAAAAATTTCGGCAAAAGCGGCCTGGTATTGCTTTTCATAAGTTGCCTTCATGTCTTTGTAAACATCATAATTATTGACCATTTCTAATTTACTAAAGTTCTTTAATGCATCATCCAGTTCTTTAAACTTCGGATCTTCCATGCTATCCAGGTCTTTTCCATCAGCCCCTTTAAAAAATGAACCAACAATACTCACCAGTCCGGAAATACCTTTCACCACTATATCAAAAGTTTTATCCTCCCGACTTGATTCAGCATCGGTTAGTATACCATCGGTACCATAGGTGAAGGTAACGGCCTGGTTCTTGTTCCAGCGGCTGCCGGACGATATGTAAAAGATTTTTTCATAATCGGGCACGGCCGCAATATTAAACTTGATAGAGTCATCAATGATGGCAGTTGATACAACAGAAGCATCCGTTTTTAGTTTTTTATACTTATCAGGGTCAAGGCCATACCGTTTCTGCAGGTTTTTTAATTGTGGATCAGAATAATTTACATAAGCTGACTTACGGGAAAGCGTTGTTGTTGCCACAGGTATTTCAACCACAAAGGCGGTTTTAGGCAAAATATAAGCCTGCTGGCCATTAACTTTCCCACCCGGCGGAAGCTGTTCATACGATTGTGCAAAAAGCGAACTTTTGGAAAGTAATGTGATAAGACCGATAAGGAGTAGTTTAATTTTCATATTTTATTATTTAAATGGTGTCTGAATACTATATGTAGATACTGTTCTGCCGATTTCGTGGTACTGCAGGTATTGCCGGTTATGGTACAATATTTTGCCTAGTTCACAAGCCAATCGCCTGAAGGAATATTGGTTCCAGGTATTATTTTGTATGGCGCTTGTAAAAATTCTGTCCAGCCAGTAGGTTAAAAGGCCTCCACTGGCATCGCCGGACGCACCATTAAAATCTTCAGTAGCCCCCATGTACACCAGGTTAAAAGGTTCGTCAACCAGTTTAAGAGAATCCCAGTTACAGTTATTTACCAGTAACTCCTGGTTTTCGATGACCTGTTCGCTTAAATATTTGGTTTCTTTTGTCAGGCCCAGTTTCAGGTCCATCATAACGGTCTTCCATTTCCAGGAGGAGGATGAATGACAGGCGTCAACGATCATGAGGTTGTTTGTTTTGGTAAAGTGTTTTTTGAGAAGAAGGTATATTTCATCATCTACAATAAACTGGTCATAGGCAACCAATACCTGGTCAAACCCGGAAAGCTCATCCCCGTTCTGGTCAGCTACAATATCTCCGTGCCCTGAGAAATAGAATAAAAAAGTATCGCCGGGCTTAATTTTTTTCCCGATGGATATGATGGTATCAAGCACCTTTTTTTTCGTAGCATCTTTATCGGTAAGCGTAATTATTTTATGTTGGAAACGGGTACCAATTCTATTCATTTTATATAAATCGAGCTCTACACCCGAAGTAGCTTCACGGCTGTATTTTTTTGAAATTTTTGCATAAGCTGAGTCGTCAATACTTTTAAGCCCGACAAGTAGTGTATATATGTTGTTTTGTTGCCCAAACAAGTTAACAGAAGCTATAATGAAGAAGGAACAAAATACAAGCAGTTTTATCTTTTGCATTGTTTTAAAGTTGAATGTGAAAAATTCCTACTAATCACTTAAACCCTTTTTGTAGTAACAATAAACCTTGCTAAGCTTAACGTGAAATAGTTTTGAAAGGGGTATGACCGGGAGGGAGTATTCGAGGGGAGGGATCAGCTAATCTATTTCAATAAAACGTTATTACATACAGGGTTTTTCCTGTTTTTCGGACTGGCTTTATAGAGATGCTAAGCCGCCGCTTTACAATGCTTAATAATTGTAAACTATTTATAATTTAAAGATGCTAAAGACGTTGTTATATTATGAAGCTGTTCTTACTTATCATTTGCGTAATTATTTTAGGTGTCGGAACGGCACAGGACACCACATTTTATACCGCCTTTCGCGATGCCATTAATAGTACGGGTAATACCGGCACCGTATTTTATATTGATACGGCCATAGCGTTTTGGCATAAACCTTCGGAATTAGCCAAAAAGAAAACACTACATGGTGTTGAAACCATTAGAGTGAATAAAAAAAACAGCCTGGCGCTAACCAAAAAGGAATTAAAAAGCCTGGATCAACAAGCTAAACAGGCGGCACCAGTGTTATGGCCGGAGGATATGATGCCCGATAGCAGACGGGTAACCAGGGATACAATAAACAGTATTGCCTATCAAAACAGGTGGCGGGATGGGGAAAAAGAAAAGCCTGTTCATTATTATTATTTCAGCCAGCCCATTTATACCCGTAATAATACCCTGCTGATGTTTTATGTATATGATATGATCAATTATTCCGCAGGCTACACTTTTTTATTTGTTTACCGGTTGGAAAAAGAAGGCTGGAAACACAGGTTGGCCATATCAACAGGCGCTTTTTAAAAAGATCAGTTAAAGGATTGCCTGAACTCCAGCGGGCTTTGTTTAGCTTTTGTTTTAAACAATTTACTAAAGGACTGGGAGTGCTCAAAGCCCAGCTCGTAAGCAATTTCGCTGACCGTAAGATCGGTAGTGGCCAGTTTTTCTTTTGCTTTTTCAATCAGTTTTTCGTGGATATGCTGCTGGGTACTCTGGCCTGTAAGCTGTTTTAATAAACTGCTTAAATACTTGGTTGAAATATTGAGGCTGTTGGCAATAAACTGCACACTGGGCAGGCCTTTGGAGCTTAGTTCGGGGTGGCTGAAATAATGCTGCAACAATTCCTCCAGCCGGGTGAGTATTTTGTTACTGCTTATTTTACGGGTAATAAACTGGCGCTCGTAAAAACGCTGGGCATAGGTAAACAACAGCTCCAGCTGGGCTATCATTACATCCTGGCTGAATTTATCGATATTGGAATGATACTCCTGCCGGATATTGGCCACAATGCCATTGATCAGCTCCTCCTCACGGGGCGAAAGAAATAAAGCTTCGTTTACCGCATACCCGAAATAAGCATATTGTTTTATTTTTTGGGCAAGGCCGGTATTCCATAAAAAATCGGGATGAATAAACAACATCCAGCCATCCAGGTTATGCGGTACGCCGCCATCTTCCCCGCGCAGGATCTGCCCGGGAGCCAGGAAGGCCATCAGTCCCTCATCAAAATCGTATTGCTGCTGGCCGTACATCAGTTTATCGCAACCCCTTTTTAAGGATACAACGTAGAAGTCGAATATCACGGCTTCGACGCCATCGGGGTTTTGCAGACCCTTGAGATCGATAAGACTGATAAGCGGGTGCTGCGGGGCGGCATACCCGCCAAGCTGGTGCAACTCCTTAATGGTTTTTATCCTGAATGGTTTGGCCATGGGTTAAAATTTAAAAGGGTATTTAAGCCAGATAAGTACGAGGGGCAGGGCCAGGAAGGGTATTTCCAGCAAGGCCATTTTATAGTTGCCAGCGTTTAAGGACAAGGCCATGATCAACACAATGGTAACCGCGTTTAAAACATTGCCCAGGAAAAAGGTTTGCGGGAAAAGCAATAGGAGGCCTATAATAATTGAGAACACACCAAAATAAGGCATCAGGGTTTTGGTAATACCCAGGTCGGCCATCATTTTGCTTTGTTCGGCATTGGCCGGCTGAAAAGCATCCCAGCCATGTTTCAGGCTCAGGAAAACAGAAGCGGCGAGTAGTATAATGCTGATGATTTTCATATAATCGTTTTACTAAGTTAAAAATTAGTTACCATACATATAGGAGGCGCCCATTTTCCCGGCCTGTGCCAGTGCCAGTTTGGGTGCCACCCGGCTTATAATGCGCATAATTTTGGCCAGGCCGGGATAAACCTCTTCTTTATCCTGCTGCATACCTTTTATAGCGGCCGCCACAATTTTATCAGGCGCCATCAGGGCTTTGGGGTTAAAGCCATCCTCGTTTATAAATTTATCGTTCAGCGCCGTGGTGCTGCCGGGCGCTACCAATTCCATTACGCTGATATTGGTTTTTTTCAACTGCACTCTTAAAGCCTGTGTATAGGAACGCAGTCCCGCTTTACTGGCACTGTAAATAGGGGAAATGGGAAAGGGCATCAGTGCAATACCCGAACTTACATTTACAATAACAGCCTGCGCCTGCTTTTTAAGGTGGGGTAAAAACTGTTGTACCATGCGGATGGGTCCCATGAGGTTGATCTCAATTTCACGGGTAATATCGGTTAACTCATGCTGGTGATGCAGACTGATCTTGCGCATTTCACCGGCATTGTTAATGAGTATGTTTAGTGCCGGAAACTCACGGGTAACGGTTTCATATAAGTGGCTGATGTCTTCGGCCCGGCTTACATCGCTTTGTATAATATGCACCGCGGGCAATTGTTTTTTCACTTCCTGCAGTTTTTCCCAATTTCTGCCGGTAATAATAACGGTATTACCCAGGGCTAAAAGCCTGGAGGCAAACTCGAAGCCAAAGCCGCCGGTGCCGCCGGTAATAAGGATGGTGTTATTTTGTAGTTTCATTTTACTGTTGTTTTGTTAACACAAAGTTCAGCAGCGGTTGGCAAGACGGTGTAGCCAAAAGACGCAATATTGTAGCCGGAATGCCGGTTGAGGTAATAAAACCTGCGTTTGTTTTATTGTTCCCCTGCCCAACAACGAACGGAACGGTGCAGTGAGTGACACAACAGGTGATGAGCCGGGTTACTGCAGCCGGTTACCAAAGAAATCATAATAAAATAAAGCTTTATATGTTGGGCGGCTTAGTATAAGCGGCAAAGCTTACTTTTGCGAGGTTTTGGCAAAATAATGAGTATACCTGTAGCGGCTACATATCAAGCAAAGTTTGACCACCATAAAATATGCGTGGTAATACCTACCTATAATAACGAGGCGACGGTGGCCGGTGTTATTGCCGATGTGCAGCAGTACACCCGCAATATAGTGGTGGTAAATGACGGCTCTACCGATAGCACCCCGCAATTGTTACAAGGGCTGTCAGATATACATTTGGTAAGCTACACCAAAAATGCGGGCAAAGGCTGGGCCCTGCGCCAGGCATTTAAAGCGGCCCGTAAACTGGGTTATGATTATGCCATTACCATTGATTCGGACGGGCAGCATTTTGCCAGCGACCTGCCCCTGTTTATTGAAAAACTGGAAGCCGAAGGCCCCGCCATTATCATGGGCGCCAGAAATATGCAGCAGGAGTCGGTACCGGGTAAAAGCAGTTTTGGCAATAAATTTTCCAACTTTTGGTTCAGGGTGGAAACGGGCATTAACTGTCCCGATACACAAACGGGCTACCGCCTGTACCCTATTGCGCTGCTGGAAAAAATGCGTTTTTTTACCCGCAAGTACGAGTTTGAAATTGAAGTACTGGTACGTAGCGCCTGGAAGGGCATAAAAATAAACTGGATACCCATTAAAGTGTATTATGCGCCTAAGGAAGAAAGGGTATCGCATTTCCGGCCTTTTAAGGATTTTTCCCGCATCAGTGTATTGAATACCGTGCTGGTGCTGATCACTTTTTTATGGATAAAACCCCGGAATTTTTTCCGCAGGATTTTCCGCAATGGTAACTGGTGGAAGAACCTGAACGACCAGTTATCGGAGCCCAACGAGACCAATGCCCGCAAAGCGGCATCGGTAGGCTTTGGCGTGTTTATGGGCATAGTGCCTATCTGGGGTTTCCAATTGCTGGTGGGTATAGCCCTGGCGGTGCTGATGCGGCTGAATAAAGTGTTGTTCGTGATAGCCGCCAATATCAGCATACCCCCCATGATCCCGCTGATCATATTTTTAAGTTATAAGGCCGGCGCCTACTGGATGGGTGATAAGGCCGTGAACCTGGGCTTTTCGGAAGGCATCAGTTTACAAACCATCCGGCTGAACCTGACCCAGTATATTTATGGCAGCATCACCCTGGCTGTTGTGGCCGGCTTGTTATTTGGTTTGCTTACCTGGGGGCTGCTGAGTTTAAAGCGAAAAAGGTAGATGTATAAGGTTTTAAAAACCTTATACGTCTGAGCGCGGCTATTTTTTTATTTGAACAGGTTGCTGATGAAACGAGATGAAAGCCTCAAGGCCGCCGAACCAGTTTATACAAAAACTGCGGTTGATACAGGTTGGTTTATCGCTGATAATAGCCTGGTAACTGTCAAACGACCACTGGCCAATATGTGAAGTGAGACCATGATGTACGGCATTTTTGTGGATATAAAAGATGAAGGCCGTTATATCGCTGTCCGTTTTTGCTTCACAACGTTTTAAATAGTCTATAAACAACGAACCTTTGCGATGATACATTTTGTTAAAGGCTTTTGCATAGGCGTTTAACCAGTTGCTGAACTGTTTCATGATAAATGCAAGAAGCACCTGGTTTGTAATGGGGGCGTCAGACATTTTTAATTTATGGTAGTGTGACAGGATTTGTTCGCGGCTGTTAAGCCTCACTAATAAATGAAAATGATTGGGCAGTAAAGCATAGGCCAAAAGATCTGCAACCGGAAGTATATACCGGTTCAAGAGTACCAAAAAATACCGGTAGTTTTCCTGGTTTAGGAATAACTTTTCGCTGCCAACAGCCCTGTTAAAAACATGATAAATGGTACCAGGCATTAAGGGAATATGGTATTTGCTCATAAGGAAGAGACTTTGGTTAGCAACTTAAATTTAAATAAAAAGGGGCTATACTTTTTTCAAAATCTTATAGGGCCGCAAGACCGTTAAATAAAAGACAGTTATAAATGCTGATTATGTTTGATATGCTATCTTGCATAACTAAAGTAGAGTTACAAGTAGCCAAAACAATTGATAAATAGTAATATTGTTGCCAACCACGTATAAAGTATAGTGCTATTCAGATGCGCAAATTATTTACAGGCATATTTGACTTTTTTACTACACGCAAGCCCTTGCTGTACCTGTTGTTTGCAGGCACCCTGGCTTTGTTTGTGGTATTGGCCCTGCAGGTAAAATTTGTGGAAGATATATCGGCGGTTATTCCCCAGGATAAAAAGACCGCCAAACTTACCTCGGTTTTCCAGAATTCCAAATTTGCTGATAAACTGGTGGTGATGGTGCGGCTGAAAGACAGTACCCAAACCGATCCCGATAAACTGGTGGCCTGTGCCGATGAACTGGCAGCAACCTTAGCAAAAGATACCGGCTATATAAAACAGGTAAATTATAAGGTTGAGGACGACCTGACCTTTGAACTCTTTGCCACTATACAAAACCACCTGCCGGTTTTTTTAGACGAAGCGGATTATAAAAAAATTGACAGCCTGGTACAGCCTGCTGCCTTACAGGCTACCCTGGAACAGGATATCCGCCTGCTGACCTCCCCCGCCGGTTATGCGCTGAAGGAGGTGATCAGTAAAGACCCTTCGGGTATTTCTTTCCTGGCTTTAAAAAAACTGCAGCAACTGCAGTACGATGACCAGTTTGAATTGTATGACAATCATTTTGTATCGAAGGACCAGCAAAACCTGCTTTTATTTATTACCCCCCGCTTCCCTGCTGCCAATACCGGTGCCAATCATGAATTTTTACAGCAACTGGATAACAGTATTGATAGCCTTGCCGGGCAGGAGCTGGCAAAAGATATAGAGGTTAGTTATTTTGGTGCGGCTGCGGTATCGGCCGGTAATGCCAAACAGCTGCGTACCGATAGCCTGCTGACACAGGGGATTACCGTATTGTTTTTAATATTATTTATCGGTCTTTATTTCCGTAAAAAAAGAGCGCCGTTTTTAGTGCTGGTGCCGGTGGTGTATGGGGCTGCTTTTTCACTGGCGGTTGTATGGCTGTTGAAAGGCTCCATATCGGTGATTGCGCTGGGAACCGGGTCGATTGTACTGGGCATTGCCATTAATTATTCGCTGCATGTTTTTAACCATTACCGGCATACCCGCGGTTTACGCAGCACCATTGAAGACCTGGCTTTTCCCCTGACCATTGGCAGTATTACCACCATCGGCGGCTTTTTATGTTTGTTGTTTGCCAAATCGGCCATGTTGCAGGACCTGGGCCTGTTTGCCGCCTGTAGCCTGGCAGGCGCAGCTGTATGTTCCCTGGTGTTTTTGCCACATTTTATTGGTAACAAAAAAGAAACTGCTGCTACTCTAGTAAAAGAAAAACATTCCTGGTTGGATAAACTGGCGGCTTTAAAACCCGAGCATAATAAATGGATGGTGCTGGCTATTGTGGGTTTGACTGTGTTGTTTTTGTTTTATTATAATAAGGTAAGGTTTGAGCCCGATATGACCAGCCTGAATTATATGACACCGGCGCTGGCAAAGGCTGAAGCGCAGTTGAACAGGATCAGCGGGCAATCGGTAAGATCATTATACCTGGTAAGCGAAGGGGCTGACAGGGAAAAGGGCTTGCAGCAGAATGAAAAAACGGTCCAACAAATTGAAAAATTAAAACAGGCAGGCTGGATTACCAGTTATGCCGGTGTATCCGGTTTGCTGATCAGTGATTCTTTACAACAACAACGCATACAACAATGGAATAAGTACTGGACGGCGGATAGAAAAGCCGGTGTTGTAAATAATATTAAACAACAAGGAGCCTCCTTAAAATTTTCGGCCACGGCATTTGATAATTTTGAAAGCCTGCTCAACAACGATTTTAAAACAGTTGATAAAACGGAGCTGGCAGCCTTTCAACAACGGTTTTTAGATGATTATATTACCGAAAAACCCGGCAATGTATCTGTTGTTACTTTATTAAAAGTGTCAAACGATAATAAGGCGGCGGTGGTAACGGAGCTGGATAAACTGCAACAGGTAACGGTATTGGACCGGCAATATTTAACCACCCGTTTAACGGAGCTGGTGAATAAGGATTTTAATAAAATTGCTTTATTCACTTCCTGCCTGGTGTTTTTTGTATTGCTGCTCACCTTTGGCCGTATTGAACTGGCGCTGGTTACTTTTATTCCCATGCTCATCAGCTGGATATGGATACTGGGTATTATGGGTATGTTTGGCATTACCTTTAATATTGTCAACATCATTGTATCGGCCCTGATATTCGGATTGGGCGATGATTACAGCCTCTTTGTGATGGATGGTCTCTTAAATGAATACAAGACCGGTAAGAAAAACCTGGCTTCCTATAAATCTTCCATCTTTTTATCGGCCATTACTACGGTAGCCGGCCTGGGTGTACTGGCTTTTGCGCAACACCCGGCATTGCGATCTATTGCTTTTATATCGGTTACGGGTATTGTGTGCGTGGTGATCATGTCGCAGGTGTTGATACCCTTTTTCTTTAACCTGATCATTAAGAACAGGATTGCTAAAAACTTTTTTCCCTGGACCTTATGGAGCTGGTCGCGTTCGGTTTTTTCTTTCACCTATTTTGCCCTGGGTGCCGTGGTATTAACTGTGCTGGGTGTGATACTGATCAAGCTAAACCCGTTTAACAAAGAAAAAGGTAAATATATATACCATGTTCTTTTATCCAAACTATGCGGCTCGGTATTGTACATCATGGGCAACTTTAAAAAAGTGGTGAACAACCCTTTGAAGGAGAACTTTAAAAAGCCCGCCGTAATCATTGCCAATCACCAGTCTTTTTTAGATATACTGGCCATGACCATGTTACACCCCAAAGCTGTATTGCTCACCAATAAATGGGTGTGGAACTCCCCGGTGTTTGGAGCCGTGGTGCGGATGGCTGATTTTTATCCCGTGATAGAAGGTGCGGAGAATAGTATTGAACTCATGCGCGATAGGGTAAAACATGGTTACTCCATTATTGTTTTCCCGGAAGGCACCCGTACTTCTTACCCGCCGATGAAGCGTTTTCACAAGGGAGCGTTTTACCTGGCACATGAACTGAACCTGGATGTAGTCCCGATTTTGTTACATGGTACGGGATATACCATGACCAAGGGTGATTATTTATTAAAGAACGGGACGCTTACAGTACAATACCTGCCACGTATCAGTGCAACTGATGAAAGCTGGGGAGTGGGTTACACAGAGCGAACAAAAAAAATATCCAGGTATTTTAAGGAGGAACACCGCAAGCTGTCACAGGAGCTGGAGACGGTGGATTATTACCACGAAAAGCTTTTTTACAACTATGTATACAAAGGCCCGGTGCTGGAATGGTACTTACGTATTAAAACCAGGCTGGAAGGTAACTACAAACAATTCCATGCCATTGTTCCCTTACAGGGTAAGATATTGGATATGGGCTGTGGTTATGGCTTTATGAGTTATATGTTACATTTTGCCGGGCCGGAAAGAGAGATACTGGGCATAGATTATGATGAAGAAAAGATTGCAGTAGCAGCCCATGGCTTTTGCAAGGGCGAAAACCTGCATTTTTTACAGGCCGATATTGTGACCTTTGATTTTACAACAAACTACGATGCCATCATCATCAGCGATGTGCTGCACTATACTACCCCGGAGCAGCAGGAGCAGGTAATTGATAACTGTATAGCTCATTTACAGCCCGGCGGCAAACTCATTATCCGTGATGGGGATGCGGATATTGCCCGCAGGCATCAAACCACCAAATTAACAGAATTGTTCTCCACCAGGCTATTTGGTTTTAATAAAACAAGTGGTCACGGGCTGCATTATTTATCGGGTCAGACCATTGAGGCTATTGCCGCTAAACACGGACTACAGGTAACAAAGATTGACAAGACGAAGCTTACCTCTAATATTATTTTTGTAATTAACAAACCGCATGAACTTTGATGTAGTGATTATAGGATCGGGCATCGGCGGGCTGGTATGTGCCAACATACTGGCCCGGCAGGGTATGCGGGTTTGTGTGCTGGAAAAAAACAAACAGTTTGGGGGAAACCTGCAAACCTTTGTAAGGGATAAAGTTATTTTCGATTCCGGGGTACATTATGTAGGCGGATTGGATAAGGACCAGAACCTGTACAAGGTATTCAGTTACCTGGGCATTATGGACCAGTTACACCTGGAACGTATGGACCTGAACTGTTTTGACGGTATAATAGCCGGCGAGGATAATACAATATATCCGCAGGCACAGGGACATGAAAACTTTATACAGCAACTGTTACCCTATTTTCCTGATGAAGAAAAAGCATTGCGTGAATACTGCGATAAAATAAAGGAGATATGCCGAGCTTTCCCTTTATATAATCTTCAGCTGGATGGCACCCTGGAACAAAAGACCATGGCCAGCTCCTTAAGTGCCAAACAAACGATAGAGTCGCTTACCGGCAACAAAAAACTACAGGCCGTACTGGCCGGTAATAATATATTATATGCCGGTGATGGTGAGGCCACACCTTTTCATGTACATGCGCTGATCATTAACAGTTATATAGAAAGCTCCTGGAAATTTATACACGGCGGCTCACAGATTGCCAAAGCCCTGGTAAAACAATTAAGGTTTTATGGCGGGGAAATATTAAGACACCAGGAGGTAAAGCAACTGGTGAGTGAAGGCGATACGATTGCCTGTGCGGTAGCCAATACCGGCGAAAAGTTTTACGCCGCACAATTTATTTCCAATATCAGCCCAGTACATACCCTGCAGATGACGGACAACCCCTTACTGAAAAAAATATACCGCAACCGCATCAACAGTTTGTCAAATACGGTGTCCTCTTTTTCAATCAACATCGTATTACAACCTCAAACACTGCCTTATCAAAGCAATAACCTCTACTACCATCACGAAGGACATTTGTGGACAGCCAATGCATACACACCCGAAAACTGGCCTTTGTTATATGGCATTTTTTTCACCGCCAGTAGCCAATATCCGGGTTATGCAGAATCGGTGACCATACTCACCAATATGCGTTATGAAGAAGTACAACCCTGGGCGGATACTTTTAATACCACCTTACACGAGGCGGAACGTGGAGCGGAATACCTGGCTTTTAAGGAACAGAAGGCACAACAGCTACTGCAACAGGTATATAAAAAGCTGCCACAATTACAATCGGCCATTAAACATTACTATACCATCACCCCGCTTACTTACCGCGACTATATCGGCAGCACCGATGGCAATATGTATGGCTTTGCCAAAGACTATGAAAATCCTTTAAAAACAACATTGAGCAGTAAAACAGGTGTTCCCAACTTATTCCTCACCGGTCAGTACCTGAATATGCATGGCATACTGGGCGCTACATTAAGTGGTGTGCTAACGGCTATCACGGTTTCGGGCAATGATGCAATTATCGGGGATATTCGTGAGGCGAAGTGAAGAGTAGTTAATTGTTATTGGTTAACAGGAGCCAACTAATATAATTTTTAAAAGATCTCATTACCGTATTAATTCCTAACCGGGATGTTAAGAAGCCGATAATTACTTAAACGTATTTTATGCAAAGAGTGAGTTTTTTTAATAGAAATGAATATAAAAAATACATAATTGGAGAGCTTCAGAAAGACCAGGAGACTACCACTGTGATTAACACGCTCTTGTTTGCCAACGGAAAAAGTATTCTTGATTTTTTAAATTGTACACATTTTGAACCAGATACAGGGGTTCGCTTAAGTGATTTTGAAAAATTACGTAGTTTTGGAAGACCATTTGGTAACAGGGAAGACTTGGATTCGTTGCCGTTATTACAAACGGGTCCTTTTCCCCGATATGAGTTTTTTAAACAGAAGGAGTTTAACACTTATCAACAAGCTGTAGAAGCTTTTCCCCCTACATACCATTGGACAAAAGTTGATTGCTGGGATGTTTTTGACTCCTTGATAATAGATAGACTGGGAGGGTATAAAAAGAATAAGAAAAAAGCATTTCTTTACGAAAAGACACTGGAAGGAGGTGTAATAATAAAACTGTCAACCTTTACAGAAATGCCTAAAGCACATCGCGAACTTTGTTTCTATAAGTTTCCACGTATTATATTAAACAACGGAATAAACGACTATGATACAAATATGCGTGTCGATATATTCAGGCTTATATTAACGGCTCAGGATAGCTTTCTTTTTTTTAATAAAGACCTTTCTGATTATTCAAAAGAAAAGTCAGAAAACTTGATTGCGCAAAAAACAGATGAGCCCGTAATATATGAAGACGAGAACGGAGGGTTTTTAATAACTAATAGTTGGGAGAACATTGAGCGTTATAATAAATATATTGCTATCATATTAGATCTAACAACGCATTTTTATAAGCTTTTTGAAAAATGGGTAATAGATAATATAAAAGTAGAGCGATAATTTTATAAGATGTTTTCAATGACAAGTTGTTTTGACGCAGGTGGGCATTCCTCTATTCGAAATTTGTAGTCTGGCTGGCACGCGTCTCCCGCAGGGAGACGCGTGCCAGCTTATACTTATCCCGAGTGCACAAAGAGGGTAATAAAATTACTCAAACCTCGACTTAAACATCTCCCTTGAAGGCAGCAATTCATTCAGCAATGTTATCATAAACGGATAGCTCTTTAACTCATACACCAGCGTTTTGCTGGTAATATCCGAAGAAACCACATTAAAAACACCTTCGGCTTCATACTCAAACTGTTTGGTTTTGGTAGTAATGGTAACAATATCTTCGTGTATAGTTAAACTATCAATTTCATAATACTTCCACTTAGGCACTGCATATACAAGCACAAACTTTTCGCTAACAATGGCAGGGTGTGGTGCAGCATTATTGCTGTTCTGGAAAGCGCCGGTAGCGTCCAGCTCTTTTACAAAAGCTTTGATGCCCGTGCCTTCAGTGAACATATTAATGATATGGTTATCGCTGTCGTAATGCAAGGTGCTCAGGTTGGTGAGAACACCTTTTTCTAACTCCAGCTCTATTTTGCAATAGTCGGGCCTGGGTTGTGGTTTAAGGACTTCACTTTGATGTAACTGCAGGATAGCTTTAAATAAAACCCGGTCCACCGGCCGCTGTGCTTTCAGTAAAAACGTTTTATAAGCCCCTGCTGTCAAAACCTCAAAAGAAAGCGCTTCACAATCATCATGACTTTTCAGGTTAAACACCGGCAGCCCGTAACTATCCCCATGGGGATTTTCATTGTACTCAAAACAACCGGTCCGGCGGTTAAGCTGCAATACAACACCGCTGTTGGGTGTAGAGCCGATATAGATGCTGAAAGTATCAAAAGAATGCGGGTGATGGGTGAGGTGAAAGATGTTGGATTTGATTGTCTTTAATTTTCCTTTTTCCAGACCAAAGGTGAAAGCTGCCTGCAGGATAAAATCGGTCAGTTCTTTTGTATAACCGTTATAAATAAAACCCCAGAGAAATTCAGGCGACTCATCCCCCGATTTAAAAGTAGCCAGGGATTGAAATATCCATTTTATATGTTTACTGATCTCCTTTTGTAAGTTTTTACTTTCATGTGCTTTTGAGAGCAGGTGGATATAATGGTCCAGGTCCTTTTCACAATCCCGGATATTACCGGCATTAAAAAAGCGTTCGGATTCAGGCGTTGCTTCCAGGTCGGCATAGAGTTGACGGATGATCTTTTCTTTGGCCGCCTGTATAGATTCAATAGGGGTCATGCTTCTGTATTTAATTAAACCGGCTATTCGAAACTTGTAGTTTCGAAATACTTATGCTATCGCCTTTGGCGATCCATAAACAGGGAGATATCAAAATCTGCAAAAACTACAACAGCTTTTTCACCTCCGCCTCAATCACTTTTGCAAAATGTTCATGTTCCAGCCTGTGAATACGTTTTGCCAGGCTTTCGGGGCTATCACCGGGTAACACCGGGCAGATGGCCTGGAAAATATGAGCGCCATGATCATACTGCTCATCCACATAATGAATGGTAATACCACTTTCGGCTTCGCCGGCCGCAATAACTGCGGTATGCACAAAATTTCCATACATACCCTTACCGCCGTATTTTGGTAGTAAAGCCGGGTGTATATTGATGATACGGTTGGGATAGGCTTTAATCAGGTTTTCGGGTATTTTCCATAAAAAACCGGCTAAAACCACGAATTCTACCCCTTTTTCGCGTAAAAAAGGTAAAAAACTGTCGCCGCGGAAGAATTGTTCCTTTTCAATAGTGAAACTTTCCACACCATGTTTCTCTGCTACAGCAAAAGCACCGGCTCCGGGTTTATTACAACCCAGCAAAACCACTTTTATTTGCGGATGGTGGGCAAAATGAGCCATAATTTTATCCGCATTGCTACCGGCCCCGCTGGCAAAAACTGCGATTTTTACCTGTTTTTTACCTTTTCCGGCCATTCTTTGCCCCATTTTCTTCAAATATTTAGTAAAAAAGCCAAATTGGCCAAAAAGAATACTTACGGCCAGTACGCAGAAAGGCCAGACCAGGGTTACCACCAAAACATAGACAATTACCCAGAAAAACCGATGTTCAATATTCATCCAGCCCATCACCGTTTTACCAATCAGGCCGCTCAGGCTGCCGCCAATGGCAAAAGTGCACAGAATGAGTAGTACTTGCCATCCGGTAACTTTCCATTTTTGCTGCAGGCGGTCCAACATGCTGAAGAATTTATATTAAGGGTCTTAAAAGAAGGTTGCGCAAAACTATCATATATATACTATACGAAGTGGTGCGGAGGCAAACCAAATTTCCTTGTTTACTTATTTAAATGACAAAACATTTGTCAGGCGGCAAAGGTTTCGGTCATTGGATCATCATTACAGAATATATATCGATTGCTTTTTGCGGACTGTAATTGTCACCGGATTGTCGGCTGTGCGGAGTTGTTCCCACTTGAAAAACGAGTGACTTTTTTATGACAAACTATTTTAGGGCATGGTATTTTTTACTGCTAAATACGCTGAAAAGCAATACAGTAGCGGGTTTAAAAAAATTTAAAAATGTTGTTCTTTTGTTAACTTCTAGGCTTATTTTTGCACCCAATTAGAGCTTTTTATCCACATTTTTTGATCAAATGCGAATATGACTCCGAGTAAGCCAATAATTCAACGAATAGCGCTGGTTTTTTTCACTTTTTTAGTGTTTTCCATAGCGAATGTTAATGCCCAGGATGGTAAGGCATTATTTATGTCCAAGTGTGCTACCTGTCACGCACCTGATATGAAAAGTAACAGCACCGGCCCTGCCCTGGGTGGTGTGCAGGATCGCTGGGAAGACCAGGGGAAACTACACGAGTGGATCAGGGACAATGCAGCTTTAATTAAATCCGGTTATCCTAAGGCCGTAGAGGTTTCAAAAATCTCTACTACAGCCATGGACCTGTTTCCTACTTTAACGGATGCGGATATTGATGCTATTCTGACCTATGTAGATGAAAAGTTTAAAGAAGTACCAAAAGTTGCTCAAAACGGTGAAACCGGCGGTGGATCTGGTAATGGTAACCAGAACGCTGTGATCTTTGGTGTCATCTCATTAATACTGGCTTTAATTGCCTTTATATTAATGTATGTTAACAGCAACCTGAAAAAATTATCTGACGATACCGAAGGCATTGAACGTCCTGAGCCTTCACCTTTCTATCGTAATAAAGTTTACATCGCCATTTTTGCGGTATTCATGTTTATTTTAGGCGGCTTCTTTGTAACCAAAGGAATGATTGGCCTGAACCGCCAGCACGGCTATGAACCCGAACAACCTATTTTCTACTCACATAAAGTACACGCCGGTATCAACCAGATCAGCTGTCTGTATTGCCATGGCAATGCCTGGGAAAGTAAAACAGCCGCTATTCCTTCGGTTAACGTGTGTATGAACTGTCATAAAACAATCCAGTCTTACGAAAAAGGACCTGAGCTGTTTGACAAAAACGGCAATAAAGTAAACGGTACGGCCGAGATCGCCAAACTGTACGAGTATGCCGGCTTTGATCCTAAAAATCCTGATGCATGGGATCCTTCCAAAGCAAAACCGATTGAATGGGTGAAGATCCACAATATGCCTGACCACGTTTACTTTAACCATAGCCAGCACGTACGTGTAGGTAATGTACAGTGCCAGACCTGTCATGGTGAGATAAACGAGATGGATGTGGTAAAACAGGTATCAGAGTTAAGCATGGGCTGGTGTGTGAACTGTCACCGTCAAACCAAGGTTAACTTTAACTACTCTGACAGTACCGGTAACCAGTTCTATAGCATTTACGAGAAATTCCACAACGATATTAAATCCGGTAAAATGGATAGCGTAACTGTAAAAGATATCGGTGGCCTGGAATGTCAGAAATGTCACTATTAATAGAGTGACCCAACGGGTGTTGCTACGTGAAAAGAGGTGAAATTTTCAAATTGATTAATTTTTCAAATTAAGAATAAATGAGCCAAAACAAATACTGGCAAAGTTTTGCAGAGGTTAACGATCCGGAAAACTTTAAAACACGAAACGCTGATGAGTTCCGTGAAGAGCTTCCGTTTGAAGATGAGGGCAAAGGTATTTTAGATGCCAAAGCGCCCCGTCGTGACTTTTTAAAATACCTGGGTTTTAGTACTGCCGCCGCTACATTGGCAGCCAGTTGTAAGATCCCGGTACGTAAAGCAGTGCCTTTTGCCAGCAAGCCTGAAAATATTGTTCCCGGCGAAGCAAAGTACTACGCTACCACCTATATCCAGGATGGTGATGTGGTGCCTGTATTGGCTCGTGTACGTGACGGCCGCCCTATTTTAATTGAAGGCAATGACCTGTCTTTTGTAAAAGGCTGCACAACGGCACGTATCCAGGCTTCTATCCTGGACCTGTATGATAAAAACAGGATCACCCACCCTAAACAAAGAGCGGGTAACGAACTGAAAGAGATCCCCACTTTTGAAGCGTTAGACCAGGAAGTAATAGCGGCTATTAAAGCTGCAGGCGGTTCGGTAGTATTATTAACCAGCACGGTTAACTCTCCTTCTGCCTTACAGGCCATTGCTGATTTTAAAGCAGCCTACCCCAATTTTAAACATGTACAGTACGATGCCGTATCTTATACCGGTATGTTACTGGCCAATGAAGCAAGCTTCGGACGCAGAGCCATCCCGGCTTACCGTTTTGAGAATGCAAAAAAAGTGGTAGTAAGCATCGGCGCTGACTTTTTAGGTACCTGGTTAAGCCCTGTTGAATACCAGCATGGTTATGCCCTGAACAGGAAGATCAACGAGGCCAAGCCTGAAATGAGCAAACACTACCAGTTTGAAAGCTTCCTGAGCATGACCGGCGCTAATGCTGACGAAAGGTTTAACCACCGCCCGTCTGAAACCGGTGCAGTTGTATTAGCCCTGGCAGCGGCTGTAGGTGTGGAAGGTATTAGTGCTCCCGCACTGAAGAGTGAAAAATTAAAAGCAGGTGTTGCTAAAGTAGCAAAAGACCTGTTGGCGAATAAAGGACAAAGTTTAGTAGTTGCCGGCAGCAACGATGTAAATGTACAATTGATCGTAAATGCCATCAACAACGCGATCGGTGCTTATGGTACTACCATTGACTGGTCGGCCCCGGTAAATTACCGCCAGGGTATTGATAAAGACTTTGCCGATTTACTGAATGAATTACAAAGCGGAAGCGTAGGTACTTTATTAGTACAGGGCGTTAACCCATATTATACCTGGCATGACAGGGAGAAAGTAAAAGCTGCTTTTGAAAAAGCCAAAGTACGTATCTCCTTTAACGAGAAACTGGATGAGACTTCGGTATTGTGCAATTATTTAGTACCTACCCATCACTACCTGGAAAGCTGGGGCGATGGTGAAGCTACTGCCGGCAGCATCGGTTTTGTACAGCCTACTATTTACCCGCTGTTTAAAACCCGCCAATGGACAGAAAGCCTGTTACGCTGGGCTGGTAAAACAGAATTATTTGAAGAGTATTTCCGCAATTTCTGGATCAATAAATTAGGCGGCTTAGATACTTACAACACCGCCTTACAAAACGGTGTATGGACCAGCGGCGCTACGGCTGCCAGTGCAGGGTCGTACAGCGGTGGCAGTGTTGGTACTGCGGTAAGCGCTATCAGCGCCAAACCTATCTCTGCTAAAAAAGAGGTAGTAGTTTACCAGAGCAATGCAATGGGCTCGGGTTCGCACCCTGCCAACCCATGGTTACAGGAGTTACCTGACCCGATCACGAAGATCACCTGGGACAACTATGCCATGATATCGGTTTCTACTGCCGATGAATTAAAGATCAACTATAAGAGCAACGATTACGAATATTACCCGCAAAAGCCTGTTATTAAGGTAAAAGTGGCCGGTAAAGAAGTGGAGTTGCCCAGTATAGTAGTACCGGGTATGGATGCCAATACCATTGCGGTTGCATTAGGTTATGGCCGTACAGAAACCCTGGGAAGCACTTACGTGGATAACGCGAATAAGACCAAGAAAGTAGGTGTGGACGTTTATCACCTGACCTCTTTTAACGGTACCAGCGTTGACCTGTACGCTGCTGATGCGGATGTAGAGAATACCGGCAGCAAATTTAAACTGGCCCAGACACAGATACACAACACCTACGAAGACCGTGTGGATGTAGTGCGTGAAACATCTTTAGCCAGCTTTATCAACGATAAAACAGAGATCAAAGATTACCAGCAGCATTTATACGATACGTACAGCGGTAAGGAAGGTGCCACCCGTGAGGATTATGCCAAAGAAGGCTCTCCTTATGGCAAACATGACCAGCCCGGTATTAAATGGGGTATGAGCATTGACATGAACGCCTGCTTTGGTTGCGGCGCCTGTGTAATTGCCTGTCATGCCGAGAACAACGTACCGGTTGTAGGTAAAAGCGAGGTACTGCGTTACCACGATATGCACTGGTTACGTATTGACCGTTATTATGTTTCTGACGAGAAAGATCCGAACGAATTAAAAGGGGTGGTTTTCCAGCCTATGATGTGTCAGCATTGCGATAACGCTCCATGTGAGAACGTATGTCCGGTGGCTGCAACCAACCATAGCGCCGAAGGCCTGAACCAAATGACTTATAACCGTTGTATCGGTACACGTTATTGCGCTAACAACTGTCCTTACAAAGTGCGTCGCTTTAACTGGTCTGACTACACTGGTGCCGACAGCTTTGCCAATAACCAGGACCAGACCGTGGTAGGTAAATTAGACCCAGCTGTGTTCCACATGAACGACGATTTAACCCGCATGGTGTTAAACCCTGATGTTACCGTACGTTCAAGAGGTGTGATCGAAAAATGTTCTTTCTGTGTACAACGTTTACAGGCAGCTAAATTAGATGCTAAAAAAGAAGGTACACCATTGAAAGACAAACACCTGAAACTGGCTTGTACCAGCGCCTGTGCGGCCGATGCCATGGTATTTGGTAATGTACACGACCCCGAAAGTGCTATCAGCATTGAGCGTAAGAACAACCCGCTGCGTACTTTCTATGTATTAGAGCAAATTCACGTAATGCCTAATGTTAGCTACCTGGCTAAGATCAGGAATACGGATGAAATTATACCCCGCAAAGGACATGGCCCGGCCAAAGGCGGCGAGGGACATGGTGATGGTCATGGTAACGAACACGGAAAAGAAACGTTACCAGCTACACAACCTGCAGCGGCAGAACATCATTAATAGTTGCAGCAGTAATGCTGCCACTATTAGTGGTAAATAAATAGTTCTTTGTTTTTGTTGATTGTTTTTATAAAAGCGTGGCTATAGTTGCCCCTGGATGATAGAGGGAACTTACAGGATGCCGATAAGAATTACCGGACGGTGCAGTGAGTGACACAACAGGCGGTGATAGTAGTAATGCAGCCCGTATAAAAATGAAGAACAACAAAAAATAAAAAAAGTTTAAACCAGTGCTGGTTTGCTTATAGAAATTTGATTATTAGATTTTTTTATAAATAATTATGTCTTTACTCAGATACGAATCGCAGGTAAGACCACCGATTGTGGATGGCAATAAGGATTATCATCAGGTGACAGAGGATATTTGTCGCCCGGTGGAAACAAAGCCGTCAAAACTTTGGTGGATAGGATTTATTATTTCTTTGGGCTTATTGGGTTTTGGTGTGGTATCCATTTACATGGACGTAGTGTATGGTACCGGCCAGTGGAACCTGAATAAGACCATTGGATGGGGTTGGGATATTACCAACTTCGTATGGTGGGTAGGTATCGGTCACGCCGGTACACTTATCTCGGCTATCTTATTACTTTTCCGCCAGGGCTGGCGTACCGGTGTAAACCGTGCGGCTGAGGCGATGACCATATTTGCGGTAATGTGTGCGGGCCAGTTCCCTATCTGGCACATGGGTCGTGTGTGGAATGCGTTTTTCGTATTGCCTTACCCCAATACCCGCGGTCCTTTATGGGTTAACTTTAACTCACCGTTACTGTGGGACGTATTCGCGATCTCTACGTATTTCACTGTATCGTTATTGTTCTGGTACTCGGGTTTATTACCTGACCTGGCTACCCTGCGTGACCGTGCTAAAGTAAAATGGCGCAAGATGTTTTATGGCCTGGCAGCATTTGGCTGGACAGGTAGTACCAAACACTGGCAGCGTCATGAAGCCTTATCACTGGTACTGGCAGGTTTAAGTACACCACTGGTACTTTCGGTACACACTATCGTATCATTTGACTTTGCTACCTCGGTTGTACCCGGATGGCATACTACCATCTTCCCTCCCTACTTCGTAGCGGGTGCGGTATTCTCTGGTTTCGCAATGGTACAGACACTGTTATTAATTACCCGTAAAGTATTAGGCTTACAGGATTATATTACCATTGAGCACATTGAGGTAATGAACAAGGTAATTGTACTGACCGGCTCCATTGTAGGTATTGCCTACCTGACCGAGCTGTTCATGGCCTGGTACAGTGCGGTGGATTATGAATGGTTTGCTTTTAAAGAAAACCGTTTAAGCCTGAGCAGCCCTTACGGATGGAGCTACTGGTTAATGATGGGTTGTAACGTATTATCGCCACAGGTATTCTGGAGCAAAAAATTACGCCGCAACTTATTGCTTACCTTCTTTATGAGTATCCTGGTTAATATTGGTATGTGGTTCGAACGTTTTGTAATTATCGTAACCTCTATTTACCGTGATTACCTGCCAAGCTCCTGGAGTACTTATTATACACCGACCATCTGGGAGATAGGATTTTACATGGGAACCTTTGGTTTATTCTTTACCTGTTACTTCCTGTTCTCTAAATACTTCCCGGTAATTGCCATTGCAGAGATCAAACATATCCTGAAGAAAAATGGTGATAACTATAAGGAAGAGATGGTTAAGGTGGAAGAGAAACCGTTGGAGAAATTTGCACATGATGAGTTACATCATCACTAAGCAAAAAGCTGTTTGATAACAAATTATTGAAGAATTGGTGAAGGCCTGAACGGCCGGCACTTCATAAATAAAAATTATGGGCGTTAAAAAATTTATAGTAGGCACTTTTTACGACGAGCAGGTTTTATTTCCCGCCGTTAAAAAAGTACGTAAAGCCGGGTATAAGCTGCACGATGTGTACACTCCTTTTCCCATCCACGGACTGGATAAGGAAATGGGCTTAAAAGATACCAGCTTACACGTTGCCGGTTTTATTTACGGTATTACCGGTACTACTACTGCAGTTAGCTTTATTACCTGGGCTTTAACGGTAGACTGGCAGATCAATTTTGGTGGTAAACCATTTTTTTCTTTACCGGCTTGGATACCTATTACGTTTGAGTTAACGGTATTATTTGCCGCGGTGGGCATGGTACTTACTTTTTGCTGGTTATGTCAGCTGGCTCCTTTTGTAAAGAAGGATCACTTTAACCCGCGCAGCACCGATGATACATTTGTAATGGCCATTGAGTGCACCAGCAAAACCAATGAAGAGGAAGCGGTGGCATTCCTGAAAAGCATCGGTTCATCAGAAGTAACGGTAGAGAACAGGGAAACCGGCTGGTGGATCGGTCGTTATGACCAGGATACAACCAGGTTTGGTAAAAAAGTGGAAGCAGTTTAATTACTGCCATTCAGAAACAAGAACTGATTTTTTTGAAGAATATATATAAGAGAATGAAAAAACTATTCGTCATAACTTTTTGCACTGTTGCGGTAGCGGTAACCGTTGTAAGTTGTGGTAGCAGCGACAAACCAGGTCGTGCTTATATGCCCGACATGTCGTACAGTGTTGCTTACGAAACTTATGCACCCAGCGATGAGAGATTAAAAGCATCGGGCGCTTCCTATAATCACCGCCCTGTTAACGGCGCTATTGCCCGTGGCGATGCATTCCCTTACCTGTTAAAACACGATTCTGCCGGTTATGCACAGTCGGCTTTTGTAAAAAACCCGCTGAACATTGACAGTATCGATTTAAAGGAAGCAGAGCGTTTATACCTGGTGAACTGTGGTATTTGCCATGGCGCTAAGTTAGATGGTAATGGTCCTTTATTCAATGGTGGCGAAGGCCCTTATACGGCTAAACCTGCTACCCTGGTGAACGATGCAAAATATGAGGCCATGACAGAGGGCACCATGTTCCATTCCATTACCTATGGTAAAGGACAAATGGGTAGCTATGCTTCACAACTGAACACCAAACAACGCTGGGAAGTTGTAGCGTATATTAAATCGAAGCAGGCTAAAAAGGCAGCGGCACCTGCTGCAGGAGCAACAGCGGCTGCAGATACTACCGCTGCAAAACCATAAGAACAGAGACGATCGAAATTTATTTGAAGAAATTATAAAAGAACAGTGATGTCATCATTTAAGGAACAATTTACGCCCACAAAAAGATTCAATACCATTGCTCTTGCGCTAATGGTTGTGGGACTTATTGCTATCGTTGCTTTATACTTTTCAACCCATGGCAGTGGTATTGCCGAGGCTGATAAGCCAAAGCAGGATGCCAGGTTTTGGGCAAGCTTACTGCAAAACAGCGTTTACTTTTTATTGGTAGTAAATGCCAGCATGTTCTTTATCTGTGCCACTACACTGGCATGGGGCGGATGGCAGATCTCTTTCCGCAGGGTTACTGAAGCTATCTCTGCCTGTGTGCCTATTATTGGTGTATTGGCTGCTATTATCTTATTAGCAATTGCTTTTGGCGATAACCATACTATTTATCACTGGACCGATACTCATCATGTGCATGACGATCCTGTTTTAAATCATAAAAAAGGATTTTTAAATAAAGGCTTTTTTGCTACAGTTACTATTTTAACAGTGGTGCTGTGGTCAGTATTGGGTTACAAACTGAGAGCCATGTCCCGTCAGCTGGATAACAACCCTTTACCTTCTGTTGAAGCGGGTAAAAAATACATGTGGAAAAACACGGTTTGGGCTGCGATCTACATCATCGTATTCTCTTTAACCATCATGTCATCAATTCCCTGGTTATGGTTAATGAGTATAGATGCACACTGGTACAGTACCATGTACAGCTGGTACACTTTCGCCAGTACATTTGTTGCCGGTATGGCCCTGATCGCTTTGTTTGTTATTTACCTGAAAAACAAAGGTTATTTAGAACTGACGAATACAGAGCACTTACATGACCTGGGTAAATTCATGTTCGCCTTCTCTATCTTCTGGACTTATTTATGGTATTCCCAGTTCATGCTGATCTGGTATGCGAATATTCCTGAGGAAACCATTTACTTCAAGCCCCGTGCTACAGGATTGTACAGTGGTATCTTCTGGTTCATGTTCATCATCAACTTTATTGCACCGCTGTTAATATTAATGAGTCGCGATTCTAAACGTAACTATACCATTATTGCGGTAGTAGCGGTGCTTATCATATTTGGTCACTGGTTGGATTTTTACCAGATGGTATTCCCGGCCATATCGCCGGACAAGGTACCTATGATCTTATATGATTTTGGTGTTGCCCTTGGTTTTGTTGGTATCATCATGTTTGTTACCGGCAGGGTATTAAGCAAACACGCTTTAATACCGAAGAACCACCCGTTCATCAAAGAAAGTGTTATTCACCATACTTAACCGTTGGTGGTAATACTTATGTAGATCTTTTTGAAGTCGGCTGCAGTAATGCTATGCCCCCGGCCCCGGAGGGGAGGCTGGTTGCGACGCTCCGTTCAGGGTTCCGTTCGCTAATGGGCAGGCAGGCAGCATAACAATAACTGATTTTTTCTTTTTGGAATTTTAATACTATTATGACGACAACGTTTTTTATCATTGCAATTTTAGTGCTTGGCTTCCTGATAACGTTTCAGATAGCCAAGGCGAGTGAATATGTTGCAGTAATCCGAGGTGAAGAGAAGTCTCGTAAGCAAACCAACAAGATCAATGCATTTTTGCTATTGGTATTCCTTATCGTGGGCATGTTTGGTGTGTACTATTGCAATGTGAAACTGGAAGGGAAAATACTGAAATTCGGCAGCGCCGCTTCTGACCATGGTCTGTTGGTAGACCAGATGATGAAGTACACCCTGATCGCTACCGGTGCTGTATTTTTCCTGACACAGATCTTGTTGTTTTGGTATTGTTTTAAATACCAGGAAAAAGAAAACAGGAAAGCTTACTTCTTCCCGCACTCTAATAAATTAGAGCTTATCTGGACAGCGGTTCCCGCTATCATACTTACCGTTCTGGTTACTTTTGGTATTGTTTACTGGTACCGTATCACCGGCCCGGCTCCAAAAGAAGCCATGGTGGTGGAAGTAGTAGGCAGCCAGTTTAAATGGGAATACCGTTACCCCGGACCGGATAAAGAATTAGGTCAGAAATACTACAAAAAAATTGACCCCAGTGCCTTAAATCCTTTAGGACAGGTTTGGGAAGACCAACTGGGCCAGGACGATATTTATATTAACGGCCAGGATGAGCCTTTACACCTGGTGGTAAATAAACCGGTTAAATTAGTTATTAACGCAAAAGACGTGATACACGACGTAGGTCTGGCACATTTCCGTATGAAAATGGACGCTGTACCGGGCACACCAACTACCATGTGGTTTACCCCTACCAAAACGACTGCCGAAATGAAAAAAGAAACCGGCAACCCCGATTTTGTGTATGAAATATCCTGCGACCAGATGTGCGGATCGGGTCATACCAACATGAGAGGCACTATTGTTGTGGAAACACAGGAGGCGTTTGACCAGTGGATCGCTTCTAAAAAGCCACAATACAAATTGGCTATGGAAGCTAAACGTGTAGCCGATTCTACAGCTGCGGCCAGCACCGTTCCTGTAGCCCCGATTGCTAAAGACACCGTAATTGCACAGTTGAAACACTAATTTGTATGAGCAAGGCACAGGCAGTGCCACAAAAATATTACTATGAGTCACGCAGCACATATTGAACATTCGGCAGTTGGTTTTGATACGCACCATGACGGCGACCATGGGCATCACCACCACAAGGAAACTTTCCTGACCAAGTATGTATTCAGTCAGGACCATAAAATGATTGCCAAACAGTTTTTAATTACTGGTATCGTTTGGGCATTCATCGGTGGCCTGTTTTCGGTATTATTCCGTTTACAGTTAGGTTTTCCTGATCAGAGTTTCCCTATTTTAGAAACATTCTTCGGTCACTGGGCCGAGGGTGGTAAAATTAAACCCGACTTTTACTATGCACTGGTAACCATGCACGGTACGGTGCTGGTGTTCTTTGTATTAACTGCAGGTCTTAGTGGTACGTTTGCCAACTTACTCATTCCGCTTCAGGTAGGTGCCCGTGATATGGCCTCTCCTTTAATGAATATGTTATCTTACTGGTTCTTCTTTGCTGCCAGTATTGTGATGTTGGCCTCACTCTTTATACAAACAGGTCCGGCATCGGGCGGGTGGACATCCTATCCTCCGTTAAGCGCCCTGGGTCAGGCATCTATCGGTTCTAAAGCCGGTATGGATATGTGGATCATTGGTATGGCCCTGTTCATTGTATCGCAGTTACTGGCCGGTCTGAACTATATTTCTACCATTTTAAATATGCGTACAAAAGGTATGGCCATGACCCGTTTGCCATTAACCGTTTGGGCGTTATTCTTTACCGCGGTATTAGGTGTATTATCCTTCCCTGTATTATTATCGGGTGCGGTACTGCTTATTTTTGACCGTACTTTAGGTACCAGCTTCTACTTAAGCGATATCTTCATTGCGGGTGAGGCTTTACCAAACGAAGGTGGTAGTGCCATTCTTTACCAGCACTTATTCTGGTTCCTGGGTCACCCCGAAGTATATATCATTCTGTTACCGGCCATGGGTATGGTGTCGGAAATATTATCCATCAACTCGCGTAAGCCTATCTTCGGTTATATGGCCATGCTGGGTTCCATGTTCGCCATCTGTATACTGGCCTTCCTGGTTTGGGCGCACCATATGTTTGTAACCGGCTTAAACCCGTTCCTGGGCTCGGTATTCGTACTGTTAACCCTGTTAATTGCGGTGCCGTCGGCCATCAAGGTATTTAACTGGTTAACCACTTTATGGCGAGGCAGCATCAGGTTCACTCCTGCTATGTTATTTGCCATTGGTTTTGTAAGCTTATTCATCTCTGGTGGTTTAACAGGTATTTTCTTAGGAAACTCTACTATCGATATTCACCTGCACGATACCATGTTCGTGGTAGCCCACTTCCACATTGTAATGGGTGTGGCCTCTATGTTCGGTATGTTTGCCGGTATCTATCACTGGTTCCCGAAAATGTACGGGCGTTATATGAATAACACTTTAGCGTATGTACACTTCTGGGTAACTATCGTAGGTGCTTACCTTATTTTCTGGCCAATTCACTACCAGGGTCTGGCAGGTATGCCACGTCGTTATCTTGATAAAAGCCAGTGGGTGAACTTCAGCCAGTTCCACGACCTGGATGCCATGATCACTATTGTAACGATCATTGTATTTGCGGTACAGCTGATGTTTGTGTTTAACTTCTTCTACTCTATTTTCAAGGGTCGTAAAGTAACTACCTTAAACCCATGGAAAGCGACAACCCTGGAATGGACCACACCTATCAACCCCGGACACGGTAACTGGGATGGTGAAATTCCTGAGGTACACCGCTGGGCTTATGATTACAGCAAGGACGGAAGGGACTTTATTCCCCAAACCGAGCCTGTAAGTGATAAAGAAAGCAGCCACTAATTGGGTTGCGGAGATGAATGACAAGGGACGTCATTCAACAGAGAAAGGAAAGGAACATGAGTGATCGGTAAAACGGTCATTTATATAAAACGAAAGTCTTTGGAAGATGAAGAAATTGAAGGACTATTTATTGTTGGTAAAACTTTCGTTAAGCATAATGGTGGTATTCAGCAGTGTGATCAGTTACCTGCTGGTGCCTGGGATTGATTTTGATGTAGTTCGGATACTATTGCTCTTTATAGGTGGGTTATTGGTTACAGGCAGTGCCAACACCATTAACCAGGTGGTAGAAAAGGATACCGACGCTTTAATGAAACGTACAGCGGTAAGACCCATTGCTTCGGGGCGAATGAGCCCGCAGGAGGGTTGGGGATTTGCTATTTTGTGCGGCGCATTAGGTGTTTTTATCCTGGGTTACTGGTTTAACTGGACCGCCGCATTTGTAGCATTGTTCAGCTTGTTTTTATACGCGTTCATTTACACGCCGTTAAAAAAAGTAAACTCTATTGCAGTGCTGGTGGGTGCGGTTCCCGGAGGCCTACCCTGTTTAATTGGCTGGGTTGCTGGCTTTGCCCCGGGTGAGGAAATTCTTTGGACCGGTGGTATTGTGTTATTCCTGGTGCAGTTTTTCTGGCAGTTCCCCCATTTTTGGGCCATTGCCTGGATAGCGCACAATGATTACTCAACGGCAGGCTTTAAGTTATTGCCCAGTGATAAAGGACCAACAAAGTTTACCGCTTTACAAACCATTGTGTACTCTTTGTTGCTGTTGCCGGCTACTGTGGCGCCCTATTTTCTGGATATCTGTGAGTTTGAAACGATAAAGGGAATGATAGGATTGGTGCTGGTTATATTGGCTAATATATTTATGGTGTTCCGTAGTGTTAGCTTATACCAGAAAATGGATATAAAATCGGCAAGAGGCGTAATGTTTGGCAGTTATATTTATTTACCGGTGGTATTGCTGGCGTTGCTGTTAAGTAAAGTATAACAAATTAGCGAATTAGATAATGAGGTAATTTGAAAATGTGAGGTAAAACAAATTGAAATGGTAGGACAGTTGAATATTGATAAAACGAATAACAGGTTGGGTGAAGGCCGTAAAATGCATCCGCACAAGTTTACCTTGTGGGTGGCCATTGCCAGTATGTTAATGATGTTTGCGGGGCTCACCAGTGCGTTTATCATTAAAAGTAACCTGGAAGGCTGGCGTACGATAGATTTTCCAAAGATCTTTTGGGTATCTACGGCAGTGATTGTTACCAGCAGCATTACCATACAGATGGCTTTACGTGCTTTTAAACAAAGAAGCATGCAACGTTATCGCAGCCTGATGGTAGTAACACTTATTTTAGGCATTGCCTTTATTGCGTTGCAAACATTCGGATTTATTGAATTATGGAACGAGCAGCAGGTAAGGTTTAAAGGTTCATCAGGAGCCGGCCAGTTCTTATATGTGATCTTTGGTTTACATGGCCTGCACGTAATGGGCGGCATGGTAGCGCTGATCATTATGGTTTGCCGCTCTTTATGGGGCAAGGTAAAATCGTATAGCAGTGTACCGGTAGAGGTAATGAGCAGTTACTGGCATTTTGTAGATATACTGTGGATATACCTGTTAGTGTTCTTTTTACTGATCGGATAATTGATTATTAGCTAATTTGCTGATGTGCTGATTGGCTAATGAAGGAAAATAAAATTATAGTTTTTAATAACGATTAAGTATTGGCGAAAGCCGGTACTTAAAAAAAGTCCCGGAGAGGGTAGGTTTATATGGCAACAACAGCTACAGCGCATAAGACTAAATGGTGGAGCGGCGGTAAAAGCCCGTTCAACATCGAGTACGGAAAAGTGATGATGTGGTATTTTTTAATGAGTGATGCTTTCACATTCGGGGCATTCCTTATTTCTTATGGTACCATCCGTTTCAGCCAAAACTTTTGGCCCGACCCGAACCATGTATTTAATGCATTCCCGTTTGCAGGTCATGCCAATTTACCTTTGGCGTTTGTGAGTGTAATGACCTTTATCCTCATCATCAGTTCGGTAACCATGGTACTGGCAGTACATGCCGGTCATAAAGGTGATAAAGCGGGTGTAACAAAATGGTTATTATGGACCATCCTGGGTGGCTTAATGTTCCTGAGCTGCCAGGCCTGGGAGTGGTGGCATATGATCACTGCCGAGCATGCTACTTTAGTGAATGGCCAGATTCAGTTATTAGGTCAGACTACCAAGGTAAACCCCTGGGGTGCTGCGGCCGATCCTGCTTTAATTGGTGAAGCGCTTAAAAATACAGATACCGGTATCTTAGCCAAGCTGGCTTACCAGGTAGACCATTCTGTACCCGTATCGCAATTAGCTACACAGTCTAAAGAAAGTTTAATTGCTACAATTTCTCAGCATGAGCTGAAAGTGGGCACGCCTGGCCCGGTTGCATTTGGTGGTTTCTTCTATGGTATCACCGGCTTCCACGGCTTCCACGTATTCTCGGGTGTGGTAATTAATATCGTGATGCTGATCATGACCCAAAAGAATGTGTTTGAAAACAGGGGCCATTACCTGATGATTGAAAAAGCAGGTTTGTACTGGCACTTTGTAGACCTGGTTTGGGTATTCGTGTTCCTGGCTTTCTACCTTATTTAACAACAAAAATCAGAACTTATTAAAGATATGTCTAGTCATTACGATCCAACGAAAGCTATTTCTTCTTCGGCAGCTTATCCCGAAGTGGTGGAGCCACATCATCACGCGGATGATGCTGAATTCAAAAAGCGTGTAAGAAAAACAACCATTTTATTATCTGTTATTACGATAATAGAGCTGGGTATTGGTTTATTGCTGTATGCTATGGGCCACGAGGCTAACCACCTGCTGATATTAATGTTCAAAGGTGCCGTTTGTATCCTCACCTTAGCTAAGGCTTATTATATCGTTTCCATCTTTATGCACCTGGGTGATGAGATCAGGAACTTTATCATGACCATTATTGTGCCTTTATTGCTGTTTATATGGTTTATTGCGGCTTTCTTAATTGATGGTAATTCTTATAAAAACTTAAGAAATACCTACGATCCTCATTTTAAACAAACCACTACACCGGTAAAACATGAGGCAAAAAAAGAACCAACGGCTCCTGAACCGGGCAAGCAATAATTTGTTATAAAAGATACTATTTACTGCCGCCCGGTTATGCTTAAATAGCTGTAACCGGGCGATAGTTTTTTAACAGATACCCCGAAGCAAACTATACGTGAACAAGAAAGCATTATATGCCCTCATTTTAGCCATAGCCTTACCGCTGAGTTGTTATTTAATTGTAAAACAATACAGTGAGGATGCAGTGGCCATGCCGGGCCATTACGTGGTGGATACCGTATTGACCAGGGAAGTGAATGGCAAGCAGCTCACCGATACGGTTTGGCATAAAATACCCAACTTTAGCCTGGTAAACCAACTGGGCGATACGGTTACGCTTGACAGCCTGCACAACAAGATCATCATTGCCGATTTTTTCTTCACGCACTGCCCTACCATTTGCCCGGGTATGACAGCCAATATGCATAAGCTGCAATCTTCTATCACTAATGCCAAACGGGTGGGTGATAAAACCAACAAAAGCATTTTCTTCCTTTCTTTCAGTATTGATCCGGAAAGGGATTCGGTAGCACAGTTAAAAAAATGGGCCGACCGTTTCCAGATCAACCCTGAGCAATGGTGGTTATTAACCGGCGACAAACAGGTTATTTATGACCTTGCCCGTAACCATATGCGCCTGGGTGTGGAAGACGGTGCTATGGTTGACTCCAACTACTTTCATTCCGACCGTTTTGTGTTAATTGACAGCAACCGGTATGTACGTGGTTATTACAGTGGCATACGGGAGAATGACCAGGTAAAACTGGCCCGTGACCTCTTGTTCCTCACCATGGAAAAAGACCGCACTAAAAAAAGTTTTCTGGCAGGCAAACTGCAACTGCTGGCTATTGTATTTTTACTGGCAGCGGCCGGCGTTGGATTATTCTTAATATTCTTTACAAAAAATAAATCAAAACAACATGTTAGCACCCGTGTGGAGAAAGAATGATAAAAAAGCAAACTGGCTGATCCTTACTTTTTCTGTTATTGTTTTTTTATTGGTGACTGCCCTCGGGCGTGTATCGTTAGCTGTTGACCTCGGTTTTAGTCCGCATATTTTTGCAAAGATCAATGCGTATATCAACAGTGCGGTGGCTGTATTCCTTATTCTTGCTTTAATAGCCGTTAAACAAAAAAAATACATCCTGCACCGTAACTCCATGCTTATTGCCATGGTATTATCCATCCTGTTTTTATTAAGTTACATATTACATCACTTGTTAACATCCCCTACAGAATTTCCTAAAGCAGCCGAATTAGCTACAGCCCGGGTCATTTATTACATCTTATTATTTACCCATATTCCCCTGGCTGGTTTAATATTACCGTTTATCTTATATACCGCCTATCGCGGCCTCACCGGCGAATGGGTAAAGCACCGCAAGCTGGCACGCATTACCTGGCCTCTCTGGTTTTATGTGGCAATTACAGGTGTTATTATTTATATAATGATCAGCCCTTACTACCCGGCATAAGCCTGTCAGTTTTTTTATTTATTCAGGTTATCAGCTGCAGTAATACTGTGCATCGTCCCTTGCGTCGCACACTGCATCGTTCTGTTCTTTATTCGGCAATGATGTTTCGTTCTGCTTAATACATACAGTAGTATTGGGCAGACCTGGGAGACTGCTAGGACAGTTCAGCCATTTTTTATCGCGGAAGTACATTTTATCAATCAAAGCTGTTTTAACTAAAGTGTATTATTAATTACTAATTTTTAATTCTTAATTAATTCAAATACGGTTTTCTGCGGCTGCATGTTTAATAAACAGCTTTCTTTAGCTTTGTGGCTGCATAAAAACGAAATGTGCCGGTAATAAGCAAACGGTCATAACTGTCTATCGTTTTTATTTTTTAATTTTTACTTTATAATTATACAACCCGTGAACGCATTTGAAGTTAAAGGTGGCAAAACATTATCCGGAACCATTGTTCCGCAGGGGGCAAAAAACGAGGCATTGCAGATCATCAGTGCTGTATTATTAAGCCCGGAAAAAATAACCATCACCAATATACCCGATATACTGGATGTTAACCTGCTGATTGAGCTGCTGGGTGAAATGAATGTAAAAATAGAGAGGCCGCAGCGGGATACCTGTATATTTCAGGCCGACGATGTAAATGTAGACTACCTGCACAGTGATGCATTCAAGAAAAAGAGTGGCCGCTTAAGAGGTTCCGTTATGCTGGCCGGTCCTATGCTGGCCCGTTTTAAAAAAGCCTTTATTCCCAAGCCCGGGGGTGATAAAATAGGTCGCCGCCGTTTGGATACCCATATCATTGGTTTTGAAAAACTGGGTACAACCTTTAACTATGATGCAGAGGATGGCTTCTTTCATTTAGATGCTTCGCAACTGAAAGGCACCAACCTGTTGCTGGATGAGCCTTCTGTTACCGGTACGGCCAATATAGTGATGGCTGCATCTATGGCTAAAGGCACAACCACTATTTACAATGCAGCTTGCGAACCCTATATACAACAACTTTGTAAAATGCTCAATCGCATGGGTGCAAAGATCAGTGGCATTGGGAGCAACCTGTTAACCATTGAAGGGGTTAATTATTTAGGCGGTACTACACACAGTATGTTACCCGACATGATTGAAGTCGGTTCTTTCATTGGCTTGGCTGCTATGACGCACAGCGATATTACTATCAGGGGTGCCGGCATTGAACACCTGGGTATTATTCCGGAAAAATTTCAGCAACTGGGTATACAAATGAACTTTGTGGGTGATGACATTCATATTCCCGCACAGGATACTTATACCATACAACGTTACCTGGATGGTGGGGTACTCACCATGTACGATCATCCCTGGCCGGGTTTTACGCCTGACTTATTAAGTATTGTTTTAGTAACGGCTATCGGTGCCAAAGGCAGTGTGCTCATTCACCAGAAAATGTTTGAAAGCCGTTTGTTCTTTGTGGACAAACTGATTGATATGGGCGCCCAGGTTATTCTCTGCGATCCCCACCGTGCTGTAGTGATCGGGTTGGGTAACCAGCAAAAACTAAGAGGTATTACTATGAGCAGTCCGGATATACGTGCGGGTGTGGCTTTGTTAATTGCTGCGTTGAGTGCTGAGGGTACGAGTATTATACAGAACATTGAACAGATCGACCGTGGGTACCAATATATTGATCAGCGGCTGATGAACCTGGGAGCAAATATTAAACGGGTAAATGGATAAAAAACTTTGCGTGCCAGGTATCTTGTAACAAGGCATATAAAAACCCGCCTCACTATTTATATAAGAGTAAAGTAAAGAGTTTTTATATAACGGTTTTATCCCTGGTTATAATAATATCAATCTTTCAATGAGAAAAGCAACAGATGATTCTGTTGTTTTTCTCATTTTTTATTTGGAGTAGTGTTGCAACTTACACCGGGTTATTACATAAGCATTGCAGGATATTGAATTTGATAAATGTCAAATTTATTTCTGCTGTTTTAGTATTTATTATATAACGTTATAGTATTATCGCTAAGAATGTCTTCGTAATTGACTAAAATATTTTATGTAACAATTCTTTCACAATTTTTATTAATGAACTATTGCTATCTTCACAGCGAAGCCACCAGAACTGTGTATTATAGACCAATATTAACACAACCACCACTTGAACCGAACTATTAAATACCTGCTTATATATGTATGTTCATGCCTATGTTGTTTTATGCAACTGCATGCGCAGGGTGTATCCTCCCCGGATAGCAGTACAGCCTTGGTTTCTGGTAAATACCTTTCCTCGATCAATAAAACAGCGGGCAAATTAGAATCTAGCCTGGATAAGAAAACAGATAAGTTATTGCGTAAGCTGCAACAACAGGAAAACCGTATTTACAAAAAACTACAAAAGACGGATAGCCTGAAAGCCAAACAGTTTTTAGAACAAAACCAGGCCCAGTACAAAAAACTGGAACAGGGTATTCAGAAACTAACAAAAAAAGGCAATACCTATATCCCTTCTTTAGATACACTGACCAGCAGCTTAAAATTTTTACAGGACAATCCTGAACTCCTCAAACTAAAGGACAATGCAGGACAACTGACCGGTGCTTTGGATAAAGTGCAGGGCCTGCAGCAACAATTCAATAAAGCCGAACTGGTCAAGAAATTTTTAAAGGAAAAAAAACAGACCCTTGGCAACCAGTTACAGAACTTAGGGTTACTGAAAGAACTCAAACAACTGAATAAACAGGTATACTATTACCAGGCCCAGGTAAACGAGTATAAAGAGATACTGAAGGATCACAAAAAGATAGAAAGAAAAGCTATCGAACTATTAAGCCAGACCAAACTGTTCAAAGACTTTATGCAGAAGAACAGCCAACTGGCGTCCCTGTTCAGGCTACCGGGCAATAACCCCACCGACCCTGCTGCACTCAATGCCTCCCTGGCCGGACTGCAGACAAGAGCCCAGGTAAACAACTTATTACAACAACAACTATCGGCTCCCGGAGCGATGGACCAGTTCCGCAGTAATATGCAGGATGCCCAGTCGCAGATAAACAGCCTGAGAAACCGTATCGGCAACCAGGTGGGCAATACCGGTGGCTCGGACATTGACATGCCGGAAGGCTTTAAACCCAACAGTCAAAAAACAAAAACCTTTAAGGACAGGATAGAGTACAATACGGACTTCCAGAGCCAGCGAAGCAATGGTTATTTCCCAACAACAAGCGATATCGGCTTATCAGCCGGTTACAAGATCAATGACAAGAGTGTGATTGGTATAGGAGCCAGTTATAAGATAGGCTGGGGCCAGAACATCCAAAACATCAGAATCACCCACCAGGGTATTGGCCTGAGAAGTTTTGTGGATTGGAAGATCAAGGGTGGCTTTTGGTTAACGGGTGGTTATGAACAGAACTACCGCAATGAGTTCAACAATATCGCCGCACTAAAAGACCTCAGCGCCTGGCAACAGAGCGGCCTGATCGGCCTAAGCAAACAAATCAACCTTAAATCAAAAATATTCAAAAAGACCTCCGTGAAATTATTATGGGATTTTCTGAGTTACCAGCAGGTACCCAGGACACAACCCATATTGTTCAGGGTGGGGTATGGATTATAACCAAAGAAAATATTGTAAACGCGCATAACATATATACTTATTTAATAGAAACATAATTGTTATTTAGAATGAAAAAACAGCTTTTTAAGTTTTCTTTATTAGGAATTACACTAATTACCGGCATGGTTTCTATAGCACAAACGCTGCCTCATAGTTTTACCCAAATATTACCCAAGTCTCCGGATGTAAACTCAATAAGTAAATATGGGGATATTCCTGTGGGCCTTTTTACAGGCTCGGCTCAATACAGTTACCCACTATATACAATTGGTGTTGGTTCTTTTTCTCATAACATCAGCTTGAATTATGTAACAAATGGAGTGAAGGTAGATGACGTGGCAAGTGCAATAGGTGTGGATTGGTCAATCAGTAGTGGAGGCGCTGTCTCAAGAACAATAAGGGGACTGGCAGATAACTTTTATACACAGATTAGAGCAACTACACATAATTGGCTAAGTGCATCTTTTTGGAGTTTTTTAAGAAATACTGCTGCTCCTGCTGATGCTCAACCTGATATTTTTACTTATAACGCAGGCGGTATAAGCGGCAGTTTTATTTACGAGAACGGACAGGTTAAGGAGCTTAAACTTTCTGGAAACAAGATTATTGTTGGAACAAATTTTTCAAGTTTTACCATCATAGATACAAAAGGCAATGAATATTTATTCGGCGATAACCAAGCAAAAAGTTGGTCCAATGGATGGGAACAAGATGAAGATAAAAACGGACCGTATAATAAAGCGTTAACAGGCTGGTTTCTCAGTAGAATAATTACAAATGTAAATGATACTATAAAGTTTAATTATGTAAATGGTAATGATATACAGTATTATTCAGGCGTATCACACTCTTTTTTTCCCTTTTACTACTCAAATCGAGATGTATTTTCATATCAAATATTAGATGATGATTATACTATTCCAATTGGGAGAATATACAGCACTTCACCATCAGCGCCAACATTTAATCAACATATTATTAATTATTATTTAAATGCTATAGAAGAACCTGTGCTATCCACAATTGAATTTAAAACGGGTACAATTCAATTTAGTTACTCAGCAAGGGAAGACTTACCTGGTGGAAAGAAGCTAGACACCGTAAAAGTTTTTAATAAAAACAATGTAGAAATAAAAAAGTATGCGCTTGAGCATATCTATTCTGTAAGCAATAATCCAGCATTAGGGTCTCCTACCCAATATAATTCGACAACAAATATTCAAACTCAATATTCATATTTAAATAAAAGGTTATTTCTTACCGGAGTTAAACAAATTGACACCGCAGGGATTGTAGAGCCAACACTTTTTGAATATGAAACAATAAATGATTTGCCACCACGATTAAGTTTTTCTCAGGATTTATTTGGATACTTCAATGGAAAACAAAACAGAATGTTTTTTCCTAATGATACCTACCTAGATGATTGGTATGGTGGTTCCAGACGTTATGGAGGAGATAGACGGTCGGATTTTGCATTTTCCAAAAAAGGAGTTTTGAAAAAAATTTCCTATCCTACCGGGGGCTTTACTGTATTGAATTACGAATCAAATATTGTTAAACAATACCAGCAGGATACTATACAAATGGAAAGAAAGTATACAGTTAACAATACTTTTCGTAATGATATATGGATTTCTGACACTTTAAGAGGTTTAAGCGCACTAGACATTTCAATATTATGTAGATTCCATGATCCTAACACTTTACCTGGAGGCAAAGATGACGAAGGTGTGTATATTGATTTGATTAGACTTTCAACGAATGAGAAAATAATTAATTATAATTTTATAGAAGTCAACAACGATAAGATTTATCAACTACCTCTTTATTATGAAGACATTTCACCTCGTATTTACCCCAGTGAAGAGTATATAATAAAAGTTAAGTCAAACACAACGGGCGTTTCATTTACTATTGACTTAAAAGGCGTTTCTTTAGGTCCCTTAGAAGGAAAAGACCGACAGACTGCGGGAGTAAGGATAGCATCAGTAGAAAACTTTAGTGAGGTTGGTAAGAAAGTCGGCACGAAGAGATATAGGTATCAACGGCTTGAGAATCCCCTCCTGTCTAGTAGTGATATTTTAATGATGAACCCCCAAACATACTATGTAGATATATTCAGGGCTGATATTTCGGGTGGTAGATACGTTACTCCTAAATTATTAAGTAGTAGCTTGTTTGACTTATATCAAAGTGAGTTCAGAGGAGTAGTATATTCAGATGTAACAGAGCTTTTTGATAGCGCAGGAACTTTGGGCGGTACAGAACATAAGTTCATTGTACAATTAAAACAACCAGCCATTGCACTTAATAATGGCAATGACTTTCCTTTGTTTTTTGAGTGGTGGCATACTCCTATTTTAATACCAGGAGTGCCCAGTAGTAATACTGATTATCTCAATGGAAAAAACTCTTATACGGGCGTTTTCAAAATAGAGAACGGGGTAAAAAAGTATATACAAAAAAAGTTTAATTACTACAGTGTTGATAGCAGAACCTTTTCAGTTGATACATTTTATGTTGCCAGACAACAGCATCCTCTAACACTCTTCGATCAACCCTATTGGGCTATTTATGATGTAAATCGTTATATGATCAACCATTTTTTAACATTGTTAGACAGCGTCAGAGTTGTAAACTATGCAGGAGTTGACTCTTTAAGTGAAACAGTGAAATATAAATATAATAATTTAACAAACTTTCTTCAAACAGAAACAGAAAGAAGAAGCTCTAATGGGAAAACGATAAAAAACTTTATTCGTTACCCTGCTGATATGATAAGTGCCAGTCTGGATCCTAATGGTATTTATGCTAACATGGTTAATAAAAATATGGTAGATCCGGTTATTGAGCAATATAGAAATATTAATGAATTAACCACAGAAAAAGTGCGGACAACATATGCAGGGTTTCCATCGAACCTGTACTTACCAGAGCAGGTTTCTGTTTTTAATAATATCACATCTGGTATGGATACACGAATATGGTATAACAAATATGATAAATCAGGTAATCTTTTGTCTGGTATAAATGAAAAGGGCCTTTTAGTTTCATATATATGGAGTTATAATGGCAGTTATCCAGTGGCTGAAATAAAAAATATGAGTTATGAAAGTATAGTCACCATATTGGGCCAAACAAATTTGGATGTTTTCCGGGAGGCGAACAATCCTGATGTAAAAGTGTTTTTGACACCGTTGTTATCTGCACTACCAGCTAATGCTGATATCGTTTATTATAAATACGAGCCTTTGGTTGGGATTACAAGTAGCACAGATTTAAGAGGTCGGACAACTTATTATGATTATGACTCCTTTAAAAGACTTAGCATTGTAAGAGATGACGAAGGGCATATTATCAGAAAGGTTTGCTATAATTATTGGGGGCAGGCTACTGATTGTGGCCCGGCGTCTTCCGGAGGCTACTATTTGAGTGCTGAAAAATCTCAACGATTTACTAAAAATAATTGTGGTTCGGGTTATGAAGGTACAAGGGTATGGTATATCGTTCCTGCAAATAAATACATGTCTACTATTAGCCAGGCTGATGCAGATTTGCAGGCTCAAAATGATTTGTTGGCGAATGGTCAGAATTATGCAAATCTTATGGGGACCTGTGAGGATAAATAATCCTGAATGTCTTTTTAGTTTATAAAATTGGTTATACAAAATAACGTCTGAATTATTTAGACAAAAGACAAATTTAATTTTTAAAAATGCAACCGTTGCTTATGCGTTTCAAAATTGGCGTACAATTATTATTTCTATGTTTGGTGCTAGTTTTTTGTCAGCAAACCTTAATAGGTCAATCGCCCCGTTCTTTACCGGCTAATTATAGTAATACAGCCCCGATCAACTATGTCCGTACCTGGGACGCGGTAAAACCTACGACGAATGCGGCGGACCTGACGACAGCTACCCCTGTTACTGCGGCTAAGATGACCACGCAATACCTGGATGGCTTGGGCAGACCTATCCAGACTGTAGTAAAACAAGGGTCTTTGATTACCGGCGGCAGCCCTGTGGATATGATCGACATGACGGTATACGATGAGTTTGGCCGCGAGGTGAACAAGTATTTACCTTCACCAGCTAACAGCGCGGGCGGTAACCTCGATATTAGTAGTGGCTTATTTAAACTAAATCCTTTTCAGCAACAGCAAAACTTTTATACAGCCTATCTGGGAGGCCAGCCTGGAGAAGTAAGCAGTGGTAAAAACTGGGCTTACAGTAAAACCAACTTCGAAGCTTCACCCTTAAACAGGCCCTTGGAAGGCTATGTCCCTGGTGTAAGCTGGGTAGGCTCGGAGAGCACGACAAAAAAATCGGTAAAAACCAACTACTGGATCAATACGGCTACAGACGGGGTAAGGATCTGGACGGTAACCGATGGTAGCACAGGCAGTTTTGGCACTTATGCCACCATCACAACCTACCCAGCCGGGGAACTATACAAAACCGCTACCGAGGACGAACACGGTAAACAGGTGATTGAATTTAAGGACAAAAGCGGGCTGGTTATTTTAAAGAAGGTACAACTTACAGCGCTCAAGGACGATGGAACAACCGGTAAAAACCACGATGGTTGGCTAAGCACCTACTATATCTATGATGACCTGAACCGGTTAAGAGCGGTTATCCAACCGGAGGGTGTAAAAATGCTCAGTGACGCAAGCTGGGCACTGACGACCACCTTACTGGATGAACAGGCCTTCCGATATGAATACGACCACCGCAGCAGGCTGATCATGAAGAAGGTACCCGGCGCCGGTGAAGTGTATATGGTGTATGATCAAAGAGACCGGCTGATCATGACCCAGGATGCCAATATGCGCACGGGAACGGTAAGATGGCTGGTCACCAAATACGACGCGCTGAACCGTCCGATAGAAACGGGCATATTAAACAGCAGCACCGCCTTCACCAGCCATATAACTGCCGCAGCCGCAGCTACCCCCGGCACTTACCCTGCTACCACTAGTGGTTATGAACTACTGAGCGAAACGGGTTATGATACTTACACCGGTATTCCATCAGGACTATCCTCCACCTTCCTCACTACCTGGAACAGCCACTTACTGGCTGCCAGTAGCAGTTATCCTTATACCCAAACACCCCAGCAAAGTAATGCGACCAAGGGCATGGTTACCTGGAGCCGGACCAAGGTACTGGGTACCGCGAGCCAATACCTGGGCACGGTGATGCTCTATGATGATAAAGGAAGAGTGATTCAGACACAGACCCAGAATATCACAGGTGGCATAGATGTGATCACCACCCAGTACAGCTGGGCAGGCCTTCCCCTGCTCACGATCCATAAACAGGAAAAGGCGAACAGCCCGGCACAAACAACGGTATCGGTTACCAAAATGAGCTACGATGACCTGGGCAGATTAGTAGCAACGGACAAGAAATTACAAAACACCCTGGTGAACAGTAATGCGATGAGCGCTTACAAAACGATCGCCAAGCTGGAATATGATGCTCTAGGAAAATTAAAGACTAAGATCCTGTCTCCGGACTACGATGGCGGTGACGGTTTAGAGACTTTGGCCTATGACTACAATATCCGTGGCTGGTTACTGGGTGTGAACCGTGATTACCTGAAAGCCATACCCACAACAGAGAGGCGTTTTGGTTTTGAACTGGGTTATGACAAACAGGGCAACGAAGCCGGGGAGAACTATGCCAGGAGCCAGTTCAATGGTAATATTACCGGCATGACCTGGAAAAGCATGGGTGATGGGATAAGAAGGATGTATGACTTTGACTATGATGCAGCGAACCGTTTACTGAAAGGAGACTTCAAACAGCAAAACCCCGGCGGTTCTACCTGGGACAATACCCTGGTGAACTACAATATAAAGATGGGCGATGGCAGCCAGGCTAACGTAAACGATGCCTATGATTACAACGGCAATATCAAAAGAATGCAGCAATGGGGTCTGAAGATTGGCGGCAGTGAACAGATAGACGACCTCGCCTATACCTACTCCGCTAATACTAACAAACTCTTAAAAGTAATAGATGGTGTTACCACGGACAACAAGCTGGGCGACTTCAAAGATGGCAGTAATGGCACGGGCGATGACTACAGTTATGACCTGAACGGCAACCTGACCACGGACAATAACAAAGCCATCAGCAGCATCGTTTACAACCACTTAAACCTGCCCCAAACGATCACGGTAACGGGTAAGGGTACGATCACCTATACTTATGATGCAGCGGGCAACAAACTACAAAAAACCACAACAGAGGCAGGTGCAACTATAGACGGCTTTACAACCAATATCACTACGACGACGACCTATATCGGTGGCACAGTATACGAAAGCAAAGCCTATAGCCATGCTTCCTTAAGTGCCAAGAACCAGCCGGACAAGTTGCAGTTCATTGGTATGGAGGAAGGAAGGATCCGGATAAGGGAAACGGACAACACGTTCCAGTATGACTATATGCTGAAGGATCACTTGGGTAATGTAAGAATGGTACTGACGGATGAACTGAAAACCTACACTTATATAGCAGCTACTTTAGAACCGGCGACGATCACAGAGGAAGAGAAATACTATAACAACCTGACCAGTAGCCAATACAATAAACCGGGATGGTTCTCAGACCCCCTGTATAGTACCAATACCAAGGTAGCCCAGGTAAAAAACACGGCAGGCATCCAGAAGATAGGCCCGAGTATTCTGCTGAAGGTAATGGCTGGTGACAGTTACAATATAAGAGCCGCCAGTGGCTGGAACAGCGCCTCGGCAGCGACCAACAGTACTCCTAATGTACTGACGGACCTGTTTAATGCGTTAACGACAGGACTGGCGGGAGTAAGTGGCGGCAAGGCCACGAGTACCCAACTGGCTAATAGCAGCAGTGGCCTAAACAGCGGCCTGACCAGTTTTTTAAGTGGTCAGCCAGCAAATGGCACCGACCCCAAGGCTTATTTAAACTGGATAGTGTTTGATGAGCAGTTTAAGATAGTAAGTGCGGCCAGCGGTTCGGAGCAGGTAGGAGCGAGCGGTACCACCACCATCCACACTAAAACGGGTTTAACAATACCGAAGAACGGATATTTGTATATTTATACGAGCAATGAGGCTACGAATATCGATGTGTTCTTTGACAACCTGCAGGTGACGCATACAAGAGGTCCAATCTTGGAGGAAACACATTATTATCCGTTTGGGTTAGTGCAACAAGGAATTAGTAGCAAGGCTCTAACCGGCAATGCGGAGAATAAATACAAGTTCAATGGTAAGGAATTGCAATCAAAGGAGTTCAGCGATGGAAACGGCTTAGACTGGACGGATTTTGGAAATCGTATGTACGACAATCAAATTAGTAGGTGGCACACTGTTGATATTCTTGCTGAAAAGTACGTTTCGTTTTCTGCCTATCACTTTGCTGCGAATAATCCTATAAGATACAAGGAAGTAGATGGACGCTATTTTGTAGATAGTAAAGGAAATAGAGTAAGTGTATCTCAAAATAAATCAGGTCAAATTATTTTAGGAAAAAATGCCTCGGCAGATTTGAAGGAATTAGTAAACAGTGTAAACACATCTGGTAGTAAAACTGCTATTACACAAATTATGAAGGCAGGTAAGAATAGTACTAAGATTCATGTTAAAATAGAAACTGAAGTTCATGATAAACCTGGACAATTGGGAGATGGTTTACTTGGTCTACATCAAGCTCATGACGAGAAAGGTAAGGCGTTAAAATGGGATAGTAACAAAGGTGATTTTGACGGCAAACCTGCATATGTCCAAGGCGAAGAAGGGGTATATAAGGAAGCTACAATAACTATATTCAAAGGTAATATAGAAGAGTCTGGGGGAAATGGAGCCGTTTACGGATGGGATATCACACTAAGTCAGGAGATGGCTAATACATTCCAACATGAAGCGAACCACGATACGGATAAAGAGTTTATTAAAGACTTAAAAGATAAAAGAGAAGGTAAGCCGAATAAAGGAATAGACCCTCATGATAATATACATGAACAAGAACAAAAAGTTTATGAAGAGATGCATAAAAAAAATAAGAAAAAAAACTAAATGAGAAAATTAATTTATATAATAAACCTTGATATAAAAAAAACTGTTTTTAGCATAGTATTTTTAATATATAGTATTAGTGCGTATTCTCAAGGTACTTGGGATATTAATTATATATCTATAAAGGCATTAAATGCTTCATTTATTGGCAAAGAAATCAGAATAGACTTCAAAGCATCTAATAATGATACTTTGAGTGGGGAAATAAAAACATTAGGTATAAGAAGATTGCTTTCTAAAAAAGACAGTGTTAGTTTAAATGTTAATAATAAATCCGTAGAGTTTATCGAACATTGGAAACTTCATGTTGATCACGGTGTTTTAGCAGACCAATACTTGGAAAGTGTAACCAATGAAGTAAAGGAAAAAATATTCATAAAAGAAATGTTCTTAGAGTCAATCAATGACGATTCTCTGATTGTGCAAGCAATGGTCTGTATGTCCAATAGTAAAAGTGAAGTTAAGGAGAGAATAGTGATTAGTAAATCTGTTATAAAGGGGTTGTTAGTAAGTAAAGCTAATTAAATGGAAAGATTAGATAGGTAAGATAAAGTACCTGTTAATTCCGGCTATCTCTGGTATTAAAAGCTTAAAGCTTCGTAATATTATTCCATCGCCTTTGGCGATAAACGATTCTCTGTCTCTGGCCTTTCTTTCAACGATTAACCAGGTTAATACAGCCTGCTTTACCGACCAAATTACCCCCTTAACGTCCAAATATTCCTCATCCGGCGAATAGCTACACACCACATAAAACCTTGTTTTACTTTTAATACCACCAAAAACAAGTCTTATGTTCTTTCTGCAGATTGATACGGTAACTAACCAGGCATCCTACTTTGCTACACAGGTAAAGGAAATGGCCATACAATATGCGCCTAAGGTAGTGGGTGCTATATTAGTTTACCTGATAGGCTCCTGGGCCATTAAAAAGCTGACGCAGCTTTTGAACAAGATGTTCATTAAAAAGAATTATGATCCTTCCCTACGCAGTTTCCTGGCTTCGCTGGTGAGCATTGCTTTGAATATCATGCTCCTGCTTTCTGTGTTTGAAATGATCGGCGTAAAAATCACCGCTTTTGCGGCTTTATTAGCGGGTGCAGGTTTAGCTATAGGAGCAGCCTTAAATGGTTCCCTGGGCAATTTTGCTGGAGGGGTAATGATGCTGATCTTCAAGCCCTTTAAAGTGGGCGATATGATTGAAGCACAGGGACAAATAGGAGTAGTTACCCAGCAGGGTATTTTTAATACCACGGTTTTAACGGCCGATAATAAAACGGTGATATTACCGAATGGACCTTTGTCAACCGGTACTATTGTAAACTACACTACCCATGGCAGCCTGCGGGTTGATCTTACCATGGCCATTGCCCCCAATATGGAAATTGAAAAAGCCAGGCAGGTAGCCATTGAAGCCATGAAACAACACCCCAAAGTTTTAAATGCGCCTACACCCGAAGTAAGTGTACTGAAAGTAGCCGATGGTATGGTAACCCTGGCTGTTCGCCCCTTTACTACACAACCTGATTACTGGGATGTATACTTTGGTGTACAGGAGCTGGTTAAAAATGCCTGGGATGCCAATGGTATTGAAGGGCCTACACCACATAGGGTAATTATTCAGAAATAATAAGTTCTTCGGATCAGAAAGTAAAAAAGCAGTACGGATAGTACTGCTTTTTTTATAAAACTATACCGGCACTTCAATAAACACCGAAGTCCCTTTACCAGGCTCAGACTGTATATCCAGCTTACCATTTAAAAAAGTGACCCGGTTTTGTATATTGCTCCAGCCAATACCGGGAGATTGCTGTAAGCTTACGGCATTAAAACCTTTGCCATCATCTTCTACAGTAATGTTTAATACATTTTCCACCTTACTTAATTGCACAATAGCCGTTTGAGCCGTGGCGTGTTTAATGGTATTGTTCAGCAGTTCCTGTACAATACGGTAAACGGTAATAGCCGTTGTTTGGTTAATATGCAGGGACTCAACATCAATAGATTGATAGTTGACCTTTAACACACCGGTTTGGGTAATATGCAGACAAAAATCTTTCAGGGCCGTATCCAGTCCAAACTTCACCAGGGCCTCCGGCATCATATTATGCGCCACACGCCGCATCTCTTTAATAGAGCTGTCCAGCATATCAATACTACGCTCAAAAGCCTGGGCATTATCGGGTGTCATTACCAGGTTACCCTTTACCGTGCTTAAGGAAAACTTAATGCCGCTAAGCATGCCGCCCAGCCCATCATGCAGATCTTTTGCCAAACGGGTGCGTTCCTGCTCTTCGCCTTTTAACACGGCTTCCGTGGCCATTAATTGTTGCTGGGTTTCCAATTCGGCTATACGCTGCTGCTGCAGTTTTTGCCGGTTGGTATAGTTTAAATAACCTAACAGGCCTATGATCAGTACAGCAACGGCAGCACCACCAAATAAATAATTCAGTATGTTTTTTTGTTTAATATCAGCTTGTTGTGCCTTGATCTGGCTATCCTTTTTTTCCGCTTCATATTTTTGTTCCAGCTCCAGGCCGTTTTTAGCTATCTCTTCATTTAAGGCCGCTGTGCGGATAGAGTCAGATTTGTTTTTAGCATTTATCGCGGCCAGAAAGTTACCATCACGGGCTTCTATAAAGGACAACAATTGATAACCATCCTGTAAGAGGGCACGCAGGCTATCCTTTTTGCCAAGGGCCAAACTGCTGTCAATATACAGCCTGGCCTGCCGGTTATTACCGTTGTAAAAATTGGCTTCGCTTACATTGTACAAAGCCGTGGCGGTTGACTGGCTGCTTTGCAGGGTAGGTACCAGTTGCAGCGATTTTTCGGCAATAGGCAGCATTTCTTTAAACCGTCCCAGTTGGGCATAGAGGTTGGCCAGATAGGAATAAATAGCCGCTTCAGCATATTTATCGTTAATACGGGCCGATGTTTCAATAGCTCTTTTATAAAAGAAGATAGCGCTGTCGCCATTCCCTTCATTCTGGTAATTCTGGGCAAGCGATGCATATGCCCGGTTGATATAATCGTTACGAAGCTTTAATTTCTCATACAAATAAATGGAGTAGAGTATTGCTTCTTTCGATTTCTGCTCCTGACCTAGGTAGGAATATACATTGGACAGGTTATGATATAAACCCGAAAGCTTGGCCGAGTCTTTAGCGGCTATTATCCTGTCTCTTACCATCAGGGCATAATGGAGCTGGGCATTAAAATCCCGCTCAAAACCTTTAATGATGCTCATGTTATTCAACATGGCAATAACATAACTGCTGTCGCCTAATTGCCTGGCCAATGACAGGCCTTTTAAACACTCCTCCGTTGCTTTGGCATAATCGCTCATGGTATAGGAAACAACGGTTTTTCTTTCGTAATACAGGTACTCACCACGCAGGTAGTGCAGCCTCTCCGAAATTTTTTTTAAAGTGTTTAAATGATAGAGTGCCGAATCCTGGTTACCCATCTCATAAAACATGGCCAGGAAATAATGGGCTTTGGCTGTTGCCGTATCGTCTTTACCGTTGGCAATAGCGAGCCGGAGGCTGTCAATATTCTTACCTGCCTGGGCATAAGCCATAAAAGAGATGCAGCTGGCTATTATCAATAGTAGCAGGAATTTGCCGTACCGGGAAGATAAAGGAGTCATAAAACAAATATGTAAGGTTTAATGTACAAACAAAATCCCCTTTTTGCGGGATTTTTCTAAAGCTACAAACAAAATCCCCTTTTTACAGGATTGGCCGGCGCCTGTTTTACCGGCAATTTTATATCAGCACCTTTTACGGGAAGTAATGGTACTTTATTATAAACGATACAATATGAAAAAGAAAACAGGAATGCTGTTCAGCATCATCATGGTTTTAGTTATCAGTGCTTTTACACTGACCGATAGTATCATCAAACAACTGGGTATCTCGCACCAGTCCGCTCAGCAACATATACTCAATAATATTATCGGCGATTTCCGGCACGAACCGGTAGATATAAGCATTGCAGAAGATGGCAGCGGCCCGGCTTCATTGGGTGAACAGTTAAAGGCCTTCCGGGTGCCCAGGATAAACCAGCTGGCAGCAATTATACAAAACGATAAAGCAGGGGCAGCAAAAGAGTTGTGCAACTATGTAAAACAATATGTGAACAGCGAAGAGTTCATCTCGGCTTATACCAAAGCCAGGGAGTCGGCTAAACCAACCAATGAACCCTACCGCATGGATGCCGCAGGCATAGCAGGGCTTAAAAAAAGCCTGAAAGAGATGGAAGACGGGCTTGCAAAAATGAAAGCGGCAAAAATGCCAGCCGGCGCTGTACAGCAAATGGAAGATGGTATTGCTGCACAAAAGAAGATGATCGCCGCTCAGAATGACCCTACACCCAATAAAACCAAATGGAATAAAATGTACCCCCAAAACCCGGCCGATGCTGTAAAAGCCAGGTTACAGGAATACCTTGCCATAGCCGCCACGGTTGATTTTACTGCCGTTACCACCGGCTCCGGAAAAAACAAAGTATTTGTGAACCCCGCGTATGAAAAAAAGAGCCTGCAATGGAAAGCTGTTTACCGTGCCGGCAAAGAGGTGAATACAGTGGTAACCGCTTTTATTAACCAATGGCTGAAAGAAGGTATAATGAAGGGTGATAAACAAAAAATGGCCGATCTGTATAAAGAGTAATGAATAAGCTACATAATAAAGCAGGCCATAGAGCCTGCTTTACAAAAGGGTATAGTGTATTTTTAATTTAACTCCTTCAGCTGGGCGCCAAAAATATTCTCCTCGGCCTTCAGACGTTGTTCCCATTTCCAGGCGCTGTCCATCATGGCATCCAGGTCATACTGTAATGTCCATTCCAGCTCGGTGGTGGCCAGGTTATTATTGGCATAAATAGCTACCACATCACCGGCACGGCGGGGACCAATTTCATAATTCAGTGCCACACCACTAACTTTTTCAAAAGCTTTAATGGCTTCCAGCACGCTTACTCCATTACCGGTACCCAGGTTAAACACATCACATTTACGCAGGTTTTTACCTTCACGTACATAGTTTATCGCTAATGTATGCGCATGGGCAATATCACATACATGAATAAAATCGCGGATACAGGAGCCGTCACGCGTATCATAGTCTGCACCATGTACCGTAAGCTTGGGTATTTTACCAATGGCAGTTTGGGTAATGGCAGGTACCAGGTTTTGCGGGCGGCCAATAGGCAGCTCACCTATCTGTATGGAAGGATGCGCCCCTACGGGGTTAAAATAACGCAGCAGGATGCATTGTGTATTGTTCTTGCTTTTGGCAAACTCGCTGATGATCTGCTCGCCCATCTGTTTGGTATAACCATAAGGCGACTCCGCCGGCTTGGGCGGCGTTTGCTCCGTAACCGGTATTACATCCGGCGAACCGTATACGGTACAGGATGAGGAAAAAACAAAATAAGGGATATTAAAATCCTGCACACATTTCAGCAGGTTAATTAAGGAGGTAAGGTTGTTTTCAAAATACATCAACGGCTTCTCTACCGACTCACCCACGGCTTTATAGGCAGCAAAATGAATAATGCCTTCAATATCAGTATTCTCCTGGAAAATGGCATAGGTATCATCAAAATCGCAAAGGTCAACTTTGTAATTTTTAACCGGTTTCCCTAAAATTTTTTCAACACCAAGCATAATCCCGGGATTGGAACGGGAATTATTATCTACCGAAATTACTTCGTACCCGTTCTGTATTAAGTCCACTACGGTATGCGAACCAATATAACCGCAACCGCCTGTTACAAGTATTTTAGCCATAGTTTTAAAAGTAGGAACAAAAGTGCGCTTTTTTTGGCAAATACTTGCTGCTTAATGGGACGAAAGGCGCTGTATTTACCGTTTTTTTACCTGGCTGGTATACACAAACGATACACCTGGCCGACACAGGTGCAGATAAGTTTTTTGTTACCAGCTGCATTACAACTATCAGCTGCGGTTGTGTCACTCACTTCAGCGTCCGGTAAGGCTATTGGGCAATATGCATTTAATAACAGACAATGCCCCAGTGACCATAAATAACAATAATAAGGAGCTTATACCTGTAATAAAAATGGTGAATAGTACATTAAATTCACTATTCACCACTCACTATAAAATAATTGCTTAATTACGACATTAACGGAACAGGTGCACCAGGTTATATACGGCCAGTGCAATTAAAGCACTTACAGGAATGGTCAGTATCCAGGCCCAAACCAGGTTGATGGTTACACCCCAGCGTACTGCCGATAAACGTTTGGTAGCGCCCACACCCATGATAGAACCGGTGATGGTATGCGTGGTGCTTACCGGTATTTTTAAGGCCTCGGTAATAAACAGGGTCAATGCACCGGCTGTTTCGGCAGCAACACCTTCAAACGGTGTTACCTTGGTAATACGGGTACCCATGGTTTTTACAATCTTCCATCCGCCGCTCATGGTACCCAGGGCAATGGCACTGTAACAGGCCAGCGGGATCCATCCTAACATATGATCCAGGTGATAGGTTTGCGGATCGTAAACGATCAGGGCCGCCATAATAACACCCATTACTTTCTGGGCATCGTTACCACCGTGGCCGATACTGAATATAGCAGAAGAAACCAGTTGTAATTTTTTAAACCATACTGTAGCCCTGTGTGCATTTAAACTGCTCAGGAATAGGGAGAAACTGGCCATGATCAGCATGATCAGCGATAATAATATCCATTTAAAATTCTCACCATGGAAAATCACTTTAGCTACATATCCATCATAATGTGATTTTAGTTTGGCGGGATCGGTTTCCATTGCCATAGCTAAAAATACCAGGGTGCCAATGATGATTAAGGAAGAAAATATTTTTGGTCCCCAGCCTTTGCGGAAGGAGTAAATAAACCAAACGGAGATGATAAAAGCCATGATCATACCCACCAGCGGCGCCAGGAAAATAAACAGGGCAATTTGTATAACCGGGGCTGAGTTAATAGCATCAAAGCTGCCGGTATGGGCAACGGCTGCACCTACCAGGCCGCCAATTAATGTATGGGATGAGGAGGAAGGGATACCACGCCACCAGGTGAACAGGTTCCAGATAATGGCGGCAACCAGCCCGGAAAAGATCACTTCCAGGGTAATAAAATCAGTTTTTACCGTCTTGGCAATGGTGTTGGCTACACCATGATCTTTAAAAATAAAGAATGCCACAAAGTTGAACATAGCTGCCCAAAGTACTGCCTGGAATGGTGTTAAAACCTTGGTAGATACTACTGTGGCAATAGAGTTAGCCGCATCGTGAAAGCCATTGATATAGTCAAATATTAATGCCAGCGCAATAATGGCAATCAGAAAATTATAATCCATATAATGAGTTAAGCGTACTTAATAATTATACTTTCAATCACGTTACTGGCATCCTCACATTTATCGGTAACCATTTCCATTACCTGGTAAATCTCTCTTTTCTTAATTACCTCTTTGGCATCAGGTTCGGTAGCAAACAGTCGCTCAATGCTCATGTCAAATACATCATCGGCCTGGTTCTCAATACTGTTTATCTTAACCAGGGCTTCGGTAATATTGCGCATGTTTTTCATGTCGCGCAGTTCTTTCACCGCTGTGCGGATATGGAAAGCGCCTTGCTCAATCAGCTCGGCAAACTTTTGCATGCCCATATCGTTGGGGTTAACGCGGTAAAAGTTTATTTTTTTGGCCGAGGCATAAATATAGTCGGCAATATCATCCAGTGAAGTGGCCAGGTAGTGAATATCTTCCCGGTCAAAAGGTGTAATAAAATTGCGGCCTAACTCGGTAAAAATGCTGTGGGTGAGCTCGTCGTTCGCATGTTCCAGGTCCTCAATTTGTTTGATGTAATAGGCACGTTTGTCAAAATCAATTTCGGCAACTACATCTTTTAAAACAGTACCCATTTTAGCGCAGTTTTCTGCTACCTGTTCAAATAGCTCGAAAAACACCCTGTTTTTGGGCATAAAAATTTTTAAAAACGAATTAAGCGACATGCTACTGGTTTTAATTGTGTGCGAAATTAGTTGGTTGCTATTGGCGGCAGGTTAATGTTAACAGAATTAATAATTCCTTAATATTGAAAAAGACAGTTGTTTGTATTGTACAGTTTTGATTATTAGTATTTTATGCGTTATCAACTGCCACGGTCAATCGTTAAATTGTTATTAAACTTACGGTTTAAAGGGCAAAAAATAAAAATTAAGATTGAAAAATAAGGGCATGGTTCGGGTAGGGGCGTAATGCAAGGGGTTCAGGTAGAGACGTCATGCATGACGTCTCTACCTGAACCCTACCCGAAAAAAACATCATTGGCCCATTTTGCGGGGTTGTTATGAATATATTCGGTTATATTGACAAATTCCTGGTAACTGCGGATAATATGTTCATGATAATTGGCCTGCCACCCGAAAATGATATTGTTTTTTCGGGCATAACAGGTTACCGCCGATTTATATCCCCTGATGACGGAAGCCAGGTTCTTTTTTTGCGGGCCGAAACTATTGCCTGCGGCCGGAGGTGTTTCATGGTTATAGATATTATTGCCAATAATTAAAATTGCATGAAAATGATTGGGCATAACGATAAAAGCACCCAGTTCTATATGCATATCGGGCCGGATTTGTGGCGTTTTTAGCCATTCTTCGGTGGCCACCTGTCCTATAGGTGTTGGTTGTAAACAGGCTTTCGCGATAGAAATATTATTGTTGGTCGTAGTTTCTTTTGATCTGTCCGGTTCAGGAGGAGGGGTAATGATACGTCCAAAATAGGATACCCGGTTTTGACAACAGATGGTTATAAAATACATGCCGGGATTGGCATAATTCCAGTTTTTTAACCGTACGGAGGATATCCGGTACCGGTTTTGATATTTATCCATAGGTGGGGAAGGTTGGTGTTATAATAAAATTAACCAAATTGGTGGATATAACCCGAGGGAGAATACGTAGAGACGCCATGCTGGCGTCTCCATAAAAACAGGGATACCATAGGTATCCCTGTTTGATTTACAATAACCGGTAATAAAAAGGCCCCGGCCTTTTTATTACCGAGACGCCAGCATGGCGTCTCTACGAGATAATAACAATATTTTCCATTTTTTGTAACCATTCCTCGCCAATGGTGGCGCCCAGGCCGGGTGTTTCGGTAATGGTGATCAACCCGTTGGGGGCATATTGTATGCCGTCGGTTACGGGATCCTGTTTAAACATGAGGGCCGTATCAAAATCAAAATGTACAATTTGCGGGCTGCTCAGGGCAAAATGAACAAAGGCCGTCATGGCCAGGCGCGATTCCATAAAGGCACCTACCTGCAGGTGCAGATCGGCGGCAGTGGCCATATCAACAATTTTGAGGGCTTTAAAAATGCCACCCGATTTACCCAGTTTAATATTCAGGTAATCACAGGCCTGCAGGTTGATGAGGCGTTCGGCATCGTGCTCATCGCCACAACTTTCATCGCTCATTATTTTAATGGGACTTTGTTTGCGTACCTGCGGCAATTGCATAAAGGCCCAGCGGGCAATAGGTTCCTCGCAATGTTGTATACCGTAAGGGGCCAGTGCATTTAGCGTTTTAATGGCTTCCTCCACACCCCAGCCCTGGTTGGCATCAATACGCAGGGGAATTTCGTTGCCTACCGCTTCGCGGATGGCTTTTATGCGCATTACATCCAAAGCGCCATTGCTGCCCAGTTTTATTTTAATGGCGGGATAGCCCTGTTCCTTGATCTTAAGGGCATCGGCCGCCATTTTTTCAGGGGTGCTGATGCTCACTGTATAATCGGTATACACTATTTTTTTATTGTCGCCGCCTAAGAACCGGTATAAAGGAACCCCGGCATTTTGGGCGGCAATATCATACAGTGCCATGTCAAAGGCACTTTTAATGCTGGTATTACCATAAATAAGGCGGTCCATGGCCACAATATTATCTTCAATATCCAGTGCATTTTTGCCCACCAGCAGTTTACCCAGGTAACGGCCCACTTCCATACAGGTGCCGGCACTTTCGCCATTAATGCTCATAAAAGGGCTGCACTCGCCAAAGCCAGTAATGCCTTCCGCTGTTTTAATAACTACAATTACATTTTCGGCGTTGGGAATAGGACCCAGGGAAATAATAAAGGGTTCTTTTAAAGGAATGAATAATTTGTATAGGGAAACGGAACTGATAGTGATGTGAGCAAACGACATGCAATGAGTTTATGGTAAGTAAAAGTATAAAGTTAAAATAAAAACTGTTTCTATTTACAGTTGATAATGGATAAGAAGAATTGGCAATTGACAAGTGGCAATCAGCAGTAGTGCAGAAAGCGGGTGATAAGGATAGCGTGATTGTATTGAAAACAGGCAGTATGATACGTGTATTTAAAAAGCTGGTTTGAAACGCTGCTGTTGACGGGCTGCCCGATGGAAGCGGCACCACGCTGAAGGTTTGTGCGCGGGTTGGTGGCGGAGTACAGCGGACAGCGGGAACAGAAGCCGGGTAGTATTACTGCAGTTGACAGCCCCGGAATTGTTAGGGTAAAAAATTATAAAAAAATTGGTAATAAACATTTGGAAAGCCCCTTTGGTAATTCGTACTTTGTATAACTAATTAATTACTTCACTGGTATTATTTTTTCCCGCTGTATAATTTATGTCCGTATTTAACCAATCACGCAGTCGTATAATAAAGCTTATTTTTTTATTGGTGTTTGTGATCATTATCGGGCAATTGGTAAACCTGCAATTGTTATCGGGGAAATATGGTCCTATGGCCATGGATAATGCCGTTTACCCCAAAATAATTTACCCCGAACGGGGCATTATTTATGACCGTAAAGGGAAAGCGGTTTTAAACAATGCCATTATGTACGATTTAATGGTAACCCCTGCCGAAATTAAAGGTATGGATACCACGGCATTTTGTAACCTGATGGAGATTGATACTGCGGAGTTTAAAAAAAGGATCGTGGACGCGATCATTAAAAATACAAGGGTAAGACCTTCCACCTTTCAATCACTATTAACGCCACAGATGCAGGCCCGCTTTGAAGAGAACAGCTGGCGTTTTCCCGGCTTTGCCATGATTGAAAGACCGGTGCGGGTATACCCTTATAATGTAGGAGCGCATTTACTGGGTTATGTAAGTGAGGTATCGGCCAAGGATATTGAGCGGTCGGAAAGGTTTTACCGCATGGGGGATTATATTGGTAAGAACGGGTTGGAATCCTCTTACGAAAAGGTATTGATGGGCCAGCGTGGTGTGCAGTATATGATAAAGGATAACCGTAACCGCCTGGTGGGTAAATATGAGAACGGGGAGTTTGATACGGCGGCCGTTGCCGGCCGCGGGTTACGTACTTACCTAGATGTAGAACTGCAGGAAATGGCCGAAAAAATGCTGAGCGGCAAAGTAGGCGCTGTAGTGGCTATAGAGCCTAAAACCGGGGGTATCCTGGCCATGGCATCGGGCCCAACCTTTAACCCCAACGATTTAACGGGTTATGATATGCAAAAAAACTATGCCCGCCTGGCCCTGGATGTTGCCCAGCCTTTATTGAACCGTGCGGTGCAGGGCCGGTATGAACCGGGTAGTACGTTTAAACCCCTGGGTGGGCTGGTGGCATTGGAGGAAGGCGTGATAACACCTTCATTTGGTTATCCCTGCGGAGGACGTTACCTGGCCTGCGGCACGGGTAAACCTGGCTGTACACATGCCGGCGGAGGCCATGCTGCCAACTTACGGTTAGCCACGGCAAATTCCTGTAACTCCTATTTTACCCATATTTACCGGATGGTGGTGGACCAGAAAAGATATGGGAATGTAAAAAACGGTTACATGAAATGGAAGGAGTATATGAACGCATTTGGCCTGGGAGTAAGGCTGGGGGTGGATGTGCCTTCCGAAAACTCCGGGTTTATTCCCGATACATCGGTGTATAACAAGGAGAACAGGGGTTACTGGACCTCCTGTACCAACCTTACCCTGGGTATAGGACAGGATAAGATGGGCGCCACACCCTTACAACTGGCCAACGCCATGTGCATTATTGCGAACAAAGGCTATTATTATACCCCGCATTTTGTAAAAAGTATTGACGATGAAACGCCTGCCGACTCTATATACCTGGCTAAGTACCGCACCAAACATGAAGTACTGACCCATATTCCCGATACCATGTACCAGGCCATTATTAATGGTATGGAAGATGTGACCATTTATGGTACGGCAACCCGTAACCGTATACCGGGTATAAGGGTGAGTGCAAAAACAGGTACTGCGGAGAACTATACTTTTTTAGATGGCCGTAGAATTAAACTGGAGAATAATGCAATGTTCGTGTGTTTTGCCCCTGCCGATAATCCGAAAATCGCTATTGCGGTAGTGATGCAAAATGCCGGTTATGGTGGTACATGGAGTGGACCCATTGCCAAAGTACTGACGGAAAAATACCTGAACGATACTTTATCAAAAGCTACCAAGGCAGAGTACGAGAACTTTATTAAGGTAAACCGTATGCCTAAACATTTTGCCCGCCTGCAATACCGTGAGGATTCCATCAGGGCCCGCTGGTTCTTTGATAAAACAAAGGATAGTACCTATATCAGGAAATATTTGCGCCGTGGTGAAGCGGCCCCGGCTGAAAAGAAAGAAGAAAAACAGCCAAAATCAACAATAAAAACGGCTATTACTTTTATGTTAGAGCCAAAACACCAATTTTACCGTAACCCGTCAACACCAGCACCAGTAACTGTATGAGTCAGCGTAACCCCGGCATATCAAAAGGCATAGATTGGTCAGTAGTGGGTATTTATATACTGATAGTAACCATTGGGTTAATGGCCATATTCGGGGCTACCTATAAAGAGGGGGACCCGGTTATACAGAGCTTTTTAAACTTTAATACCGATTACAGCAAACAGTTCATCTTTTTTGGTGTATCGCTGTTACTGGGCTTGTTTGTACTGTTAACCGACAGTAAGTTTTTCCCGGCCACGGCCAATATATTTTATGCGGTAGGTATTTTTATGATGTTGCTGGTATTTCCTTTCCACTCCAATATTAAGGGTACCGAATCAATTATTAAACTGGGGCCTTTAAACTTTCAGCCTGCGGAGTTTTGTAAAATAACCGTGGCGCTGGCACTGGCAAAATATTTATCAAGGCCGGAAACGGATTTTACACAAACCCGCTCGCAGTTAATAGCTGCCGGTATTACCTTGTTCCCGGCAATTTTGTCCATCTTACAAAAAGAAACAGGCCTGGCCCTGGTGTTCTTTGCTTTTTTCCTGGTGATGTTCAGGGAGGGGTTGCCTGCCAGTATACTGGTAATTGGTTTTAGTCTGGCAGCACTGGTGGTAATGACCCTGTTGCTGGATAAGGATATACTGGCCTTAATATTAATAGGCATTGCGCTTATGGTTATTTTTCTCCTGCGCAGGCAAGTAAAACGGGATCGCGGCTTATTGGTTAAAATTGTTCTTATTACATTGGTCTGCGTGGGCATACAGTTTTTGGCCGTACCATTTTTATTTCAAAAAGTATTAGGTAAACACCAGGTAGAACGTATTTACAGTACCATTGGTAAAGAAATACCCGAAGAATATATACAGGGTGAAGTGGTGATTAATGAAAAAAGCGGGAAACAGGAGAATACTGCGGATTATAATGTAAAACAATCAAAAATTGCCATAGGCAGTGGTGGTTTTACCGGTAAGGGTTTATTAAAAGGTACCCAGACGCGGTACGGTTTTGTGCCGGAGCAAAGAACCGATTTTATTTTTGATACCATTGGTGAAGGCTTTGGCTTTGTGGGCAGCTTTGTCCTGCTGGGCTTATACCTGCTTTTATTATTCCGCATTGTTACCATTGCCGAAAGGCAAAGAAGTGTATTCAGCCGGTGTTATGCCTATGGTGTGGCCTCGGTTATATTTTTTCACGTGGCTATTAATATTTCCATGACCATTGGGCTGGCCCCTGTAATTGGTATTCCGTTACCACTGATCAGTTATGGCGGCGCCTCCCTGCTGACTTTCTCTTTGCTGATAGCAATTTTACTGAGGTTAGATGCTGACAGACAAATGGTGCTGAGATAACCCCAACACCATCCGTTTTTGTTTAACTAGTCAGCTAACAAGATTTTTAAATCTTGCGATGCTATATTATTGTAAAGTCCCGTTCTCAATATACCTTGTTTGTACACTGTCCATATTGTTAGAGGCAGGATTACCAGCCAGCAAAATGGTATAGATTTTCTTTTCTGTTACCGGGAAGGTCCTGTTGGTGCTGATATTACCTCCGTTGGAAGTGGTAATCGTTACATTACCCACATTTACCGGCATGAACCGGCTGATATGACCATAGGATAACACACCACTGTTCACCGGCGCGTCATTGGCCGTAACGGTTACAGTTGGCGCTGTTGAATCGGGTATGGCATTAATGTAACGGATATAGGCTTTACCTGCCACTGCATCCAGGCTATCGAGGCTGTCGGCTACCACCAGTGTGCGGTAATTATTGCTGGTGCCTATTAAGAAAGCAGAATAATAATTCCCTTCTTCGTAGGTAGTATTGGCAGAAGCAATACTGCTGTTTGTCATGGCATCAAAAGCCGTTAATGTACGGGTGCCGACAAATATTCCGTTATAAACACCTGTATAATTCAGGAAATTAAGTGGCTGGGGTGTAAACACATTCCCACCTATATCAAAACCCACCTGGTTTTTATCAGATGCTAAGTTAAAAGCCATTAAACCTGCAACAGGTGTAGAAGGACTGTCATTCTTATTCTTCATACAGGATTGCATGGCGACGAGTACGATTGCTAAACCCAGCAACCAGTTTATTTTTTTCATATTGTATTGTTTTAAGCAGGGAATTGCTGGAAAAATGGTGCCAGAACGGGATAAATGTGTATAAGTGCACGTTAGAGAAATCTTAAAAACAAGACTGTTAAATTTTCGCTGAAACACAATAAAATCAGGGGTTTGCGCAGGCCGGTATACGGGAAAAAGTAAACAATCAGGAGTACTATTTGTTTATGGAACAGACCTAATGAAAAGTTAACTTTACTGGCCGTATTTAAAATTGTTATTATGCAGTATACAACTATGCCCGAAATAGATAAGCTGTTGCAAAAAGCACAGGAAGTATTGATGTTTTTAAAAAAAACAACCGTAACAGAACGGGCAAGACTTATGCATCATATTGCCGATGCCATTGAAGCATTGGGTGAAGAACTATTGCTAACAGCACAGCAGGAAACCAACCTGCCGGTAGCAAGGCTGGCAACAGAAAAAGCAAGAACCGTTTTTCAATGGCGCAGTTATGCCGATGCAGTGGCTACCGGTAATGTATTGGCGGTGCGCATAGATACCGCTTTGCCCAACCGGATGCCTGCGCCTAAACCTGATTTGCGCAAGACTTATTTACCGGTGGGTATTGTTACTGTTTTTTGTGCCAGCAACTTCCCATTCGCCTATTCAACCGGTGGAGGAGATACGGCATCTGCGATAGCAGCGGGTTGCCCGGTAGTAGTGAATGCCCATAGTGCACATGTGCAAACCTCTGTTATCATGGCGGGGGCTATTGCAGCAGGTATAGAGAAAGCAGGTTTTCCGGCTTCAGTTTTTTCTCACGTTATCAGCGAGGGCTTTGAAAACGGTCAATACCTGGTACAGCATCCCCTGGTAAAAGCGGTAGGTTTTACGGGTTCCTATATGGGAGGTAAAACCCTTTACGACCTGGCTCAAAAAAGAGCAGAGCCAATTCCGGTTTTTGCAGAAATGGGAAGTGTGAACCCTGTATTTGTATTACCAAAAAAACTAAAAGCAGATCCTAAAAAGCTGGCGGAACAATATGCGGCATCCTTAACACTGGGGGTGGGGCAGTTTTGTACTAACCCGGGAATAATAATAGTACCCGATATACCGGAGTTTGATTTGTTCCTGGATACACTGGCTACAACTGTTACTGAAACAAGCCCTGCGATGATGTTACATAAAGGCATAGCCGGGAGTTACCATAAAAATAAACAAGCCACTATTACCCAACCCGGCGTAAGTGTATTGGCCGAAGCCGCTAATACCAATGAACTGGCTGGCAATGCAACGGTGGCCATTACGGGTAAAGATAATTTTGTGCATAACAAAACGGTGGCCCACGAAGTGTTTGGTCCGTTCGGCCTGGTAGTTAAATATCATTCAACGGAGGACGCTATAGCCATTGCCCAATCATTAGAGGGACAGTTAACCGCCACCGTATGGGCGGAAACTGAGGAAGCCGGTGATAACCGCGAGTTGATTAACCTGATCAGTGAAAAATGTGGCCGCATTATTTTTAATGGCTTTCCTACGGGAGTGGAAGTATGTTATGCCATGCAGCATGGCGGCCCTTTTCCGGCCGCTACCGACAGCCGTTTTACATCAGTTGGGCCCGATGCCATACAGCGTTTTGCCAGGCCGGTAAGTTTCCAGAACTGGCCGGATAGTTTATTGCCCGCAGAACTGAAAAACGAAAACAGCCTGCAGATATGGCGGACGGTAAATAATGAATTGACCAAAGAGCATATAGTGTTATAAACCCTGTATTTCAATGCAATTCCATCAGTTACCCATAAAATAAGGCAGCTGGCCAATTTTATCAGGCACTGCACCGGTTTAATTATATTTTTGTGTACTTTTTATGACAATGAAAAAAACGGTACGGCATCCCGGTTTACTATTGGTATTGTTAACAGTTTGTACAAACCTGTTACAGGCGCAGCTGTTTACGGATAAGGAAACAAAAATCATCTACGGCGGTGATACCAGTAACATGTTAAGGGTTATACAGATCACCCAACCGGAGGAACATAAGATATTGTTGACGCCCTCTGCAAACATTCAACATAACGCACCGGGTTTGGATCTTTTGGCAAAACGTATGTTATTATCCATGCGAGACAGTACCCGCCCGGGTGTTGGTATTGCGGCGCCCCAGTTAGGCATTAATAAAAAAATCATTTGGGTACAACGGTTCGACAAAGCCGGTACTCCTTTTGAACTATACCTGAATCCACAGATAACCTGGCAATCTGTTCTCTACCGTAAAGGGAAAGAAGGTTGTTTGTCTATACCTGATATCAGCGGTAATGTGTTAAGACATTATACCATCGGGTTAAGTTATCAGCAAAAGGATGGTACTTATAAAAATGAAATAATAGAGGGATTTACAGCGGTGATCTTTCAACACGAGATCGATCATTTAAACGGTATTTTATTTACACAACGTTTGCAGGAACAGGATACAAAACAATACTACCCGCTGGCAACAGGGGTGGAGCTGTACCTGGAACAGCCATCTAAACGATAACAATTTTAAAGAGGTCAAATACATGTACATACAATCTACGGCCGCTGTTACGCCGCAGGCATCTTTCGAAAAAATACTGGTTAACCCGGATACTTATTCAGGTGATAAGTTGGCCTGTGTTGAACCTGATTATACTACTTATATTGACAGCAAACAGATCCGGCGCATGAGTCGTGTAATAAAGATGGGTGTGGCCGCCGCTATGGATTGCCTGAAAGCCGCCGGGGTACAGCAGCCCGATGCTTTTGTAACCGGTACGGCCTATGGTTGCCTGGCCGACACGGAAGCTTTTCTGTCACGCATGGTCAGCTTTAACGAGGAACTGTTATCACCCACTTCTTTTATACAATCCACACACAATACGGTAGGAGCGCAAATTGCTTTAATGTTACAGTGTCATAACTATAACAATACTTTTGTACACCGCGGTTTCTCCTTTGAAAATGCTTTGCTGGATGCCTCTTTACTGCTGGCAGAAGAGGAGGCCGGCAATGTACTGGTAGGAGCGGTAGATGAAATTGTGGAAGCCAGCCACAATATCCTGCAACGGTTTGGCCTGTACAAAAACAGGGAACAAAGCGTGGACCTGTTAACACAACCCGCACAGGGTACCATGAACGGGGAGGGTGCCGTGTTCTTTTTGATCAATGGTAAAAAAGAAGACAACAGCATGGCTAAACTCAATGATGTGCATACTTTTTATAAACCCATGTCCGACCAGGAAATTGAAGCAGAAATTGAAAAGTTTTTGGCTAAACAAAGTATAACCCTGGATGATGTGGATATTATCCTGACCGGCCTGAATGGTGATGCTGCAAATGATGAAGTTTATACCACACTGCAGGCAGGTGTACTACAGAACAGGCCTTTAAGCGGTTTTAAACACCTGTGTGGCGAATACCCCACGGCAACCGCATTTGCGGTTTGGTTAGCGGCTAATATTTTACATACCGGTAAAGTTCCGGCAACAGTTGGGGTAACGGCAGCAGCACCCAAACGTATTTTAATTTACAATCACCAGCAACATATTCACCACGCACTATTTTTGCTTACCGCATGTTAAAGTTCCGGCTTACCATTATCATACTATCAGTATGTTTACTCGCCGCTGTTATGTATGGCGTGCTGAACAACTGGCTGTATTTCTGGCCTTTACTGGCGGCAATCCTGGTCATTGGAAGCACGGTATTGTTTTATGGCAGTTACTATATTAATTCCGGCTTTTATGTAAAAGTGGTAAGCAGTGCCGAAACTGATAAAAAACAGATAGCCATTAGTTTTGACGATGGCCCTTCACCTGATTTCACCCCCCGAGTACTGGCCATACTGCAGGAAAAAAATGTGCCCGCCGCCTTCTTTTGTATCGGCCGGCAGGTTGAACTGTATCCCCGGATCTTGCAACAGGTGCATGAGCAGGGACATATCATTGGTAACCATAGTTATAGTCATGGTAAACTGTTCGATCTGCTCGGTACAGAAAAAATGTACCACGACCTGCAACAGATGAATGCCGTAACGCGTCAGGCAATAGGTGTTACACCCTTACTGTTCAGGCCGCCCTATGGCGTTACCAATCCAAACCTGGCAAAAGCCATTAAAAGATCGGGGTTTGTTACCGTGGGGTGGAATATCCGTTCGCTGGATACCATTACCGGCGATGCCGATAAATTATTACAACGGGTACTAAAACAGGTAAAACCCGGTGCTGTGGTATTGTTTCACGATACCTGTGCCGTTACCGTGACTATGTTACCCGTATTTATTGATACGTTAAAAGCGCAGGGGTATGCTATTGTACCATTGCACAAAATGCTAAATTTGCAACCTTATGCATAGGTTTATCCTTACCATCTTCAGTTATTTTTTGTTTATAGCAGCGCAGGCGCAATACCCGGGTTATAAAGCTGTGGCCAATACCGATGCCTTCAAAAAAAGCTTTGCCCAGTCCGCACAAAAGACCAATACGCTAAAAAGCGATTTTGTGCAGGAGAAAACCCTGAGCATGCTGTCAGAAAAAATTGTATCAAAAGGCAAATTCTACTTCAAAAAAGAAAATGCCATACGTATGGAGTATACATCACCTTTCCAGTACCTGATGGTGATTAACGGTAATAATGTATATATAAAAGATAACCAGAAGGAAAACAAAATGTCGGCCAGCTCCAATAAGCTCTTTCAATCCATTAACCGCATTATGATGGATTGTGTGAAAGGAACGGTGTTCGATAACAAAGATTTTTCCGTAAAACTATATGAGTCTAATGATGCTTACCTGGCCGAGTTAACGCCGCTGGGTAAGGACCTGAAAAAAATGTTCAGTAAAATAAACATGATCTCGGGTAAAAAAGATAACCTGGTAAAAAAAGTAGAAATGCATGAGCCGTCGGGCGATAAAACAGTGTTATCTTATATAAACCCGGAACTGAACACAACCTTATCCGATGCGCTTTTTAATACCCATTAGTATACTTGTACTTTTATCGGCCTGCGGATCGGCGTATAAACACCTGCAAAAAAGCAATGGTTCTCCTGACTGTATACCATCCCTGGTGCCGGAATACAATACCACTTTATACCGTGCACAAATTGATGTTACCGGCCATTATTTGAGCGGCCTGCTCATTATTAAACAATTACCCGATAGCAGTGTGCGCCTGTTATTTACCAACGAAGCCGGCTTTAAGTTTTTTGATTTTGGTTTTCCGCCCACAGGTAATATGATCGTTCATCATATTACGGATAAAATGAACCGTAAGGCAGTGATCAAAACCCTGCGTAAAGATTTTCAACTGTTACTAATGAACAGGTTGGGGAATGCCCGCTACCTTTCTAAAACAGATGGTACTTACGCCTACCATATTTACAAGCAGGGTAAAGACCATTACTATTATAAAACCCCTGCCGGCTGCGATAGCCTGCTGGCCATGGAAAGGGGAAGTAAAAGGAAAAAAGTAGTGGATATACAATTTACGGGGATGAACAAAAGCCTGCCTGACTCCGTATTTATAAAACACAATAACTTTGCGTTTAACATAACGCTAAAGCAAATAAACAACTATGCTGAATAACAGTTTTTACCAGGTGATAAATAAGCAGGAAACGGATGGCAGTATTACCTTAACTGTTGAGTTCAATGCGGCACACAAAATATTTGAAGGTCATTTTCCGGGGCAACCTGTTGTACCCGGCGTATGTATGCTGCATATCATAAAAGAGCAACTGGCCGGCCATGTACAAAAACAGATCATATTACGCGAAGCTGCACAGGTAAAATACCTCAATATAATAACACCCGCAACGGTACCTGTAGCTGAAATTGTTATTGCCTTTCAACCTGCCGGTGAACAGCTATTTTCAGTTACGGCAACTATTACAGCCAATACCACTACCTATTGTAAAGCAAAATTATTATTCGGAGTAGTTTAAGCAATTTTTACCCGGCCCCAGTTCTCACCAATTTTTATACGGTATATCTGCATATCACTTACGCTGAATTTTGTGGCTATTTCTTTCAGCGTTTTGCCGGCCGCTAACATCTTTTTAATACGGATTACATCTTTCTCTTTCAGTTTTCTTTTGCCGCCGCCGCCGCCAATTTCCTTCGTGCGTTTAATGGCTGCAATTACCAGGGGATTCTTTTTATTATGCGCCGTTACTTCATCACGGGTTGCCCATGCAAGATTGTTCACTTTATTATTCTCCTTATTATGGTCCAGGTGAATGATAAACTTTTGTTTCCCTCTTGGTTTTGGTAAAAAATACTCAGCTACTAAACGGTGTATTAAAATGGCTACATATTCATCATTCATTTTTTTTCGCCATATAGGGTAGCCGCCCTGCCTGCTGCAATTAAGCAAAAAGCCATCCGGTATATTTTTATTGTATTTAACAAGCCTGCCATAATTTGATATGGCGTACTTGTACCATACTGCACCTTTGGCTTCGTGGCCTTTAACATCCTTCCATACTTCGTTGCGAAAAAGTTTGATCACATCTTTTGCCATACAACTAAAATTGTGTTTAACGATAGAGGTAATAAATAATAATGACAATTGCTTGTCAATTATTTCATGAGCTAAACAACAATTGAGCCAATCCCCGGTTCAATGTTTTAAGTCATTATATTATAAATGTAATTAAAACTTATATTAAAATTCAATAATGATACTTTAAATCGGTTGCACCGCTTGCTCCCCGGCAGTTGCTGCTAACCCTGCGAATCGTATTACTACGGGCGCTTTAAGTCTGCTAAAATCCGCAAATATACAGCGTGTGGCTTCCTTGTCTGTAAAGCCCGTGCATGGTTTTGCAGCATTTGCAGGGGCTTTGGGCAACAGTAACCATGCTCAGCATTAGCTCCCGCTGTCCGCTGTACCAGCCGCCGTTGCACAGGCGTCCGGTGCCGCTTCCATCGGGCAGCCTCTCAGCATTTGTTCGCTTATCAGCAAAAAAACGCACCCTACCGTTATATTTGCAGTCAGTAATAAATAACTATGACCAGTTCAGCAACCATTCCTGTAGCCGCCTTTATTCCGGCCCGTTATGCCGCCACCCGTTTCCCGGCCAAGCTTATGCAACCCCTGGGTAACAAAACGGTTATCAGGCATACTTACGATGCTACTGTGGCTACCGGGCTTTTTAATGAAGTAATTGTAGTAACGGACAGCGATATTATTTATAATGAAATTGTCGATAATGGTGGTAAAGCCATCATGAGCCTGAAACCGCACGAAAGTGGCAGCGACCGTATAGCCGAGGCTGTGGCTGGTTTGGATGTAGAGGTGATTATTAATGTACAGGGCGATGAACCCTTTATACAAAAAGAGCCTTTGCAAAAACTTGTACAACTGTTTACCGACCCAATGGTACAGGTGGGCTCCCTAATGCGGGTAATAAAAAGTTCCGAAGAATTGCAGGCAACCAGTGCGGTAAAGGTAGTGGTGAACAAACATAACGATGCGCTCTACTTCAGCCGCAATGTTATTCCCTATGTGGCCAATCCTGGTATTCCCGTTGATCATTATTTACATATTGGAGTATACGGTTATCGCAAACAAATACTGCTTGACTTTACCACCTGGCCCCCGGCATTACTGGAGCGGGTAGAAAAACTGGAACAACTCCGGTACCTGGAAAATGGTATAAAAATACGCATGGCCAAAGTAGATTTTATTAGTGTGGCCATTGATACCCCCGAAGACCTGGAACAGGCAAAACAAATGCTGGCGGAAAAATAAACTGCCGGTCGCGGGTATTAGTGCCATAAAAAATACAAGGGCCGGGGATAGCTGTAAAATGTAACTGATTGCAATGCTCCGGTGGCTAGCACAATCGTCATAAAATGTTTTTCATCCTGAAAAAAGCATATTTATTGTGTTTTTTGATGATATGTATTAAATTGTTTTCCCTACTTTAGCATAACAATGTAACGATTGCACAGAGAGAACTTACATAACCTTCAGGAGTTAAAAGCACTTCAGTTACGCTTGCAACATCACGATGAAGCCGCTTTCACACTCATTTACCAGTATTTGTATAAAAAACTGGTACAATTCTCATTTTCCCTTGTTCGTAGTAAAGAATTGGCCGAAGAAACCGTAGAAGATGTATTTGTGAAACTATGGGCAAAACGGGAAACGGCTTCACAAATTGATAACCTGGTGGTTTATTTATATGTAGCCGTTAAAAACGCCTCTTTAAATGCTATTTCCCAAAAAGCAAATGAACTGGTGAACGCCCCCTTTGATTTCCTGGAAACAGCCTCACCTGTCATCACCACCGATCCTTACGACCTGATGATAACCGGCGAAATGATGGCCAAAATGAACCGTGTGATTGAAAACCTGCCACCCCGGTGCAAATTAATTTTCAAACTGGTAAGGGAGGACGGGCTTAAATATAAAGAAGTAAGCGAGATACTGAATATCTCCATTAATACCATTGATGCCCAGATGGCCATAGCGGTAAAACGTATCTGCCAGGCGCTGGATGTTATTAAACCAGGTAAAACTGCCGGCTTTCCGGGCCTGGAAACCGATCTCCAAAAAAAAGTTAAAAAAAGTTAAATTTCTTTTAGTAGATAGAATTCAAATTGCTGTCCTATAGTATTAAGACTTGCCATTTTGAATATATCTGATACTATATGGGTGCTTATGTCCCGCAGTTTAAGCGGCGAAGCAACTTCTCAGGAAGAGAAGCAATTACATGATATACTACAACAAAACCCCGCGTTACAACAGGAATATGATGTGTTGGTGAGAATGTGGCACCAGAAAGAAGATGCCATAGATGATATTGAGGCACGTCAATCGGTAAAACAGATCATACATAAGGCAGGTGGAAAAAAATCGTCTTCCGTTATTCCTTTACCACCAGTGCGTAAGCCAAAAAGATACAGGTGGTTAGCTGCGGCTGCCATACTCCTACTGGTAGTAGCTGCGGTCTGGAGCCTGGTACCGGATAAAAAAATCAATGATCCTAACCTGGGTATATCCCACAAACAGGAGGTGGAGGGAGAAAGGTTATTCACCAAAAATGGTAACCGGTCCCGCTTTATTTTGCGAGATGGTACTTCCGTTTGGCTGAATGTTGGCTCTTACTTGGAGTATATGAATGATTTTTCAGGTACAACACGGGAGGTAAAACTGGTGGGCGAAGGCTATTTTGATGTGGCCCATAAAAAAACACAGCCCTTTATTGTACATACAGATAATGTTCTGATCAGAGTATTAGGTACGGTATTTAATGTAAAATCATACCCCGAGGATAAAAACGTGGAAACCACCCTGTTCCAGGGAAGGGTAGAGGTAACCAATAATAACTTTAAAGACCGGATGCCTATTGCCATGGTGCCCAATCAAAAACTGATAGTAGCTAAAAACGCAGCAAATGAAAGCAATTTACTGTCTACAATAGACAAGTCTACTATTGCCACTCCCCATAAGGGTACCATTATTGTCTCCATCGATAGCGCAAAAAAAGAAACCGAAAGAATAGAAACCGCCTGGGTATACAGCCGTTTAGAGTTTAAAGATGAAGATTTTGAACAGCTGGCCCGTAAACTGGAAAGATGGTATAACGTAAAGATATTTTTTACCAATAACGAGGTAAAAAGTATGAAAGCAACAGGCTCTTTCGAAAAAGAAACTGTTGAAGAAGCGCTGGCCGGATTGAAGGCGGGCTTCGGCATTACCTATAAAATTGATAACAATGAGATATATATCGGACTACCTTAAAACAGCCCCCGGTTAGTATACAAAAAAACGGAGAATGTTGGCGCATTCCCCGTTATAAGCGTACTAAGACGGCTAAACAAAAAGAACAACCTGACCAGTTGGATTGCTTAACCCTTAATTTTTTAAATGTATGAAAAGTTTCTTAACGGTTAAAATAAAACCGTTTCAATCAAATGTGCTGCTTGCTATGAAACTGACTGCTGCTTTTTTCTTACTTTTTACGGTGCATGTGTCGGCCAATGGCTTTGGGCAATCAAAGATCACGCTCAAGGCAAAACGGGCCGAAATGACGACTGTTTTGCAGAATATCGAAAAACAGACACAATACCGCTTTCTGTACAATAGTCAGTTACAGGAACTCCGTTTACGTAAAGTGAACATTGATGTTAACCAGGCTTCTTTAAAAGATGTACTGAGCATCATGTTTTTCCGTACCAATTTACAATACCAGGTAATGGGTAACAACCTGATTGTAATTAAAGAAATGGGCGATGTTCGTCCGCCCGACGTTATTGTAAAGGGTAAGGTTTTAGGCGAAGGCGCCCTGCCTTTATCCGGCGCTTCTGTGCAGGTAAAAGGAACTACCCTCGGAACTACCACAGACGGCAATGGTAATTTCTCGCTTTCGGTACCCAATAATAATGTAACGCTTATTGTTAGTTCTGTTGGCTATGCTGAACAGGAGGTTGCTTTAGGCGGTAAAAATGAAGTTACCGTAACATTGGTTTCATCCACCAAAGAGATGGACCAGGTGGTGGTAATAGGTTATGGTACCGCCCAGAAAAGAGACCTTACCGGTTCCATTGTGAAGGTTGGCGGTGAAGAAGTGGCTGATAAACCCAACGTAAACCCCATCGCTTCTTTACAGGGTAAGGTAGCAGGGTTAAGTGTAACGCCTTCTGCCGGCATTGGTAAAGCACCCGATATCCGTATCCGTGGTACAAACAGTATTGGTGATGAAGCCGTACGCCCGGTATATATTGTGGATGGTATTTTAAATGATAATATTGACTTTATCAATCCTAATGATATTGAGTCAATGGAAATACTGAAAGACCCTTCTTCTTTGGCCATTTTTGGTGTACGGGGTGCTGCAGGTGCCATTGCTATCACCACTAAAAAGGCCAAAGCGGGACAGGTAATTGTAAACTTAAATTCCAGCATTGGTGTTAAAAGACTGGTTGATAAAATTGATGTACTGACCAATGGCGAAGATTTTAAAATGTTATACCAGGAAGAGAATAACAATATCGGCGTAACTACTCCGGGTTTTGATTTTACTAACTGGACTTCAAATACAGACTGGATCAAGGCCGTAACACAAAATGGTGTTTTTAATAACAATAACCTGAGTATTAATGCCAGCAACGAAAAGAACAGGTTTTACATGGGCCTGGGTTATATAAATGAAGAGGGTATTGTTATTCACGAAAAACTAAAAAAATACCTGATTAACTTAAGCAATGAATATAAGCTGACTAAAGATATTAAGATCGGCTTTACTTTTAACACTGCTTACACCCAGGCGCCAAATGACGGTACCAATACACTGGAAAATGCCAGGAGAATTGCACCGAATGTAAGTGCCGGTACTACACCCTATACCATGAATCTTTATGGAACAGAGCAGGTATATAACCTGTATTCTGCACTTCCTTCTATTCAAAACACTTTACAAAATCCGTTGGTTACCAGAGAAAACACCTGGGATAAATTCATTGGTCGTGAACAACGTTTTGTAGGAAGCATTTATGGTGAGGTTAACTTTTTAAAAGATTTTAACTTCCGTATGGCGCTTTATGGTGACCAAAGTTACCTGGAAAGCAGAACGTATAACCCGTTATACGGTGCATACGATCCGGATGCAGGCGCCGGCTTTTTAGTAAACCGGTATACGTCGGTATCCCAGTCTGAACAACGCTGGACCAAGTACCAGTCAGACTTCCTGTTAAACTATAAGAAAAGACTGGGTGATCATAATCTCCAGGCTACTGCCGGCTGGACAACATACTCACGTGCTTACAGAAGTACCAGCGGACGTGTTGAACAAAAAGACGGACAACCCGCTATTCCGGATGACAAACGTTTTTGGTACCTGAATAACAAGTTTACTGATATAGCCAATGCTACAGGAAACTCTGCACAAACAGAAGCAAATACCCTTTCTTTCCTGTTACGTGGTATTTACAACTTTGCCAATAAATATTACCTGAACGCTACCTTCAGAAGGGATGGCTCCTCACTGATCTATAATCCTGACCAGCGCTGGCAAAACTTCTGGGCAGTAGGTGCCGGATGGGAAATAAGCAAAGAAGGGTTTATGCAGGATATTTCCGTTATCAACTACCTTAAATTAAAAGGTTCGATCGGGGTATTAGGTAGCCAGAATACTTATGGTGTTAGTTATCCTTATTTCCCTACTTTCTCTTCCGGTAATACTGCTGTATTTGGCAGTAGTGTATACCCTGCTTATGTAAATGACTATGAGCCTGATCCAAACCTGCGCTGGGAAACAGTGCATGGAAGAGAGATAGGCCTGGAATTTGGCTTGTTAAATAACAGAGTAACAGGTGAAATAAACTATTACAATAAGTTAACCAAGGACATGCTGTCCTTCTTACAAAACGGGCCTAGCCGTACTTTAGGTAATTTTGGCTCTATTTCTAACCAGGGTATCGAGTTATCATTAAACTATAATGGTACACTTTCTAAAGACCTTACCTATACCGTAAGCGGTAACCTTACCAGCTTTAAAAATAAAGTGAAAAAATTCGGCACCTTCCTGCCGGCCGGTGAAAGCACACCTAATCAAACACAGGTAGGCTATCCTATTGGTTATTTTTATGGTTATATCGTAGATGGCCTTTACCAAAGCTATGCCGATAAAATTGGATCTCCCATTGTTGTAGGTTATGAGTATGGTCCCGGCGACCTGAAATACAGGGATATCAATGGTGATGGTTATATCAATACGGATGACCGCACCATTATTGGTAACCCTACTCCCGATTTTATTTATGGCATGTCTTTATCGGTTAAATACAAAGCACTTGATTTTGGTGTAGACTTACAAGGTTCCTATGGCGGCGAGGTATATCGTGTATGGGGCTCTTCAGAGTTGCCTTATTCAAGATATAACTATCCTTCTTTTAAATTAGACAGGTGGCATGGAGAAGGTACTTCAAACTGGGTACCACGACTGGGCGACAAGTTTGCTATCAACCGTTTGCCTTCCACATTTGGTATTGAAGATGGCAGCTATCTGCGTATCAGGAATATCCAGATCGGATATAATATCCCGACCAACGTTTTAACTAAAGCCCGTATAAAAAGCTTCCGTGTTTTTGCCAATGTACAAAACCTGAAAACTTTCAAACGTAACTCGGGGTATGCTCCTGAGTTTGGCGGATCACCTACTTCTTTTGGTGTGGATTGGGGTAACGGACCAATACCCGTTATATATACTGGTGGTATAAACATTAATTTTTAATTCAGTAAAAGTATTTTATATGAAAAGAATAATATTTGGAGTTCTTGCACTTGCCATGTTAATGGTAAGCCTGCAGAGCTGTAAAAAGTTTCTTGATAAAAAACCCCTGGAAGCAACTTTGGATGATATAAAACAGGGTGGTTTGGAAGGTTTGGTATTTGGTCTTTATGGCGGCTTACGTAACCCCGATGTTGGTGGTGCTGCCTGGGGACATATTCCCTGGCTGGCTATTCACAGCTTCCGCGATGACGATTATATTAAAGGTAGCAGTGAGTCGGATGGTGCTGACTGGGCGGTTATTTATGATCAGTTTCAGTACTCAAAAGATCACTGGAGCACCAATACTTATTACGAACGTAAATATGTAATGGTGAACCTGGCTAATACCGTTTTATATACAGCGGACTCCTTAAAACTTGATGATCCCGCTTCAAGGGTAAATATTGCAGAAGCAAGATTTGTAAGGGCGCTTACTTATTTTGACCTTGTAAGAACTTACGGCGAGGTACGAAAAGTTACTGTGCCCATCCGTAATGCAGACCAGGTGAACAGGATGCCTAAATCTACTGTACAGGATATTTATACCTTAATTGATGAAGACCTTACCTATGCCGAGCAGCATTTGCCCATTAACTGGAATAGCGCTACCGGTACAAGTCTTTACCCAGGAAGATTAACCATGGGTGCGGCAAAATCTTTACATGCAAAAACTTTGCTGTATCGTCAAAGATGGGGTGATGCCTTAACGTTACTGGAACAGGTAATTACATCAGGCCAGTATTCCCTGGAGTCTAACTATTCCAGGGTGTTCCAGACAGCCGGCGAAAACGGCCCTGAGTCTATTTTTGAGATCCAGGCTTACAAAGGCGATGGAGGCAGACCCGATTTTTATGGCTTCTTTGCAACAGCACAGGGCGTAAGAGGTTCTGATGCATCCGGATGGAACATGGGCTGGGGATGGAACACGCCTACAGTTAACTTAGTTAATGCCTATGAAGCCAATGACCCGAGGTTAAAAAGAACGATCCTGTTTTCCGGTCAATCAGATGATCCGCAGTATGGTGGCTATGGCCGTACTTTACCTGCTTACCCTGCCGTACTTCCACGTCCTTACTGGAATAAAAAAGTGTATGCTGATCCGGCCGAACAGGCCCGTACCAATGACCCTAATGGTAATGGCGCATACAATCAGCGTATTATTCGTTATGCGGATGTATTGTTAATGGCTGCTGAAGCGGCCAATGAAGCGGATAACGGGCCAAGGGCCGAAACCTTACTGGAGATGATAAGAGCCAGGGCCAGGGAAGGTCAGGCAGGTGTATTACCCAAAGTGGTTTTTGTAAATAAGGCACAGATGAGAACTGCTATTAAACATGAAAGACGTATTGAGCTGGCTGGTGAGGGAGAAAGGTTCTTTGACCTGGTTCGCTGGGGTGATGCCGTTTCAGTACTGGGAGCTGCAGGCTATCAAAACCGTAACAGGTATATGCCACTGCCACAACAGATAATTGACCAGTCACAGGGTGCATTGTTACAAAATCCTGAATATCCGTAATAGATAATGAAAGCACCGTCACGATCAATTTCATGATTTAAACTTAAAAAAAAATGAAAAATATATTAAACAAATTTTTCCCGGCTATCACCGTATCAGCTTTATTGCTTGCGGGATGCCAGAAAATGAGCAAACCCGACCTGGGCGAATATCCTGAAGACGCCAACCCTCCCGGTGGCCCTTTAAGCTTTTATGTTGCTTTTGACGGAACTACTGATAATAACCTTAAAAACGCGGTAGATAGCATCAGGGCTAATTATCCCAGTGATAATCCGTTGACCAGTGTAGATGGTATTAGCGGTAAAGCCATCAAAGGAGAAACGGCCAAATATGTAAAATACATAAAGCCTAACGATTGGGCCATTACTGCAAAAAGCTTTACTGTTTCTTCATGGTTTAAGAGAGATGGCCAGACCAAGAATAATGAGAATGGAAACGGCCCTGAATATATACTGAGCTTCAGAGCCGCGAATGATTACAACTGGTCAAACGGGAACTTCCTGTTTTTCCTGGAAGGTAATAATGCAGCCTGCGGAGTTAAACTTTATATTCAGTCAAAAAATGGCGATGGTTGGCTTACCTGGGAAGGCGGGCAAATGATTGCCGGTTTACTGGATAATAAATGGCATCATATAGCTGCTGTTTACAATGCACCCACCAGTACCATGACACTTTATATAGATGGAGTGGCAAATCCAAATACAAAAGTATGGGGTACCCATGGTGACCTGAACCTGGATGATGAAAAAATAGCAGAAGTAAGAATAGGCCGTGGCCCGAGAAATGATAGCGAAGCTGATGGCGCCGCCGGCTGGTTACAAAGCTCTTTTAAAGGCGAGATTGACCAGGTAAGGTTATATAGTACAGCCTTAACGGCAGCAGAAGTACAAAGCCTGTTTGTTAATAAAAAATAATTGAGTTAAAAATAAACCGGTAAATAAGGGGCTGGACTAAGTTTAGTCCGGCCCTTTTTTCTATATAATAAAAAGAACAGGGGCCTGTATTTTAATAACTGTCTAAAGGTTAATGGAGGCACTGCCGGCAGTATGACCTTTCTTCGTACTGTGTGGTTGAATGGTATGTATGTTGAATAAATTTTGACGTTCCCTGTAAAAATAAAGCGCATGAAAAATAAAATTCTTGTTTTCGTAGTATTAATAAGTGTTATCGGTACAGCTTGCAGGTGCTCGAAAAGCAGTGGAGGAGGTGCACAGCCGCCTGTAACGCCCGGGCCTACAGATCCGGTGGTTAACCAGGTAGATTTTTGGCTAACAAGAGGCAATCAATCGGTTCTATTACAAAAGCAAAGTACAACCATTGGATTTACCACAACTGAAAACAGTTATCCTAATATTTATATTGACTCTGCAACTGCCTACCAGCAGGTGGATGGGTTTGGATACACGCTTACTGGCGGAAGTGCCATGCTCATTAACCAAATGACTGCAACCGCAAAGGTCAACCTGATAAAAGAACTTTTTGATACTACCGGCAATGGTATTGGTATTAACTACCTGCGTTTGGGAATGGGCGCATCAGATCTCAGCCCTGCAGTTTTTAGTTACAATGATCTGCCGGCCGGTCAAACTGACCTTACGCTTAGCCAGTTTGACCTGGCTGAGGATAAAACACACCTTATTCCCTTATTGAAACAGATACTGGCGATTAATCCGAATATAAAACTCATGGGCACGCCCTGGAGTCCGCCAACATGGATGAAGGATAATGGCAGCTCCATTGGAGGAAAGTTAAAACCAGAGTATTACAGTGTATACGCCAATTACTTTGTAAAATATATCCAGGCAATGAAGGCCGAAGGTATCACCATTGATGCCGTGACCATCCAGAACGAACCGCAGCATGATGGTAATAACCCCAGCATGCGTATGGAAGCAACCGAACAGCGTGATTTTATAAAAAATCATTTAGGCCCGGCTTTCCAGGCAGCAGCTATTAATACTAAAATCATTATCTGGGATCATAACTGTGATAACCCTAACTATCCCGTAACTATTTTAAATGACCCGGATGCAAAAAAATATATTGATGGTTCAGCTTTTCATTTGTATGCAGGTGATATAAACGCATTAAGTACGGTGAAGGCAGCCCACCCGGATAAAAACCTGTATTTCACCGAACAATGGACAAGTTCTACAGGCGACTTTGGCGGTGATTTAAAATGGCACCTGCGTAATGTAATTATCGGATCAATGCGTAACTGGAGTAAAACGGCTTTGGAGTGGAATTTGGCAAATGATCCATCCTTTGGACCACATACCGCAGGCGGTTGTACACAATGTAAGGGAGCGTTAACCATTAGTGGCTCTACTGTAACCAGGAATGTTGCTTATTATATTATTGCACATGCGTCCAAATTTGTGCCAACCGGCTCTACCCGGATCAGCAGCACTCATTCAGGCAATATTTTAAGTGTGGCATTTAAAAGAGCAGACGGTAAAAAAGTACTGATCGTATTAAATGATAATGAAAACACTTCCAATTTTAATATCCGGTATAATAATAAACTGGCGCTTACCTCTTTACCCGGGGGAAGTGTAGGTACATATATTTGGTAGTTCAATAAATCTGATAAAAAAATGAAAAAAATATTGATCGTGTTGAGTGCAGGTTTTTGGATGGCTTGTAACAGTGCCAGTGATGGTAATCAGCATAACACAGTAAAAGATTCCCTGTCTTATACGGCAACAGATAAAAAAGTGAACGTATATACTACGGCCGATACAGCTGACTGGCGGTTAGCGAATACTGCAACTGGCCTGGCCTTTGAAGAAATGGGTCAGCCTTTTGAAAACCAGATCGTGGTATTTGTTGATCCTGATAAAACCTTTCAAACCTATGTCGGTATGGGCGCCGCTTTGACCGATGCCTCTGCCGAAACATTTTATAAACTGCCCAAAGCAACCCAGCAGGAGTTTTTAAAGGCGCATTTTGATAAAAAGGAAGGCCTGGCTTATACTATTGCCCGTACCAATATTAACAGTTGCGATTTTAGCAGTGATAGCTATACGTATATACAGGAAGGTGATAGTGCATTAAAAACATTTGATATTACACATGACCGGAAATATAAGATCCCGTTTATTAAAGAAGCGCAGCAGGCTGCCGGCGGCTCTTTTAATTTATTTGCCAGTCCGTGGAGCCCGCCTGCTTTTATGAAAACCAATAATGATATGCTCCGGGGTGGTAAACTAAAGCCTGAGTTTTATAATAGCTGGGCCATGTATTACACCAGGTTTATTAAGGAGTATGAAAAAGAAGGTATCCCTGTTTGGGGTATCAGTATACAAAATGAACCTATGGCTACCCAAAAATGGGAAAGCTGTCTTTATACTGCCGAGGAAGAAAGAGATTTCTTAAAAAATCATTTAGGACCTGTTATGCATAAAGAAGGTTTGCAGGATAAAAAAATTATCGTTTGGGATCATAACAGGGATTTGATTTATCAGCGGGCGCAAACTTATTTCAAAGATAAGGAAGCGGCGAAGTATATATGGGGTATTGGCTTTCACTGGTATGAAGACTGGAGCGGCGGCACGCCGATGTACGAAAACCTCAAACGTGTGCAGGAAGCCTATCCCGATAAACATATTTTCTTTACCGAAGGATGTGCGGAAAGTTTTAACCCGGCTCGTTATAAAGCATGGGAACTGGGTGAGGAATATGGCCGTTCCATGATCAATGACTTTAATAACGGGATGGTAGGCTTTACTGACTGGAATATTTTATTAGATGAAACGGGAGGCCCTAATCATGTTCAAAACTTTTGTTTTGCGCCTGTACATGCGGATACCAAAACCGGCAAGCTCATTTATACCAATGCTTATTACTACATAGGTCATTTTTCAAAATTCATTCAACCTGGTGCAAAAAGAATAATCAGTTCTGCCAGCCGCAGCCAGCTATTGACAACCGCCTTTAAAAATCCCGATGGCACTGTTGTTGTGGTGGTAATGAATCAAAGCAATATCAGGACACCTTATTATTTATGGATAAATGGTAAGGCTGTTGCGGTGAATGCACTTCCGCATTCTATACAAACACTGGTTTTTTAACAGGTAGATAAAACAAAAACTACTGGCCGGGGAAGGGTTTGTGTAGTGGAAATATATATCATTTAGTAATTTTCGGGTAGGCGTTGTGTTACCTGTAATAAAAAGTAAAAAGTGAAACAGTTTATTTTTATTGTAACTGCGGTTATATCTCTTTTACTGGCATCCTGTAAAAAAAGTGATAACCCGCCACCTGTTGTACCCAAATGGTTTGATTATCAAAGTACCACTATCAATAACCAGCCGTTTAACAACCTGGCGCAAAACATGCCCTTGACGCCTGCAATAAGAATTACTTTTGATGAAGCGATTAATGCTTCCACCGTAAACAATGCCCTATCATTGATGCATGGAACGGCAACACTTTCCTACAACTTTTCTTTGGAGAACAGCGATAAAACCATCTTACTGCAGCCTGTTAATAAACTCCCTTCCCTGGGCAGTTTTACATTATCTATAACCAATACTCTTCGTTCAAAAACGGATGCTACCCTGCGCAATCAGCAAACGCTGAGCTTTAGGACCGGACTCGATTCCTCACGTAAATTTCCGGCTATATCCAATGATGCGCTGCTGACAAAGGTGCAGGAACAAACCTTTAAATATTTTTGGGATTTTGCACATCCGGTAAGCGGCCTGGCGCGTGAACGGAATACTTCCGGGGAAACAGTAACATCGGGTGGTTCGGGTTTTGGCATTATGGCTATTCCTGTGGGTATTGAACGTGGTTTTATAAGCCGCGCCGATGGATTGGCTCGTATGCAGAAGATCACAGGATTCTTAAAAAATACAGCCGTTAAAGTGAAGGGAGCTTTCTCACATTGGATAAACGGCACTACGGGTGCCATTGTTCCCTTTAGTGCTAATGACAATGGGGCCGACCTGGTAGAAACCTCTTTATTAATGATGGGACTGCTGACGGCCCGCCAGTACTTTGATGGCGGAGGTGCTGAAGCTACCTTACGTAATGATATTAATGAGTTATACCAAAATGTTGAATGGGACTGGTTCCGTCGTGATGGACAAAATGTATTATACTGGCATTACAGTCCCGACAAGCAATGGGTAATGAACCTGCCCATCAACGGGTGGAACGAATGTTTAATTACCTATGTATTGGCAGCGGCATCACCAACGCATGGTATTCCTAAAATTGTGTACGACAATGGCTGGGCACGTAACGGGAATATGAGAAACGGGAATACCTACTACAACTATATTTTGCCTGTTGGTCCCAACTTAGGCGGCCCGTTATTTTTGAGTCATTATAGTTTTTTAGGTATTAAGCCTATCGGGTTAACCGATGCTTATGCCAACTACGAAACCTATGTAAAAAACCACACCCTGATCAATTATGAATATTCCAGGGCCAATCCCAAAAACTTCCTGGGTTACAGCGATTCAATTTGGGGGCTGACCGCCAGCGATATTCCCAATGGTTATACGGCGAGTTCTCCTACCAATGATGTGGGCGTTATTGCACCGACAGCAGCTTTATCGGCTTTTCCATATACGCCCGAAAAATCAATGGCGGCTTTACATTTCTACTATTATGTGCTGGGTGATAAATTATGGAAGGAATATGGCTTTATCGATGCTTTCTCATTACAGCAATCCTGGTTTGCCTCCTCCTACCTGGCAATAGACCAGGGCCCGATAATATTAATGATCGAAAATTACCGGACCGGTCTTTTATGGAATTTATTCACCAGTAGTCCCGAAATTAAAACGGCCATGCGTACACTGGGCTTTACCGCACCGTATTTATAATAAAAAAACTTGTTGTTCCGGTAAATGCGGGTATAAATGTGCTACCGGGTTCAGCCTTTCAAGGCATACATATATTTGAGGCATAGTATGGTTTAAATAAGTAATTTTACATTCCCGATTGCTACATGAACAATACTGCTCAAATAAAAGACCTGTTCTACCTGGTCATGCAGGACGATGAAGCTGCGTATAAAACACTGTTTATAAAGCTTCATAAGCCCTTGTGCCAGTTTGCCTATGGCATACTGAAGTCGCAACAGGATGCGCAGGATGTGGTTTCGGATGTGTTTATTACTATTTGGGAAAAACGTAACCAGTTAACTGATGTAAGTTCCCCTTTGGCTTATTGTTATACAGCCGTAAAAAACAGGTCGCTCAACATTTTAAAACAGCAAAAGCGGCAAAAGGAATTGGATAATTCCGAATGGTTAGTTCCCCAAAACAGTGTTTATTTCAACCCGGAGAATTTAATGATGACGGAAGAGATTATCCAGCAAATCCGTTTAACCATTCAAAACCTCCCTTCGCGTTGCCGGCTGATATTCAAGCTCACCAAGGATGACGGCTTAAAATACAGGGAAGTAGCCGATTTATTGAATATATCGGTGAAAACGGTGGAAGCGCAAATGGCCATTGCCATGCGCCGGCTGGTAAAATGTATGCCTTTCAACCTGACCACCCAAACCACGAAATCTGTAAAAAAATAATTGTCCCGCTTTTAGGGGTTTCTTACCGGCAGCGTTGTCTTATACCAAAGCTATATATTCAACGATTGCATGAGCCAGGAATACTTTTGGATACTTTTTGCTAAAAAACTAGCAGGGGAAGCCACTCCCGGCGAATTAACCGAATTGGAAAATCTGGTTAAACAACATCCTGAGTGGCAATATTCCATCCAGTCCGTAGAGGACATCTGGAATACATCTGCCCCTTTTTCCGATAAAGATATGGCCGATGCAGAAGATGCGTATATGCTGCATTTGCACCGGATGCAGGAAAAGAACGGCTCTTCGGAACTGGGCCTGCCCTCTATTGGGTTACCTGCTTCCGCGAATAAAAAAAATAAAAGGCGGGTCATTAAATTGATGGCAGGAGCGGCCATAGCTGCTTCTATGTTATACGGGGCCTTTGTTTACCTGCAATATACGCAGGCCAAACCCGGCAATGCTTCTCCGGTGCAGGCCATGAGTAATATAAATGAAATAACAACCCGGTTTGGTTCAAAATCAAAAATACAATTACCGGATGGCTCTACGGTATGGTTAAATGCCGGCAGTTCACTTATCTATAACAAAGATTTCGGTATTGAAAAAAGGGAAGTGGAGATAACAGGAGAAGGTTTTTTTGATGTGGCTAAAAACGCCTCCATGCCTTTTATTATTAAAACCAGGAGTTTTGATATTAAAGTACTGGGAACTGTTTTTAATGTAAAGGCCTACCCCGATGATGAAACATCGGAAACCAGCCTGCTGGAAGGAAAGATCGAGGTTTCAATCAAAAGCCGGCCTAATGATAAAATAATTCTTGAACCCCAAGAAAAACTGGTTGTTGAAAATAATACCCGGCCCGGTTCTGCATCCGTAACCAGCCAGGATAATATCCTTACACAAGAGCCGATAGTAGCGATCAGTAAACTGAAATACAGCCCCGTGGATAGTTCAGTAACCGAAGTTCAGTGGAAAGATAATATCCTCGCATTTGACGATGAAAAAATGGAGGATGTAGCACTGAAAATGGAAAGATGGTTTGATGTGGAAATAGAGATAAAAGAAGCCGTATTGAATAAAAAAAGATTAACCGGGAAGTTTGAAAACGAAAATATTGAACAGGCATTGGAAGCGCTTAGCTATACCTCTACCGATGCTTTTGCTTTTAAACGTAACGGTCGGAAAATTATAATTTATAAACCAAACCACTAATTGTTAAATGAAACAAAACTACGGACCATAGGTGGTATGGTATAACTAAAAAGGAGCCGTTGCAGCGGCCCCTGTCAAAGTTAAATACCATACAAAACACCTCCACAGGATAATTTATCAGTACTTAACCTCTCAAATGTAAATTATGAAAAAAAATGAAGCAGAACTTATTTTTAATAAACTGCTATCGTCAACGCTTTTACGTTTTATGAAACTAACGATCTTTTTACTGACAGTAGCTTGCTTACAGGTTTCAGCCAACACTTATTCGCAGGATAAGATCTCCCTGCGTATGAATACGGTTGAAATAAAAAAAGTATTATTTGCTATCGAAAAAAAGAGCGGTTACCGCTTTCTATTCGATGAACAGATTTTAAAAGGTAAACCCCGGGTAAGTGTACAAGCCGAAGAAACACCGGTTAGCGATATTTTAAACAGTGTTTTTTCCAATACCGGCATTAAATACAAAATTTTAAATACCAACCTGGTTGTTTTAAAAGATGATCCGGCCAGTGTGGAAATAAATGTCAGGGAATTAAGAGTATCCGGTAAAGTTACTTCGGCTACCGGCGAGCCTTTATCCGGCATATCCGTCTCCATTAAAGGAACAACTGTTGGCACAACTACCAATGAGGAAGGAAACTTTTCATTAACCGTTCCGGACGATGCCACAATTGTATTCTCTTCCGTTGGCTATGCAACTATGGAAGAAAGAGTAAACGGGCGTACAACGATTAATGTTGTCCTGCAATCGGCTGAAAAGACTATGGAGGACATAGTAGTGGTAGGTTATGGCACTTCTACCAGAAAAGATCTGACAGGCTCTATAGCCAGTGTAAAAAGCGCTGAAATTACCAAACAACCGGCAATGTCAGCCATGCAGTCTGTACAAGGTAAAGTTGCAGGCTTAAATATCATCGCCTCGGAAGCCCCAGGCTCAACTCCCAATGTAATCATCCGCGGGTTAGGTACAGCTTTAGGTGGCCGTAACCCATTATATATTGTAGATGGTATGGCTGTTGATAATATTAATAATATCAACCCTACTGATATTGAGTCAATAGATGTATTGAAAGATGCCTCATCTGCTTCTATTTATGGTTTGCGTGCTGCAAATGGTGTTATTATGGTAACGACCAAAAAGGGCAGAATAGGAAGAGCGGTTATAGGTTATGAAAGTTATGCAGGTGTAAAGAATATATTGAATCGGGTAAAAATGGCCGATGCCAGTCAGTATATAGCTTACATCAATCAGAACCTGGCGTCTATTAACCAAACCTGGCGTTTAGCTGATGTAAGTCAGCAGGCTAATAATACAGATTGGTACGATGAAATCATTAAAAACGGATCTGTATTTAATAATGCAATAAGTCTTTCAGGTGGTTCAGAAAATGTTGACTACTTCCTGAGCGTTAATAACTTTAAGGAAAATGGTATTCTTGATGGGTCATCTTTTACAAGAAATACCATCAGGAATAACAATACATATAAATTCTTTAATAACAAATTAAGGTTTAACCAGACCTTAAACCTGACATTTTCCGAAGCAACTCCTAAACCATACGGGGCATTCAGCGATGCTTATCGTCAATCACCACTGGTTCCTGTAATGTATGCAAATGGCCGTTCTGGCCGTCCTTTTGTAAATAGGACAACAGGTGTAGTGACTTACGAACGAACCGCAGGACAAACAGTGGGCAGTTTAAACTCAATAGGAAACCCGGTGTATGCAATTGCGGCCAATAATGAGTTAACAAAATCTACTATGCTGCAAGGAGGCTTGGAGGGTGAATATAAAATTGCTAAATTTTTAAAAGTAACTTCCAGGCTAGGTGCTACTAAATATTATTTTAGAAGCCGTGGGTTTACCGACATAAAAGATGGCTGGTTAAATGCAGACCCTACCCGTACAGAAGCAGAATTCATTGCATTAAAAACAGCAAACCCTGCAGTGACTACCTATGCAAATAATAGCCTTAGTACTTCTCAGCAGGAAACTTTCAGATGGGTTTGGGAAAACTTCCTCACATTCCAGAAAAAATTTGGTAATCACAATGTAGAAGCTATTGCCGGTATGTCACGTGAAAAAGTGGGTATTGGAAATACAATTGGCGGCACCGGTTATGATGTTCCGGCAAAAGAACAATACTGGAATATCAATTTAGGATCTTCTGCGTACCAGAAAACACTTAACCAGACTTATTTTACACCAAGGGCATTAGCATCATATTTTGGCCGTGTACAATATAATTACGACAACCGTTATTATTTAACTGCCACTTTAAGAAGAGATGGATCCAGTGTATTTAGAGCAACGGAAGAATATTGGGGCACATTCCCTGCTATAGGTTTGGGCTGGACTGTTAGTAATGAGTCATTTCTGGGTAATGTTAAATGGTTAGATTTCTTAAAGGTACGTGCTAACTGGGGGCGTTTAGGAAACCAGGATATTCCTTTAAATGTATCTCAGATATTAACCAATGCAGGTAGCAGTAGCTATAACTATGTCTTTGGGCCTTCACAGGATTTAGTTTTTGGAGCAGCTTACGGTACTCCGGCAGTAGGCGTAACCTGGGAAACAACAGAAGAAACCGGCGTAGGTGTTGATTTTGCTGTATTGAACAACAGTCTTACCGGTTCAATTGATTACTATCATAAATTAAACAAGAATACCATCTTAAATGTAACACCTGGTTATACCTCACCCTATGAGCAAAATTTTTATGCTCATGGTGCAAAAGTGCTGAATGCTGGTATCGAAGCAGTACTTAATTATAACAGGGCTATCAATAAAGATTTAAGTTTTAATGTTGGGGTTAATTACTCATACAATAAAAACGAGGTAAAAGATGTTACACCTGCTTATGACGGAGCCATAGGCGGCAGTCTGGGTAATGGTCAGATTACAAAACAATTACGTGAGGGCCAACCTATTTATGGGTGGTGGATGTATGAAGCAGAGGGCGTTTGGCAAAATGCGGCTGAAATTGCTGCTAACCCTAAAATAGGCTCACCTATTCCCGGCCATTTAAGGTATAAAGACCAGAATAAGGACGGTGTAATTGACAACAGGGACAAAGTATTCTTTGGCTCTTATATTCCATCTTCAACTTATGGTATCAACGTAGGAGTAAACTACAAGGACTTTGATTTATCAATCTATGGATATGGAGTAGGAGGTAACAAAGTATATAATGGATTAAAAGGTACACGTATTGACGGTGGTGAAAATATATCAGCCGATGTATTCAATGACCGCTGGACAGGAGATGGCTCAACTAACAAACATCCGGGTGCTGCCAGGGACTCTTATGCTTCCAGTTATTATCTTGAGCGTGGTGATTATTTCAGGATAAATAATATTACATTAGGCTATACGTTTAAAAGATTGTATTCCAGTTCGTCAAATCTTAGATTATATATAACAGCACAGAACCCTGTAATATTTACAAAATATAGTGGGTTCTCTCCTGAAATTGCAAGTGATGGATCTCCTTCTGGAACAACGGGTATAGAGTTGTCTGCCTACCCTACAACCAGGAATTTCTTAATCGGTTTAAATGTTCAATTTTAAAATCTTAAGATTACAATCATGAGACACAATAAAAAAAATATTGCCATTTTCATAGCGGTTGCCATGTCAATGAGCGCATGTAAAAACTCAGATTTCCTGGATGTTCCTTCACAGGAAACCGTAGAAGCAATTGACAAGAATGTTACCTACACGCCAGAGCAATTTGTAAATGGTATATATGGTATGTTTACCGAGTGGGATTATGCTTTTTCTTTCCTGGGTATTACTGAAATGCTTTCTGATAATGCAGATAAAGGAAGTTCTCCCACCGATACCGGTACTGATAAAGATATCTTGGATAACCTTACTTATACTTCTACTGCCGGATCTTTTCAGGCTATGTGGGCAAGATGGTATAAATCAATCGGTAGGGCAACACAATCTATCCAATACACCGAAACTTTCGGATTAACTGATGCAACGTATAAGAACAGGCTTATTGCTGAAGCAAGGTTTTTACGCGCCTTGAATTATTTCTACCTTGTAAGAGGTTGGGGTGATATTCCCATTCAGGAAATTAACTTAGTAAACAGGGTGCCGGTTGCCGATGTTTATAAATATATTGAAGATGATCTGAAATTTGCTATCGATAACTTACCGTTGAAATCAGCCTATGCGGCTAAAGACTTAGGCCGTGCTACAAAAGGCGCTGCTCAGGGTTTATTATCTAAAGTGTACCTGTACCAGGAAAAATGGCAGCTGGCTTATGATATGGCAAAAGCAGTTTTTGCTTCCAATCAATATAGTCTCGAACCTAATTATGCAAATACCTGGAGACTGGTAGGTGAAAACGGCGTTGAATCTTTATTTGAGTTCCAGGCTCGTGGTACAGCTATTGCTCATGGTATTCAGCAATACTCTCAAACTCAGGGTGCCAGGGGTACCAGCGGCTGGGGCTGGGGCTTCAATACACCTACTCAAAATTTGTTGGATGCCTTTAATGCAGAAGGCGATGCTATCCGCAGGGATGCTACCATTATTTTCAGAGGAGAAGTGATGTATGATGGAAGAATTGTAAGTGTAGGTGTTGAAAACCCCATGTATAATGAAAAAGCATATTCTTCTGCTAATGCAGGTGCCAGTGAAACAGATAAAAATCTGAGATATTTAAGATTAAGTGAAGTGTATTTAATCCTGGCCGAAGCGGCAAATGAGTTGAATTTAACTGATGATGCATTGGATGCGCTGAACGCAGTAAGGCGTCGTGTGAGCCTGGCCGACGTAACAGTAAGAGATAAGGCCCAGTTAAGAACAGCCATTTGGAAAGAGAGAAGATTGGAATTAGCATTTGAACATGACCGCTGGTTTGACCTGATACGTACTAAACAGGGACAAACAGCAATGGCGGCTAATGGTAAAACATTTTTACCAAAACACATGCTTTTCCCTATTCCTGAAAACCAGAGAATACAAACACCAACAATGCCGCAAAATACCGGCTGGTAAAATAAAAGGGGGAGCTTCAACTCCCCCTTTATTTCAACATAAAAGCCTGTTTTTGAACGCTATACATGCAGCTTATAAGATAGTGTTTAGTATATTTTTTAGTGAATAATAACAGCCAATGAAGAGTAAGTTAGTTTATTTGTTATGTCTATGTATCTTTTTGATCAGTGAAGGATGTAAAAAAAGCGACAATGGAAATGGCGGTGACAATGCTGTAGCCCCCTCGCTGCAACAAATAGAGCTTAATAACCTGCCATTTACCCAGGAAATGTATGGTGTAAATAACCGTCCTGTTATTAAGATACGTTTTTCACAGCCAATAAAGGAATCTACTTTAAACGCTGTTTCCATTACCGATGCTGCCAGGAATTCAATTCCTTTAACTGTGGGCTTATCAGATAATAATGTACTGCTAACGGTTACCCCTGGTACTAATTTAAAATACCTGGAGAAATTCGACCTCCGTGTATCTATTGCGCTGCAATCTACATCGGGTGGTAATTTAGCCGCTGCTGTAGAACGTTCTTTTGTTACCGGCATTGACTCCTCCCGTAAATTTCCCGTTATCACTAACGATGCCTTGTTAACCAAAGTGCAACAACAAACCTTTAAATACTTCTGGGACTTTGCTCACCCGGTAAGCGGCTTAACCCGTGAAAGAAATACTTCCGGCGAAACTGTTACTTCCGGTGGATCGGGTTTCGGTATTATGGCCATTCCCGTAGGTATAGAAAGAGGTTTTATTACCCGTGCCGAAGGACTGGCGCGTTTACAGAAGATTGTTGGTTTTTTAACCAATAATGTGGTAAAAGTAAAAGGTGCTTTTTCGCATTGGATCAATGGTACAACGGGGGCTATTGTACCCTTTAGTGCTAATGATAACGGGGCGGATATTGTTGAAACCTCTTTTTTAATGATGGGCTTATTAACGGCCCGCCAGTATTTTGATGGTACAGGAGCTGAAGCCACTTTACGCAATGATATTAATACATTATACCATAATGTAGAATGGGACTGGTTCCGTCGCGATGGGCAAAATGTATTATACTGGCACTACAGCCCTGATAAATTATGGGCCATGAATCTGCCCATCAGCGGCTGGAATGAAGCACTGATCACGTATGTACTGGCAGCTGCCTCTCCTACGCACAGCATTCCCAAAATTGTATATGATAATGGCTGGGCCCGCAATGGCAATATCCGCAATGGCGCTACCTATTACGGTTATAACCTGCCTGTAGGTCCCAATATGGGCGGACCTTTATTTTTAAGCCAGTACAGCTTCTTAGGTATCAAACCTATCGGCTTATCTGATGCCTATGCAGATTATGAGGTCTATGCCAGGAATCATACGCTTATCAATTACGAATACAGTAAGGCCAACCCTAAAAATTATTACGGGTACAGCGATTCTGTTTGGGGGTTAACGGCAAGTGATATTCCCAATAGTTATGCAGCCAGCTCGCCTACCAATGATGTGGGCATGATCGCCCCAACCGCAGCTTTATCTGCCTTCCCCTATGCCCCTGAAAAGTCAATGGCCGCCCTGCACTTTTTTTACTATGTGCTTGGCGACAAATTATGGAAAGAATATGGATTTACAGATGCATTTTCTTTGCACCAGCAATGGTTTGCTACCTCGCATTTAGCTATTGACCAGGGACCGATCATTATCATGATAGAGAATTACCGTACAGGTTTATTATGGAATTTATTCACCAGCAGCCCCGAAATAAAAACGGCTATGCGTATGCTGGGTTTTACAGCACCGTATTTGTAGTAACGAGATGGAGATTATTTCACACCGATAATAATAAGCGATGAATAAAATAAATATAAAAATAGCGACGATTGCAGTTGTCTTTTTTTTAGCTGCTTGCAGTAATAATACCGGCAAACAACCTGCAAATCAATTGGTAAAGCAGCCAGGCGATTCGGCTATATTTGATGCAGTGCAACAACAGACCTTTCAATACTTCTGGGAAGGCGCTGAACCAACCAGCGGCCTGGCCAGGGAACGTTTTCATGTGGACAATATATATCCCCAGAACGATAAAAGTACCGTGACCAGTGGTGGTGCGGGCTTCGGTGTAATGGCCATACTCGTTGGTATTGAACGGGGTTTTATTACCCGTGAACAAGGGTTAGAACGTTTGGAAACAGCCGTTAAGTTTTTAGAGACCGCTGACCGTTTTCACGGCGCTTTCCCGCATTGGTGGTGGGGTGAAACAGGAAAAACAAGGCCCTTCAGTAAAAAAGATAATGGCGGCGACCTGGTTGAAACCTCTTTTTTAATACAGGGATTATTATGCGTACGTCAATACTTTAAGGAAGGAAGTGAAAGGGAAAAAACACTGGCCGCCCGTATTGATAAACTATGGCGGGAAGTAGAGTTTGACTGGTACCGGAATGGTAACCAGAACGTACTGTACTGGCATTGGAGCCCCAATTTTGGATGGGATATGAACTTTGCCGTAAAAGGATATAATGAATGTTTGATCATGTACATCCTGGCCGCATCTTCACCAACACACGGGGTGCCGGCCGAGGTATACCACCAGGGCTGGGCACAAAACGGGGGTATTATCAAACAAACCCATTACAAAAACGATACTTTACAATTGATGTACCAGGGTAACCCGCCTTATGGTGGTCCTTTGTTCTGGGCACATTACTCCTACCTGGGTTTGGACCCACGCGGGTTAAAGGATAAATATGCTGATTATGGTAAAGAGGTAACCAGCCAGGCAAAAATTAACTACCAGTGGTGTGTAGATAATCCTAAACAATACAAAGGTTATAGCGACAGCAGCTGGGGCTTAACGGCCAGCTATTCTGTAAGAGGCTACTCAGCACATGCACCCGGTTTGCAGGAAGATCTCGGTGTTATATCTCCCACTGCTGCATTGGCATCATTCCCTTATACACCGCATCAATCCATGGCTGCCATGAAATACTGGTATAATAATATGAAGGATAACTTATTTGGTCCTTATGGCTTTTATGATGCGTTTAGTGTTACCGATAACTGGTATCCCAAACGTTACCTGGCCATTGACCAGGGGCCCATTGTGGTAATGATGGAGAACTATCGCAGCGGCCTGTTATGGAACTTATTTATGAGTTGTCCGGAAATAAAAACAGGATTAACCAAACTGGGTTTCAGCAGTCCGCATTATAAATAATTGTGGTGTGGTCAGCGGTAGTGCTACTATCAACTGCCGTTGTGCCCGCCCCGACGAGTGAAGCGGAACCCGGGGTTACTCACTTCATCGTTCTGTAATACTATTCACCACAATATAAGCGCAAACAACATGTTTAAACAACGTATGTGTAATATGAAAAACGGGTTATTATTGATTGTGCTGTTAAGTACAGGTTTATTTACAAAAGCCCAGGACCTTTCCTTGTTTAAAAAGGAATGGCTGTTTCAATCGGGTGACACCTTGCCTTACCGTATACTACTGCCTCAAAACTTTGATGCCAATAAAAAATACCCCCTGGTACTTTTTTTACATGGCCGCGGAGAAAGCGGTACCGATAACGAAAAACAACTGGTACATGGTGCCAAATTATTTTTAGCCGATAGTAACCGGAACAACTTCCCGGCAATTGTGGTATTTCCGCAATGCCCGGTTAACAGTTACTGGAGTAATGTACAAATGGTAGCGGAGGGCAGTAAATCGGCCTCACGCAGTTTTTATTTTACCAAAGAGGGCGAAGCTACCGGTGCTATGAAAATGGTAATGGCCTTAATGGGTAACCTGTTTGCACGGTTTAAAATACAGGAAAACCAGGTTTATGTAATGGGCTTATCAATGGGCGGAATGGGTACTTTTGAAGTGGTGCGCCGTATGCCTAACACGTTTGCAGCAGCCATTCCTATATGTGGCGGTGCAAACCCCGCAACGGCCGGTAGTTTAACAAAAACCAGCTGGTGGGTATTTCATGGGGGTAAAGATGATGTGGTATTGCCCAAATACTCGGAGGATATGGTAAAAGCCATGAAACGTTACCGGGTACCGGTGAAATTTACATTATATCCAGAGGCCAATCACAATAGTTGGGACCCGGCTTTTGCGGAACCGGAATTGTTGAAATGGCTGTTTAAGCAAAAGAAAAAAGCAGAGCCGGTATACAATGAACGCGGAGGCGGTAATTAACAGAATGGTGACAAATTGCGGGCTAAAATCACCGGTTAACAATATTATATCACGCACCTTTGCAGGGTAATGATATTAAAAACACTAAAACCTTAATTGTATGTTAGGAGGAGCTATTTTAGGCGCTTTAATAGGCCTGATCGTTGTATTTATCATGAATGGTCAGCGACAGTCAGCATTTAAGAAAATTAAAAATGCTTTGGCAAACGAAAAAATCGATTATATCGTTCCTGCTTATCATGCTGCGGCATCCCGGTTTAAAAAATCGTTGAAGATCTATGACTCTTACGGCGCATTGTACATTAAAGGTAACAAGCTCTATTATCAAAGCAACAGCAGTTCCATGCCCATGGAGTTTGATATACAGCAAAGCGATGTTGTGCTGGAACCAAAGTGGCGTAAACTGAACTGGTTGTCGGTGGCATCGGTTGTAGGCGACAAAGAATATTTCACTTCCTATAAAATGGGTGGTTTTGCCAATGACAGCTCCGCTACGCTGGAAGCATATGAAAAAATTAAAAAAGTAAAATCACAACAAGCATAAATTACTCAATATGAAAATTGTTGGCAAAATATCGATGATATGGCTGTTATTGTTGTGTACAATAACAGCACTGCATGCGCAACAAAAAACATATTGTAATCCTGTTAATTTAGATTATGGTTATACGCCCATTCCAAACTTCAGCGAATGGGGCCGGCATCGTGCAACTGCCGACCCGGTGATGGTAACTTATAAAGGCGATTACTACCTTTTCAGTACCAACCAATGGGGTTATTGGTGGAGTAGTGATATGCTGAACTGGAATTATATTCCCAAAAAATTCCTGCGTCCCTGGAACGGTGGTGTATATGATGAACTATGCGCCCCTGCTGTGGGCATCATCGGCGATACCATGCTGGTATTTGGCAGTACTTACACCAGCAACTTTACCATCTGGATGAGTACCAATCCCAAAGGCAATGACTGGAAACCACTGGTTGACTCCTTTGCATTGGGAGGCTGGGATCCTTCTTTCTTTACCGATGATGATGGCCGCTTTTATATGTACAACGGCAGCAGCAATAAATTCCCCATGTATGGTATTGAGCTGAACCGTAAAACCATGCAGCCTTATGGTACCCGTAAAGAAATGTACTTGCTGGAGCCCTGGCGTTATGGCTGGCAGCGTTTTGGTGAACACATGGATAATACCTTCCTCGATCCGTTTATTGAGGGGTCGCATATGACCAAACACAATGGTAAGTACTATTTACAATACGGGGCACCGGGAACAGAGTTCAGTGGTTATGCCGATGGATTGCTGGTAGGCACTGGGCCTTTGGGACCTTTTACTGCCCAGTCAGATCCTTTAAGTATGAAACTGGGTGGCTTTGCCCGCGGCGCCGGACATGGGGCTACTTTCCAGGATGTATATAATAACTACTGGCATATAAGTACGATGATCGTTTGTGTAAAAAATACTTTTGAACGCCGTTTAGGTATCTGGCCTACGGGTTTTGATGCCGATGGTACCATGTGGTGTAATACGGCTTTTGGTGACTACCCCCATAAAATACCCGGCGCAAATTTTACCGGGGCCGCTTATGAAAAAAATGGCAGTTCCCCTTATTTTACGGGCTGGATGTTATTAAACTATAAAACCCCTGTACAGGTATCCTCTACACTGGGCGCTTACAATGCCAACTATGCCGTAGATGAAAATATAAAAACCTACTGGAGTGCGGCCACCGGCAATAAAGGCGAGTGGATACAAACTGATTTGGGTAAGCTATCTACCGTAAATGCGGTACAGATCAACTATGCTGACCAGGATGTGGCGGATGACCGTTTAGGTAAACGTACCGATCAGTACCACCAGTATAAACTGTACTATTCTGCTGATGGTAAAAAATGGAAAGTACTGGTAAATAAAAGCAACAATAAAACAGATATACCGCATGAGTATGTGGAGCTGGACCAGGCCGTTCAGGCAAGGTATATCAGGCTGGAAAATATTCATATGCCTACCGGTAAATTTGCTGTAAGCGGCCTGCGGGTATTTGGTAATGGCAATGGAAATAAACCCGATGCAGTAAAACAATTCATCGTATTGCGCACAGAAAAAGATAAACGCAGTGCCTATATTAAATGGAGCCCGGTGAATAATGCCTATGCCTATAATATTTATTACGGCACTGATCCTGGTAAATTATACAACTGTGTAATGGTGCACGATTTTAATGAGTACTGGTTCAAAGCCATGGATAGTCAGAAAGCGTATTACTTTACCATTGAGGCGATCAACGAAAATGGCATCAGTACACGTTCACAAATCATAAAGGCCGAATAATGAATTATACCGGCTGGCATAGCCGGGATTGTTATGGATTTAAAAACTAAAATTTGAAAAGAAAATTTTTTATCAGCGGTTTATTCCTGTTACTGGTACTGTTTGTTCAGGCACAGCAACCACCGTTTTACAATGAGGTTCAAAAGCTAAAACAGCATACGGACAGCATTGTTAAAGCAGACGGTGGCAAAAACATCCTCTTTATAGGCAGTTCTTCTTTTACACTGTGGCATTCCATGCAGGCCGACCTGCCGGAGTACAAGATCATTAACAATGCCTTTGGCGGATCCACCCTGCTGGATGTTATCCGTTATATAGATGATATTATACCGGTTAAAAACACCAAACAGATTGTAATATACTGTGGTGAGAATGACCTGGCTGCCGATAGTACGGTAACAGGGGAAATAGTAGCGCAGCGTTTTGAACAGTTATTTCACTTGTTAAGAAAAAAAGTGAAGAATGTTCCTATCGTGTATGTATCTATGAAGCCCAGTCCCAGCCGGGTACACCTGATGGAGAAGATGGAAACCGGCAACAGGCTGATCAGTTATTTCTTAAAGAAGGAGAAATACCGTGGTTATGTAAACGTGTATAACAAAATGCTGAAAGAAGACGGCACTGTAATGGATGATATTTTTTTACAGGACAGGTTACACATGAACAAAGCCGGCTACGCGATCTGGATACCGTTGATTAAAAAAGCGCTGGTTAATTAGGTAATTAGATAATGAAGCAGTGTTCAGGTTTGTGTCTCATGCCGTGGTTCGTGTCTCGCGAACCATAGTAAGAATTATTCTTTGATGTAGTATAATAGCTGAACAGGGTTACTGCAGTACAAGTGTGCGACGCAACCAACCGCCCCTCTGGGGCCGGGGGCATCAGGGCGGTACTGCCGGTAACATAATTTTAAAATACGTTATAAACAGAACAATTATGAAAGTGATAAAACGATTGTGCTTATTAGTGGCGTTAGGAATTACGCAAATAAACATAGCGCAGACAACTGAACAGGCAAAAATGAAAACATTCATTGATGCCCTGATGAAGAAAATGACGCTTACGGAAAAACTGGGCCAGTTAAACCTGCCGGGTGCGGGTGATATTACTACGGGCCAGGCCAGCAGTTCAGATATTGCCGGCAAAATTAAACAAGGTAAAGTAGGCGGCCTGTTCAACATAAAATCGGTGGAGAAGATAAGGGATGTACAAAAAGTAGCCGTAGAACAAAGCCGTTTAAAAATTCCGTTGATATTTGGTATGGATGTGATACATGGCTACCGTACTGTGTTCCCTATTCCCTTAGGCTTATCCAGTAACTGGGATATGCAGGCTATTGAGCGCAGTGCCCGTATTGCCGCCATTGAAGCCAGTGCCGATGGTATTAACTGGACATTCAGCCCGATGGTTGATATAAGCCGTGATCCGCGCTGGGGCCGTGTTTCAGAAGGTAATGGTGAAGATCCATACCTGGCCAGCCAGATCGCTATTGCTATGGTGAAAGGTTACCAGGGATCATTGACAAAGAATAACGAGATCATGGCCTGTGTAAAACACTTTGCTTTATATGGTGCTTCCGAAGCCGGTCGTGATTACAATACGGTGGACATGAGCCATGTGCGTATGTATAATGAATATTTTCCTCCCTACAAAGCGGCTGTAGATGCCGGAGCAGGAAGTGTGATGGCCTCTTTCAACGAAATTGATGGTATACCGGCAACGGGTAACCGCTGGTTGCTAACGGATGTATTAAGAAAACAATGGGGCTTTAAAGGTTTTGTTGTTACCGATTATACAGGCATTAACGAAATGGTAGATCACGGTGTAGGTGATTTGCAGGCCGCTTCGGCCCTGGCACTGCGTGCCGGTGTGGCCATGGATATGGTGGGCGAAGGCTTTTTACTTACATTGGAAAAATCATTGAAAGAAGGCAAGGTAACACAGGCGCAGATTGATGCGGCCTGCAGAAGCATACTGGAAGCAAAATATAAGCTGGGCCTGTTTGCAGACCCTTATAAGTATTGCAACGAAGAACGTGCTAAAACAGAAATATATACGGATGCACATCGCCGCGAGGCAAGGAAAATTGCTGCGGAGAGTTTTGTGTTGTTTAAAAATGCCAACAAAACCTTACCCATTAAAAAAGCAGGTACTATCGCTTTAGTAGGACCTCTGGCTCATGCCCGTACAAATATGCATGGTACCTGGAGTGTGGCGGCTGATTTTGCTACCGGTGTTTCGGTGTTGGATGGCTTACAAAAGGCAGTGGGTGACAAAGCCAATATTATTTATGCAAAAGGATCAAACCTGGTGGGCGATAGTATCCTGGAAGGTCATGCTACCATGTTTGGCAAATCTTTAGGTCGTGATAAGAGGACAAAGGAGGAATTATTAAATGAGGCATTAGCTGCTGCAAATAAGGCCGATGTAATTGTGGCGGCATTGGGTGAATCATCTGAGTTCAGTGGCGAATCATCCAGCCGTACCAACCTGGATATTCCCGATGTACAGCAGGAATTATTAAAAGCATTATTAAAAACCGGTAAGCCGGTGGTGCTGGTACTTTTTGCCGGCCGCCCGTTAACCCTTACCTGGGAACAGCAGCATGTACCGGCCATATTAAATGTATGGTTTGGTGGCAGCGAAGCCGGTGATGCCATAGCCGATGTATTATTCGGCGATGTAAACCCTTCGGGCAAACTATCGGCTACCTTCCCCAAAAATGTAGGCCAGATACCTTTGTTTTACAATCATAAAAATACCGGACGTCCTTTACCTGACGGTAAATGGTTTACCAAATTCAGAAGCAATTACCTGGATGTAGATAACGAACCTTTATATCCTTTTGGATACGGCTTAAGCTACAGCAACTTTGTATACAGTGATATTAAACTAAGCAAAACCAGCCTGAAAGGGAATGAAACTTTAACCGCCAGTGTAACGGTAACCAATAACAGTAATGTAGATGGTAAGGAAGTAGTGCAGTTATATATAAGGGATATAGTAGGTTCCAATACCCGCCCGGTGAAAGAGTTGAAAGGTTTTGAAAAAGTATTGATCAAAGCGGGTGAAACCAAAACCATCCAGTTTAAGATCAGTACCAAAGACTTAATGTTCTATAACAATGAATTGAAATATATTTGGGAGGCCGGTGACTTTGATATCATGATAGGAGGTAACTCCAGGGATGTGAAAAAAGCTACGGTTAACTGGACCAAATAATTGTTGTTATAAAAAAATAAACGTGAGCGTAACAAAAACGTACAAGAACCTGATCTTTGACCTGGGTGGTGTTATCTTAAATATTGATTTTGGATTAACGGCCAAAGCTTTCGGGGATTTAGGCGTGAAAGATTTTTCTGAACATTTCGGGCAGTTTAAAATATCACCTTTATTCCTGGCTTATGAAGTAGGAAAAATTGATGAATCTGTTTTTTTTGATGAGATCAGGAATCAGACCGGCCTTCGCCTGACAGATGAACAGATCACTAAAGCCTGGAACGCCCTGCTGCTGGATTTTCCGCAGGAGAGAATAGACCTGCTGCTGGACCTGAAGAAGCGATATAATATTTACCTGTTAAGCAATACCAATGCTTTACACGCTTTACAATTCCAGGAACAATTAAAACAGCAGACCGGTCTGTACCTGGAAGATGTTTTTCATAAAGTGTATATGTCGCACCAGGTACACCTGCGTAAACCAGAGAAAGAGATTTATGAACTGGTACTACAGGAAAACAATTTAAAGCCGGAAGAAACCCTGTTCCTCGATGATACATATACCAATTTTACAGGGTCCGACGAGGCTGGCATTGACCATATATTGATATCAAAAGAAAAGAATATGCTGTCATTGGGATTATAATTTTTTAAAGAGGTTTGCCGGAGAAGCAAGCCTCTTTTTTTTGAAATAAAATTTTATTATGTAAGATTTAGTTTTTACTTTCGGTTCATCATCTCTCTGCTACTTGCAAGCTTAACGAAACTTTACTGTATCACTACCACCCGGTACAGGCCTACTTAACAAAACAGATCATACACGGCAAACGGATATGCCATCGTACTGTATAGCTTATAAAACTGTTACAAGCGTACGGTCATGTTTTGCCATGTATCATCATTACCACAAGTCATAAATAATTGTAGCATGATAAAGCAACTAATGCCTTTGGCAGTTTTGTTAGTATTGGCCGCGTGTGCAAATAAAAGTTCCACAGATGACGGTAAAGCGGATGCCGGAAACAAAACTGATGGTAAAGCATTTCCAGTGGCCGGTAAAACAGTAAAACTGGTTACCACTGATAGTGCCACGGCCCGGTTAACCCCTGGTGCATCATTAACGTTTAAGGAAATGGGCCAGCCTTTTGAAACACAGATATGCGTGTTTGTAGATCCCTCAAAAACCTTTCAGACCTATGTAGGTATTGGTGCCGCATTAACCGATGCATCGGCAGAAACATTTTATAAACTTCCCAAAACGGCACAACAGGAGTTTTTGCAGGCCCACTTTGATAAAGAAAAAGGACTGGGGTATAATATAGCACGGACCAATATTAACAGCTGCGATTTCAGCAGCAGTTCCTATACCTATGTACAGGATAATGATAAGGAGTTAAAAACATTTGATATTACACCGGATAAAAAAGCCAAAATACCTTTTATTAAAGAGGCCATTGGCGCCGCAGGCGGTAAACTCCCTTTATTTGCCAGTCCATGGAGCCCGCCTGCCTGGATGAAGGATAATAAGAATATGCTGCAGGGCGGTAAACTGTTACCGGAGTTTTATGATAGCTGGGCCAACTACTATCCTAAATTTATTAATGCTTATGAAAAGGAAGGGATACCGGTTTGGGGTATTACCATACAAAATGAACCCATGGCCAAACAAAGATGGGAGAGTTGTATTTATACGGCTGAGGAGGAAAGAGATTTCTTAAAAAACCACCTGGGGCCTGTAATGCATAAAGCAGGTATGAAAGACAAGAAAATTATTGTGTGGGATCATAACCGTGACCTGATCTATCAAAGAGCGCAAACCTACCTGGATGATCCGGAAGCGGCCAAATATATATGGGGTATAGGTTTTCACTGGTATGAAGACTGGAGCGGCGGGCAGCCCATGTACGATAACCTGCGCCGGGTGCATGAAGCGTATCCCGATAAAAATATTTTCTTTACTGAAGGCTGTGCCGAAAGTTTTAATGCATCACGCTACAATGCCTGGGTATTGGGCGAAGAATATGGCCGCAGCATGATCAATGATTTTAATAATGGCATGGTAGGTTTTACCGACTGGAATATTTTACTGGATGAAACCGGCGGTCCTAATCACGTACAGAATTTTTGTTTTGCACCGGTGCATGGTGATACAAAAACGGGCAAACTTATTTATACCAATGCCTATTATTATATCGGCCACTTTTCTAAATACATTCAGCCGGGGGCTAAAAGAATTATTGCATCACCTACACGCAGCCAGTTATTAAGTACGGCATTTTTAAACCCTGATGGCACGGTGGTAACGATTGTAATGAACCAAAGTAATAATGAAACGCCTTACTTTTTATGGGTGAATGGCCAGGCGGTGGAAGTAGTAGCCAAACCCAGGTCCATTGCTACCTTAATATTTTAAAATAAAATTCTGTTGTTGTCATGTTATCGATAAAGTATAAACAAATTATAGCAGCATCACTATTCTTATTGCCACTAATAGGAGCAGCACAAACAAGATCGGCTATTGATAGAAAAGTAGATTCGGTACTAAAACTGATGACACTGGAAGAAAAAGTGGGGCAGATGAACCAGTACAGTGATGACGGTTTGGTAACGGGCATCGCTACACAGGACAATGCGAAGGACCAGCAGATCAGGGATGGAAAACTTGGTTCTTTGTTAAATGTAAAGGGCGCTGCTACCACCAGGCGGGTACAGGAAATAGCCATGCAGTCGCGATTGAAAATCCCCTTACTGTTTGGTTTAGATGTGGTACATGGTTATAAAACAACTTTCCCCCTGCCATTGGCCGAAGCAGCCAGCTGGGACCTGCCCGCTATAGAAAATGCAGCACGTATAGCAGCTGTTGAAGCGGCCGCCAGTGGTATTCACTGGACCTTTGCGCCGATGGTAGACATCAGCCGCGATCCGCGTTGGGGCCGGGTAATGGAAGGAGCCGGTGAAGATACTTACCTGGGATCGCAGATAGCCTATGCAAGGGTGAAAGGCTTCCAGGGTAAAAAGCTGGGAGATATTGATGCGGTAATGGCTTGTGTAAAACATTTTGCTGCCTATGGCGCCGCAACAGGTGGCCGGGATTATAACAGCGTTGATATGAGTGACAGGATGTTATGGGAAACCTATCTGCCTCCCTTTAAAGCTGCGCTGGATGCAGGTGCCGCTACCTTTATGAACTCATTTAACGACCTCAATGGTATACCGGCAACAGCCAGTACTTATTTGCAGAGGGACATATTGAAAAACAAATGGAAGTTTACCGGCTTTGTCGTAAGCGATTGGGGCTCGGTAGGCGAGATGGTGCCACATGGTTATGCGGCCAATAATTATGAAGCGGCACTGGCTGCAATTAAAGGCGGCAGCGATATGGATATGGAAAGCCGTGCCTATACCCAACACCTGGCGCAATTGGTAAAGGATAAAAAAGTAAATATTGCTTTGATCGATGATGCGGTAAGAAGAATACTGCGTAAAAAATTTGAACTTGGTTTATTTGATGATCCTTATAAATTCAGCAATGAACAAAGAGAAAAAGCTGCCCTGAACAACCCGGCTCACGAAAAAGCGGCGCGGGAAATAGCCGCTAAAAGCATTGTGTTATTGAAAAATGAAAACCAGGTATTGCCGATTGCCAAAAGCACTAAAAAAATTGCGGTGATTGGCCCGCTGGTAAAGGAAGTGAAACAAAACCTGGGTTTCTGGAGTATAGAGATGCCGGGCGATAGCAGTTATATTGTTTCGCAATGGCAGGGCCTGGTAAATAAACTGGGCAGTGACGCACAACTGATCTATGCCAAAGGCTGTGGAATAGAGGATACAAGCCGTGCGGGCTTCAGAGAAGCGATTGATGCGGCGATGCAGGCCGATGTGGTGATCATGAGCATTGGCGAAAGACGGGATATGAGCGGGGAAGCAAAAAGCCGTGCCTACCTGCGCATCCCCGGGGTACAGGAGGAGTTGGTAAAAGCGATACAGGCTACCGGTAAACCTTTGGTGGTAATGATCAATGCCGGCCGGCCGCTGGTATTTGACTGGATCAGTGATCATGTACCGGCTATTATGTACACCTGGTGGCTGGGAAGCCAGGCCGGTAATGCTATTGCCGATGTGTTGTTTGGCGATTATAATCCATCAGGCAAACTGCCCATGACCTTCCCCAGGACGGAAGGGCAAATACCTATTTACTATAACTATTTCAATACCGGTCGCCCGGCAAGGGATGATAATGATAAAAACTATCGTTCTGCTTATATCGATCTGTCTTTATATCCCAAGTATGCTTTCGGTTATGGTTTGAGTTATACCGGCTTTGCTTATAGCAACTTTAAATTAAGTAAAAGCAGCATGAAGCCAAACGAAACAATAACGGTAAGCATTGATATAAAAAACAGTGGCAAATATGCCGGTGAGGAAATAGTGCAATTGTACCTGAGGGATAAAGTGGGCTCCGTGGTGAGGCCGGTGAAAGAGTTGAAAGATTTTAAAAAGATCATGCTGCAGCCTGGTGAGACAAAAACGGTAACATTTATTATTAACAGGGATAAACTCTCCTTTTACAATGCACAACTTCAGTGGGTGGCCGAGCCCGGGGAGTTTGAAGTGATGATCGGGGCCTCCTCCGCCGATATCAAAGCAGCTCAAAACCTGCAATTAGTACGCTGATAAACTGCATGTGGCTTGCACGCTGATATTGTTTAATTTTGCAGGAAACAAAACAATAAGAGGAACGCAAGTATGCTGGATAAGCAAAAGATAATCAGTAACCAGGAGAGAGCAGTATTAGTGGGTGTAGTACAAAAAGAGCAGACAGAAACGCAGGTGAACGAATACCTGGACGAGCTGGCTTTTTTAGCAGAAACTGCAGGTGCGGTTACGGCCAAACGATTCACACAAAAATTACAACACCCTGATAGCCGGACCTTTGTAGGCAAGGGTAAGCTGGAACAGATCAAACAATATGTGGCAGGCCATGATATTGGTATTGTTATTTTTGACGATGAGTTAACCGGCGCACAGTTAAAAAACATTGAAAAGGAATTAGGGGTTAAGACCATTGACAGGAGTGACCTGATCCTCGATATTTTTGCCAGCCGTGCAAAAACCGCCCAGGCCAAAGCCCAGGTAGAACTGGCACAATACCAATATTTATTACCCCGCTTACGTGGTATGTGGAAACACCTGGAAAGGTTGGGTGGTGGTATTGGTACCAGGGGGCCCGGTGAAACCGAAATTGAAACGGACCGTCGTATCGTTAGGGATAAGATCACCTTATTACGTAAAAAACTGGCGGAGATCGATAAACAGGCATTTACCCAGCGTAAAGACCGTGGCGAATTTATCCGTGTAGCACTGGTAGGGTATACCAACGTAGGTAAATCAACCATCATGAACCTGCTGAGCAAACGTGATGTGTTTGCTGAAAATAAACTGTTTGCCACGCTGGATACAACCACCAGTAAAATTGTATTTGAAACCACTCCCTTTTTATTAAGCGATACGGTTGGGTTTATTCGTAAACTGCCCCACCATTTGGTAGAAAGCTTTAAAAGCACACTGGATGAGGTAAGGGAAGCAGACATACTTTTGCACGTGGTTGATATTTCACATCCCCAATACGAAGATCAGCTGGCAGTAGTGAACAAAACCTTACAGGAACTGGGTGCACATGATAAGCCGGTGATCACCATCTTCAATAAAATGGACCTGTACGAGAAGAACACCTTTGATGAATGGCTGGAAGATTCCGTAAAGGCTGAAATACTGCAGGACCTGCGTGATCGCTGGAACAACGAAACCGGCAATAATGCCGTATTTATATCTGCTACGGAAAAACAGAATATTGAAGCACTGCGTAATACCATCCTGGAAAAAGTAAGGGCCAGCTACAAAATACGGTACCCGTATAAAACTGATTTCTTTTATTAATTACCAGGAGTGCAAAAAAACTTGTTTATACATATAACAGGAAAATGGACAATTATTTTATTGTTCATTTTTTCTGTTATACCCGGGTGTAACACCAGCCGTGAAGGGGGCCAGTCTCCGGTTATTCCTGCAAAACTGACGGCGGAAGATAATGATAAACTCAGGCAATTACTGGCAGCTATTACAAACGCACCGGTCAACGATACTATTTTAATTAAACATTATCATAGCCACGACGACTGCTGGTCAACATACAGGTACCGGGTTGCACCGGATGTATTGGGTAGTGTAATGCGATTGAATAAATGGCTGGAGACCTATGCTGCTTACAACCCGCATATTACCGTATTGCAAATAAGGCAACCCGGTAGCGGCCCGCTAAAATATATCAAGCGTAACTACAATGTAAAAGTAGATATTAAAAAGGTGCTGTTACAATTCCCTATGTTCAGCAAACAAGACTGTAATGTGGTATGGCTGATCATTCCCGATGGTACCTTGTATCAGATTAATGCCCGGTATTGATGTTATTGCCCAACACATAGACCACTTGCTGTTCATCTGCGAAAATCTGCGTATCAATCAGCGCCCATCTGCGGGTTAAAAACGAAGAAGATTAAAACCATACTGATAAAATAATAAACTAAAAAACTCCATCAGCAATGATGGAGTTTTTAACTATATGGAGAAGTAAAACTAGTTTAACAGCTCTGCCAGTTTTGCTTCCAGGTTCTTTCCTCTTAAACTTTCGGCTACTACTATTCCTTCGGGGTTTACTAATACGTTATAAGGAATACCAATATTACCAAACTTATACATTTCCACTACAGGTGTTTCCCAGCGCAATAAATCACTCACGTGCTGCCAGGCCAATTTATCATCTTTAATGGCTTTCTGCCACATGCCTTTATCTTCATCCAGCGATACGCCTAACACCGTGAAGTTTTTATTTTTAAAATTATTATAGGCCAATACTACATTAGGATTCTCCTGGCGGCAAGGTGTACACCAGCTGGCCCAGAAATCAACCAGTACATATTTACCTTTATAATCGCTCAGTTTTACACTCTTACCATTCTCGTCGGGCAGGGTAAAATCAGGAGCCGGTTTGCCCACCATGGATGCCGGTTTATTCTTTTCAGCTTCATCCAGCGATTTTACTACGCTGGCCACGCCTTTATGCTCAGGATAACGGCCGGCTGTTTTTTTGATGATGCTGATCACTTCCTCATCCGATAACGGCGTTACTTCGTATGCGGGATTAGAAGCGATGGACTGGAAATAACTCAACAGGAATAAGGTTAAAGCAGGGTTATCTGCCTTTTCAATCTGCTGTACCGTATAATCGTGCAGTTTAGCACCGGTTTGTATTTTAGCTTGCTGTTGCAGTATAATTGCACTATCCTTTGCCCCGGCTTTGGCTAAAGAGTCTGCAGTAGTATGACTCACATAAATCGCATGCAGGTCTTTGGTGGCAGTAGTAATAAACTCTTTCATTTTTTGAGACCCCGCTGAACCGCTCACTTCATAAGTATCTACATAATTATTATCCTCCTTACTCATGTTAAGGGTTAACTTAATGGTGGCAGCATCATTAATTACCGAAGCAATAGGGTAGGTACCCTTATCGGTATGCAGGTTTAAAACAACCGCTTCTTCTGCAAAACTGTTTAAGCTGAATTTACCGTCCTTATCTACTTCGGAAGAATCCACCACAACCGGCTGCATAGAACCTACAGGTACTTCCTCTAAAAATATTTTTTTAGCGCTGCCATTTTTAATGATCCCCTCAATCGTTACTTTATTCTTGGTACCGCTGTCCTTACAGGCAACCAGGGTACAGGCTATAACCAGGGCAAATAATATCTGTTTCATGTGTGTAAATGCTGCCGTATTGTTGCGGCAATTATTTTAATTTTTCTAAAAGTATTTCGTTCGTTTTTTTAGGATCAGCTTTCCCTTTGCTTTGTTTCACTACTTCGCCCACAAACAACCCTAATAAACCTTTCTTTCCTTTTTTATATTCCTCTACCTTGGCAGCAAACTTTTGCAAAACCGCATCAATAATGGGCTCCAGTTCGCCTGCATCTGATTGTTGTACCAGGTTATGCTCCCTGGCCAGTTGTTCCGGCGCTGTGTTCGGCTGCTGTAATACCAGGTTAAACAGTCTGGATGATGCCGATGAAAAATTCAATAAACCATCATCCACACATTTAATAATGGCGGCTAAAGTGGCCGGTGTTACCGGGAAATTAATAATGTTACCGTTCTGTTCGTTCAGCCAGGATTTTACCGGCCCTAACATCCAGTTTGCCGCCGCTTTATAATTACCGGTATAGGTACATATTTGTTCAAAATAATCTGCAAAATCTTTCTCCTCGGTAATTACTGTAGCATCGTATTCCGGTAATTGCCATTCACTCATATAACGGGCTATCCGCTCAGTATGCAAAGCAGGTAGGGAGGCCCTGATGCCGTTGATATAACCGGCATCCAGGTTAAAGGGAGTAAGGTCCGGGTCGGCAAAATAACGATAATCATCTGCGTCCTCTTTGTCCCTTATGGCAAATGTGGTGCCGTTGCCGGCATCAAAACTGCGGGTTTGCTGTTTAATTGGTTCGCCTTTTTCCAGCAGGTTAATCAAACGTTCAGCTTCAAAATCAATAGCACGTTTTACATTTCGTATGGAGTTCAGGTTTTTTACTTCCACTTTTGTGCCTAATGCCGTATCTCCTTTTTTACGTACCGAAACATTCGCATCACAGCGCATGCTACCTTCTTCCATATTACCATCACAAACATCCAGGTAACGTACCATTTTACGCAGTTCTGTTAAATAGGCAAAGGCTTCATCGCTGCTGCTGATATCGGGTTCGGTAACAATCTCTACTAATGGTGTACCCGCACGGTTATAATCAACGGCCGTATTGGCATCATCAATATCGTGTAAACTCTTACCCGCATCCTCTTCCATATGAATACGGTTCAGGCGCACGTTCTTTTTACCGGCTTCCGTTTGCACTGGCACAAAACCTCCCACACAAATAGGGGTGGTGTGCTGTGATATCTGGTAACCTTTTGGCAGGTCAGGATAGAAATAATTTTTACGGGCAAAATAATTCTGCTGTTCTATCCGGCAATTACAGGCCAGGCCAATTTTAATGGCCAGCTCAATCGCACTTTTATTCATCAGCGGTAAAGTACCCGGATGCGCCAGGGTAATGGGACTCACCTGCGTATTGGGCTCAGCACCAAACGCAATACTGTCGCCGCAAAATAATTTACTGTGGGTAAGCAGCTGGGCATGAACTTCCAGGCCAACTACTATTTCATATTCCGGGTGTGTTGCCATAATTAAACAGCGCAAAATTAACATTTGCCGGTCTAATAGCCCTGTTTTATACGATCTATTATAAGGCTAAAGCGGTGATCGGGCCTGATTTAACAAAATCATGGGGCATAACCCTTCCTAAAGGGACGGGACTGTTGTAAAACTTCAATATACCCGCTGCAAGGTATAAATAACCCCAAAGCAAGCTTTTACATTTGAACCGGGTAATTCCCTTTTAAACCGGAATAAGACATAACCCCTCAAAAATGAAAAAAACAATACTGCTCGGTCTTACCTTGCTGCTGGTAAACATTATTACTGCCCAGAAACTATCCTGGGAGATCAGCAGTTTCTTTAATAACCAGGTATTCCCTACTTACAGTTGGGCGGTTTCTTACCTGGGTAGCGAGGAGGTGACCAATGAAGCCGGTAACTTCTATGGCGATCAGAATGGCCAGCTGGGGGTACATATTGCCGCTTTAAAAAAAGGACAACAGGTAAAAGTAGAGATCGATGCTAACGAGATCATGGAAAGCTCGGTACTGGCATTCAATATGCTGGAAGACGCCACGGACTTTTTTGCTTACCCGCAGATATTATACAAATGGAATACCCTCGAAACCTGGAAACAACCTAAGCCGGTAAATATAAAAGTCAAAGTTTACGTTAATAACCAGCTTGACCGTGCCGAACAAAAACGCATTATAGTAAGAGGGGTGAATGAATGTCCTTATGTGGTAACCACCAAACAGGGTATCATGGTCGATTTAAACTATGTGTACCTCAGTTACGTGAACGAAAATCATCCCATTATTACCGAAACCATTATTCCCGGTATTATGAAGGATGGCATTATTAAACAAATAGATGGTTACCAGGGTGTAACTAAAGACAATTACGATGCGGTGTATAAACAGGTGTACGCGGTATGGCACTACTTCAATAAAAACAACTTCAATTATAATAGCCTGAGTAGTTATTACAAAGGCACGGTATCAGATATACCAATGGTGCAGGCCCAGTTTGTACGCACTTTTTCCGAAGTATATAAAACCAAGCAGGCCAATTGTGTGGATGGTACGATACTAATGGCATCCATCCTCACCCGTATGGGTATTGGTGCTTACCTGGTTACTACACCCAGTCACTGTTACCTGGCTTTTTCATTGGATGGCTCCGATGCCAACCTGAGTTTTATTGAAACCACTTTATTAGGTTCCGATATAAAAGACCTCGATGCCGAAAGCCGTAAATTGATACAGGATACAAAACTCACCGGCTCCGATACCTATTACCGGCTTACTTCATTGGGTAAATCCACTTACGACAATTTTATATGGGCCCTGTTAAGCGGTTACAACAACTATAAAAAAGATGCCGGTAAGTTCAGGGGCAGCGAAGCGGAAACGGTATTTGCCGTAACTGCTGATAATGCTTATAACAAATTTCTTGAAATAAACTACCGGCTTTTATCCGTTAAATTCTACCGGGAGGCGGGTTTATTACCCATTAACCAGTAAACCTTACCCATTTCAATATAAAAGGGGCTTTGTAAGAAGCCCCTTCATCCTGTAACTATAATTAAAGTACAGGTCCATATCAGGGTGTTATCACATAGTCAAAAGTTTGAACCGATACTGAACCTGTTGTACTGTTGGTAATTGTCTGGCGTGTAACAAAATCCCGGGCATTATATGCGTATGCACAGGTATAACTATGGGTAATGCCGGTAAATCCGTCAAAAATGGTATATGCCTGGTAATTGTTCTCCGAATAACTGTCTCTTCCTTCTACAGCAGGTAATAGTGATTTAACAGACTTCTTATCATCAAACAGACTGTATGTTCTCCTTTGTTGCAGTGTGCCGCTACCATTATAAAAATCGCTGGTGGTAATATTACCGGCTGCGTTTACATAATGCCTGATCTCAGTTGTTAAAATACCCGTTGCTGCATAAGTGTGCTGTACAACCTGTCCGGGCAGATAATTGTACTTTTTATATTCCGTTAAATTATTCGCAGCATCATAAATGTTTACAATACTAAGCCTGCCTGATTCATCATATTCAGGACGGTAATGTATAATATTGGCCGGATCGCTTGCATGGCTGAAATAGTAATACATAGGTGCCCCCGATGTATTAAAATCCGAATAGTGAAAGGTAGAACCGGCCCCTTTTACAGGTATATAGGTTGAAAAGGTCAGCCGCCTTTCGCTGTCATAATCGTACTTGCGGGTGCCTGTGCCTACATAGGTCCATTTGGTTAATAAAACCTGCGGTGAGGATACCGGAGTTTTGATACAGCCCTCTAAAAAAAAGATGCCTGCAAGCAGCACCGTCAAAAAAATCCTGTTCATAGTTCAAGGTTTAGTGGTATGGTTTAGTTATGGGTAGGTATCTAAAAGTCAGCAGCAGCCCCATCGGTTTGTTTAGTAATGATGGAGTTGCAAATGTTTAAATTTACAGGCAGGCGGAAAATAGCATGATAATGCGTAAACGGGAAATAACGGTGTGAGGTAGGCTTATTTATGTATGGACCATTAGCCTGATAGCATTACTGCCATTGAAGTGTACAACCCACAACAATACTGTTGGAACAAGTGCAACAAGCGATGCGGGAAGTATCACTGCCGGGCAACAAAAAAAATAAAACAGGGAATAATTAACGCAACAGCAATTCACAGGGTTTTAAGCCCGTATGTTTTTTAAAAGCGGTACTGAAGTGAGAAATGGAAGAATACCCCAGCATCATTGATACATCGGTAACACTCAGCGATTTTTCGTACAGTAAATATTTGGCATGTTCCATCCGCTGGCTCTGGTAAAAGTCAAAAATGGTAGTGCCGAACATCTCTTTAAACCCTTTTTTCAGGTAACACTCGTTCATGGCCACTTTACGGCTCAGTTCCTTAATGGTAATGGGTTCACCTATATGCTGAATCAGGAGGTCACGGGCTTTATTGATCTTATTCCTGTCGGCTTCGTTTGCCAAAAACTTACAGTTAATAACATCAAACTCTTTTTCACCCACCATACAATCCAGGCTGTGTAAAAGCAGCATCTGTATCTGGGCATTCACAAAAATATTCTGCAAAGCGCCTGCATAGCTGTTGTTCAGCATGGCTTCCAGCACCATACGCGATTTACCGCATAGGGGCAGCATTTTGGTAAAGGAAGTATTGCGTTTAAATGATACCATATCATCTATCAGCAGGGTATCACTGGTCTGGCGGGGTTTTACAAATTGCGACAGTTGGGTAGGGGTAAACTGAAAATGCAGCAGATCCATACTTTCTTCCCGTTTAGCACATCCATTCTGTTGATTTACAGCACATTTGCTGCAGGCTTCAGTATTTTGCTGGTTGCAATACACATTCCCGCTGATACAAAACTTCAGCTCCAGGGTGCTTTTATTGGGTTCCGCTTTATCATAATGGTACACCAGCATACCGGTATCCTCCATATTCCACTGCTTTCGGCGTATATACCTTTTAATGGAATATTGTACAGACTCAGGCACCGTTTGCTCTTTTTCAAACAAAAGGGCCATATGTTCCTGTAAAGGAGGTTGCTTGTAGGCCAGGGTTATGATATCGCTTGCACTTGTCATTGCGCTGCAAATTTACAGTCCAAATACTGATAGTAACACATCAAATTGTCAAAAAGTTGATTATTTGCCATTTAAGTAAAAAAAGTTTCATTTTACCGTGTAACAATTACCTTTGCAACGTCACGTTATAAAGCGTGACTTTTTTGTATTAAATTCATGATACACCCGCATACATACATACATCCGCATGCCAAGTTGGCTACTAATGTAAAGGTAGATCCCTTTACCGTTATACATCCCGATGTGGAAATAGGTGAAGGTACCTGGATTGGTTCCAATGTAACCATAATGGATGGCACCCGCATTGGTAAAAACTGCCGCATTTTCCCGGGAGCGGTTATCGGCGCTATTCCGCAGGATCGTAAATATGTGGAAGAAAAAACCTTTGTGGAAATAGGCGACAACTGTACCATCCGCGAGTTTGTAACCATACACCGCGGAACCAGCGATCGCTGGAAAACGGTTGTAGGTAACAATTGCTGGATCCTGGCTTACAGCCATATCGGCCACGATTGTATCATTGGTAATAACTGTACATTAAGTAACAGCAGCCAGTTGGCCGGGCATGTGGTAATGGGCGATTGGGTAGGACTAGGCGGTGTATGCGCCGTTCATCAATTTGTACATATTGGCTCTCATGCTTTTATATCAGGTGGTGCATTGGTTAGTAAGGATGTTCCTCCTTACATCAAAGCAGGTCGCCAGCCTTTAAGTTATGCCGGTGTAAACTCGGTAGGCCTTAAACGCCGCGGTTTTACCATCGAAAAAATTAACCATATCCTGGATATTTACCGCATCATCTACAACAAAGGGTTAAATACCTCGCAGGCGGTAGAACTGCTGGAGGAAGAATTCCCGGCAACTGATGAAAGAGATGAAATTGTTACTTTTATCAGGGAAAGCGGACGTGGTATTATTAAACGTTTCACCAAAGGTAACGGCGATGACGATATCCCTGTCTGATACCGGCAAACGCTTTAACCGCGACTGGATCTTCAGGCACTTTACATACAACTTCGATCACGGGCAATCCTATGCCATCACCGGCCCCAATGGCTCGGGCAAAAGCACCCTGTTACAGGTATTGAGCAGCAGCCTCGCTATCAGTGAAGGAAAGATAACATTTAAAAATGCAGCATCTTCCGATACCATCAACGACGAAAAAGTATTCAAACAAATAGCGCTCGCAGCGCCCTACCTGGAGGTAATTGAGGAAATGACCTTTAGCGAGTTCATGCAATTCCATATAGCATTCAAGCCCCTTTTACCCGGCTTAACCATACCGCAAATAGCTGAAATTATTGGTTTACAAAAAGCGGTTAACAAACAGATCCGCTATTACTCCTCGGGTATGAAACAACGTGTAAAGCTGGCCCAGTGTATCTTCTCCGATACCAGCACCGTATTACTCGATGAGCCCTGCACCAACCTCGATGCAGATGGTATAGCTTTATACCATAGCCTCATACAAAACTATTGCACCAACCGCCTGGTGGTAGTAAGCAGCAATGATAAAGTGGAATATGATTTTTGCCGGAATACGGTGAGTATATTAGACTATAAGTAATGTTTTTTGTTAGTCAGCTGTAGTACCCTGCTCATCGTCCCTTGCGTCGCACACTTGTACTGCAGCAACACGATGCAACTGATCAGGAAATATCCCAATGAACAATACGGCCACTTTGCAGCGGTAACCAGTATGCCCCATCAACCGCAAGATTCTATATACTAAAATCTATATACTACAATCTGTAATTACAATACTAAAGCCTAATTCGCTGTCGGGCAACGGTAGCTTTGCAGGTTAAAGGTGATAAAAATACTGCCGGTCATAAAATGGTCCTTTTGCTGGCTGTTACCACGCTGGCGGCCTTTAATACCAATGGGAGTACCTATTTCATAAGAACGATCGCTTAACTGGGCAGCGATAGAGGGGGTGCCATCTGCATTATCAGGAAATACTGACCTGTCAGGATAAACGCCGCTTACATCATCCAGGTAATCGGTAGTGGTAAAGCGGTATAAAATTTCGGCGCCAATATTAAAACGGCTGTTCAGGGCATACTTTACACCTACACCAACCGGCACACTTAAAGCAATGGGGCTGTATGTTTTAACCTTTGGCTCTGTTGAATTAGGTGGCGGATATTGTCCTTCTGTACCCAGCGGACGTAAAAAATACTTCTGTCCCTGTAAATAAGCATACGGGTCATAGCTGAAAGCGCCCACACCCAGTGTAACATAAGGAGTAAAATTCAGGCCGGGTTCGCCGGGTAAAAACCGGAAGAAATTAAAATCGCCCTGTAAAGCAAGTTCCCAGATATTACTGTTAAAGCTCAGGTTACGGCGTTGCATATACTCATTATGGGTATTGTATATGTCGGAATAACCCACCTGGGCAAAAGAGAAACCTAAACGGGCGGCAATATAGTTACCAAAATTTTTGCGGTAAAATAAGGAGGCGGCCGGTTTTACACGGTTAAACTTGGCCCGTGTATTAATATCTCCAAAATAATTGGCGGCGCCAATACTTACACCTATCTCCCCTTCCTGACGGTAAGGGCCATAAAAAACCTGTGCATAACTGTTTGATGTATAGATGGTTGCAGCTAAAAAAAGCATACAGCTCATCTTAAAAAAGATACGATTTCGTTGTTTCATAAGCGAATAAATGTTCTTACGTCCAGTATAGAACGAAGATAATGGCATTTTCTTTTCAAAACACCTTAATTTCTTTTATCAAAACCCCAGGTTAATTTATTGTGTAAGGTTTGCAGGAAGCTGTTTTCGCCCAAACGTATAAGACTTATATCAAATACTTCCTTGCGTACCGCCAGCGAAATGTTCTTGCCCACTATTTCCCGGCGCGAATCCAGGGAGCAGATGATATCTTCATAGCGGCTCTCCACTTCAAACGAAATGATCTGGTCATCAGGTACGATCAATGGTCTTACATTTAAATGGTGCGGGGCAACAGGGGTGATCACAAAACTGCCGGAATCCGGGAAAACAATAGGGCCGCCACAGCTTAACGAATAGCCGGTTGAGCCTGTAGGGGTAGCTACTATTAAGCCATCCGCCCAATAAGTGTTTAAAAACTCACCGTTAAGGTAGGTATGTATCTTGATCATGGAAGCGGTATCCCGCTTATGTATGGCAAACTCGTTCAGGGCAAAGGGCACACTGCCAAATAAAGGCATATCCGCATCCAGGTGGATCAGCGACCTTTTGTCCGTAATAAAACTCCGGCGGGATAAGGACTTCAGCGCCTCCTTCATATTATCGCGGCCAATACCGGCTAAAAATCCCAGGCGGCCAAAATTAATACCCATAATACTGATGGGTTTATTTTTTACGAGGGCCACGGTATCCAGTAAAGTACCATCACCACCCAGGCTTATCATGAACTCTATTTCATGGTTAAGATGTTCCGATAACTCAAATGATTGTACCTGTTCCGGCAGGGGAACAAAGGAACGTATCTGGTCTAAAAAAGGTTGATATATGATGGGTTCGATCTGCTGTTTCAATAACTCTTCAAAAAACAAGGTCACATCAGCCTCTTGCCTTACATCTACTCCTCTGCTGTATATAGCTGCTTTCATGTAAACTTAATAAGGTGACTTTTTATGTAAATATAACCCGTTTTGACCTATCTGGTTAAATGAGTACTCCAGCTTCAGTACAAAGTCATAAAGGGTCAGTACGTCAATGCCAAATCCACCTGTCATGAGTACGCGGTTATCCAGCCTGTTCAGGGGCGAACTTTGAGGGTTATATACATAACCCATGTTCACAAAACTTTTGCCGTAAAAAGTAATAGGTATTTGTTTTGGTATCAGGGTTTTTATACTTGGGAAACGGATATTGAAGGCAAACAGTTTGCGGTTAATAGATGCCCGCACGATACCCCCGGCCACACCGTCAATTACATTATACTCGTAACCCTGCATAAAGAAATCGCCATAGCCAAATAGCCTTTTATTATAAAAAGACTGTCTGAACGGGGCCGATATGGAACCGATCACATTCAGGTTCACGAATGTTTTTTTGTCAAGTGGCCAGCTGGCAATACCCTTAACCGATGCATGCCATACATTCATGGCTTTGGTATATCCTCTTTTGGCCACCGTAAATTCTAAACCATAACCAGTGGTAGGATAGGGTATATAATCCATATTGTAATAGCTCATCCCGTAATAGATCTCGGGGTAAGCGATCTTTGTTCTTCCTCCGGGAAAATAGTTTGGGTTAAGTTTTAACACCGTATCCAGTACACTCTCCTGTTTATACGAAAAACCGAAACGATGGCGGGTATAAATGGCGGGGCGGTAGGTCAGCTCCACAGAGCCGCCATGAAAATTACGAACATACTTACTGGCGTCTTTATAAAAAACCTGTTTATCATCCTCAGTGCCGTAATTGATCTCCCGGTTACTGCCCAGTTCCATACCTACCCGCATGCCCCATTTCATTTTTTTATCAATGTACAGGCGGTCGTAGTTATAGGATAACTGTCGGGTATAACCGGTAATAAGCCAGAATCTTAATTTGTCATTATACCCTGTGGTATTATTATGCATTAGCTTAATACCATAGTTCACACGGCTTAAACTGGCTTTTTCTTCTACCAGCCATTGGTTCAGATTCCGGTCTACCGGCTTAAAATAGGGGAAGGGAAAAATATACCAGCGTTCTTTCACCTGTACCAGTACATCTATCTGATAACCTTCAAAGCTTTTTAAGGCCACGGTTACATCGTGGAACAGGGTGGTGTTCATTAACTGGGTCCTGGCTTTTTCAAAGCCACCTACCAGGCTGTTAAGTGGTAAGTGGTCACCCGATTTAAATGGAAGCTCACGGAGAATTACATTATTACGGGTACGCTTATTACCCACCAAAACAATATTTCTTACGGTGAAAAGACTGTCATATGTCGGAGCAATGGAGTGAGCAGAACCGGTATCAGCAGGAGTAGCAGTAACATGTTGCCCGAAACTACAGGAGCAAATGAGGATAAAAATGGCGAGCCATACAATGTATTTTTTTTCTTTCAACATTTAAATCATAATCACGGGTCTCTAAAATACGCAGGAAACTTTAAAAGTAATATTAAAATCCGGTTAGATGCTTAGATAATTCATCAGATTGTCATAGTTACTTTTAAGTTCGTTTTCATAGATCTCCTCGCCAAAATAATACTTGATGGTGTATTCGTATCGCTGAAAGCTGGCTATGATGTCAGATATCTCCATTTTGTTTAACCGTACAGTAATGAGGGTTAAGCCGGTATCAGGATGGGTACTGCTGTTTAACTGGGTTATCTGGGCATCATTCTGCTCCACAATCTTACTGATTTCACTGAAAGAGTATTGTAAACTTTCAATTTCCAGTACAATGATGCCTCCGGGCTGGTGAATGCCGTTAAAATCGGCCAGTTGCCGCAAAAGGTCAATATGCGTAACAACGCCTAACAGGAAATTTTCCTGGTCAATTACCGGGGCAATGCTTAAATCATGATCTACCACCAGCTGCAGTGCTTTGAAAAAGAATTCATCTGCTTTAACGGATGCCGGCAATAAGGTGTGTTGAAGACTTTGCAGATCGTTATCGTCGTTCTCAACAGACAATAACATTTCCTCACTTACAAGCCCCAGGTATTTATCATCAGCATCAATAACCGCCAGGTGTAAGGTCTGGTTATCGGCCATTAACTGCAAAGCCTGGTAAACCTTATCAGTAAGTTTAAGGGAAGGTATAGCCTGATATGTTAAATCGCCTGTAAGCATGCAGTGCGTCTTTTACAAGTAAGACCAAAACGACTAGGCAACTGTTGCAGGCTCACTCAGTTTTTTTAAAAATTTATGCAGAATTGCGTTAAACTCATCCGGTACCTCCATCATGGGGGCGTGACCACATTTGTCAATAAAATGTAATTCACTGTTGGGAATCAGTTTATTAAACTCCTTTGCCACAAAGGGCGGTGTAATATTATCGTTGTTACCCCAAATGAGTAATGTGGGTAACTTTATCTGGCTTAACTCTTCGCCCAGGTTATTACGGATAGCGCTTTTAGCCAGGGCAATGATCTTAATAACCTTTAAGCGGTTATTGGTTATTTCAAATACTTCATCAACCAGCTCCTTTGTTGCCATGGCCGGGTTGTAAAAAGTATATTCTGTTTTCTTCCTGATATATTCGTAATCACCACGTTTAGGGTAGGAATCGCCCATGCCGTTCTCAAAAAGCCCTGAACTGCCGGTAAGGATGATGGATTTGATGCGGGGTGACTGGTTTTTTAAATAATAAACCAAGCCAACATGTCCGCCCAGGGAATTGCCTAACAGGTGAATATTTTCGTAATTGCGGGTTTCAATAAATTTATGAACGTATTTGGCCAGGCCGCCTACGCTGGTGCTTAACAGGTCCATTTCCAGTAAAGGCAACATGGGCACAATAACCTTGTAGTACTGTTTAAAATAGCCGATCAGTGGTTCAAAATTGCTTAACGCACCAAATAGCCCATGCAACAGCACCAGTGGTTCGCCCTCACCCTCTTCAATAAAGCTAAACTTATCCTGATGTTTAATTTCGTAAGTCATTATATATTGATAAGCAATATTATTTTTTGCTAAAATAAACGATTTCAAGCAAATATATCCTCAAAACATACATGATAGCCAAAACGGCAATCCATAAAGCAAATATATTTTTTGCTGTTAATACTGTATACAGGTTATATCTTTTGTATTAAAGATAAAAAAACTAAAGCCAACTTTACCCGTGCAGGTATAACAAAATGGCCCCGGCGTTCCCTCTACTATAATACGGCATTACAATCTGCTGGTTATAAATATATTACAATTACAGCAAATATCAATACCCAAAAAATTTTAATTGATAAGCCTGGAAAGTAATGCCCGCTAAGGTACGCTTTTTTTCTAATATTCTACTAATTTAGTAGACTAATAAAATTCATTATTTATTACAAAAATAATAATGGCGCCGGGGCATCGGGAATGGAATTTTACCGGCTTTGTAAGTAACGGGGTTGCATTGAAAATAGCTGGCAGTACGGTTATGCGTGGAATTATAAGCTTAAATTGTTGTTGGGGTTTCTTCTATATGGCCCGAAACACCATCAAAAAAATCCTGTAACTGGATAAACATATTCTTAAACCAGGGGATCAGTTTTCCGAATACATCAATGGATTTTGGGCCCAGCCAGGATACATAAGGATAAGTAACCGATTTTTCGGCAACATGCGGTTGTATCAGGTTAACCTGGGTTGCATAAAACAGCAGCACGCTGAATACGATAAGATAAATGGCTGCAAAAAACACAATTCCTCCCAAACGGTTTACCCAGCCTAATAAAGCTACTTCAAAGGCCGCTTCAATTAACCTGGCTCCCCAGCGTACCAGCAAAACCACCACAATAAATACCAGTGCAAAAGATAAAACAGGCAACCATTCCGAGGATACATTCACCGACTGGTTTAAATGGGTTGCCACTACTGCCGATAGTTTTACGGCTGCCGCTAAACCAATAATAATAGCTACAAAAGAAAAAACGCCCAGCAACAAGCCTTGTTTAAAACCTTTGAAAGCCGCCAGTACCAATAAAATAATGACAATTACATCAATAAACACAGTGGTATTTTATTTATGGCAAACGATGTATACCCTTCGCAGATTGTGCGGCCGGTATACTTTGTTATTTGCTTAACAACTCCTTTACAATGGCCGAAATGGCTTTACCATCTGCTTTTCCGGCCAGCTGTTTGGAGGCCGCTCCCATTACTTTACCCATGTCGGCAGGGCTGCTGGCACCGGTATCGGCAATAATAGAGGCGATGATGGTCTTTAATTCTTCAGCCGATAACTGGGCCGGTAAAAACTTTTCAATAACCGCAATTTCTTCCGCTTCTTTGGCGGCTAAGTCGGGCCGGTTTTGTGTGGTAAAAATATCCAGTGAATCTTTGCGTTGTTTTACCAGTTTTTGTAACAGCTTTATTTCTTCGTCCCCGGTTAAATCACCTTTACTGCCTTCCGCAGTTTTTGCCAGTAAAATAGCAGCTTTTATAGCTCTTAAGCTACGTAAGGCCACTTCATTTTTAGCCAGCATGGCTGCTTTTAATTCGGTCATTATATTTTGTTCCAGACTCATAGTTGTAAATAATTAAAGGGTAAAACATTTTATACCGGCAACAGGGTATTCATTGCTATTAACCGGCGTTATTCGTTTTTTGCTGCTTTTCCTGGAATTTTTTATAAAAATCCCTGGCAAAGGTTTTCATATCTTCTACCTGGTCACGGTAATTGGTAGCGCGGCCATAAGTATCTGCCATGGTCATCATGGTCTGGTAAAAAAAGTCAGCCATTTCATCAACCATCATTTCCTTGGTCCACAGGTCAATACGCAGCGCCGCTTTCTCAGCACCATCCCAAAAAGCAAGCATCATGGCCTTGGCTTTTTGCGCCTGTTGTATAGTGGTATCACTGGCGTTCCACATAATGGCGTCAGGTATCTTATTCTCGTCTGTTAATACATCAATGGTGATAGATGATTGCTTCATGTAAAATCTAAAGTTTTAAGCGGGCAAAGTTACGCAAATAAGCCTTTTATTCCGTAATAGTTTGCCAAAGCTGCTCAGCAGCCAGGGGATTATTATAACTGCCGGCAAATAAGCCCGCTTTTTCCGAAAGCTTCCGGCAAAGGTTTTCATCCTTATACAGTAACATCATTTGCTGGGCGATATCGTCAATATTATCGGGGTCGGCATATAAAGCCGCATCGGGTGCCAGGGTATACAAGTTGCAGCCTATACTGCTGATAACGGGCACTTTACATTGCATGGCCTGTAAGGGATGAATACTTATACCCTCATAGTGAACCGGCCCTGTAAACGCATAGGCAGCAGCAGTTAATCCTGCCAATACCGGTTCAGGTATATTGGTCAGCAGCACAACATCATCTTTATGTTTGTAGGTTTGTAACCGGCTCATAAACGCTTTGTCCTCACTATCGGCTGCAATGACAAGTTTCCAGTTACTCTGCTGTCTTTTTTTGAATTTTGAAAAAGCTTTTAACAGTCCCAGCAGGTTATTACGGGCATCTAATGATCCGCTAAAGAAAAAGTACTCGCAACCGCCGGTATAAGTTTCCTTTACCTGTTTTTTCTGATCATAAGGAAGGGGGGTGAACTGCTCACTGACAAAGGGTTTGATCACCGTTACCTTAGCCGCGCTGAGCTTATCCTGTTCCAGGAATATCTTTTTTTCGTTTTCGGAGAGCGTAATAAATTTTGCTCCTTTTTGCAGGAGGAGTGAAAGTTGTTTAACAATACGGCTGCCTGTACCCGGGTGGTGTTCCGGTGCTGCCAAAGCGTTAATATCTGTTACCAGTAAATATTGTGGAACAGGTGTATACAAACCGGCTGTTTCAGCCTGGCTAAAATATACACCGGCCTTATGTTTTTTTAATAAACGGGGTAGTGTAAACCGCTGCCACCAGAGATGGGTGATCCTGTTTTTACAAACGGGGCCGGCTATAACTGTGACAGCATTTGCGGGTAAACGAACTGGTATGGCAAGTGGCTGATCGCTGATAAATAAAAAGCGGTGTTGCGTGTTAACAGCCATTACCTGCTGCAATACCTGTAATAAAAAAGTATTTGTTGCGTTTTGCGCCGGCTTCGTCAAGAACCGGGCATTGATTGCTATAACCATGATGTTTTGCAAAAATACGCATACCTGTGCGAAGTGTTTCCGGTGATATTGTTATTGGATGGGTAAAATACTATTTCCAGGCTCTGTAAAAAACGTAAATATCCATGGCGGACATGGTAAAACTTCCCCTGTGCCATCATATTTACTACTAAATTAAAAGGGCAAAAACACCCTTGTATCCGCTTTGAAACTGGTTTACCTTTACCGCGTGTATGTATGTATTGTGAAAAATCCAAATCCAATCCCTCATGAAAAGATTTTTTAACCTATGGTTTACCTGTCTTGTTATTTGCTTGCTCGGTAATTCCACCTCAAACGCACAATGTGCCGACGGCTCCACCACCAATAACGTGGCGTATGATACAACCATTTCCTTTCCCAGTGGTGTAACCAATATGCAGGTTAAATTCCCCAAGTTTAACCCGGAAAATGGTATGTTAACCTGTATGCGTATGTGTATTACCATTGGGGGTATTATTGATACCCTGGCATTTGAAAACAGGGATATCAGTTCAGCGCAGAATTTTAATGTATCCTTTGCCCGCAACGATTTATTGATGGGTCCTGGTATTACGGGGGTATTATTGAGTAATTTTAACCGGGATTACAGTTTTAACCTGGCTCCTGATGACGGTGTTCCCAAATCGGGCCCCGACTTTGCCCAGGTAACCAAGGATACCATTTTTGGAACCCTGTCCTGTACCATGATCAGTACAGAATCGGACCTGAACCAGTTTTACAGCGGTTTACCTAATGACAGTGTTTCTTATAACTATATGATCAATGGAGGTATTACTTTTTCCAGCTCCCCGAATGTGAACATGACCATGCTTACTTCCGGGTTTGTACGTATTGCTTTTCAATATTGTACCTGTCCCAGTGCCTCCTTGCCTTTCAACGCTAAATACTTTAATGCTAAAAAAACTGCTGCGGCCAAGGCACAGTTAAGCTGGACAGGGTTTGACGATAACAGTGATTATTATTATGAAGCCGAGGTAAGTACCAATGGAAGAGATTTTACCACGCTGGAAAAAGTACCCAAAAACCAGAGTAACGCCAATTACCAGGTACCCTTTACCGCAGCACAGGGGGGAACATATTATTTCAGGCTTAAACAGGTTTATGCGAACGGGTATGTAAGATTCAGCCAGATAAGGCAGGTTGACCTGGAAAAATCAACATTTACAAAATTTTCTTTCCTTCCCAATCCTTCCTCTGGCAATATTGGTATCAAATTTGCTACAATAATGACAGCTCCTCTACAAATTATAGTTTATAATGTACAGGGGCAGACACTAATAAATAAGAAACTGAAAGTTAACGATTTATCGTACTTACAGGTGGGAAGTTTGAGTCAGCCGGGTGTGTATTGGGTTAAAGTGATTGATGAGCAGACTGGTGAATTTGGTGTCCAGCAACTTATAATTAAATGACCTCTTAGGTGGAAGAGGATGGTGGCTTGTAAAAGGGGCCTTGGTTCGGGGCCCCTTTCTTTTTTTTACTACTGTAGCCGGATAATTAGTTTTTCCCTTAATTTTATGGTTTAAAAGCAACAATAAAATGCAGCCTCTGCATTCATTACCAATACTTGCTTTCATTTAAATTTTACTTATTTACACAATAGCATGGAGTATAATACTACAAGGAATCACCTTATTATGCGTGAGTATGGCCGTCATGTGCAAAAGATGATAGAACATATCCTGAAAATTGAAGACCCGGAGCGCCGTCAAAGAAATGCGCAGGCCGTTATTGAACTGATGGGTTTTTTAAACCCCCATTTGAAGAATGTAGAAGATTTCAGGCACAAATTGTGGGACCACCTTTTCCTTATCAGTGATTTTGAGCTGGAAGTTAAATCGCCTTATCCCATTCCCACCCGCGAAACATTAAAAGCAAAGCCCAATCCTTTACCTTATCCTAAACGCCATCCGCGTTACTCGCACCTGGGTAAAAATGTAGAGGATATCATTAATAAAGGATTACAAACGGACGATCCGGAGAAAAAATTAGGCTTTGCCAATGCCGTAGCTTATTATATGAAGCTGGCTTACAATAACTGGCATAAGGAAATTGTTCACGATGATGCTATTCAGAGTGAGTTAAGCAATATTACCAATGGCCAGCTTACCTTCACCAATACACCATATGTAAAATCGTTCCGTCAGCAGGAGAACCGTGACAGGAATAGTGGCGGTGGTTACGGCAAACAACGGGGTAAGTTCCAGCAAAGGAGCAATAGTAACAACAACAATAATAATCGCCGCAACGATAACCGTAACGGCGGCAGCGGCGGATCAAATTTTAAGAAGAAGAGATATTAATCAGACCGGTTCCGCTTGTCTGATAAAACGAAAAGCGTTGAGATCAATAATCTCAACGCTTTTTTCTTATAACAGGAACGTATGTGCTTAAGTCTGTAATAATTATTACCAGGGCTTATTTTTTAAATAACTCTTCCTTGGTCACTACTTTTACTTTTGTTCCGTCTTTCAATGTCTGGCTGATAGCCGAATAAGGTCCGCTTACCACTTTTTCATTGCCGGTAAGCCCGCTCACAATTTCAATATTGTTCATATCCTGTATCCCGGATTTTACCAGAACCTTTTTCACCGTATTATCCGGTTGCAATACATACACTACCTCTTCCATTTCGGCACCGGTATTGGTATCCTGGTCTTCATCGGCGCCGGTACTGGAGGCTTTTTCTTTTTTAGAGTCGGCGAGGCTTTTATCGCTGCCTTTTAACCGGGCATTAACAGCGGCAATAGGCACTGATAAAACATTGTCCTTGCGTTTTGTTTTTATATCGGCGCTGGCATTCATCCCGGGTCTGAAAGGGAACTTCCTGGGTTTGGAAGGATCTATCAGGTCGCTGTAGGAAGCTTTATCCAGCCTTATTCTTACTTCATAGTTGGTAACATCGGTAGTGGTAGCGGTTAAGGAACTGTTTTTCGTGCTGCTGGCGATCTGGGTAACCACTCCTTTAAACTTGCGGTTGTTATAAGCATCCACTTCCACATCGGCACTATCTCCCAGGTTTACTTTTACAATATCATTTTCACCCACATCCACCCTTACTTCAATAATATTCATATCGGCCACCCGCATCATTTCTGTACCCACATTAAAGCTGTTACCGGCTACACTTTCACCTTCTTTAATACTCAGTGACGAGACCACACCGTCCATAGGTGCAACAATGGTGGTACGACTCAGGTCCTTATTGGCCCTGGATAAGCCACTTTGCGACACCTGTGTGCCGGCCTCCAGGCTGCGGATATTTTGTTTGGCCGCATTGTAATTGGCCTGCGCCGATTGATAGGTAGTTTCAATTTGCTCCAGTTCGGCTTTTGAAATTACCTTTTGATCGTATAAGGTTTTATTACGTTTATAATTATCCTCGGCATTTTTAAGGGTGGCCTGTAAAGCCAGTAAGGCTGCTTCACTGTTGGCAACAGTGGCCCTCGATTGTGCTACAGTGGCTGCCGCCTGGTCTTTTTGCAAAGCGTAAATATCGGCATAGATACGTGCCAGTACCTGTCCTTTTTTTACACTGTCGCCTTCCTGTACCATCAGGTTGGTTACCTGTCCTGAAATATCAGGACTGATCTTAACTTCCACTTCAGGGTAAACATTACCACTGGCCGTAACTGTTTCAATGATGGTGCGTTTAGTTACCGATTCGGTGGTTACTTTTTCACCGGTATTTTTGCCTTTGTTATAAGCATTATACGCAAAGCCAGCAATTACAATTACTGCTATAATAATCAATAACCACTTAACAGATTTTTTCATGCCTTCTATTTTTGTACTCCGTTAGTTTGTCCAGGAGCGTTACTGCAGTTGAAAGGAGCGTCGCAAGGGACGATCGATCAGGGTACCACAGCCGGTGAACAAAATAATTGGTTTATAATTTTAAGCCCTGTCCTTTATAGAACTCTAATAATTTTATTTTAAAAACGTAATCGTACTGTGCATACAGCAAATTGTATTTTGCGGTAGCCAGTGCATTTTGTGTGTTCAACAGATCATAGGTAGATAATAATCCCATATCGTATCTTTTCTTCGCAAAATCGTAGGCTTTTTCTGAAGCGGCTACACTTTTTTGATTGGCATTGTATTTTTCCAATGCGGCAACCGCATCATTATGTGCTGTATAAATATCCTGCTTGATGGTTTGTGCGTCCTGTTCCATTTGCAGCTCTACCTGTTTAACATTGAGCTTACTGCGCTGCCAGTTATTACGTAGTGTACCATTGTTGAAAATAGGTACGCTCAGGCTTAAGCCTACCGATTGTTGAAAGTTCTGGTTGATCTGGCTGAAGTAGGGTTGTTTGGCATAGTTAAAGCTGGTATTAAATAAGGGGGCATTGGGTGCAACACTGTATTCAGTACCGTTTACCGTTACTTTACCAATGCTGGTTACCGGCGTTTGTGTGGTGGACAAAAGTTCCTGCCCCGTATTAATAAACCGGCTGCCTAAGCTGCCAAACATGGAAAGGGTAGGGTACATGGCTCCTTTAGCCGCCAGTACATTTTTTTGTGCAGCCTGGAGGTTTAATTTGTTTACTTTCTGCTGCGGTAAGTGTATTAAAGCCGAGGAAAAAACATTCTCCGGCTGTAAATCGGCCAGGCTCTCTACCGGTATGGTCTCTACAGGAGGAGCCAGTACATCAAACGCAGCTGCCGCATCTAAGTTCAGCAGGGCTTTCATCTGCAGGATGGTTTGTGTAACACTGGCCCTGGCGGTAATTACTGCCGAGCTATCAGTAGCCAGTTGCGCTTCAAGCTGTGTAGCATTTAATTCCGGCAGTTTACCGGCATCAACCTGCAGGCGGGTGTTCTCCAGCTGTTGTGTCGTTTGCGCTAACTGTACCCGGGCTATATTTACCTGCTCCATCGATAATAATATTTGCAGGTAAGCAGTGGCCACATTTAAGGCAACATCATTTTGGGCCTTTTCAATTCCGGCAATAGTGGCCTGTAAACTCAGGTCGCGGGCTTTTACCGTATTTCTTTTGGAGAACCAGTTAAACAGGTCAACGCCTGCCTGTAAACTGTATCCATGTGATAAAAAGGTTTCTGTAACCAGGTCAAAGTTGGCCGGGTTCTGGTTACGGCCTGAGTTAACACCCAGGTTGGTGCTAAAACCAATATTGGGATAAATATTTAAACGGGCCTGTTTATAATCCAATGCGGCAAACCTTGCCTGCAGATCAGCCTGTTTTACTGAAATATTGTTCTGCAGTGCGTAGTTCACACATTTTTGTAAATCCCATTTTTCCTGGGCCTGTACCTGGCCCGGAATTGAAAAAAGGGAAGCCGCTATGATGGCGATACCCGGCAATAACTTTCTCATAGACCAAAAATAGTATAAACCGTATGGATTTAAAATTTGATACGGATAAACGGTAAAAACTTATGTTAATTGTCGCAGGGCCTGTTCCAGGTCCCTTATCAGGTAATCGGGTTCTTCCAGTCCAAAGTATAAACGTACACTGCGGTGCCATTTATCTTCCGGGTTAAACTGCTCAGCCGGTATGCCGGCACATTTGGGTAAAACCAGGCTTTCGTGACCGCCCCAGCTAACGGCAATTAAAAAATGTTGCAGTCGTTCGCAAAACTGTACAATCTGCTCCCGTTGCCTGGTTTGTAAAATAATGGTTACCAGTCCTCCTACGGGTTTCATCTGGCTGGCGGCCAGTTCATACTGGTCAAAACTTTCATCAAAGGGGTATACAATACTTTCTATCTGTGGCTGTTGTTTTAAAAAAGCTGCTATGGTGCGGGTCGTCCGGGTTATTCTTTCCAGCCGTACCGGCATGGTACGCAGGCTGCGTAACATGAGCCAGGCATTAAAGGGTTGCATACCGCTGCCAATGGCCAGGTAGTCCATATCAAATATCTTTTTGATCATGGCCTTGCTGCCGCTTAACACGCCACCCAGGGTATCACTGTGGCCCCCGATATATTTGGTGGCTGTTTGCATGGCCAGGTCAATTCCCATACTGATCACGGGCTGGTATAAGGGAGTGGCATAACTGTTATCGATCATGGTAACGATGCCTTTTTGTTTGGCATAAGCGGTAATAGCCTGTATAGGTTGTATGGCAAAGGTCCAGCTGTTGGGCGACTCCAGGTAATAGAAAGTTGTATTGGGTTGTGTGGTAGCCATCCACTCTTCAATAGTACCACCATCCACATAACTGGTATGTACGCCATAACGTGGCAGGATGGTGTCAAATAATTTTTTGGTCCAGCTATACGGGTCACGTACACTCACAATATGGTCACCCGCTTTTACATTGGCCATTACACCGGCATAGGTAGCTGCCGCTCCGTTATTAAAAACCAGCGACTCTTCGGCTCCGTCCAGGGCGGCCAGTTTTTTTCTCAATATATCAACCGTGGGGTTTAATCCGCGACTATATATATACCCCGACATTTCATCTGCAAATACATTACTGATATCGGCAATGGTGTCAAACGCAAAATTGCTGGCCTGGGCTATGGGAGGCGATACGGCCCGGTGATATTGTTCCCTGTCTTCGCCTAATTCATTAATGATATATGAGAGATCCATGGTGCAATTTGATAATTAGGTAATTTGAAAATTTGGTAATGACTGATATCGGCACTATACTGCGATACTATATTACAAAGTATTAATAACGCCTTTTTTGTGATATACTAAAAAGTAAATAATAGCCAAAGCCCCTAATAAGCAAAGACCAATGATGGCGGCTGTTGGTTTATCAATAATTACCGCCGTGGCAATACCAGCATAAGCCAGTACAAATATAGCGGCTAGCAAGGGGGTAATGGTTTTGATGAATCCTTTGTTGATGGCCGCTTCATTTTGTTTTTTCCGTCGTAAATAAAATAAGGTGGCGGCCGAAGCACCCATACCAAAACTATCTAAAAACATGGTGAAGCCTAAAATATTATCTACCTGTTTGCCAAAAAAAGTAATGATGATGGTCATGATGGAAAAGGCTGCCAGGCCGTTGATCATTGCCTGGGTTTTGGGATGCTGGTAGGCAAACATTTTCGGAAAAACCTTATCCAGGCTCATGGCCCGCATAACCCTGGGGTTACTTAACAGCACCACATTTACATAGGCCAGTACGGATAAGAACATGAGTGCATCAAAGATCTTGGCGCCGGTAGTGCCGAACCAGGCTTCTAACAATAAGGCCCCTATTGCGGAAGTGCCTTTCATCTCCTCAAAGCCGATCACTTCTGTATAGGCATAATTGATAGCCATGTATAAAGCCACTACGATGATCATACCACTTACAATACCTTTTGAAAGGATATTGGTGCGTTTTACCTCCGTACCAAAATTGATGGTTTGCTGGTAACCGCCATAGGAAAAGAAAACGGGTATACAGGCAATTAAAAATAACTTAAACCAGTGGTTGTCTTTAAAATCATACACCTGGATATTGCTGTCGTGCCCGTGAGGTTCCACCGTAACACCTTTAATGATACTGGCGATCATGATCAGCATCAGGCCGATCTTCAGGATCATCAATACATTCTGTGTACGGCTGCTGGTACGTAAGCCCAGCAGGTTAACCACAAAGAAAATACCTACACAAAAAACGGCGACGAGTGTATTGAACAAAGTACCGGAAGGCCTGCCATATAAAAGGTCACTGATATAATCGGCGCCAATCAGGGCTACCACCGCCAGCGATGCCGCATTACTGATCAGTATTAAAGCGTTAATGGTAAACCCGACGGAAGGGTGATAACAAAAGGAAAAAATTTTATAGTAACCGCCCATGGCCGGTAAACGCAAACCGATCTCGGCATAAGTAAGTGCACCGCATAAAGCTACAAAGCCACCCACCAGCCACACTGAGAAGAATAAAGCCGGGGAGCCTGAAGCTGCCGCTACCCGGGCCGGCGTACCGAATATGCCCATGCCTACGACAAAGCTGATAACGAGTATGGTAACATCAAATTGGTTCAGTTTATTACCAGGTGCAATAGCAGGTAAAACCGGTGCAGTTGTTTTGTTGACGCTCATGCGTTGAAGATAGCAGAATAATGGCAATAATTCTATACCAGGTATTACAAAATAAAAGAGGCGTTATAATTTTATAACGCCTCTTTTAAAAAAATCATCAAGTCCTGTTACCTGCTTAACCAGGTTCTTGGATTTACATTTTTATTATCGATCATAAATATAAAATCAAGCTTACCGCCTCCTTCATCATCAGCGGCAACGCGACCCAGTACCTGCCCCCTGTTAATTTTAGCGCCACGGCCAACAGTTACTCCTGATAGATTAGAATATGTACTAAAATATTTACCGTGTCTTAAAATAACAGTGGTACTATTATCAACGGTAAACATACCAGCTACCTCACCTTCAAATACGGCTTTTACCGGTGCTCCCAGTGGTGCAGCAATGGTAATACCCGGATTATCTCCAACAGTCCCCCCTGCAATACCTTCAATCTTATACGATCCAAACTCAATGGTCACTACACCGTTATCAACCGGCCAGGGAAGTCTGCCTTTATTTAAGTTGATATCTTTATTCAAGTTAACGTCAGCCGCATTAAAGTCTAAGTAGTTGGTTACCTTCTTAGGCTCAGCTTCTACTTTTGGCTTTGCTACCGCCACATTCTGTTCGGTTTTTGTTTCAGCCGGTTTGGTAGGCGTTACGGTTGTGGGGTTAGTCTTAGGTGCATTTTCTTTTGCTTTTGCATCAGCCAGTTTTTTTTCTGCTTCCAATGCTTTACGCCTGTCTTCTTCAATAGCTTTTTGACGGGCAATTTCATCAGCCGCTTTTTTACGGGCTATCTCAATCTCACGGCGTACAATGGCATCGATATTTGATTTCAGCTGTTTATCTCTTTTTTGTTTAGCGGCAATTTGTTTTTTCAAATCATTCTCCTGGCCTCTTAATTTTTGTACTACTGCATTCTGTTCATTCTTCTGATCGGCTAATACATTGCGTTCACTGTTCTGGGTTTCCAGTACATTCTTCTTCTGGTCTTTCCTGCTGATCTGTTGCTGTTGTCTTTTGGTAATAAGGGCCTGGTGCTCTAATATATTGCTGGCCTGTTTTTCACGGTAATCCTTATAGCTTTTTAAATAGGTAATACGTTTAACGGCATCATTAAAATTTTCGGCAGAAAAAATAAAATTCAGGTAATCATAATTACTCCGGTTCTTATAAGCGTATACTACCGATTTGGCATATTGGTCCTTTAAAGTGTCCAGTTGTTTTTGTAAACGGTATATCTCCAGGTTGCTCAGGTAAATATCATCATCAATGGTTTTTAGCTCTTTGCTAAGGCTGGTGATATATTTTTCCTGCAGCGATATTTTACGTTGCAATAAATTCAGCTGCTTTAAATTTTGTGTGGTCTGACCTTTTACGGTATTATAGGCATTCTGAATTTCTTTCAGCTCTTTTTGTAAGGCCTGGCGTTCTTTCTCCAGCTCCGATTTATCCGTAAGGGGTTGTGCCTGCAACGCGGTTAAAGTGCCAAACAATAAAGCCAGTAATAAAAAGTATGTTTTTCTCATATTTTCTATTTGCAAATCAATAAATGGGTAGTACAAATGAATATGTACAACGCCCTTTTTTTAAAAAAATTATCAAAGCCTAGTTTCTCTTATAGTTTTTGGGTACGGAAAAAGGAAAACTTAACGTTTCATTAAAACTATAGTTTTTAAAATCAAGTTTAATGTCCAGCTTGGTTTTGTCCGAAATAGCGATCCTCCGCTTGGTGGAGAAGTTAACGCCTTTTTTATTTTCGTAATTATCGTAACTCAGGTCACTGGTGCGGTTGCGCCTGGCATCCAGGTCATCCAGTTTGCTAAAAATTAAAACATTCTCGTTATCTGTAAGGGTTAACAGGTGTTTAAACAATTCTCCACGGCTAAGCAATAACAACCTGTTATTGTCTTTGGTATAAGAGAGGGCCGTGGTATCTACAAACACGGGGTTGCCTAATAACAGGTCCTGTAAGGCCGGCAGGTCAAGCGGCAGGCCGCTCACTTCCTGCAGGTAGGCAACACTGCGGGCAGTATACTTTTTATCCAGTTTATTTAAAATTTTAACGGAGTCACGGGTAACAATGGCCCTCACGCCTTCAATATTTAAAAGCCCGGTGATGGATACCCAGATAATACTGTCCTTATACATCTGCAATTTTGCATTCACATTCTCTTTTTTGCCATCACTGCCTACATAATCCACATCCAGTTTGGCGGAGAAGGTAGTGAAATCAATATACTGGGCATTGAGCTTACCCAGCACTTCTTTAATTACGGCTGCAGAATCCTCCTTAACGGCCGGGGCCAGTGTATCTTTTGGCATGGGGGTGGTCAGTGTGGAATCAGACTTTGATATAGCCGTTTGTATTTTTCTTGTACCCCTGCAGGAAGAAAATAATATGCCTATCGATGCTATCAGTATAATAAAACGCATAAATAATTATTGTTTGCCGGTATGTCCAAATCCGCCACTGCTCCTCGTGGTCTCTTCCAGTTGGTGAGTGGGTTGCCATTGTATCTGTTCTACCTGTTGTAAAACAAGCTGGGCAATGCGGTCGCCATGTTGTATGACCTGTACTTCGCCGGAAAGATTAATCAGTATCACTTTAATTTCACCTCTGTAATCGGCATCAATGGTACCCGGTGTATTTAAACAGGTTAATCCCTGTTTAATGGCCAATCCGCTGCGGGGGCGAACCTGTATTTCGTAGCCCAGGGGTATTTCGGTAAAAATGCCCGTTGGTACCAGGGTTCGTTCCATGGGTTGTAAACTAATAGGGGCTTCCAGATTAGCCCGCACATCCATACCAGATGAGCCCTCTGTTGCATATTCCGGTAGTGGATTACTGGATTGATTGATAATTTTTATTGTTACCTGTGCCATAGTGGCAAAGATAATGGGTTGATACCGCTTTACATCGGTATAATAATCATACAATTATAATACCTTATTTTTTTATGGTACAGGCTGCAGTTCCCTGATTATCGTTCCTTGCGACGCTCCTTTCAACTGCAGCAATACTATTGATTATTAACTTTTTACATGTATAATCTGAAGGCTGTTTATATGCGTTCCTACCCTGTGGCCGTTAAAATGTTAAAACAGGGCTCACGGGGGCTATAATTTGGTCAACCAAATTGACTATATATTTTTTTTACTAACTTCGCATTATGCACAAAACAGCATTAGATGAACAATTGATGGCTACCCAGCAGCTAAAAGAGCGGGGTTGGGCCAAGATCATATCCACATTAAAACGTCAGTTTGATGTCTGGGCTACTGAAAACCTTATCTGTAAAGGGCATGAGGAAATGAAATTATGGTACCTGCCGCTGATCATGAATATTGGTCCGGACGGCATTACCAACAATGAATTGGCCAAAAAGTCGCATATGACCAAGCAGGCCATGAGCAAAATTGTAAAGGAGCTCCTGCAGCTGGGTTATATTGAAACCTGTACCTGTGATGATGATAAAAGATGCAGCAATATCTTTCTTACAGAAAAGGGTAAAATGTTCGCCTTGTCCTGTCGTCAAAGTGTATTAAATATTGAAACAATATATAAGAACCTCTTAGGTAAAGAAAAATTTGAAAATGTAAAGGAAGTATTGCTGGAGATCATCGCTTTTAATGCGGAAGGGCTATGCTGCAAAAAAAACCAGGATGTAATGCCCTTGTGTAAGGGTGAGGGTCATTGATCCGGCAACAGTAATAAATAATGAATGGAACCAAGGTCAGCAATAAAGCTGGCCTTTTCTTTTTAAATTTAATAAGTATATATCAGGTTAAGTTCAATTCAGGTAAAGCTTTGCATAAACTATAGTTATTATTTTTAATAATGAAATAGTATAGTGGCCTGTCTTAATAATGATCGTCAGGATCATGCCTGGCTTCATTAAAAAAGCCGTTTGTTATTACAACAAACGGCTTTTACATTCATATGGTAAATAATTATCTTTTCTTGCTGGTATCCCCGCCGCGGAAATTTAAAATATCGCGGTCAAACAGGTATAAACCGCTTTTATCGTCACCGATAAGTTCCAGTTTATCATTCAGGGTACGGGCGGTTCTTTCCTCTTCAATCTGTTCATTTACATACCATTGTAAAAAATTATGGGTGGCATAATCTTTTTCGGTCAATGAAAGATGTACCAGGTCGTTAATGCTGTCGCTCACCTGTAACTCATGTTTTAAAAACTCCTCAAACAGTTTTTTTAGCGAGGGAAAAGTAACCATGGGCTGTGGCAAGGGCGGCACCGCTGCAAAACCGCCGCGTTCGTTGATAAAGCGGATCAGCTTTAACATATGCATCCTCTCTTCGTCAGATTGCTGGTAGAAAAATTCGGTAACACCTTCCAAACCGGGTTGAATTTCGGCCCATGAAGCCATGGCCAGGTAAGCCTGAGATGACTCGGCTTCCATCAAAACCTGTTTGTTCAGTGCTTCTTGTATCGCTTGTGAAATCATAGTGTAAAATTTTGACCGAAGTTATGACAATTGGATGATTTAATATTTTGAGTGGGGCGGGATATAATCAGGAGAATAAATATTTTTTTAATATGATGCAGCAAATACTTTTCTTGATTGTCTACTTGTAGGAAATCTCGCATTTTTGAAAATTATTAACACATTTTGCTTAATTGTGGTAATCATTTCTTAAAATTGCAAACTCTATACGAACGTATAGGCTCTTGAATTCAAACTAAATTTTAAAAACGCACATGAGAAAAATGTTAGTCATGCTAACACTCCTCCTCTTTACATCAGGAGTGTTATTAGCCCAAAAAACAGTTTCGGGAAAAGTGACAGATGAAAAAGGCGATCCCATTGCCAATGCGTCTGTTGTAGTGAAAGGTAGTACAGTAGGTACTACAACTAATGATGCCGGTAACTTTACACTAAGTTTACCAGCAAACGCCAAAACACTGATTATTTCTGCTATAGGCTCGGTTGCGAAAGAAGTAGCAATTGGTACTACAACCACCTTTAGCGTTTCTTTGACTTCTTCTGCAAGTGAAGAAGAAGAGGTGATCATTACCGGTTACGGAACTAAAAAGAGATTAGAGTTTGTAGGAGCTTCTTCAAAAGTTACTGCAAAAACTATCGAGCAGGTTCCGTTTGGTTCTTTTGAAAACATTTTACAAGGTCAGGCTCCCGGTTTATACGTTGCCTCAGGCTCTGGACAACCAGGTGCTTCTGCAAGGGTAAATATCCGTGGTGTAGGATCTTTTTCCGGTAACCTGTCTCCATTATATATTTTAGATGGAGTGCCCATTGAGGAAGGTGTTTTCAGATCTTTAAACCCCAACGATTTTGAATCAGTTGATATCTTAAAAGATGCAGCTGGTGCAGGTATCTATGGTTCAAGAGGTGCAAATGGTGTTATTGTTATTAAAACAAAAATGGGACAAGCCGGCAGGCCCCGGTTGTCATACCGTGGTATGGCTGGTTATTCTGAGGCTCCAACCCAAAAAAATCTGCAGATGATGAACACTGCTGAGCGTTTGGCTTATGAAGGAGAAATTTTAGGCCCGGGTCTGGCTCCAAACCCTTCAGCCTTAACCGGCTTACCAGGCTGGGATTATAACCCCAATAACCCAAGGTATCAGGCTCAGTCTGCAGCAACTAAAGCTATTTATGATCATTTATTAGACTCTATCAGCAACATTAATACTGATTGGGCTGATTTAATGTTCAGAAAAGCTAAATTCTCCCAGCATGAGGTAAACGTATCTGGTGGTGCAAATGGTGTGAACTATTTTAGTTCATTGTCTTATTACAAACAACAAGGTATTTTATTCAGATCCGGTTTAGAAAGATATACTTACAGGGGTAACCTGGATATTAAACGTGATCGTTTAACGGTTAATATCCGTTCTTCTGCTGGTTTCAGCCAGTTAGATAATACTGAATCTGAAGCGGGTGTAGCGTTAGCTAATCCAATTGCTGCCGCTTATCTTGAATTACCATATGTTAGAGCATTTAACAATGATGGTACTACTGCCGTTGGTGCCGGTAAAACTGCCGCTAATGCTTACGACAGGTTAAGGACAACCACTTCAAGGTCTAACCAGTTCAAAGGAACTTTTGCTATTACGGCTCAGTTTGATATCTGGAATGGCATTGCTTTCAGAACAACCAATGGTGTTGACTGGAGAAATACTAACTCAAGCAGGTTTATTAATCCTAACAGCTTTGCCGGTAGAAGTATCAGCTTAGGTGCACAGGGTTCTTATTCAGAAGGCAACTCTGAAAACCTGAATTTAATTTCTACTACAGGTTTTGTATACCGTGGTAAATTCGATAAACATGAAGTAAGTGCTTCTGCCATGATGGAAGCGATCAGGAACAGGAGCAGGAGCAACAGCTTTGTTGGATACATTATCAACCCACGTATCTTAAACTCTCCTGCCGGTATTACTAACGGTAATACTACTGCTATGCCTTCTACTTCTGGTGGTAAAAGCTTAAATGGCTTATATTCTACTTTTGGTACAGTTGATTATACTTATGATAATCGTTACTCTTTCTTCGGTATTGTTAGGAGAGATGCTCCTTCTCAGGTGCCTAAGAAAAACAGGAACAACGTATTCCTGTCTGGAGGTGTAAGCTGGAACCTTAGCGGTGAAAACTTCATGAAAAACCAAAACATCTTCCAGGATGCAAGGGTTAGGTTTAGCTATGGTGAAACTGGTAACGTTAATGGTCTGACCTCTAACTTTGGATATATCTCTACTTATGGCGCCGGTAACTATGCTGATCAGCCTGGTATCGTTCCTTCTTCTCCGGGTAATGCCGATTACAAATTAGAGTCTCAGGTGGTAACAAACTTAGGATTAGAGTTTGCAGTATGGAAAAGAAGAATCCGTTCAACTGTTGAGTTGTATGACAAACAATCAAGAAACCTTTTCTTAGCACAACAGATTTCCAGGACTACTGGTTTCACATCTCTGTCAACTAATATTGGTAGAATGTCTAATAAAGGTATTGAGTATGATGTAAAAGTTGATGTGGTTAAACAAAACGACTTTGTAATTACCCTTGGTACTAATGGTGCGTTCCTGAGAAACAGGATCGAGGATATGGGTCAGATCACTGAATTAGCTGCCGGTACAGGTATCAGCAGGGTTGGTTTACCTTTTGGTACGCACTATGCGGTTGGCTTCCTGGGTGTTGATCCTCAAACAGGTAATCCTATTTATGCGGATGCTGAAGGAAAACCAACAAGCGTTTACTCAGCTTCTAACTCTTTAGCTACATTCGGTACTTACCTGCCTAAATTCACCGGCGGTGCTACTTTAGAAGCTTCCTGGAAAGGGTTCTCAGTTTCTGCTCTTTTTGTATCTATCCAGGGTGTAAAAAGGTTTAACAACGAATCTTTCTTCTACGAAACAACCAACAGCAATACTGCTTATAACAAACGTGTGGAAATGTTAACGCAAACCTGGAGAACTCCTGGTCAGATCACTAACTACCAAAGAATCGGAACTGCCAGAGAATTCAGCAGTAAAGATATCCAGGACGCATCGTTTGTGAGATTTAGAAATTTAACAGTTGCCTATACTTTCGCTCCAAAATCGGATAAATACTTCTCCAGTGTGAGAGTTTGGGGTCAGGCTCAGAACCTGTACACCTGGACCAAATGGAATGGTTTTGATCCGGAAGAAAGTAACAATATCGCAACATACGAATTCCCCAATCCAAGAACATTCACTATTGGGTTAGATGTTAATTTTTAATAATTAGGACTTAAAAAGAGATTTATGAAATTTAAATATATCAAGAGTACGGCTTTAGTAGTAGTAGTATCTACTGTACTATTTGCCTGCCAGAAAAAAACGGTAGATGATGTTACACCTATCGACCAGATACCTGCGGAAACGGCAATTAAAGAGATGGCCGATGTTACCAGGGCGGTTAACGGTGTGTATGGAACCTTATCTCCCAGACGTTCCGTTTATATCAATGCAACAATTTCTGATGAGATCAGGCTGGGTACAGGCACAGAATACAGGAACGTTGGTAATATCCTGTTTAACTGGAACCATGTTTCTGACTCTCAGGACTGGCGTGATGGCGAAACCGGCGGTGTTTGGACTAACTTATACACTGTAATTGACAGGGCTAACCGTGTGCTGGAACTTATGGAGCCGGTACCAACCCCTACTGCGGCTGATGTAGCGTTAAAAGCTCAATACAAAGGTGAAATGTTAGCAATGAGAGCGTATGCTCACCTGGAATTATTGAAGTTATATTCCGAAACTGCAGTATACACTGCTGATAAGTTAGGAATAGTAGTACAAACTGAATATGTAAAAGCTCCTGGTTCTTATAAACCCGTAAGGACTAATCAATCAGCAGCCGTAGCACAAATCAATACTGATTTGATCGATGCCAAACCACTGATTCCGGCTTCATTTACTAATATTTCAAGGTTAACTAAAAATGCGGTTTCAGCTCTCCAGGCTAAACTGGCATTACATATCAGGGACTGGCCTAATGTAATTACTTATTCAACTGAGGTGATTAACGCCCAGCCTGTAAGTACTATAGCTACATTCCCTGCTATTTTCCAAACACGTATCCTGGCACAAAATCAGTCTTCTGAAGTTGTGTTTAAATACAATGTGGTGAGTGGTGCAAACCTGGGAAGTGCTTTAGGTTCTTTATGGCAGGATGTGGGTGCCGGCGCTGCTGTTCAGGCTACACCTGCAGAAAAACTGCAGAATACGTTTGACAAAGTAAATGACGTGCGTTATGCTACCTATTTTTACCAGGCATCTCCGACCAGCAGGGTATTAATTGCCAAACATGGTGTTAATACAGGTACTAATGGTGAGAACTTTTCTTTTGATTTAAAAGTTATCCGCACTTCAGAATTGTTATTAGCCAGGGCTGAAGCATACGCCGAGTCTACTCAACCGGCATTAGCAAATGCAGATCTGAAAAAATTACGTGAAAGCCGTATTACAGGATACACTCATACTGATGTTCCTGCTGCTGGTTTAGTGGAAGCTATTTATTTGGAAAGATATAAAGAGCTTTGCTATGAAGGTCACAGGTATTATGACCTGCGCAGAAGATCTTTACCGATTGAAAGGACTTTAGCTGACGCCGGTGGTTTGCCTGCATCTCAAACTTTACAACCAACAAATACAAAATATTTGTTACCAATACCTCAGCAGGAAAGGTTTGCTAACCCAACCATTCAGCAAAATGCAGGGTATTAATATAATTTAATTGCCTTACCAGGCATGAAAATCATAAAAAAGGGACCGGTTTAAAACCGGTCCCTTTTTTATTTCAACGGCATTGATCTGTTCAATGCCGTTTTTTTATTACAAATAATTAAACGAAAAATTCCTTACAGCGCCCTGTTATTTATAAAACGATAATAATGTTTATACCATTGAATAATAAATCTTTACGAATAAAAACCGGTTTTGCAAAGAATAATTTTGTTGAATGCCATTTTTATTGTAAATTTTACAATATTTTAACTAAAATAATGCATATGAGAAAACTGTTAGTCCTACTAACAATATTCCTGTTGACCTCAGGCATGTTGTTAGCCCAAAAAACCATATCTGGTAAAGTCACAGATGAAAAAGGTTCACCCATCTCCAATGCTTCCGTAGTAGTTAAGGGAAGTTCCAATGGAGGTTCCACCAATGAAGAAGGCTCATTTAGAATTGAAATACCCGGCACTGCCAGGTTATTGGTATTTTCTGCTGTAGGGTATGTACAGAAAGAAGTAGCGATAGATAACAAGTCAAATTTTGATGTAGTGCTTGCAATTGCTGATCAGAACCTGGAAGAGGTAGTCGTGGTAGGTTATTCTACCCAGAAAAGAACCGAGTTTACCGGCTCAGCAGCTACTGTAAAAGGGGATGTAGTGGCAAACAGACCTATTCAAAGTTTTGGTCAGGGACTGACAGGACAGGCCTCTGGTGTAAATATTATTCAGTCAAATGGTTTATTAAATAACCCGCCGGTAATAAGGGTAAGAGGATTAAGCTCTATTTCTTTAAGCTCCTTTCCTCTTGTAGTGGTTGATGGAATACCTATTTCTACCAATGATGTTTCTGCCAATGCATCGGCAAATAATCCGCTGGCTGATATTAATCCTGCGGATATTGAATCGATTGATATATTAAAAGATGCAGCTTCCACCTCCATTTATGGATCGAGAGGTGCTGCAGGTGTATTATTGATAACAACCAAGAGGGGAAAATCTGGTAAGGTAAAAGTAAACTATGACGGCTGGGTGGGGAATAACCGTGCGGCACGTTTACCGGACGTATTAAATGCATCGCAGTTTGTTGCGCATAAAAACAAGGCAATTGATAATGCATTTGAAGTAAACCCTGCTTTTACTGGTGCACCCAGAAATGCATTTGTGCTGATGAATGATCCTAACGGCAATGTGGTGGATGTAGACTTTTTTGACCTGGTATACAGAAATGCGCTTTCTCACAGTCATAACCTGTCCGTGTCGGGTGGCAATGACAAAACCACGTATTATTTTTCTGCTTCCTATACAGATCAGGATGGCTTTTTAGAAGCCAATAATTTCTCCCGCCGCTCTGGTCGGTTTAATATTTCTAACCAAACAACCAAGTGGTTAAAGTTATTTTCAAATATCAGTTACTCCAATACTATTAATAATGCCCCTAACAGCGGTTCTTATGTTGGTGGTGCTTTTGCTACTTCCGGATTAGGCCGAATAGCTATGTCTCAGGCACCTAACGTACCGGTATATACGGCTAGCGGCGATTATAGTACGGAAGCCAATGCAATCGGCCGCGGTGCTAACCTGATCAGTATGCAATGGTCAAATCCTCAAACCCTGATTGACCTGGATAAAAACCGTTCGGAAACAAATAGGATATTTGCGAACATTGGTGCAGAAATCGCCTTATTTAAAGGCCTGTCATTTAAAAGTTCCTATACCTGGGATCTGCGATTAACTGATAACCAACGTTATTGGAATCCGCGCCAGGGTGATGGCTATGCGTCCTCCGGTAATGCTTATAATAATACCAACAGATCCGATAACTGGGTATGGACAAATACCTTACAGTACAAGACATCTATACTTAATCAACATAACATTAATGTATTAGTAGGAACAGATGCTCAAAATACTTATGTAACAGATTGGGGTGGTAACAGAACCACACTGGCTGATCCATTCTTTACACAATTCCAGGGTGTGTTCCTGGTAAATGATGCGGCAGGCAATGGTATTTCGGAACAATCTTTACAGGCTTACCTGGCTTCTTTAAGCTATAATTTTTCCGAAAAATATTATTTCGCCGCCAATATCAGGCGTGATGGAAACTCCGCTTTGGCAGAAGGAAAAAAATGGGGAACATTTGGTGGTGTTTCAGCCGGATGGGCCATCTCCAATGAGAATTTTTTTAAGAATAGCGGTCTGGGAAGATCTATTCAAAATTTAAGATTAAAAGCCAGCTGGGGTAAGGTTGGTAATGGAGGCCTGGGTAACTATTATGGCGCTTATGACCTGTACAGTGCAAGCGTGTATGGTACTGCTCCATCAGTTTTCTATAGTCAATCAGGTAATAAAGATCTGCAATGGGAAACCAGTAAACAAACTAATATAGGTTTGGACCTGGGTATTCTCAATAACCGGTTAAACCTGGAGGTTAACTGGTTTAATAAAGATATAGACAACCTGATCCTGGCAGTTCCACAGGCTCCATCCAGAGGTGTTCCGGGTAACTCTGTATTACGGAATGTAGGTTCTATGTACAATAAAGGCTGGGAGTTTTCTGTGAATGGACGTGTGATAGACAAAGGCGATTTCAGATGGAATGCCAATATAAACTTTGCCACTGTTAAAAATAAAGTAACCTCATTAGTGGATAATAACTCACAGATATTAGGTTATACCAGCTCCTTAGAGTTAACCAGCATTACCAAAGTTGGGTACGCTGCTGCTAATATTTATGGAGTAAGAACAGCTGGTGTAAATTCTGCAAATGGCCGGCGGATATTTATTGATAACCAGGGTCGCCAGGTACAATACCAACATTTAGGTGGCGCAAATGCGTGGACCTTATTAGATGGCACACCTGTTTCGAGTGGTGTAGTTACCAGTGCCGCCGTTCCGCTTGGTAATACCCAGCCTACATGGTATGGTGGTTTTAATAATACGCTTACCTACAAACAATTTGATGCGGGTATAAACTTTACTTTTTCGGGCGGTAACTATATTTATAATGGTACAAGAGCCGGCTTACTGGATCAGCGTGTTTGGAATAATTCTGTGGATATACTGGATGCATGGTCAACTACCAAAACAGATGCAAAAATCCCACGTCCTATATATGGTGATAATATTTCCAACGGGTCAGCATTTTTGATAAGCGAAAATGTTGAGAAAGCTGATTTCCTCCGCTTGAACCTGCTGACACTAGGCTATACATTACCTGCCAGGGTATTGGGTAATAGCGGTATAAGTTCTGTTCGGGTGTATGTTCAGGGAAATAACTTAATGCTTTTAACAAGCTATAGTGGTGTGGATCCCGAAATATCAACAAATGGTAATTCTAACACCACATCAGGTATTGAACGTAACAGTATACCACAAGGCAGAGGATTCACTTTTGGTGTAAATGTTGGCTTTTAAAATCTTAAAACCAGAAAATTATGAAAGCAATTTCCAAATATAATTATATAAATAAGTTACTCACGGGTACAATACTCGCAACAACGCTATTCATTACATCCTGTAAAAAAAGTTTCTTAGATAACCGTCCTGAATTAAATATACCCGAGGACCAATCTTTTGCAACACCCGCAAGGATTTTGGCTCAGGTAAATGGTTTGTACCTCTCCGCAAAATCAGGGTCATTGTTTGGAGGACGTTATTATATTTATAATGATGTAAGGGGCGAAGAATTTAGAAACAGGACATCTAATGTGGTTACGGGCTATAGCGCCTACCAGTTTACGAATGATCCTTCAGATACCTACATTGAAGGATTCTGGAGTCAGGGTTATCTTACTATAAACAGGATTAATAAATTTTTAGCAGATTTTGAGTTATCTCAAAATCAGGGTATCGTAACTGATGCAGTGAAGAAACAATATATAGCGGAGGCTAAGTTTATAAGAGGCTGGACTTACTATGCACTTGTTCAGCTTTTTGCCAAGCCCTATACCCTGGATAATGGTCAGTCAAGAGGATTGCCGTTACGCTTAACACCGCAAATAGGCTTTGGCGATAATAAACTTGCATCCAGTAAAGTAGCCGATATTTATACACAGATACTGAAAGATCTGAATGACGCCGAAGTTGATCTGCCGGATACTTATTCTTCTGCTGCTACCAGAACCACCAGGGCACATAAGAACACCGCCATTGCTTTAAAAACAAGGGTATACCTGGCAATGGGTGACTTTGGAAAAGTTATCGTGGAAGGTAATAAAATTGTATCACCAACAGCTCCATTTACCTCTCCTAACAGAGTAGCACATGCCTTGATACCAGAAATCCGAAATGTATTTGGCACAGAACCGTCTACCGTTGAAAATGTTTTCTCGGTACCAATGGCAACAACTAATCCTCCGGGTACCCAAAACCAACTGGGTTATTATTATAATGCCGGTAATATTGAGTTCTATTTAAATCAATCCGGCGCTGGTATCTATGCTAATACTACAGCCTGGCCGGCAACAGATGCACGAAGGACTACTTTTACCAGTGCTTATTCTGCCGCCTGGCATTTGTTAACAAAATGGAGTGCCGCAGCGCCCTATATTGACTGGGTTCCGGTAATCAGGTATTCGGAAGTATTGTTGAACCTGGCAGAGGGTGAAGCAGAAGCCGGCAGCTTAACGAGAGCGCACGATCTGGTAAACGCAGTAAGGCGCCGGTCAGATGCTGCGTATGTAGTTCCGGTTTTTACTGATAAAACAGTTGCCCTGAATAATATATTTTTAGAAAGAAGGATAGAGTTACTTGGTGAAGGATTCAGGGCCCAGGATTTACAGAGAAGACTGTTACCCTTTCCTTCCATTGGCGCCGGAGCAAGCATACCGGTGACAGACTCCCGTTATGTTTTCCCAATTCCAACAAGTGAAAAGCTGACAAACCCTATTGTAGAATAAATAGTGTAAATAACAAACTTATATTTAACGGCATTGAGTTTACTCAATGCCGTTTTTTAATAACCTAAATTTTATTATTAAAAGTACTTGTAATTCTTACATTATTGATTGATAAGTATTTATCATGTAAGAATTACGTTTAAGAAAAAATGTTTTTTTTAGTGTAGGTTTTAGTGTAAATTTTTACAATACTTTAACTAAAACTAAATGCAAATGAGAAAATTGTTAGTGTTACTAACAATACTTCTGTGTACATCAGGGGTATTGTTAGCTCAAAAAACTATTACAGGTAAGGTTACCGATGAAAAAGGCGAAGCGGTTGCCAACGCCTCGATAGTAGTAAAAGGAACGTCTGCCGGTACAACAACAAAAGACGATGGCACATTTTTATTGCTTCTTCCTGCAAATGCAAAAAGTCTATTGATTACTGCTATTGGCAGTAAAGAAAAGGAAATAACAATTGGTAACAGCACTTCTTTTACTATTACGCTGGCTACAAGCGAGGGTACTGAAGAAGAGATCGTTGTTGTTGCATACGGTACCCAAAAGCGGGAATCTATAACAGGTTCCGTGGCAAAAATAGGAGCTGCACAGTTGGAAACAAGATTGACTACCAATATCAGCCAGGCACTCGCCGGAGCTGCACCAGGTATTGGTGCTACATCGGGTAATGGCCAACCTGGTAGTAGTGCTGGCATCAGGATCAGGGGATTTGGGTCTATTAATGCAAGTTCAAGCCCTTTATATGTAGTTGACGGCTTTCCCTATAATGGTTTTATTGGTGATATAAATACCAATGATATTGAAAGTATTACTTTATTAAAGGATGCATCCTCTACAGCATTATATGGTGCCCGGGCCGCAAATGGTGTGGTAATGATTACAACTAAAAAAGGGAAAAGTGGTGCCCCAAAGGTAAATCTTGCCGTGAACACAGGTTTTTCGCAAAGAGGCATCGCAGAATATGACAGGGTAGGGGCCTATGAGTATTATCCGTTGATGTGGCAGGCAATGAAACACGGCCAGATGTATCCCTCTACAGGAACAGGTATGACCGAAGCCGCAGCAGCTCAGTATGCTACCAATAATATAGTATCACAGTTAATATACAATCCTTTTGGCGTACCCGATAATCAATTGGTAGGTACAGACGGAAAACTGAATAACAATGCGGTATTACAATATAATGATTTTGACTGGTATAATGGTATTGAAAGAAATGGACCAAGAAATGAAGCTTCCCTGAGTGTTTCTTCTAAAATCAATAAATCAGACTACTTTTTTTCTTTAAACTATCTTAAAGACAAAGGGTTTGTACTTAAATCAGATTTTGAGCGGGTAAATGCGAGACTTGCACTTAATTCTCAAATTAAGGAGTGGTTAAAAGCAGGTGTGAATTTTACAGGAATTATTGTTAACTCAAACCAGGCTGCTGCCGGCGATGATAATACCGGCAGTTTTGTTAATCCATTTGTTTTTGCCAGGGGAATGGGGCCTATATATCCCGTGCATGCTTTTACTGCTACAGGTCAACCAGTGTTAGATGAATTTGGAACCCAGTGGTACGATTATGGTATGCATCCCGGGGCCGTAAACAGGCCAAGCGGCGCATCACCTGGCAGACATGTATTGTATGAAACAATGCTTAATAACAGGTTGTCTAAAAGAAATAGCCTTCTTGGCAGAACATACCTGGAGATGAAGTTTTTAAAAGACTTTACTTTTACGACGAATGTTGGTGTCGATCTTAATAATACAAGAAGCAATACATTTCAGAATAAAATTGTGGGCGATGGTGTAACTGCAGGCGGAACCGCTTCCAGGTCTGCTAATGAATACAGAACCGTTTCTTTTAATCAGTTATTAAAATATGACAAACAGCTTGGTTTGCATAGCGTAAATGTATTATTAGGTCATGAAACACAAAATACGAATGAAGAAACCTTCAGCGGTTCCAGACGAGGAATGAACTTTGACGGAAATGAAGAATTAGTAAACTTTGTTACACTTGCAAGTGTAACAGGACAGCTTGATCGTTTAAGAAGGGAAGGTTATTTTAGCCGGTTGAATTATGGATTTGACAGCAAATATTATATTGATTTATCTTATCGCCGTGACGCTTCATCCAGATTTGCAAAACAAAGCAGGTGGGGAGATTTTTATTCGGTTGGTTTTTCCTGGAATGCATTCAAAGAAGGGTTTCTTGACGGAACCAAAGGTTGGTTAAGTGACCTTAAAATACGGGCTTCTTACGGTACAGTAGGTAATGATGCTTTAGATACTTATTATGAATTTCAGGGCTTGTATGGTTTAGGCTTTAACAATGCAGCTGAGCCCGGAGTACTTGCTACTAAAATTACAAATCCCAATCTGACATGGGAGGTAAATGAAACAATTAGCTTAGGCATTGATTTTGGATTATTTAAAAACCGCATTTCCGGTACTGTTGAATTATTTGACAGAGGCTCCTCAGATTTATTATTTGATGTTCCTCAGGGACTTACTTCAGTTGTAACTACCCGAACTGAAAATATTGGCGCTATGTCTAATAAAGGTATTGAAGTTCAATTAAACCTTGAAGTAGTAAAAACCAAAGATGTAAACTGGACATTACAACTGAATGCAACCAGTTTGAAAAACAAAATAACAAAATTACCAGGTGGTAATCCTATAACCAGCGGCACAAAACGTTTAGAGGAGGGTAAAGATATTTACGCGTTTTATCTGAGAAAATGGTATGGAGTAGATCCTGCTGACGGATCTGGTTTGTGGTATGCAGCTCCCGGAACTACTACAGATTACAGAGTTAATGCTAAAGGAGATACTTTAACATTTAATCAGAATAATGCTGTCTTCCATTATGCCGGTTCGGCAATACCTAAAATATTTGGCGCCATAACTAATACCGTTTCGTACAAAGCGTTTACCTTATCGTTCTTATTAAACTATCAATTAGGTGGAAAATTCTATGATGGCAACTATGCCGGTTTAATGGCCACCAGTTATGGAAGGGCTTTACATGTGGATAATCTGAGAGCCTGGAAACAAGCCGGTGATGTTACAGACGTGCCCCGGCTGGATATTAATAATACTTCCAGATTTAATTCACAATCGGATCGGTTTTTAATCAATGCTTCTTATTTGAATATCAGGAACCTGACCTTAAGTTATGATTTGCCAAGATCATTCATCAGTAAAGCAAATATTGACAGAATAAAAATTTATGTTGGAGGAGAAAACCTGGCGGTAATTGCCAAAAGAAAAGGCATGAACCCTGCCGAAAGTTTTAATGGTACAAATAGTGCTATTTATGTTCCCAACAGGTTGGTCAACTTTGGTGTTAACCTGACTTTCTAACTTTAAACACTAAGATTATTCTGAAAAAATTAAAATAATAACATGAAAAAAATATTAAGCAAAATAACCCTTTCAATTGCTATCGTGAGCCTGGTGGCCGGCTGTAAAAAGGATTTTTTAGATGTTGGTCCCACAGGATCAGTAGACGATGGCGCTATTTTTACTACCACTACAAATGCGTCAAATGTTATTAATGGTATATACAGGTATTTGTATTCAAGATACAGCGAGCAAAATCAACCCGGACACGGAGGGGTAATGTTAATGCTTGAGTTTATGGGCGAAGACCTGCATCAGGCAAATGCTACCTGGTATTCTCCCGGTAATGGCACAGGCGGTTGGGTAAATCATAGAAATGATAACTACGGATATGTTGCCTATCCCTTCCGGTTATATTACCGTTGTTTGGGTAATGCCAATGCGTTAATAGAAAATATTGATAACGCCACAGGTGCTGACGGTGATAAAAAAAGGCTTAAAGCCGAAGGGCTTACCATGAGAGCCTGGAGTTATTTTAACTTAATCCAGATTTACGCGAAAAGGTATGATGCTTCAACGGCTAATGCACAACTTGGCGTTTCCATGCCTTTATCGGCGTCCGAAACCAAGCTGGCCAGGTCAACAGTAGCGGATGTCTATACACAAATTGTAAAAGATTTAGACGATGCTATTGTTCTCTATGCAACCGCTTCAGCAGTGCCCGGTACAAATAAAAAGTCACACTTATCCTTAGCTGCTGCATTAGCTATCAGGGCAAGGGTAGCGCTTACCATGCAGGATTATGTAAAGGCTGCTGAATTTGCGAAAAAGGTTGTGGATTTAGGTGCTTTTTCTTTAATGACGAATACACAATATCAGGCAGGGTTCAATGATATTAATAATCCGGAATGGATCTGGGGGGCTTTTGTTCAGGACGACCAGGGAGATACATTCGGATCTTTTTTCGGCCAAATTTCCTACGACGGTAACACTACGTATGTGCGAGGTACCCCTAAAAGAATTAATTCGGCACTTTATAACCTGATTACTGCAACAGATGTAAGAAAGAAAATGTGGGAACCAAATCCCAATGCAACAAATTTTCCTTTACCACTGGCAACTTATGCAAGAACGCCCTATATGAGCAGAAAGTTTAAAATAAGAACCCTGCCTACCATAGGTGATGTTCCTTATATACGTTTAGCAGAAATGTACCTGATCATGGCAGAAGCATATGCTAAAATGTCTCCTGCAAAAGAAACAGAAGCAAAACAGGCCTTGTTCACCTTGGCTGTAAACAGGGATCCTAGTTATACATTAAGTACTAATACAGGCGCGGCCTTAATTAATGAAATTCTTGTACAAAGAAGGGTTGAACTTTGGGGCGAGGGATTTCGTTTCTTTGATTTAAAAAGACAAAATCTTCCATTAGACCGTACAGCAGTACCAAATTACGTTGCGGCCTCCGGTGGCGGTACATTACAAATACCAGCCGGTAGCCCTTTATGGCAGTTCGTTATTCCTTTATCAGAAATACAGGCAAACCCCAATTCCAAACAAGACGATTAACAATTTTCCTGAAAAGCTGTTAAACTGTATATATAAAAGCTATCTCCAACCGGGAGATAGCTTTTATCATTTCCACCCATCAAATTCCCCGCCCGCACTTCCCGCTTTTTTCCTATATTCATAGCTTCATTAACCATTGAGCAATTTTTAAACGTAATCTGCAAAAAATCAACACAGGAAAAATGAAAAAAGCAAGTCTATGGATGGCGGCAGCGTTATTCATAACCGGATCTGCCGTTAAAGCCCAGCAGGCACCCGCAGCCACCGAATCCAAGTACGATTCGTACAAACTATTCTCACCGTTGTTTTATACCTACAATGGTAATGAATACCGTAATGCTGCCGGGGAACCAGGGCCGGCTTACTGGCAAAACAAAGTCGATTACCAGATCAACGCCAAACTAGATGATACCAAAAAACAGGTATCGGCTACTGTTGTGATCACTTACCAGAACAACAGCCCGCAGGCATTGAGCTATTTATGGTTACAATTAGATCAGAACCTTTTCAATAAAAACTCACGTGGCCAGGCAAAAATGCCGGCAACCGGCCGCAGCCGTTATGGTGATGCCAAAAGCGGTTTTGATGGCGGATATAAGTTTTCTTCTGTAAAACTATTGAACGGAACTGCCGAAGCGGCTGCCGATACGCTGATCTCCGATACCCGCATGCAGGTGCGTCTGGCCAAACCCCTGGTAAAAGGTGGTATCATTAAATTAAAAATGGAATATAGTTATACCGTTCCGGATTATGGCGCGGACCGTACGGGTATCCAACCTACCAAGAATGGTGATATTTACGCCATTGCACAATGGTTTCCCCGTATGTGTGTGTATGATGATATCCGCGGATGGAACACCGACCCTTACCTGGGTGCCAGTGAGTTTTACCTGGAATACGGCAATTTTGATGTAAGTATTACTGCTCCTTCTTCCTTTATTGTTGGTGGCTCGGGTGAGTTGCAAAACCCTCAGGAAGTAATGACGGCTAAACAACTGCAAAGTTATAACCAGGCGAAAAACAGCGATAAAACGGTGATCATCCGCTCAGCTGCCGATGTAACTACACCGGGTACACAGCCTAATAAACCCAGCCTGACCTGGAAGTTTAAAATCCAGAACTCCCGTGACTTTGCATGGGCCGCTTCCAAATCATTTATCTGGGATGCTGCAAAGATGAATTTACCTGATGGTAAAAAAGGACTGGCTATGTCCTTATACCCTGAAGAGTCTGACGGACAAAATGCATGGGGACGTTCTACAGAATATACCAAAGCCTCTATTGAAAATTACTCAAAAAGATGGCTGCCTTACCCTTATTATTCAGCAGTGAACGTAGCCAGTAATGTAGGTGGTATGGAATATCCTGGTATTGTATTCTGTGGTTACCGTGCAAAAACAGCAGGATTATGGGGTGTAACCGATCATGAATTCGGTCATATCTGGTTCCCTATGATCGTGGGCAGTAACGAACGCCGCTATGGCTGGATGGATGAGGGCTTTAATACTTTTATTAACGGTATTGCTGCAAAAGATTTTAATAATGGCGAATATGCACGTCCTGCCGGAAGCGCTCATAACAGTGGCTTATTCAGGCCAGGCATGGAAGTGGTGTATAATACACCTGATGCCATGAAAGAAAGAAGTATCGGCGCTTTATTATACTCCAAGCCTGGTTTTGCCCTCACTTTATTACGTGAGCAGATACTGGGTGAAAAACGTTTTGATTATGCGTTTAGAAAATACACCCGCGACTGGGCTTATAAACATCCTACACCATGGGATTTCTTCCGCAGCATAGAAAATTCGGCAGGTGAAGACCTTGCCTGGTTCTGGAAAAGTATGATACTGGAGAACTACCAGTTAGACCAGGCCATCGTCAATGTTGAGCCTGTACAGAATGATGCCAAGAACGGTACCATCCTGACCATTGCCAACCTTGACCAGATGGCAATGCCGGTAGTGATTGAATATACTACAGCCGACGGCACTGTTGCCCGTCAGAAATTACCGGTGGAAATATGGCAGAATAATACTGAATGGAAAGTATTATTGCCTGCTACAACTGCTGTAACCAAAGTGGTATTAGACCCGGATAAAGTATTCCCCGACATGAACCCTAAGAACAATGTCTGGCCGGTTCAATAATAAGTTATAATTTTTACGAAGCCCCTTCATTGTAAGGGGCTTTTTCATGCTGTAAGATCCCGGCCATCAGCCTGTGATACCTGGTAACAGGCCGGTAAATTGTGGATAATTATAACATAACTTAAACTTACCTGCCCGGTAAGCTGTTTTACCTTTGTTGCTCAATGGCTAAAGGGCTTACACAAATTGCATTTGACTTTTTTGCACCTCCCGAAGAGGAAAAAAAGCCAGTTCCACCACCTCCGGCGGAACTGAAGCCCTTGTTGCAAAAACCGGCCATCATCGAAATTGAAGAGCCGGCGACCGAAGAAGCGGTAACAGAAGAAAAGGTGATTGACCTGGAACAGGAAGCTTTTGCAGCTCCCGGACCGGTAACAGCAGAAGAGGCAATAACGGAAGAGGCCGGGGACAGTAATATTATTATTGTTGAAAGCAAGGCCAAAAAAAATGGTGAAACCCGTGGCCGCCGTTCTTTAAAAGAAAAAAGCCTGGATGTTAACCTGATTGAGATACCCAATGACGAGATTTTATTTCAGCGGCATTATTATCCTATTGGTGAAGTGGCCGAAATGTTTCACGAAAATCAGTCACTCATCAGGTATTGGGAAACAGAGTTTGATATTTTAAAACCCCGTAAAAACGGGAAAGGGGACCGTTTGTTCCGCCCCGTTGATGTAAAAAATATAGCCCTGATATATGACCTGTTACGCCGCAGGAAGTTTACGATACAAGGGGCCAAAGATTATTTAAAGAATAATAAAAAGGCGGAAGAAAAATTTGCCCTGGTACAATCATTACAACAAATAAAAAGCTTTTTCCAGGAGATAAAAGCAAATTTGTAACACTCCGGTCATTTCCACATTATGCTTATCAAGACCAAACTCTCAGAGCGTGATTTTATAAACGCCAACCTGGTAATGTTATACAACAAACCTTTTTTACGGTTTGCAACTGGCCTGGTGCTTGCCAGCTGCGTACTGTTTTTTGTTTGCTCCTTTTTTCTTCCTTCGGTGTCTGTACGTTCTGCTATTTTACCTGTACTGGCTATTTCGGCATTACCCCTGGCCACTTATTTCAGTGCAAAAAAAATATTTAAAAAGAGTACCACACTCGGTGAAAGTATCAATTACGAACTGGATGAAGATGCCATAAATATACATGGTGAATCATTTACCGGGCAACTGGCCTGGACTAAAGTACATAAGGTTACCAAAACCAGGAACTGGTTGCTCATATGGCAGAACAGCCAGCAGGCTAGTCCTATCCCGCGCAGGAATGTACGTGACCTGGATCTGCCTAAGATAGCCGGGATACTTAATAAAAACGGGGTGAAGAATAATCTCTAAAACGCAGGTGGGTGCTGCATTACCTGCCATTGCATAAATTGCTCATATACTTCTTTCCAGCCTGTAAAAGCAGGGTCGGTCCCAACAAAATTATTATGCCATATCATGCTGAACAAGCCGTTTACGTCTTTAACAGCCTGATACAGGCTTTTCATCTCCGCCAGGGCATCCTGCGGGGTGTTATTTTGTTCGTAATAGGCATTGGCATCCATAAAACAAAAAGGGAATAATAGTAATTCCGTTTGTTGTTCCTGTTCCAGGTCGTACCAGTAAAAGGGCAGGGCAACCGAAGCCCTGAAGCCGTTGATGCTGCCATAACCCATGGAAAAATCGAATCTGATGCCTTGCTGTAGCAACATCCGGTAAGTATGGGGTACTGTGAATTTGATATAATGCTGCCTTGATGCCAGGACCGGCTTGCCGGCTATTTGCGTTAATGTTTGTATTTCCCGATTCATTACGCCCTCATCCAGGCTGCTGTTCCAGGATGGGTGTATACCAACGGGGTAACGGATCAGGTGATCACTGATCAAGGCGATCAATTGTTTATTATCCGGTGAAATATTCTTTTCATATTGCGTGCGATGGTGCGCCAGCAAAAAGAAGTAATAGGGCTTAAGCCGGTGTTGCTCATGTAACTGGTGTAACCAGCCATAAGCATCAAAGGGGTCTTTTTGTTTACCCCGTAATACGGCAATTCTCTTGCTTAATAATGAAAATTTGCCCTGTAGGAGATCCTTACACCAGCCCCCCAGATTACGCCGGAAACCTTTGTTCTTATAACTCCAGGCAATATCAATATCGTAGGTGGGTAAAAAGGTGAATTGATTTTTACCCGCAATTTGTACGGTTAATTTTTCCTGCACTTGTTGGGTAAAATAGGTCCACCAGGTATTGATCAGCGGTTGGTGTAAAAAGTTTTCCTTAAAAGCCAGTGCGTTTTGGTGTGGGTAGCGTCCAAACTGGTCAGGAGTATAAGGTAAATACTCTTCGTAACGGCTTAACAGATAAAAGGAGGCTGCAAAAATATCAAAAGGTATATCACCGCCGGTAGCAAAAAAAGCTTTCATGCCATTGGTCTCAAAACAATCAATAGCCTGTGCCTGTATACCGGACTCCGTTAATAAGGCATGGGGATGTATGGTAAAACATTTTACAGCCAGTACTTCTTTGCTGTAGTTGATGATGATTTCATTATCCTTTACATCATGGATAGCAGTAACTATTTGTACAGGTTGTGTAAACAATTGCTGTATAAAGTTGACAACGTATTGTAAACGGGGGGTGATATGGTGGGTGTACAGGTACAATTAGCAATTAATAATTAGTATTAATAATATTGAAGTTAACTGTTAATAGTGTAAATAAACGTGTTTGCTTTTGCATAATGCCCAATAGAATTACCGAACGTACAAGCGAGCGTATAAAAGTCATTTCCACTGGAAATAAATTTTATACCAACTTTATCGGGTTACAAAAGGCGATGCTGGCAGCAATGCAGCCGGTAACAAAAAAAGGATTAAGTAATTAGTTTGTAGTATAAAGAGGGAACCGCTGCTTTTGCACGACAACTTAAAACTTACTACTTTAAACTTTAAACTTATTCTTCTCCACCCACTGTTCGTTGAACGATTTTTTAGGGAACTCCAGCTTACTGCGATGTTGTGTCCATGCTTTGCCAATGGTATTGATCAGTTTACTTTTAATAGTACCGTTGGCCATATTCATCATACTACGTCGCAACATAGCGGTTTTCCAGAGTTTCCAGGCTATTTTTTCGGTAAAGGGGGCATATCCTTCTACACGGGCTTCATGCCGGTTTTCGAGTAACAACTCGTGCAGGTTAATTTTTACGGCACATACCTCGGTACAGTTGCCACATAAAGAAGAGGCATGACTCAGGTGTTTCCATTCCTGCAGGTCCTTTAAATGCGGTGTAATGACCGAACCTATCGGCCCGCTGTAAGTAGCGGCATAAGTATGGCCACCAATGTTTTTATATACCGGGCAGGCATTTAAACAGGCTCCGCAACGGATACAATACAGGCTTTCGCGGGTGGCCGGGTTCTTTAAAAGATTGGTACGGCCATTGTCCAGTAATATCACATACATTTCTTCCGGGCCATCGGTTTCGCCGGCTTGCCTGGGGCCGGTTACAATGGTGTTGTAGGAAGTGATCCGTTGCCCGGTACCAAAGGTAGATAAGAGGGGCCAGAACAGGGCCAGGTCCGTCATGGAGGGGATCACTTTTTCAATACCAACAATGGCAATATGCGTTTTAGGCATGGAGCAGCTTAACCTGCCATTGCCTTCATTTTCTGTTACCGCTATACCTCCGATATCGGCAATAATGAAATTAGCACCGGTTACACCTACTTCGGCTTCGGCATATTTATTACGTAAAATATCGCGGGCTACCAGTGTTAGCTGCTGCGGGGTCAAAGCAGGGTCCGTACCCAGTTTTTCAGCAAATAAAGCAGCAATATCCTCTTTGCTTTTATGCATGGCCGGCGTTACAATATGGTAAGGCGGTTCATCATCCAGTTGCTGGATATATTCACCCAGATCGGTCTCAATGCTTTCTATTCCCTGTTCCTGTAAGTATTTGTTCAGGTGAATCTCCTCCGTCACCATGCTCTTGCTTTTCACGAGGGTTTTGCATTGTTTGGCGGCGCATATTTTCCCTATTTCATCCAGTGCCTGCTGGGTGGTTTCGGCCCAGATCACTTTAGCCCCACGGGCAGTGATGGTTTTTTCAAACTGTTCTAAATAGCTATCCAGGTTTTCAATGGCCCGCCACTTGATGTTCTTGGCTCTTTCACGGGCCGTATCCAGCGCTTCAAACTGCTGCTTACCCAATGGCACGGCTGCATTGTATTTACCAATATTAAAATTGATGGTTTTGCGATGTTGTTTATCGCTTGCTTTAAGAGTGCTTTTGGCAATAAAATCGGCTGCAGTTTCTTTCACGCTTCTGTTTCGTATAAAGGTAAGTTAATCGTTCTCTTTATTGATATAATGTGCCTGGGCAATAGCATCAAGGGTTTCGTAAAACTCTTCCCCGTATTTGCGTACCAATGGTTCTTTTAAAAACTGGTAGGTGGGTACTTTTAATTTTTCGCCCAGCTTCCAGCCGCATTTACACAGGGTTTTGCGTGGTTCATAGTTCATGCGGTCGTAATCGCCATGTTTACCTTTATATACAATAATAGGGTAGAGGTGGCAACTGATGGGTTTTTTCCAGCTGATCAGTCCTTCATTATAACCTTTTTCAAAGGCACAATTGATCTGGCCGTCTTTTTCCCTGATAGCGTAACTACAAATGCCATTGTCATTATGCATGGTAGGGGTTACCCAGCCAAACTCGTTATCGTAAGTGTAATATTGCTGGTCCTCGGCCGATTGGATGGAAGCTTCGGTAAGGTAATGTTTTATTTTAGGGAAGCTGTCCTTCACTTTACGCAGCTCTTCCTCACTTAACGGAGCTCCTGCATCCCCTTCCTCGCAGCAGCCGCCTTTACATTTGGCCAGGTCGCATACAAACTGCGATTCCACCACATCATCACTGATCAGTATATTCTCAATCACTATCATACAACAAAGGTAAGAACTAATTAAGGATCTCTGATTGGCTGAGGGGCGATTTGATGTAAGGGGTTTCGAATAACAATAGGCAAAGTTTTGTATTATTAACCATACAGGAAGGCTTGCAGATGGTTAGCAAAATGGGAGTGGAGTTTATGTGTAATTATCAGATAATGATATTATTATGTTTTAATATTATTGGGGTCCTCAACAGGTTATTAGCAGGAAGGGCCGGGAAGTAAGTTTTTGGATTTTCATTTTTCATCGGGCTGTTGGTGTCTGCGGATAGTTGTTATTCCTTTTCTACTGCCGCTGTAAATGTTGAAGAATTAACCGTCACACCTGAGGGCAGAGAAATGGTTGTCCTGTTTGATTGGATAGCGCCGGGCTCTAATGTAGGTATTAAAGGAGCGCCGGTATAGGTATTACCATTATTATCTTTTACCCTTAGTTTTACCACGAGATCGTCGGTACTGTTAATATCGTACTGTTTATTACTTATATTTTTTACTGTATACTCTACACTATAGTATGCATTGCCTGTTCCCTGTCCGTGAGTAATTACTGTTAATTGAAAATCGGCTGCTGTAAAACCCGGGTTATCTGTTGTATTGTCGTTTTTGTTACAACCAGCCATTAATATAAAAGGTATAGCTAATACTGTTAACAGCATTGTTTTCTTAAAAAGGTTTCTTGTTTTCATAATTTTATTTTTTAATACTATCAGCTTGCAGCAAGCGGCATTACAAAAAGTTGTTAGTACATTTCAACAGCCGCTGTAAATGTTGAAGGGTTAGCTATTACGCCTGATGGTAAAGCGATTACCGATGTACCACTTTTGGTAGTACCGGCTTCTATAAGTGGTAATAAATAATCGGTTTCGGTAAATGTGTTACCATTATTATCTTTCACGATGAACTTCAGGATAAAATTGTCGTTGCTGTTATTATCGTAATTTTTAGTACTTATGTTTTTTACTGTATATTCTACACGATAGTCAGAACTACTGGGTCTATGTACATGAGAAATGATCGTTAACGTAAAATCAGCTGCGGTAAAAGTATTCGGGTTAGTTGTTTTGTCATCTTTGGCACAACTTGTTATCAGTATAACAGGTATGGATAAAAGTAATAATAGTATGGTTTTTCTGAAAATGTTTCTTGTTTTCATAATTTGAAACTTATAAATGTCTTACTTAACTGGCCTATCGTTGTTATCAGTAATATGGGTTTACTTATATTTCGTTAAATAATATATAGCCACAATAGCCATAATGGCCATTATTATTTTAAGTATACCCGATCCGATGGAGTTTTTCATATTTTGTTATTTTAATAAATTATTGTTTCGTTCCGGTAAAAATGAATGAACGGTCTGTTGCGGCTTGCTTTTCAGCAGCCACTCACAGTTCCTTCTTGCTTTTAGTGTAAACCAGCCTACCGGTTACCGTATTACTTTATACAACCCCGTTTTGGTACCTTACATCTGTAAATGTTGCAGATGTGGCATCAGAATAGGCTTCCCTGTTTTAGGTGTAACTTTTAACTGATTGCCACCAACTTTGGTGACCGTAACCATGGCATTAAAATTTATAGCACAAAACTATTTTACTCCTGCTTCAACATCAATACAGTTAAAACAGCATTTTTCCTACCCGGAAAGGGGTATTTTTAGGTGAACGGATATTTGCTACACAGATATTGATAAATTTTGCAAAAACAATTCCATGGAAATTAAAAGCCTGTTGTTCATTGTTTACATAGGTTTATTTACACAAAAAGCTATAGCACAAACACCTGCTATTGATAGTTTACAACAACTTGTTTCCCGGGAAAATAATCCTGAGAAAAAAGTCTTCCTTTTATATGAAATTGTTAATCTTCAATCGGAGCAGGATACAGGCATAGCCTATCATACTTTAAGAGCCGCAAGAACAATGGCTAAGGATACCCGGTATTTACAGGCTTTTGACCCTTTTTATGAAGCGCAGATCATCTGGATGAGCGATAGTGCGAAAACAAAACAACTGTACCAGCAAGCTATTGAATTATTGAAAGATTATAAGACGCCCAAAGCTTTACAAATTACTGCCAGGGCCTGGCATAACTATGGTATCTTTTTGCAGGTAAGCGGCCGTCAGGATGAATTTACCAATATACTGCTTAACAAAGTGATCCCGGCTTTCAAACAAATTGATGACAGGGTTAGTGTGGCCTCTGCTTATAACGCTGTTGGGACGGTTTATAGCAATAAAGAAGATTATCAAACAGCATTGACGTATTTTAAACAGGCCATAGAGTATGTACAGGGAAACGAAGCATCGATAAAAAGATCGATGGTATTGGCCGATGCCAATATTTCCAGCGCCCGGTGTGTGTTTTATTTAAATAAAGACCTGCCTGAAATGTATACATACCTGGAGCGGTCCAGGCCATATCTTGAACAGGTGGGTGACCCGGTTTATTATGCCGATTATTATGTGAACCTGGGCAGATATTATGAGGCACAGGCTAAGTATGAACAGGCGCTGAGCCAGTTTGATAAAGGGTTGGACTACGCTGAAAAAAGTCCTACAACTGTTATTTTTAAAGTGATGCTTACCTATGAAAAGGCCAATGTTTTAATGCAGTTAAAACAGTATAACGAGGCCAGGGCTATTTTAGATCATTTATTAGCAAAAAATGCGAGCGATTTTACGCTTGATAACCGGGCAAAGACGTTGCAGTTACGGGCAGAGATTGAAGCAGGCATGGGTAATTATGCTGCAGCTTACCAGTCGCTAAAATTAGGAGGCGAGATGTCGGACAGCCTTCATAAGCTACAGGAGAAAGCAAAAATCACTGAAATCAAACTAAAATATAATGATTCGGAACAGGAGAACAAGATTTTAAAATTAGAGAATGTTAACCGGAGGAATCATTTTTTTATGATGCTTATCGGCCTGTTCCTTTACCTGTCCGGGATTATATTTTATATTTTTCTCCGGCATCGCAAAAAAAGAAACTTGCAACAGTTAAAACTTTTAGCTTCTGAAAAAGAGATAGAAGTAAAAAATGCATTGATCTATGGTGAAGAGCAGGAACGTAAACGATTGGCCCGGGAGCTGCATGATGGACTGGGCGGTACTTTTGCCGGCATAAAACTCAAGCTGGAGATAGCAGTAAAGAAAATGGATATTCACGATATCAGTACCTGTGTGGGCTTACTCGATAACGCGATTAATGAATTTCGCCACACTACACACCGTTTAGTGCCCGAACATTTGCGGAATAAAGGCCTTGAAAATAATGTAAAGGATTTTTGTGACTCCTTCCGGGCTTCCGGTATAGAATTCCGTTTTTATTTCAAAGGGCTGAACCTATTGCACAGTGATGAGAAGGAACTGATTATCTTCAGGATCATACAGGAGCTGGTCACCAATGCCGTAAAACATTCAAAAGCGCAACATATTTTATTGAATTGTATACTGGAGAACAGGCTTTTACTATTAACGGTAGAAGATGATGGCATTGGTTTTGACCCCGTAATTGAAAAAAAGGGTATGGGACTGCAGAATATAAAAAGCCGTATCAACATGTTGAACGGTACTATGCATATTGATTCGGAAAAAGATAAAGGCACTGTTATTAATATTGAAATCGCATTATAATGGAAACAATAAAAATCCTGATCTGTGATGACCATCCGCTGATCAGTGAAGGCCTGGAAAAAATGATAGCCAATATTAACAATATGACTATAATCGGCACAGCGCCGGCGATAGTACCGTTAATGGACCTGTTAACGCAAAAACAGCCTGATATTATTTTGCTGGATATTAATTTACCGGATGGCAACGGGGCAGACGTATGCCTTACTATAAAAAAACAGTTTCCCCGGGTGAAAATACTGGTCATCAGTTCACACGGCGACAGGGGATCACTGGTTAAAATGATACGTAACGGTGCCTCGGGTTATTTGCTGAAAAGTGCTTCTGCCGGGGAAATTGAAAATGCCATCAACCTGGTATACCAGGGAGGCACTTATTACAGCGCGGAGATGCAGAAGTTAGTCACTTCGGTATTAAGTGATATTTTGCAAAATGAGCATCCTCCGGTAACCCGCCGCGAAAAGGAAATACTGGTTTGTCTTAAAGAGGGATTAAACTCCCAGCAGATCGCGGATAAATTATTCATCTCTCCGCTAACGGTGGAAACGCACCGGAAAAACCTCCTGGCTAAATTCAATGTGGGAAAAACCATCAATATGCTTGAAAAGGCCAGCGCTATGGGTTTAATTTCTTAATGATATGCTACTTATTTGGCCGGCATTGGTTTCACAAAAAGGCCGAAAGCGCCTGTTTTTTGCCTTTGGATATGAACCTACTAAAAAAATAAGATAAAATATTTATTGATTATCAATTTGTTGTAAAGGTGTCTTGAAAAATTAAGACTCAAAAAAGCCGGAATATGGCTAAAACTATTCTATCTTTGCAACCCCAAAATTAAACAATCATTTTTGGGAAACATCCGGGGGATAGCCCGGGGTTTATTTAATAACAGCGGTAAAACCGCAAAAAATTATTTCATGAGCAAATTACATTTCACAACAAAACATGCGAATGAGGCTACCGTGCAACGTAATTGGTATGTTGTTGACGGTACTAATCAAACCGTAGGTCGTATGTGCGCCAGGATCGCAGCCGTACTGCGTGGTAAAAACAAAGCCAGTTATACACCACACGTTGATACCGGTGACTACATCATCGTTATCAATGCCGAAAAGGTTGTATTAACAGGTAACAAATTAGAAGAAAAAATTTACGACCACTTTACCGGTTACCCAGGCGGCCGTAAAGAAGAAACTGCTAAAAACTTACAAAAACGTCGTCCCGAGGTTTTAATTGAAAGAGCAGTAAAAGGTATGTTACCTAAAAACCGTTTAGGTCGTAAAATGTACAAAAAATTATTTGTGTATGCCGGTGACCAACACCCTCACACTGCACAACAACCTAAAGAACTGAAGTTCTAATTGTACAAAACAAAAACTTTTAATTCCAAACAATTAATAATAAATGGAAAAGCAAACAAACGGAGTTGGTCGTCGTAAAGAGTCGGTTACCCGCGTTTTTATTTCTAAAGGAAGCGGTAACATTACTGTTAACGATAAAGACTACAAACAATATTTTCAACTGGTTTACTTACAAAACCAGGTTGAGCGTCCCTTAAAAACAATTGAAGCCGCTGATAAATTTGATGTGAAGATCAATGCTACTGGTGGTGGTGTAAAAGGACAGGCAGAAGCTGCTATGTTAGGTATTTCCCGTGTATTGGTAGAAATCAACCCTGAGTTCCGCCCTGCTTTAAAAGCTGCCGGTTTACTGAAACGTGACCCACGTTCTGTAGAGCGTAAGAAATTCGGTCACAAAAAAGCTCGTCGTAGCTACCAGTTCTCTAAACGTTAATCGTTGGTGGTTATTCCTTTACTGGTTAACCATACCATTAACATATAAATTAACTTATAACAGATAAGAAATAAAATGGAAAATAATACATCCTTACAACAGCAGCTTCTGGAAGCAGGTGTACACTTTGGTCACCTGAAAAAGAAGTGGAACCCCAAGATGTTACCTTACATCTTTGCCGAGAAAAAAGGTATCCACATCATTGACCTTAACAAAACCGTTGAGGCCTTACAGGAAACTGCAGCAGCTTTGAAACAAATTGCACGCAGCGGTAAAAAGATCCTGTTTGTAGGTACTAAAAAACAAGCTAAAGATATTGTTAGCGAGTGTGCACAACGCGTTAACATGCCTTTTGTTACCGAGCGCTGGTTAGGTGGTATGCTTACCAACTTTAACACAGTACGTAAGAGTGTTAAAAAAATGCAGAGCATTGAAAAAATGTTAGCTGACGGTTCTTTTGACAGCATTACCAAAAAAGAACGTTTAACACTGAGCCGTGATAAAGAAAAAATGGAAAAAGTATTAGGTGGTATTGCCCAGTTAGGCCGTGTACCTGCTGCTTTATTAATTATCGATATCGGGCACGAACATATTGCATTAGCCGAAGCTAAACGTTTAGGCATCACTACATTTGGTGTTGTAGATACCAACTGTGATCCTAATAAAGTTGACTTTGCGGTTCCTGCAAATGACGATGCTACCAAATCAATCGCTATCATCACCAACTACTTAACCGCTGCTATTGCTGAAGGTTTGTCTGAAAGACAAGCTGCAAAAGACGAGGATGTAGAAGATGCAGGTAACGACGACAACGAAAAGAAAGCAGCTAAATTATTAGCTGAAGCAGAAGCTGAAGGTGGCGGACGTGGTCGTGGTCGCAGCGCAAGCGGTAACAACGCTGGTGGTGCAGGCGGTGCCGGTCAAAGACGCAGACCTGCCGGTGGTGCCGGTGGCGGACAAAGAGGCGGCAGAAGATAATTACTGCGCCGTTCCTGGTTGACCAGCTTTGGTACCCTGATGGAGCCGCTGTTGCGACGCTCCGTTCATCGTCCCGGTCGCTGATCAGCTGAACTAAACAATTAATTAATTGTTATGTGTGCGTGGTTGTAAATGACAATAGCTGTTAACTTATAACTTAGTACCTATAACTTAAAACTTTATAAAAATGAGCTCTACTGTAACAATTAGCGCACAGGATATAAATAAATTACGTCAGGCTACCGGCGCCGGTATGATGGATTGCCGCAAAGCCTTAACCGAAACCAATGGCGACTTTGAAGCTGCTATTGACTGGTTACGTAAACAAGGTCAGAAAGTGGCTGCAAAACGCAGTGACCGTGAAGCAAAAGAAGGTGTAGTAATTGCACAAACAACTGCCGATAACACTAGCGGTATCGTAGTATGTGTAAGCTGCGAAACTGACTTCGTATCAAAAAATACCGACTTCGTTGCTTTTGTACAAAGCATTGCCGATGCCGCTATTGCCAACAACGTAAATACTGTTGATGAGCTGAATGCTGCTGAGATCAATGGTGCTAAAGTTGCCGACCTGGTAAACGATAAATTAACTTCTATCGGTGAAAAAATCGGTATCACTAAATTTGAAAGAGTAAATGCTCCTTATGTAGCTTCTTACATTCATGGCGCTTACCGTATTGGTGTATTGGTTGGCCTGGACAAAGCTGCTGCTGACGCAGGTAAAGACGTAGCCATGCAAATTGCTGCCCTGAATCCTGTAGCAGTTGATGCTGATAGTGTTCCTGCTGATGTAGTAGCACGTGAAAAAGCCATCATCGTTGACGTGATGAAAGAAGATCCTAAAATGGCTGGTAAACCAGAGGAAATGTTATCTAAAATTGCTGAAGGTAAATTAGGCGCGTTCTTTAAAGAACAAACTTTATTAGACCAGGCTTTTGTTAAAGATGCCGGCATTTCTGTAGGTGAATACCTGAAACAATCCGGTGGCCTGAAAGTTACCGAGTTTAAAAGAGTTGCTATCGGCTAATACAATAGCTGAATATATTACAAAGAAGCCCGCATTTGCGGGCTTCTTTGTTTACAGGCCTGTGACAGGAAAACAGGTATTGCTATGGCAGAAGGGATATTTCATGGCTTACCGGAAGCCGTGAAAATACAACTGCCTAATAAACAGGTAATAGCAAATTGGTATCGTAAATATACGATAGCCTGAGCCGGCTGAAAGCCTGTACAGTAAAGGTTTCTACGTAAAATATTTTAAAAATATCCGGTAAATTACTTGCAAAAATCAAAATCTGCTAGTAGGTTTGCATTGCATAAAACCACATAGATATAAGTAAAACTACGATGTTTTGTGCCTCTAAACCTATCCAATATTTCTATGGGCATTTTGAACTATCAATACCCAGGAAATGAAATTTTTAATTATTACTGCTTTTTTAATCGCAAGCAATGTCTTGTCTGCCAACAGCCATGCTGTTAGCCTGCCTGCTGCCAATATTCGTTTGAGTGCGGCTGTTACCATCAAAGATTTTACTGCCCAGGTTACAGGGAACAAAACAAAACTTCATTGGTCAGTTTTAAATAATAGCAATGCATCTTCTATTGAAGTAGAGTACAGTGCAGATGGAAAAACGTTTACCCAGGCCGGACTGGTTTGGTGCAGTGAGGAAAGTGCGACCGAAAATTATGGTCTTACTATCAATAATAAAAGTAACTATTATCGCTTAAAACTAACCTGTAAGGACGGTACCGTATTGTATGCCAATACGAATGCCGGTAAGTAATAACCGAATTAAACGCATGAACCCTGGACGGTTCATTAATCACTCATACACTTAAGAGCAAAGGCCCCTTGTCTAAGGGGCTTTTGTATTTTTATAGGGCAATGCTATACCCCCGTTAAGTAGCATTAAAATAGATTATTATCATCAATTCTGTTAGGATAACAGGGTGTGCGTCGGGCAATAGTTATCTTTGCATTATGCAAATCATTCCTTTATCAGAAGGCAGCTTTACTATAGATGCCACCAAAAAATTCATACCCTTTGATGCAGATGCCGATAACCTGCAGGAAAGGGCCACCGGCAGTTTGCTGGTAGAAGTACAACCCTTTGTTGTTAAAACCAGTAAGGATATTATACTACTGGATACCGGGCTTGGTTTTTTAAACAGCGATGGCAAAATGCAGCTGCATGCTAACCTGGAAGCAAATGGTATTTCACCGGATGATGTTACCAAAGTATTGATGAGTCATTTACATAAGGACCATGCCAGCGGTATTAGTTTACCCAATGACCATGGACAGCTTAGTTTTCCCAATGCCACTTATTATGTGCAGGAAAGAGAGATGGAATATGCATTGGAAAATGACGGCAAATCCTATATCAGCGAGGATTTTAAACTTTTGACTAATGTCAAAAACATAGTCTGGCTAAAATTTGACAGCGGTACCATTGATAACTATATTCGCTACGAAGTAACAGGGGCACATTCACCTTTCCACCAGGTGTTTTGGATAACAGAGAACGACCAAACCATATTCTTTGGCGCAGATGACGCTCCCCAGCTCCACCAGATGAAACACAAATTTGTAGCTAAGTATGATTACGATGGTAAGAAGGCCATGGAACTAAGAAAGACCTGGAAAGAAGAAGGAGAAGCTGCTGACTGGCACTTTCTTTTTTATCATGATGTAAAATATCCGACAATAGTGTTTAAACATTAAAAAAAAGGCCTGCCCTAAAAAGGGCCGGCCGTTGCTAACCTATGAAAAACACCAGTTCCAAAGGTAGAGAATTTTTTTATTACAACCGTAAAGAAAATGCAAGATTATATAGATTTTCTTCGTTTTTTTTGCTGGTTCTTGCGTTGTTGGAGTAGCTTTCTTACTTCGTTCCGGAAACGGGCTTCTTCCACAAAAACCCTGTTTGCCCGTACCTGACCCAGTACCGGGATCAGTTGGTTGCGGCAGTTTACCCTTACGGTAGCTTTTTGCTGTTGCCTTTCCAGCGGGTCGGAATACTCTATCTGCACCTTCCGCATGTCTATAATATATTGACTAACAATTGGTTCACTTTTTTTTGCCTCTTCCTCTGTCATCTGGAGGTTATTTTTTATAAACAGGAACATACCCTTGCCTACCCGGTCGTTTTGTAATGAGTCGGCAACCGGGGTTTGGGAAAAACAGGTAATGCTCATACAACATAACCAGCCTGTCATAATATAAAAAAAATACTTCATGCGTTTTAGTTAAGGGTGCTGTTCAGTTCTTCGTCAGCATCTTCATCAAAATCGGTTAAAAAACTGGCCAGTTCGGCCGTGGGCACTTCGTTCAGCAAACCGGCTACCAGGGCTTCTGTTTTTGCTCCCGTGGCAGCAGGGGGCAGGGTTGTTTTTTCATGCACTGTTTCATTGGCCAGGGTGGTTACCATCTGTTCCAGGTTTTGTTCGGGCACTGATTGCAGTGACCTGGATACCTGGGCATCAATGGAAGCGGTACCTTGCTCTGTGTTATTTAACGGGCCGGATGATGTAAAATATGCAATACTGCCCAGGGCTACCAGGCCTGTTACAGCCGCTGCCACAGCATATTTAAACCAGCTTTTTTTACGTGCCGGCAAGCTGATCACAGGCTTTTCTGTTGCCTTTATCCTTGTCATTATATTGCCGGCCAGGGAATCAAAATAGCCTGCAGGCACTTCCTGCTGAGTAGTTTGTAAGGGCTGATCAATACCCGGCTCCTTCTCCAGTTTTATAAGTACCTGACGTGATAACTGGTCAAAATAATCAACAGGCATTGTATAAGGAACCTGTTTTAATTCCGTACTGTTTAAGAACGCGGGCAGGGGCTCATCCGGGGCATGATCCGTAGCTTTTACCTGGTTAACAATAGTGCCGGGCAGTCCCGTAAAATAACCCTCAGGCACACTAAATGGCATGCCCAGCCCGGCTGTTAAATACGTACAGCCTAGTGTTTTTAATTCGTTTTGTATATTATTATCGGGCAACATTACTTATAAATAGACAGCTTTAGCTGGCAAGGGTTTAACTGTTTTTAATATAATCCTCAACCTTTCGGGCTGCATGATGATAACTGGCTTTTAAGGCCCCTTCGCTCGTTTCCAATACTTTGCTCATCTCTTCGTAAGGCATTTCATCATAATACCGGAGGTTAAAAACCAGACGTTGTTTCTCCGGCAGTTGTTGTATGGCAAGCTGTAACTTCCATTCCAGTTTGCCGGCGTCAAAATGTTCATCGGCACGTACCAGGTTTTCCAAACCACCTGTATCTTCTCCTAAACTCAGGGTGGCTTTTCTTTTTTTACTTTCTAAAAAAGTAAGGCTTTCGTTAGTGGCAATACGGTATAACCAGGTGTACAGCTGGCTGTCTTCCCTGAAGTTCTCCAGGTTGCGCCATACTTTTATAAAAACATTCTGTAATACATCATCCGTATCCTCGTGGGTAACCACCATGCGCCTGATATGCCAGTATAATTTTTCCTGGTATTTTTTTATAATAGCCGTAAAGGCTTTTTCCCTGGTTTCGGGTTCCCGGAATTGTGTTAATAGTTCGTTATCGTTAAGGCCGCTCAGCTGCATAAATTAATGGAGGGTACGTAAATAGTCTGTTAACGTTTAATCATATAAGACTGTATAAAATTTGATAAGTTTAATATAAACAAAAAAAGCGACACCACCTGGTATCGCTTTTTACTAAAACAGTTTTTATTATTTTCTTGCAATGGCTTTCTCGGCTGCAGCTACAATATCTGCTACATCCAGGCCATATTTTTTTAACAGTTCTACAGGTTTACCACTTTCACCAAAAGTATCTTTGGTGCCTACATATTCAATAGGTACAGGGTTATTTTTTGCCGCTACCTGAGCTACGGCATCACCTAAACCGCCAATAATATTATGCTCTTCGGCGGTAACGGCACATTTTGTTTTGCTGATCGATTTTATGATCGCTTCTTCGTCCAATGGCTTAATGGTATGAATATTATACAGGTCAACACTGATGCCTTTTTCCTGTAAAATAATACCAGCCTGGATGGCGTACCATACCATATGTCCGCAGGCAAAAATGCTTACATCGCTGCCTTCGGAAAATTGCTGGGCTTTACCAATTACAAAATCTTCTTCTTTGGTAAAAATAGGCCATACCGGGCGGCCGAAACGTAAGTAAACCGGTCCTTCATATTCAGCAATGGCCATAGTTGCTGCCTTTGTCTGGGCATAATCGCAGGGTACAATAACGGTCATACCGGGTAACATTTTCATTAACCCGATGTCCTCTAATATCTGGTGTGTGGCGCCATCTTCACCCAGGGTTAAACCGGCGTGGGAGGCACAGATCTTTACATTTTTATTACTGTAAGCAACCGACTGCCTGATCTGGTCATACACACGGCCGGTAGAGAAGTTGGCAAAGGTTGTTGTAAAGGGTATTTTACCACCAATGGTTAAACCGGCGCCCATACCTATCATATTGGCCTCGGCTATACCACACTGTATATAACGCTCAGGAAACTCTTTCATGAATTGTTGCAGCTTCATGGAGCCGGCAAGGTCTGCCGTAAGGGCTACTACATTTTCGTTTTTACGTGCAGCTTCTACAATGCCATCGCCAAAGCCACTGCGGGTGTCTTTATTTCCGGTTGGTTGAATATCTTTTAACGCCATTGCTTTTATTATTAAGGCAACAAAAGTAAGGTAAAATGGACTATAGCGTCAGATATTTTAGCAGATATAACAGGTGTTAGTTTTTATATACGTCATGTTAAAATAATATAAGGTTAAACGCAGCGTATCAACATATAATAATTACCGGAAAAGCAATAAAAAAGCCCCTCAGGAAAAGGGGCTTTTCATATGTCTTTGTTTTTTATTATTGCTGGTCATAACTGCTGTCCCAGTTGGTGCCGTCATCCCCTTTCTGACCATCCATTTTGATCATAAAGTTTTTAGCCGGGAAATAAGGCTTCATATGTATATCCAGGTGAATACGGTCTTTCTGGTTAGGATCCTGCTCAAAGCGGCGGATGGTAAAGTCCTCGATCAGTTTACCGGGGCCGGTAATACTATCCAGGAATTTAACGATCTGGCCTTGCAGGTCCTTACGGGTGCTGGCGTTAAAGTTTTCAAAAGCGCGACGGTTTAAGAAGTCCATTAAAACCTTGGTTACATAGTCAAACACACGTACTACCGAGTAGGTTTGTAAACCCAGGTTATCGCCGTTGAAAAGGGTTTTGGCTGAGAAGGCCATTACCTTACCATATTCTTTTACCATGGGTACCAGTCCCATTTTTTCCAGGTTGGCTATTTCACTTTTCTTCAGGTCAAATTTTACACCATCCACTTCATTAATGCTACCATGTTTTTTACCGGCCGCCACCTGGCTCATTAAGGTCTTATAAATACTGCCGGCCAATGCCCCGGAAGGCGGTACATACAGGTCTTCTTCTTCGCCCAGTTCGGCAAATTTGCCGCGGCCTACCAGCCAGTTACAGCTCATCATTACATTACTGCGGTATTTATCGCCGCCGGTGAGGTTGGCTATTTCAAACATCTCCATTACATCGTCGGGCGCATCTAAATGTTCAAAATCGGTTACCAGCATTACCTTGTTCTCATGCGCCATCTTAGCCCATTTTTCTACAACTTTATTGCTGCCCAGGTAACCGGGAACCACCAGTAAGCTATAGTTATTACGCAGGTCAAGACGGTCATAGTTTTGTTTTAACTCGGCACCGATATGATCGATAAAGCGGGTATTGTCCAGGTCCTTCAACTGGTCGGGTTCGCAGTTAATGAAGGATACGTTCTTTAGTTTATCGCTTTCGGTATTTTTAAAGAACAGGGCCACGTTACGGTAAGATCTTTCCAGGTTCCTGGTTTCTTCCACAGCCTTGGCCAGGTTTTTTTCCAATACGCTCTGGCATTGCTCGGCTTTTTGTTCAGCGGTATTCACCATGTCCGATATTTCGTTACTGCTTTCCAGTACTTCGGCCCAAAGCGATAAAGCTTTTTTCAAAGCCTCTCTTTCATCTTTTTTCTGCGACTCGGTTAAAAATATATTTCTGCGTGCTTTGCGCTCGGGGTTTAAGTTGGCTGAGCCTTCAATGGAAGATTCAATAAGATCAAAGCCACCGAATTTGGCCAGTTTTTCGGAACCAGATTTTAGTAACTCCAGGGGGTTATCTATCTTGGGGCGTTCCTGCACTCTTTCGGGTTGGCCGGCTGCCTGTTGCTGTAATTCTTCGCTCATATGGATAGTTTATAAGGTTTGTAAGTTTAAAGTAAATTTTAAAAGTTTATTTTGATCAATCTGCCCGGTATGAACTAACTGACCCCGAAGAAGCACTACTGCTGCTACTTTCCGAAGACCCTGAAGAACCGCCGGACTCGCCTGATCTTTCAAAAATCACAGAATTTAAGATCGCATCTTCCGAAAACTCCAGTGATAAGGTGGTGAGGGTTAGTGTTATAGTATAAGTATCTCTTGAATAGTTATAGGATGCAGTGCGAAACTCATTTGTTTCCTCTGTATTATAATTTATAGAGTAACCAATACAATAGCTGTCATAAAATTTAATCATTTGTCCAACAAGTTCAGTTCCGCCACTACGTTCTGATGATAAAAAGGCAACCCGGCCATTTTTTTTCATGGTAGGGTTAAGCATCCATTCAATGAGTTTTGCTTCTGAAGTACTGGACGATCCGTCGCCCCGTAACACTACTTTAAACATTGTACAACGGGGCAGGCCCCTGGGTACACCAAAGTTATCAGTGGATTGTACGAGGTCCAGGCGAAAGTCGAGCAATGTATAAGTTCTTGATTCGTCTTCCGTATCAAGACTAAAAACACCATCGTAAACCATAGTAATAAAGTTTAATGTTATTATTTACTGTTTTCCAGCTCGGCCAGCATACTATGTAAAGCATCCAGCAAAGCATGTTTGGCATCGGCATTGGCCAGTGCAGCTTTCAGTATTTTATTACTCTTCAGTTGCTTGATAATTTTGTAGTACTCTTCTTTCTGTGCGGCATTATCTTTTAAGAAAGCGCTTTGCGCCGTAATACCTTTTGAACCAAAGTCGCCCAGGTTGTTAAAGCTTAGTTTCTCTGAACGGCTTTGACCTTCTGCATCTTCAAAATCAATTTCAACATCGGGTTTATAATGTTCAAATACCTGTTCAATAGTTTGCAGGCCATGTACCACTTCGGGCTTAACAGGGGCGTCTTTGGTTAAGAGCTCGGCCATGAGGGTTCTGTTCTGTGGTATATCGGCAAATGCTTCACTGGCATCTGTTTTCACTTCGGTACCACCAATTCCATAGTTACTATCCATCATATTATCTGGTTTTAAGGTTTATTGTTGAAAAATTACGATAATTCTTTTAAAAATTTAAGTTTTACGGGTTATTACTCTTCACTTTTACCGCTTTGTGTTATTTGTTCGCGACACTACCCGTTATCTCAATCTAAAATCTAAAATCTGACATCTTAAATCTGCTCCTACTTCACTTCCCATGTAAGTTCTTTTATACCATCCTGTTCTTTTACCCCCACCACGACGGTATTTCCTTTTTTTATTTCCTCGTTAATGATCATGCGGCTCAGCGGTTTACGCAGCCAGGTACGGATAGCGCCTTTCAACGGACGTACGCCATATTTGGGGGTGAAGCCCAGGTGGGCCAGGTGTTCGGCCGCATCGGGTAATACTTCCAGGCTCATGCCCTGTATCTCCAGTTGTTTTACCAAAGGTTTTAAATGTATATTAAATATCTTCAGTACGTTCTCTTTACTAACCGGTGCAAACGGGATGATCTCGGTAACCCTTGCCAAAAATTCCGGCCTGAAGTATTTGCTCATTATTTCCATCATCTCATCTGACTTGGGAATTTTTCCCTCACCAAAACTGTTGATGATATGCTCTGCACCGATATTGGAGGTGAACAGGATAACGGCATTGGAGAAATCGCCTTCCTTACCCAGGCGGTCATGCATTTTACCTTCGTCCAGTATCTGCAGGAATATATCAAATACCGATGGGTGCGCTTTTTCAATTTCATCAAACAGTACAATGGCATAAGGTTGCTGACGGATCTTGTTGACCAGCATACCACCTTCCTCATAACCCACATAACCTGGAGGTGCACCATATAAGAGTGCAGCCGAATGTTCTTCCTTAAACTCACTCATGTCAAAACGTATGATAGAGTTTTCATCCTGGAATAAAAACTCGGCCAGTGATTTTGCCAGCTCGGTTTTACCTGTACCGGTGGGGCCTAAGAAGAAGAAGGAGGCAATGGGCTGCCCGGCTTTGTTTAAACCCGAGCGTGATTCCAGTATGGCATCCGACACCGTTTTTAAAGCATGGTCCTGACCAATAACACGATGGCGTAAATGGTTTTCCATATTCACCAAACGCTGTTGTTCCTTGGTTTGTATTTTACCAATCGGGATGCCTGTTACATTAGCTACTACGGCGCTGATATCGGTGGGGTCAATTTCTTTTTTCTCCAGTGCGGCTACGGCTGCCAGGCTGTTCAGCAGGTCGGTGAGATAACTGCGCATTTCGGCCAGCTCCAGTATTTTTTTAAATTCTTTCTCTTCATTATAGCGGGCCAGTAGTACAGGGCTTAAGCCGGTTTGTGTTTCATGGTATAACCAGCGGAGGTCGTCTTCGGTTTCATTGGTCAATGCATCCAGCTTGGCCTGTAGTTTGGCTACATCATCTTTGCTGGTATCGGTCATCATACGGGTTACAGCCAGGGTACGGTCTAAGAGGTCCAGTGCCGAATCGGGTAGTTTGCGTTCTTTAATAAAACGTTTTGACAGCCGGATGGTTTCTGCAAAAACACCATCCGATATGGTCAGGCTATGGTGCGTTTCGTAATAAGCAGCCTGGTTGCGCAACATTTTTTCAGCAATGGTAATATCGGGCTCATTTACTTTTACCATTTCAAAACGGCGGCTGAAGGTCTCATCTTTTTCAATGCTTTTACGGTATTCATCCAGGGTGGTAGTACCCACTACGGTTAAGTAACCCTTGGCCAGTTCGGCTTTGAGTATGCTGGTAACACCACCGTTGGGATTGTTTTTATCAATGAGGGTATGTATCTCATCAATAAACAGCACAGGCTTTTCTACATTGTTCAACTCACGGATGATCTTGATGAGGCGGTCTTCAATCTCGCCTTTATAGGAAGCGCCTGCCAGCATGGCGCCGTTATCTATTTGGTAAATAGAAACATGCTGCAGGTGTTGTGGCACATGTTTGTTGGCCACGGCAAGGGCAAAGCCATCTAACAGGGCGGTTTTACCTACACCAGCTTCACCGGTAATAATAACATTGCTCTTGCTTTTACGGCTGATGATCTCACATATCTGCCTGATCTCTTTATCACGGCCTATTACTTCATGCAGTTCATTGTTGCGGGCCTGTTGTAATTTATCAATACAGTACTTGCCAAGGGCTTCAAATGAAGCCAGGGCAGAAGGAGGGAGGGAGCCGTTACTGCCGGTCTTACCAATCCCATTACCCGAAACAGCACCGGTTGACGCTGCTCCTGCTTCATACCATTGTAATACCTGGGCCGAACTAACCGGGAATGTTTTTAATTGTTCGTAAGCAAAAGCTACACCCGGTGTAGCAATGGCTATGAACAGGCATTCCGGTTCCATATCATGATAATGCAGTTTGGTTTGCAAATGCTCGGCTTCTTTAAACAAAGGTTCGGTGTCAGGGTCGGCCTGGGGCTCACTGCTTACTTTGGCCGAACGCGGGTATTGTTCAATTCTTATTTCTGCCCATTCTTCCACATAGTAAACATCCACACCTTTGGCTTCGAGGAATTTTAACAAAGGCAGGTCTTTATGCAGGAGCGCTTTCAATAAATGTGCGGCAGAGAAATGTTCATGCAGGTTTTCTTTCGCTATCTGCGAAGCAATATGTAAAGCCTGTTTGGCTTTTTCAGAAAAACTATATTGGGTAAGTGCGGGCATACAGGTAAAGGGTTAAGTGTTGTCTATAAATTGATAATTACAATGCTTAAAAAAATATGTCTGCTGTTAGGGTTAATCACCGTATCCATTAAATCAGTATAGCTGGAAATAGTATCTACCACTGTATCTGCTGTTATCGCGTTTTCCACTCCTTCTGATAAAGCATCCAGCAAGCCGCTTTGCCCGGTTATGGTGCTGATCATATCCTCGATATTATCCGGCTTGGGTATCATTACCGCCGGAACTACCAGGGTACTTATTTCACCTGCACGCCAGCTTGTGATCCGGCTTCGCCTGAAAAAAGCGTCTTCATCAAAAGCTATCTGAGCCGTTTCCCTGAAAGCCCGGATACGAACAGTAGTTGCCAGTTCAAAATCAACAGCGGCCCTGGTTGCTTCAAATTCGTACGAAATACAAAAGCCACCATTAAAAGAGGTGCGGGAGGATGGCATGGTGCCTTCAACACCGCCGCTGTTATGAATGCCGGCCAGTGAAAAATTAACCTCCGCCCCGGTACTGCCACTACCCAGCAGGCCCCTGGTATGTATATAACCGCCTCGGTTCTCAATGCCCAGCATGGTTACATCCACATGTGTGTAGTTGTCACTTGCCAGGGGCATTAAACTATGCCTGCTTCTTACAAACCCTGCAATTATCCCGCTAATGGTATCGCCCACGCTTTAAATTTTTAGATGAATGATATTAGCCTTCAACAGCTTCTTCCTCCAGTTCTTTTGTGACCAGTACATTTTTTTCTTCTTTGCTGCCGCCTGTTTCCACATAGTCGTTCTTCAGCATATCAAACTGGTAACCGGTTTGTTCCATCCTTGTTTTTAAGCCTGTTTGTGTATCTATCACCTGGCGTATGGAAGCATTCAATTCCTTCAACATAAGGTTATGACTATTGTATATAAAGTACAGGCTGTTGAGTTCTTCATCCACACTAAAGTTTTTGCTGTCCAGGAAGCCGATGATACGTTTTAGTTCTTTATCGAAGCGGTTAATGGCCGCCTGTAAACCTACTTTATCCGGGTCGTTGCTCTCCGTAGCATCAAATTCAAAACTGCTCCGTACATTTTTCATCAGTGATTTCAGCGGTGCGGCTGCTGCATTTGCAGTTAAGCTGTCTAAAAAAGAAGTGGCGCCACCTAAAGGAATTTTACTGATAATAAAAGCATACAGCGCTTTTTTGGTAGGCAACATGGGTAATGTTATACAGGCGATAGCTGCAGCAACGGCCGTTTTTTCCTGGGGTGTTAAGTCGCCTTTTGCTTTACTGGCTTTTATGGCTGATTGTAAATGCGTAAATGCCTGGTTTACCAGCTGGGCTCCTTCTTCGGGCTTTTTCTGTTGTAATTTATCCAGTACCAACTGGTTGTATGCTTCATCCACTTCTACCGGTGTAACGGCAGCAGGGGCAGGGGCGTGTATATGGGTAATGCCGGCGTTCTCTATAATTTTATCAACCAGCGCATCAGATGCGGGTGATTCAAATTTGAATACGGCCAGTGAATCGGCCAGGGTTAAAAATATGGGTGATAAACAGTTAAAGAAGTTTTGAATGGGGAGGTTGGCAGTATCCACACCAAAACCACTTACCGATTTTTTTAAATCGTCGCTGATAAACCTTTCCATACGTGAGGCGCATTTACCGGGTATACTGTCATATCCTTTAAACATATCGCCAAATTCGGGTAAGCCACTGAAGTCTATCATCCCGGGGGCTTCACTGATCAGTTTTTTAACCAGGCCGATCATATCTTCAATAGCGCCTACCAGTTCATCCTTGGCTTTTTCAAAAGCGTCTACTACTTTTTTATTATCCTCGCCCACGCCCAGGGAGTGATCGCCTAATACATAAGAGAGTGCCGCAGTGATGCGCAGTATAATTTTAGCAGCTACGTAAGAAAATAAATTGCTGTTGCATTCGGCAACATACTGGCGTAATTTATCGGCAGGCTCAAAGTACTCTATTACTTTTTGGGTAAGATCGTAACGGTTACCTAAGCTGATGGCTTTGCCCTTACCTTTTAAAACGGTTTTATCTAATACGTGTAAGTCTTTGTATAAAGGGGTACCTACATAAATGAGCGAGCCAATATGCCAGTTTGTTTTGAATGCTTCTTCGTTTTTAAACAGGTTGGCGGCTTCGTTGGCAATATTGCCGCCCTGGCCCAGGCCTACAAAGTGTATGGCCGAAGGATAATCGTTCCAGTCGCTTAACTCGCTTTTTAGTTTATCAAATAATTTTTTGCCTTCCTGTTTCCTGTCATCGGCAGTTGCCTGGTCTTCAAAATCGTAGATGAGGGTAAAGTTCTCCGGGTTCATTTTATCCTGTAACAAGGTTTCTATCTTGCTGAAGGTTTTGTCCCAGTTCTTATCATAGGTTTCAAAATAGTTATATTCTTTTTCTGATTTTACCGGTTTGGCTGGATCTTCTTTAATGGTACCGGGAATATAGGAGGCAATGGTATCAATGGCAGAAGTAACGGCGCCTGCTTTCTCGGCAATACCTCCCATCAGGCTATCGGCTTTGCCCAGCCCCTCCAGGTTGCCGGGTTTATAACGAACCAGTACCAGTACCTGGCGGAGTTCGTTTGTTTCAAAAGCGGTTTCTGTATCTTTTTCCGATGCCATGAGGGGTCATGCATTATTTATTGTTAAAAACTACTTTACAGTCTGCTACGGTATAGCCCTGTAATTGTTCTGTTTCGCCATTGCTGTTGGTATTACCGGTTACTTTTTCACCATCGGGTTTGGTAATGGTATAGCCAACATTGGCCTGTGGCTTACCGGCCACATCTTTTAATGAATATTTTGCTGAGAAATCGTCCTTCTTGGTTTTCTCCGCATTGGCATCGCCATCTTCAGCTGCTTTTTTCAGGGCGTCGCTGTTTTCCATGTCGGCTGCTTTTTTAGCGCCCACTTTGGAGAAGGCCTTTTTCCTGGCGCTTTTACCATCGCTGCCGGCACTGCCGCTACCACTTTCGCCAATGAGTACGGTGGCACAGCCCATTATTATACTGCCGCCATGTGCCGTCATATCACCCATACGGGCCGCCATCTGTCCGCCGATAAGTACCGTACCGCTACCCATCATAATACTATCGGGCGGGCCGGCACAGGTACAGGCAGTACCCATTACAGCGGCAAATGAGCCACCGATGAGCACGGTGGGCACGGCGCCCAGGGGCAGTATGGGGCCGCCAACATGCGGTACTACACCGGTTACCATGGGGCATACATGCATATCAATTGTTCGTGCAGCGGGTTTACCCATTTATATACATTTTATGATTAATATCCTGTTACTATGCTTAACCGGTCCAGAACCTTCGTTTTTTGGCCGGAGTAGCAGGCATATCAGGATAATTTATTTTCTGTGTTCTTGTTGCGTCACTTGTATCCACTGTATCCGTAACAGGCATAAAGACCTGTGAGCGGGAACATTTTTCTATTTGTAATAATTGCCTGTTGTTCAGTGAGAGTTTTACTAACTGGTCCTTATTACCCTCTTCCAAATAAATGGCAGGTATATAATCTTTAAAAAAAAGGTTCAGTCTTTCTTCACTGTATTGTGGTAGTTCGCGTAACAAAACCCTCGCATCCCAAAAACGGTAATAGTGTGTTTTGTTCTCTTTTTCCTGGTACAGGAACTGCTGCAGGTGTTCCCGTAAAAAATCAATTCCTTCGTTCGATTCAATAATGAGGTGATGATGAAATGTGATCAGCGGATCGTTGATAACTGCATAAAAATCCTGTGAACCCAGGGCAAATAACCAGGGCGCAGCATCCCAGATAAATTCATCATCGGTATTTTTAAATAAACACTGGTTAACAGGAAATGCCTGCTGTAGCGGTATTACCGGGTAAGCGGTGTTAATGGCCATATCCAGGCAGAGGTACTTCATGTTTATTTAGTTTATCATTACAATGCCACCTTTCACGGTGGTGGTAGCGCCACCCTGGAGGGTAGCCGTAGCTCCGCCTGATATTTCTACAGCCGCAGCACCTTCTACTTTTGTAGATGGAGCGCTTATTTCCACACTGGCTCCATCGGTTAATTTGGTGCCGGCAGCACTAACAATGGTTAAACCACCGCCGATTGTTTCAGTGGAGTTGCTGCCAATGGTAATGCTTTGACTGGAGCCAATACTAACGGTATTGGTTTCGCCAAAAGTTGTGGTATTGCTTCTTGCCACAGTAAGGGTGTTATTACTCCCTATTGTTAGTTCGTTATTAGCACCCACATCACATTTCATATCTGAACCAATAGTAATCTGTGTTTTTTCGGCAACGGTAATTTGCAAATCCTTAGCCGCCTCTATTTGTATATTGCCGTCACCGGCGAGTAAGATAAAGGAGCCGGCCTTGTCAACGATCTTGATACTTCCGGCATCATCGTCGAAAGTAATGCGGTTACCACTCCGTGTACCGATGATTTTAAGGTTGTTACTGGCGTGCGCAATATTTGACTGGTTACGTTCACTGTACACGGCCCCCACCACAAAGGGACGTTCAGCGTTCTGGGCAATAAAGTCTATCATTACTTCATCATCCACTTCGGGTAAAAACCGGAAGCCGGTATCAGTGCCTGCATGGGGAACCATAACACTGATCCAGGGCGTGGTTTCGCCGTCGGGTTGCCAGGCCATACGTACTTTTATCCTGGCTAAGCCATCTGCATCTTCATTATCCACCACGGTAGCGAGCTGCGCATAACTTTTAGGAAAGAGGTGCGGGTTGGTATAAGGCGGAACGGCTGATTCGGCCGGGATGGCCATAAAGCGGTTACTGTAATCCTCGTAACCATTGCTTCGTATTTCCAGCTCTATCACAACAAATTCGGTGGCATTATCATTTTCATCCACCACTTTAATGGTGCCACCGATCCGGATCATATTATTGCGGGTGTTGCCGGTAATGTAAACTGCCGAGGCGGCGCTGGCCTGCTGGTGCAGTTCGGTTATTTTATCCAGTACCTCCACTTTCATGGAGTGCCCGTAGAATGCGGGTTCCTGGCTTTTGCCGTAGAAAGCTTCTGACGCTTCCAGGGCGGCATCTACCATGCCTGAGCCGCCGGGTTTAGCGGCTTCTACTTCGCTGGTAATGTATTCGCCTTTGTAATTATCAAAGCCGGTAACTTTTGTAGGTGCTTGTTGTATGCGTGCCGATAAGCTAAGGTCAGTAACGGCTCCTTCGGCCAGTTTTAGCTCTACGGCATTGGTATCGGGTTTCCCTAATACCAGTTCCTCGCCATTATAATAGAGCCATTCTCCATAACGGGCCGCCAGCATGGTGTAAAATTCAAAACTGGTCTGGTTGTATTGTACCGTATAAAAAAGCTGTTCGGTATAGGCTGGCTCCAGCTTTAAGGGACTGCCGTTGCCCAAAGCCTCAAAAATGTCTTTTAGCGTTTTTTTAATGAAGGATTTGCATTGTTTAATGGCATCGAGTTTTAACAGGAGGCCCCGGCCGGTAATGGCATATTCGGTATTATGCAGGAACTGGTTGGTACAGTTAATATGTTCAATAATACCTTTGAAAGTAAAACTATCATTAATGTTAATGGTAACTTCTTTTCCCAGGTTATTCTTATAAAAATTTACTTTATCGGAAAGAGAAGCTTCTTCGGCCGGCAAACGCCAGGTAAAGGAAAAGGTATTGAGATCGGCCAGGCGCTGCTGAATAGCCAGGTGCGCAAAACTGATATCACCGTCAGTACCGCTGACCTGTATTTTAATAGTTGTTATTTCATTATTAGTTGCCATGAGCTGCCCATTATAAATTGAATTACCTGCAACAGTTTTTGCAAGGAGTGCCGTTAAAAACTATTGCAGGTAAGGCGGTGAACAATGCCTTATATATTGATAGGGTTATAGTTATAATTTTATTGATAAATTGGATTTATTAATAAAACCAATCCCGGGTACCGGGGTACGCCAGGTTATACCACTGTTTATGGATTATATTAACCAATAAATACGACCGGTAAGGCAGGTCACCAATTCAGCGGCCGGTATGCCCGGCCCGTACCTGCAAATAAACTACACCATTATACCCCTGTAAATATTAAAAGAAAGTACCGGCTTGTAACCGGTGTTATTCATACCAACAGTATGCTCAGATACTGCCGGGCAGGGTTAAGGATAGTAATAAAATAAAATACCTATGTTATTATTGGTTAATACAATCGTTCAGCCGGCCTTGTGAATTATTTATGCCAGTTGTTTTTATGTTCACCGTTTCCTAATGATATTTCGTTGGCCGAAAGCTCAAAAGTAATACGCAGGGGATTGTCGTCGTTGGCGTTGAAAGACTCCTGGTAGCCTACCATATGTGCATCTTTGAACTTCAGTTCTTTCAGTGTGGCATCGCTGTCGCGTTTAATAAAAATAATGCTGCCTTCTTTGGTGGCGTGCGGGTCGGAAATCCATTCAAATAATTCTGTTTCTCCTTTGTCAACGCTTACAGTGGCTGTGATTTTACCACCACGTACATCAGTAGATGGTCTGCCTGTAACATCGGTTTGGCGGGTGAGGGTGTATTCGCAGGAAATTACTTTTTCGTAAACTTTTCCGCCTACGTCGATTTTGATTTTGAAACTCATAGTTAAAGTTTTGAGGTTATATAAAATGGTCAGCTAAAGGTAATGAACTTACCATTCGTGCCTATCAGTATTTTTACGATAAATTTGAATTATTATCAACACTGTTTTTCTGCCTGCCTACCACAAACCGGTAAATAAGGTGGCACTGTCGCCGATTAAGTAATATTATTGTATAAATTTGTTTACTTACCTAAAACTATGAATTTGTAAATGGTGTATGAAACCCTCACTCAGCCCATATAACCATCATGTATTGCCCCTGCTGAATGCCGAGGTGTTTTGCGCAGCCATTATGGAGAACGGGGTGGATTTTGACTCCCTGGATATTTTTTACGAAGGCGGTTTCCGCCAGAATTACCGGAATGATATTGAAGAAGTAAGGCATGAATATGAAGGCGACCCTGACGCTGCCATTAAAATAAATTTGAATCGCAACGGTATTTACGATAATTTACCGGAGGGTTTATTTCACCAGGCTAAAGGCTCATCACGTACCTCCAGTACCAGGGATATGATCACCGAACACCGGCAGTATAAGGACGAAGAGAAGATGGCCCGCCGGTTTTTTAAACCCTTACAGCAGGAGTTGTTCAGGGCCGGGGTAGCACAGGAACTGGAGGAGAGAAGGCTGTTGTTTGCTTCGCTGGTGGGGGATGTACCACCTTCCTTTTTTTCATTCTGGAATATTGATAAACATTTACCTGCAGCACCCGCTACCATGTTAATAAGAGTGCTGCCTTTTGCAAGGCATATAAAAGGTAATAAGGAACTGACCGCAAAAACACTGGCGCTGGTATTAAATAAACCGGTGGCTGTGGCTGAAATAATTAAACAGCAGCAGTATACCGCCGCACAGGAAAACTTTTTTGAGTGCGGTAAAAATGCGTTACTGGGTATTAATACCATTACCGGGCATACGGTGCATGAACCTTCGCTGTGCTGGCAGTTTACCATCAGCGGGGTAAGTACGGAAGAGCTGGAAAGTTATGTGCCGGAAAAACCAATGGGCCAACTGTTACACCGTTTTACGGAACTGTTTATACCATTGATAACCGATGTATCATTCAATTTTGAAACAAAACAGGATCAGCAAACCGAAACCCTGCATAACGAGTATGTAATGGGCTACGGATTTACCATTTAATTATTGTTTACTTACAATGGCCATTAAAACCTTCATATTATATTTTGCGCCCTTCCTGGCTGGCTCTATTGCTTTATTTGCAGTGGTAAAACAGTATGCCGTAACCTTTGCCAATAAAGGCAAAGCGCCTTTCTGGTATGGTACGCTGGCATCTTCGCTGTCATCTTTAGTAGCTTTTGGTGTTACCTATGCTACCAATAACCTGTTTGTTGTTTTCTGGCTGATGGCCGGGCTGTATCTGTTATTCGGTATTATTCACCTGGCTATTACCCATAAAAAATATTTCAGGCATCCGCGGGAACCACGGAATAAATTACTGACAGCCGAACTGTTGTTTGGTCTTTCGGTTGTTTGTTTCAGTATTGTTGCTTTTGCCGCCCTGCAATATTTTTTTAAGGACAAGGGATTTTTGTTTTACCCGGTTTTACTGAGCACCGTTTTTTTCTTTGTACCCATTTTAGTCTACCATACTTTTATTGCGGCTTATACCATTCCCCGGCCGGTGTATGTAACCTGGGAGTACCCCCTTTCGCCTATTGAGTTACCGGATGAAAAAGAAAATGAAGAACTGCTGGTGATAGGCTTTGAAATTGCAAAAAAAGGCGGTGATATGAACCGCACTTATTTCCGGGCCAAAGCGCCTGCCGATATGATACTGGGTGACCTGTTTTATCATTTTATCAACGATTATAACGAAGTACAAAGTGAAACGCCGATCGATTATTTAAATAAAGACAGGCTGGCCTATAACTGGTTTTTCAGAGCCAAGCCAAAATGGTATACTTTCTCCAGTGTGCTTAATCCCGAAAAAACGGTCAGGGAGAATAACATTAAAGAAAATACCGTGATCATTTGTGAACGTGGCGCAGTGTAAAAAATTATAAACCTATAACCTTAACCTTATTTCCTCAATATGAACGAACGGCATCAATACCTCCCGGTAAACTGGGTGGACGGCATGAAGATCAATAAAGACCATTTTATTGCCCAGCAACATGCAACACAGTATGCTATACAAACCACACTGGCAAGTGAACTGTCGGTCGTGAGGTATGGTGTTACCACCGGCTCCGCTTACAATGTAACCATTGCCGCCGATAACCAAAATGCCGTTACCGTAAAGGTAATGGCCTGTAATGCGGTTACGCAGGGTGGTGTGGTCATCAATATACCGTCTTTATATAACCAGGCAAATGGTGGTGTGGTGCAGGCTACTTTGCCGATTGCCGCTACCACCGGTAAAACAACCTTATACATTGTATTGGTGGTTAATCCCTTTAACCGTAACCCGGTCGGCGATCCTGATGTAAATGAAGCCCCGCCAAGATATCCCTTTACCGAAGCCGCCTATACTATTGAATGTGTGGAGGAGAATAGTTATCGCCAATATGTAAACAATCCTTATGTACTTACTATCGGCAGGATAATGGCCGATGCCGGCCTGCTGCAGGTAGATGAAGAGTATATACCCCCTTGCCTGAATATAGCGGCACACCCCGATCTTGTACAGCTACATGCCGAACTGGAACAGTTTTTAGCCACACTGGAATCACGCTGTTCTGTTATTGTTCAAAAAATATTCAAAAAAAGCCAGCAGAACGACCTGTCAGAACTGGCTTTATTCCTTTGCGACCGCATCATTATTTTCTTAAGCCAGTCGCTTACGCAAATGCGGCGTACCGTAGTATATGAAGCGCCGGTAGTACTGTTCATGCAGATATCATCGCTGGCCAGGTTAATGAAAAATACCATTGACCTGCGGATAGGTTCCGGTAAGGATGAGTTAATGAATTACCTGAGCGAATGGTGCGAACTGAACCAGGGTGAACTGGAAAGTTTATTATCGGGTATCGCCAACCTGCCTTATCAGCATAATAATATTAACGAAGGCATTGGCCCGGTTATCAGGTTTGCAAAAGTTATATCCCGTTTGTTTGAAACGCTCAGTGGGCTGGAGTTCATTGGCAAACGTAAAGAGTCGGGCATATTTGTAAAAGAAGAGTTTACACCAACCCAGCAGGATGCACAGCAGGCAAAAACAAAAAGAAGATTTTTTGGTTAACCGGCTGTGGTGCCCTGATGGAACTGAACTTGCGACGCTCCGTTCAACTGCAGTAATGCTATTGAACTATGAGGACAGCACAAATTGTTGGCTAAACAAAACCCACTACTCAAGAATACCATTAAATACTATCATCACTAATAACGATTAATACAACATGAAACCGCAAAATTCGCAGGAACGTAATAAGGCTTTCGGACGTTTCATTATATTTTATGTACTGACCACGGTATTAATTATACTGGCGGTTTATTTTGGTTTGCAGGTACCTTTTAAACAGAATAAACAGTTACAGGCCCAGATAGAAGTATTGCAGGGCGAAAAGGATTTCAGTCAAAGATTCTCCTCCCTGCTGGCACAAACAAAATCATTACTGGATACGGTGAACAGCTCCGGTGCCCGGATTGACCTGGTAGAAGGCCAGATAGCCCAAAAGATACAGGAGATGGATGCCATGCTGGCAAAAGACAGTACGGCCAATAAAGCCCTGTACCAGCAAATACTGCAAACACTTACCGATATTAAGAACGATAAAAAAACGATCCGTTCCGAAGATAAAAACCAGTTACTGACGGTTTGCGAACAGGAAAAAATAAGCCTCGAAAAACTGAAAGGGGAGTATGAAAAACAAAACTCGGAAATGCGTCAGCAGATACTTATTTTAAATACACAGTTGCAACAACGATAAAAAGATAAGCATCAAATGAAGAATCCTTATTCCATATATAGCCGGCAATGGCTGGGTTTAGATTATAAAGTAATAATCAGTTTTATTATCACCCTTTTTATTGCACTGGTACTTTTTGGCTTTAAACTGGCCACACATGTAACCTGTTCGCCTGTTACCATTACCACTACCGGTGAAATCAAAACAGCGCAGAACAACAGCTTTAATATAAACGAAAAAATACAGTTCCAGGCAAACATGTCGCATGCACAACAGGTGGAATGGGATTTTGGCGATGGCAGTAAAAAGGTTACAGGTGCCAAAATACAACACCGTTACGTGGTTGCCGGCAAGTATTTTGTAACCGTGGTTATTAATAAAAAATGTAAGGAAACCTTTATGGTATTGGTGAAAGACCTGAAGTCGGCCGAGATCAGTAATGCCGAACCGGAAGCATCTGCCATCATTGGTCCTGATGTTATCAGCGCGGGCCTGCCCACCAGCTTTACTACGGCACAACAGGCCGGCAGTTATGAATGGTATATACAGGAAGATGCCGCTTTTGGTAAAAAAACAACCAATACCATCAGTTATACACCATCAAACACAGGCACTGTTACCCTGGTGCTGGTATTGGATAAGGATAGTACCAAAACCTGGCGTAAACCCATTACTATAAACCTGCCGGGCTCTGCAACAACAGTACCTGAAAAAACTACGGTACCCAAGCTGGAGCCATTGCCACCTATTTATACACCACCACCAAGAGACCCTGGTACCAAACCCGAGGATACCAAACCCGTTGACCCTTCAGGGCCGGCAAAACCACCGGTTGTAACCCCGCCGGTCAAAAAATTTGTACGTGTGCCTGACCAGGAGATGCAGCGGCTGTTAAATGAACTGGTGGAGAAAAAAATAGGGATTGCCGATTTTGATAATTACCTGTGTAAAGGAGGCGATACCCAGGTGAAGATAGACGGGGAATGGTCTACCTTTAAAGAACTGGTAGCCAAAGCACAAAAAAAGAAAAAAGGTCTGTTGGGATCCAAGAAGGCAAAGGTGAAGCTGGTAAGGCAAACGCCTAATCCGGATATGGATAACAAGTGCCTCATTTTTATGGAAGTAACGGTTGATTATTAACAGGCCTGTTATACTGCTGCCTGTAAACCAATTATGCTTGTATTACAATAATGGCTATAAATTATTTAAAACTACCGCTGCGTTTCCAGCATTTTTTTGATAAACAAAAGATGCCGGTATGTACGATACAGGAATCCATATCACGTAATATACACCTGCTTATTACAACAGGTACGGATGAAAACCGCTTTGATGAGTTTTACGGCTCATCGTTCTGGGATAATGATTACGATATTCATCTTTCCAACAGTCAGCGCAAGGAACTCGTCATGGAAGGGATATTACAACAGATCGGCCGGTATGAGAAAAGACTGACAAAAGTAACCGTGCAGGTAAATGTGAAACAATCGCCGTTTAATGATAATGGTAATGTGCAGTTAAAACGACGGATAGAGATCATTGTATCAGGCCTGGTGGCCAGGAGTAATGAACCCTATAATTTCCAGACCGGTTTTTTTATCGGACCGCTTGCATTTGATTAATTAATTAAAGACCAGTAACAGCTCATTATGTTGTTTGAAACAAAAGACCAGATAAAAGACCGGATGGTCAAAACTGCATCACGTTTATGGGATATACCTGAAAGTGATATTGAAACCAATTTTGATCCCCTGCTGATTTTATTATTTGATGCCTGTGCGGCAGAGCTGGAGAAAACCAACCGCAGCATACAGGCTACGCAAAACAGGCTGCTGGATAATATGTCGGAAGTATTATTGCCCGATGCTATTATGAACGTACGACCCGCTTCCTGTGTGATACAGGCCGGCGTAACGGATACCAAAGCCCTGATCAATAATACCCAGCGTTTTTCTTTTGTTAATACTTTACACCAGGCAGGGTTTAAACCATACCAGGCCGATTTAAGTTTTACGCCCATCGGTACTTTTCACCTGCACCAGACTTCGCTGGCCTATTTATATTTTGGCGGCCGGTTACTGGCCTGCAGCGGGGGTACCCAGCGTTCGGTGGTACATGATGCCAAAGCTCCCGGTAATACTTTGATACATGAGCTTACACTGGCCTTACAGGTGGAAAAACCTTTAACGGATATTAAAGGCCTGCAACTTTTCTTTGATGTGCGTAACCATTCGCAGGCCGGTTTTTTTTATGATGCTTTAAAAGGCGCTACGGCCACGCTGAACAATACACCTGTTGTTATTAATAACGGCTATTTTGTAAATAAAGATTATGAGCTGGGTATTGATGATGTTTTAACGGATGACGGTTCCAGTTATACTAAAAAAATATGCCGGCAAACAGCCTGGATGTATGAGCGCCATTTTTTACAGGTAGCACAGGCTTTACCATTTGACAGCCATAAACTGCCGGAAAGCTGGTTGAACGAATTGCCCCAACCCGTAACACAAAAGCTGGGTGCAGAAAACCTGGCCTTCCTGCATATACAACTGTCAAGGCCTGTGCCTTTACAGGTGCTGGACCGCCTGGTATGTGCCATCAATGCTTTTCCGGTTATTAACCGCAACCTGAAAAACCTGGCTGAAAAAACGGATGGGCGTATGAATATTATTCCCCTGCCTGTGGAGGGTGATTTCCTGGATATTCATAATGTATATGGCCCGGGAGGGCAGGAGTACAAGTTCAGAAGCGCGGCTCATGTAGATGAACTGAATGAAGGTGAGGCCATCATCAGGAGCAGTGGTGTGGGTAAGAGCAGCTCTGCACAGTTACGTGCAATGATAGCCGGTGTTATAGATGCCGTAAGGGATGAAAGCGCTTACTTCAGCAAAATGAGTAATGATTTTGTGACCAGCAGGCTGAAGGAAATAAATAAAACACTGATCAGGCTGGAAGATAAAATGGAGCTGGCAAGGGATAATAAAGATACCCTGCATTACCTGATGCTAAGACCCAAAAAGGCAGGTGATAATGTAACGGTGGAATACTGGACCGTTAACAAGCCCGAGCATTCGCAGCAAATAAAACCGGACACAAAATTTTCAGTGCATAACAATGCTGCCATAAAAACCAATACTATCATTACGCTTACCAATGTGGCAGGGGCCAGGCAGGGACTTACACCAAAAGAGAAGCAATACTTGTTGCAACGTAAGATTACCGCTGACGAAAAGATAGTGAGCAGCGAGGATGTAAAACTGCTGTGTTTCCAGCTGTTTGGCGACCTGTTGCAAAAAGTAGAAACAAAAAAAGCCGTGCAGCCCGGGTCAGAACGGTCCAGTGGATTCCAGACCTTTATTGAAGTAAGGCTTACAGTAAAGCAAAACAGCACTTTTGACGAAACAGAGCTCCTGCGCCGTCAGTTAGAATATACCCTCGCACAGCAGGCTTCCCCTATCTACCCTTTTAAAGTAGTAATAGCATAATACTTAACTGTTTACAAGGATTATTTTACAAATAATAAGGTCGTCTCCCCGATTGCAAAAAACCGCAACCGGAAGCGGCTGTGGTAAGCCTGTTCAGGGTCTTTAATCATTACCATAAGTCCTTTCATTTCCAGATCTCATATAATAAAAAAAAGTTAAATAAAGTATGGCTTAAAAAAGCACGGAAAGGAAAAAATAGATATCTTCCAATATCAAACCATGTTTTGCTGATAGGTTTGCAACCAAAATTTACTTAAACACTGCTTATGAGAAAGATTTACACAAATTTTCTTTCCTTATTTCTGCTATTCGTATGTGCCGGGGTATTGAATGCACAAACCAATGTAATTATCCCTGCTGCAAATACTAATTCCGGCTCCATCAGGTTTCCGCTTGCGACATTCTGGGGCTACGAGCGGTCGGCAATGATTTATACCCCCGCTGAGATAGGTGTGATAGGGAATATCCAGGCTGTTTCATTTTATTTGAATGGGGCTACCAGTCCCGGAGCGGCTACAAATGTGCGGGTGTATTTAAAAACAAGGAATACAACCTTTACGGTTACCAGTACTTATGCCACGGAAACAACCGGGGCTACATTAGTATATGGGCCTACTACTTTACCGGCATCAACATTTGTTGCAGGACAATGGATCACCTTACCGCTTACTACAGCATTCCCCTACGCCGGAACCGATAACCTGGAAGTGATTGTTGAAACAAATGCCACAGGTGGTGGAAGCGGTGAAGGCAGTACTGCCAAGCAGTTCCGTTTTACAACACAGCCAAATACCGAGTGGTTCCAGACATGGAACACAGATACCAATCCGCCTGCGGGCGTTGGCGCAAGATCGGCCAGCAGACCTAATATACGTTTAACCATACAGGAACCGCCCTGTGTTCCGGGATCTTTGACCGGTGGTACAACGGCAGGTTCGGCAACGGCTTGTCCGGGTATTCCGCTTAGTTTAACAGTAACAGGCGCCAGTACAGGTGATGGTATTACTTACCAATGGGAATCAGCTTCTGCTGCTACCGGGCCATGGACGCCTATTGCAACGGCAACTACATCAGCTTATGCAGCAACAGTAACAGGCACTACATGGTTTAGAAGAAAAATGACCTGCGGCGGTACAGACGCATATTCAACCGCACACCAGGTAACGTTAAATACACCTACACAGTGTTACTGTACTCCTTCTTTCCTCTCTACACGGGTAGAGCCTATTACATTGGTTAATATAGGAGGCATTAACAATTCCTCCTCCAATCTTACTACTTCGCCGGCTTACGAAAACTTTACAGCCATAACCCCTGGTAATGTATACCAGGCCGCTACGCATACTATTACACTGAAGGGTAATACTGCCGGTGCCTGGACTAATTTATTCAAAGTGTATTTTGACTGGAACCAGGATGGTGACTTTACTGATGCGGGAGAAGAATACCCGATTGGTTTTATAACCGGTTCAACAGGTTTAGATGCTACGCAGGTAAGCGGTAATATTAATGTTCCGGCAACCGCGTTAGTAGGACTTACACGTATGCGGGTGGTTAAAATTTTTGGTTCAACCATGCCGGTTGATAATATATCCTGTATTGCCACAGCTACTGATTATGGCCAGGCGGAAGATTATATGGTAAATGTAGGTGCACCGCTTTGCCCGCTTCCGGCATCTATCACTGCAGCTACTGTTATACCAGGCGCTGCTACCCTTAACTGGACGGCTACCACACCAATACCTACAGTAGGATATCAGTGGGTGGTAACCAGTACCAATGCATCGGCAACAACAAATGTTGTACAACAAGGTACTACTGTTAATACGGTAACCTCTGCTGCTATTGGCGGTTTAAATAATAATACCACTTATTATGCATGGGTTCGTACAGACTGCGGTGCAGGCGCCCTGGGACCATGGGTTGGACCTTATGCCTTCACCACACTTTGTGATGTAATAACGACGATCCCTTTTAATGAAACGTTTGAAAATGCAAGCGCCACACGCAGTTGCTGGCGTAATGAATATGTTAGTGGTAATGTAAACTGGATATACAGAACAGGTGCGCCTTATGGAGCCGTGACAACAGCACATGGCGGCACCCTGAATGCCAGCTTTAATTCCGACAACTACGATGGCAATACTACTAAACTGGTATCACCTCTATTCAGCTTTGCCAGCCTGAACTACGGCGCTACCCTTAATTTCTGGTATGCCAAACAAATGGATCCTGACTGGGGTGATGTGGATGAATTAAGAGTTTACTACAGAACATCGATCGGTGGCAGCTGGACCCTGATACCCGGAGCTGAATATACTGCCAATATCGGTGCATGGCGTCAGGTAGAGATACAGTTACCGGCTTCTGTTAATTCAACAGTATACCAGATAGCATTTGAAGCGGCATCAAACTGGGGCTTTGGTGTAGTAGTGGATGATGTAAGTATTACCGCTACGCCATCCTGTATTCCTCCGGCCGATGTAAAAGCATTCGGTATTTCAACTACCGAGATCGTTACCTCCTTTGTATCTCCGGGTAATAACTTTATTATTGAATATGGTACGGTTGGCTTTACACCGGGTACCGGAGCTGCTGCAGGTGGTGGTACATTGGTTACAGGGCCTATCACCGGTTCGCCGGTTACCATCACCGGTTTATCCGCCGGTACTACTTATGATATTTATGTACGCAGAGATTGCGGTGGCGGTGATATCAGTACCAATAAAAAAGTTACTGCCGCTACCTTGTGTGCCGGTACTACCATTCCATACTTCCAGAATTTTGAAACTTCGGTAGTGCCTAACTTCCCAACCTGCACCAGCATGGAGGATGTAAATGGTAACAGCGGTTCAACTGTGGATGCCGAAGGTGGCAGGTGGATCACTTTCAGCAGTACTAACCCGCTGCAATATGTATCACCTACCAAATCACTGTTGTATCACTATGACCTGCTGGAGCCTACCAGGGCTGCAGATGACTGGTTCTATTTACAGGGATTGAACCTGACCGGCGGTACAGAGTACAGGCTGAAGTTCTACTACAAAGGAGCTTTTGGCCCTACTTATATTGAGAAGTTTGAAGTGAAATATGGTACCAAAGCATATTCAGCCAATCAAACCAACCTGTTATACTCTAACATGAATGTGATAACTGCATTTGCCAGTGCTTTTGATTCGGTGATTGTTGACTTTACACCACCGGCCAACGGTACTTACTATATCGGCTTCCATGCATTATCCGATGCCGACCAGGCCTTCCTGGTACTGGATGATGTAAGTGTTGGCATTGCTCCTAAAGTGGATGCTGGCGCTACTTCATTGACATTACCGGCACTGAACTGTCCTACCAGCAATGTTACCTTCCAGGCACAGATCAAAAACTACAATGTTAAACCACTTGACTTTGCGGTAAATAATGTAGAGGTGATCGCAGCTATCAGAACCCCAGGTAATACCAATGATACGGTACGTACCAAACTTACCTCGGGTACCGTGGCCGCAGGTGCTACTACAAATATCTATTTAAGTCCTAACTATAACTTTAGTGCAGGCGGCACCTATACTATCAAGTTATATACCTCATCCCCGCTTGATCCCATTAATGGTAACGATACCCTTTACAGAACGGTAGTGGTAAATCCGTTGCCAACCGCTCCGGTAATAACAACAGCCAATCCTGCTCTCTGTACAGGTGGTATAACACAATTATCGGTACCGGCGGGTACAGCAAGCACGGCAACCTTTAACGGTACCAGCGGTAATATTGCCCTGGCAGTGCCGGATAACAGTCCTGCGGGTATTACCAGCACCATTAACGCTACAGGTGTACCGGCGGGTGCAACCGTTACAGGCATAACCGTTACCATCAATGCAACACATACCTATGTGAGCGACTTTGTTATTAACCTGGTGGCTCCTAATGGCAGGATACTGAACCTGTTTAATGGACGTGGGGGCAGTGGCGATAACCTGACCAATACGGTCTTTAATAATACCAGTACTACTGCGTTAACATCCTCGGCTGCACCGTTCACCGGTACTTTCCGTCCCGATGCGGCACAGGGTGTTGGCCCTACCACGGCATCATCTAATGCCGCAGCATTTGCCGACCTGTTCACTGTAGCGGGAGGTGAATGGAAACTGGCTTTACGTGATCTGGCTAATGGTGACCTGGGTGTTTTACTAAACTGGAGCATCAGCTTCAACTATAGCTATACGCCATCGCTGGTATGGACACCTGCTACCAACCTGTTCACTGATGCGGCAGGTACACAGGCCTATGTTGCCGGAAGCAGTGCCTATACAGTGTTTGCCAAACCAGCTTCCACAGCTACCTATACCGCTACTGCTACAGGTGCAGGTGGTTGTACCCGTACGGCCTCAACAACCATAACCGTAAGTGCTTACACTCCGGTTACTATTGCTGCCAGCATACCTGACACTTTATGTATCAGTGATCCTGCCTATACATTAACGGCAGATCCTGCGGGTGGTGTATGGTCGGGCATAGGTGTATCGGGCAATACCTTTATACCGGCTGCCACAGCGGTAGGTAAATACACCCTTAGTTATACCTATACCAATGCAGGTGGTTGTGCTACCACAGCTACCAGGGTTATCAATGTTAAAGACTGTCCTGAGCGTTATGTGTTATTGCGCGACTCTGCTTTATATGTATATCCTAACCCAAGTAACGGTCAGTTCAATATCCGTATAAACAGTGTACTGTACGAAAAACTGCAGATGCGTGTTTACTCGGGCTCAGGGTTACTGATGAAAACCCAGGATTTAAGTAACCTGCGCTATGGCAGTGTGATACCTATTGATATCCGTGGCCTGGCAGGAGGATTATACTTTGTACAATTCTACTACGATAACGGCGTAAGGGCTTCTGATAAAACCTTCCGTGTTATCATTGGTCATAAATAATGAATGATACTTACGTTAAAAGGCACTCAGTAATGAGTGCCTTTTTTTTATGGTATTGCGTTGCTTTTTTACCCGCAGATAGCGCTGATGGATTACGCAGATTTTCGCACATATCTCAGCGCAGATCAGCGTTGTATTCATCTGTGAAATCTGCGGGGGTATTTCACAGTTTTATATACGGTCTTAATTTTTTACCCGCAGATAGCGCTGATTGGTTACGCAGATTTTCGCGGAACATATCTCAGCGCAGATCAGCGTTGTATTCGTCTGCGGAATCTGCGGGGATATTTTCTATTATTGTTCAACTTTTTTACCCGCAGATAGCGCTGATTGGTTACGCAGATTTTCGCACATATCTCAGCGCAGATCAGCGTTGTATTCATCTGTGAAATCTGCGGGGATATTTCACAGTTTTATATAAGGTCTTAATTTTTTACCCACAGATTAGTACTGATTTGATATGCAAATTTTCGCGGAACATATCTTAGCGCAAATCAGCGTTGTATTCATCTGCGAAATCTGCGGGAATTATTTCACTTTAGCTTGTATGAATCTTAAACCGGCCATTCATATTTTTCGTTCAAATAAACAGTCCGAACCCACTCAATCATTAAAAATTTACAAATATTATTGTCCGCAATCGTTCCCGGCCCGGGAGCAGGAAAGCTATGCCAACTAATTAAGGTATATTGGCGTCGTACACAATAAGCCGAACATTATTGTTATTCTAAATGCTTGTCATGCTTAAACAAAGAACGCTTTTGTTAATTGCCATACTATTTATTATCTGTGGCTTTACTTTCAAACCCGATACCATCACTATCTGGATGATGGGAGATTCCACGATGTCGATTAAGAAAAAAGAAGCCTATCCCGAAGCCGGCTGGGGCATGCCTTTTGCCAACTACTGGGATTCGACCATTGAAGTGAAGAATACAGCACAAAACGGGCGAAGTACCAAATCATTTATTGCCGAAAGCCGGTGGAAACCCATCGAAACCGGCATGAAGAAGGGCGACTACCTGTTCATCCAGTTCGGGCATAATGATGAAGTACCTACTAAAAAAAGTTATACCTCCCCGGCAGAGTTCACCGCCAACCTGACCGTATTTGTAAAAGCGGCAAAAGAAAAAGGCGCTACCCCCGTATTAATTACCCCGGTGGCCAGGCGTAAGTTTGATTCTACCGGTGTATTACAGAACACGCATGAACAATATTCGCAACTGGTAAGAGAGGTGGCGGCAGCCAATAAAGTGATACTGATTGACCTGGATGCAAAAAGCCAGGCTTTGTATAAACAACTTGGACCGGAAAATTCCAAACACCTGTTATTACACCTTGCACCTGGGCAAAACCCCAACCACCCGGCAGGTAAGGAAGATGATACGCATTTTAATGAATACGGTGCCAGGCGTATGGCTGAGATCGTCATCAATGATATTAAACAACAATTACCCGAATTAGCTAAAAAGCTGCTCTATAAAAAGTAAGCATCATGTACAAGATGAAATCCTTTCTCTCTGTTTTACTTTGTTGTATTACGCTGGTTGCAGCAGCACAGCAAAACTATCCTTCCAAACTGGTAGTGGCCAAAGACGGCAGTGGCGATTATGCCACCATACAGGAAGCGATCAATGCGATCAGGGCCTATTCTCCCGAACATATTACCGTAACCATTAAAAACGGTGTGTATAATGAAAAGATCATTGTTCCGTCCTGGATAACCAACGTAACCTTTATTGGCGAAGACCGGTACAAAACAATTATTACCAATAACGACTATTCGGGTAAGTTGATGGCACAGGGAGCAGATACGCTTACCAATAAAACAAAATTCAGCACTTTCAATTCCTATACTATGTGGGTACAGGGCAATGATATTACTATCCGCAACCTCACCATACAGAATACGGCAGGCAGGGTAGGGCAGGCAGTAGCCCTGCATGTTGATGGGGACAGGTTTGTTATACAGGATTGTGACCTGCTGGGCAACCAGGATACTTTACTCACTGCCGGCGACAGTACCCGTCAATACTACTATAACTGTAATATTGAAGGCACTACGGATTTTATTTTTGGCCCTGCTACGGCGGTATTTGAAAACTGTACCATTAAAAGTTTAAGCAACTCCTATATCACCGCAGCTTCCACCCCTCAGTGGAAACAGTTTGGCTATGTGTTTCTAAACTGCAAACTCACGGCCAATGAAGAGGCTAAAAAGGTTTACCTGGGCCGCCCATGGCGTGCCTATGCCCGCACCGTTTTTTATGGTTGTGAGTATGGCAAACATATCCGCCCCGAAGGCTGGCATAACTGGAGTAAAACGGAAAATGAGGCAACAGTATTTTATGCGGAGTATAATAATACAGGTGAGGGCAGTGATCTGAGTAAAAGAGTAAGCTGGGCTAAACAGTTAACTAAAAAGGAAGCAAAGGCTTATACAGTAAAAAATATTTTTAACGGCTGGAAGCCCAAAATCAATTAGGTAGTTTGGCAATTTGAAAATTTAATGGTGTTGTTTAATAACGAATAATTAGCCGATATGATAAAAAAAAGTGTAACAACGATTGGTTTTTTACTGTGTATGATAATAACGCAGGCCCAGTACAGCTGGAGTAACCTGCCCACGGTGAAACAAACCTCTTTTAAAAAAGATAGTTTCAATATTGTAAAGTATGGCGCGGTATCAAATGGTATAGCGCTTAACACAGCCAGCATTACCAAAGCCATTGATGCCTGTAATGCCAATGGTGGCGGTGTAGTGGTAGTGCCCTTTGGTATATGGCTTACAGGGCCTTTGCAGTTAAAGAGTAATGTGAACCTGTATATACAAAAAGGTGCAATGCTGCTGTTTACGGCAGATAAAACACAGTATGAATTAGTAGAAGGCAGTTACGAAGGCCGTAGTTCCGCAAGAAATCAATCGCCTATATGGGCAAAGGGTGCGGAAAATATTGCCATTACCGGTGGCGGTGTGATTGATGGTAACGGGGATATCTGGCGTGCCTTAAATAAAGACCAGGTAAGAGAAGGGTACTGGAAAAACAAAATTAAATCCGGCGGTGTACTGAGTGCCGACGGAAAAAAATGGTACCCTTCGGAGCAATTTAAAACAGCCAGTGAAAGTAAACGCAGCATGTTGCTGGAGCCAGGCAAAAAGCTGAGTGATTTTGCGGATATGAAGGATTTTTTAAGACCTAATTTATTAGTGCTTACCCGCTGCAAACGCATTTTGCTGGAGGGGGTTACTTTTCAAAACTCGGGTGCCTGGAATTTACATCCGTTGATGAGTGAAGATATCATCATCAGGAATGTGACCGTTAAAAATCCTGAATACTCACATAATGGGGATGGCCTGGATATAGAGTCCTGTAAGAATTTTATAGTGGAGGATTGTGTGTTTGATGTGGGCGATGATGCTATTTGTATAAAATCGGGTAAGGATGAGGAAGGCCGTAAGCGTGGTATGCCTACACAAAACGGCGTTATAAGAAATAACCTGGTTTACAAAGGTCATGGTGGCGTGGTTGTTGGCAGCGAGATGAGCGGCGGCACCAATAATATTTTTATTGAGAACTGTATTTTTATCGGCACCGATAAAGGCCTTCGTTTTAAATCAACAAGAGGACGTGGCGGGCTGGTAGAAAAAATATATGCCCGTAATATTCAGATGCGTGATATAGAACAGGAAGCCATATTTTTTGATATGCACTATGCCGTGAAATTTGCTACCGATGGTGAAAGAAAAGTGGATACCACTTTTGGGGAAGGCACCCCTGTGTTCCGCGATATGCAATTTGAGAATATTGTTTGTGAAGGCGCCAACAAAGGTGTTTTTATAAGAGGATTACCAGAAGCGCCTATTCAGAACATAAGGATTAAAAACTCGCAGTTCATTACCACTATTGGTGCGGAGTTATCCCTGGCGGATAATATACTGCTCGAAAATATACAATTCACACCCCAAAAAACGGATCCTGTTATTGATATAAAAGATGCGGCTAATATTCAACTGGTGAAGATCGGCTTCCCGGCCAGGTTGAAAACAGCTTTAAAGATCGGAGGTGGACCTGCAACAAAAAACATTACTTTAAGCGGCTCTGCCTATAAAAAAGGCGCGCCTGAAATTGTGATCGACCCGGCAGTGAGTGCTGCTGTGTTACAGATTAAATAATATACCGGGGCGAATGTGTCAGCACATTCGCCTCTTTGTTTAAAATCTGTTAACAGTTGTTAGTGTTGTTTGATTGTATATTGCTAAGGTTTCTGCCCATCTCTAATCTGGCCACCAGGCTGTTCTGTATGAAAAGTATAATAACGATCTGTTTTTTATTCACTACTGTTTGTCTGTGGTCGCAGGGCAAAAAAGATTACCCGGTAGATACCAGCTTTAGTATATATGGAAGTTGGGTAAAGGAAAAAAAGAAATTCCCTCACATCACCATTGCAGAACCGGCCCTAACGCCGGCTATTAAAGTGGAACAGGATATTGTGTACCGCAGTGTAGGTAACAGGCAGTTGTTACTGGATATTTACCGGCCGGCAAAAGCAAAAAAGAAATCACCTGCAGTGTTAATGATATTTGGCGGCGGCTGGCGTTCGGGCGATAAAACCCATAACCGGGCCATGGCCATTAAACTGGCCGGACAGGGTTATGTAGCTGTGTCAGCAGATTACCGTTTATCCCCGGAAGCCGCTTTTCCTGCCGCCGTGCACGATCTTAAAGCCGCGGTGCAATGGTTAAAGCAACATGCCAGGCAATATAATATCGACATTCATAAAATAGCCACACTGGGTTGTTCTGCAGGCGGACAACTGGCATCATTGATCGGTAATACCAATGGTAACCCTTTTTTTGAGGACAGTACGGTCAAACAACGGTATACCAGCGATGTGCATGCCGTGGTAAATATTGATGGTACACTTGCTTTTAAACACCCTGAATCCGCAGAAGGTGCAGTGGCAGCACAGTGGCTGGGCGGTACCTGGGAGCAGAGCCCGGCAACCTGGACGAATGCGGCCCCCTTAACGCATATCCATCCTCAATCACCGCCCTTCCTGTTTGTGAACAGCTCTATACCACGTTTCCATGCCGGTCGTGATGACATGATTAAAAAGATGGATATGTGGGGCATCTATCATGAAACAAAAACATTCCCCGATACACCACATACTTTTTGGTTTTTTAATCCCTGGTTCAATGAAATGATGGATACCATTGTTTCCTACCTGGATAAAGTTTTTAAATTAAAAAAATAAATAAAATGTGTTTGACTTATCCGGGTGAAGCAGGAAATAATTATTGTATAAAATGGCCGGTTTATACCTATTGCATACACCTGTATGTTATTAAAACCTATATCTTACAAGCCTAATTGCTTTTATATGAATCAACAAAACAAATATCTCTTCCCGTTTATAATGGTCACCAGTCTTTTCTTTTTCTGGGGCTTTATTCATAACCTGGATCCAATTCTTATTAAACACCTGCAAAGTGCGTTCAGTTTAACGCATGTACAGGCTTCACTGGTCGATTCGGCTGTGTTTGTTGCCTATTTCATAATGGCTATTCCTGCCGGTATCATTATGCAGCGTTATGGGTATAAAACGGGTATATTGGTGGGCCTGGCTTTATTCGCAATAGGATGTTTTTTATTTATACCAGCTGCCAATACCATAAGCTATACGTTCTTCTTAGGATCACTGTTTATTTTATCTTGTGGGTTAACCATACTTGAAACGGCCGCAAATCCATATATAACTGTATTGGGCGATCCGGCAAAAGCTACACAACGGCTGAATTTTGCGCAATCATTTAACGGTCTTGCTGCTACACTTGCCCCTATTGTGGGCGGTTATTTTATTTTAGCGGAAGAGCCCAAATCTCAGGAAGAAATACTGGCGTTAAGTGACCAGGCCCGTATAGCCTATATCCAGGCCGAAACCTCGCTGGTAAAAGGCCCTTACCTGGTTTTAGGTCTCGTGATATTATTGGTAGCGGTCATTTTCTTTTTTGTCAAATTGCCTGAGATAAAAGAAGATGACCATGCAGGACAACCGTCCGGCTTTTTAAGTGCTTTACGAAGAAAAAATGTACGGGGAGGAGTTATAGCACAGTTCTTTTACGTAGGTGCCCAGGTGTATATTTTTAGTTTTTTATTGGTATTTGCCAAAGAGGTGTTAGGTATGACAGGCCAGGAAAGTAAGATATATGCCGGTGTGGCAGGGTTGCTGTTTATGATCGGTCGTTTTGTGGGATCTTTCTTAATGAAATATATTGCACCCAGTAAGCTCCTTGCTTTTTATAGCCTTATGGCAAGCATCCTGATATTGATCGTCATCTTTGGGTCCGGTGTAGCTACTTTATACCTGCTGGTAGCCACTACTTTTTTCATGTCAATCATGTTTCCAACTATTTTTGCAATGGGAATTCAGGATACACATGCAGACAGGAAGCCGGCATCAAGTCTCATTATCATGTCTATTGTAGGCGGGGCTATTATTCCATTAATAGCCAGTAAAATTACTGACCTTACAAAACATATGCAGTATTCGTATTTTGTAATTCTTGCCTGCTTTGTAATCATATTATTGTTTGCACTGAATAATAAAGAAAAATCTGCTGTTATAAAGACAACAGCCTAACAGCATGCCTAAAATAATATTAGTATGAAAAAATATTGCCTGGCCCTTGACCTGAAAAACGATGAAAAGCTCATCGCCGAATATGAGGCCTATCACCGCGAAGTATGGCCCGAAATAAAAAAGGGTATCCTCGACAGTGGTATTACCAATATGGAAATTTACCGTTTTAGCAACCGTTTATTCATGATCATGGAAACCACGGATAACTTTAGCTTTGAAGCCAAGGCCCTTGTAGATAAAGCAAATTCAAAGAACGAAGAATGGGAAACCCTGATGTGGCATTACCAGCAGGCAATACCCGGTACAAAACCGGGCGAAAAATGGGTGTTGATGGATAAGATATTTTCATTAGTATAATTTTTTAAGAAGCGATATAAACATGTTTACATTAGAAAACAAAACAGCAATTGTAACCGGTGGCGGTAGTGGTATTGGCCGGGCCATCAGTATATTATTTGCCAAACAGGGGTCCGCTGTACATATTCTTGACTTTGACAGCAACGGCGCCAATAAGGTAGTGGAAGAAATTAAAGCAAGTGGTGGCAATGCTACCGCACACCAGTGCGATGTTAGTAACCAGCAGCAGGTAACTGATATTATTAAAGCTATTGCGGAAATAAGCGGCAGTATACAGTTGCTTATCAATAATGCCGGTGTGGCACATGTGGGTACGGTGGAAACCACCAGTGAGGATGATTTTAACCGCCTGTTCAATATTAACGTGAAAGGTGTATATAACTGCTTACAGGGGGCCATACCTTTTATGAAAGCAACCGGCGGCGCTATTGTAAACATGGCGTCTATTGCTTCCTCGGTAGGCATTCCCGACAGGTTTGCCTATTCCATGACCAAGGGCGCGGTAGTGGGCATTACTTTATCGGTAGCTAAGGATTTTTTAAACGATGGTATACGTTGTAACTGTATATCGCCTGCCAGGGTACATACGCCTTTTGTCGATGGCTTTATCAGTAAAAATTACCCGGGTAAGGAAACGGAGATGTTTGAAAAACTTTCCAAAACCCAGCCCATTGGACGCATGGCCAAGCCCGATGAAATTGCACACCTGGTTTTATACCTGTGTAGTGACGAAGCCTCTTTCATAACCGGTTGCGATTACCCGATTGACGGTGGCTTTATAAATTTGAATAATTAATTTTGTTACCGGCTGCATAGCCCTGGGCATCGTCCCTTGCGTCGCACACTTCAGCTGCAGTAACACCGAATATCCATTTTTACTATTAACAATTAACTACAAATAAAATATACGTATGAAACTGATCCGTTTTGGTGAGCCGGGAAAAGAGAAACCAGGTGTTATTATTAATGAAATACAATATGATGTTTCAGCATTTGTACAGGACTATAACGAAGCATTTTTTGAGAACGACGGACTTATGGCTTTGTCCGCAGTAATAAAAGAACAGGATGGTAAACTGCCGCAGGTTGCTGCCGGTACAAGATTAGGAGCACCCGTTGCCCGGCCTTCAAAAATTTTATGTATTGGTTTAAACTATGCCGATCATGCCCGTGAAACCGGTGTTACGCCACCAACGGAGCCGGTACTTTTTGTAAAATCATCTACCGCACTGGTTGGTCCCGATGATAATATCGTGATCCCCCGCGATTCCGTAAAAACCGATTGGGAAGTAGAACTGGCCGTGATCATTGGCAAAAAAGCAAGTTATGTGGAAGAGGCTGATGCCATGAACTATGTAGCGGGTTATGCTTTACATAATGATGTGAGTGAAAGGGAATTCCAGCTGGAGCGTGGCGGTACCTGGGATAAAGGAAAAGGCTGTGATACTTTTGCACCTGTTGGCCCCTTTATGGCTACTAAAGATGAAATTGCCGATGTAAACAACCTGCGTTTATGGTTAAACGTGAACGGGCAAAAAATGCAGGATGGTAATACCTCCAACTTTATATTTAATATACCGTTTGTTATTGCTTATGTAAGTAAGTTTATGACATTATTACCCGGCGATATCATTTCAACCGGCACACCAGCCGGTGTAGGATTAGGATTCAGTCCGCAGATATACTTAAAACCGGGTGATGTGGTAGAACTGGGTATTGATGGTTTAGGCACATCTAAACAAACCTGTGTAGCCTGGAGTAAATAATTTTTATACTAAAAACACGGAGTCTATGTTACCGGTAATTGATACGCATGTTCATTTCTGGAAATACGATCCTGTACGCGATGCCTGGATCGATGATAACATGAAAGTGTTACAACAGGATTACCTGCCACCCACTTTACAGGGAACTTTATCACGTAACGGGGTAACAGGCTGTGTAGCTGTACAGGCCGATCAGTCGGAAGTGGAAACACTTTTTTTAAAAGAACTGGCTATTACCTATCCTTTTATAAAAGGCGTAGTAGGCTGGGTAGATCTGAAGGCGGATAACATAGAAGAGCGGTTACAATATTTTCAGCAATTTGATATGGTGAAAGGTTTCCGGCATGTGGTACAATCGGAGGCTGATGGTTTCCTGGCCAATGCATCATTCCGGAAAGGTATTGCACAACTGGCAGCATATAACTATACTTACGATGTATTGATATACCATCACCAGTTACCACAGGCCATTGATTTTGTTCAGGCTTTTCCCGGTCAGGCCTTTGTAATAGACCATGCCGCCAAGCCGGATATCGCTAAAAAGGAATTAAAAGAATGGGAAAAAAATATCCGCCTGCTGGCACAACAGCCGGGCCTGCATTGTAAACTGTCCGGCCTGTTCACCGAAGCCAGGTGGAAGGAATGGAGTGCCGCCGATTTTTATCCCTACCTTGATGTGCTGTTTGATGCATTTGGTACGGACAGGCTGATGTTCGGCAGCGACTGGCCGGTGATGTTATTATCCGGTATCTATGTTCAATGGAAAAGTTTACTGGAAAAATACATGGAAGCATATAGTGAGAAAGATAAAGCCAATGTCTTTGGTTTAAATGCAATTAAATTTTATAACCTGCAAGGTTTCTCTCTGGAAACCGAAGCGTAAAACACTGTTATGGATTTAGGATTAAAAGATAAAGTGATCATTGTTACCGGTGGCGCCAAAGGTATTGGTGAAGGTATAGCTAAAGTGTTGGGAGCAGAAGGGGCTATTGTGGCCATTATTGGCCGTAGCGAAGCAGATAATAATATTGCGGTGGCAGCTATTGAAGCAGCCGGTGGTAAAGCTTTCCAGGTGGTAGCTGAACTGGCAGATCCTGTTGCTGCTACCAATGCGGTAGATGCGGTAGCCGCGGTGCATGGGCGTATTGATGGTGTAGTAAACAATGCCGGTGTAAATGATGGGGTAGGTTTGGAAAACGGCACTTATGAAGGCTTTGTGGCCAGCCTGCATAAAAATGTTATCCATTACTACTTAATTGTACAAAAAGCCCTGCCTTATTTAAAACTATCTCAGGGGTCAATCGTAAATATTACTTCCAAAGTAGCCGATACCGGCCAGGGTGGTACTTCTGCTTATGCAGCTTCTAACGGCGCCCGTAATGCGCTTACCCGCGAATGGGCAGTAGAGTTATTAAAATACGGCATTCGTGTAAATGCACTGGTGGTAGCAGAATGTTATACACCTTTATATGCCCGCTGGATAGAATCCCTGCCTAACCCACAGGAAAAACTGGATGAGATCACGTCAAAAATCCCGTTGGGCAACAGGATGACAACCGCTACTGAAATTGCCAACACCGTGGCATTTCTGTTATCAGAAGCCAGCAGTCATACAACCGGCCAGCTGGTATATGTAGACGGGGGTTATGTGCACCTGGACAGGGCTTTGGCCAATGCATAACTGTAATACTATAAACAATAAAACATGAAATACGCAATACTCTTTGCAGGCATTTTGCTCATGGCTTTTACCTCACCACAAAAGAAAAAGAAAGTAGTTTTCTTTGGCGACTCCATTACCCAGGCGGGTGTAAATCCTGATGGTTATATTACAAAAATGGATAGCCTGATCAAAGCCGAAGGTCAGTCTGCCAATTATGAATTAGTGGGCGCTGGCATCAGTGGTAATAAAATATATGACCTGTACCTGCGGGTAGAGAATGATGTGTTAAGCAAAAACCCGGACGTAGTGGTGATCTATATCGGTATCAATGATGTATGGCATAAAGCCAGCTCGGGTACCGGCACCGACCTGCCAAAGTATATCCAGTTTTATAAAGCGCTGATCAAAAAATTCACCGATAAAAATATTAAAGTTATCGTATGCACACCAACGGTGATCGGTGAGCGGAATGATAACAGCAACCAGCAGGACGGTGACCTGAACCAGTACAGTAAAGTGATCCGTTCACTTGCGGATGAGTTTAAACTACCGCTGGTGGATCTGAGAAATGCTTTTGCCGGTTACCTGCAAAAAAATAATCCTAAAAATGAAGAAAAAGGAATTTTAACCACCGATAGGGTGCACCTCAACAATGCAGGTAATTTATTGGTAGCGCAGGAAATGTGGAAAGTGATAAAGCAATAAAATTGAATCGCAATCATATTTAATCAAGAGCCCCGGCATCACTAAACTGCCGGGGCTCTTGTATTTTCATGGTTCTTGTCTCACGAACCATATCAAAATAAATATTCGACCCCGCTGGGGTCGTGCTGAAACGCTTTGGTCTTTTCTATAAATATTTTTATCCCTTCGGGATAAGGCTGCCCATGAAAGAAGGATACGTGATGCCGACGCAGGAGGCATCTCCTGCTATGTAATTATTCCTTGAATTGAGCAGGCCTCCCCTTCGTCGGGGTGGCGAAACTCCACCTATAATGAGAATACCATGTTTAGATGCCAGCGGCATCATATGTTTATAGATTTATGCAAACGAAAACATTTCCGACCCCGTAGGGGTCGCATGTTCTTATTACCCAACCGGGCTTAACCTCGCTCCCATACCTATCCATTCATTGGAAAAACTTATTACTTTATATCATTACTGGCGGACATAAATGATCGAAACACGGCCTTATTAACGGATGCCTGTCCATTACTGCTTGTATACATACCATGTATCACTCCCACAAAACCACCGGCGGTGCGGGTACTCACAAAACGGGCATCCACATCTTTTATAAGGAGAATGAACTTTTTGTTGCTCCCTACACTATAGGAAAAATGATACTTATCTTTTTCCGCCGTTACCCTTAATAAAATGGGTTGATTGGATGAAAGCAACCGTGATGCTATTAACTCCGGCCTGCCGGCATTATTGTTATTACCGGCACCTTTATATAAAGCAATAGCCGGCTTGCCATTGATAATGGTTTTTGCAAAAAAGTAATAATGCTTTTCATTTTGAAAAACGACTAATCCCGCCTGTTCATTTTCATTTGCCGGTGTAAAATCCAGTTTGATTTCTGTAACACCATCCAGGTATCCCTGCCTGAAACCTATAAAAGAGGGGTGATTATTCTGTTCTACAGTAACAGGTCTTGTAGCAAGCGATAAACCTTTTCCGGGCAGTAGCTGGTACCAGTTTTCTTCACCTATGCGTAACTGCAGGTAACGCTTATCCAAAGTTTTATTTTTAAAATTGTCTTTAAAAATATACCTGCCTGTATAGCTTGGTGTTTTATAAGTGGCGGCATGTGTGATGGGGTAACGGTACTGTACCTCCGCCATATCCGGGTTAATAACCGGCCAGCCATCTACCCATTTAACGGGAGCCATGAATGTTTCCCTGCCGGTATTGTAATGATCATCGTCATAAGGACGGCAACCTAAAAACACCGCGTACCAATCGCCGTTAGGCGCCTGTACAAGATCGGCGTGACCAACAGTGGTAATAGGGGCAGGCCTGTTTTTATCCAGGTGACGTTGTGTGAGAATAGGATTTTTATCATAGGACTCGTAAGGCCCGGTTACTTCTTTGCTTCTGAAAACCACCTGCGAGTGATTATACCCGGTACCGCCTTCCGCTGCGGTTAAATAATACCAGCCATCTTTTTTATAAATATGCGGACCTTCTATCCAGATGGGGTTGATACTGTTGGCGCTGCCTTTATTCACTAATATTACCGGATCGCCGGTTGTTTGTTGTTGTTGTATATCATAGCTGATTATTTTAATGGTACGATGCCCGTCATACTCCGGTTTTTGATCCGGCGCATCGCTGTTATAAATGATATAGGCTTTGTCTTCATCAAAAAACAAGGAAGGATCAATGCCATGGACCTTTGGCGTCCATACGGGTTTGCTCCAGGGGCCTGCAGGATTGGTTGCCGTAATAACAAAATTGCCGCCCTTATCTATTAAAGTACAGGTAATATAAAAAAGCCCTTTGTGATAACGGATGGCCGGGGCAAATAAACCACGGGACACACCACCGTTTTTCAGGTCAGGCAGTTGTTCTTTTCTGTCAATGGCATTGCCTATCTGTGTCCAGTTAATTAAATCCGTGCTTTCAAATATCGGCAGGCCCGGGAAATAGGAGAAGGTGGAATTAACCAGGTAATACTTACCATTGGCCGCGCATATACTGGGATCGGGATAAAAGCCCGCCAGTATGGGATTTTTAAAGTGTTGTGCCAGCACATTATAACCGGTGCCAATACTTAATAAGAGGGCAAACAAAAATTTAAGGGGCATAAGAGTTCGTTTGAAAGCAATAAAAAAGCCATGTTCAGTTACGGTTGTAGCTGAACATGGCTGGTATAGATACAATTAAATAAAACGGTTGATGATATTTTCCAGGTATTCCTGCCTGCCGCTGATCATGGCAGGTTCGCCATTGCTCAGGGCAAAATTTCTCAGGTCTTCCAGGCTTAATTTACCGGCTTCAAAATCTTTACCGGCACCGCTGTCAAAGCTGGCATAACGATCGGACCTGATTTTTTTATAATCCGAGTTTTGTAAAATATTATCGGCCACTACCAGGGCACGGGCAAAATTATCAATGCCGCCGATATGAGCGTGGAACAGGTCAGCCGGGTCGGTAGAGTTACGACGGATCTTGGCGTCAAAATTAATACCACCGCCTGCAAAGCCACCGCCTTCTACAATCACCAGCATCGATTCAACCAGTTCGTTCAGGTTATTGGGGAACTGGTCAGTATCCCAGCCGTTTTGATAATCACCGCGGTTAGCATCAATGCTACCTAAGGTATTGGTATCAACGGCAACCTGTAATTCATGCTGGAAGGTATGGCCTGCCAGGGTAGCATGGTTTACTTCCAGGTTCAGTTTAAAGTCATTTAACAGATCGTACTGGCGCAGGAAACCGATCACGGTCTCCGCATCATAATCATACTGGTGTTTACTGGGCTCACATGGTTTAGGTTCAATAAAGAATGTGCCGGTAAAACCGTTTTTACGGGCATAATCTTTTGCTGTATGTAAAAAACGGGCAAAATGTTCTTTCTCTCTTTTCATATTGGTGTTCAGCAAACTCATGTAACCTTCACGACCACCCCAGAAAACATAATTCTCACCACCTAAAGCAATGGTTGCATTTAAGGCAGCCTGTACCTGTGCAGCACCGTGTGCCAGCACATGAAAATCCGGATTGGTAGAAGCGCCGTTCATATAACGTTCATGACTGAATAAATTAGCAGTACCCCATAATAATTTAACACCACTGTCTGCTTGTTTCTGTTTTAAATAAGCCGTAACAGCTTCCAGTCTTTTTTCATTGTCAGCTATATTGTTGGTATAGTCCACTACATCCACATCATGAAAACAGTAGTAGGGTAAACCAAGTTTCGTAATAAATTCAAATGCGGCATCAGCTTTGTCTTTGGCCCTTTCTACAGCATCTTCCTTTTTATCCCAGGCAAAAAAATGAGTACGGCCTCCAAAGGGATCGGCGCCACTGCCGCAGAAACTATGCCAGTAGGCTACGGCAAAACGTAACCACTCTTTCATGGATTTTCCGGCTACTACTCTTGTTTCATCGTACCAGCGGTATGCCAGTGGGTTATCACTTTCCAATCCCTCATATTTTATGGCGGGTATCCCTTTAAAATACTCCTGTTGTCCTACTAAAACGCTCATGATATCTTGTTTTTATATTTTAATCGAATAACTTTTTACAAATAACAATTAACCTGTTTTTACACCGGCAAGCCGGCTTTCCAAAACGCATACAGGTCTTCGTAACGGTTGTCTTGCTCCGGTTCAATCACGGCAATGGGCTTTGTATTTTTAAAAGCATTGACTTCATTTAATATGCCCAGGCCGATACCTGCACCAATGGCGGCCCCTGTGCTGCCATCATTTTTATGCAGTTCAACCGGTACCTGTGTGGTATTCACAAATACACGGTTAAACACCTCGCTTAAAAACATATTGGACGAACCGGCCCGGATGATTTTGGGAGCGATACCATTTTCCCGCATAATATCAATACCATACCGCAAGGCAAACACAATGCTTTCCTGTATAGCACGGTAAATATGTGCTGTGCCATGAATATTCAGATCCAGGTTTTTAAAATGAGCGCCAATAATGCGGTTGTTAAAAATTCTTTCCGCGCCATTACCAAAAGGATATACTGATAATCCGTTGCTGCCTGCTTCTACCGTGGCTGCTGCATCATTCATTTGCCGGTAAGTAATATGCTGACCGCCGGTTAATTTTTTTATCCAGCTGTTCATAATACCACAGCCATTAATGTTTAATAACACGCCAATACGTTGCTGTTGCGTCGTATGATTTACGTGGGCAAAGGAATTAATACGCGATTGCTGATCATATACAAGCTGGTCGCTTACAGCATACACTACCCCGGAAGTGCCGGCTGTTGCCGCTACCTCACCGGGGTGTAGTACATTTAAAGCTAAAGCATTATTGGGCTGGTCGCCCGCTTTGTAGGTAACCGGTATGCCGGTACTTAATCCTAATTCTTCTGCTACCGTTTTTTGTAATTGTCCGTGCGTGGTAAATACTTCCTGTATCTCGGGTATCAATGTACTGTCAAAACCAAAATAATTTAATACATCGGCAGACAGGCTTTGGTTTTTAAAATCCCAGAACACGCCTTCGCTTAAGGCTGATACGCTGGTGTTGATCTCCCCGGTAAGTTTCATGTTGATATAATCACCGGGCAACATGATCTTGGCAATGCGTTCGTAAACCTGCGGTTCATGCGCCTTTACCCAGGCAAGCTTGCTGGCGGTAAAATTGCCTGGTGAGTTTAATAAATGCGATAAGCTTTTTTCATGCCCGATGGTGTCAAAGGCTTTGTTGCCTATTTCAACGGCACGGCTATCGCTCCAGATAATACTGTTACGCAACACATGCTGCTGATCGTCCACTGCTACAAGGCCATGCATCTGGTAGGCAATACCAATAGCAGCAATCTCTTTCGGGTTATACTTGCCGGTAGCATTGGCTTTTAAAATGGCCTGCTGCGCATCGCTCCACCATTGTAAGGGCGATTGTTCGGCAAAGCCGGGTTGTGGCGATATAACACCGGTTTCTGTTTCAGGGTATTGTACATTGGTCACTGTTTGGCCCGTATGCGCATCAAATACTGAAACTTTTACCGACGATGTTCCTATATCTAGTCCTAATAACAACATGTTTATAATAATATTTTGAACTGTTCTGTCTTGCTGCAGGCAGTGGCAAACTCTAATTGCTCCCTGTTCCCTGACATTGTCACTTGTCCATCGTCAATTGTCAATTGTTCAATGATCGTTGGATACCTAATTCCAGTCCACGTAACTCGGCCAGTCCTTTTAAACGGCCAATAGCAGAATACCCCGGGTAAGTTTTCTTCACCAGGTCATCCAGCATCTGGTGACCATGATCGGGACGCATATGAATAGCTTTATTATACTTCTTCATAGCCAGTACAATTTCTTTCACCACCGCATACATATCCACATCACCATCCAGGTGATCCGCTTCAAAAAAATTACCTTCTTCATCACGGCGGGTACTGCGCAGGTGTAAAAAATGAATATGCTGTCCCAGGCGTTGTATCATGCCTGCCAGGTCGTTATCGGCACGTACGCCGTAAGAGCCGGTACAAAAACACAGGCCATTGGCAGGTGAGGGGCAGGCATTGATAATTGCTAATGCATCCGCTTCGGTACTCACAATACGCGGCAGGCCTAAAATAGGATAAGGCGGGTCATCGGGGTGAATAGCCATCTTTAACCCCAGCTTTTCGGCAACGGGTACTACCTGTTGTAAAAAATAAAACAAATGTTGTTGTAAACGTTCTGCATTAATGTTGGCATAACCCTGTAAAGCCTCTAATATCTGCTCCCGGGTAAACTGTACTTCGCTACCGGGCAAACCCAGCAGGGTATTGCTGTACAGGCGTTTTTTTTCTTCTTCATCGGCCTGCTGAATATAATCGGTGGCTTTTTGTATGGTGGCTGCATCATAATCCTGTTGCGCATTGGGGCGTTGTAACAGGAACATATCAAAAGCGGCAAAGGCTGCTTTATTGAAATACAGGGCCTTTGCCCTGTTCGGCAAGGTATAGTTTACATCGGTGCGCATCCAATCCAGTATGGGCATAAAATTGTAGGTCACTACTTTTAAGCCGCAGGCCGCTACATTTTCTAAACTGGTTTTATAATTTTCTATCTGTTGTAAAAAATTACCGGACTGTCTTTTAATATCCTCGTGCACAGGCAGGCTTTCAATTACCTCCCAGTTAAGGCCTGCAGCTTCTACTTCCTGTTTACGTTTGTTGATCTCATCAACGGTCCATACTTCGCCTACCGGCACATGGTGCAGGGCGGTTACAACACCGGTGCAGCCGGACTGGCGGATATCCCAAAGACTAACGGGATCATTAGGCCCGTACCAGCGCATGGTGTGAATCATTGTTGTCATACTTACTACTTCCTTCTTTTTTTTAAAATCCTATACTATTACCACCGTCAACGGGCAGTACTACACCTGTAATAAATTTTGCCTGTTTGGTTGCTAAAAACAAAGCGGCTTCACCAATATCGGCAGGCTCACCCATAATACCCATGGGGGTACGGGCAAATACCCTTTGTTTGCGCTCGGGATCACTGTTCAATGCGGCGGCGGTCATATCGGAATAAATAAATCCAGGTGCAATACAGTTCACTCTTATTCCTTTCGGTGATAATTCTACAGCCATGGCACGTGTCATACCTTCGATAGCGGTTTTGGATGCACTATAGGCAATTACTTTGGGTAACCCGTACTGTGCCGCCATGGAACTGATATTAATAATGCTGCCGCTTTGTTTGGGCAACATCTTTTTCACCACTTCACGGGAAACAGCAAAAACCGCCAGCAGGTTGGTTTGTATTACCTGGGCAAATTCCGCATCGGTTACTTCGGTAAATTCTTTTTTATAATTAACCCCCGCATTATTTACCAGTATATCAATGCGGCCGTAGGTATCGTATATATTTTGTATTAACGGGGGTATAGCAGCCAGGTTATCCAGGTCGCAGGGTATGGCGGCTGCCAGTTCGCCCAGTTCTTCTTTTGCTTTTTGCAACTTCTCCGCATTACGGCCTATGATGATGGTAAATATGTGCTGCCTGACAAAAGCCCCTGCTATGGCTAAACCCAGACCTGAGCCTCCGCCTGTAACAATGGCAACTTTTTGATTTGTTTGATTCATATTATTTGGTATAGGTACCTGTTTATTTTTGTGACGGTTTCTTTTTTAAAGTAGACTCACGGATGATGAGCTCCGATTTGATGATTATTTTATTGGTCAGCGCCAGGTTTGATACACCCTGTAAATGATTCACGAGATTGCGGGCCGTTATTTCGCCCATCTCTATACCGGGGTAATCGATGGTGGTTAGTTTTGGCGAAACAATTTTTCCTACGGCATCATTATTAAAGCCGGCCACTGCTATGTCTTTGGGAATATGTACCCCATTATCCTGCAGGGTACGCATGAGCACGGCGGCACAAAAATCGTTACTCACAAAAACAGCATCGGGTCTTTTACGCATGGCCAGTATCTGCATGGCAGCCTGTATACCGGCCTCCTCGGAAAGCTGGTTGGTAATGAGGAGGTCTTTATCGTAGTTTAATTTATTATCCTTTAGTGCCTGCTGGTAACCTTTAAACCTTTCCGAATATACGTTACGTTCCAGGCTGGCGGTTACATGCATGATACGTTTGCATCCCTGTTTGGCCAGGTGACTGGTAATATCATAAGCCGCCCTGTAATTATTAATAATTACCTGGGCAAAATCTGTATGCTCAAAAACCCGGTCGAAGAAAATAACGGGGATACCTTTTTTAAAAAAAGGATCAAAATGGTCCAGGTTCTCCGTATCAAAAGCCAGGGATGCGATCAGGCCGTCTACCCGTTTATGAAAAAGGTTATGCGCATTGGCAATTTCTTTTTCCTTTCTTTCCGATGAGTGGGCAATGATGATATCATAACCGGCTTCGGTAGTTACTTTTTCAATACCTGCCAATACTGAGGTGATGAAATTACTTTTCAGTTCGTGTACCAGTACACCAATGGTATGTGTATTCCCTTTCCGTAGATTACTGGCAAAGTTGTTAGAGCGGTAGCCCATTTCCATTGCCATATCGTTAACACGCTTCCGTGTTTTTGCATTGATGGCCGGGTTATTATTAAGCGCCCGGCTCACTGTTGCGGCCGAAAGACTTAGTTTTTTTGCAATATCGTATATGGTAATATCTGGTTGCGTCATAATATATTGTTACAATCGCTTGCACATTTGTACAAGTACAAAGTAAAAGATTATTTTCAATTTTTTATGCAATCGGTTACATTTTTAATTTCTTTTTCCTACTTTAGCATCCGCGTCAAAGAACGATTGGGTATAATATGCTGGCATACCAGACAGTTACTATACGAATGCTTTTCCTGTACATTGCCGGTCAGGTTAAAGTTTGTATGCAATTAAATCGTAACACCTCAGAGTAACGGATAGTGAAAAGGTAGGGTATGATTACCGGTGGCATCCTGTACTATGCTGGTTAAGTGTAGCAGTGGTAATTGATAAGGAGGGGCAGATCATATATAGTATATCTATATTATAAAGTCCTTCAAGGGTGTTGGTAAATGAGTTTGTATAATAACGATGCACAAATAAACTAACAGTTGTTTAACCAGGAATAATTAAAATTTAACATTTTCAGCAATCAGCACTGATTTTAAATATATTTGGAAGATTATCATCAGGCAAACCAAAACGGTACTGTCAATTTTTTAAAACATTAATTGTTGTATGAATAATTTATCCACCCCAGACATCATTGTCTTCCTGATTTACTTTGTATTCATTGCTGGTTATGGTTACTGGATCTATCATCGCAAGAAAAAGGCGGTTACTGATACCAAGGATTTTTTCCTGGCCGAAGGTTCTTTAACATGGTGGGCAATTGGTGCATCACTCATCGCCTCTAATATTTCCGCAGAGCAATTTATAGGCATGAGCGGGAATGGCTTTACAATGGGGTTGGCTATTTCTACATATGAATGGATGGCCGCGGCAACGCTGATTATTGTGGCAGTATTTTTTATACCCGTGTTCTTAAAAAATAAGATATACACTATGCCGCAATTCTTACACCAACGGTATAACAGTACCGTTGCAATGATCATGGCGGTATTCTGGTTATTATTATATGTGGTAGTAAATCTTACGTCTATTCTGTTCCTGGGTGCATTGGCTATCAGTAGTATCTCGGGTATCAGTATTACGGCCTGTATGATATTCCTGGCGGTATTTTCCATACTGATCACACTGGGTGGTATGAAAGTAATTGGCTATACGGATGTAATACAGGTATTCTTTTTAATACTGGGTGGTTTGGCTACTACTTATCTCGCCCTGGATTTGGTAGGCGAGGAGTTTGGCAGCAGCGGGGCACTTGCAGGTTTAAAAGTTTTAACGGAAAAAGCTGATGATCATTTCCATATGGTCTTCTCAAAAGATAATCCATTCTTTAGCAGTCTGCCCGGTTTAACGGTATTGATCGGTGGTATGTGGATCGTGAACCTGAATTACTGGGGTTGTAATCAATACATCACACAGCGTGCTTTGGGCGCCGATTTAAAAACTGCCCGCAGCGGTATTTTATTTGCAGCCTATTTAAAATTATTAATGCCGATCATCGTGGTGTTACCGGGTATTGCGGCTTATGTATTGTACCAGAATGGTCATTTTCAGCAGGAGATGGTAGTGAACGGAGAATTATTACAGGACAAAGCTTATCCTACCTTATTGAACCTGTTAGGCCCGGGTTTAAAAGGACTTGCCTTTGCAGCCTTAACGGCAGCTATTGTAGCATCACTGGCAGGTAAAGCTAACAGTATTGCCACCATCTTTACATTAGACCTGTACAAAAAGAAAATAAAACCTGAAGCTACAGAACAGGAGCAGGTAAAAGTTGGCCGTATTGCCGTAGTGGTATCTATGTTGATAGCGGTTGGTATTGCACCATTCCTGGGTATTGATAAAAAGGGAGGATTTGAATTTATACAAGAGTATACAGGGTTTGTATCACCGGGTATTTTCGCTATGTTCCTGCTGGGCTTCTTCTGGAAAAAAACAACCAGTAATGCAGCCATGTTTGCAACAATAGGTGGTTTTGCATTCTCCATTTTATTTAAGTTCTTACCCACTATGGTTGACCTGGAGTTTTTACACCAGTTCGGTTTTGCAGTTGCAAATAAGGAAGGCGTATTTGAAATTCCGTTTCTCGACCGCATGGGCTTTGTATTTATTATTGCAGTTATAGGTATGGTGCTGATAAGCCTGTACGATAATAAACGAGGTGTAGTGACTACCCCAATGGAAGTAGATAGCAGGATGTTTAAAACCACTCCGGCCTTTACAATTGGATCACTTATTGTGATAGGTATCTTACTGGCCCTGTACACTATCTTCTGGTAATGGTTAAATGATATTACAATTGTTTTTTAAGGTTGTAGTTCAGGTTAATTAAAATTATGTTACCGGCTGTAGTACTGCTGGCATCATTCACCGGGCCTGTTCCGGCAAATGACCAGGAACGCCTGTATCCGGGTTTATAATATAGTAATACCGGGGAGCACTTTGTTTAAAATATAGAGTGTTTCCCGGTATGTTTTATTTAACGATTTCAATAATTACAGATCATGAAAAAGATACAATTTAACCTGACCTTTTTTTTAGTCGTTACTGCTGCAGCCTGCAGCAACAGGTATCAAACAAATAATCATACTGCAGCTAATAAAGCGGATACAGTGCAAAGTAAATATATCAACCAGCCACTGGTTAGCCATATCTATACGGCTGATCCTTCGGCCCATGTATTTAACAACCGTATCTATATTTATCCTTCGCATGATACGGCCACCGGTGCACCCGGTAATGAACAGGGCGATCATTTTGATATGATGGATTATCATGTATTTTCTATGGATGGTGTCGGGAGCAAAGTAACTGACCATGGTGTAGCATTAAGTTTAAAAGATATTCCCTGGGCAGGCCGCCAGCTTTGGGCGCCTGATGCGGCCTATGCCAACGGAAAGTATTATTTATATTTTCCTGCAAAAAACAAACAGGATATTTTCCAGATTGGTGTGGCTGTGAGTGACAAACCGGAAGGGCCGTTTAAGGCAGCAGCCGAACCGATTAAAAATAGTTTCAGCATGGATCCGGCAGTTTTTGCGGATGATGATGGCAGCCATTATATGTATTTTGGGGGTATCAGCGGCGGACAATTGCAGCGTTGGGATAATAACGTGTATCATGCAGACGCTACTAATAAATACGGGGAGGAGCTGGCTGTTTTACCACGAATGGCCCGGCTGGGCAAGGATATGTTAAGTTTTGCAGAACCGGTAAAAGAAATAAAAATCGTAGATAAGAACGGAAATCTTTTTAAAGCAAAGGACAACGATAAACGATTTTTTGAGGCAGCCTGGGTACATAAATACAAAGGCCGGTACTATTTCTCCTATTCTACCGGCGACACCCATAATATCTGTTATGCCATTGGCGATAATCCCTATGGACCATTTACCTACCAGGGTATTATTTTACACCCGGTAGAAGGCTGGACCAATCACCATTCTATTGTACAATTTAAAAATAAATGGTACCTGTTTTACCACGATGTACAGTTAAGCGGTCATACCCATTTGCGGAATATAAAAGTAACCGAACTGACATATAATGCCGATGGTACTATTGTTCCCATTAAAGCAATGAAATAGCGATGTATTGATGCTTTATGATGTATGCTAGGGGTGTATTAACCTGTCTTCACAGCAGGCTGTATAATAAGCAGGATATAAAGTGTAAACAATTATATTGACCACCGGTACCCCTTTTTTAAAATGGCGGTAAACCAGGTAATAACCCCGGATATTAAAACTGATCTGAATAAATGAAGTGCTTATTTACAATTTTGTCACCGGTTATCACAGCTTTTATCATAACAGTTGCTTTGCTGCATAGCCCGGTAAACAAAAACTTACTATCGCAACATAGTTCCACTTTAATAGATATGCCCGAGAAAACGGGAGAGCCAGACCTGCTAACCTATCCATCACCGGCCTTATTGAATCATGCAGGTGTATCAACCTCCCAGGTATTAACTTTAAAAGAAGCGTACCGCGGTTATTTTGATATAGGTGTTGCCGTAAGCGGCCGGGCACTGAAAACAGATGAAGGTGCTTTTATATTGCAACAGTTTAACAGCCTTACGGCAGAAAACGCCATGAAACCCGGCGTATTACAACCCAAACAAGGCGTATATAACTGGCGTGAGGCCGATAGCATTGCAGCTTTTGCCAGGCGAAATGGGTTGAAACTGAGAGGGCATACGCTCTGCTGGCACCAGCAGGTGCCGGCCTGGTTTTTTTATGATGCCAACAATAACCTGGTGAACAAAGAAGAATTGTTACGCCGGTTACAGGAACATATTACGACAGTTGTAACCAGGTATAAAGATGTAGTATATGCCTGGGATGTGGTAAATGAAGTGATATCGGATAACCCTGCTGAAGTTTACCGTAATAGTTTATGGTACCAGATAGCCGGGGAGGATTTTATCAGTAAGGCATTTGAATACGCTCATGCGGCAGATGAAAGAGCGCTTTTATTTTATAATGACTATAACGAGATCAGCGCAACAAAACGTGCTAAGATCATTACCATGATAAAAAACTTACAGCAAAAAGGGGTACCCATACATGGTGTGGGCTTACAGGCACACTGGTCTGTTACCGAGCCTGTAGAGGAACAGCTGGATGCAACACTGGAAGACTTCAGTAAACTGGGATTAAAAATGCATATTACCGAATTAGATGTATCGGTACACAAAAAAGAACATAATGCCAGGCAACGTTTGCCAACGGATAGTGATACACTGTATACAACAGAGAAAGAAACAGCTCAAACCGTTGCGTACAAAATGTTTTTCCGCTTATTCAGGAAATACCGAAAATATATCAGTAGTGTTACTTTCTGGAATATCAGCGACCGCCACAGCTGGCTGGATTATTTCCCCGTAAACAAACGAAAGGATTATCCTTTATTGTTTGATAAAAACCTGCAGCCAAAGCAAGCTTATTGGGAGGTTGTGAAGTTTCAATAGTTCAAAGTTCAAATGTTGAAATGGTTTAAAGTTAGGAGGTTCAAGAAGTTCAAATGTTCAAGAGGTTTAAAGCTTGAGATTCGTATTATGCTCATGTATTACTATTAACGAATAACCATTAACTAAATACCCGGGATACCGCTCTTAGATCTCACTTCTCGGATCTGACTTCTTAGATTCCAAATCATAAATCGTTAAATCAACAATCTTAAATCCTATTCTGTATGCTGATAACGATTGCGTAAGTTTTTCAATACCCTTGGTCTTTTTTTAAGATATTGAGCATCATATTATTACTTTGTAAAAGTAGAATAACGAAAGCTTATGTCATTACTACGCAACACGTTTGCCTGTCTGCTTGCTGCATCACCATTATTTGTGTCGCAGGTAAAGGCACAATCCGATAATTATGTTTCCAATGTGTGGGTGGCCGATAATAAAAACGGCACTTATAAAAATCCCATCCTGAATGCTGACTACAGTGACCCGGATGCTATACGGGTAGGTGATGATTATTATATGATCGCCTCCAGCTTTGACCAGGTACCGGGTTTGCCCATCCTGCATTCAAAAGATCTCGTGAACTGGAAACTCATTGGACATGCGCTGGCTAAACAACCGCCTTATGATGTATACAATACCGTGCAGCATGGTAATGGTGTATGGGCACCAGCCATCCGCTATCATAAAGGTGAGTTTTGGATATATTTTCCCGATCCGGAGTTTGGTATTTATGTTACCAAAGCAAAAAATGCTACCGGGCCCTGGTCAGAGCCCGTATTGGTGGAAGCAGGTAAAGGTCTTATCGATCCATGTCCGTTCTGGGATGAGGATGGCAAAGTATATTTAGCCATGGCTTATGCGGGCAGTCGTGCCGGCTTTAAAAGTATTTTAGCCATTAAGGAAATGAATGCCGAAGGAACCAAAGTAATTGGCGACCCGGTATTGATCTTTGACGGCAACCCGGATCATAAAACGGTGGAAGGTCCTAAGATCCATAAACGCAATGGTTATTATTATGTGTTTGCGCCGGCAGGCGGTGTGGCTACCGGCTGGCAGTTGGTATTGCGTAGTAAAAATATATACGGACCTTACGAACATAAAATTGTAATGGACCAGGGAACAACATCGGTAAATGGTCCGCACCAGGGCGCCTGGGTAAATACACAGACCGGCGAAGACTGGTTTGTACATTTCCAGGATAAGGATGCTTACGGACGTGTGGTGCATTTACAGCCCATGAAATGGGTGAACGACTGGCCGGTGATTGGTGAAGACAAAGATGGGGATGGGAAAGGTAACCCGGTGATGGTATATAAAAAGCCGAATGTAGGCAAGGGGCCTTACCCGGTAGTTACACCGGTTGAATCGGACCAGTTCAACGAACCCCAACTGGGTTTGCAGTGGCAATGGGCAGCGAACTACGATCAGCGCTGGGGCTTTGTTACAGGCCGCCTGGGTTATTTAAGGTTATATGCTTTTAAAAACGATGATACTACCCGTTCTTTATGGAACAGGCCTAACAGGCTCACGCAAAAATTCCCGGCCGATAATTTTAAAGCTACCATTAAGCTGAAATTCAACCCCAAATTCGAAAACGATAAAGTGGGTTTACTGGTAATGGGCCAGAGTTATGCTTATATCGGTATTCGTAAAACGAAAGACGGCAATTTTATCAGTTATGTAAATAATAAAGCCGCTAATAAAAAGGGCAGGGAAGAAGAGCTGTTGATGGATGCTGTAAAAAGCGATGATATTTATTTACGGGTGGAGGTGAAAGAAAAAGGTATCTGTACTTTCAGTTATAGTTTCGATAATAAGAAATTTACCATTATACCCCGTACATTTACAGCTACACCCGGACAATGGATCGGTGCCAAAGTAGGCATGTTTTGTACATCGGAAACCAAAACCAATGATGCCGGTTATGCGGATATTGACTGGTTTGTTATTGATAAAAACTAAACAAATGAAAAAGATCACATTATTAACTATCCTGTTTTGCCTGTTCGCAACAGTTATTATGGCACAGGATAAATCAGTGAGACAGGTAGAAACAGTTGTAGAAAAATTGCGCCTGACCATGATCGATCCGGATGAATCGGTATTGAACAAACTGGCATCAGATAAACTGACCTATGGTCATTCCAGCGGTAAGGTGGAAGATAAAAATGCTTTTGTGCAAACCCTGGTGACAGGTAAATCTGATTTTGTTTCCATCAGTTTCACCAATCAAACCATACAGGTGGTAGGTTCTACTGCTATTGTACGCCATCGTTTAGATGCCGCCACCAATGATGGCGGAAAGCCCGGCACCGTAAAGCTGGATATTGTCCTGGTATGGGTTAAAGTAAAGCATAACTGGCAGCTATTGGCGAGGCAGGCGGTGAAAGTATTGAATTGATAAATAAAAAAACACGCTCAGCAGCGTGTTTTTTTATAAGCATTTATCTGGTAATATACCCTGTGTTAAATGGTATATTGAATAGTAGGCCTGTTCTTAATTGGTAGGAAGTCCTACATTATTATATTTCCAATCCCTGTCGGCAGATAATTCCCATTCCCCATCTATTGGGGTTGTTCCCTTAGCCAGCTGCCAGTCAGTAGTAGGCTTTCTGATGCTTTTCTTTCTCCAGAAGGTCCTGTTACGGGTATCCGTTTCTCCTGCAACTGTCCATATCAGGTTATTTCTTGTACTGGAGCTGCCGGTGGCGGTAAGCCTGCCTGTTAGGGGGCTGCCAAATACATCGATAATTTTATAGGCATTGCCGTTTAAAGTAATACTGCCGGTTGCATCTTTTTTAAGCAATGCAATGGCACTGTTACCACTTAATTGTAAGGGAGTGCTGGCATTAGCCGCAGTGGTACTGGTAGTGCCCCACTCTATATTCCTGGGTACTGCAGTAGTGTTGGCCTGTGGCGAAGCAATTACATAACAGGTATCATGTTTTAAATTACCCGAGAGTGTGATAAAATTACCACCGGGAAAAGTCCAGTCGGCAAGGGTTGTTAAATCGGTACTGGCCTGGTAGCCGATGGCATACTCACCCAGGTTGACCGTTTCTCCTGTTCCGTTATACAGTTCCACATAATGATTCCTGGATGTGCCCGCATTCGGATCCGTATTAATGGCGGTAGCTATTTCCGATAATAATAATTCTGTATTATAATCCTCTCCAGCAGGCGGCACCAGCTCAAAAGCAATTTTTGAAGCGCAGGAACTGATGAAGAGTAATAGTACTGACAATGATATAATATGATATTTCATATGTATGATTTTTATAGTGAAATCTGGACAGCCAGATTGCCTAACCAGCTTTTACTTTTTATACCGTTTTGTTCGCTGGTCAGGTACGATACATTTATACCTGCTCTCAGCGCATTGTTTTTTAAATATTTGTTGACAGTAAACGTGTGCCAGTTTTGTTTTTTAACCAATGACTCAGCTGTATTGAATTCAGGTTCAATATGGGTATACCTGCCTCCTGCAGACCAGCCACTCCGGGTTACATAGGCTGTTTGAACATTAATGGCGCTGCCTGTATGATAATAGGCTGCTGCCATTTCGGGTGTTAACCGGTTACTGGCACTCTGGTTAAGGTATAATTCTTTACCCCGCACAATACTGTTGGTGTATTCTCCAATTAAAGAAAAACCATTCAGTTTAAACATGATATCAGCTACCAGTTTTCCGTAGTCAGCAAAATCTGCCTCTCCTTTTTTATTATAAATACTGTTGATGGTTGTACTTTCTGACCCCATAGGACTGCCGGCTTTAATATTATAACTCCCGGCAATACCTACAGCTAATTTGGGTGTAGGCTCTCTGTATATATCTTCCGCAATGAAGGCATTGTTCTTAATAAAATCGCCCAGGGGTAATATGTCCAGACGACCGCCGTATTTAAAACCGGTATTATTTTGCATATCAAAGAAATTTTGCCCTTCGCCGGTGGTAACGGACACAGAAGGGTATAACTTCCAGCTGCCAAGCGGTATATTCGTTTCCAGGAAGAGACCTCCTTCCCTGGTAGCTCCGACAAAATTTTGCATCAACCCGCCATACACAATACCATCATTGGATTTACCGGCCAGAGTCTGGCCTAAATTATGTGCAAATCGCTCATCGGCCATAGCCAGCCTGTTATTAGTATGGGTTTGACGCTGGCCAATGTATAATTTCCCCTTTTTGTTTAAAACAGAGAAACCGATCCAGCCTTCCAGTATAGGTGTTACACCTGCAAAATCGGTCACCAGGGCCATAGATACTTTATCTCTTAATACGCTCCCGGTAAATGCCAGTCGTACCAGGTTCAGTGAGAGTCTGTTGCTGTTTACAGAATCAATACGGTTATATTGTCCTCCTGCCTGTACGGTAGTTAATATATTAAAAGTATGGGCATTTAATTTTCCCAGCCTGATATATAACCCTTCCCCGGCCACATAGGTAATGGAGGAATCGGCGGGTGGAGCAGTATACTGTGCATCTGACATCGTCAACATGCAGATGTTCATCAGTACGGTTAATAAATATCTTTTCATCTTGGTAAACAGTTTATTTATAATTGAATCGTTGTCATCACCTGTATATTATAATTCCCTTTTGACTCAGCTGTTTTTAAAGTTTGTCTTAGCTGGTCAAAGCCTAATTGCATTTGTAACTTTAGATCGTGCTTTTGCAGGTACTTTGTAATAACCAGGTTATAAAATTTATTATAATCTGCAAATGCAGCAGAATACTCATCGCTTTTCAGTGAGGTAAACCGTGCACCCACAGCAATATCAGAAGGAAATATATAACCTGCCTGTACATTAAGTCCCGAACCCAGGTTTAACCGTGAACGCACCAGGTTTTTGGTTTCAGCAGGTGTCTGGCCTGAACTGTAAGCATTAAATGTACCGTTGAGCCGGAACTCCCCGGTAATTCCGCTGGGTATATTTGCCCTGGTGATGACATAACTTCCCAGGGAGTAAAACCCGTTATACTTAAACATATAATCTGCACCCCATTTTTCGTAGTCGGGTAGTATTACCTTTTGTTTACTGTTTCCATATAACCACCGCCCGCCATTGGTACCCATGGCCGAGGTAGTACCATCGTTATAGCTGTATACTACACCCACAACCAGCTTGGGTTTGCTTTCCCTTGCCAGGTCATCCATATAAAACTCGCCCCCTTCTGCAAACCGGTCAAAAGGCAGGTAATCCAGGCGTATGCCATACTTAAACCCTCCGAAGTTTTTTTGTAACGCAGAACGACTGTCACCGGTAGTTAGAGAAATATAAGGTCTCAGCAAATGTTTGCCCTTTAGCCTGTAGTTTCCTTTATACCTGATACCATAATCAAATATGGCATCGAAGGAAGAAGATATAGCGCTCCTGGTTACAAAACCCAGGTTTTCGCCCTGGAACCTGGTCTCTCTTGAATCAATATAATCGGCCCTTAAACCAATATTAAATACATGGGCTAAACTTCTCCGGTATTCTATATAAGCTTCTTGTAAAGTGGTGTTAAACGAACGGTGTTCGGTGGTGGTGCTTTGGTTATTGGATGGCAGGTTGATCCTTGCCACCAGGTTGATTTTTTTATCCAGGAGATTAGATACCAGTGTTATCCTGGAACGCGGAATACTAAAACCGGAATTGAATTTTGAAAGATTATCCAGGTCCGAATTTACATGCAGCAATGTTTGCAAGGTTGGCCTGATATTTAAAAAAGTATTACCCGATCTTAATGTAAGGCCATCGCCAAGTTTATAGCTTTTTTTCAGCACCACCAGTTGTACAGCCGATTTAGTATCGCTGACTTCTGTTTCGCTGTCATATTCATACTCCATTTCGTCCTGTGCACTGGCATGTATACCCAGGGCACATATACAAAATAGTAATAGTAGAAAGCTATATTTCCTTTGTTTGCACATTGTATATTACATTTTGCGGGTTATCGTTATAACTGTCTGTAGTTATCGCTCTCTCCGGCATAGGTTTTCCTTCTACTACCGAATAATACAACGCTGTATCTATCTGTTTTTCATGTTTAGCAATAATAACAGTGGCTACAGTATTTCCTATAACATTGGTAATAGACCGGGCTTCGCTCATAAAACGGTCGATACCTATTAAGAGTGCCAATCCTTCTACCGGTATCACTTTTATGGCAGCAAGACTGCTGGCCAGTACAATAAAGCCACTGCCGGTAATGCCTCCGGCTCCTTTGCTGGTGATCAGCAATATACCCACTATTGTCAGCTGCTGCCATAGATCAAGGGGAACTTTGAACACCTGCGCCAAAAAAAGTATGGCCATGCTCAGGTAAATAGAAGTGCCGTCAAGATTAAAACTATACCCTGTAGGTACTACCAAACCTACCACGGTTCGCGAACAACCGGCATTCTCCATCTTCATCATTATATTGGGTAACACCGATTCACTGCTGCTCGATCCCAATACGATCAGCAACTCTTCCTTAATATACTTCAATAGCTTTATAATACTCATCTTATAATAGCGCATTAATAAACCCAGCAGCACAAAAATGAAAAATATGGCGGTAATATAAAAGGTGAGCATCAGTTTACCCAGTACAATAATGGTTTCAAAGCCAAATTCACCAATGGTATACAACATGCCTCCAAATGCACCAATGGGGCTTAACCGTGTGATCATATTTAAAATGGTGAACAATACTTTATTTATTCTTTCAAAGCTGCGGGTAACGGGTTTTCCCTCCGTGTCAAGCTTGCTTAAACCTATACCAAATAAAATGGAGAAGACCAGTACCTGTAATATATCGCCTTTGGCAAATGAATCAACAATATTAGAAGGTATCAGGTGAAGAAAAAATTCACTCCAGCTGATCTCACTGCTTGCCGCTACATATTTACTTACATCTTCCGCCTGCAGATTATTGGTCGATAAACCGGACCCCGGTTGAAAAATATTGGCAATGATAACGCCTAACAAAAGGGCAATGGTAGAAACAATTTCAAAATAAATAATGGCTTTACCACCAATGCGCCCGGCTTTCTTTAAACTGCCGGTATTGGCAATGCCAATGGTAATGGTAAAAAAGATCAGGGGAGCGATCAACATTTTGATCAGGCTGATATAACCATGCCCGATCACTTTGCCGGCATTGCTCAGCGATGGGAAAAAATAACCTACGGTAATACCCGCAACCACACCAATCAAAACCTGGACGTATAGTTTTTTTAATATTTTCATTGACAAGTTTTTAATAAACCCGGCTGTTGTGGCCGGTTAAACGAAAGTTTGGTGAAAAAATATATAGATTAGTCCCTTTAGGGCTTACCCGTTGTTTGTTTAACCGGGGTTTTAAAAAATGCGGCAAATGCATACTTACTCATACCCTCGTTGGAGTGGCCTACATTGGGTACAATGGTCAGGGTCCAGTTTAAAAGGGTATTGAGTTCTTTTGCTTTCTGCTCAACGGTCTGGTAATAAAACTTTCCACGTTCAAACCTGTTTTTGCCCTGGGCGTCGGCATCGGCAGAAGCATTAAAATCGCGGGATTCCCGTTCTATATCCTTATCCCCTAATAACAGGTATACTTTTTTGCCCAGAAAACTGATCAGTTGTTCATTGCTCACCGATGATTTTTTTAAACCATACGGGAAAGCCACATTGTTCAATGCGGTGTACCAGCCGGCATTGGCAATAGCAGCGGAGATGACCCTGTTTTGGGTTGCATACATTAAAAAGCGGTGTACAAACTGGGCCCCACCGGAGTGTCCATACATATAATAGTCGGTTACTTTACTACCTGTCATTTTTACCACCGAATCAAACAGCGGTTCTATTAATGAAAAGGTCCAGTCTTCAGGTTTATTAAATACTCTTTTACGCCTGTTATACACATTGCCAAGGTTATACATATCTGCTCCTTCAAAATCCTCCTGGTCAAACTCGGGGGCAATAACCTTACAGCCGAATAAATTGGCCGAGGCAATTACGCCATCCAGGTAAGCCGATGCATCGCGGTGCGCACCATGCAGCAACATAACTACGGGCATGCTGTCGACATTTGCCTTGGGGCTGTAATAAAACACCCGCATCGGGTTTATTTTTCCGTTATTGGTAAAGTAAAAACTGGTCTTACCGGTGGTTTGACTGTTTATCTGTGTATGGGCAGGTAAAATGCCTGCAATAAAAACCAGCCAGGTAATAACAATGCGTACGTACATATCTTTTTTGTTACAGGTTATTTCATTCTTTTACACAACAGGTAACGATAAAGTACTTGGTATATGCCTGTGCTACATGGGGGCACTCCGTACCAATGACAGCTGGCGTCATTGTGTGTAAACAGAGCCGGTAGCTGTCAGGAGGCGGCAGGTAAAATGGAACAAGCAATTATCGTTAAATCTAGCGTTAATGATCCTGGCGGTTATTTTTTAATGGCAAACTAACCGGGCAGAACTTTTTCAACAGGTCTTAAAACTACAGTGCCGTTGCCACAATGCAATCAAAACAGCTCTTCTGAATTATTTCAGAATGTCCTATCTTAGTTTCGGAAATAAAAATTTTGTTTCGGAATTTTTATAAAAAACTAGTTATCAGTTTATTATGGTTCTTATCAAGAATGGGAAAGAAGAGATTGTTTATTTGCTGACAAAAGTGATAGAAAAGTTTCAACACGAAACCGGTAGCGAAGTTGTGCAAAATACAAACCGGAAGAACTATGAAGGGATAGCTGTTTTTTTAAGTGATATCAGTAATAAACTGCCTGAAAATCATACGAACTGGGAAACGGAGGAATATACTGCCCGAAAAGGCGATGACCAACTGGACTATCCTTACCGGAAATTTGATATCACCGGGGGGCAAATAAAAGATGCGTTAAATGGTATTGTCAATAACCCGCGGCCTTACTTAATTGATGCCTGTTATGTGTATTTATATGGTGTTGGGCGTAAAGGGTTTGAAAAAAATCCGGTCGATCCATTCCTGGTAGAAGGGCAGGGGGAAGCAGCGCCTGCCGCAGCATTGGCTCCCGGTTCTAAGGACCAGGATTTAGAAAGCCAGATCAAAAAGCTGGAATCCGGCAACCAGCAGAAAAAACAGAAAATAATGATGCTGGCCGGATTGGTATTACTGTTAATAGCGGCCTCCTGTTTCCTCTATGTTCAAAAAAACAAAAGCGAAAAAGAGCTGGCGGTACTAAAACAGGATATGAGCCTGTTACCATACCAGCCCAGCCAGGCCGAAATAGATAGCCTGGAAGGTATCTGGTTATGTTATACCGGCTCGCCGCAGGCCCGTATTTCTTACAGCGATCGTTTTCATAAAGTGGTTTCCAACCTCATTGAAATTACCTATAAAAATGGCTACTTTATCTATAACCGGTATGGCGCCAGTTTCGATCATACCGGTTATATGCAATTCGAGTCACCGGGTATTGTATCTATTTATTCCCGTATAAAAAATAAAACAGGCGCCATCGAATCTCCCCGGCATTCCTTAATGAATATTTATAGTGGTACACATTATATACCGGCCATTTCAGCTTCCTGGAATTTTGATATAGGTGATAAAAATAAAATTGTAGGCATTCGCGAAGTGTACCAGAAAATAGGGAAAGGAGGGCAGGTTCATGAAATTCTTAACCAGGTGGAAAATGCCAGTTGTCAATGTAAGATCATCAATTGGGAAAAGCCCGATAACACGCTGCAGGTCTTTCACCTGAAAAACCACCCGCTGGAAACAGTGATGCCAGCCGAGATCCAGGCGTTGATCGATGAAAAAAGTATTCTCCTGAACCAGCCTGACAGTACGGTTATTTTAAGCCAGCCAAAAAATAAGGATAAGTAACCGGCAAGTATAAGTTGTTTTAATAGCAGGGGCTGTCATCTTCCGGTCCCTTCATCAGCTGTAGTTCCGGCTTTCCGTTATATACCTCCCGCTGGTCGGTATGCCACTGCAATCCGGCAGCCCTTGTACTAATTACTTTGAGGGGTAAGATATTGATTTGACTGAGCCATGAGGTATATGCGCTGAGTCCCCTGTGGGATACAGGTATAATAAGCAAGTGGTTCTTTTATTTGCAGCTGGTTTTTTCTAAAGCCATCTGAATATGGTAACTATACCCGTGATAGTTGCAATGACCAAAAAAATAAAGAGAACAATACAACCAACTGGCATTATTTTATCTACAATGTTCGGTTTCTTATTTTCCGTTACAGGTAATTTCTCTTTTTCAAAAACAGGCTGTATATATTGTAGAGATATTTGAGAATTGTCTTCAATCCACGGTTCATCGTGGTTGAGTATTATAATGCTTTCGGGGCCATCTTGTATGGAATCGTCAATTTTTCTGGATGCTTTTAATAATTGAATGGCAAATAATTCAAGCCCTTCTCTATTTGCCTTTATATAACAGTCTTCCATCCGGGTATCTAATGGCAGGATGGCAAAAGTTGCTTTTTCCTTGAGTTCTTCTTCATTAAATTGTTGAATGAAGTGTGCTGTATGGTTGTTTGTCAATTTCTATTTTTTATTTGGAGTAGTATCTTTTCATAAACAATAGGGCAAATTGATTACCAGCTACTACCGCTACCGCCACCTCCGGAACTACCGCCGCCCCAACTGCTGCCCCCGGAACCGGATGAACCCGATGAGCCCGATGAGCCGGATGAGGAACTGGACCGCTGTTTGCGAGGTATGGTATAACGTACTTTATTTTCGTATTGGCAGTATCCACAATGGTAGGTCTTTTCTCCTTCACCGCTGCTATCATATGTAGCGGCATAAATAGTACGGTCCGATATCATGTCATAAGCCACCGTATCACATTTAGGGCAAGCTTCATATTTTGAGAATAATTCGTAGCGAAAAATTTGTTGTTCATCAGCGTGTTCTGCTTTCCATACGTCATAGTCAACTGAGTTCATTCCTTCTTCATACACCTGGTTTGGCTTAAGGTAAACATCGTCAGCTTCTTCGTTCAGTTTTGACATAGGTTTACCATCGCTGCTATAAACAGGCTGGTTGCGTACCTGCTCAATGATACCGGCAATTTGTTTATGAAACAACAAAGTGGGGAATGGGAAAATATATTGTAAAAAGGTTGGTACCGTTAATTTATGTAAGCGTATATTTTTATAGGTTTCTACCCGGTCAGTAAACAGCAGGTGGGCCGAACGGCTATGTTTTAGTATAGCCTGCACTTTAACCAGTTGCTTGATCATGAACATCAGGTAGACAGCAATGGCCAGTTGCCAGAACCTGTCATATATGGACCCCAGAAGAATTGCAACAATAAAAACTACATTAATGAGAAACTGTGTGAACTGGTACCTAAGCGTTCTGAAACTGTTACTCTCATTGAGGCTGGCTTTTGCCAGGATAAGTTTTTTAACAATAAAATAAATGAATAAAACGGTAATGATGATCAGTAAAACCGGTACGGTATTGATCTTTTGGGTACTACTGTTATTATAGGTATCGGCATAAGGAATAACATGGTTATCGGGAGCGGATGGGGCTTCGTATCCCGCATCACCATTTACGGGTTCCTCCTGTTTTAAAACAGCAATTACCTGTTGTACCCCGGCAATAACACAATTATCATAATCCCCGCTTTTTGCATAAGGAACCATATAGCGTTCCTGGATCTGTTTGGTAAGAATATCGGTTAAGGTAGATTCTAGACCATAGCCCACTTCAAATTCCATGCGGCGTTGATTTACCACCAATAATATGAGAAGACCGTTATTCTTATCTTTTTTACCAATGCCCCAATGCCGGAACAGGGAAGTTGCAAAATCCTTTGGTGTTTTATCATTTTGAATATCTTTCACTACCACTACAGCTACCTGGTCGGTGGTACTGTTTTCCAGGTCTTTCAACGAATTATTGATGGTTGTTACAATAGAATCATGGAGAATACCGTCGGGATTGCTGACATAATTCCAGCTGGGTGAAGCTTTTGGATCGGGGATGTCTGTGTACTTCCATTTTCGTTGTGCTATCAGTGTATTGCAGCAAAATAACAATAACAGGAAAACTGTTGTACCGGTTATGCGGCAGTGTTTATTCATACTTTACAATTCGGGAATAAAGATAGGAAAACGGTGGATGGTCACCATCTAGCTTTTTAGTTTAAGGAACTTATCTCTCACCAGGTTCAATTCAATACCATGTTCCAGGTAGGCTTTTAACCCATCTAATACCGTTGTAAAGCCGCCGGTATTGTTACCGATCGCTGCCAGTAATTCATCCCCGGTTTCATGAAACCCATAGTTTTTAATAACTACATAAGTAGTATCATTACTTAACGCCGTAAAAATAAAATCTACAGTTGTCGCAGGCTTGCCCCATTCAATAGTTATTTGTTGATCAGGTACGATGGTTTTCACTTCTATATTATCAGAAACATGATACATCTCCCATTCCCATTTTACGGTTTTACCTGTTTCCAGTTTACCGCTTGATTTGGTGAACCAGAATTTAGTCGTAATGGCCGGGTCAATAAATGCCTGGAAAACCTCGCTGGCCGGTTTACGGATCATCATCTGGCATTCTACGGTTGGAATATTTTTCATATGCTTAAATGTTTTAATAAATGGCTTTGATCAAATAATAATTACATGAATGAAAGTATAAAAATATTCTCAGTCTAGTCTTCCACAGGAGGCTTTTAGCGCCTAAGTATTTATAGTCAGAAGATCATTTAGCTCAGGTTTAGAATATTCTCCAATAGCATGAAGTTGATACTGAAAAATATTTTGCAGCTCTCGTTCTAAAATCTCTTCCCTGGATTTTTGCTTGCTTTCCATATTGCCAAAACTTAAATAAAAAACTATTGTCGATTCGCTTGCGAATACTTTTTGTATATCTGTAGTATGGTTGAATATCACTCTCTTTATTACTTTCCATTCTTTACCTGATGTTAGAGATTTTATAATACTGCCTTCGCCAAGGCCATTCATCGTATGCTGTAAATCAGCAATTATACCTGCCGAACTTAGATTAAAACTGTTAATAACATGTATAGTATTGTGAATGCTCATCTGGATAGGAACTCGTATGATTGTTTTATTAATCAAATATATACATTGTTTAATATTTGCATCCTTGTTTCTCAGTTGGGTCTCCCGCAGGGGACCCGGCGTTGATAACCGCGGAAAGATGTAAATTTAATTATGCCAACCAAAAGAGAAATACCTGAAAGTGAAGGTGTCTTTTTTATAACTTTTACCAACTATCAATGGAGGCCCCTGATCGCCATTTGTAATGGATATGATATAGTGTATAACTGGTTTGATTATTTAAAAGACCAGGGACATTATATATTGGGCTATGTGATTATGCCGAATCATGTACATGTACTGATTGCCTTCAAAAATTGTAATAAGTCGCTTAATACGATAGTTGGAAATGGTAAAAGATTTATGGCCTATGCTATTGTAAGCAGATTACAGGAGATGAAGCAGGACATACTCTTATCTGAATTGTCTGGGGCGGTTTCCGGAAAAGAAAAGGAGCGCAATAAAAAACATGAAATATGGGAGCCTTCTTTTGATTGGAAGGAGTGCAGGAATAATGTTTTTATATTACAAAAGCTGAATTATATACATGATAATCCGTGTAAAGGGAAGTGGAGCCTGGTTAATGCTCCGTATGAATATCAACATAGTTCTGCCGGCTTTTATATTACCGGGCATCATACCACTTATGCGGTACTCAATTATTTTGAATTAGGAGATATTGATTTGACTAAATTATGATGTTATACGCTGAGTCCCCTGCGGGAGACTCAGCTGAGAACAAATGCACCATATGGGTAACAACATAATTCTGGCGGCTTTTATATTACCGGGCAGCATACTACTTACCCGGTACTCAATTATTTTGAATTAGGGGATATTGATCTGGCTAGGCCATGATGTATATAAACTGAGTCCCCTGCGCGGGAAACTCAGCTGAGAACTTCTTTATTAACATGATCCGGTTAATTACTCGCTGCTCTCTGCCTTTCTTCTTCGGCGCCGCTGGTTCTCCGCCTGGAAGCGGCAACTTTGTTATTGCCAAATCGCCAGGTAAAAGAAAGTGTGGCCACCCTGGATTCTCTTTCCACTTTAAAAGTTTCGCTATAATCCCTGAAACTGGTGGTAGCACGGGAAACCTGGGTATAAAAAATATCGGAGATATTGAAACGTACCGTGCCTTTACCTTTTAAGATTGTTTTTTGCGCACCAATGGCCAGCTGACCAACCGGGCGCACCTTCATAAAGCCATATACTTCGGCTGCACGATAAACACCGGTCAACTCGGCCGAATATCCTTTTTTACCAATGGTAAAACTGTTATTGGTGTTGATGTTAAAGTTTACATTGCCGTTGCGCAGGTTCGTGTTGGCCAGATTACCCTTATACAAACCGTAATATACATTCACATTGTTCACACTGTTCCACCAGGGAGTAACCTGTATCGGCGCCGATATATTAATGCCGTAAAACTCAAACTGTGCCAGGTTCCGATCGGTCTGGATCGTGATCTTATCTTCTTCTTCGGAAGGGAAAATAACCTGCGTTATATTTTCTTTGGTAATGGAATACAAAAGGGTGGTGGTGATACGTTGGTTATAGGTATGCGACAGCTCAAAGGAATAAGTATATTGCGGACGCAGATAAGGATTGCCTTCGCTATAGGTGGTATTATTGATAAAGAATTTAAAAGGGTTTAACTGCCGGTAGTTGGGGCGGTTTAACCGGCGGCTTACCGAAAGCCCTAATTCATGTTTAGGCGCCAGTTTGTAATTAACAAAAAGACTGGGAAAGAGGTTGACATAACTGCTGTCAAATTTTTGATTGGTGGCCAGCTGGTTACCTTTAATACCAGTATGCTCCACCCTTAAACCTCCCTGGAAATTAAAACGATTTAATTCCTTACTGAAAGAAAGATAGGCTGCATTAATATTTTCATCGTAAATAAAATGATTGCTTTGGTTAGGGTCAAAAACAGGACTGCCACTACTGGCATCATAATAGGCCAGGTCATTATCGGCACGTACCAGGCTGCTTTTTACACCCAATTCCAGCTTGGCTTTTTTAGGGAACATTTTTATGTAATCGGCTTTCACTGATTGAATATTCAGATGACCGTCTATATCGCCCAGTAAAATATAATCATCCTGTATCTTGTTCTGGTTATTATCGTAAAACGCTGTCCTGAAATCCTGGTTGGTATTATTGCCAAAACGGGCATAATCTATATCCACATTCAGTTCACTGCCCAGGGAGTCGAACTTATGTTTCAGGTTGGCGTTGATGCCATAATTAAACCAGTGGTCTTTATTGGAACTGAAGTTTTTGTCTACCCCCACCAGGTTATAATTGTTATTCAATACATTGGAATTGGTATTTCCTCGGGAATGAAACTGGTTGCTCACCCCGTTTAATACTATACCTACTATTGTTTTATCCGATAAAGAATAGTCGGCACCTATACGGGCAGTATGATTTTTAAAAGGAAAAGTGATGAAATTATCCTGGTCAAATACACCGTCGGGTTGGCCATCTTTAAAAAACTCCCGGTACAAGGTCAGGTGACTAAAAGCTTTACGATAGGCAAAATTATAATTGCCGAAGAGGTTCAGCTTTTTATTACGGTGGTTGAAAGTGATACCCTGTCCTGTTTTAGGATAACGCCCCTGGCCATAACTGGCGGTAAGGGTTCCGTTAGTACCCAGCCGCTGGTCTTTCTTCATTACTATATTAATAATGCCCGAATTGCCGGCTGCATCATAACGGGAAGAAGGGTTACTGATCAGTTCTATTTTTTCAATGGCATTCGCCGGCAACCCTCTCAGGTAATTACCCAGGTCTGCGCCGGAGATGACAGAAGGCTTACCATTGATCATGACCATAACACCCGGTCGGCCTTTCATGCTGATATTATCGTTATTGTCAATCACCACACCCGGGGCTTTTTCCAAAACCTCGAAAGCCGAACTACCAGCAGCGGTAATGCTGCTCTGTACATTTATTACCAGTTTATCCAGTTGCCTTTCTATAAAAGGTTTCTTAGCGGCCACTACCACTTCATTCATCTGGGTTGTTTTAGCCGTTAATACAATGGTGGACAGATCGTGGTGTAAGTGTTCGGCAGTTAGCCGGAAGGAAGCAGAGTAGTACATGTTCAGTCCCGCAGCAGTAACACTGACAAAATATTCGCCCGTTTTCAGGCCTTCCATCTCTGCGATGCCCGATTCATTGGCGATGGCCGTTTTTTTCAACAGGGAATCTTTTGCCTGTAATAAGGATACGGTGGCGGACGATACCGGTTCCAGTTTTTCATTCACCAATTTCAACCTGACAGAACCACGCTCATTCTGCTGGGCGATAAGATTATGATTACTTACAAAGAAAACTATTACAATGAATGTAACCTTTATGATGCTATAAACGACTTTCATGTTCTATACTTTTATTCAGGAGCAAGGTAGAGCAATGCATTTCAGTACTTATCCCCCCTTATGGGGGATATGGATAAACGGTTATAATTGTATGTGAATGCGGAAGCGCATTAACTTAACCGGCCCTTCTTTTTTCATCTTCTACACCCGTAGTACGTTGCCTTGCTTTGGTTACAGTGTTCTTACCAAAACGGTGTGTAAAGGAAAGTGTTAGTACCCTTGAATCCCAGGTACGGTCGGTAAAGAAATCCATGTTCTGGTAATTCACTACCACGGCTACCCGGTTGGTATAAAAAACATCAGTAAGGGCCAGTTTAAAAGTGGAGTTCCTGTTCTTTGATAATTTTTGAATGCCGACAGATGCCTGTGCAATATTGCGGATAACAAACAGGCCCCATGCATTTTTTGCCTGGTAAAAACCGTTCAGCTCTGCGCTCCAGCCTTTATCACCCATGCGGAAAGAGGAATTTAATCTTGCATCCCAGGAGAAAAAGTCATTGGTAAGGTTGCCGCCCTGGAAAGGACTTTCATATTTGTTCCAGAACATATTGACGCTTAGCGAGGCATTCATCCATTTTTTAATAGTAACCGGAATAAAAGTACCCAGGCTTACAATATAAAAATCCTGCAGGTTGGCCGGTGCCTGGTAAGAAATCCGGGTATTATCGTCCTGTACAAATACATCGGTGATCACATCTTTACTGCGCGAAAAGTTAAGCGTGGTTATGTATTTTCCTTTAAACGTATGGCTTAACTCATAGGCATTGGTGAACACGGGTTTCAGTGCCGGATCGCCTACTACATAAGTATAAGGGTCTACAAATATGCGGAAGGGGTTTAATTGCCGGTAGCTCGGGCGGTCAATGCGCCTGGTATAGGAAACGGAGAGCTGGTGTTGATCCGATAGTTTCTGGTTAACGGTAAGGCTGGGAAACCAGTTTACATATGAACGGGAAAAATGCTCACCGGTAGTGATCTGGTCGCCCCTAGTGCTGGTATGTTCCATGCGCAAGCCAGCCTGTATATCTGTTTTAGTAAACTCTTTTGCGAGCATGGCATATGCAGCATTTACATTCTCTTTATACAAAAAATGATTGGAACGCTCCGGGTCAAACTCCGCATTACCGTTAACCACATCATAAAAATTCACTTCCGCATCCGTCTCTACCAGGCTTGATTTTATACCGGCTTCCAGTTTAAGGGTTTTGGAAAAGGGATGTATGTAATCTGCTTTCAATGATTTTACGGTGATCAAACCACGTTGATCCGTATTCAGGCGGTTATCGTTTAGTAATACATCATCCTTATTAACGTTCTGGTTAAAAACATCCTGCCGGGTAGTGGCCCTGAAACGTCCGAAATCAATATCTGCAGTCAGTTCACGGCCGGAACTGTCAAAACTGTGCTTAATATTAAAATTGCCAAAGCCGTTAAACCGTTTTTCATTTAACTGAATGGCCGTTTTGGTCAGGTAATCAATTTCACCATCAGGGTAAGTGATCACCGAATTGGTGCTGCCATCCCTTTCATTCTTATTCCAGTTAAAATTGAACATCGCTCCAATGATTGTTTGCTTACCCATGTAATAATCTACGCCCACGCGGCTGTTATTACTCATGATGGGTTGTTTGATAAAGGAGGTCTGGTCAAATATGGATACCGGCTTTCTGTCGGCATCAAAAAATTTACGGTTAATATAAAACCGAGTAAACAATTGTGGCTGCGAATAAGAATGTGATCCGAAAATATTCCAGTTCTTTTTCCTGAAATTAAGGTTAATACTGGCATTGGGTTTGGCATAACGGCCCTGCCCGTAACTCAATGCCAGGCTGCCATTCAATCCCTGTCGCTGGTCTTTCTTAAATTTTATATTAATAATACCGGCATTCCCGGCTGCATCGTATCGGGCCGAGGGGCTGGTAATGATTTCAATGGATTGAATGGTAGATGCCGGAATGCCACGCAGGTAAGTGATCAGGTCGGCCCCGGAAAGTGGTGAAGGTTTACCATCTATCATCACAATTACCCCGGACTTTCCTTTAATATTAATGGAGCTTTCCTGGTTAACCACCACACCCGGTGAACGCTCCAACACTTCCAGCACCGAATTACCTGCCGCCACAATACTGTTTTCTACATTTACCACCATGCGGTCCAGCTTACGTTCTATAAAAGGCTTTTGTGATACTACAGTAACTTCGCCCATTGCGGCAGTACTAATTGTCAACGTGATATTATTAAGCCGGATATCATTGTTTTTATCATCAATACTAAAGGGGGACGAAAAGTATTTGCCATAACCCGTATTGGTAATACGCAATAGATATTTTCCCTGTTTGATCCCTTCCATCTCTATTCCGCCTTCCTTATTCGAAAAATCAGCTTTTACCAATATAGAATCTTTAGCGCTTAACAGGGAAACGGTAGCGCCGTCAATGGCGTTGCCCATATTGTCTACCACACGTCCGGATAGCTTTCCGGTGCTTTGAGCATACGTAAAGAAATTGCTTAACAATAAAAAACAAAGGAGGGTAATATATTTCAACATAATGATAAGGTTTTACGGTAAAGCGTTTTATTGCCGGTATGTGAATGAAAGGTTTACCAGCTGTAGTACCACTGGCATCGTTCCTTGCGTCGCACATTTCGGCTGCAGGAACAGATAGCAACAAGCTATCGTCCCTTATGTAAAACTATTATCAGGCGTAGCAGTAAACATCCCCCTTTATGGGGGATTTGGATGAATGGTCATACCGTGTTTTCGGTGGAAAGGTGGTAGTGCGGTTGGTCAGATAAACTTGTTTTCCCTGGCAGCCCTGATGGCTTCTTCTTTTGAATGTACATCCAGTTTGTGGTAGATATTTTTGATATGTGTTTTGATGGTCTCGGCATCTACATGCAGTTCATCGGCAATGGACTTCCTGCTTTTGCCTTCGGCTATATGTTTGAGTACTTCGGTTTCTCTTTTAGATAAAGGGGAATCTATATTCTTTCGAAAGGAGTTCATTACCAGCCTGGCTACATTGGCGCTCATAGCCCCGCCGGAGGCGATCACATCTTTAATAGCTAATAATATCCTTTCAGCGGGTGTATTCTTCGTGAGATAACCGGCCGCACCGTTATTCAGGGCTTTAAAAATAATCTCCTCCTGCTCATGAACGGTCAGCATTACAATATGTACTCCGGGTAATAATTTTTTAATGGCTGGTATGGCATCCACACCTGATATACCAGGCAGGGTTATATCCAGCAAAATAACATCCGGTGCATCTTGGGCCAGGTTTGGAGCTGCCGCTTCAATAGAAGAATAAGTGTTTACAACCTGTATTTCCTCCTGGCCATCAAAAAGGTACTCATAACTTTTCCGGATGGTGGCATCATCCTCTATCAGTACCAGTAATATGGTTGTATTTTTTTGATCCATGTATAGGCTGTTGAGCGGGTTTATTTTTTCAGGTATGACAGTATATTACCTGTTATATACTTACGTTCTTCCTCACTGGCATCATTATCCATATGACTATGATTGATATTGGTGAATTGGATCGTCATATTATATTGTTTGATTTCTGCTTCACCGGGTAACACCTGCTCATCGGCAGGATAGTCATTGGATCGTAAACTGAAAACCTGTGGCTTTTTTGTCCTGGGTAATTGCATTCGCCGGTTATCCAGTGTGATCAGTTTATGCACCAGCCCGGGATGCCGGTGTGTGAACAATGCTGCCATGTCACCACCGTTGGAATGGCCAATTACTGCCAGTTGATCATAATGGAGGGCAGGATAAGTTGCCTTGATCTTATCCAGTACATAATAGATGTTTTCAGCTCCTCTTTGCCAGTTCGGCATCCTTGTTTCACGGATATTGCCGGTTGTGGGCAGCAACTCATCGGTAGGTAATTCATGCTGGATACTGATAACAAAATAACCTTTCGCGGCTAAAAATTCTGTCAGGTAAGAATAAAGAAGGTAGTCTCCACCCTGGTTGGCGCCATACCCATGGTTAAAGATAACCGGGATATTGTTAGCCTGCTGTTTATCAACGGGCTGATAAATGGCCACCGGTATTTCCCTTTTCCTGTTTTCATCTACATACCGCAGGGTATCCGGTTGTATAACGGATTGAGTTTCCTTTGTCATTTGTGTATGCCTGCTCACACATTGTGTAAAGAGTAAACCTGATAAAAACAAGAGAAAAATTTGTTTCATAATAATAGCGCCTTACAGGCTAATAGTTTTTAATATTTATTTATTAAAGGTATCCGAACGGTTAATTGTGTGCCTTGATTGATTTTGCTGTCAACCGTAAAACTCCCGTTTAATCTTTCTGCCCGGTTTTTCATATTTACCAGGCCGCTTCCTCTGCCGGGAACATTATCATCAAGGCCCTTACCATCATCCTGCATCAGCAAGGTAAGCATGGGTTTATCGTATATGGCTTTTATATGCACTTCTTTGGCAGACGCATGTTTAATAATATTATTCATGGCTTCTTTTACGATCATGATAAGATTGCGGTTATAGTCCGGTGGAAGCTCAACGGTATTCATTTCAGGCAAAAGGCCATCCATGGAAAACTTTATGCCTGTATATTGAAACAGGTCGTGACACAGGTATTCTATACGTTCCAACACTTCCAGTAAATTATCACTGTCGGGTTTTAATGACCAGATAATGTCCCGGGCATCGGTGTATAAGGCCGCTGCATTTTCTTTAATGGCTATCGCTAATGCCATCGTTTCTTCTTCTTTGTTATCCAGTTTTTTCTCCAATACACCGGCCAGTAATCCTATCCGGGTGAGTTTATTCCCCACTTCATCATGAAAGTCTTCAGCTGTTTTCATACGCATCCGTTGCTGTTCTTCTTGTTTTACTTTTTCCAGGTCAGCCGCTCTTTTTCTTTTCCATTGCATACGGAAATATTGAATGCTGATACCCAGTAATACCAGGCTTACTATGGCCAATACCCGGAACCAGGCGGACTCGTAAAAAGGAGGGTGGATGGTAAATGTATAGTGGAGGGGAGTACACCATTCGCCATTACCGGCCCTGGCCCTTAGCAGTAAAGTATATTTACCTGGTGACAAGGATGAGAAACTAACGCTGTTATACATGGAAGGGGCTGACCAGCCTGTATCGCTGCCTTGCAGGTAATACTGGTAACTGATATCATCTGCCGCTCCGAAATTGATGGCTATGAAATCAAAACTAAGATTGTGCTGATCATGTGTCAGGTTAAGCGAAGCAGGTATGGTATACCATTGGTCGTTGCTATTAACTGAACCTGTGTCCCGCAGGGGTTTACCAAAAAGGTTGACAGATTGCAAAAGCACTTCCTGTACACCGGCGGGTGGTACTGTACTGTTTTCACGGTATACAAAAACACCACTGGTGGTACCATAATAGATAGCGCTATCGGCTGTTTCCAGGAAAGCATTCTTATTGGCTTCCATACCAAACATTCCCTGCGATTTACCAAAGCGTTCAACAGACCGGATATGATGGTCCTTTGTTATGGTAATAGCGGCCAGGCCATAACCTGTACCCACCCAATACCTGTCTTTACTGTCACGGAAAAGACTGTACACAACGTTAGAGGGCAGGCCGTCTTCTTTGGTGATGGTGGTAAGGATGGTATCTTTTTCTTTGTTCCAGATAAGAATGCCATCACCATTGGTCTGTAACCAGTAGTTTTTATCCTTATCCTGCATCATACCCGTTACCTGTTTTTCTTTGAAAAGGGGAAGTTTTGAGGCGGGGTATATACTGTCTGTTTTGTTTATCAGAAACAAACCCTCGCCGGTAGCTACCAATACCTCATCGCCAGCTGGCGCAAATCCCCAGGTAATGCCTGTGGTTTTTACAGGCTGGTACCTGTAATTTTCTATATATCCAAAGCCGGTTGACGCCGCTACCCATAATCTTTTATGAACATCGGTAAACAGCTCACCAATAGCAGCCTTATTTACCAGCGCTTCGTTATTATAACAGGGAATAAATTGTTTCCCATTATAATACAAAGCACCGCCCCGGTACGTACCTATCCAGTACCGTCCGTTCCCGTCCATGGCGGCCGACATAACCTGTAATCCATTTGCCGGTATCTGTGGATAAGGAGTAATACGACCCTTCTCCAAACTAACCACTCCTCCGTATGTGGCTATCCATATCCTTTGCCCGTCTTTTACCAGTGACATGGCAACCGGATCGGGTAAACCGCTGGCTTCGTTATAAAAAGTAAACCTGTCACCCGAATACCGGAAAATGCCTTGCCCGTCTGATGCGATCCAGGTATTATTTTCCCTGTCGCAAAAAATAAACTGTGTGCGTGCATCCGTAAAACCATTTTTTTTCTGAAAGTAAATAAGTGTCCGGTCAGGTTTTACCAGGTATGTGCCGCTGGCACTGCCCAGCCATAGATTGCCCTGCTTATCATTGGCTAATGCCGTAATGGTTGTTTCGTCCCAGCCCTGTGATTGCAATAAGGTATCCGGGATAATGCTTTGTCCGTTGCTGCGATAGATGCCTTTGTTGGTAAGAATAACTGCTCCTGCATGGTTAACCAGCAGGCGCCTTACCCTTAAGTTGTTTTTGTCTGTACCCGTGAAGGTAATATTAGTCCATCCTTTTTTATCCAGTATAAAAATACCTTTGTTCAATGTGCCGCACCATAATATTCCTGAAGGATGTACCCCTATGGCCGTGATGACAATGGAGGAGTCCGCAGCTGGCAATACTCTTTCCGCTTTATGATTGTTCAGCTTAAAGAGTTTACCTCTTGCCAATGCGTATAGGCTGCCTGTTGAATCGGCAACCAACTGGCCTACAATATTATCCCTGGCTTCCAGGTTTAAAGTAGCCGTAACAAATTTTTTTCCATTGTAAAAAGAGAGCCCTTTGTCAGTACCAAACCACATATTGCCTTTGTTATCGCAGGCCAATGAAATGACAATATTGGATGGCAGTCCTTCCTTGGTAGTAAAATGTACAAATCGTTTTCCGTCGTAACGGGAAACGCCCCCCTGGGTACTTATCCATAAATGGCCCTGTTTATCCTGGGTAATGCCGCCTGCCTGTGATTGTATTAACCCTTCGTTGACAGAAAGGTTAAAGAAATTATATTGTTGTGCATACAGCTTTCCAGCCAGTGTAAACATACACAGGAGCAACAACGATACAGTACCATTGTATATGCTTGTACGCATAAGAAAAGACTAAGACTTTGCTGATTGAATAACTAAGGTAAAACTATCCGGAAATTGTTATTTACCATTTATAAAAAAGGACAAGCTAAATTATTCCTGGCTGGGTCTAGAGCGGAAGACCCGGCTGAGAAGCTGAATAGTATTCCTGCAGCTGAAGAGTGCGACGCAACGACAGCTGATAGTAGTAATGTGGCCGGTTACATAATAAGACATAAAAAAACCGGAGTATAAACATACCACCGGTTACCTTAATCATAGCAAACAATCAACAAAAGCGTTATAGCCCGGCTAAAAAGTTGCTGCTTACATAATCCACAACCGAGCTCAGGTTGCGGCTTTGTTCGTAAACGGCTAATTGCCTGTCGGCGCCGGTACCATGTTCCAATATCTTATGAACGTATTGTACCCGGTGGCGGCTGCCAAGATGGTCCAATACGGGATCAATAAAATCTAATAATTCATAAATAAGCGCACGGGTATTTACTTCTTCTTCTTTACCAAAGTCAATTAAATAACCGTCAATACCATAGCGGCTGGCACGCCATTTATTTTCGTTCAGTAAAGGGCGGGAGTATTGCATAAAGTTCAGGTTTTTACTGCGCAGCATATAGATGCGTGCACATACGGCCTGAAATAATGCTGCCATCGCAATGGTCTCATCCACGGTCATGGGTATATCGCAGATGCGGAACTCAACCGTATTAAAGAAAGGATGCACCCTCAGGTCCCACCATATCTTTTTGGCATTATCAATACAATTGGTTTTGATCAGCAGCTTGACATAGTTGTCATAAGCCTCTATGCTTTCAAATGCATCGGGTATGCCGGTACGCGGAAATTTATCAAATACTTTGGTGCGGAAAGATTTATAGCCTGTGCTCCGTCCCTCCCAGAAAGGAGAGTTAGTACTTAAGGCATAAATATGTGGTAAAAAATAACGGGTGCTGTTGGCAATATGGTTGGCCATTTCACGGGTTTCCATACCTACGTGTACGTGCAGACCAAAAATTAAGTTACTGCGTGCCGCCTCCTGTAATTCGTTTACAATTTCGCTGTAACGCACGTGGTCGGTTATCAGCTGGCTTTCCCAATGGCTGAACGGGTGTGTACCCGATGCGCCCATGGCCAGTCCCAGGCTATCGGCAATGCCGGCAATGGTGGTACGCAGGGTCGATACATCACGGAATGCTTCATCCACATCCTGGCAGATATCGGTACCCACTTCCACAACAGCCTGGTGCATCTCGGCTTTCACTTTATCCTTGATCACTTTTTGTCCTTCCTGGACAATTTTTTGTTCATGACTTTTCAATTCCTTCGTCACGGGATCTAAAACCATGTATTCCTCTTCTACACCTACGGTAAAAGTTTTATAGTTTAATGTCATAACAGTTGATGGTGTTATTAAAATATCAGGTAGCTGCTTGTTTACGGTTCAATGTATGGTTGGTTCATAGATCATGGTTAATGGATCATAGATGATTCACATGCACCATGATCTATGAACAATAAACTAATTACTGTAATGGGGCTTTGGCGCTGGAACGTTTTACATAATCGCCCCAGGTGAGGTTGTCAACGCCATCTACCTGTGCCAGCGCTTTTTCAATGGCATAATTGGCTGAGGTCTCTACCACCCATTCAAAATTCTCTTCACCTACACTGGTTCTTTCTGCATCCGGCGCAGGGTTACAAAAATCAATGGCATAAGGCACACCATTACGTACGGCCAGTTCTACGGTATTAAAATCGTAGCCCAGGTAGCGGTTTATTTTTAAAACAATATCCGTCATCTCTTGTAACTTCTCCGGCGTAGGCGCAAAATCAGCCACATAACGCAGGTGATGCGGGTTGCGTGGCTCATAGGGCATGATGCGTACGTATTTGCCGCCGATGCAGTAACAACGGTAGTATTCTTCAAACACAATTTCCTCCTGTAACAACATAACCAGTTGCCCGGTTTCGCTGTGTTTGCGGAAAAAATCATCGGCGCTGTCCAACCGGTAAACGTGTTTCCAGCCGCCCCCCGCAAAGGGTTTCATATATGCCGGGAAACCAACATAATTAAAAATGCTTTCCCAGTCCATGGGGTAGGCCAGGTTACTGAATGATTCATTAGACGTATCGTCCGGCAGATCGCGTGAAGGGATGATCGCTGTTTTAGGAACCGGTACACCTACCTGGGTCATTAAACAGTTATTAAAGTATTTATCGTCAGCGCTCCACCAGAAAGGATTGTTGATAACGGCGGTGCCTGTAACGGCAGCATTCTTTAACCAGGTACGGTAAAACGGCACATCCTGGGAAATACGGTCAATAATAACAGCATAACCACTGCTAACGCCCTGCATGGCTTTATTAATACTCACCGGTTCGGCAATAATGCCATCAATATTTTTGCTATTTACCCGGGCAACAAATGCTTCGGGAAAAGAACGTTCCTTACCATGTAATACTCCAATTTTCTTCATAGTTGTTAAGCTGTTTTGATTTTTTTAAAAAGCCGTTAGCATCCTGAACGCATCCATTAAAGGCGGCTTTCCAAATATATTTTTTCGGCTGCACATAAACAAATAATAAATTATACAGGTAAAAAGGCCTCTTTGCCGGGTATTTGGGGATTAAAACAAGCATGGGAACCATAATACCGGGCTATTAAGTAATAAAACCATTGGGTGGGACATATAATGATAATTGTCAAAAAAGTAGCCAGGCCATGCATCATTAAAATACATTCAAAAAAGTATAACGGAGCCTGGGTGTGATCAGGGGAGCAATGAAAAAACTTTGTGTTGCATTATACATAACCATACCTGTAAAATTGCAGCGACTTAATAAATATACATAGGGTTAAAAATAAAAAGCAGACAGTGCAGGAAAGTTAGTCTATAAAACACTTATAGTTTTATAGTCATACTATAACGATTTTTTTATTGCCATATGTTTACTCTTAATCCGGGGTCTCATGCCCCTTTACACGACTGTGTTCCCCTGCGTCATTCTTTCGTTCAGCATACGACAATCATTAAAGATCGGTTTATCCGGAACGATGTTCCTGCACACCTGATTACCATTTACCACCAGTAATGTATTCCTGTTCACCAATCAATTAAACTGTTAGTATGATGAAAAAAATTGTACAACTACCCGTTTTTACGAAGGTGTTGTTTGTAATGCTTGTACTGTTGCTGAATTACAGTGCAATGGCGCAGTTACCGGCTTTCCCGGGTGCGGAAGGTTTTGGTAAGTTTGCTACCGGTGGCCGTACAGGCTCGGTATACCGGGTAACCAATTTAAATAATTCAGGTGCAGGCTCACTGCGGGATGCCGTTAGCCAGCCCAACCGGATTGTGGTATTTGATGTAGCCGGTGTGATACGTATTACCAGCCGCATTGTGGTATCCAACAATATTTATATTGCCGGGCAAACCGCGCCGGGTGAAGGTATTACGGTATATGGTAACGGCTGGTCATTCAGTAATGCCCACAATACCATTTGCCGTTACATACGCATACGTATGGGTGCTACCGGCGACAGCGGTAAAGATGCTGTAGGTATTGCAGATGGAAAAAATATGATATTCGATCATTGTTCCATTTCATGGGGACGTGATGAAACTTTTTCTATCAACTCATCCACCTCAGAAAATATTACCATTCAAAATACTATTATGTCGCAGGGGCTGATGACCCACTCTGCAGGCGGACTGATGCAGGCCCCCGGTGGTATTACCCTGTACCGTAATTTATATGTCGACAATCAAACCCGTAATAATAAAATAAAAGGCATTAACCAGTATGTAAACAACCTGGTGTATAACTGGACCAGCGGTGCCTATATCATGGGCGGTGATTCACAGGGCGAATCATTTGCGAATGCGGTGGGTAATGTATTTATACAAGGACCGGGTAATGGTACCAGGCCTTTCAGTGTTGGTAATTCCCTATACCATATTTACGAAAACGATAACCTGCACGATAATAACCGTAACGGTGTGTTTGATCCTTATGTGATTCCGCAAAATGAGTTTGGCGGTGGCCCGGATTTCCAGGCTACACCATATAATTATCCAACCCTGCCTACTGTTGCGGCCAATACTTTACTGGCCGATCTGTTACCCACTGTAGGCGCCAGCTTACCTTACCGTGACCTGGCCGATTATTATGTAGTGAACGAAGTAAGGTCATTGGGATTAAGAGGTGAGTTTATTGCCAAAGAAGATGTACTGCCTTTTGGCGCTCCCTCCTCCTGGAACCTTTGGGCAGGGAATGCCCGTGTGGACACAGACGGTGACGGCATACCAGATAGCTGGGAAACTGCCAATGGCCTGAACCCTGCTTCCCCGGCAGATGCTATGCAGATCGCCTCCAACGGTTATACCAATATTGAAAATTATATTAACGGTATTGTGGCTGCTGACTCGCAGGAGTTTTTAAGAGCGCCGCTGAGTTTAAAACGTGACTCGGCTACACAGAGCAGTCTGTACTTGTCCTGGTTAGACTATACAGAAAAAGAAACAGGCTATATCATTGAACGCAAGGTAAATGGTGTATTTGTAGAAATAGGCCGTACAGCCCCCAATGTGAATACCTATGAGGTAAGTGGCTTGCAACCGGAAGAATCCGGTACTTACCGGGTACGGGCTTTCAACGGCAGTACCGAATCGGCTAATTCAAATGAGTTAACGGCTAAAACAAGACCCGTTGAAGTACCGGTTGTTGACCCGGATACTTTTGTCCCAGATCTTACCTGGACAGGAGCTACTAACCAACAATGGGATATTAGCACACAAAACTGGGTGAACAGCACCAATACGGCTTCCCTGTTTACCAATGACAGTAAATTATTATTTGGTGAAGCAGGAGCAGGCGGGCAAACCATACAGGTGCCGGCTACGGTTACTCCCGGCGATATATTGTTTAAATCCGATGGCAATTATACATTGGCGGGACCTGGCATATTGGCCGGTACCAGCTCGGTAAATAAAACCGGTGCCGGTAGTTTAGTACTTGCTTCAGGCAATACTTATTCGGGTGCTACTGTATTACACAATGGTGTGATAGCGTTCGGACAACTGGCCCATGGTGGTCAGCCCAGTTCAATAGGTTCATCCTTAAACTATGGCTTTAACTGGGTATGGAAAGGTGGCACCTGGAATTATACCGGTGGCAATGCCACTACCGACCGGCAGGCGATCATTGATAAATCCACTGTCTTCTCAGTAGAACAGGCAGGTACTACGGTAACCTTTAACGGAGAGTTATCCGGTGTGGGCGGGTTGATCAAAGAAGGCCCCGGCCGTTTATCGCTGCGTGCTGTAAATCCTTATGAAGGAGAAACAGTGATCAAAGGCGGCGTGCTGGAAGTATACCCTTTAAGTACCGGCACGGAAACGGAAAATATTATTCATAATGGTATGGCACTGGGTACATCCAATATAGTGAAATTTGAAGGCGGTACTTTAACCAGCCGTGGCGGATCGGACGCATTTTACGAAACCTACCCGATGAGCTTTCATATTAAGGAAGGTACCGAAAATACGTTTGCTCCCCAGCGTACAGCCAATTTAAAAATGGATGTATCGGGCAGCGGTACATTGAATTACGATATCAGTTACTCCCGTGAACTGATACAGGGCGACTGGAGCGGCTTTACCGGTAAGTTAAATGCAAACGGCATCGGCACCCTGACCAATGGCGAACGTCCTATGCTTATGATCGACAACGGCGTTGGTTTCCCGAATACCCTGGTGAATGCAACAGGCAATACCAAGATCACTACCTACTCAAATAACCGGACCTTATACCTGGGCGGACTTTCCGGCACCAGTGGTACCACGCTGGCATCAGGCGATAAAAACGCCGGAGGTACAGTAACCTGGGTAGTTGGTGGCGCCAATACCAACGAAACATTTGCCGGTGTAATTAATAATGAAGCTTACGGAAGTTCCAGTGCACAGGGTACTACGCATATTGTGAAAGAAGGGGAGGGTATATGGCGTTTAACCAATACCAATCCATACAATGGTACTACTACTGTTGAAACCGGTGTACTGGTAGTGAATGGTAATAAAAGTGGCAGTGGTGCTGTAACGGTGAACGAGGGTGCCCTGGCCGGAACCGGCTCACTGAGCGGCAATGTAACCGTGGTAACAGGTGCAATAGAGCCGGGCGACAGCGCTGTAGGCACACTTACTTTAAGAAATAACCTTATACTGGAAACAGGTGCAAAAGTGAATATCGATATTAATAAGACCAATGGTACCTGGGATAAAATAAATGTTACCAATGCCATTAACTACAATGGCATACTTAACCTGCAGATAACCGGTACCCTGGCATCAGGCGATGAATTTAAAATATTTACTTCGGGTGACTATACCGGTAACTTTACGGCTATTCAGCCCGCAGAGCCGGGAGCAGGATTACAATGGCGCTTTACACCGGAAACCGGTGTGTTAGAAGTGGTGGAGCCGGGCTTTGTAAAAGCGCCCTCCAACTTGAATGCTGTTACCGGGCTGTATACAACGCCATCCGTATCTCCTTATGTAACATTAAGCTGGCAGGATAATGCTGAGAACGAATTACATTTTGTTATTGAACGTTCTACGGATGGTACAAACTTTACTGCCATCGGGCAGGTAGCAGCTAATGCTACTACCTATACGGATAATGATGTGGAAGATGATACAAAATATTATTATCGCATTAAGGCGGTAGGCGATATTAAAGAATCCATCTACTCCTCTGTTGTAGAGATAACCACGCCATCCTTAACCGCTACACCTGACCAGGCAAGCGCGCCTGCACCCGCAAACCTGTCAGAAAATATAATATTAACCAATGGCAAAGTAACCCTGGATTGGACAGGAAGCACCAATACCATTACTTATACTGTTTACCTGGGAACAACGCCGGGTGCCTTAACCAAACTGGGTGATGTGGCTTACAGTGCGGATGCTTCACTGGAAACAAGCGTACTAGAGCCAAACACGGTTTACTACTGGCGTGTGGATGCGACCAATGTAAACGGTACAACCACCGGTATCGAGTGGCAATTTAAAACATCAGCTATACCCGGGGTGCAAAACGGTGATTACCGTTCACGGCAATCCGGAACCTGGGAAGATATCAATACCTGGCAGCGATATGACGGCCCTGCTGAAGCCTGGGTAAATGCAGATGCGGTACCCGGCAGTAATATTACCATTGTTATTGGCAGTGGTCATAATGTTACCATCGGTGGTACCAAAACGGTTAAAACCCTGGTGATAGAGAATGGCGGTACATTCAGGTCAACCGGCAGTGTACGTAACCTAAGGGTAAGTGATATGGTGCTGAACTACGGCACATTCGGCAACAGTGGTTCCACTTCTACCGAAAGAGTGAACCTGCATCCCTGGCTGGCCAATGGTACGGTAACTATCGGCGGCACCGGCACTTTATACCTGGGTAATTTTGGCGTAGGCACCCTGGCCCAAAATCTTGATGTGATCATTGATGCCAATATTAATTTAAACAACTATTTCCGTGCCTACTGGGATCCGGCCAGTACCGATAATACGGAGACATTGACCCAGGAGGATGATAATGTTACAGTGACCATTAACCCGGGTAAAACAGTAACCTTCGGCTCCAACGCGGTTTTCCATGTATCAACTTCAAGTACCACCAATACCGCGGCTTATTTTGGTAAGTATACCTACAATATATTGGGCACACTGAATATGAGCGGCGCTACCGGTACCAACTCATCCGTAATAGGTCATGCAACAAAGGCCAATAGTAAAATAACCATCAATGTAGAAGGTAGCTGGCTAACGGGTACAGCCATGCGTTTGGTGACATCTGCAAGCACACCTGCCGCTGGTTTATTGGAATTGAATATTAAAGGCAATGGCCTGGTGGATGCTTCTGTAAGGAGCACCAACCTGGTACAATCCAATACACATACCACTATTCCCTGGAATATAACCGGTAATGGTGTTTTACGCCAGCAGGTAGCGGCCAATGCTACCGTAACCTATCATACTGCTGCCAGTGGTTTGTATAGCCCGGTACGCATTAAAAACAACGGAGCAGCAGGCGCAGTAGAAGTGGGTGTGCAGGATCATATCACGCCGCCGATTACCAGCCCGGAAGCAGTGGTGAAGAACCAGTACAATATTTCTCCGGTAACTGCCGGCGCCAACCTGGATATTTCCCTGGGTTGGATCACTGCCAGCCAGGGTACTTTATTTAACCCGGCTGCCGCTTTACGTATCGATCATTATAACGGCTCAGCCTGGGATACCAGGGCTGCTGCCGCAAGCGGCACAGGTACTATCGCCAGCCCTTATTATGCAACAGCTACAGGCATAACCGGTTTCTCTCCGTTTATTGTGGCCAACCAGCAATCAGCCTTACCGGCCAGATTACTGTCATTTGAAGGGACTAAAAAAGATAAGGATGTACTGTTACAATGGGTAACTGCCGAAGAGGTGAACGTGAAAGAGTATACTATTGAACGTAGTACCGATGGCAACAGCTTTGCGCCTGTAGGCAGTGTAGCCGCTGTAACCATGCCTGCCGCATTAAATAACTATAGCTTTACCGATGTTGATCCTGCTATAGATATGGCCTACTACCGTTTAAAAATTAATGATCATGACGGCAGCCACCGTTACAGCAAGATCATTATGATAAGGGTAGGTACTGCGGTGAAAATTGTTTCTCTGGCACCTAATCCTGCCTACAAACAAATAACGGTTAAACATAGTACGGCCAATGATAAAGCCACCATCACCATCATGAGTATAACCGGTAAGCTGGTACATACAGAGAAAGTGGCTGCGGGTAATACCCAAACCACTATTGATGTAAACAGGCTGATCCCCGGTATTTATACCCTGGTATGGAATGACGGCACACAGCAAACAATCAAATTCGTGAAAAACTAACAGCTGAAATTGCTATTTGTTAAGCCATTGCAGGTAAACTGCAATGGCTTTTTTATTACCGCCCCTTTAATATAAAAAAGTAGGAAGCCTGTTCTAACAGAAACCCTTTTACAGGAAATTTAACCCCATAAAAAAGCCCTGCATGTGCAGGGCCTTGTATAGAATGGCTTTTTTATTGTTAACTATAGATACGTTCAACGGCATCCTTATGTTTTTCCATAATCACCTTCCGTTTCATGGACAGTTTGGGTGTTAACTCGCCGCTGTCAACACTCCACTCGGTAGGGATCAGTTCAAACTTTTTAATCTGTTCTACCTGGTTAAAGTTCTGGTTATAACGTTCCACCGTTTCTTTCATTACTTTTTTAACCTGTTCGTTCTGTAAGGCTTCTTCTTTATTGGTAAAAGCAATGCCGTTATCCCGCATCCAGTCTTTAATGGCCTGTATGGAGGGTACGATCAAAGCGCCTACAAATTTCTGGTTCTCGCCAACCACCAGTATCTGTTCAATAAACCGGCTTTCCTTCATCTTGTTTTCAATCGGCTGCGGGGCTACATACTTACCGCCACTGGTTTTAAACAGTTCCTTTTTACGGTCGGTAATTTTTAAATACCTGTTCTTTACCCATACACCAATATCACCGGTATATAACCAGCCGTCTTTCACCGTTTCAGCAGTAAGGTCAGGACGTTTATAATACCCCTGCATCACACATGGGCCTTTTGTCAGCACTTCACCATCTTCTGCCAGCTTTACTTCAATACCTTCAATAGGCGGGCCTACCGTGCCGTACATAGCATCCTGTGCACGGTTCACACAAATAACAGGGCTGTTTTCTGTAGGGCCGTAACCTTCAAAAACCGGTATCCCGGCTGCATTAAAAATGCGTAACAATCTTTCCGATGCAGCGGCGCCGCCGGTAATAATAAACTTAATATTTCCACCCAGCGCCTCGCGCCATTTACTGAATACCAGTTTACGGGCAATGGCTAATTTTATATTATAGAAAAAACCCGGGCTTACATTATTATCGTACTTCGCCCCTAATGCAACACTCCAGAAAAACAGTGCACGTTTAATGCCTTTGAGCTCGTTGCCCTTGGTCATTATTTTTTCATACACTTTTTCCAGCAAACGCGGAACTGTGGTAAAACCATCCGGCTGCACCTCTTTCAGGTTATCGCCAATGGTATCCAGGCTTTCAGCATAATAAATACTGATGCCGCTGTATAAATAGATATAGGTAATTAACTTTTCAAAAATATGATTGAGCGGTAAAAAGCTCAGTGTTTTTTGGTGCGGCGCATCAGGGAAAGGAAAACTGGCCCTGGAAAAAAACACACAGCTGATGATATTGCTGTGACTTAACATAACACCTTTAGGCGTACCCGTTGTACCCGAAGTATAAATAATGGTAGCCGTATGGTGATTGCTGATACTGTTTTTTATTTTTTCCACCTGTTCCAGGCTTTCATTGTCGGCCATTTCCAATAAAGTAGAAAAATGCGGTGTGCCATTAATATGGGCAAAAGAATAAATACCCTTTAGGCTTGGTATTTTATCTTTAAGATCGTTTATTTTGTTAAACAATGCTTCATCGCTTACAAACATATACTTAACCCCCGAGTCATTTAAAATAAACTCAATTTCAAGCGGGTTGGTCGTGGGATAAATAGGTATAAGAATGGCGCCTATTTGCTGTGTGGCCAGGTCCGTGATCACCCATTCAGGACGGTTGTTACTGATGATGCCGATCTTGTCACTTCCTTCAGCCGTAAAATCATTGCCGCTCACGCCCAGTTTTAATAAACCGGCAGACAGTTTATTGGCAGCTATTTCCACATCCTGGGTGGTATAACTTTTCCATTGGCCATCTACCTTGGCATTCAGCATATCCGGCTTCGGATATTTCTCTAACTGGTGGGCAACTGCATCAAAAAGTCTGTACGAAGGATATTCCATATTGACAACGTCGTTAAAGTTTTAAATATAGCAAAAATGTGGCGATTGGCGAATTAAAAAATGGTTAGAAGGACAACAGCAAGAGGAATTCAGCTATGAGATTTCAGATGGAGCTACTTAGGTAGTTTTACTCCCTTAGCGGTAACTATACAGGTTCTGGGCTTTTAAATTTCAGGAGCCCCGCAGTAATACAAATGGCATCGCCTGTTGCGTCGCACACTGCATCGTTCCAATCGCTGATCAGCATTAAAAGAAAAATAAAAGCGGAAGTAATACTCCCGCTTTCATCAAATATTTCTATAAAAGGTACACAAATCTTAAATCTTAATTCTCAAATCTGAAATCTAATTCGTCTGGTAATTCTGTCCCTTTGGCATTTTAAAAATACGGGTCTTCTGAAAGTTGGTGAACTTCTCGTATGCGTCCGCATGTGTTTTGGTCCAGTTATCGTAAGAGGCCAGGTCCTGTACAGCACCAAATAACCATTGGTTATAAGCATCAAACAATCCGTCCTGTAACAGTTGTTGCTGGAAATCGAATAATTTATAAGGGAATTTAGCAGCGTAGGTCTGGTACCAGTCCAGTATAAAACGGGTACGCACCATGGTCAGCGTTTCTGCGGTAACACCCCGGCTGATCACCGAAGTTTGTTTACCCATGGTTTGTAAAAAAGCATTGCTGAATTCGTTCTTGTTTTTTGCCATACCCTTGGTGATATCGGCATCGGCAAATAATTTTTCTTTATAACCGTCCAGTAATAACTGTTTCATGGCAGCGCCGCGTTCGGACAGGCTTTCCATATTTACAAATATCTCCCCGTAAATAAGGCTCCATACTTTATCGCGTGTAAAAAAGTAGTGACGGGCAGCGTTATAATAATTGCCGCTGTAGGCAGGGTCTACCTGTATGCCTTTTTCCCACAGGGCAATGGCATCGGTTATATTTTTAGCGGAGTATAACAATTCACCGTATTCACTGTATAGCGGGCCACTTTCCGGGAATTTTTTAATGGCTTTTTTATACATCTTCTCACAATCCTTCACTTCCTCTAAAGCTTTGTACACGTTGCCTGCTATCTGGTAACTGATCACATCGGCGTCCTCGCGGTTAACCATCTGTTTTACCTGCTCCAGTGCTTTTGTATAATCACGTTTCAAATAATAATTCATGGTCAGGTCCTTGATCAGCTCCAGGTTGCCTTTATCCTGCTCCAAAGCACGGTTTAAAATAATAATGGCATTATTATAATCACCGGAATAAGTAAATTTTTTGGCATTGGCCTGCATGGTCTTCACATCTTCCTGCGCAAATGCAGCAAAGGAAAGCAGGCTGGCCAGTAAAAAGGATGAAAATCTTTTCATCTATACATATTTAAATTTATCAAAATAGGGCGCCACAAAATAAGCAAATATTGTGCTGATAATTGGTTTAGGAGGGGAAGATTAACAAAATGCTCGGTTTTACCGGTGAATCATAAGAATAATCCGAACAATGTTATATGAGTTGTAACTGCTGATTTTCAATGGTTACATTAAAGTGTATATCGGCTTTCAGGGCTTTAAATACTTTTAAAATGGTATCAATGGTGGCACTGTTGGTACTGCTTTCTAATTTAGATATCTGGGCTTTCTGCACGCCTACCAGTTTGCCCAGTTTCTCCTGGGTAAGGTTACGTTGCTGTCTTGCCGCCTTTATCATCCTGCCTAATACATCCATACTCAGCTCATATTCATAGGCTTCTCTTTCTGCAGTACCCTTGTTTCCTATGTATTTGTCCTTCATCTCGGTTAATGAGTAAGACTTGAGTCGCATTTTGCCCATTTATTTACATTGAGTAGTATGGATTTTTTTGTGTAGGTAAAGATAATTATTGTTTCCATATTTGGAAACAAATAAAAATCCTCCATCAAGCGTTAAGCTCAATGGAGGATACGAGTATAATTGACAATATAGCCGGTTAAAATAATATAAATTGGTTACAATACATGCGTCAACAGGCCATCACGCAGTTTAGGCTCAAACCAGGTACTTTTAGGAGGCATTACATTACCGCTGTCCGCAATATCAAACAATTGCTGGATGGTAACGGGGTACAGGCTGAAGGCTACTTTCATCTCGCCGCTGTTCACTCTTTTTTCCAGTTCGCCCAGGCCGCGGATACCACCCACAAAATCAATACGGGTATCGGTGCGCTGGTCTTTAATATCCAGTATTTTGTCCAGTACGTTGTTCGATAAAATGGTTACATCCAATACACCAATAGGATCGGTAGTATAACTGCCTTCACGGGCGGTGAGTATATACCACTGTTTATCGAGGTACATACCAAACTCGTGCAGGGAAGCCGGTTTAACCGGGTCGGCACTTTCGGTAATGGTAAACTCTTCCTGTAAGGCACTGATAAACGCACCTGTACTCAGGTTATTAAGGTCTTTTACCACCCGGTTGTAATCCATAATAGCCAGTTCGCTGGCAGGGAATATGGTGGTTAAAAAATATTTTGCTTCTGTGCTGTCGGGCAGGGCCTGGCTCACTTTTGCAGCCGAGGCAGCCCGGTGGTGACCATCGGCAATATAGGTAGCAGGCACTTTGGTGGCAAACAGGTTGGTTATCTGCTCCACTGTGGCATCATCATCCACTGCCCAGATAGTATGTTGTATAGTATCGGTTGCGGTAAAATCGTATAAAGGCGTATGTGTTTTTTTCCAGTTGTTGATCAGTTCATCCAGCTCGGCCACATTATTATAAGCTAAAAACACATTGCCGGTCTGCGCTTTAATGGTGCGCATATGGTCAATACGGTCCTTCTCTTTCTCGGGGCGGGTAAACTCGTGTTTTTTGATCACGTCGTTAAAATAATCCTCCACCGATGAAGCACACACCAGCCCGGTCTGCTCACGGCCGTCCATCACCAGCCGGTAAATATAATAACAGGGTTTGCTTTCGTGTAACAAAGTGCCAACGGCAATAAAATCCTGCAGGTTGGCTGCTGCTTTATCGTATACCTGCTGGCTATGTGTATCAATATCGGCGGGCAGATCGACCTCGGCCTTGGTAATATGTAAAAAAGAAAGCGGGTTATCTTTTACCTGCTCTCTTGCTTCTTTACTGTTCAATACATCATAGGGGGGCGATGCTACCTGGTGTGCAATATTCTGCGCGGGGCGTAAAGCTGCAAAGGGTTTAATAATTGCCATAAAATAATTTATCCTTTTTTGGTTGCAAAATCTGTCATAAACTGCGTTAATGCCTGTACACTCTCAAGGGGCAAAGCATTGTACATAGATGCCCTGAAGCCACCTACACTGCGGTGCCCTTTAATACCATAAAAACCCTGCTGTGCGGCCTGGGTGGCAAATTCTTTTTCCAAAGCGGCATCTTCCATTACAAATACCGCGTTCATCATGCTCCTGTCTTCTTTGGCCACCGGCCCTTTAAACACCGGCAGGCTGTCAAGGGTATTATAAAACAGGCTGGCTTTTTCCTGGTTCCTCTTCTCTATCACGGGTAAACCACCTTCCTGCTTTAACCAGCGTAAGGTAAGCATGGCTACATAAATGGCAAATACCGGCGGAGTATTTAACATACTGCCTTCGGCAATATGGTTACGGTAATCCAGTATAGAGGGTATAGTACGATCTACTTTACCTAACAGGTTTTTGTTTACCACTACCAGGTTAACCCCGGCAGCGCCCATATTTTTCTGGGCCCCGGCGTATATGATACCAAATTTATTAAAGTCCAGCTGGCGGCTTAATATATCGCTGCTCATATCGGCTACCAGGGGTACGCCGCAGTCGTAGGGTATATTATGCCACTGTGTACCGGCAATGGTTTCATTGGTGGTAATATGTAAATAACTGGCGGTAGGCGATACCTGCAGTTTTTTGGGAATGGCTGTATAATTCTCTGCCTTGGTGCTACCGGCAATCTCTACATGTCCAAACAACTTGGCCTCCTTAATGGCTTTACCGGCCCAGGTACCTGTTTCGGTGTAAGCCGCAATATCCGTATCGTTTAACAGGTTCATAGGCACCTGCATAAACTGCGTGGTAGCACCACCATGCAGGAACAGCACTTCCTGGTCTTCATTAAGCTGCATCAGCTCTTTTACCAGCCCGATGGCTTCGTCCAGTACGGCCTGGAACTCCGGCGTACGGTGACCGATCTCCAGGATAGAAAGACCGGAGTTATTAAAATTCAATACAGCCTGGCTGGCCTGCTCAAATACAGTTTTAGGTAAAATAGAAGGACCTGAGTTAAAATTATGCATTATTGTTGCCATGATTTTTCCTGTGATTGTGGCCGCAAAGGTAGGTTTTAAGTTTAAGGTTTAAGGTCTAAAGTTTAAGGTTTTAGAGAGGCTCAAAGGTTCAAGTAGTTCAAAAGGTTCAAATGTTTAGTATATTGCAAAGAGTGCAGAATTTGTACAGTTCAATTCTTAATTGGAGAAAATAGGATGCGGATTACCATTATTAGTGTATTGATTTTTGTAACTCCCGTAGTATGCAAAGCACAATCTTCACACACTGTTTCCAGTGTTTGTAAAGAGGTATCGTTACAGTGGAAATTGGGTTCTACTTCTTGCAAAGGCGATCGCCTAAAACTTGTTCAACTTTTTCAAAATGCCCGTCCTGATAGTATATCAAAAAATTACCTTTTCAATACGTTGGGTAAACCTAATATAATTCAGAGGTATTCAGTAGGTTATCCTATTAATAAAAATTATGTACAATTTATCTATTATATATATAAAGATGATTGTCCAGAAATTAATGTTGAAGGAAAAGCTATAGGCTTCGTATTTGATGAATTAGAGACTAATTTTATCAGGATTGAAGATCACGACTATTGCGGATAATAAATTCGTTATGTTGGAATCTAGCTTTCAGCTTTCCGCATTAAACGCTGCTCATTAGCGAACCGGACGTACAAGTGAGTGACACAACAACAGCTGATAGTAGTACTGCAGCCGGTAACCTATAAAAGTATTAAATATATAGTATTGAGTATAAAGAAGGAATCGTATCATACACACGACAACCTTAAACTTTAAACCTTAAACTTTTGAACGGCTATTCCCCCCTGAGTGAGAAAGCCTGGCTGGCTGCTTTACGTGAGGGCACCCAGGATGCCAGCAGGGCAATAACAAAAACGGTGGCGCTTACCAGTACAAAATCCTGCCAGCGCAGTTTAACGGGGAAGTAGTTAATGAGGAAGGAGCCGCCTTCCAGGGGAATAAGGTGAAACTGTATCTGTAAAAAAGCAATGATGAGCGCCAGTATCATGCCGGTAATACCACCTACAATGGCCAGCAAAAAGCCTTCGCTTAAAAATACTTTTTGTATAAACCCTTTATGGGCGCCCAGGGCGTTAAGAATGCTGATATCCTTTTGTTTTTCCAGCACCAGCATGGTAAGCGCGCCGATCATATTAAATGCGGCTACTACCAGTATTAAACTTAATACGCCGTAAATGGCCCAGCGTTCCATATTCATCACCGCATACAGGCTGCGGTTTTGCTGGTAACGGTTCAATACTTTATACTCCTTACCCAACAACTGTTGTATGGGCTGTATCATATCATCCGCTTTCTTGGGATCGTTCACTGCTATTTCCACTGCCGAATATTCATCGGCCGCCAGCTTCATGGCTTTTTTGGTAAAGTAAATATTGGTGATGGCATACTTGTTATCAAAATCCTGCTGAATGAGGAAAGTGCCTGCGGTGTTGATGGTATCGTTACTGATATCATTCAGCTGATCAAAAGAAGTGCCTTCACTCTTACGCGGCAGGTGAATGCGCAGGGGATAAATATTCCGGTCGGCCTGTACGCCCAATGCCGACTCTACACCCGCGCCTAAAATAAGCAGGGGACTGGCCTCGTTACCCAGTTTATAATTCCCATTCATTAAATGCTGCTCTACACCCGAAATAAAACGGTAATTCTCATCAACACCTTTAAGGTACACAACCGACTGGTAATCGCCGTTTTGTACAAAGGCTTTTTCCTCGGTTACCAGCGATATAATTTTAACGCCCTTTACGGCTTTCAGTTTTGATAACTGTTCCGCCGTTAACTGCAGCACTTTGCCGCTGGCGGGCTGCACTTTAATATCGGGGTAAAAATTGGAGTATAACGATTTTACCAAACCCTCAAAACCATTGAACACGCTGAGCACTAAAATAAGCGCCGCCGTACCAATGGTAATGGCCACAACGCTGGTCCAGGCTATTATATTAATAGCGTTGGTCGATTTTTTTGCTTTAAAATAGCGCCAGGCAAAGAGGAAATGCAAGGGTAAGTAATAGGTTTTAAGTAATAAGTTATAAGTAAGGTCATCAGCGCATTAGCAAATGATTACATTGGCTAATTATCCGACTTACCTTTCTCTTCGTTGATCTTTTTAAACAGCTCTTCCATCTTAAACACATGGTCCAGGGTATCGTCTTTAAAAAACTTTAATACCGGTATATTGCGCAACTGGTGGCGTACCCGGGCCGATAATTCCTTTTTTATCTCAAAATGCCTGTCCTCAATCTTTTTCATGGCGGCTTCCACATCGTTTACCTGGAAAAAACTCAGGTAAAACCGGGCTTCCAGCAGGTCGGGCGTTACTTTAACCCCCGATACTGATACCATGCCGCCTTCCAGCATGCTCAGGTTCAAACGCTGGAAAATAGCGTTGATCTCTTCATTCAATAAACCGGCTATCTGCTTTTGCCTTTTTCCTTCTTCCATAATTTACCATTTTATAGTAAACAAAAACTTGCCGTTCATTGTAATAGCAAGCCATGCATACAGTTAACTTTTGCTACAGGTTGCAAATTTACTTACTTTGCGTGGTTTAAGCTATTATTAATGCTTTGGAATTGGGCGTGCCCCCGCGTAACACAAACTACGGCTCGTACCTCGCCTTGTTTGTTAACCCGGGGTCGGGCTTTACGCTTTTACTCCGGCACATTGTAAGGTATAGGGCATAGGCTTTAAGGTAAAAGGTTCATTAAGGGTAGATATCCTGCTTTCGCCCTATCCCTTACGCCTTTCACCTGGCCTCACCGGGGTAACCGCTGCAATCCCTCACGCAATAGTAACAGCTGCATGATTATAATATAAGTTAGATGAAAAAATACTCCCGTTTATTCGGTTATTTAAAAGAACATAAAAGCAAACTGGTTTTATACTTTGTTTGCGTACTGCTGGCCACCATTTTTGGTGTGGTATCAATTGGTATGTTAATACCTTTTTTCGGGTTGATCTTCGATACGGGGGACTTTGGTGGAACGGCAGATATGGCTAGTAAAAGCGGTGTGGGTGCTTTTATAACGGAACAGTTAAATGCTATTATTAATAATCCTGCGTATGGTAAAGTAGGCGGCTTAACGGCTATCTGTTTATTTATTATTACCGCCACGGTGTTAAAAAATCTGTTTATTTATTTATCCAACCGTTTATCGGTGCCTATCCGGGCGGCCATCATTACCCGTTTACGATCCGATATGTATAATAAGATCCTGGCCTTACCTATCGGGTACTTTACCGAAAAACGTAAAGGGGATATTATTTCCCGTATGACCAATGATATAGCCGAGATAGAAGGCTCTGTGGTAGGTGTATTGGATGGTATGATCAAAGATCCCTTGACCGTAATTGGTTACCTGGCATTCCTGGTGATCATATCCCCACAACTGTCCCTGTTCCTCTTGGTATTATTACCTGTTACCGGTATTCTTATCGGCCGTATCAGTCGTAAGCTAAAAAAACAATCACAGGAAGCTGCTGATAAACTGGGCGAGGGCCTTTCTATTCTGGACGAAACCCTGGGTGGCCTGCGTGTGATCAAAGCCTTCCTGGCCGAAAAAATATTAAGTACCCGTTTTCATTCCGTAAACGACGATCTGTTTGAAGTGCGTAAAAAAATGGGTGCCCGTCGTGACCTTGCCTCGCCATTAACCGAAGTATTGGGTGTAATGGTGTTGTGTACTATTTTATACTTTGGCGGACGTTTGGTAATTGGTGGCAATGGTTTATCCGGCCAAGAACTGATGGGCTATATTGCTTCCTTTGCGATGCTTATTAACCCGGCTAAAAACATCTCTTCTTCCTTCTTTAATATACAAAAGGGTAGTGCAGCTTTAAAACGTGTGGAGGAAATTTTAAGTGCGCCGATTGTGGTGGACGAAAACCCCAACGGTAAAAGGCTGACATCGTTTGATCACCAGATCGAATTCCGCAATGTATCCTTTGCCTACGAGGATGCGGTTATCCTGGATAATGTGAACCTGGTGATTGAAAAGGGCAAGACCATTGCCCTGGTGGGTTCCTCCGGCGCCGGTAAATCAACCCTGGCCGATATGATCCCCCGTTTTCACGATGTAACCGGCGGTGAAGTGTTGATTGACGGGGTGAATATTAAAGACTATTCCCTGAGTTCGGTTCGTGAACAAATGAGCATTGTAACCCAGGAGCCTATATTGTTCAATGATACCATTGCCCATAATATTGCATTGGGGCAGGAAAATGTTCCGGAAGCCGAGATTGTGCAGGCCGCAAAAATTGCCAATGCCCACAACTTCATCATGCAGAAGGAAGAACAGTACGATACCAATATCGGCGACAGGGGCAGTAAATTAAGTGGCGGTGAAAGACAACGCCTGACCATTGCCCGTGCCGTTTTAAAAAATCCTCCTATACTGATACTGGATGAAGCAACTTCCTCCTTAGATACTGAAAGCGAACGCCTGGTGCAGGATGCCATTAATAATATGATGCAGAACCGTACCAGTATTGTTATTGCGCACCGCTTAAGCACCATCCGCCATGCCGATGAGATCATTGTACTGCAAAAAGGTAAGATAGCCGAGCGTGGAACCCACGAGCAACTCATTGCCCAGAATGGTTTTTATAAAAGGCTGGTGGAGATGCAGGAAGTGAAGTAAGGAGAAGGGGAGAAGGTGTGAGGTAGAAGGTTTAAGGTAGACGGTGTAGGGGATAAGCTGTATGGTTAAAAGTTGTAAGTGATAAGTTATAAGTAGTAAGTTTTGGGTTTCAATAATAGGCCTGATCATTTTTTTGGCGGCAGCCACTATGAACCATGATCTATGACCTATTAACGTACTTTCAAATCAGCACATTATCCTTATAGCCTTTTACAATTAAAAAAATACGAACAACCCTCTTGAACAAATTTCTAATTAACTAATTATCTAATTGCCAAATTGTCTAATTGTACTACCCTTGCGGCAAAAAAATCTCACCCGGTAACCAGCGGTTCTCTACTTCCTCTTCGGTGGATTCGTATAAACGGGGTTGTACTTTTTCAAACAGATAATGCAGGCTTTGCTGTATGCTGCGGCTGTAATCGCGTTTAATTACACGGCCGTATTGTAACCAGTCTTCCACTTTCTTCTGGAAATCGGTAAGGGTATCCTGTACTACGGTAACGCCCATTAACTCCAGTGCGGCGGCGTTACACTGTTGCTCATAATGGTTTTTAATAGGAATACTCATGATCTTCTTACCCAGGTGCAGGGCTTCCGCCGGGGTTTCAAAACCACCACCGGTGATCACGCCTTCCGATGCGATCATGCTGTCAGAAAAGCTGTCTGGTATAATAGGTTTCCAGGTAATATTCCCTTCTTCCTGTTGCTGTAAAACCTGTTTGCTGAAAATTTCAAAGCGGGTGTGATGAATGGAATTAAACATGGTAAAAAGTTTTTGGTTACTGTATGCCGGCAGGTAAACGGCAACATGCCGGTTATTGATGGTGTTGGCCTCCAGAATATCTTTTTTGATCACCGGAGTAAAAATAAAATCGTCATAAGCACTGAAATGATAACCCAGGTTAAAGGGTGAAGTGGCAAAGTTCTTCAGCACCCATTCCCCGGCCTTATCCTGTTGCAGCGGTTTGGGACAGTCGATGGACTGAAAACTGGCCTGGTGTCCAAACTGTACCGAAGGAACTTTGCGTAACTTACAGGCCATAGCGGTGATAAAATCAAAATCGTTCAGTACAAGATCGTACTGTTGTACCGGCAACTGCTGAATATCGCGCCAGATGCGCAGAGGGTTACAACCCTGCAGGATACGTGCATAGTTTAAACCGCCATTACTGTTATAAAACAGGCTAACCCCTTTGCTGCGATAGGTAACCGGTGCTGCCAATGCGAGTGAACTGTTGCTGCCGCTTAAAAAAATATCAACGGTGCCCTGCTGTTCCAGGTATGGTAGTAACTGCATGGCCCTGCTGATATGGCCATTGCCCGTTGCCTGAACTGCGTATAATATTTTCATGGCTTATAAAATGGTTACCCAAAGTACCTACTAACTGCGCAGCCCGGCTAAGAAAACGAATTATGAAAATGATAACTAAATGTTACGACAATATGAATGCATAATATAGTTACGGGTATAACATGATCTTGTTGCATAAGAGGGTGAAATTCATATATGATGCTATTACTTAATATTAGCTTCATATTGTGGTAAAACTGGCTTAACCTTAAGTGCTGACATTTGCGCTGCAAAAACTAACCATCAACCACGGTAAAGAATAAAACCCTCTCAAATAAAAGAACAATATGAAAAAAAAGTACGGATTACTGGTGTTAGTGGTCGCCCTGTCAATGAGTGCGTATGCGCAAACAGTGAAAGGTTATGTATATGCCGATAATAACAGGAATGGCAAAAAGGACAAAACGGAAAAAGGTATTGCCGGTGTAGGTGTATCAAACGGTGTGCAGGTGGTAAATACCAATAACGACGGTGCTTATGAGTTACCCGTAGGCGATGATAATATTATTTTTGTGATCAAACCTGCCGGCTACAGCGTGGCACTAAACGCCAGTAACCAGCCGCAGTATTACTATATACACAAGCCTAACGGCTCTCCTTCCAACTTTAAATACAAGGGTGTTGAACCTACCGGTAAATTGCCAAAGTCGGTTGATTTTGCTTTATTACCGGCACAGGAGTCAGATAAATTTACCAGTTTGATATTTGGCGATCCGCAACCTTATACCCAGCAGGAGGTTGACTTTTTTGCAAAAGGTATTGTATCGGAAGTAGCAGGCATTAAGGATGTTGCTTTTGGTTTAAGTTTAGGCGATCTGGTAGGCGACGATCTTAATTTACATAACCCTTATATCAGTGCTGTTAAAAATGTAGGTATTCCCTGGTATAACCTCATGGGTAACCATGATATGAACTATGAAGCTACGGTAGATTCCTTAGCCGATGAAACCTATGAAGCGAACTTTGGCCCGGCCAATTATTCGTTCAACCATGGTAAGGTACACTTTATTATCCTTGACGATATTATTTACCCCGATCCACGCGATGGAAAAGGCTACTGGGGCGGTTTCCGTAAGGATCAGCTGGATTTTATTGAGAACGACCTGAAACTGGTGCCGAAAGAAAACCTGGTGGTGCTGGCTTTCCATATTCCTTTACAAATGTATAATGATGCTTTCCGTAAAGAAGACCGGGACCGGTTATTTGCCCTGTTAAAAGACTTCCCTAACACACTGTCCTTATCAGCGCATACCCACTTACAGCGTAATGACTTTTATACCCGTGCCGATGGCTGGATGCAGGATAAACCTCACCACGAATACAATGCCGGTACAACATCGGGCGACTGGTATTCGGGTGAGCTGAACGAACAGGGGGTACCCGCCAGCACTATGCGTGATGGTACGCCTAAGGGTTACGCTTTTATCAGGTTTGATGGGAATAAATACGTGATTGATTATAAAGTGGCCGGTAAACCTGCTGATTATCAAATTAATGTATATGCTCCTGAAGTAATGTCCTCAAAAAGATACAGCTCCTATAAATTCTACGCCAACTTCTTTATGGGTAAAAAAGGCGATAAAGTGGAGTTCAGTATCGATGGCAGCAAGTGGAAGGCGATGGATTATTTAAAAAATGCCGACCCAAGTTATTTAAACCTTGCCATGAAATGGGATTTTATCAGTAACTTAATACCGGGCCGCAGACCCAGCAACCCCGAAGAAAGTACCCATTTATGGTGGGCGGGCTTTCCCGGTAAATTAAAAGCAGGAGAGCATACGCTGGAGATAAGGGCTGTTGATATGTATGGCCGTACGTTTACCCAGAAGAAAACCTTTAAAGTACAAGACCCTATTGAATTGAAATAAATTGAATAGTAACCTATTTCTCATATGCAGTTAGTTTTGAATACGCCCCGCTTTTTTAAGCGGGGCTCTTTTTTTGTAAAACCTTTTCAGTATACAGGTATGAACAGGAAAAACTAAATTGCAGTAAAGCCTGTTCACTAAATAACGATTCAATGCCAACTTCTAAAGCAACTTTACGTACCTGTAAACAAGGACATAGCTATTATAAAACCAGCGATTGTCCTACCTGCCCGGAATGTGAAAAAAATAAAAAGCCTGAAGCGGGTTTCCTGGCCACACTTTCATCGCCGGCACGTCGTGCGTTACTACATTATAATATTGATACGGTAAAGAAACTGGCTGATTACACAGAGGCTGAAATACTAAAACTGCACGGCATCGGGCCGGCCAGCCTGCCGGCTTTACAAAAAGCGCTGAAGGAAGCGGGGCTGTCTTTTAAAAAAGTATAACGGGCTAGATAGCTTTGCCGGGCATATTCATGGAGTGTATATGTAAGGCTATTTCATTGGTTATTACCTGCGGCACCGGCTTCTCGGTATTAACGGCAGGTTTGGTAACAGGGGCTTCCGTATGGTTATACAAATGCCATTCATAATCATAATACTCCAGCGTGGTCATATGCTCTACCCAGTCGCCGGAGTTAAGGTATAATACAGCCTGTCCTTCCGTTTCTATCACTCTTTTTTGCGGCTGGTGTATATGGCCGCATATCACACAATCATACTTCTTTTCGGCGGCAATACCGGCCACGAGGTTTTCAAATGCATCTACTTTCACCACCCGTTTATGAAACTGGTGCATGATGTTTTTTGAAAAGGAAAGCGGCTCCCCACCAAAAAATTTCATCATTTTATTGGTAAAACGGTTAAAGCCCAGCAGTATGGCATAACCGTTACTGCCCAGTTTGGTCCAGAACTTTGCCTGGTTGCTGGTAGTATGGTCAAACACATCACCGTGAAAAACCCAGGTTCGTTTTCCGTTAATTTCAATCACCACTTTATCGGCCAGCTGAAAGCCACCCATCTGCATATCGCTGTAGCGGCGCAGGGCTTCGTCGTGGTTGCCGGTAATATAAATAACCCGGGTGCCGGTTGATAACAGGTGTAATATCTCCTGTATCACCGCGATATGCGGGGCGGGGAAATAATGTTTGCTGAATTGCCAGCCGTCGATAATATCCCCGTTAAGAATTAAAATGCGGGGCGATATGCTTTGCAGGTATTGTAATAACTCTTTGGCACGACAGGCATAGGTTCCCAGGTGAACATCAGATAGTACAACAACTTCAACCGAGCGTTTGGTCATAAATGGGTTTACTATAAAGTTTCATCTTTAATATGAACTTAAGTTTACCGTGGTGTTATCAATATATGAAGTGCTGAAGTTTTTTTGTTGTCATCGTCCCGGCCCTGATGGGGCTTTTGTTGTGTCACTCACTTGTACTGCAGTAACGCTATGCATCAATGAGGCTAATCCAATAACTAATATCGAATTAATTCTATTGGGCATTATGTAAGTTGCATTAACGTTTGCATAATTTCTTTATTTCACCCTGATGCAATCAGGGAAGGTCTTTATAGTCACAAGTCATCCTTCGGAAGGCTTGTGACAGATGGATTCTATTGGGCATTGTGTAAGTTGCGTTAACGTTAGCAAAATTTCTTTATTTCACCCTGATGCAATCAGGGAAGGTCTTTATAGTCACAAGTCATCCTTCGGAAGACTTGCGACAGATGGTTGCGACAGATGGATTTACCTCCTATCGTCGGCATGACGTATCCCATAGCTATACCAGATAAAGGTTCGAAACCTACGAACGGCTTAAAAATCTTTATACTAACATCTACATACTAGAATCTAATATCTGCATACTAGCATCTACATACTCTTTACTCCCCAGCCCCATTTTAAAAACTCCGGCATGGCCCTGGCCCAGCTGGCCACGTCATGACGGCCATCGGGCAGTTCCATATACACCACGTCCTGGTCGGTATAACCCTTTTTGTATAAGGCGTCCATCAGGTCAAGGGTATCATCAATGGAGTCGATGATGCCGTTATTGTTACGGTCCATGGTTTCATCCAGGTTACCACACTGGAAAAAAAATTGCATACCGGGAACTTTGGGGCTGTTTTTGATCAGCTGGTGTACGATCCGGTGTTGATGATCATCGTAAGCGGGGTCGGTCTGGTCAATACTGCGCCACCATAGGGAGCCGGAAAAAATACCCACTTTGGTAAACAGGCCGGGATGGTTCCAGGCAATATCCAGGGCACTCACAGCCCCTAAGGAAAAGCCGGCATAACCCCGTTCATGCACGGTGGGTAAAACATAGGTTGTTTGTATATAGGGGAGTAATTCCTCTAAAACATAGCGGGTATATAAACCGGCTTTGGCGCCACGGCCTAAATAATCAGGCTGGCTGGCTACGCCATACTCCATCTTCCTGTCCTCACAGGTATGTATGGCCACACATAATAAGGGTTTGATCGTTTTACTTTCGTACAGGCCGTTCAGCATTTCTTCCAGGCCCAGTTTTTTCATATCCTGGCCATCGTTGATCAGCAGTAAACTTATATCGGAAGGGTCGGCTACATTTTTGGGCAGGAAAAAATCAACGACCACCGTACGTTTTAAAAACGCCGATTCCATTTCCACACGTTCCACCAGGGTGCCGGTTACTAATTCAGGTTGCATGGCGCCAAAAATAAGGAATTCGGGGGGATGGATACAAATTTCTTATGATCTGAGTAATACCGGGATTTATGCCGTTGTTAAACCCCGGTTCAATAAACGTTACTGCAGTAAGGTAATATCAGGGTTATACGGCAAGGCAGGTAAAGCCTAAAAAAACGACTCCGCTACCAGTCCAAAATTGATCAGCAGGTTTTCCCTTTCTGTTCTGCTGATGTAATTATAGGTAAGCGCCGATGTCAGGTTCAGCCATTTTCTCAGTTTTACCGATATGGCCGCATTGGAGCGGATAATATAATCATCAAAGCGTTCAAAAGAAGGTTGCCAGAAATGCATGCCTTCAATGGTAACAATATTATTAATAAGCCATTTATGTTTCAGGCGGAAGGAATTTCTTACGGTCTGGTATTTTTCCGTTTCATCCAGGGTGTTGATGAGTTTACTGGTCTCATACATAATACCGTTACTTGCCACTACTTCTAGTGTTTTCCGGTTCACAATATTCCATCCTACACCACCACCCAGCTGGAACTGGTGATTGATCTTTAAAGAATAGCTGCTTAAGAAGGAGGCCAGCGCCCAGTAGTAGATCTTACGCTGGTTCTTTAATACATCCGCATTAAAACTGGAAGTAAAATCATTATTGGATAAGGCCTTATTCTGGCGGCCGTAGATCCAGCTGCTGCTGCTGTTAAAAGTCATGATCTTTTTATTCATGCTCAGGGACAGGGCATTGGTCAGCACAAAGGACTTGCGGTCATTGGTCTGGTTAATAATGCCCGTGGTACCAAATTTTGCATAATAATGGGTGCTGTCATTGAACTGGCTGAAAACGGGAACGGATAATAGTAATACAAGGATAAAAAAACAATATTTCATAGCCCTGCAAAGATACTATTCTGCAGGCAATGGGCCGGTGCAGGGGATGGCTTCAACATCCATAAATGATATGCGTGCGGCAGCAGTAAAAAATATTTTTAAAAAAGTTCAAATTTTTTGTAACGAAACAATACCGGCCCATACTTACTATTAAAATAACTTAAAAGAAGATAAAGATGAAAAGAATTATTGCCCTGGTAGCTTTTGTATGTTTTGCCTGTACCGCTTTTGCTCAAAAACACGAGAACTCATTATTATGGAAAATAGAAGGGAACGGTTTAAAGAAACCTTCTTACTTATTTGGAACGGTACACATGATATGTGCAGATAATTTTGTGATGCCCGAAAAAGTAGTAAAGGCCATGGACCAAACCACGCAAAGTTTCCTGGAGATAGACCTTGACAGCCCTGACTTTGCCGTAGAATCGGCCAAACATGTAAAAAGCGATAAACCTATTTCGGAACAGGTATCAGCCAAAGATGCAGCTTATATTGACAGTGTGTTAAAAGTTAAAGTGGGAGCCGGCCTCGCACAGTTGGATAGTATTAAGCCCATGGCTTTGATGAGTGCCCTGATGCAAAAAGATTTCACGTGTCAGATGATCAGCTTTGAGCAGGAAGTGATCAAACATTCCGCGAAAAATAAAAAGGAAACACATGGTCTATCCAGTGTGGAAGAGCAATTCTCGTTCATGAATAAAATTGTACCGGCCAAAGAATTTGCCTTGGTAATACGTGAGCTCAATAAGTTCAATATCAGCGATATGTTAGCCGGCTTATATGCAAATTATAAAATAGAAGACATAACAGCTATTAATAAAATGATGGAAGGCTTGGGGACCGCTAATGCCGAAGCATATCATTACCTCCTTACAGTGCGTAATAACTTATGGGTAGACAGGTTACCCAAAATTATGAAGGAGCAGCCAACATTTATTGCTATAGGAAGTGCGCACTTATCAGGGCACACCGGTATGATCAAACTATTGCAGGATAAAGGGTATAAAGTAACGCCTGTTTTTAACTGATCTGCACTCCGGCAACCGGTAAGGCTTACTTGCCGGTTGCTTATTAAACGTCCTCTTACACAAATTATTTTTTACTGTATAAGAGCAGTAAGTTTGCCGCCGGTTAAGCGTAGGCAGTTATTTTTTAGACAGGATTGTAAAACCAGGAATTAAACCAAAATCATTGTTTTGAACCGGGAACAGGAATTTTTAGCAAAAATAGAACAACACAAGGGTGTTATCTACAAGGTGTCCCGTATGTATATGGATCAGCCCGATGACCAGGAGGATCTGTTCCAGGAAATCGTTTTACAGTTGTGGAAATCCTACGATAATTTCAGGGGCGACAGCCAGTTCAGTACCTGGATGTACAGGGTGGCCATTAATACCGCTATGGTATTCTTTAAAAAAGAAAGATCAAGGAAACAGCATTACAGCGATAACAAAGAGCCGGAGCTTGCAGCGGAGGAGTACAACCCGGTAAAAGAGTCACAACTCGATTATTTTTACCGGGCAGTACAGGAATTGAATGCTGTTGAAAAAGCACTTATCTTCTTCTTCCTGCAGGGACAAAGCCATAAAGAAATTGCAGCTAACCTGGGCCTCACCGAAGGTAATGCCCGGGTTAAACTGAACCGCACCAAAGAAAAATTACAACAAATTATTAAAGACAAGGGTTATGAATTTTGATAAACTACAGGAAGAATGGAATAACAGCAACGATAGTAAGATCGCTGTGCCCCCGGACGTAAAAAAAATGCAGGAAGCCCATACGCCTATTGACGAGGTAAGAAAAAATATGCGCCGGGAATGTTATATCCAGTTTTTTTGCCTGGTGTTAATGGGTTTTGCCCCCGTGATTTTTAACTTTCCTTCGCAGCTAACCACGGTATTTATATGTACCTATGGTATGGCAGTGGCATTTACGCTCTACTATTTTTATAAGTTCTTTAAATTTTATAAACACTCGTACGACCTGAGTTTCGACAGCCGTAAAAACCTCTTATGGTTTTACTACGAATTGAAACTTAATATAGAGTTATACAAGGCGCTTACCTATATCCTGTTTTTCATTGGTTTTGCTTTCGGTGTACTGGCTTATACCATCCTGAAAAATAATGGTATCACTGTCAAAGATGCCGATTTCCTGATGCTGTTTGAGAAAAAGGTCTATGTTATTATCGCGATCATTATTATTATGGCCCTTTCTTTTGCAGGCGCTGAGTATTGGCCGCAATATTATTATGGTAAACATTTAAAGAAAATAAAATCCGTACTGGATCAACTGGACGAACAGGAATGACCACTTTATTACATACAAAGGCCGCAATTTTGCGGCCTTTGTATGTAATGTATTTGCTGTGCTGTTACCAGTTATTCATCTGGTCCTTATTGGTTCTTTCGGTACGTTCGGGTGGCTGGGTACGCCAGTTCTTATTATACCTTACAAAAAACGCCAGCCAGATACTACGGGCCAAACGCATCAGCACCGGTTGCAGTACCAGCAGGAGAACTGCGTTGAACACCAGCCAGTAAATAAAACGGTTATCGTAAATACTCAGGCCTATAAATACCCACCAGGCAATTAACGAGGCCACACTCAGCGCTACCGACATGGCATAACTAACATAACTGGAGCCATAATAAAAGCCCACTTCCAGTTCAAAAGGCTGTTTGCACACCGAACATTCCTTGTGCATATTCAGGGTTTGTTTCAAATTGTAAGGGTTGCGGGATACAAACATATTACCCTCCCGGCAACGGGGACATTTACATTGTAAACTGCTGATGATAGCCGGTACTGCTTTTTTTTCAGGTATTGATACCTTATTAATGCTTTCCATATCTTTTATTTTGAAAATTGTTTTCTGAAATCGTCGGGGGTTACCTGCTCATATTTTTTAAAGAACCGGTTAAAATAAGAATTATCCTGGAAGTTTAACTCGTAGGCTATCTCGGTTACGGTCATGTTTACATTGGTGAGCAACCTTTTTGCTTCCAATAAAATACGTTCCCTGATCAGCTCACCGGCTGTTTTGCCCAGCAGGTCCTGGCATAAGGCGTTTAAATGATTGGGTGTCACGTACAGGAGATCAGCATATTCCTTGGGCAAACGGATACTCTTGTAATGCGCATCGATCAGCCTTTTAAAATTATTCAGAAGGGTTAATTTCTGGTTGGGAATAGCGGGAATACGTTTTTGTTCTGCCTGTCCGTCCATTAACAGCAATAACTGCAACAGTATCACCCTGATCAGGTCATAGGCCGGTTGCGGCTGCTTTTGCAGGTCAATCAACTTTTCAAACAAAACGGTCACTTCCTCATGTAATGTCACCGGCAATTGAAAAACACCATCTTTACTGTTACCTGAAAAAAAAGAGAGATTATCCAAATACCGTTCATTCAGTAAAAAGTTCTTATAAAAGCCTGCTGAAAAGTTGATCACATATCCATTGATGGACGAGGTAAAATGCCAGCTATGCACTTGTCCCGGTATCATGCAATACACCTGGTAAGGTTTAACGGTGTATTTATTAAAATCTACAGTATGCGATCCCTTTCCGTTGATAAAAAGTACCAGGTGGTAAAAATTATGCCGGTGGGGAAAGTGGAGGTGCTCATAATGTTTATGCAGGTAATCGGAAAAATGTTCCGCCAAAAAATCACCCTGCGCTACGGGTTGTAACTGCAGGTGGTGAATATTGTAGACCGGTATTTTATCCTTTGCCATGCTGTATGGTTTTACCATACAAAGGTAATATGGCTGCAGTACACGGGGCGGTGTTAAAATACCTGTTTATGGTACTTTTTACTTATTTGTAATGTGCTGAAAAAATGAGTTTTGCCTGTTCTATGGTTTAAGCCAAATAAAATCCGAGATTTGAGGCAGAAAATATATACATGCCTTATTACGCTTTAACCTATATAACCGCTGAGAACTTTGTAGAAAGAAGAATGCCTTACAGGGAGCAACACCTGCTCCTGGCACAGCAATACCATGATAACCAAATACTGCTGGCAGGAGGTTCTATGCAACCGGCTATTGAATCGCTGCTCATTTTTCATTGCGAGAACGAGGACGTGGTTAAAAGCTTCATGCGCCAGGATCCTTATGTACAGAACGGGCTGGTGAAAGCCTGGTATATCCGGGAATGGAATATCGTGATCGGGGATAAGTTTATTAAAAAAGAAAAATAGCGCAGCGATCTTTTATTCCGTTTGCCAACAGGAGAACTGTAATAATTTATCCTGCTTACCGGCAATAAAAAAGCATCAGCTGTTTAGCCACCTATATGTCCTTCAATTTTCTTTTTGCACAGGAATAAAAACTCTTCGGGGGTTATTTTGCCTTCAAAAAGATAGGAGTAAAGTATTTCTTTATCCTGTCTTGGAAGTTGTTTGATCGATTCTTTCGTGACCTCATCAAGTGCTATCTCTTCAAAAATTTGCTTTTCCATATTACTTAATTATACAGTGGTGAATAAAAGTGGACGGCAACTATATAATGTGTTATATCTACACAAAGGTACACCGTTTTTTGGTACAGGTATGTTAAAGCAATAGCATGATCATACTTTGAACAAAATAGCAATTGACTCTCAAATACTTAGAAAGAATATAACAGAAGACTAACGCTATCGTTTCCGGCAACGTTTGCGTAAAAAAAACCTCGTATTTGCTTCATCATCAATGTATTTGGGGGTAAACTTGTGTGGTGCAAAAGGTTTTTGTACAGAAACGAAATGCTTGTTATGATTGTGATGTTAAGAATCCTGTCTATATTATTATTGTTACCCGCGTTAACTTTTGCACAAACAACGGCCAAACTACCTGTGGTGAAAGCGCCGCAGTTTAAAAATATTACCTACACTATTACCAGGTACGGCGCCTTACCCGATGGTTATACTTTAAATACAAAAAGCATACAGGCAGCTATTGATGCCTGTAATAAAAACGGCGGTGGTACCGTACAGGTTCCTCCCGGTTTATGGCTTACCGGCCCGATCGTTTTAAAAAGCAATGTGAACCTTAACCTGGCCAGCGGCGCTACTTTGTTGTTTACCAAAGATAAAAATGAATACCCCCTGGTGCGTACTAACTGGGAAGGTCTTGACCAGATGCGTAACCAGTCACCTATCTCAGCAGAAAATGCCATCAATATCGGCATTACCGGTAAAGGCATTATTGATGGTAACGGTGATGCCTGGCGTTATGTAAAAAAAGAAAAGCTCACAGAAAGCGATTGGAAAAAACTGGTAGCATCGGGTGGTGTCCTGAGCGATAATAAAAAAATATGGTATCCTTCGGAAGCTTTTAAAAAAGCCAGTACCATGGATAACCCCGGTGCTTATGTGGCAGGGAAAAATTATGATGATGTAAAAGACTTTCTGCGTCCCAACCTGATGGTGCTGACAAAGTGTAAGTATATTTTACTGGAAGGCGTTACTTTTCAAAACTCACCGGCCTGGTGTTTACATCCCTTAATGAGCGAACATTTAACGGTGCGCAATATTACGGTACGTAACCCCTGGTATGCACAGAATGGTGACGGCCTGGATGTAGAGAGCTGCAAAAATGTATTGATAGAAAATAGTTTTTTTGATGTAGGCGATGACGGCATTTGTATCAAAAGCGGCCGTGATGCGGAAGGACGTAAAAGAGGCATGCCTACTGAAAATGTAATCGTTCGCGGTTGTACGGTTTATGCCGCACATGGTGGTTTTGTAGTGGGCAGCGAGATGAGCGGAGGGGCTAAAAATATTCATGTAAGTGATTGTACCTTTATTGGTTCCGATATCGGCCTGCGTTTTAAAACAACCCGCGGCCGTGGTGGTGTGGTGGAAGATATCTTCATTAATAATATTTACATGAAAGATATCCCGGGCGATGCGATCTTGTTTGATATGTACTATGCAGCCCGTGACCCTATTCCTTTGGCCGGTGAAGAAAGGGCATTGCCTGCAGTAGAGTTTAAACCGGTGGATGAGACCACCCCGCAGTTTAAGAACATCCGTATCAATAATGTATATGTGAATGGTGCAGAAAAAGCGGTCTTTATCCGCGGCCTGCCCGAAATGCATATCAACAACCTGCAGTTCAGTAACCTGGTACTGCAATCAAAAAAAGGAATGGATATCCAGGAAGCATCGAATATCAGTTTCAAAAATGTTCAGTTATATACTACGGAGCTGAACCCGGTAGTAGACATTGTTAATAGTGACAACATCAGTTTTGATAAACTGCAATACAGTAACCAGGCCGAGCTCTTATTCAGGATAAACGGGGAAAGAAGCAAGCCGGTTAAAGTGATCAATACGGATGATAAAAAAGTTAAAAAAGCATATAGTTACGAGCTGGGAGCGGTACAGCCTTAAGCCGTACCGGGGTTAATTAATCTGAATAAAGTATTTGTATGATGAAAAAAATAGTTGTTCTCTTACTGTTGGTCTTTTCTGTTACTGCTATACAGGCGCAGGATATACCTTATTCGCAGCGTATGTCCAATACCGTGTTATACCACTGGAAAGATTCTTTTGCTTTTCCTGGTAAGCCGGCCCGCTGGAGCTATGATTTTGGGGTGATACTGAAAGGCATTGAGAATGTCTGGAATGCCACCGGCGATCCTAAATGGTATAACTATATCCAGAAAAGCATGGATTTCTTTATCGAAAATCCTGCCCAGATAAAAGACTATAAAAAGAGCACCTATAATATTGATTACGTGAACAACGGTAAACTGTTTCTTACCTTGTTCCGCGTAACCGGTAATAAAAAATACAAACAGGCTGCTGATACCTTACGCCAGCAGTTGCGTGAGCATCCCCGTACAAAAGAAGGGGGCTTCTGGCACAAACAGGTATACCCCTGGCAGATGTGGCTGGATGGATTATATATGGGCCAGCCTTTTTATGCGGAATACGCCATGTTGTTTCATGAGGATACCACTTTTAATGATATTGCCCGCCAGTTTGTATTGATGGAAAAAAACAGCCGCGATCCTAAAACAGGCTTATTGTATCATGGTTATGATGAAAGCCGCCAGCAGAAATGGGCGGATAAAACAACCGGCCGTTCACCACATGTATGGGGACGGGCACTGGGCTGGTATGGCATGGCCATAGTAGATGCGCTGGATTATTTCCCCGAACAACATGCCGGTAAAGATGCTATTATTGCCATACTAAACCGTTTTGTGAAAGCGGTTACCGCTGTACAGGACAAAAAAACAGGGCTGTGGTATGATATTGTTGATATGCCCAATGAGCCCCGTAATTATTTTGAGGCCTCAGCTTCTTCCATGTTAGTGTACACCATTGCCAAAGCGGCCCGTAAAGGATATATTCCTTACAGTTATGCGGCTGTAGCGAAGAAGGGATTTGACGGCATTATCAAAACGTTTATTGAAGTAGACGATAAAGGACTGACCAACCTGAAAGGTACGGTGAGTGTTTCGGGACTGGGTGGTAATCCTTACCGTGACGGCAGCTTTGATTATTATATGAGCGAGAAAGTGGTGGTGAATGATGCCAAAGGTGTGGGGGCGTTTATTCTGGCCGCTACTGAAATTGAGATGCAGCCTTTATTCAAATACGGTAAAACAAAGAGCGGTGCTTCCAAAACAGTGGTACTGGACACTTACTATAATAACGAATGGAAAAAAGATATTACCGGTACACCGGTGCGCTGGCATTATACCTGGGATGACAGGACCAATGGCGGTTACTATTTACTGGGCAATATATTTAACCAGCATGGGGCGGGTATCAGCTCGCTGGATAAAGCGCCTACAGCAGCCAATTTAAAAAATGCAGGGGTATATGTTATTGTTGACCCCGATACAGATAAAGAAACTGAAAAACCAAACTACGTTCAGCCACAGGATGTGGCAGCCCTGACCACCTGGGTAAAAAATGGTGGCGTACTGGTATTACTGGGCAATAACCAGGGCAATGCCGAGTTTACGCACTTTAACACCTTGTCAAAAGCTTTTGGTATTACCCAGAACGAGGACAATAAGTTAATGGTGAAGAACAATAACTATTCAGAAGGAGAGGTAAAGATCCCGGCCGGTAACGAGATCTTTAAAACCGCTAAAAATCTTTTCCTGAAAGAGATCAGTTCTTTAACCATTACTAAGCCGGCAAAAGCAGCACTTACCCATGATGGTTATGTGGTATATGCCACCGCACAATATGGAAAAGGCAGCGTACTGGTTTTGGGCGATCCCTGGATCTATAACGAATATGTGGATGGGAAAAAACTGCCTTTGGAGTATGAGAATTTTAAGGGGGCTAACGATTTTGTGAAATGGATATTAGGTAAAGCGAAAAAATAAATAAACACCAGATGCAGTTAACAACAAAGAATATCGCACAGATTAAACCGCAGGATGGATTGATCATTCCCGGTGAAAACTTATTTACCCTGCCCGAAAAAGTATTACAGTTCGGAACCGGGGTATTACTGAGAGGGTTACCCGATTATTTTATTGATAAGGCAAACCGTGCCGGAATTTTTAACGGGCGTGTAGCTGTGGTTAAATCAACCGCTACCGGCGGGGCTGATGCGTTTGATCAGCAGGAAGGTTTATATACCTTATGTGTGCGTGGACTGCAGAACGGTCAACAGGTAGAAGAAACGATCATTAACTCCTCTATCAGCCGCGTACTGGCTGCCAAAACAGAATGGAGTGCTATCCTGGAGATAGCCGCAAGCGAAGCGCTGCAGGTTATTATTTCCAATACAACAGAAGTGGGTATCAGCCTGGTGGAAGAAAGTATTGAGCAGGAACCGCCTTCATCTTTCCCGGCAAAACTGCTGGCGGTTTTATACCATCGTTACAAGGCTTTTAACGGCGATGCAACAAAAGGTTTGGTAGTGTTACCCACCGAACTGATCACCGATAATGGTATTAAACTACAGCAGATCGTTTTACAGTTGGCTGCCTGGAATAAACTGGAAGAGGCGTTTGTGCAATGGTTACAGGAGTCAAACTATTTCTGCAATACCCTGGTGGACAGGATCGTACCGGGCAAATTGCCTGCAGCAGAACAAGAGCAGACAGAGGCCGCACTGGGTTATACGGATGAACTCATGATCATGTCGGAAGTATACCGCCTGTGGGCTATTGAAACCGATAATGAAAAGGTAAAAGAAATACTATCCTTTAGCCAGGCTGATGCGGGTGTGGTGCTTACGCCGGATATTACAAAGTTTAAAGAACTGAAACTGCGTTTACTGAACGGCTCGCATACTTTCACCTGTGCCTATGCTATTATACAGGGCTTTACTACGGTAAAGGAGGCAATGAATAACGAAGCGTTTTACCAGTTCATTGACGGGTTAATGAAGGAAGAGATCATCCCGGCCCTGGATAATAAAGTAGTACCTACTGATGAGGCCATTACTTTTGCCAACAATGTACTGGATAGGTATAAAAACCCTTACCTGGAACATAAATGGTTAAGCATTGCGGTGCAATACACTTCTAAAATGTTCATGCGGAATGTGCCGCTGATCATGGGCTACGCAAAGAACACAGGTAAGGTACCTGAGAAGATGGCCGTAGGTTTTGCCGCTTATCTGCTGTTAATGAATATTGACAAAAATGAACAAGGTGAGTTTGAAGGGCAAATAAACGATCGTACGTATACGATCACCTGCCAGTATGCACAGGCATTATCTGATAAATGGAAAAAACACGACGAGATCAGTGATTTGGTGGCAGATATATTATCAGATACTACAATATGGGGAGGTAATAACCTGCTCGAGGTAAAAGGTTTTGAGCAGGCGGTAAAAGAAAATGTAACAACACTTATAAAGCAGTATTTTAGTAGCCAGGTTTTAACATAAACAAGGCAAAATAACTATATGAAACAAAGAGTATTGCAGGTACATCCCAGTGATAATGTATTGGTGGCACTGCAAAATTTAACCCGTGGGGAAGAGATCGTATTTAATGGTGCGAATTATACATTGGTGGATGATATTCCGGCCAAGCATAAGTTTTTTATGCAGGACATGAATGAAGGTGATCCTATTACCATGTACGGCGTACTGGTAGGTAAGGCCCAGTATCATATACCCAGGGGGGCTATCATGAATACCGATAACACCAAACATGCGGCGGATCCGTTTTATTACAGACCTTATGAATATACCTGGCAGGCGCCGGATGTATCAAAATTTGCCGGCCGTACTTTTAATGGTTATCACCGTGCCGATGGCAGGGTAGGAACTGCCAATTACTGGTTATTTATTCCAACGGTTTTTTGTGAGAACAGGAACCTGGATGTTATACGTGAAGCCCTGTACAATGAGCTGGGTTATGAAGTAACCGATAAGTACAAACAAAAGGCCCACCTGTTATTAGAGTTATATAAAAGCGGCGCCGACATAGCAACAGCCGACCTGGATATAAAAGAATCGACAGTTAATACCAGCCGTGTTTTTAAAAATGTGGATGGCATTAAATTCCTGAATCACCAGGGTGGTTGTGGTGGTACACGCCAGGATGCCGGTGTATTAAGCAAGTTATTGGCCGCTTATGCAGATCATCCGAACGTAGCCGGTGTAACGGTTTTAAGCCTGGGTTGCCAGAATTTACAGGTGGCCGATTTCTTAAAAGACCTCAAGCAGCGAAACCCGGATTTTGATAAGCCGCTTTATATTTTTGAACAGCAGCAATCGCAAAGTGAAGAACAGCTGGTAACTGAAGCCATCCGCAAAACATTCTTAGGTTTAATAGAGATTAATAAAATTGAACGCAAGCCCGCCCCGCTGGATAAGCTGGTAATCGGCGTTAAATGCGGCGGCAGTGATGGTTTCAGCGGTATCTCCGCCAACCCGGCAGTGGGTTATACCTCTGACCTGGTAGTAGGTTTGGGCGGTAAAATATTATTGGCTGAGTTTCCTGAACTATGTGGTGCCGAACAGAATTTAATTGACCGTACCAAAGATGAAGCGGCGGCTAAGAAGTTTATTCATTTGATGACGGCCTATAATGATGCAGCGCATAAAGTAGGCTCCGGTTTTCATATGAACCCGTCACCCGGTAATATTAAAGACGGATTGATAACCGATGCCATTAAAAGTACCGGTGCAGCCCGTAAAGGCGGTACCTCACCGGTAGAAGATGTGCTGGATTATACAGAGCCGGCGGTTAAGCCCGGCCTGAACCTGGTATGTACACCGGGTAATGATGTGGAAGCAACCACCGGTAAAGCCGCCAGCGGGGCTACATTGATATTATTCACGACCGGCCTGGGAACACCTACCGGTAACCCGGTTTGTCCTACCATTAAAGTGGCTACCAATAATGCCCTTGCCAAACGGATGGGTGATATCATTGATATTAATACCGGACCCATTATTGAAGGTGACCTGACCATAGAGCAGATGGGTGAAGAAATATTAGAATATTGTATCAAAGCTGCCAGCGGCGAGGTAATACCGAAGGCTGTGCAGTTGAACCAGGATGATTTCATTCCATGGAAGCGTGGCGTATCGTTGTAGTTTTTTATTTTGGTAATCGACTGCATTGCTACTATCAGCTTTAGTTGTGTCACTCACTTGTACGTCCGGTAATGCTATTGAGCATTGTGCAAGTGTCATTTTGTAATTGCAGGTTTACAGCATTGCGCATTCAGCATTTTGCGTTAAGCCTGCTGATTAGCGAACAGAACGATGAAGAGTGCGAGGCAACAGAAGATCATCTGTGTTACTACAGCTGGTAACAAAAAAAGTAAAAAGAAACTTATAGAGATTATTAAAATAAGGAGCGTATGAAAAAGTTTTTAGATGAGAATTTTTTGTTGAATACCAAAACAGCAGAACGGTTATACCATGAGTTTGCCAAACACATGCCTATAATTGATTATCATTGTCATTTACCGCCACAACAAATTGCAGAAGATACGCAGTTTAAAAACCTGACGCAGGTGTGGTTATACGGCGATCATTATAAATGGCGTGCCATGCGCTCCAATGGTGTGGATGAAAGTTTTGCTACCGGTAATAAGAGCGACTGGGAAAAATTTGAAAAGTGGGCAGAGACCGTTCCGTATACCTTACGTAATCCTTTATATCATTGGACACACCTGGAGTTGCAACGTTATTTTGATGTGCATGATATTTTAAATGCAGATACCGCCAGGAAAATATATGACGAGTGTACAGCTAAACTGCAAACACCGGAGTACAGCGTACGTAATTTGTTACGTAAGATGAATGTGAAGCTGGTATGCACTACCGATGATCCTGTTGATTCGCTGGAATACCATACACAGATAAAAGAAGATGGTTTTGAAATTCCGATTTTACCGGCTTTCCGCCCGGACAATGCCATGAATGTAAGCAGTGCAGCTAAGTTCAATGCATATGTAAAAAAGCTGGAAGGCGTTACCAATATCGCTATTTCATCCTTTGATGATTTTTTATATGCCTTGCAAAACCGTCACGACTTTTTTGCGTCGATGGGTTGTAATGTATCCGACCATGGTTTGGAGAATATTGATGCGGAAGACTTCACAGGATCGGAGATCGATACTATTTTCAGCAAGATACATGGCGGTAAAGAATTAGGGGAGCTGGAACAGCGTAAATTCCGTTCGGCCATGTTACTGCATTTTGCCGAGTGGGACTGGGAGAAGGGCTGGGTACAGCAATTTCACCTGGGTGCTTTGCGTAATAATAATAACCGTTTATTAAGTTCCTTAGGCGCAGATACCGGCTGGGATTCGATCGGTGACTTCCCGCAGGCACGTTCCTTATCTACTTTCATGGATAAGCTGGATACCAATAACCGTTTGGCAAAAACAATATTATACAATTTAAACCCGGCTGATAATGAGTTAATGGCTACCATGATCGGTAACTTTAACGACGGATCGGCCGTAGGTAAAATACAATGGGGTTCAGGCTGGTGGTTCCTTGACCAGAAAGATGGTATGACCAAACAGATCAACGCCCTGAGTAATATGGGCCTGTTGAGCCGTTTTGTAGGGATGTTGACCGATTCAAGAAGCTTTTTATCCTTCCCCCGCCACGAATACTTCAGAAGAATTTTATGTGACCTGTTTGGGGCAGAGGTGGAGAACGGTGAATTGCCTAACGATATAAACTGGATAGGTAAAGTGATACAGGATATATGCTTTAATAATGCCAAAAACTATTTCGGCTGGCAGCAACTGGACGAGAAAGTACCTGCCAAAAAAGAAGCGGCTTTATCTTAATTTAAATGTAGTTTGTCTGCATACTGAATACTATATATCTATATACTGATGATTTTTTGTTTTGGAGAATTATTGCTGCGCATGTCCCCGGTATTGGGCGGAACCTGGATCGATACCAACACCATCCCGGTATATGTGGGCGGTGCAGAATTAAATGCGGCAACGGCTTTGGCCAACTGGCAGTTGCCGGTGCGTTATGGTACGGCTTTGCCGGATAATTATCTGTCGCAGGAGATCATTGAGTATATCCGGTCTAAAAATATTGAAACGGGGGCTATTCATTTTTCCGGCAACCGTATCGGGTCTTATTATTTACCACAAGGGGCTGATCTGAAGAATGCAGGCGTGATCTATGACCGGGCTTATTCCGCTTTCTGGGAATTGCAACCCGGTGCCATTGACTGGGATAAAGCCCTTGAAGGTTGTACCTGGTTTCATTTCAGCGCCATCAGCCCGGCTTTAAATGAAAATGTAGCGGCTGTTTGTAAAGAGGCTTTGGAGGCTGCTGCTAAAAAAGGACTGACCATTTCTGTTGACCTGAACTACCGCGCCAAATTATGGCAATACGGTAAACAGCCAACGGAAGTGATGCCCGAACTGATCGCTTACTGTGATGTAGTGATGGGTAATTTATGGGCAGCGGAGAAACTGGGGGGGATACAATCGCCCCTGGATGATAGCATAGGCATAGCTAACGAAACATTTATAGAAGCGGCCAATACCAGTGTAGCAGCATTTAAACAACAATACCCCAGGGCAAAACAGTTTGCTTATACTTTCCGTTTGGAAAAAGATTACTGGGCTTATTATAACGACGGGCAGGCGGTTGCCACCTCACAGGTGTACAATATTGAAAAGATAGTGGACAAAGTGGGTTCGGGAGATTGTTTTATGGGTGGATTGATCTATGGCATAACCCATCATAACACTGCCAATGAAATAGTTGATTTTGCTGCATCGGCCGCAGTAGGCAAACTATCGGAGATAGGTGATGCCAGCCGGCAGACTATTGAACAGGTAAGAGCAAGGTATAAAAGATGATAAACATGACACAGGAAGAAATAATAAATGCCGTTAAGGCGCAGGGCGTATTGCCTTTGTTTTATAACGAGGATAAGGAACTGTGTATACAAATTACACAAACTTTATACAGTGCAGGTATACGTGTAATTGAGTTTACCAACCGGGGAGAAGCGGCTTTTGAAAATTTTAAAGCCCTGGTTGCATTAAAACAATCCGCTTTACCGGACCTGGTATTGGCGGTGGGTACTATCCGTACAGCGGAACAGGCTACTAAGTTTATCAATGCCGGTGCTGATTTTTTGATCAGTCCGGTTTTTGATGCGACGGTTTGTGATGTGGCTTATTTACACAAAGTATTATGGATACCGGGTTGTATGACACCCACCGAGATACATGTGGCTGAAAATGCAGGCTGTAAACTGGTGAAGCTGTTCCCGGGCAATGTACTGGGAGTAGAATTTTTATCGGCCATTAAAGAGTTATTCCCTAATATGTTATTCATGCCTACCGGCGGCGTAGATGTATCAGAAGCGAGTATTGGCGCCTGGTATAAGGCAGGGGTATGTGCCGTGGGTTTGGGCAGTAAATTGATCAGTAAGGAACTGTTAGCTAAAAAGGATTATACGACCATCGGCAATTTAACCAGGCAGGCAATGGATATTGCTGCCGCTGTAAAAAAATAAAACGATATGCTGCAACAAAACGGAACTGCAAAAATGACCAATTACAGGTGGGCCATCTGCTCATTGTTATTTTTTGCAACCACCATTAATTACCTGGACAGGCAGGTTTTATCACTTACCTGGAAAGACTTTATAGAACCGGAATTTCACTGGAGTAATAAAAACTATGGTGATATTACAGCTATATTCTCCCTGGTATATGCAGGTGCTATGCTGCTGGCAGGACGTTTTGTTGACTGGATGGATACCAAGAAAGGATTTTTATGGGCCATCTTTATATGGTCTATCGGCGCCTGTTTACATGCTTTTTGTGGTATTGCCACTTCGGGTATTGTGGCTGGTGAGTGGTTTGTAGGTTTTGAAGGTGCTAAAGAAGTATTATCGAAAGTAGGGGATACCTCTTTAATCATATCAACCAGTGTAACCTTATTTATTGTGGCTCGTGTGGTGCTGGCGGTAGGTGAGGCCGGTAACTTTCCGGCGGCTATTAAAGCTACAGCAGAGTATTTTCCTAAAAAGGCAAGAGGTTTTGCAACCAGTATTTTTAATGCTGGTGCTACCATTGGTGCATTACTGGCTCCCATAACAATTCCTTATATCGCTTTTCGCTGGGGTTGGGAGATGGCTTTTATCATCATTGGAGCTTTAGGCTTTGTTTGGATGGGCTTCTGGATATTTATGTATAAAAAACCACATGTTCACCCTAAAGTTAATAAGGCCGAACTGGATTATATTAACCAGGACGATGTGGCAGAAGCAGTACCGGTGGTGACAGAAACTGTCAAACAACCCAAAATATCATTTTCACAGGCCTTTAAGTTTAAACAAACATGGGCTTTTGCTATCGGTAAATTTATGACAGATGGTGTGTGGTGGTTTTTCCTGTTCTGGACACCGGCGTATTTAAGTTCAGTTTACGGATTAAATTCAATGGAAAGCAGGCCCCAGATTTTTGTACTGTATTTTATCACTTTATTATCTATTATTGGAGGCTGGCTACCTACTTATTTTGTTGATAAGAAAGGAATGAACCCGTATGCAGGACGTATGCGTGCCATGTTAATATTTGCGTTTTTCCCGTTATTAGCTTTATTAGCACAACCCCTGGGTAGTTATTCAGTTTGGATACCGGTGATTATTATTGGTATAGCCGGGGCTGCCCACCAATCATGGAGTGCAAATATCTTTTCTACAGTAGGGGATATGTTTCCTAAATCGGCTATTGCAACCATTACCGGGATAGGTGGTATGGCAGGTGGTTTAGGATCTTATTTAATTAATAAAGGTTCCGGTGTATTATTCGATTTTACACAGTTGAACTGGAGTAAAGTAGGCGGAGTAAAATTATTGGAAAAATACCCGGAACTGCAACAGGCTGAAACTGCTAAAGCATTTTATGAACAGCAAACTGCCGTTCTTGGTAGTAAGATAGGAAACCTGGAAGAATTTCTGAAAGCCATTAAAAAAACAGGTGTGGAAGTGGTGAATGGAATTGATTCCGGTTATATGATCATCTTTTCTATTTGTGCGGTCGCGTATTTAATTGGCTGGGTGATCATGAAATCACTGGTACCTAAATATGCACCGGTTAAATTATAAATTACAGTCCTCTAAATAAAAAGTCCACCCATTCAGGTGGACTTTTTTTATTAATTATGCTTAAATGAAAGGTTATGACCTCGTAAAAACGCATTAGGTTACTTACCACTGATAACAACTTTATACTGCTGTTTTAGTTTTTTATTCTTTGCCGTTAATACTATCCGGTACACTTCCTTGCCCCATACATTGGACAGGCGGGGATCGGTAACCGGTATGGTCTCGTATGTTGCCGCCAGTAAATTGGAGTCGTATTTAATAGAGATTGTTTCGCTTTGTTTTTCCAAAACAATACTACCATTATTTTCTATTACGGGTTTGGCCCAGCTCATCAGGTGGAAAGCGGTGGTGCTGTCGGCCTGGGTTAATACAGCATCATCGGTAATAGTCAGGCTATTAGCCTGTAAGCTAAACCGGCGGTCCCATTTTTTAATGCCGGCATCTTTGGGATAGGCCTGGGTAAGATCTAATGAGAATGTACTTTTCTTAGGATCAAACCTCGACTGTTGTGCTTTGTACTGTGCGCTAAATGGCTGTGCCTTTCCATTGATGAAGGGAACATTGTGGTAATTACTCTGCATGGTCCAGATGCTGTACCGTTTACTGCTGAATGTTTCTTTGGTATAAGTGCCCACGCCTACATCAATGATAAAAGGAATATTTTTATAATAAAGCGAAAAGGTACCGACGTCGTTATGGTTATGGCTTTCGTTGTTAAATCCACCTTTCGCCGCAAAGAAGAAGTTATTATTACGTATATAACAGAATTCGGTTTGCGGATACCAGGTGTAAGGAGCCGTTGATAAAGCAGGCGTAGTTTGTTTTACCTGTGTATAGGTTTGTATATTCTCTATAGTACGGTAAAAATCCCGGCCTTCATAGATGAACTCACGGGCCGTTTCTTTTTGTGCCAGGTGAGCAGCATAGGCTTTCATTTCATTACTGTTCACCGCCTGTCCGAAACGGTATACCAAACCGGCTTCTCCACCGCCTTTGGCCGAAGCATCGGCAAAGTTTACTACCCAGCCATTACCTACATAACTGCGGCTGATGTATTCGCCCATGTCTTTAATCATGGGATAACTGAAGATATTTATTTTACCGCCTGAGGCTTCGTTTAATACCTGTAAATAATCATACAGCTTACCGGCAGCATGTCCCCAATAGGAAGGGCCTTCTTCGCAGGCGCCATCTTCTTTTACATGGTTTAAAAATTTATCTACACTTTGCATGGTCTTGTATACACCTTTGGTCCGAACACTATCATCCGCCACCAGCAGCATACATACCAATACATTGGCATTACACCATACATTCCAGTTATTGATGGTGGCACCGGGTTTGGCATTAAAAGCCTGCCACCAGTAATTATCTCTTTGTAAATATGGAACGATGATGCGGTCGGTAATTTGTTTTTTTACTTTGGCTGCAATGACGGGGTCAACTTTATTCCACTCATCTTTAAACAGGTACAAGGCCCAGGATAATAAGGAGCCTATATCACCGGAAACAAGGTCTATGATCTCTTCACGAAAATCGGGAAGGGAACGCCGTGATTTTTGTACCACCTGGTGAGCGGATAAGGTCCAGGAGGAGTGCTCACAGATGGCCCACACCCCATCAATTACCTGATCCATAAACCGGCCTTTCCCTTCGGCCAGCTCTGCTATTAATAATGATGACAGCGCATTGACATTACTGTTTAACGGCGCTTCCATCGTGGTGCGTGTGCCGGTACGTTCATAGTCAAGATAAGCGGTGGCCGGTACCGTCTTCCATTGATAGGTTAAGAACTTGGTACCATTGGCGATCAAGCTGTCTTTGACTGTACCGGTGTATTTATCCCAGCCTGCCCTGTCGGCATATAGCGGGTATTTAACCCATTTGCTATTGGGTTGGAGGTAACCCGCCAGTTGTGATGCTGTTGCGGCCTGTACCAGCAGGTTCCTGTTGGCTTGCGCATGAATGACAGTTGCAAGCAATAACAAACAAAGAGAATATATAAAACGGTAACGTATGGTTGAAAACATAGAGCCCTGTATTTCTTTTAAAAGTAAAATTTTACTGATGAAATACGGGGCTTTGTAAGATGTTTATTTGTGCAAACGATTTACTCAACGAATAATAAATTAAATAGCCAGGGATTTTAAAGCTTCCATGATACGAACTTTTGAATTTCTTTTTATATTTTACAAACTTTAAACTGAAAATATAATAACCACCAAGCAAGCTATGAGAAGATTTCTATTGTTCTTAACTATCTGTTGGGCCGTGACCCTGCAGGCTCAGCAATTCAATGTTAATTTAACATCCCCGGGAAGCATAAAAAATAGTATATCGCCCTTCAAACGGTATGGTAAAAAGCTATACACGCATGAAATGGAATATACTAAATCACAGGCCCCTTATTTAACAAACTTTAAAAAAGTACGATACAAGCTGGAGCTTACACAATATGATGAGACATTTAAAGAGTTAAAGAAACTATCAATTGATAAAGGTGAAAAAGATTTAGGACCGCTTAGCCCGGTGGTACATTATGGTGCAACTGCTATTTATGTTTTGTATTCCCGGTTTGCTGATGATAACAAAATAAAAATGTATGTAGCCAAAGTAAATCCCGATGACCTGTCCGTAACCCTTACAAAGGAAATTATGGAACACGATCAAAACAATCAGGACTTCTGGGGCGCTATAAAAAGAATGGAACAGGCACATATTTTATATACTGCTTCAAAAGATGATAAAAAGATGTGGATTGTTCATGTGGCACCTACACAAATACTGAGTACGGTGATAGACGATGAACTCAACGTGGTTCAAAAAACAGAACCTATACCAGGTAAATTGGTAAACATACAGGTTACAGGTACTTATATAGGGAACGATGGCAATAAGGTGTTGGTGTGCCGGTATTATAGTGATGATAAAAATAAAGATTATGACAGAACCGTTTTTTTTCAAACGGCCAACACCAAGTGGGTATCAAAGCTTATTAATTTGCCGGATGGGTTCTCATTGGGATATCTTAGTGTACAGGAATCCAGGACGAGCACGAAGTTGTACTTTAGCGCCGAATATTTTGCTAAAAAACATGATGAAGGCAACCGGGGTGTTTTGTTGGGTGAGATAAATATTGCTGGCCAATCCATTTCCAGCCCTGCTATCCATCCATATACGGATGAGCTGAAACAACGAATCTTGGATCTTGATTTCGCTTCCAGGAAAAATGGAGAAATTGTATTCTTAGGGCGTGGTATAGGTTATAAGATCACTGAAATGGAAAATGGCACCATTGTTTTATCGGGTGATATGCATACATCTGCCAGCACAACGAATGGTACTACTTTTTATTATGTTGGTCCTGTAATACATGTTTTTATAACACCAAACGGGAAGGCAAACATGACACTGATACCTAAAAAACAAGCTAACGATGCTGTTACAGAGTTTTTTAACTATGTATATAAAGACAAGTTTATTTGCGTTTATGCGGATATTCCCAAGTTTCAGCAAAAAGAACTTAATGACAAACAAATAGGTTTGGTACGACGGGTTGTAGAAATGGTACCTGTTGCCAATGTGTATGATTCAGATGGGAAATTGCTGGAACGAAAAATGTTAATTGATAGTCCTAAAAAAATGAAAGGAAATGTAATGCTGGGCGGCCGGTCTAAATTGGCTGATAATGTATTCCTGTTCCCTGTTGGTAAATCCAAGGTGAATTTGATGGGGTATTATACAGATGTTAACGAGTTTTGTTATCTCGAGATTTTATAACACCTATAAGTATGATCAAAGGAGTTGCTATAGCCGACAGGCTGCCTGATGCGCAGGGGCAGTACGCAGCAAAGCGAAGTACCGGAGCGAAGCGGAGCCCGGAGCAGCAGGGACTGAAGCTGAAGGTTGTGCTACCGTTGAAAGCCCCTATAAGGGTTATAAGTAATAAGTTTTAAGTCTGGAAAGGTATAAGGCATAAGAAGTTGTAGGGTGTAAGGTTAAAGCTAGAGGGGAATATAAAAAAGCCGGTAACTTAACACTACCGGCTTTTTCTATTCTTATATTTCGTTTATAATTTAGCTACACTGCGTTTAATAAAACTGGTGAGCTCGCTGCCGGTTAATAAACCCTGCGACAGTAAGGCCAGGTCGAATGTTTGTTTGGCCAGTACCGTTTTTTCTTCCTCGTTTTCCAGTTGCGATAAACGTATCACCAGGGGGTGATTGCCATTCACCGTTACTTTATAGGTATCGGGCATATTGCCGTAGAAGCCCATCATACCGCCACCGCCCATAGCTGCCATATCTTTCATACGGCGCATGAACTCGTCCATGGTTACCGTTACCGGCATATCATCGGCCTGTAATGCTTCTACACTTACCTGCATATTGGGTTTGGCAATGGCAGTTTCAAATACCGTTTTTACTGCTGTACTTTGCTCCTCGCTTAAAGCCAGTGGCGGTGCATCGGTTTTGCTGATGAGGTTATCAATAGTATCGGCATCCACCCGTTTTACCTGGGTTTTTTCCAGCTTTTGTTCCAGGTGACTGATAAAGTGATTATCCAGCGGTGCATCCATTAACAATACATCGTAACCCTTGCTGTTAGCGGTTTGTATAAAACCGTCCTGTTTACCGGTATCATTAGTGTACAGGTAAATGAGCTGGCCGTCTTTATTGGTCTGGTTTTCTTTAACCTTGTTATGGTATTCTTCTAAAGTGAAGTTTTCTTTATTGGTGTTTTGTAATAAAGCAAACTGCTGGGCTTTTTCATAAAACTTTTCATCGGTGATCATACCGTATTTTACAAACAGGCCAATGTCTTCCCATTTGGCTTCATAACCTGCACGGTCTTTTGTAAAATGTTCGGCCAGCTTATCGGCTACTTTTTTAGTGATATAGGTGTTGATCTTTTTTACATTGCCATCGGCCTGTAAAAAGCTACGCGATACGTTCAGCGGGATATCCGGTGAGTCGATCACACCATGTAATAACATTAAAAATTCCGGTACAATATCTTTTACCTCATCAGTAATAAATACCTGGCGGCTGAACAGCTTGATCTTGTTGGGTCGCAGCTCCACATCTTTTTTCACCTTGGGGAAGTATAATACACCAGTGAGGTTAAAAGGATAATCAACGTTCAGGTGTATCCAGAACAGGGGGTCATCGGAGAAGGGATATAACTCTTTATAAAAGTTTAAATAATCTTCATCCTTTAATTCACCGGGCTGTTTAACCCAGATAGGGTGGGTATTGTTGATGATATTATCGATCTCAACCTGTTTGTATTTGGGTTTACCTTCTGCATCTTCACCATCAGGTACCGAGTTGGTACGGGTACCAAATTTAATAGGGATGGGCAGGAAGGGGCAATACTTGGTAAGTATCTCCTGTAATTTCTGCTGCTGCAAAAACTCTTCCGATTCGCTGTTGATATGTAATATAATATCGGTACCACGCTGTAAGCGGGTGCCTTCGGTTAACTCATACTCGGTACTGCCATCGCATACCCAGCGGGCCGGTGTGGCACCTTCCTGGTAAGAAAGGGTTTCGATCTCTACTTTATCGGCCACCATGAAGGCAGAATAAAAACCTAAACCAAATTTGCCGATCAGCTCGTTGGCATCTTTAGCATCCTTAAATTTTTCTACAAACTCAGTAGCCCCCGAAAAGGCGATCTGGTTGATGTATTTTTTTATTTCATCACCGGTCATACCAATACCACGGTCGCTGATGGTGATGATCTTCGCTTTTTCGTCAAAACTCACTTCTACCTGCAACTGGCCTAATTCGCCGTTATACTGACCTAATGACGCAAGGCGTTTGATCTTTTGTGTCGCATCTACGGCATTGGAAACCAGTTCACGTAAGAAAATCTCGTGATCGGAGTATAAAAACTTCTTAATAATGGGGAAAATATTCTCCGTATGTATGGAGATAGTACCTTTTTCTTGCATAATGGTTCAATTTTTTACAAATGACAATCCATCTTAGCAATAGCTGTTCCAAAGCAGGTAAATGGGACAAACTGGCAGAAGGACAGGGCCGGCACACACCCCCCGGCCCCTAAAGGGGAGGTCAGCGTACAATTTAATATTAAGTTCGGTTCGTGTCTCACGAACCGTGACCCGATTTACAGATAACTTCCGGTACTTGAGAGCCTGACCATTGCAGTCTCCCGCTACTGGAGAAGGGCCTGTATATTATGATTGTGGTTCATGGTGCCGCGAACTATACTTTATGTCGCGGTTCCAGTTTCCCGAACCGCGGATTGGTATTTTGTTTCCCGTAATAAAAACCAGGAAATAATAACGCCGGCAACAAAGCCTGAAAGGAGATATTTTTCAAAATGGACCTGGGACAAGGGAATACCCGCCTGTAAAGCCGGGTTAAGGGTATGATTTATCATGCCGGTTACCTGGTAACGATGAAAAATAATTGTAAGGGTAATTGAGAGTAGTATGACCAGAACAGTGCCTATTCTTTTTTGTTTCCCGGTAACCGGGGCATATTTCCAAGTCCAATATACAATCAAAGGCATCAGGCCTGTAGCGATACTAAACAGTACATGATTTACAAATGTTTTCTCTAAGGGGGGGGCTGTATAAAATCCATTGCCACTAACTGGTAATAATAAAGTATGCAACTGTCCCCAAAAGGAGTAAGTTATCATTAATAAAACCAGGCTGATAGCAATTGTAAGAAATAAAGGCAGCTTGTTTTTCATACTATTTTAAAACTTATATGTGGAGGTTCGTGAGACACGAACCAAGGCTAACAATAGTCCGGCAACCTCATTACCAAATTTTCAAATTAGCTAATTATCTAATTCCCCAATTTCTTCCCGATATTTTCCATCATTTCCATCTGCACTTCCTGTATCTGTAATAAGCGCTTGTTCTGGTGCAGTAAAATATGGTCCAGTTTTTCATGTAACATACGTATTTCCACCTCGGCTTTTAGGTTTACTTTGTAATCATGCTCGGCCCGTTCACGGTCCTTGGCTTCCTGGCGGTTCTGGCTCATCATAATAACCGGGGCCTGTAACGCTGCCACACAGGAGAGTATAAGATTAAGTAAAATAAAAGGATAGGGGTCAAAGCCTTTGTTATGAAACAGAAAGGCATTGATCAGCATCCACACCACCAGGATCACCATAAAGAGGATAATGAAATTCCAGCTACCCCCGAAAGCTGCTACCTTATCCGCCAGCTTATCCCCAAAGCTGGGCGGTTTGTTATTTTTGTGTTTATGGGAAATGGTCAGTTGTTTCTGGCGGATACTTTTGGCCACCATTTTCTCCACATCGTTCAACTCGCCTAATTCGGCATGCAGCAGTTCGTCAATATATTGTTTCCGGCTCTCGCTTATTTGCTCGGCACTAAGGTCAGTGAGGTCTTTCACCTTTGGATGCTGTTGATGTAAAAAATCAGAGAAGGAACATACTTCCATATCGATTGAGGATTTCATATCAGAAATTTTTAGAAAAGCTACGCCATTTTGTGCAAAGAGACTAAATAAGGAAGAAAGATGTATCATGGATAATCTTAATTATGTAGTATACAGTATATAGTATTCAGACCTTGCACTGGTGTAAGGATCCGGATGATAATAAAATTAAGTGTACAGGTATAACCGTATTAAAGTAAATTGCTGTTACAAAACTTTGCTTATGATACGGAAGTCGATATTAGCCGCTTTATTGGTATTTACAGGCGCACAGGTGTATGCACAACCCAAATGGCAGGCAAAAGTGGATGCCGCTGCTGCTGCCCTGGAACAAAAAGTGATCAGCTGGCGCAGGGATTTCCACGAACACCCTGAACTGGGTAACCAGGAAAAACGTACAGCCGGTATTGTAGCGGCCCATTTAAAAAGCCTGGGTATAGATGTGCAGGAAGGCGTAGCGGTTACCGGTGTGGTAGGTGTTTTAAAAGGAGGCAAGCCGGGCCCTGTGGTTGCCTTACGTGCCGATATGGATGCTTTGCCGGTAACGGAACGTGGCAACCTTCCCTTTAAATCAACCGTAAAAGCCAGTTTTAATAACCAGGAAACCGGTGTTATGCATGCCTGTGGTCATGATGCGCATGTGGCCATCCTGATGGGTGTGGCCGAGATACTGGCCGGAATGCGTAATGAAATAGCGGGTACCATTAAGTTTATTTTTCAACCTGCCGAAGAGGGCATCAGCGGCCTGGATACCTATGGAGCCAAACAGATGGTAGAGCAGGGTGTATTGAAAAACCCGGATGTGGCGGCTATATTCGGCCTGCATATCAGCTCTATTACACCGGTGGGGTCGCTTACTTACCGTCCGGGACCTACTATGGCCGCGGTAGATGAATTAAAAATAACGGTACATGGAAAACAAAGTCATGGTGCCCGGCCCTGGACCAGTATTGATCCTGTTGTAACCTCGGCACAGATCATCAACGGCCTGCAAACTATTATCAGCCGCAATATAGATATTACCAAGAACCCCGCTGTGGTGAGTATTGGCGCCATACATGGTGGTATACGCCAGAATATTATTCCCGAAAAAGTAGAGATGATCGGCACTATCAGGACCTATAATAAGGATCACCAGCAACTGATCCATAAACGTATTAACGAGGTAGCAAAAAATATTGCGGTAAGTGCCGGTGCCAGCGCCGATGTGGATATTGATATTTTATACCCGGTAACAAATAACGATAGTGCACTGACGCAAAAGATGTTGCCTACTTTACAACGTGTGGCCGGTAACCAGTTTGTATCGCTGGTGGAGCTGCAGACCGGCGCGGAGGATTTTAGTTTTTACCAGCAAAAAGTGCCGGGCCTGTTTTTCTTTTTAGGCGCTATGCCAAAAGAAGTAAGTGCGGCACAGGCAGCGCCACACCATACTCCCGATTTTTTTATTGATGAAAGCAGTTTTGTATTAGGTGTAAGGTCCTTAACCTCGCTTACCCTGGATTACTTACAACAACCTGCTTTAAAACCAGCTAAACGTTAATTATTTATAGCCTTCCCAGGTACGGTTATCTTTATTAAAAAACCACCAGTAGCCATTGGCGTAACTGAAATTAAAAGAATAATACAGGGGCGTACTAAAGCTCTCGGGTAATCTTTTTTTATCGGTCATTAAACCGGTTTTGGCACTGTAGAGTTCAATTACTTTCATATCGGCATTTAATACGGCATACTCGCTATCCTTAATACCGGTATATAATACGGTGGTATTACGTTCAGCCTGGCGGTCTTCCATATCCTGGTCACTTAACTCATCTGCCTGTTTTTTGCTGCTGCAGTTCAGGTACAGGGTTGTGCGGCCTTCCAGTTCACCGCCAATGGTTTTATAGCTATACACTATAAACTTATTGTCGGGAAAAAGGTAGCGTTTGTCCTTATCGTTATAAGTGCCCACCGATTGGTCTGTGGGTTGGTAGCTGCCTTCTTTATCGGTTTCCCGGTTAATGATCTCTCCTGTTGTATTTAAAATATAATGGCCTACACCACCTTCTGCATAACAGTTGTATTCGATCTGTTTGGTAGTGGCATTATACCATAAACCCCGGAGGTCGGCACCGGCTTCAAAATTACCATCAATTAAATGTCCTTTGTCGCTGAATATGGCCATCGGGTAAGTGGCGTTCCCGATCATGGATGTGTAATAGCGTTTAAACTTTGGGTGCCAGGCCACGGCGCCGGAGTTGCTGCCGTTTTCGCCGGGAATATATAAACTTAATTGTTTGCTTAACTGCTTTTGTGCATCAATGGCCGTTACAAAAAACAGGGAAGCAAAAAGACAGAGTAACAGGTGCTTGCGTTTCATTGTTTAGTGATTTTACGGTAAATGTACAACCCGGAAAAATGCCTGTCAATACCCTCAAAACGGTAGTGCATAAAAAGTGGTATAACCTTTACCCTGCGATTACCGGGAGGATCAGGCGTTTTATGGCAATAATATTCCTGCAACGGTGGTGTTTACTTATAAAAACTTTACTATTTACCGTTAAGCAGTATCGGCAACTACACCTTAAAAAATGTAACTTAGAGGCAAATCAATTGTTATGCAACGGAGGGAACTATTGAAAAGAACGGCAATGGCCGCTACTGCTTTTGCAATAAGCCGCGACGCATTTGCCGGCCTGTTTGATGATAAAATAAAGCAGTTGCCCCTTAACGAAAAAATTATCCGTATCGGCTCCAACGAAAACCCGCATGGTCCCAGCGCTTTGGCTAAAAAAGCCATGATAGATGCCGTGGCTTCGAGTAACCGTTACCCCTGGGATGTTACCACCAAACTGCGGGAGAGGATAGGTGAGTTGTTTAAGCTTAATAAGGATAATGTAGTAATAGGCGCCGGCTCATCTGAACTATTGGGCGTAACGGCCACCTGGGCAGCTTTACAAAAAGGAACCGCCATTGCACCTGATCCTACTTTCAGGTTATGGATACCGGCTGCTAAACGGGTTGGACTTCCTGTTAATTTAATTCCCTTAACAGAAAATAAAGTAACAGACCTGCCTAAGATGCAGGCTGCCGTGGATGCTACTACAAGATTGATCTATATCTGCAACCCTAATAATCCTACTGGCTCGATCATTCCTGCAAAGGAGCTGGAAGCGTTTATAAAAAACACACCGGCACATATTATTATATTGCTGGATGAAGCGTATACGGAGTTCAGTGACGAACCCTCCATGGCACACCTGGTAAATACACATCCTAACCTGGTGATCGCCAAAACATTTTCAAAAGTATACGGACTTGCAGGGGCAAGGGTTGGGTATGTACTGGCACATGCGGATACAGCAAAACAACTGGCCGATCTGCAACCCTGGGCCAATGCAGGCGCCAGCGCCGTATCGCTGGCAGGTGCGCTGGCTACCATGGAGGACAAAAGTTTTATACCTTACTGTAAAGCCGAAAATGAAAAGGCTAAAAAAATATTCTACTATTTATTAAGCGAACATGGGTTGCGTTATATACCCTCGTATACCAGCTTTGTGTACTTTGATGCTACCCGTTATCATAAGGATTTAAAAACCGTATTGGAAAAAAGTAACATCTTTGGCGCCCGTACTTTTGAAGAAGGCACCAAGTGGCTGCGTTTAAGTATGGGTACAGTGGAAGAAATGCGCGCCGTAGCCAAAGCATTGAATGAGGGATAAAATAATGGATCGTATAAAGAAGCCCCATCTTAAGATGGGGCTTCTTTATTAAACAATCTGCCTGATTAATATTTAGCGGGTTCACCCGGCTTTGGAGTTGATTTTTTAATGAACTGGCGTAAATGCTCGTTACTGCTGGCCAGGTCTTCTTTTCTTAAATACATCATGTGACCACTGCGGTATCCTTCCCAGCTGATGCGGCTGGATAATTTACCGGCAGGATCAATTTGCCACATATTGTATTTGGCATTGAAATAATCGCAGGCGCCATCATAGTAACCTGATTGTACCAGCACATGCAGGTAAGGGTTGGTGCTCATGGCACGGCCTAAATTTTCACCGGTGCGGTCATTGGTCCTGTCCCAGGGATTAACCGGCCCAAACATATAATAACGGGCATCGGTTTTGTATTTCAGTTCCTCACGCAGGTACATATTGATAGGTGGTGTAAAAGCATGTAACCAGGAAGTAAGTTCCGCATTATAATCAGGGCGCTCACCGGCATCTTTTTTATCAATACCACGGTAACGCGAATCCAGGCGGCCTACAGTAAATCCTTCCTTGCGTAATAACTCTTTCCAGAATAAATTGGTAGATACGTCCAGGTTGTTTTGCAGGTAAATGCTTTCGGCAATGCCGGAATAACGGGCCATTTTAGCGGCAATAACTTTTCTTTCCGCATCGCTTAACAGGCTGCCTTTATTAATAGCACTCACCAGTTCGTTCATGGTAAAAGCTTCTACTTCGGGCAGTACAGCGGTGAGGTCTTTTTGCTGCAGATCGGCAGGTAGTTTTTTATGGTACCAGGCAGTGGCCGCATAGTAGGGTAAACGCAGGGCAGCGGCCTGTGCCGGGCTGCGTTGTATGCCAAGGTCGGTAGGCGATACCAGTATCACACCATTCAGGTACATCCAGTGTGATTCCTGTAATTCCAGTGCCAAACCAGATACACGGGTAGTGCCATAACTTTCACCGATCAGGTATTTGGGCGATGACCAGCGGTTGTAACGGCTTACAAAGCTGTTGATCCACTCGGCCAGGTATTTTACATCGGCGTTGATACCAAAGAATTTTGTTTTGGGAACGTCCTTGCCCACAATGCGGGAGAAGCCTGTGTTTACAGGGTCTATAAATACAATATCGGCCACATCTAATATAGAATGCGGGTTCTCCTTAAAACCATAAGGTTGTACAGGATACCCTTCGTCATCAATCTTTATCAGCACAGGTCCGGTATAGGCAATATGCATCCATACAGAGGCAGTGCCCGGTCCGCCGTTAAAGGAAATAACCAAAGGGCGGGTGCCTTTATCACGTACATCGGTACGTTCATAATAAGTAAAAAACAAACCGGCAATGGTTTTGCCATCCTCGTCCCAAACAGGCATGGTACCTACGGTTGCTTTGTAAGGCACACGCTGACCTTTAATGGTTACTTCGTGATTGGAGGAACTGGTCGCATCCGGGTTAAAAGGAATATCCGAAGATTGTTTCTTCTCTTCGCGGGGAGCTGCCTGTGGCGTTGCGGCTGCAGGTGCAGCGCCTCCGGGAGCACCGCCACCCTGCGAACGGGGTTGAGCAAATAAACTACTGCATACCAATGCGGCAACCGGGAGTAAAAGGGCAATTTTTCTCATGAGTTAAAAAGTTGAGTATTGCCAAACTTATGAAAATAATTGCTGAATGCCTACCGGTGCTAAATATTTGTTATGAATGGTTAGTATTAAGCCGGTTTCACTGCCATTTTTTGGTTACGGTCAGCATAACTCCGGTCATCGTTCCTTGCGTCGCACACTTGTGCTGCAAAATATAGCTCAACGGTCTCCTTCCAGGTTCTCGGGAGCTAAGGGTAACGGGGTTATCACCCGGTTGCGCTGCTGCCTGCGTTTTGTTTTTAACTTGTTTAACCAGATCAGTGTACCGGTAATAGGCAGGGTAGTGGCTATTAAACAGGCAATAAAATAAATGATCTTGGTAAACATGCCATATACATTTCCTACGTGAATGGCTTTGATAGATCCTGCTACCCGTTCATTAAAAGGCTTGTCTTTAAAGATGTCTTTTTTGGTTACGCTGTTATTCACCGCATCAATAGTGAGTTTATCGGCTGCCGCGGGTGCAAAAAATCCGGTCTTGTATTTACTGATGTTCACCTGTTTAACCGGTTGTTCCGGCAGGCTGATACTATAATCACCTTTGTAAGGAAGGGCTTTGCCAGCAGCTGCTATATATTCGTTAATGTGTAGGGTGGTAAAACTGCTGTCTGTTACTTTGTCCTTTGCAGGTTTTTTATCCTGCTCTTTTGCTTTGGGCTGGTAAGTACCCAATGTTTTTTGCAGGCCGGTACGGTACCAGTCAAATGACCACTGTGGCCCGGTCAATCCCATCAACAGTAAAAACAACAGCGCATAAAATGCCAGGGTATTATGCAGGTCATGGTTCACTCTTTTCCAGTTGGCCTTCCATTTTATTTTTAATCCCTGGCGCCAGTATTTTACTTTTTGCGGAAACCAGATAATAAGACCGGTAATGCAACCCAATGTAAAAATAATGGTGGCCCAGCCGGTGATCATGCTGCCCAGCTCGCGGTTGGTCATGTTCTTAAAAATGGGTTGTTCTATCTTGTCCAGCAATAACCAGCGGTGCAGGCTGAACATGGTGCCCATGAACTCCTTGGTCCCGTTTTTTTCATTGCTGTTGCCTAAAATAGTGCCGGTATAAGGATTGACAAACTGTGTTACATTCCGGCTGTTTTTATCATTCGTTTTTTTTACTGCAAAACGATAGCTCTTATCTTTTGCTGCCGGAACGGTAATAGCGGTAATACTGGCTTCGGGGTTAGCCTGCTGAACAATTTGTAATAAGCTATCTACGGGTATTAGTGTGCTGCCTGGTTCGGCTTTAACGGTATACAAATGCGGGGCGGCTCTTTCTGTGAGTTCGGTATTAAACACATACACGGTGCCGCTAAAACAAACGGCTATTACGATTAAGCCGCTCGCGAGGCCCAGCCATAAATGAATATCATTTGCCAGTTTCCTGATCACCTGCCAGGTACTACGTTTTTTAACGGTTGACATATCGTGTTAACAGTTGAGCCGCGAATGTAATGGTATTGTCATGTCCGGCATTTACGGATTTGGGAAAAGCTGCTAAAACAGGGCGTTTTAGGCTGTTGGCAGATAAAGAACTGGTTATACAAAATAAGCGTACAACCAGTTCTACCCGTAAAATATCAGAATGTAAAGCTTACATGGAGCATACCCCTGTTTTTTGCCTTTACCTTATTTTCTCCCAGGGCTTGCTTTACCGGCGTTTGAAAATTAGCCCCCAGGCTAACATTCCCGATGTTAACTTCAGTACCGATAGTTCCCATTAAAGAATGCCCCCCTGTTTCCCAAACCTGTATATCCTTTGTTTTCAGGTCTTTTGAAGCCGTTTCATATAAAATACCGCTGTTGGGAGAAATGGTGATCTTATCATTTATGGCAAAACGGTAATAACCCAGCATATTCAGGGTTAATTTATTGCCGTACCGGTAATCGTATTTATTGGACGTATTTATTTTGTACCCGGCATTAACATTGATCCCCAGGTTCTGTAACCGGATATCATACATGGTATGCAATGAAAAGCCAAAGCTGCCTGTACCCAGTTGAAAAGTATTCAGTGAAGACTGGCCGATATTCTTTTCTTCGGGGTTGTATTTTCCTGTGGGAGCCTTTAACCCGCCACCGATCCATAATGATTGCGACAGTGTTTTGATTCTATATATTTTTTGACTATTGAATAACTGGTAATAACCGATCACCGTCATATCGCCCAGGCCCTGCGTATGCCTGTTTTCCTGCTGATTGGTACGTTCAATAAAATTATAAGGAATAAAAGCGGCCAGCCGGAACCGTTTACCAATATTGGCAGCGCCCCATAGCTCGGTAATATTAAACCGTTCTGTGGTGGTAAGATAGGTGGAGGAACCTCCGGGGCCTAAATGATACCTTACTCCATTATGCTGGTACCTTAAGCCGATGAAACGTTTTTTAAAATCGGGTAATATGCCCATGTAGGCGCTGCCTGTACCTGCACCGCATATATCACAGGCATGCAACAGCTGACCCGTTGTTAAAACGAGTAATAACAAAATAAGCTTCTTCATGTACTAGATTGTTTTGAAAGGGATGGTGATTTTTATGTTTTCCCAGCGCATGATCACCGCGCCGGTATGTTCACCGGTTGCCATTACCGAGTAGGTAAGGCGTTGGGTCATCGTATCTTTTTCAGGGGTAACTGTTAACCGGACAATATCATCCTTTTCATTGTACTCATCGGCCAGGTGCTGATCGTAATGGGTATTAAATATCACCTGCCAGCTTTCTTTTTGCGGAATAGTGAACAAGGCATAGGTACCGGCCGGAATTTCTTTGCCCGCGATCTCTACCGGTTTATAGAACCGGATGGTGGTAGCGGCATGTGCACCTGTTACCCATACTTTGTCATATGCTACCAGCCCGCCCCAGATAACCCTGCCCTTAACCCCGGGAGAGCTGTATTCTATATGTACATGGGTGCCGTTAATGGTGTTCATGGCAGTACGGTGCGGGCTTCCTTTCAGCGTATCTTCTTTTATAAAACCGTTATTCAAACTATCAATATAACTATTGCTGCTCCCGATCATCTGGTGCAGCGAGTGATCGGTACCTGCTTTCGGTGCAGTTGTTTGCTCATTATTACAACCCATTATAACCAGTATAAGCAGGCTGATACATATTGTTTTTATCATCGTTTATATTTTTATGATGCGTTTAGTTAAATATTCTGAGTTATTGTTCTGCCAGCAGCCGGTTGGTAATAAACTCCCTGTCATTTAATGTTCTTAAAAATGAAAGCAGTTTTGTTTTATCATCTTTTGTTAAACTAATGCCCAAGCGGCCGGACTGTTGTAACAAAGGGTCTAAGTTAGGTGTATTTTGAACCTGTTCACTATAATGGTCCAGCACTGCCGGCAGAGTATAAAACCTGCCGTCGTGCATATAGGGTGCCGTGAATTGTAAATTACGCAAACTGGGCACCTTGAATTTATAACGGTCCAGCGGGTTCAATGTTATTTCCGAACGGCCCGCATCATCATTTGAGCCAATGGCAATACCGTTATTCCGGAAGGAATGATCAGTAAACAAGGGTTCGGTATGACAACTATTACAATGCTGCCTGAACAATACATAACCCTGTTCTTCCTCTACACTGAATTTGGCCTGCCCTCTCATTACGCTGTCATACTTTGATTCGCTGCTGATACACATGATCATGAACTGTGACAGTGCCTTCATGGTATTGGCAGTGGTGATCTCTTTTGTACCAAAGGCCTGCTGGTATAAGTCCGGGTAACCTGGGTGTGCCCGCAGTTTATTCAAAATATTGGGTATGGTCTCGTCCATTTCCTCGTGTGCCGTAATGGGTACAATGGGTTGCAGGTCAAGATCAAATACGCCTCCGTCCCACATAAAAGCAGGCATCCATGCCAGGTTCATGATAGGAGGGGAATTACGCCTGCCCAAACGATCATCAATACCATGACTTACATCGTGACCGTGTTGGGTAAAGGCAGCGGATTGTATATGACAACTGCCGCAGGAAATACTGTTATCCCTGGATAAGCGGGGTTCGTAAAACAATTTCCGGCCCAGTTCAAAACCAGCTTTGGTTACAGGGTTACCTGTTACATTATAAACAGGTTGGGGAAAATGATCCGGCTTGCGAAAACCGGTGAACCGGTCAATTGCTTCCTTTGTACAGGCAAGCAGTCCGAAAGATAAAATAATAACACCGACTATTTTTATATGCATGGTGATTAGTTTTCAGTATGATCATGATAAAACATGGTTGCATAGTTGTTGGCTACATTCAAGCTGTAATTGCTGAACATAATACTCGGGTTAGCCGCAATACTTATATTGGTAGTGCCATTAAAAACTTTCATTAAATCCACCAGGTAATGAATATTGGCGGTTCTGCCGGCACGGGCCTGGGCAATACCGGAAGCGGTAAGATCGGTAGTAACGGTTTTAATATTATTAATGGTAGGCGCCGAATAGCCGCCAAATCCACCAATATGAAAACGGTATTTGCGTTGGCCACTCGGATCAACAGGAGCAAGCGGTGAAGTGCCCTCCAGTCTTAAAAATATATACCCGCTGTTCCAGCCCCAGTACATGCCATCGTCCATCCCACCTGCAGGGTCTAAAACACCTGTACGTTGGGTAATATCCATGGTACTGCGTAAACTATCCACACCTACTACAAAAGAGATCTGGTGATAATTTCCTGCGGGTACTTTAAATCGGGCAAAGCGTGTAAGCGGGTCACTTTCTTTAATGAGGAAATAACTGCTGTCCTGGTTTACTACATACTCCGTGCCATCAGCTTTCCGCAGTTTAATATTGCTGATATAATATTGCGCCATAGAAACCGTAAAAGGTTCACCGGCCGCATTGGTATACGTAACGGTATTAAGAAAAAGGTTTTGACCACCCATGATATTATCAAACTCAACGGTCATCTCTGTCATCGTTTCATCGTTTTGCGGTTGTTTCTCTTTCTTGCAGGAGAATAGTCCGAGGGTCATTGCAGTATATAAAAATATTTTTATCATGATTATTGATTGAAGGGTGTAAAGATTTGTTTGGATGAAGCCGGTATGGCATTATGACCTTTCCGGCCGGGCAAAGCAGTAGCTAAGGCCGCTATGCCTGATCAATTTTTTTTATTGACTTAACAGGTTATTTTCCGAAAAATGATTGCAGGATATGTATGATCGTTTCATGCTGCAGGAATAATATAATGGCCCACACTATCCAGATAAGAATAGTAAGGGTTATACGCAGTCTCCTGATCAGTATGATATCATACCCATGGTATGGTTTTACCATCTGTTTCAATTTTTGAACATAATAATCCTCATTGCCTGTATGGGCAATGGAAAATGTAGTCAGCACAACTAAACAAGATCGGGGGGATGGAAGAAGAAGTCGGGGCGATCTACCGGTGTGCCGGAGTTGGCAATATAATAAACCGGTTTGTTATGCATTAAAGCCACTTCTTTATAATCGGGAAAAAAGGATTTAGAGGAGATGACTTCTGCCTTGTTAGCGAGTTTCATCTGTGGAGCCTGTTCCTGTTCTTTCTTTTCCTGCTCCTGTATCCTTTTCATTAAAAGACACTTACCGTTACATTGCAGTTTGGGGCGGTTTTTATTTTCGCATTTGGCCAGGTATTCTGCCTTGTCTACTAAATAGTCCAGGTAATACACTCCCTGGCTAAAGGTTTGACCCACAAAGGCAAGGAGTAATATAAAGGATGCTATTTTATGCACAGTGGCGCAAAGTTAGTGAATTAACTGATATTGGAGTTGGCCCTTAATAGTAAGAAAGGAATATTTATAAACAAGTTGAAATGAGAAATGTAAAGTAAACATTGAGCAGCGGTTAATTCATATCGCTCGGTGGTTTGATAGTCCGGTCGTTGAGTGATATTGCTATTAAAACTTTATACTACATTTGGTCTGGCGCGATTTAAATATCAGAGCAAGCGACAATTCGTGAGCATCTGTAAAGTGTACCGGACAATCTTACTAATTTGATAAATGGTGAAGAAAATAATTTATTGTCTACTCATTTTAACCGGACTTTTCTGTGCAGCATATTTTTTACAACCCATCAAAAAAGGAAAGGGACTTGACAGCTCAGTGAAATATGAATTGGTAAAGGACTGGCCGAACCTGCCGGAAGAATTGATATTGGGTAACCCTACAGGCATTGGCATTGATACAAGCCAAAATATTGTGGTTTTTCACCGGGCAAACAGGGATTGGCCTTTATTTGGTTCAATGCCAGACAAACCGATTCAGCATAATACCATTTTAATTATTGATAAAGACAACGGAAAAATTGTAGAAAGCTGGGGTGACAATTTATTGATCATGCCACACGGTTTAAAGGTTGACCATGAAAATAATATTTGGGTCACAGATGTCGGGTTACATCAGGTTTTTAAATTTGATCATAACGGAAAGTTATTAATGAAGCTTGGTGAAGCAAAAGTTGCAGGTAGCGACAGTTTGCATTTTGACAAACCAACCGATATTGCCATAGCAGATGATGGTTCATTTTATGTAAGTGATGGTTATGGAAATAGCAGAATTATAAAATTTTCAGCATCTGGAGCATACTTAACTGAATGGGGAAGAAAAGGGGATAAGCCAGGCGAGTTTAATATTCCTCACGGTATTACTGTTGACAGTACGGGGAATATTTATGTTGCGGACAGGGAAAATAACAGAATTCAAATATTTGATCCAAACGGGAACTATATCAAACAAATTTCAAATGAAAGTTTTGGGGCCATTGGTGCTGTAGGACTTGATAAATCAAAAAAGAAATTATTTGCAGTTGATGATGTTAGTTTTTTAAAACTTAAGCATCGTGGCGCTGATGTTTTCATATTTGATACAATGGGTCGGGTGCAAACAAGATTTGGCAGAAGCGGGCATTACGATGGCGCAACTTCATGGTATCATGACCTGGTAGTTGACAAGGATGAAAACATTTATGTTGGTGATATCCTGAACAATACCATTCAAAAATTTAAAAAGGTTCCGGTAAATTAATAAAGAAGTAAAAAGGCAAACCTGAACGATAATAACCGGTAACCCATTGTCCCAAAAGGGAAAAAATTGGGGATATTCGATCGGGCTTGCTCTTTAAAGTAGTACAATTAATTAGCCAAAATTTTCTCCAACGCTTCTTTGCTCTCCTTATTGCCCGGATTGATCTCCAGGGCCTTTCTATACATGAGGATGGCTTCTTCTTTGTGGCCGCTTTTAAGCAGTGCCTCCCCGTAGCTGTCGTACACGTTATAGCTGTAGGGAAACAGTAACATGTTAACTTTGAATACTTCCAGGGAAAGTTGCTGAGCATTTTTAAGTTTACTCTCGTAAAGCAACTGGTAGCCAAGCAGGTTAAGTTGCTCCTCATCCACGTAGTAATGCAGGGAATCTGATTTTAATTGAACCAGTCTGGCAAACGCGACCGCAGGCCCTTTGTTTATCAGGGCTATGCCATATTCAGGGGCAAGAGATTTTTTTCGAATGGTAAGTACTTTGTCGTTCAACACTTTCATGGCATTTACACCGGTGCGGTAAATGCCGTCGCTGAATCTATTATCTAATACTACCACCAGCTGATTTTTAGAAATGTTGCGGAGAAATATTGATACGGCTCCCGGTACACCGCCGCCATGTCCTACTATTTTCCCTGCTGTGGTATCGGCAAATATAAACCAGCCAAGCCCATACGACATTTTGCCGATCCCGATATCAGCATTGACCACTTCACCATTGTTTAATGTTGCAGGCAGGAAGGCTTCAGCAAGTGTTACATTTTTTAACAGCTTCCCTGTATGTAATGCCTGGTCAAAATTTTGTAAATCTCTTGCTGTTGTCACTACGTTTCCCTGTCCGGTGAACCCATTCAGGTTATAGGTCCTCCACCTTAATTTGGCAATAGCAGTTACATCAACAGGTAAGCTGTCAAATAAAGCAGGATACTGGTGATTTACGACGAGATCCGGGTCAGCACTCCCGATCGGTTTGTCCGTTAAAAAATAAGAAGAAGACATTTTCGCCGGCTGGAAAATGAATTTACTGACATACGATGAAAACCGGGTACGGCTAACTTTTTCTACGATCATTGCCAGCAAAGAGTAGTTGGTATTAGCATATTGCCATTTTTCCCCCGGCAGGAAATACAAGGGCTTAGTCCATTTTTCCAGTGCCGGGAGGATGTCATTGTTGGTGAAAATCTGCTGTGGGTTTTCATCCACGAGTTTCCCGTAAAGCTCATAATCGGGCAGTCCCGATGTATGTGTCAGCAGGTGGCGAATAGTAATACCGGAATAAGGGAAGGCGGTTATATATTTCACTACCGGATCATTCAGGTCCAATTTTCTTTTTTCTTTGAGTTGCAGGATGGCAACGCTGGTAAATACTTTTGCTACTGATCCTATGGAAAACCTGGAGGCTGGTGTAATTGGTTTTTTATCACTAAAAGCTGCATAACCAAACGACTTTTCATAAATGACTGATCCCTTCCCGGAAACAAGTACATTGCCATTGAACTGACCGTATTTTTCAAGGGATTGAAACAGGCTATCTAGCCTCACCGCGGAGCTCTGACCGGTAAGTGTCAGGGAAAAGAGACTCAATAAACTGATTGGAACTATTTTTTTCATGGCATTCATTTAGCGGCTAAGCTATCCCGGTACAATTGATTTACAGCGAAATAAAGGTTTAGAAAACCTGAATAAAGCTTTAGATTTGTGTTTAAACCTGGTTAAACCATGCCCGACAGTGTTTTTATCATCAATAATCGCTTCGAGGTTAACTCCGGTAAAGGTGAAGTGTTGGATACTGTAACCAACCAGCGCAACCATCTTGAGCCGAGGCTGATGAAATTACTCTGCCTGCTTGTGGAACAGCGCGGCAAAGTTGTTGCCCGCGAACTGATTATCCGCGATATCTGGAACGATTATCCCGGGGCCGGTGATGGACTGAACCAGGCAGTTTCTTTTCTTCGCAAGGAGCTGGCAGATAATAATAAGGAAATCATTAAAACGCTCCCGAAGGCCGGTTACCAGTTTAATGGATTAATCAGCGGGGTGGCTGAATCGCCTGTGTCGGCCACTTCTAACAAAAGGGATATTTCAAAATGGTTATCTATCAGTGCTATTGCTCTTGTCATGGTTTTTATTACCTGGTATTTTGCAACCGGTAAAGCAACTAATGGGAATCCGTTGACCGGTGAACAGGTCAAAATGGATAAAGATCAGGCAAGATGGGATTCTATCCATCAGGCTAAAACGCTTCAATCGCAAAATAAGTGAACTTACCGGCTCCTTAACGGGCTAACCTGTAAGCCTGGAGAACCGCTACCAGGTTTCCCTATGTCATATCCCGGCTTTAAGTTAACCTGTCCTCTGATGTATTAATCTTTATCTTTTACCCAGGTCAGCTGCCCCATTACCACTGCTTTTATTCCATTCATATCATTGGTTAAAAAATTGTAACCAATGCTGTAACTGCCATGAGTTTGTGCTTTAAACCGATTGTTACCGTTGGCTATTAAGGGCTGTTGGGGAAGTTCTTTTTCAAGGTAAGTAGAATAAAGCCGGCCATCTTTTACATAAATATTCAGGCTGTCAAAGCCGCCTTGCAGGCGATAAGTTCCCACAAACTTTGTCATTTCCGGAGCAGGTTTTTTGTAAATGGGTGATACCAGTTTACCGATGTACTCATTCATTTTGTCAAATTCGAAATCGGTAGTATTGGTGAGTATTACCCATCCAATTTCCAGGTCAGGATAGAAAGCGACCAGGCAACGATACCCCAACATACCTCCTTCGTGTAATACAATGGGGTAGGAGGGTTTCCAGCCTATTCGCAGAGATTGCATCATGCGCCTGTTTTTCAGCGAAAGAATTTTATTAGCGGCTGAGCTTGTATCGAATTGAAAACTAATATACTTCGCCAGGTCTTTGGCTGTCGAATACATTCCCCCTGCATATAAAGCAGAGTTAGAATGAAAAACGGGCGTTTTTACGAACTGTTGCAGATGCTCATCAAAATAATATCCTTTCGCTACAACGGTAGAGCCGAAACTTTCGGTACCTATGCCGCTACTGGTCATCTGTAAAGGCTTACAGATATTATTTACTATATACTCACTATAATCCTGTTTGGCTGCTCTTTCTAGTGCAATGCCAAGCATGGAGTAGCCCAGATTGGAATATTGCCGGTCTCCGTAGCTGAGCAATTGATATTCCGGGTGTACTTTTTTAATGTATTGCAATGATTGCAGTAATTCCTTTTTGCTGGAAGGTTCCAGGCTCGCGTAATAGGTACGGTTCAACAGCCAGCGGTCGACTTGTTTGGCAAAGTTCACATCGGCGGGTGTATTACGTGGCATACCGGAAGTATGTGTAGCCAGTTGGAGAAAACTAATACCAGTTTCTGTAACCCGATTTTTATCTCCTTTATACTCAGGCAGGTATTTCCTGATGTCTTCCTCCAGTAGGATTTTATTTCGCTGTACCAGTTGCATGAACATAGTAGCTGTAAATGTTTTGGTTACCGACAAAATGGGATAACGGCTATCAATTGTTGCGGCCACTTTATTTTCTACGTCCACATACCCCAGTGATTCACTAAACACTATTTCTTTACCGTGCACAATGGCCACTACAATGCTGGGGGTGGGGTAGCGATCTTTAAATCCGGCAATACCTGACTTTAATTGTGCAATGGTAGAGTCGGGTAGTTGCTGTGCCGTGGAAACTACAGGTACCACTATCAGCAGGCAAAGACGGAAGATCAATGAAAAAGAGTTTAACATCGGCGGTAAGTTTTTGTGTAAAGGTTAGACGCCGTTGCTAATTACCTGGTTACAGGCAAACACGTCCAATCTGTGTTATTGGTGCTTTAAAGATGTAGCATCCGTTTCCCAAAGTTAGCTATTGAAAAGGATCAGTACAATTACTGTTTTTCTTTTCCCGGAACAATGCTGAAAGGAAGGCTTTCCCGATGCCGGGCATAATAACTAAGCAGGACTTGTCTTAATGATATATCGTTTTCCATGCGATCAAAACAATATTGTCGCACGCGGGCCAGGTAATCATCAAGATGACTAATGGCCGGTTTTTCTTTTTTCTCACCCGCTTTGATATAGGCTTTGAAATTTTCGACAAACTGGCCAGGCTTACCACCCACTGGTTTGAGGTTTTCGAAGATTGCTTCAAAACAAAATGCTTCCAGCAAGGTATAATCCTTAAGGAAAGAAACATCTGTCAACCCATTCAGGCTGATACAGATAGATGAAATTATCGTTGAATCTGCTCTTACACCGCTGCAGTAGAAAAAACGGGCTGCTACCACCATCAGCTCATCGGTGCTATAGGTTGCTTTTTTTAAATCAGCGGTAATAAACGGATCGGCCAGACTGCTGAAGTAGGACATAAATAAGCTGTCGCTTGCAAGTGCTTCGGAGTATAATTGATTGATTTTGACTGTATCCGGGTACAGGGCTTCGTAAGTGTTTTGAAAACGATTTTTATTGAGCAAAATATACCTGAACCGTCTTGGGTACTTTTGTATCGCTTCTCCAAGTTTACCGGGTAAGGATTTTTTGAGTTCAGGTGAAACACCTAAATATTTTTCTCCGCCTTCTTCTTCAAAATATTGTACGTTCAGCCGGAAATAGTTGCCGGGCTTTGGCTGCCCGCTAACCGTAAGAAATTGAATACCCATACAGATGAACAACAGGAATCGTTTCATATTAAATCATTATTTTAAAAACCGAATGTAGCGACTAAGCATGCTTACCGGCTTTTAGAAAAGGTTTTGAAAAACTGAAGAAAAGCTGAAGAAATTGGTTATAAGCACTATAAATACCCGGATTTATTATTTTTGAGACAAAGCCTTTTATATGGATGCCCCATTTTTTATGAATAACAGATTTAAAGTAGAGGAGGCGGTAAATACGGTAACCGATACAAATACCGGGGTTGTTACCAGGCTGGAACCCCGAATCATGAAACTGCTTTTACTGCTGGTGCAGCATCAAGGCAAAGTTGTAACCCGGCAACAAATAATTACAGATGTATGGGACGATTATGGGAATGCGGATGAAGGTCTTAGCCAGGCTATTTCTTTTCTGAGAAAAATATTGGGTGATATAAATAAGGAACTGATCAGGACGATCCCGAAGAAAGGTTATATGCTTGCTGTACCGGTGTCCTCCCTACCTGAAGATCAGCCGGCGGCGGCGCCTGTTAATCCTCCAAAACTCCGCAGACCATATATTGTTATAAGTGCTATTTCAGTCATAATAGCAGTCGCGGCAGTTGTTTACTTTCTTACAGCGCCTGGGCACACTCCTGATTCTAAGGGTGTTGTTGAGCCGCCCGGTGCCGACAAGGATACATTATATCAATACCAGGAGATGAAGGAAGCACTTGAGCAACAAAAAAAGGGGAGTATTAACGATGATACACTTAACAGGAGTTAATAACACTTATGAGGCGCCTGTTCTGATCTTCATATAGTTAAGGACTTAACAAAAATAAAAAAAAGGACAAAGCCCAAAAATGACCTTGTCCTCTCTTTACATCACGGTTACTTTTAGTATACTGTTTAAAACCTTTTATCCCACCATCTATTTACCTGATAAAACCGGGCTGCCTCAATATTAGAAGACAGCCCGGTAATAAGAAACTTGCCTGATTAAAGTATGTCTACTGACTTTTTAATGCAGTATTAAAATCTGTTCCTGGGAGGTTAATAACCCGGATTTTGATCCAAATTCGGGTTTCTATCCAGTTCTGATTGAGGGAATGGGAGTACATTGTTTTTTTCTCCAAACAATAGCGGCTGCCCGCCGGGTGAAGTAATAGCGGCTAATTTGGCAGCCATCAGGCCCCATCGTTTCAGATCAAAATACCGGTGTCCTTCCAGGGCCAGTTCTATTCTTCTTTCATGCTGAATAAATTCCCTTAACTTTTCTTTAGTGTCATACACTGTTTGATCTACTGCGGGCATACCAACTCCTGTTCTGCTTCTTATCGCATTGATTGCATTATAGATAGTGGCATCGGGGCCTGTTGCCTCGTTTTTTGCTTCAGCATACATTAATAATACATCTGCATAACGTAAGTGAATGATGTTTGCATCAGTTTTAACGATAAATGTTCTATCAAAACTTTTGTTGGGAGGTAATAAGCTGAAATCAATATATTTTCTCTGTACAAAGCCGGTAGGTAGTGGATCTGTGTGAACAATTTGATCAATAGGAAGCTCAATAGTAGTTCTTAACCGTGGGTCCCGGTTAACATAAGGATTTGCAGCATCATACCCGGACCCAGGTTCATTAATTCTTTTGCCGTTAGTCATTTCGTAATCATCTACCAGGTTTTTGTAAGGCGCTATGGATCCATACCAGGATACTTCTACTAAAGCGCCTTCACCTATCTGTGGATTATCGGGTGCAAGAAATTTGGTAGAAAACATTATTTCCGGGTTGTTCTGTTGCGTAGCGGTAAAAAATAACTTATCGTAGCCACCCTGGTAAAGGCTGAATTTACCCCCGTTAATAATTTGATTAGCCACTATAGCTGCTTCCGGCCATTTTTGATCAAAGAGATACGCTTTTACTTTCAATGCCTGCGCACTACCTTTTACAGCATGGCCGTTATAAGGAACATCAGCCAGGTTGGCAATGGCAAAGTCAAGATCATCGTGTATAAATGCCAATACCTCTGCCTTAGTACTTTGTTTAATTTTAGATGCTTCAACCGTTTGCGGTGATGTTTTGTAAATAACTACACCACCATAAGATTGCACCAGGTCAAAATAAAAAAGGGCTCTTAAAAACCGGACTTCTGCTTTATATGTGTTTTTGCTGGCATCTGAAATGGGCGCTTTATCTACATTATCCAGGAAAAAATTGCAGGAGGAAATACCCGTATAGGGAGTAGTGTAAAATGTAGTTGTTACGTTTGTAGGATTTACCGACCCCAGTGTAAGCGTTTGAAAACCATAAAAAAAGCTGTGCCGGTCATATGCATTATCTGAATAAGTTTCAAGCCATAGTTTTCGGTTACTAAAAAAACCTGATTGTAACCTCCTGTAAACACCTGTCAATCCCATTTGTACATCCACATCACTTTGCCAGAATGTTTGGCTTGAAATGGCATCTGTAGGGTTTTTATCCAAAAACCCTTTTTTGCACGAAGGCATCAAACCTGTAAGCATGATAGCCAGCATAGGAATGAGTATATATTTTGTGTTTTTCATTTTGTACATTATTTATTGTTTTGATCCAATTATATATTACCAGCTAATGTTAAAATTTGATATTAATTCCTCCGGAAATAGTTTTAAGCTGCGGGAACTGGGCAAATCTGCCGGAACCTGCTCTTTCCGGGTCATTTCCTTCATACTTAGTCCAGGTAGCAAGATTATCAGCCGATGCAAATACTGTGATGCCCTGTGATTTAATTTTCCTTACAATACCCTGCGGAACCGAGTAAGACAGGTATAGATTTTTTAACCGCAAATAAGACGCATCCTGCAGGAAGTAAGTGGAGTTATACCCGTTTACACCGGCATAACTATTCCAGATATATAATGCAGGTACTGTATTGCTGGGGTTTGCAGGAGACCATGCATCCAGAAATTTTTTGGGCGGGGCAGAGCCTTGTGCAAATGGTTCATAGCCCCAATCGGCCACCCGTACATTTTGTCCTTCCACACCCTGGAAGAAAGCAGAAACAGTCAGACCTTTCCAGCCTGCATTAAGGCCAAATGAATAGTTGAATTTAGGGTTACCGTTATAACGGATCCTGTCTTCGGGACCAACTGTGCCATTGCCATCGAGGTCTCTGATTTTTAAATCGCCGGGCCTTAATGTACCCGAACCTGGTTGTTTGGCCCATTTGTTTATTTCTTCCTGATTTTGAAAAATCCCCACCCATTCATACATAAAGAAATTGTTCATAGGCTGGCCTACTTCAAAAGTGCCGACTGTTTGAGCCAACACTTTGGTTATTTTATTTTTGTATGCGTGGTACATAATATTAGCGCCATAAGTTAACTCGCCAATATTATTTTGGTGCCTGAGTTCTATCTCAATACCTGTATTTTGAACGGCTCCGGCGTTTACTATAGGGGCACTCAGTCCAACACTTGCCGGCAAATCGGTACGTTGTGCCAATATATCAGTGGTATTCTTCTTGTACCAGTCAATTGTGGCTCCAAATAAGCCTTTAAACAAATCTATATCTACACCATAATCCGTAATGGCTGTTTTTTCCCATTTCAGATCTTTTACTCTTAAAGCAGTTAATACAGCGCCGGGGCTGATAGTAGTAAATGGATAAGTAGTCAATGCAAGCACATCCTGGAACGGATAATTGCCTATTTCCTGGTTACCTAACACACCATAGGATGCTCTTAGTTTAAGATTACTGATCCAGCTTAAATTATTTTTTATAAAGCCTTCTTCTGAAACTCTCCAGGCCGCTGCCCCGCCGCCAAATGTACCCCAGCGAAACCTGGGATCTACACGTGAAGTACCATCATAACGTATATTGCCTTCCAAAATATATTTTCCCTTATAATCATAACCTACTCTTCCAAATAAGGATTGAAGAGCCCATGCGGATGAAGAACCACTGGTGTTTTGATTAACTGAGGTACTACCATTTAATTCCATAATGGTATTGTTGGGGAAGTTAAAGCGTTGTCCGCCTAAATTATTGCTCACGTTATCCTGTTGCTCGTAACCCGCAAGTGCACTAATGTTGTGAACTGTATTGAAGGTTTTTGTGTAGCTAAGCGTGCTATATAAGGTTTTAGTGATGTTTCTTGCCGAACTTTGCTGAAGACCTACAAAATCGGAGTTACCGTTGCCGGTTATTGTATTTGTACCGTTTGTTTCCGGCTGGTAGGCATAAGAACTGATCCGGTACTGCCGGTTTTTATAATCCTGGTTAAAAAAAGTAACCGCCGCTTTAGTGTACCATTTTAAACCTTTGATAATATCTACTTCTACAAAACCTTGTGCATTTACGTTATAATTTTTAGTAAACTGGCCTCCGGTATTGTACACTTCCTCAATTGTTCTGTTACCCGAATTATTTGTAGAAAAATCGCTGTGTGCAATTCTTCCATCAGGCAAAAAGGGTTTAAATGTTGGCGCTGCAGCATAAGCCAGTAGCAACAGGCCATCATTCGTTTGCCAGGGAGCTTTTATATCCTGGTAGGAGAAATTAATATTGACACCTACTCTTACCCGTTCATGAGCTTGTGTTGCAAAATCGAGCAGGGCGTTATAACGCTTGTGGGAATAATTTTTCATAATACCATCCTGGTTCAGGTAGTTGAGAGAAATATTATACGTTGTTTTTGCCACCCCTCCGGAAAAACGAAGACCATGATTTTGCATGGAAGCTTTTCCCAGGGCATAACCTATCCAATCAAAACTGGGGTACTGGTCAGAATTGGGATTATTTTTATAAAGGTCAATTTGCGCCTGGGTATATTGGGGCGCTCTGCCCAGTCTGGCATTTGCCGTATTATACATTTGCATATAGGTAGGAGCATCGGTAATAAGCTCTGGGCGCCTGGTGGCTTCGCTTGAACTCAAACTTGCCGTATATTCAATAGTATTTTTTCCTGTCCTGCCTTTCTTGGTGGTAACAAGAATTACCCCGTTGGCACTCCGGGCGCCGTATATTGCTGCGGAAGCTGCGTCTTTTAATACAGTAACATCTTCTATATCCTGGGGTGATAAATTACTAAGTGATCCTATTACACCATCTACCAAAACCAAAGGGCTTGTAGATGCGCCATAGGAGCCTATACCCCTTATCCTGAAACTACCGGCATCCCTGCCTGGTTCGCCGGTGGGTTGTACTATATCTAAACCTACAATACGCCCCTGCAATAAATTCTGCAATGTGGGTGCAGGCCGTTGGGTAATAGTTTCTCCGGACACAGAAGCTATTGCGCCCGTAAGCTTTGCCTTTTTTTGTGTACCATAGCCCACTACTACTACATCATCACCTTCTTTAATACTTTCCTTTAAGACTATGTTTAATGTTGTGTTACCGGATACATGGGATTCATAATTTTCGTAACCGATATACGAAATAATTATGCGGGCTTCATTTTCCTGCAATTTGATACTGAAGTTCCCTTCGCTATCAGCAGTGGTTGTGGTTTTGGTTCCTTTAACGGTAACAGTAGCCCCCGATAGCGATTCACCTTTTTCGTTGGTGATTTTTCCCTGAATGATAATATCTGCAACTTCAGTACGATAAAGTACTATAAGGTTATTTTCCAATAATTTGTATTCATAGCCTGTATTTTGCAACAAAGTACCCATTACATTTTCTACTGTAGCGTCAGTAACGTGGATGCTTTTCTTTATTTTTTTCAAATCATCTTCGCCCTGGTACAAAAACTTATAGTCGCTCATATTTTGAATGGCAGCGAAAATTTTTGGTAATTCAGCTTTTGTAACAGCAACACTGATTTTTTTTTGCGAAAAACCTTTCGCAGTAACATTGAGGCAGCATACTGTTAAGAAAAAAATACTTAGTTTCATGATTAATTGCAGCTTTTTGGCCGGGAAAATTATTCCCGACACAAAACGAGTTTTGACTTTTTTCATTCTGTACAGTTAGTTATTAATTAAATTTTTGGTGATTTGTCGGAGCCTGCACCTTGGAAGCTTTTCCGGGTTAGTTTAACTGGTGATTATTTCATGATAACATATTTTTATTTTTTTGAAATGGTGATAAAATTGTTTTTTATTTTAAAATCAAAAGGGAATGAAATTTGCAAAGCATAAAGGGCTTCAGATATTGATTCGTTATCAAAAACACCTGTAAACTTTTTATTTTTTATATTTTCATCATTTATTTCTATCTGTACCTGATACCATTGTTCTAACCTATCTGCTAAATCTTCAAAACTTTCTTCATCAAATACAAGTTTATTCTCTACCCATGAAATTTCAGGTATTAACCCGCTTTGCGATTCCTGCTTTAATTGCATTATTTTAATGGCAAATACATTGCTGACTGGCCTGTCTTTTTGAGCTTGATTTAACATACTGATACTACCTGTATGGATAATTACTTTTTCGTTCGGCTCAACCTGTAATTTTAATTTTTTGTCATTTACACTGGTAATTTCAATGGCACCTTTTATTAAAGAAGCCTCTACTTTTTTTTCAGCTTTATATGATCGCAGGTTAAATACAGCGCCTATTACTTTTACTTTTATTTGGCCTACATGTACAATCATGGGCAATTGAGGGTTATGCGTTACATCGAAAAAGGCCTCACCATCTAAATAGATATTGCGATTGGCCTTACCAAATTCTTTATCCAGTACTATATTACTTTTCTCATTTAAAATTACTTTGCTGCCATCTGGTAAAACGGTTTCAGTTATTTTAGGGGCAGTAGCAATCTTCATATTGCTCTCTACCCTGTAGTTGGCAACTTGCTTATCTGTAGTTTTACTATTAATGGAAGCCAGCGATATTATTACAACCAGCATAAAACAGCAGGAAATAGCCCATATGATTTTTTTTCTTCTCCCCGGGATGATTGTAAACTTATCTTCCAGGTGTTCGGCCAGGAATTCTTTCGGAAATTCTTTTTCCATTTTCCTTCTGAGATTTTCTAAATCTTTTTGGCTTATTGTATCTTTATATGGGGTGTTGAAAAATGAGTAATGAATATCTATGGCCGATGCTAAGCCGGCATTTTTTAACAAAATATCCTCTAACTCTTTTAATTCCTCCGTCGTTATGTCGTTGGTCATTTTTCTTGCAACAAGATGCCAAAGCCGGTGAGGTATTTTATCAGTGATTTCCATTATTCAAATTCTTTAGCGTTCTTCTTTTTCTTTAAAGGCAAGCTTTATTGATTCCGTTATTTTACATACAGCAATGGCCATTTGTGCATCAATTGTTTTTACCGAAATATTTAGAATAGTAGCTATTTCTTTATACTTCAATCCATCCTGTTTCGCTAACCTGTATATTTGCTGACACCTGGCAGGTAGCTGGTTTACCGCTTCTTCCAGTTTATTTATAAGCTCATTGTTTAATACTATTTCTTCAGGATTAATATCCATTGCCAGTTTTTCATTTTCAATATCCTCTAACCGGGTAGCTGTTTCGCAGTTTCTTAATTTAGCTAAATGTCTTATTGCGATGTTTTTGGCGCTTACATATAAATAGTTGTTTATATTATCTATATTAATAAGAAGGCTTCTGTTTTGCCAGATTTTCACAAATACATCAGACGCAATGTCTTCTGCAGCTTCTTTGCTTTTTATAATGGGCATAACAAAGCGTTTTAGCTTATTATTATATAGACTAAACAATTGCTCGAAGGCAAGTTTATCGTCTAAAACGGCTATTCTTTCCAGCAAGCTTTGAATTTCTAAACTATTCTCTATACTCAATTAAGTATATCACTTAAAGCATTAAAATAAATAGGACCCTAATAATTAGGAGTCCTGAAATCAAAAAATCACCTAAAGGGTTTAAAAAAAATATGAGTCATCATAATGTAATCCTGGGCTGTTAAGGTTATGGAGGTTTTATTGAGGCATAGGTTCTCTGGTTCAATTATCATTAAGCAGTTGTATCGCTGATTTTTCTTACCGGTTTCTAAGAGAACGTTAATTATTGACTTTTGCTCTGTTCCGTGCTGATACGTTCATTCAGTTGCTTCGCTATATAATTTATTGTTGTAGGAACAGATCGTTTATACCTGTTATACAAGGATGGTAAAAACACAGGTTGTTATTAATCATTAAGCTTTTGTATAAAACCAAGGACCAAGGTACATAAGACTTGAATACATAGTTGTGCAGTTTGTCGCAATATTTGTTCAATAATTAAAATTACTATGTGGCTTTTGGTATTGGCTTTTTGTCGCATATTATCATTGATATGATCTTTCATGAAAGAGATATTCTGTTGTCACCCTTCTCTGCCAAACCAGTTTTGGGATTTGGGATCATCCTATCCTCCATTTTATTAATGAGCTTATATATGGAATATTTTGCTGGTGGTTTTTTAAAGAGAATAAGGCATCGCTACTGGTGATCATTATATTTAATGTTATCGATTTGCCGATGATGCGGGCGCACGGAAATATACTTACACTATTTATATACTATCCTTTTCTTTTATCATCTGTTGTACTGTTACAAATACTGATCACATGGTATTTTATTTACCGTTATACTGGTATAAAAAATCGCAAGCTGCATTGTGCTGACAGCTATATAAAAAAACCAGGTATAGGAATACCTGGTTTGTTTCTGGGGCTACAGTGAAGCAAAGTTTTAAAAGTCGGTTGTACTTACTGAAATGTAATAATCTGGTGAACTCCCACTTTGGGGAATGTTCTGACAATCAATATTCCCTGGTGCGTTATTATAACAACTTGTGGACATCAACTGCGTCTCCATCCTGGTTGGTTATTTTGATGATCTTGTTAGTTTTATCGACATCGTATATAAAACTTTCTGCCCCGTCTTTGAAAATAAATCTATCTATGTCTCCGCCGCTGGCAGGGTCTTTTATTATTTCATCTACGAAGTATGAACCAGGTGAAGAAATAAATACTTTAATAAATTTACCGTTTTCCAGTTCGTAAAATAGAATTTTCGACCCCATATTGGACAATCCCGCAAACAACTCTTTTTTACCAGGAATAGAATCAAAAGTATATCCGGCGGCTTTTTGTAAAGTAGAATTGTCAGTTGATAGTATGGTATAGGTTTTTTCAGATTCCGATTTCGAGACCCTGGCATCAGCACCACTGTTCTTTTGAAATCCTTTCCGGTAGATGAATACGTCTACTTTTAAAGCCGGATCGTCTTCTGCTATTTTATCTAATATCCCGACAGCCTGTTCCTGGTTGGGCAAACTATCTCCCACATTTATTCTGTAAGAAGAATGGCTATCTCCTTTATTGGTTTCAAAAATATTATACTCAGGTAACGCTGGTTTATCCGGTTCCGGCAGCACTATGATGAAAACAATAATTACTACCAGGCAGATCAGGGTGGGTTTGTACCATTTTGGAAGTTTCTTTTTTTCGGTTAGCATGACAATGATGGTTTGTTTAGCGTCTAATGTAAAAATTTTTTTTCTTACCTGCAACCGGATAACCGTAATTAAAAAAAGGTTTTTTGTAGTATAGCATAATTTTTAACGATAGTTATAATCATAGGCGAACAGTTTTGAATAGCTTTTTTTGCGGCTTTCGTAATTGGTATGAATGGATAAAGTAGTCTGTAAAATGGTTTGACAGGTGCTTTAATGAAGTGTTAGACTTGAGAGAATGGGCAAGAAAATTTTATGAACTGACAAAAGACAGTTTTTTTTATGAGGCATTTAAAAATACCTACATGTTAAGCGAATGGGAAGCGCTGACAAAAGCAGGAAAATCTGGAAGCGATATCAATGCAGGTAAAGCCAAAAATAAATGATAGATCATCTGAGATCGGAAACTTATTTATATAAACCCTTCTTTCGTTTAGTCCCTTATCGGTCTAGCAAACGTCGGTGGTAATTAACCTGCCCGAGATGATAGCCCAGGTGCGTGGCAAGGTGAACAAGAAAATAACCGGTAGTTAATTTATTGCCATCTATATGCTGGGGGTATTCTTCTTGCATTTGCTCTTCCGTGATAAGCGGTAGAGTAGCATTTAAAACTTCAATCGTTTTTTCTATTTTACTGATGAGCTCACTTCTTGGTATGTCTTTCAATGAAAATTCTTCCGGCCGGTTACGAATGTAACCGGATTGGCCCAACACCCCGCCAATATAGGTATTGAGGTTTCCAACCAGGTGAAGGCACAGGTTGCCTGCAGCGTTTAGTATGTTACCATCAATACGCCAGATATTGGCTTCATCCTTGTAAAGTTCCAGTTCTTCTTTGAGCTTATTCAAATCGCGACTGAAGAGGGAACGCAGGGTATCTGTAAGCATATTCATTTAAAACACAAGATAGCGATTGTTCATTATTTCTTGCAAAGACATTCTTTATAAGGTTGAGCCGGCCAGGTGGAGGTTTAAATTTTATGCTTAGAACCTAAACTTTATTCCGAATTGGTCTGTATAATATAACTGAAAGATTTTTATTAAAATAAGCCCCTTTTCCAAAGAACGGGATAATTCAACCGGAGTAAAATGCACTGTATTCCCTGGGAAATTTTTTACCCTAAAAATTATGTTGAAGGCACTGAGATACTCCCTATTGCTTTACTTACTTGATATTTGTTTCAGATAGCTGTCATAGTTGAAATAAGGTTCGTTGCTAAGCGAGTTTGGTTTTAAGTACAATAGTCCTGTTTTATTGTCCAAAATCACATTGAAATGTTTCAGAATCTGATTTCCAAACAAACTGGCCTTCGCATTTGATATTGCTGGATCGGAAGCATTGGTTACAATATCTTTAAATTCCACCCCGGCGATCAAAGCGTCCAGGCGAACAATTTTTCGTCCGTTGACGGTAGTGAGCGGCTGTAATTCTTCCCAATTATTTTCCATTCCCGTAAAGTCATTCCCGATCAGCATAGAGCCATCTCTTCCGGTATCAAAAAGAAACCAGGCATTGTATTTTTTGCTTTGATGCACGATGTCTACGTTGAAAAAAGGTCGGTGTTGTACATAATAAACGGGCATTTTTGTGTATCCTTTGACTTCTTTGGGAAGATTTTCATACACGGTAAACTCCCTCTTGTCGTAATTAATCCCGATGATTTTATCCCTGAAAAAGCTGTTTCCAATGATGATGTCTTCAAAATCATCCATATTCCCAACCTCGGTAAGGGGAATGTCACTCCACTGCAAACCGGAAATATTCATTTTATTACCCAGGCTCGTTCTCTCTTTATTGAGTCCTTGCGTATTGCTGACCATTTTGTGCGAAGAAAACGCTAAGCCAATTTTCCCGGAAGATTTCTTATTGACTACGCTTGTTCCTGCTCCCAGGTCAAACTGTATTTGTACGCTTTTATCATTCACTTTACCATCAAAAAAAATCTTGGAACTAATTATTTGGAATGGCACACGAATCGGGTAGGATGCTTTGGTCTTGAAGTGAGCAACATCAGGGGGTAAAATGGACGCAATCTGTATGCGGCAACTATCTTTGCCGTTGAGCAATACCACAAAATCATATTTTTTTCCCGGCTTGGTTTGAATGCTTAACTCATCTTGGTCTGTTTTAAATATTATAACACTCTTTTGCGAGGGTTGATTCACATAATAAATATCAGGATTAGCCCCTGGTTCCAAACGCCAATCCATTTTCACGTGATTGCCATCTCTGATGTGAACTTTCTCTGAGGTAGCGGTAATTGTTTTTAGTTTCTGTTGTGCATAGCCGATGTTTATTCCTGAAATAAGCATCAGCGAGATTGTTAAAAACTGCCGTTTGATACCTGTTCTTTTCATAGTGTACATTTTTAGCAAAGAAATACAACTGGTTTGTTAGCGTACTAAAATTAGGCCCGCCAATGCCCCGACAGTTACCCGCCAAATTGCAGCAAAAGTTATAACACATTGATATTAGGTAAGATACGGTTTGGATGCTCTTTGCTTAAAACGAGTGCATTTCTAATGATAATAAAGCCATTCAGGCATATCCAAAGAATAGGAATGAGCTTTTTTACATTGCTTTCTACCGCAAACCAGTCGGTAAGTATCAAAACAAAAATGATCAGTACAATGCCAATTAATGTCCAAACGATTTGGATGGACAGTAGTTTTCTATTGACAGGGTTCATTTGCCTTTTCCAAAAAAAGAGAGCAAGGGGAATGAGTATGTTCAGTGGTGGCAAAAAAATAAAGGGCAATGACGAAAGGTTGAGGATCTTGTGCCACATTAGCGTTGTCTGATTTTCTTTTTCTGGAATTTCGGCTACTTCAAAGTAGGACTCGTGCACTTCCAAAACTTTTGCAAGGGCCTTGAGTGTAAATCCTTTCGGTGCCTGTCCGGCTTCGATCCGCTGTATGGTTCGTACGGAAATACCCGATTTCTCAGCTAATTCTTCCTGTGTTAGGTGAAGCTTTTCCCGCTGTGCTGTTAATTTCGACATCATATTTCCTTCCTTAAATTATACTAAGGTAATAAAACCGGAGATTTTTTCACTGGACAGGCTAAAGTCATTTTCTAATACTGTTTTTATTGTTATTAGGACTGAATATGATGGTAACTTTATTATTTCCAGTCACTTCAGTGCACCCTAATGTTATCGGGGAGTGTCAATGTTTTTGATTTTGTTGTAATGCTAGTTTTTGGTGAAGGATAATTATTAGCAAGGCAGAGGCTTTAATGGCTTTTAATATGGTTTAGGAGGTTTAATACGCGAATTATCTGTTCAAGAAACGCCGAAATTTTTTTATTAAACCAGTATAGCCAACAATGAATTTTACCATTCCGGACTGTTTACCTACAACTTAACGCTTTTGCCTACTTATTCAGCTCATTAAACTTGATATAATTATACTCCGGTGAGCATTCAAACAACTGATTCAACAACTGGATATGTCCTGCACCATACAAGACCAGTATGCGGTCGTCAGGTGATGTGGTGATTTGTTGAATATGCCGGTAAATGCGCAGGTTGCGATTGTACCAATGCATGGCCAATGCGTCGGCCCCGCGGGTATTGCCCAGCGTAAAATCTCCAACCAGATAAGCACCGTATCCGCGGTTTAATACTTTTTCGGAGTTGATGTATTTAAAATAGTCGAGCAGCGGCATTTTCACGGCGAGTTCGTCTTTATATTCGTAGAATTTTTTATATAACCGCGAAAGCGAATCATCACTCCGGAAATCCCAATCCTGATAAATACTATCGATCAACGGGCGATACAACATTGAATCTTTTGAGTTTGAGAGACTGGACACAAACGGAATATCATCTGTACCGTAAATAGTATCGAGGTTGAACCGCTCCATCAACCGAAAACCGATCTGTTCTGTTTCCTCCGCACGGAGCTCTCTTGTGCCGGCGCGGTATTGCCGGTACCGATTCATCAGGTAACCGCTGTTGCGACCGCCTTCCACCGCAATTTTGGTAGGCTTAAACCTTGCGATGTAGTCCAGCAATACGGCCAACTCTTTTTGCTTCTTTTTGCTTTTGATATCCACCTGCTTGTCTTTGTCTGTCTTATGAGCGTCTAAATTATAATAGGCGAAATGAAAAGAGCCGACCAGAAAAACGGTAGGCTGCTTTCTGTTGCCGACGAGAATATTGTCCGGATCGACGGGTTTCTGTGCTGTAAGGGTTATGCAGCCAAACAAGGTAATGGCGTGGAGTAGGAGGTATTTAAATTTTTTCATGAGTCAAAACTATGGGTCATTTATTTCCGCGATGGACCCGATCTGCAAACGCTCAAAATGGCTCTTCATAAAGTTGTGAACCGCCGTTTGCAGATTGAAAGGAGTGTTTTGCAGATTGACAGTAAATTTATCAGCCATGGTTTTATATTTTTGGAAATGCGTCTTCGTTTCTGGCATCTGCTATTTTACTATTTTATCTTTTACATGTTCTGGGATGCTGCCATTGATTATTTTGGCAACCGACCGTTTTTTACGGAAGACAGTTTTTCATTTAAAATAATTGTACTCACGGTAACCAGTTTTTTTTCTTTTTTCCTGTACCCATTATCAATCTGTATCTGGTTTGGAAAATTTCTTCCCGGCAAGGTCGTTCGCGCTCTGTTATTGTGCATACTCTGTTTGCCCTTCATTATTTTCTTTCGCTATCTGTTACAGGAAATAATTTCTCAGCAATTGTTTGGCTTTGGTAATTACTTCAACTCAGTTTCTATTAAATATTATTTTCAGGACAACTTGTATTTTGCTGTACTGTTTTCCTGCTTCGGGCTGGTGTATTTTTTTGTGCATTATACCAGGGTCTCAGAGCGCAGGCAGGCCTCACTTGCTATTGCGGCGAAAGAATCAGAACTGGCTTTTCTGAAATCACAGATCAATCCGCATTTTTTATTCAACACATTGAACAGCATTTACACACTTATCTATAAAAAGGATGATAATGCACTTTTCGCTACGGAAAAGCTTTCCTCGTTGCTGCGTTATGCATTGTATGAAGAAAAAACTGAAGTAGTGTTGGAAACGGAGATCGATCACCTCAAAGACTATATCGAATTACAGCGGTTGCGGTTCGACGATGCAGTGGCGATCAACATGGACGTGGAAAACATAGACGATACGCTGCTGATCTGCCCGCATTTGCTGATCAGTCTGGCCGAGAATGCGTTCAAGCACGGTGATTTTTCTGATCCGGGTACGCCGCTGACAATAAAGGCAAGTACCAATGACAACACATTGGTTTTCCATATAAAAAATAAAAAGGCAAATAAACCGGTGATGCATGGCGGTATCGGTCTTCAGAATATAAAAAGACGGCTGGCGCTACTGTATGAAAACAAGCACACGTGCCAGATAAGCGAATCCGACCAGCAATTTTCCGTTACTTTGACAATCGTACTTTGAATACTACAGCACACATATTAAACTGCGCCATTGCAGACGACGAGCCGTTGCCAATCGAATTGTTGCGAGACTATATCGGCCGCACACCTGGGCTAAACCTGGTCATGGCTTCCCGAAATCCGGTGGAGCTGATTGCCTTGCTGGAGCGACAGCCGGTGGACATAGTGTTTCTCGACATACAGATGCCTGAACTGGATGGGTTTCAGGTGGCAAATTTATTGCGGGGAAAATGTGAAATCATATTAACCACTGCGTTTCCGCAATACGCACTTAAAGGATACGAATATGATGTGGTTGACTATCTGCTGAAGCCATTCAGTTTTGAGCGCTTTTTGGGCGCCATCAATAAATGCCGCAAGCGAATTGCCGCCCATATGAAAAACCAACCGGCACAGATCAACGATTTGCAAGAGCCCGGATATTTTTTTGTAAAAACGGGGTCACGCCTGAGGAAGATTTTTTACGATGATGTATTGTACCTAGAGGCGATGCGCGACTATATCAGTATTCATTTACCCAATGAAAAAGTGATGACACTGCAAAGCTTGTCGAGCTTTGCAGAGCAGTTGCCCGAGCGATTTGTACGCATTCATCGTTCCTATATTGTCAATGCCGACAAAGTGAGTTTTATTGAAGGTAATAAAATCGGCATTGAAAAGAATATCATTCCTGTAGGAGATAAATATCAATCTGGCTTGTCGAAGTTGTCGCGGAAGTAGGAGGAATGCATTGAAAAGCAATGTTAAGCACGAAAAAGAAATATAATACACTAATATCGAACCACCCGTTTGAATGAGGCTGTTCGGCTGATATACACGCTGGGAGCGGGTTGGGGGGAAATAAAAAACCGGAAAAGTGCAAAAATTTCGCACCTTTCCGGTTGGGTAGCCTCGACAGGAATCGAACCTGTATCTGGAGCTTCGGAAACTCTTATACTATCCATTGTACTACGAGGCCAAAACGGCTAATTAATCAAGCCGGGTGCATTGGCGGCAAATATTTTTACCGCAATGGCGAGCAATATTACGCCAAAAAATTTTCTTACAGCCGCTAAACCTCCGGAACCTAATAATTTTGCTATCGGGGTCAGTGATTTTAACACGATATATATAATAACGAGGTTAATTAAAATGGCTACCAGGATAGTGGTATCGTGGTAATTGGCCTTTAATGACATGATGGTGGTCAGCGTACCCGAACCGGCAATTAAAGGAAAGGCAATGGGGACTACCGTAGCCGTTTTCACATCACCGTCGCCTTTAAAAAATTCGATACCCAATACCAGCTCCAGGCCCAGGATAAAGATCACGATAGAGCCGCCCACGGCAAAAGCTTCTACCGAAAGGCCCAGGATATCCAGGAAGGCCTTGCCCAGGTATAAAAAAAGGATCATTAAACCACCTGAAATAAGGGTGGCCCTTAATTCCCGCAGCCCGCCCATTTTTTGTTTTAAAGAAATGAGGATGGGGGTAGACCCGATAATATCTATTACCGCGAAAAGGGTGAATGTAATGGTTAGCAGCTCGCTGAAATTGAGTTGCATAAATCAATTTTTTACAAATGTATAGGAATTAAAGCGAGTATAAAACCCGCATACCGTTAAAAGGCTAAACGGAAACTGCCGAACACGCCAAAACGTTTGGTAACATAACCGGCAGAACGCAATTCCGACGTAGGTAATACCCGCCATACACAGTCAATACGTATAAAACGCAGGATATTATCAATACCGGTACCCAATTCCAGGTAAGTCTTTCCATCCAGGCTCTGGAATAAATTACCCTCCTTGAAGTTCATTTGCCGGTTTGCATCGGAAAGGCTGCCCCATAAAGCTTTGGCTGTCCAGAACTGGCGGAATTTAAGTTTGGGCATGATCCTGAAAATACCGCTGCCGATATTGTGTTCAAAATTTACACCGGCATACTGGTCATGTAAAAACTCGAAACGGTTCATCATATTATAGGCGTGCCGGTTATAATAAAACAGGTCATTACCGGGAGCCATATCCAGGAATACATAAGGTAGTTTGCCAAAGGTTTTACCACCAAATACGTTGAAACTGATATTACCCAGGGGCGGCACATTGATATAATCCGAAACACTGGCCGATATCTTGGTATAATTATAACCGCTGCTCAGTACATTTTTAAAGCCCTTGGTAATATTGGCCTCGATAATAGGATAGGGACTGCCCAGGCTGGTACGGAAGAATGTAGATTCCAAAAACTTTTCCAGGTAAGCAAACCGTAAACGCAGGGATACCTCCGCCGTGGTCATGGCCTGGCTGCGGGGCAGGTCAAAAGAGTCCTTGGGCGGCAGGTTTAATAAAGGGTAATAGTTCTTATGGTTTAAGGTTAGCAGGGTAGAGAAGCCGCTGCGGGTCTCATTAAAGAACTCGAATTTCTTTTCCTCTACTCTTAAGTATTTACGGGTAACATTACGCTTGCGGATCGCCAGGGCAAAAATATTATCCTGGGTTACTTCGCCATAATAATTCTGGCCAAAGTCAAGATCGTTGGTATAGGATAAGAGGAAGTACTGGCGAGGATCCTTCTTGGGTAAATAAAATAACTCCCCCTTGCCTTTAAACTTCTTATCGCCAAAACCATAAGCCAGGTAACCATGGTACCAGAAACGTTTATCGAAATATTTATTACTGGCCACATCAAAGCGCATACGGAAGCCTTCCCAGCCATTAGCGGTAAACCAGTTAAAGGCGGAGCCCAGCTCCACATTACCCACATCAAAATAACCGGTGGCCAGGAATTTTAATTGCTTGGTCAGGCGCTGAAAGGAAGGGCTGTTATTCAGCGTATCCAGCATATTGATAATACCTTTTTCAATACGGGATAATTCTTCGTGCCTGGAGCGGGAAGAGGACCAATAGCTGCTGTCCTTATTATTGGCTTCGTCCACCACTACCACTTCCTCCAGTTTTTTATTCTTCACCAGCTCCGCTGTAACGGTGCTGTCGTTTACAATAATATTACGGTAGGTGGTGGTTTTACGGCCAATTACCCCGGGCACTTTTTTCCCGGCAGGCGATACATCGGCTACAAATTTATCCTTGGTTAAAAACCAGGTGCTGTCATTGATCAGGGAGAACTCCTGTATCAGGCTAAGGCTTTCCACGAAGTTGATATTGGCATCCTTACCCAAACGAAGGTTCATGCGCTGAATGGCATAACTGCCCACATGTACCCAGCAATCGCCTTCGAAAGTAGAACTGCCCTTACGGCGGGGTACAAACGTAAGGTGAAAATAACGCTGACCACCGATCATCTGCGTGTCAATTACGTTATAGTTATAGTACATATCGCCGTTATCACTGGCCGGGCTTACAAATTGTTTATCAAATACGGGAATGAAATTATTGTACACGTTAATATTCTGGTCCATGCCGCCCAGGAATTTCAGGATGCTTTCATTCTTCACCCCATTGGTATTAACGCCCTTAATAACTTCCCTTCTTTTTTGTGGTTTCTTTTGATAATAATAATCAGATACGGCTTCGGTGAGGTAAGCAGGCAGGTATTTCTGGTCCTGTCCCGAGGAGTCGACCATATGACTGCTGATAATATCATCTAAACTTTTCAGTGGCTTTAATTTGGTAAAACGCCTGAAGTTAAGGTTCTTGATATCCAGCTCCAGTTTATTATACAGCTCGTAAGAAAAGTTATCAAACTTATACCGGTTGTTCTTATCCTTATGTTGTACAATCTTGCGCCATACCCATAAGCCCCGGTTGATACGCACTTTCACCTGTACTCCTTCATTAAAAGTACCTCTTTCCATTTGTATTTCTACGGTAATACGGGTGCTGTCGGCCGGTAAATAAAAAGTATAGGGTTGGTAGCCCACGCAGGAAACGATGACAGTATCGGAAGGCCATTCGGGGTAAGCAAAACTAAAGCCGCCTGCCGAGTCGGTTAAACCACCGTAGGCAGTGCCTTTAAAGGTGATGGAGGCAAAGGGGATCCTTTCGTCGCTTTGTACATCCCTAACGGTGCCTGATAAGTATTTTTGTGCATACAATCCTTGTACCCACAGTAGCAGGGTTACTGCTAACAGGATGCGGATGTTTTTTTTAGTGCCTGTCATTCGCCACAAAACTAATTTAGTTTATGATACGTTGCTATTTTTCCTGCGGCAACAAATGTTAAAACAAGCAATCCGTCGTTTGGTTGGCAAAAAGGGTCAATAAACGGTACAAAAAAGCCGGTATACATTTGTATACCGGCCCGTCTGTTATCTGTTACTGGTCATTACTTCTTAGACTTACAGTTAAATTTATACCCCAGGGTAAACTGAACAGCCTGGTTTTTACCGGTTGTTTCATCTTTCCATAAGGATACATCATGCTGGCCATGAATATACCTCAGCTGGGCGGTGAACATGGTGCCTAATAAGGCTTCTATACCGCCGGTATAGGCAAAATCAAAATGACCTATCCTGTCGGTTACCACGCTTGTTCTGTCCTGTTGCTCTTCAATACGTTTGGCATTGAATAAAATATCGCCCTGCAGACCGGCCATTACCCGCCAGTTTTTGGCAAACTTATATTTAAATAATAAAGGAACAGAGAAGTAATTAAAACGATGCGTTTCGTCGCCCATAGCGCCTAATAATTTTGAACCCATGGCCGAATACAAAGCATCCACCTCAAAATCAAAAGACTTATTAAGGGTAGCTTCCAGTGAGCCGCCAAATACAAAGCCAAGCTTTTCCCAATTGGGATCATAGTTACTATAATGAACGGGGGTTCTGAATGTGCTTAAGTTAATGCCCGATTTAACACCAAGCGTAACTTTCTTTTTCGTTGTTTGTGCAAACGTAGTAATGGCACATAGAAAAAGAACTACCAGGGTGGCAGCGTATTTTCTCATCATTAGTAGTTAGTTTTAGTTGTCAACAAATGTAGCAATTCCCTACAAAATACATTATTTTTTGTTTAATAGTATATATACCTGTAAACAAATTTCTAAGGACAATATTATAGCTGGTATACAGCTACACAGATACCTATCGAAAGAGCGTGGAACATTACAGGAGCGCTTGCCGGTTATTGCCGGACGGGCCCTGGTGAGTATTAAAGTCAGCGGCCCTGGTAAAGTAATTGAACGAGGATGATAAAAGCAACCCGGCAGCCTTGTTTTTCGTCTAAACAATTGTAATATAACACTCAGCAATCAGGGTATTATCGCTATGGTGTTTTTATGTCAACTTCCAAATTTTTCATCAAAAAAAGCGGGAAAATGACAGACTATTTTTTTAGAAAAAAAACAAAGGAATAAAGTTTTTTATTATCAGAGAAATGTAGATATTCGCTTCCCGTCCAAATTTTTTTATTGACAATGTGTGAGAAAAAATGTGGATAGACTAATTAACCAACTTTATCATTTCGACTAATAAACTGCCCCCTGACAGATGGATATGAACGCTGAAAAAATTTGGGCTAATTGTTTAAAGATCATAAAAGATATTGTAGAATGGCAGCATTACAAAACCTGGTTCGAGCCTATTCAAGCTATTTCTGTTAAGGACAATGTTCTTATCATTCAGGTTCCAAGCCAATTCTTTTTCGAGTATCTTGAAGAGCATTATGTAAACCTTTTAGCTAAGACCTTAAAGAGAGAGTTAGGAAAAGACGCAAGACTGGAGTATCGGATAATGGTGGATAGTGGTAACAGTCGCAACAAACCGCTTACAATGGATGTAACCGGGAACGGTTACAAAACCTATTCTAACAATGAAATGGATTTTCCTTTGGTGATCAATAATCCCGTAAAAAATCCTTTTGTTATTCCGGGTCTGAAAAAAATGCAGATCGACCCGCAGCTTAACACAACTTACACCTTCGACTCATTTGTGGAAGGCGACAGTAACCGTGTGGCCCGCCGTGCCGGTAAAACCGTTGCCGAAAAACCCGGCGCCAACTCCTTTAATCCTTTAGTGGTATATGGCGGCGTAGGTTTAGGTAAAACCCACCTGGTACAGGCTATTGGTAACGAGGTTAAAAAACTGAACCCTAATAAAGTGGTATTATATGTGAGCTCGGAGAAGTTCATTAACCAGTTTATGGACCATAGCCGTAATAATGCTATCAACGACTTTATACATTTTTACCAGTTAATAGATGTACTGATCATTGATGATGTACAGTTCTTCAGCAAAGCCGAGCGTTCGCAGGATGCTTTCTTTGCTATTTTTAATCACTTACACCAGTCCGGCAAACAACTGATACTTACCTCCGATAAATCGCCCAAGGATATGGAGGGTGTACAGGAACGTTTGTTAAGCCGTTTCCGCTGGGGGCTTAGTACCGACCTGCAGATACCTGATTACGAAACCCGTATCGAGATACTGGAACGTAAGATGAAGGCTGACGGTTTGGACATGCCAAAGGAAGTGGTAAAGTATATTGCCTATAATATCAACAGTAATGTACGTGAGCTGGAAGGGGCACTTATTTCACTATTGGCACAATCTTCGCTAAATAGAAGGGAAATAGACCTAGACCTGGCAAAAAAAGTGTTAAGAAATTTTATCAAATCAGCAAGCAAGGAAATAACCATCGATACCATTCAAAAAATGGTGTGCGACTATTTCGACGTGGCCTACGACAAACTTTTGCAAAAAACCCGCAAACGTGAAATTGTACAGGCCCGGCAGATAACCATGTACCTGGCCAAGGCCTTTACCAAGAACTCCCTTAAAACCATCGGGGAACATTTTGGTGGCCGCGACCATACCACGGTTATACATTCCTGCCAGACAGTAAAAGACTTAATGGATACCGACAGCGTTTTCCGTGAAAACGTACTGGAATTGCAGCAAAAAGTGCAATTGGCCTCTATGTAAGGCGGCTTTGGTTCCCTATACGGCAAATCCCGAAATCCGGAAATTATTTCTGATTTTGGGATTTGTTTTTTGGGTTATATCCCGCGATATCTTTATTTTTGCCACCCCTTCAAAAAAGGGCAGCCAGTCGGTGAGGTGGATGAGTGGCTGAAATCAGTAGTTTGCTAAACTGCCGTACGGGTTAAACTGTACCGCGGGTTCGAATCCCGCCCTCACCGCGAAAAGCCCCGATGCAGATCGGGGCTTTTTGTATTTCAGGCACTCCGGTAGTTTTTCATCGGTCTTACCTAAATGCACTATACTAAGTATACTATTTCTCCGGGGCTGTCAGCAGCAGTAACTCCGGTCGGCAGCAGTCCCCGCTGTTACGGGCTCCGCTATCGCTCCGGTGTTCCATTGCATTACACACTAAACCCTCGACATCGGGCAGCCTTGCGTCTTTTGTACAGCCATCAGTTAAAATAATATTGAAAACAGCAAATCATTTAACAACACTGCTTTGCCTTTTTATGTTGTACCGGCTTGCAGTATCATTATCATAGTAAGCGTTTTACAGCATAATTCTTCATCTTTTATAGCTATTTATTTAAGCTTACGGCCTGATAATGAAGGGCCAGGCGCATTAATTTGGTATTTGACACTTTACCAAATTCATCATATCATAGCGTGTGGCCCGCCTTCAACAAAAAAAAAGTAAATATTTTCCAACCATCTTTGCATCATACACTCTTATATAGGAACAGCATAGTTGAAGCCACAAACAGAAATATCAGTAACAATTATTAACCAGGCCCAAAGTGGGGATCCGGCAGCGCGTGGACAATTGTACCATCACTTTAGCAAAGGGATGTTTAGCATTTGTATGCGTATGGCCGGGGAAAGGGCATTGGCGGAAGATATTTTGCACGATGCCTTCATCACCATTTTTAAGCATTTGCCACAGTTAAAACAGCCGGAAGCTGTGGCCGGGTGGATGCGAAGAATTGTGGTGAATGAATGTATCAGGCAAACCAGTAAAAAAATAAAGATTGAGGAGTGGAATAGCGAAATAATAGATATAGAGGAGAATGTGGAGGACGATTTTTATAAAAATATTAGCCTGGCACAAATACATGAAGCCATAAAAGAATTACCGGATGGCTGCAGACAGGTATTTGTCTTGTATACCATGGAGGGGCTTACCCATAAAAATATAGCAGACGCCATGGGGGTAAGTGAAGGTACCAGTAAAAGTCAGTACCACAGGGCCAGATCACTCCTGAAAGAAAATATTATGAACTTTTTAAAAGTGGCCAATGGATAATTTAAAAAACTTTTTGGAAGACCATAAGGATGAAATGGATTTTGAAAGCCCATCACCTGAAGTTTGGCAAAAGCTGAATAAACCATTGAAAAAAGCACCGGTTATCAGCATAAGAAAAATCCTGTATGCAGCAACTGCAGCCTGTGTTTTATTGATAGCAGGATTGTTGTATGTTATGCAGGAGCAAAAAGAGCCAGGGCCTGGTGAAATGGCTATGGCAGGTAAGGCTACAATACAATCGCCTGATCTTTTAACAAATGAACAGGCTGTGCTTATGCCGGATACAACAACGGACCTTTCATTGGCAAGGACCACTGCGGAACAAACGTTAAAAAAGGCAAATAGATCAAAACAAAACACCGGCAATCCAATTGACAGAGAAGTGCAAACGGTTGTTCAAAGTATTGACAAGAATTTTAATAAACTATTGAATGCACAACTAAGGAATATTAACCAAACACCAATATACGCAGAAAGTAAAGATATGTTTGGCGGATTTAAAAACCAGTACCGCCAATTGGAAATAGCAGAAAAACAATTGAAAGCCGATATAGTAAACTTTGGAATGGAAGAGCAATTATTACAACAACTAATATTTATCAATCAACAAAAGCTAAACTTATTAAAGAGCTTGCAAGTTGAAATTAATAAAGTAAATAACAATATACCTCCACAGCAAAAAAATAAACAACAGTACTTAAAAATGTAAGTACATGTTTTTAAATAAAAAATGCAATCATGATATACAAAAATATTATAACAGTCTTCTTGCTTTTGATAGCAGCAGGTACGGTTACCGCACAGAACAAACGGAAAATGGAAATCACTATTCAGTCATCTACTGTAAATGGTAAGGAAATACTTGATACGGTGATTAAAATTAATGATGTTGTAAAAACCAATTTGAAAGCAAAAAATGTTGTTGGCGAAGCATCGGCCAATGGAGTTGATACTATACAAATAGTAAACTTTATGAGAAGGCTTACCATTAAGCCCTCAAAAGATAATAAAGTAAGAATTGCTACTACGGTGTACTATGACGAAAGCAAACCAATACTGGCTGATGATGTGTATATTAAACAGGCGAATATTGTACAGGTTAAAAATAAAAATGTACTGCAATTACAAATTGGAAGTACGGCACAGTTTAGGGATAAAAACTTTCCCTGGAAAAATATGATTATCGGGAACGAAGCAATCATAAACAATAAAGGCGAGCACTATAGTACTACTGCCAGGGCATCCAGCATTACATCTTCTGGTTATAGTAATACACAAACTACAACTACAACTACTACCAGTACGGTAACTTCTGATACTAAAAATTCGAATATGGATATAGTCGCATCAGCCGGAAGTAGTCGTACTATTATGAAAGTGGATAGTAGTAAACGTACCGTGATGCAAATTGTAGATGCGGCTACAACAACTGAAGATGACGATGAGTTTATTAATAGATTACAGGTTAATGATATTGAATTAGAGTTGCCGGCAAATAAAAGTATTGTCATTAAAAGTAAATATGGTAATATCATCGTGAACGGAAATAAAAACAACTTCGACTTTGATTTAATAAGCTCTTCATTGGAATTACCAGATGTAGAAACAGTGAAAATAAAAAGTGAGTTTTCTAATATTTCGGCCAGTAATATTAAAAGTGGCGACCTGGAAGTTAAAAGTGGCTCTCTTACTATCAGAGACGCCGGAACACTTGGGCTTAAAGCCGACTTTGCCAATATAAATATTAAATCAGTAGATAAAATTACGGGTCGTGGTAATTCAAGTAATTTTGATATTATAACAGCCGGACTAACGGAATTGGAGCAATCGTTTGGTACCCTGCGTATTACAAATTTGAAGAATGACCTAACACTCAAAGCCGCAAATACGGAGGTTAAAATATTCAACCTGGCATCAACGATAAAAAATATAGATATTACCAACAAATTTGCGACAATCAACATACCGCTGCAAAACATGAATAACTATAAACTGGAAACCAGCGGAACTTACTCCAGCCTCATTGGAATGGCAGACATTATAGAAGAGCGTGTTAATAATGAGAAAATTTATAAAAAAACAACTGGTTCCGGTAACCTGAATATAAGGATAACTTGCCCGCACTGCACGACAGATTTTAGATAAAATCGGCTTTCAACACTTACAATAACAAACCCATAAATGAGAAGATTATTCTTACTGGCATTGCTATGCATTGCCTCGGCTACATATGCCCAAAAAGGAAGCATTACCGGTATAATAAAAGATAGTAGCCTGAACAAAAATATTCCGCTGGCGACTATTTCAGTATTTAAAGCAAAAGACACCAGCATAGTAACATACAGGTTAAGCGATGAGGAAGGTAAATTTAAAGTACCAGGTTTACCATTGAACGAAACATTGCGTTGTGTAATTACTTATTCCGGGTACGAAGCATTTAGAAAAGAATTTACATTAAGCGCCGGTCAACAGGATATTACCATTGAAAATATATGGATGATACCTACAACACGGGAGTTAGATGAAGTGATCATTATGTCAGAACGTCCACCGGTTACTATTAAGAATGATACCATTGAATTTAATGCAAATTCCTTTAAAACATTACCCAATGCTTTAGTAGAAGATCTTTTAAAAAAACTGCCGGGTGTATTTGTTGATAAAGAAGGCAACATAATGGTAAATGGGAAGCCGGTGAACAGGATAATGGTAGATGGAAAAAACTTCTTTGGAACCGACCCTAAAATGGCAAGCAGAAATTTACCGGCAAACATCATTGATAAAGTACAGGTAACGGATGATAAAGAAGAACTGGAAAGGAATGCCGATAACAACCTGTCCAATGTTGGTAAAGTAGTAAATATTACCTTGAAAAAAGGGGTTAAAAAAGGATTGTTTGGAAAGCTTTATGCGGGTGGCGGCACGGATGACCGTTTTGAAGGAGGAGGTATTGTAAACATGTTCAGGGATACATTACAAATAAGTTTGTTAGGGTATGCCAATAACCTGAATAAAACAGGGTTTACCTACGGCGAACTAATGCAGGCAGGAGGGCTTAGCCGGAGTATGGGTAACCTGAACAGTACCAGTACCACTACATCCCGGTATAGTTCAGGCGGAAGCAATATTGTGGTAAACGGGGTGAATTTTGGAGGTGCGCATAGGGGAGGAGGTATTTCCAACAGTAAAGGCGCAGGTATAAACATTAATCATTATCCTAACAACAAACAATCCATTTTTGGGCAATATTTTTTTGGCAATATAAGAGTGGATCAATGGCGTAAAGTAAATACCAAACAATTTAATGAAGACACCATTATTGTGCAGGATAATTTAACTACGGCAGATATTATTTCCAACGCCCATAACTTTGGACTGGGCACTAAACTAAAGCCTGATTCTGTTACAACTATTATTGCAAATGCTACCTATACTTTAGGCTTACAAGATGAAATAAGAAATACAAATATCAGTAGCAGCAATAATAAGTTGGGCAATTTAAGTAATGGTAATATTGGACAGGATAACGTAAATAATACATACAATTACAGTCATTACTTTACCGTTACCAGGTTATCAAAACGAAAAAAGGGAGCCCGCTTTACAGCTACGCATGGTTTGGATATATCGAACACCCGGGCCGATTTTACCACCAACTCGCTTACCAATATTTTGTATCCTATCTTATTTGACAGTACCTTACAACAATTACGTGCAGAACGTGTTCCCCGTACCAATATTTACGGTGCCCTGGTTTATCGGTTGCCGTTAAATAATAGCTTTGCTGTAACTGCATCAGCAAGATACGATTACAATAAGCTGAACAATAAAGTAAACACTTTTGATGCGGATGGTGATAAAAAATACGATCAATTAAATCCTTTATTAAGTAATACATTTAACCGGGAGTTTCATCGCTCCAGTAACTACGTAGGGTTACAATACATGTATAAAAAATTGACCATTACGCCTGGTGTTACAGCATTGTGGCAACAATATGATAACCGGTTATTATCGTTGAACAATGCTATTACAAAAAGTCAGTTTAACTTTTTACCGGCTTTAGGTATTGTGTTTAAGGAGTTTAATTTTAACTATAATAAGGATGTTTCCTTACCGGCCTACACCAATTTAATTCCTGCATTAAACAATACCAATCCGTATTACTTAACCAATGGTAATCCTGATTTAAAGCCAGCGGAAAGAGACAATTTCAGGATTAACTATTACCATAACAACAGCAAGAAAAATTTAAACATCAGCTTATATGCTACCGCAACACTTACCCGGAACGATGTTGTGCAGGATATTGTGGTAGATAAATCCGGTATTCAAACCAGTACACCGGTAAATGCAAATGGTAGTAAAAATGCAACGGTTAACTACAATATTAACAAGCAATATAAGTACAATGCTAAATTTACCTTTGGCTGGAATGCAGGCGGCTGGTATGGTTTAAATAAAAATAAACTTTCGTATAACGGCGAAACAAGTTGGCAAAATAATTTTAACCTGGAACATTGGGCAGGCGTTAACTTGAATTTTAACGACAAGGTTGAATGGAATAACGATATGTCTTTGACCAATTACCAATCTACATTTACCAGCAGTAATTTTTCAACACTAAAGACCAATCAAAAATCAGTTTCAACTGAGTTAATTATCCGGATGCCTAAACATGTAATTTGGGAATCGGTGTTGCAGTACGAAAACAATGGCAATGTGCCGGCCGGGATTCCTAAAAATGTTACCCGTTTAAGTATGGCTGTAAATTTTACCATGTTAAAGGATGAGAAAGGCGTATTAAAACTAAGTGTATGGGATCTATTAAATCAAAACAACAGCATTGGTTTAGTTACTAACCGCAATATTATTTCTGCAACGCAAACAAATGTACTGGGACGATATTTTATGGCAACCTTTACCTATAATATTCGCCAGATAGGTGCAGCTAAAAAGAAAGTAGGGGGCAGCGGAATATTTGGGTATTAATAGGTGAACAGAAGGAATAGTGGTGCTCCGGCTATTCGAAACTGGTAGTTTGGTAATCGTATTCTTTCACCTCTGGCCATATATAACTATAGTACAAAAGCAAACCTGCTACTCATGAACAAATTATTTGGTAATGATCCGTTTCCGGATCCGGCTCAGCGATTCGGGGGTCATACCCAGATAACTGGCGAGTAAACGCTGCGGCACTCTTTGTATGAGATCAGGTCTTTCGTTCAGCAGGTTCAGGTAACGTTGTTCGGGTGAAGAAGTGATAAAGCCCGCAAAAGCATCCTGGGTTTTACCAAAATCCTGCTCCACCATGGCCTGAGCTATACGTTCCAGTTTGGGGTATTTTGCATACATGGCCCGCTCTTCTTCCGGGTTGCCTGCCAGGATGAGCGCATCTTCTAAAGTAACCAGGGAACTGCGGGAAGGTGTCTGGCTGGTTTTGCTGGTAAAAAAATTAATGGCCTGGTCCTCGGTATAAAAAGCGATGGTTTTCTCTATACCGTCTTCCAGTGTATATTGTCTCAGGCATCCTTTTAATACAAAGTAACAAAGACGGCAAACCTTTCCCTGGTGTACCAGTATGGTATCTTTTTTTACCTCCTTTACAATGATCTGGCTGGCCAGCTCGGTAATCTCTTCCGGTGTAAATGCATTGATTTTTGATAAAAACGCTATCAGCTCCTTTGCCATCGGGTTGGGTATTAGTATACAAATATATTGAAACGGTAAGCGGGGCGCTGGCTACCCGCTTAGATTATGATGGATGGCTACTGGCCTGTTTACAAGGCCGAAAAACTGGAAAAAGCCGGTCAATGAACGGGACGTACAAGCGAGCGTGGCAACAGGCGATGCCATTTGTACAGCAGCCGGTAACAACCTATAAAACCCCGTCGGACAGGGCTTTTTATTTTGCTAAACGATTGTTAGTGTTCGAATTCCTGTTAAAAAAATCCAAACGCCGGAAAATTAATTTGACAATGTGGGAATTAATACTACTTTTGTTTAACAATTTTGTCAAACATTAATGTTAACCCGGTATGAGTGCAAAAGATAAAGGAACGGAAGAGCTGATCAAAGAGACCGCCAAGCGGATCTTCTTTGCTGAGGGAAAGTTTCATGCCACCACCCAGGAAATTGCCGATGCCGCCGGGGTTAACCGTACCCTCTTGCATTATTATTTCCGTTCCAGGGATATTTTGCTGGAGAAAGTAATTATAGAGGGGCAGCAGGAATTTAAGCTGAAGTTATCGGAAAAGATCGATCCGAATATCAGTTTCAAAGAAAAAGTAGGCGAGATCATTGATATATGGATGGAGCATGCCAAAAAGTACCCTTACCTGGATGCTTACCTGGCTTCCCAGATCCATAACAGCGAGATGGTGGATAATATACATGCGAAGGGCCGGCCGGACAGTAAGCTGGTGGAAAGTTTTTTTGCTGAAATGCAGGTAGAGATGGACAAGGGAACCATTCCGCAAATGGATCCTTACCAGTTTTTACTGAATATCATCTCCCTGGTATCTTATCCGCTGACCATGCGTCCCCTGCTGGAGAAAGGCCTGGCAGTAAGTAAAAAATCATATAGCAAGTTAATAGCCGAACGTAAGGAGGCAATTTTAAAGACATTGTTCAGAAAGTAATTTTTTTTGTACCAAAATTGACAAAAATGTTAAACATAAATGTTTATATGGAAAATAATAACATCCTGATGAATGCGATGATATTGTTCATGCAGAAAGGTCCGCATAGTATTACTTTAGACGAAATAGCACAACGCAGCGGCATCTCCAAAAAAACAATTTATAAGTCCTACACCGATAAAACGGCTTTTGTGGATGCCGTGTATAAACATATCATCAACCATACGGAAAAGCGTTTACTGGATATTACCGATAAAGGCGATAATGCGGTTACCGAGTACAAAAACATTTGTAAAACCATTATTGCTTTAAATAAACATTTTAATCCCACGGTGATCAGCGAGCTGAGACGTTTTTATTACAGCACGTATCGTGAATATAAAGTTTTCCGCAACCTGTTTTTACCTACCCTGCTTTCCTATAATATTGAAAGAGGCATACGCGAAAATGTATACAACGATACGATCAACAGCGACCTGTTTGCGGCACATACCGTGTACCAGCTGGAATATATTAATAAAATGCCGGCGTCGCTGTTGCAGGATAATTCAAAACGGCATATCAAACAACAGCTGGTAAAATTTATACTCTACAGTTTAACCACACCTGATGGAAAAAAACTGGTGGACAATACAACAACAAACAACCTCACCTATAACAATTAACAGTAAATAACCTGAAACAACATGATAAAAGATCTATTTCGCAAAACGGTGTTCAGCTTACTGGCCATAGCGGTGTTTATACCGGCAAGCCAGGCCCAGGATACCGAAACGCTGACGCTGAAAAACGCCTTGAATTATGCACTGGCGCATTATACCGATGCCCGCAAAGCAAAACTGGATGTTACCAATTCGCAATACCAGGTTGATGAAGTAAGAGCAAGGGCCTTGCCGCAGATCAGCGGATCGGGCGGGTTGAACTATAACCCCCTGTTACAAATGAGCGCCTTACCGGGTGAGCTGAACCCGGTTAACCCCGGCCAGACCTTACTGGTGGCTTTTGGCCAGAAATGGAATGCGAACGTTGGCGTATCGCTTACCCAAAACTTATTTGATCAATCGGTATTTGTGGGGCTGAAAGCGGCAAAAACCACCAAAGAGTTTTACCAGCTGAATGCCCAGTTAACTGAAGAACAGGTATTGGAAAAAGTAGCTACCGCTTATTACCAGGTATTGGTACAGCGCCAGCAGATAGCCACTACCGACAGTAATATACAGACCACACAAAAAGTACGCAATGTGATACAGGGCCAGTTTGAAAACGGCCTGGGAAAAAAGATTGATGTGGACAGGCTGGATGTAAAATTATCTAACCTGCAAAGCCAGCGCCAGCAACAGTTAAACGCTGTAGCACAATACGAAAACCAGTTAAAGTTTTTTATAGGTATGCCTATTGGTACGGCTATTACTATTCCGGATATGGAGAACAAAACCGTTGATGTGTTTGCCATTGACCTGCCCGATACCATTGCTACCGATACCCGCACCAATGTACTGGTACTGGAAAAACAACACGAGTTATTAAAACAAAAAAGGCAATCCATATTGGCGGAGTATTATCCCAGCCTGTCTTTAACCGGTAATTACAGTTACCAGGGCCTGTCTAACGACTTTCCCATTTTTAAAGGCGCTTCGCAGGGGGCCAACTGGTTTGATGTAAGTACGGTAGGGTTGAACTTAAAAGTGCCCATCTTTAACGGTAACGGTACAAAAGCCAGGACCAAGCAGGTGGATATTGAAATAGGCAAACTGAAAGAAGATATGTATGCTACCACGCAAAACCTGAACCTGGATTATGATAATGCCAAAACACAGATCAAAAACTCCATCATTATCCTTAACAACCAGCAAAAAAATATTGAGCTGGCACAAAAGGTCATGGACAATACCCAGAATAATTACCAACAGGGACTGGCTACTTTAACCGATCTGCTGGATGCACAAACGGCTTTGTATGATGCCCAGAATACCTATACGGTTAGTTTACTGGATTATCGTTTAGCCGAAGTGAAACTGATCAAATCAAAAGGCCAGTTAAGAACCTTATTGAATTAATTTTTTAAGCAACAAACAAATAAACCGAAAACAGATACTACATGAAAAAGATTGTAAAAATTTTATTAACCATTGTTATTATCGCCGGACTGGTGGCAACCGCAGGCTTTGTAATGATAAATAATAAAAAGAAAAATGATGAGAAAACGGCTGTGGTGGCACAGACCAATGCTGCTATTGCGGTACGGGTAAGTAAAGTGGAAAAAACACCTTTAAGTCTTGACTTTTTAGCCAACGGAAAATTTGCCCCGGGCCAGGAACTTAATTTCTCGGCAGAAACGGCGGGCCGTGTGATCAGTGTACTGGTGGATGAAGGAAGTATGGTAAGAAAAGGCCAGACCCTGGCGGTGATAAAAACCGAGAACTTGTCGGTGGATGTACAAACCGCTAAAGAAGCCTACCAGAATGCTTTAAGAGATAAACAACGTTATGAGAACGCTTTTAAAACAGGCGGTGTTACCCAGCAGCAGGTTGACCAGGCCGAACTGGCTTTGACCAATGCGGAAGCAAAAGTAAAACAGGCAAATATCCGTGTAGCAGATGCCAATATCAGGGCCTCTATCAACGGTATTGTAAATAAAAGAATGATAGAACCCGGATCAGTATTAGCGCCCGGTACACAATTGTTTGAAATTGTTGACGTATCTACCTTAACCCTTGATGTTGCCGTTACCGAAGCGCAGGTGGCCAATTTAAAAGTAGGGGATGTGGTAGCTGTAAAAGCCAGTGTATTACCCGACCAGGAATTTAAGGGTAAGGTAAAATTTATTGCTCCCAAAGCAGATGCCAGTCTGAATTTCCCGGTTAAAATAGAGATCACCAATAACAATGCTACATCTTTAAAAGCCGGTATGTATGGTATTGCCGAGTTCAGTTTCCCGCAGCAACAGCCGGTGATACTGGTACCCCGCAGCGCTTTTGTGGGTAGTGTAAGTAATAACCAGGTATTTGTGGCCGATGCCAATAATAAAGTGCAGTTACGTACCGTAGTATCGGGCCGTATAGCCGGTGAGCAGGTAGAAGTGGTAAGTGGTTTACAGGAAGGTGAACTGGTAGTGACCAGTGGACAGATCAACCTGGCAGATGGAAGTATAATTACGATTATTAAATAAGGAGTTGTTAAGCGAAAGTATAGTTACCCGGCGGCGTAAGGTTTAGGGGTGAGGCATAAGGCTTAAGGTATAAGGTGAAAGGCCTGAGGTATAGGGTGTAAGGTATGAGGTGTAGGGGATAACTATGGGGCAACTAAATTAATCACCCGTTTAGCGGGTTAATAAAAGATACAAGAATGAAAATTGCTGAAATATCAATAAAAAAGCCGGCACTGGTAATTGTACTGTTTACGGTGCTGATATTGGGCGGTATACTCAGTTATACCTCGCTCAACTATGAACTGTTACCCAAGTTCTCGCCTTCGGTGGTATCGGTAACTACGGTATACCCCGGAGCCTCACCCAGCGAGGTGGAGAACACGGTCTCCAGGAAAATTGAAGATGCCGTTTCTTCTATGGAGAACATCAAAAAACTGGAATCAAAATCATATGAAAGTTTATCATCGGTAATTATTACGCTGAACAGCGGTACCGATGTTGACAATGCATTGAATGATGCACAACGGAAAGTAAATGCTATTTTAAAAGATCTGCCGGATGATGTGGATCCTCCGTCGCTGAATAAATTCTCGCTGGACGACTTACCGGTAATGACCATCTCTGCCTCGGCTAAACTGGATGAAGCGGCATTTTTTGACCTGATGGACAAACGTGTGGGTCCGGTTATTTCAAGGGTACCAGGTGTGGCCCAGGTAAACCTGATAGGTGGCCAGGAGCGTGAGATACAGGTAAGCATGGATGCGGCCAAACTGGAAGCTAACGGCCTTTCGGTACTACAGGTGCAGCAGGCTATTTTAGCAGCCAACCTCGATTTTCCTACCGGTAGTGTGCAAACCCGTAACCAGGATGTACTGATCCGCCTGGCCGGTAAATTTAAAACCATTGATGAGTTAAGGAACCTGGTAGTAGCTACCAGTCCGGCCGGTGGCCAGGTACGGTTAAGTGATGTGGCTGATGTACAGGATGCACAGAAAGATGTGGAGAAGATCGCAAGGGTTAACCAGGAGAGCGCTATTGCGGTGCAGATCATGAAACAATCGGATGCCAATGCCGTAAGTGTGAGTGAGGGAGTACAAAAAATTATTGAACGCTTACATAAAGAATATGCATCGGCTGATTTAAAACTCAGTATCGCGAATGATAGTTCGGTATATACATTGGAATCGGCTAATGCGGTAATTTTTGACCTGGTATTAGCGATCATCCTCGTAGCAATAGTGATGTTATTCTTCCTGCACAGTATCCGTAATGCCCTGATCGTTATGGTGGCCATCCCGGCCTCATTGATCGCCACCTTCATTGGTATGAGCCTGCTGGGTTACTCTTTAAACCTGATGTCCTTATTAGGTTTATCGCTGGTGGTAGGTATATTGGTGGATGATGCCATCGTGGTTCTGGAAAATATATACCGCCATATGGAGATGGGTAAGAACCGTGTGAGGGCTGCTTTTGATGCCACGAAGGAGATCGGCTTTACCGTTGTATCTATTACCCTGGTAATTGTGGTGGTGTTTATTCCTATTGCCTTAAGCACGGGATTAGCGGCTGATATATTGAAAGAGTTTTGTGTAACCGTATCTATCGCTACCTTATTATCACTCTTGTCATCCTTTACCATTGTTCCCTGGTTATCCTCCCGTTTTGGTAAACTGGAGCATATTACCGGCAAGGGACTTTTTGGGAAAATTATCCTGGGTTTTGAAAAAGGCCTGAACAAGTTCACCGATTTTATTACCGGCATTTTAAAATGGGCCCTGAAGTATAAGAAAACCACCCTGGCCGCTGTATTTGCCTTACTGATCGGTTCGTTCATGCTGATCGGGGCAGGCTTTATCGGTGCGGAATTCTTTGCAAAAAGTGACCGTGGTGAATTCCTGGTACAGATAGAAATGCCGAAGGATGTGTCGCTGGAGCAAACCAACCTGATGACACAAAAGGCAGAATCCTTCCTGCGTACCAAACCCGAAGTGGTGAGAATTATTTCTACGGTGGGCCAGTCCAGCGATGGTGGTATGGGTGCTTCGCAGGCAACTGCTTACAAAGCAGAGATCAGTGTACAACTGGTAGAGAAGAAAGACCGTAAGGATGACTCTTATATCTATGCGGCCAAGATCAAACGCGAGATTGAAAATGTACTGGTAGGTGCTAAAGTGAAAACCGTACCTGTGAGTATATTAGGTTCTGCTGAGCAGGCGCCGCTTGCCCTGGTGGTAACCGGTCCTAACCTGGATAGTGTAATGAGTTTTGCCAAAACATCCATGAACGCTTTATCGCAGATCAAAGGTGCATCGGAGATGAAACTGTCGGTGGAAGCCGGTAACCCCGAGATCAGCGTAAAGGTGGACAGGGATAAAATGGCTTCCTTAGGTTTGTCCTTACAAACCGTAGGCGCTACCATGCAAACAGCCTTCAGTGGCAATACCAATGGTAAATATCGTGCGGGTGAATATGAGTACGATATCAATATCAGGTTTAACCAGTTCAACCGTCAAAGTGTGGATGATGTAAACAACCTGTTATTTGTAAATAATAAAGGAACCCAGATAAAATTATCACAGTTTGCTACTGTAACTGAAAGCTCAGGCCCCAGCATGCTGGAGCGCAGGGATAAAAGTACTTCGGTAACGGTGCAGGCGCAGGCCGTGGGCCGCCCAACCGGTACCATTGCAGCAGAATGGGGTGAGCAGGTGGATAAGCTGCCACGTCCTACCGGTGTGAATTATGTATGGGGTGGTGATATGGAAAACCAGAGCGAAGGTTTTGGCTCACTGGGTATTGCTTTATTAGCGGCCATTGTACTGGTATACCTGATCATGGTGGCATTGTATAATAACTTTGTGTATCCTTTTGTGGTGCTGTTCTCTATACCATTGTCTATCATCGGCGCCTTATTAGCCCTGGCGTTAACCAATAATTCACTGAACATCTTTACCATACTTGGCCTGATCATGTTAATTGGACTGGTAGCGAAGAATGCCATTATCCTGGTTGACTTTACCAACCAGCGTAAGGCCGAGGGAGAAACAACTTATAATGCATTGATACAGGCCAACCATGCCAGGTTACGTCCTATTTTAATGACCACGATCGCGATGGTGATCGGTATGTTACCCATTGCCCTGGCGAGTGGGGCCGGCGCCGAATGGAAAAACGGCCTGGCCTGGGTAATCATCGGTGGCCTGTTAAGTTCCTTATTCCTCACCCTGATCGTAGTACCGGTGATGTACGCCATTTTTGATAAACTGATCACAAAATTCAATAAGGGTAAAAAGCCACAGTCCATTGATGAACTGATGGTAGCCGATTATGAGCACCGCCAGTTGAGTGAAGACGGCTTTACCCCCAAACATGTATAAGGATGGCTTTATAACTAAGAGCGGATTTTTTGCGGTTTGTTTGTTAGCCCTGCTTTCGTGAGGAAGCAGGGCTTTTTATTATACTTTAACCTACATCATGACCTGGCGAACCGATCTCATTTTCAAATTATCTCATTACCAAATTTCCAAATTTCTCTCCCCCATCCCCCCGTTTTCTACTTTTAAACGTTTTCTACATTACCGGGCTCAAGGCTGGTTTAACAGAGCGGTAAGGAAAGGGCTACTTTTTAAACAAAAAACCGGGGCTGTCCAACTGTTCAAATAAAGCCACCGGTTCGGTATTTTTTAATATCTTGAACCGTTGTTTTAACCTGTTTGCCCCCGGCAAAATCGCTAAATCACGCAAATAATATGTTACAAAAAAGTATTGCTTGTTTTTTCTTACTCTTCGCTATCAGTTTCCAGTGGGTATATGGCCAGGTGCAGGTACAGCAGCTTACCGGGTCCGGTCAAAAATGGTTCTTCCGTCAAAAAGACGATGCCTCCTGGTTAAGCGCCAAAGTGCCCGGTGAAGTGCACCTGGACCTGATGCAGCATAAAGTGATCCCTGACCCTTATTACCGGGATAATGAAAAAAAGGTACAATGGGTTGAAAGGGTGAACTGGGAGTACAGCACCAGTTTTAATGTGACGAACCCGGCTATCATGGCTGCAAAAAACATTGACCTGGTTTTTGACGGCCTGGATACCTATGCCGCTGTTTACCTGAATAACCAACTCGTATTATCGGCTGATAATATGTTCCGGCAGTGGCGGGTTAATATCAAACCTTTTTTGCAAAAGGCCAATAACAAACTGCATATTGTTTTTTACTCGGCTCAAAACCGGGTAGATTCTATGGCCAAGGCCGACCTGCCATATGTAATACCTGATAACCCCCGCGCTTATGTGCGCAAGGCACAATATCATTTTGGCTGGGACTGGGGCCCGAAACTAACAACAGCCGGTATCTGGCAGCCCATCCGCATTGAGGCGTATGATACTTATCCTGCCGAAAAACCTTATAAAGTACCGGTAGATGTGGCTTTAATAGAAAAGCCGGATGATAAAGGCACCAGTTTTTATTTACAGATAGATGGCAAACCTACCTATATGAAAGGCGCCAACTATATACCCATGGATGCTTTTGTTACCCGTACCACCAAAGATGATTACCGCAAAATGCTCATCATGGCCAAGGAATCTAACATGAATATGTTACGCATCTGGGGCGGTGGTATTTATGAGAATGACTACTTCTATGAGTTGTGCGACTCTTTAGGTATATATGTATGGCAGGACTTTATGTTTGCCGGCACCATGGTACCCGGTGATAAAGCTTTTTTTGATAATGTAAAGGAAGAGGTAAAATACCAGGTTAAACGCTTACGCAAATACAAAAGCATTGTCATCTGGTGCGGTAACAACGAAATGGAAGAAGCTTTTTACAAATGGGGCTGGCACCAGAGTTTCCGTATCTCCAAACAGGATTCGGTAAGGCTGATACGTGATTATGAAAGATTGTTCAAAGACAGTATTGCGGCCTGGGTAAAAGAACTGGACCCGCAGAGACCTTATGTATCTACTTCACCCCGTTACCATTGGTCGGTACCGGCCAGTATCACCGAAGGCGATAGCCATTACTGGGGTACCTGGTGGGGTGGTGAGGATTTTGAAGTGTTTGAAACAAAAACCGGCCGTTTTATCAGCGAATATGGTATGCAGGCCATGCCTAATTACAGCAGTGTATTATGGTATACCCAGCCACAGGAACGTTACCTCTACTCCGATGTACTGGAGCATCACCAGAAAGCGGGCAGGGGCTTCTGGAAGCTGAACAACTATTTAAAAGGGTATATGATCGATAGTGCAGTGATCGATAAAATGTCAGTGGAGGATTATACCTATTTGACCCAATGTGTGCAGTATTATGGTTTTAAAAACATGATACTTATACACCGTAGTCACCAGCCATATAACATGGGCACTTTATTATGGCAGTTGAATGATTGCTGGCCGGTTGCCAGCTGGAGTATCACCGATTATTATAACCGGGCGCCTAAAGCGGCCTGGTATGCGGTAAAACATACCTACAGCGATAACTTACCGCCAAGGGATAAAGTGCGTCCGAAAGACCTGCAATTGCAGAACCCTAACATTACTTATAAAGTAAGCGGCAATACCATTACGTTAAAAGCAACGGCTTTTGCCAAATATGTATTTGTGGATATAGCCGGTAACCTGGAAAGGTTAAGCGATAACTACTTTGACCTGCAACCAGGGGAAGAAAAGAAAATTATTTTCGACCTTAAGGCATTAAAAGGCAAGCCGGTTCAGATAAAAATAAAATCGCTCTGGGATGTTCATCATAAATATGGACATCAATAAGCAAGCATTGCGGCATAACAAACTAAAAACAACGGAATGAAGAATAAATGGTCAAAAACTTTATGGGTTGCATCGGCAGCCACGGTAACGGTACTGTTAAATGCCTGCGGCGGCACGGCAAAAACAGCTGCTACAGACACTAACTACACCCAATATGTGAACCCCTATATCGGCTCCGAAGGCCATGGCCACGTATTTGTAGGCGCCAATGTGCCGTATGGTGTGGTACAGCTGGGCCCGGTGAATATTATGCAGACCTGGGATAAATTCAACGGCTGGGACTGGTGCAGCGGTTATAACTATATCAGTAAAGAAATACTGGGTTTTGCTCATACGCACTTAAGCGGTACCGGCATCAGCGACCTGAATGATATACTGGTATTACCGGCAAACGGCACACCTGCTTTAACACCTATGAAGTTTGAAAATGAAGCTTCGGGTTATGGCTCCACTTTTAAGAAAGAAAATGAAAAAGTAGCACCGGGTTACTATAGCGTATACCTGGATAAATATAAAGTACAGGCTCAGCTGACGGCTACCGAAAGAGCAGGTTTTCATGAATACAAATTTGATAAAACCGACAGCGCTCATATACTGGTTGACCTGGCTTATGCCATGGGCTGGGATAAACCTGTAGAGACCGCCTTTAACGTGGTGAACGACTCTACCATTTTAGGGTACCGTTTTTCAAAGGGCTGGGCGCCTGACCAGCGGGTGTTCTTCGCTATTAAATTAGCACAACCTGCTACCAATATTCAACTATTCGACAGTACAGCTGCCTTAACCGGTAAAAATGTAACCGGTCGCCAGTTAAAAGCATTATTATTTGTAGATGCGGTTAAACAACCCACCATCAAAATGAAAGTGGGTATCTCTCCAACCAGCAGCGAAAAAGCATTGGCTAACCTGGATGCCGAGATCAGTCACTGGAACTTTGACCAGATAAAACAGGATGCCGGTAAAAAATGGAACGACCAGTTAGGTACCATACAGTTTGATGCAGATAAGGAAACAAAGACCATCTTTTATACCTCCTTATACCATACCATGTTCGTTCCCTCCCTGTTCAATGATCATGACAGGGGTTACATGGGTACCGATAAAAAAATATACCCCGATCCCGGCTTTGATAACTATACACTTTTCTCTTTATGGGATACCTACCGTGGCCTGCATCCGTTAATGACACTGGTACAGCCGCAGCGGGTAAATGATATCATACGCTCTTTCCTGAAAATATATGAGCAACAGGGCAAATTGCCGGTATGGCATTTAAACGGTAACGAAACCAATACTATGGTAGGTTACCCCGCTATTCCGGTAATTGTAGATGCTTACTTAAAAGGTTTCAGGGATTATGATGTGAACCTGGCTTACGAAGCCATTAAACAATCGGCCATGCAGCAAACGGATGGTATACAGTTTATCCAGAAACTGCAATACATACCGGCCGATAGCGTGAGGGAGTCGGTGGCCAAAGCGCAGGAATATGCGTTGAGCGACTGGGCAATTGCAGCCATGGCAAAAGACCTGGGCAAACAGGAAGATGCCGATTACTTTACCAAACGCGCCAAATTATACGAACTGTATTTTGATAAAAGCACCGGGCATTTCCGCGGTCGTATGGGCAATGACAGCTGGCGCACTCCTTTCAATCCTTTGGAAGCAAAACACCGCGATAACGACTATTGCGAAGGCAATGCCTGGCAATACACCTGGCTGGTACCGCAGGATGTACATGGCCTGAAACAACTGTTTGGCGGCGACCAGGGCTTTTTACAAAAGCTGGATACCTTCTTTACCACGCATGCGCAGCTGGGTGCCGAAGCATCACCGGATATTTCGGGCATGATCGGCCAGTACGCACACGGCAACGAGCCCAATCATCATATACCTTACTTATATGCTTATGGTGGCCAGCCCTGGAAAACGGCCGATATTGTACGCCAGGTGGCCGATACTTTTTATACCACCAAACCCGATGGTTTATGTGGTAACGAAGATGCGGGGCAAATGAGCGCCTGGTATGTACTGAGCGCCATGGGCTTTTACCCCGTTAACCCGGCGCAGGGCATTTTTATTTTCGGTTCACCGTTAATGAACAAAGCCGTACTGCAGGTGGGCAATAAAAAAACATTTAACATAGATGTGGTAAACCAGGCTAAAGAAAATAAGTATATTCAAAGCATTAAACTAAACGGTAAAGATTATACCAAATCCTATATCAGCTTTAAGGATATAGCAGCCGGTGGTAACCTGCAAATTACCATGGGTAATAAACCATCGGATAGTTTTGGGGTGAAGCCGGAGGACAGGCCTTAGGGAAATGTGCTGATTTGATGATGTGCTGATGTGATAATGAGGATGGATGACATAGATATGCAGTGATGATAATGGAGTAGATGGGTATTTGGAGGTGCCCCTCGTACCTCGGGTCGGGCTATTCGTTGCAAGTCCTCGCCACTCGTTCCTCGTGGCTCCGGGCTTTTCACTGCTATCCCTCACCCGGAAATAACGATTATTAAACGAATGCTTAAATAGTTAGTGATATGAATCAGAACAGGAAAGATTTTTTAAAGACCATGGGTATCATGTCGGCCGCCATGGCCGTAAAGCCCGGTAGTTTATTTGCACAGGGCGCTGTTAATACTTTTGAAAGTAAACGTCCGCCACTGGCCGAAAGACATTTTACCAGTGCGGCCGTGGAAGAGATGATCAAAAAAGTAAAAGACGGCTTAGCTACCAGCAACCCCGAAATGGGCTGGCTGTTTGAAAACTGTTTTCCCAATACACTCGATACAACGGTGGATCACAGTACCGTAAACGGACGCCCGGATACCTATGTTATTACCGGCGATATTGATGCCATGTGGCTGCGCGACAGCAGCGCCCAGGTATGGCCCTATTTATCGCTGATGAAAAACGATAAACCTTTACAACAGTTAATAGCCGGGGTAATTAACCGGCAAACAAAATGTATTTTGCTGGACCCCTATGCCAATGCTTTTTATAAGGACGGCAAAAAGGAAAGTAAATGGAAGAAAACGGATATCACCGATATGAAGCCGGGTATACACGAGCGTAAATGGGAGATCGATTCCCTGTGTTACCCCATTCGCCTGGCCTATCATTACTGGAAAGAAACGGGTGATACCGCACCCTTTGATGCCAACTGGAAACAGGCCATTAAATTAACCGTACAAACTTTTAAAGAGCAGCAGCGTAAAGACGGGTTGGGGCCTTATACCTTCCAGCGTGAAACGGCCTGGGCTACCGATGGTGTACCCATCAGCGGTTATGGTTACCCGGTAAAGCCCGTGGGTTTGATCGCCTCTATCTTCAGGCCCAGTGACGATGCCACGGTATTCTCTTTCCTGATACCGTCCAACTATTTCGCGGTAGTATCTTTAAAACAGGCAGCGGAGATGGTCTCCAAAATTTCAAAGGATGCGGCCCTGGCCAATGAATGTTCTTCCTTGTCCATTGAGGTAAGTAATGCCCTGAAGAAATATGCCGAAGTAGTACATCCTACCATTGGTAAAGTGCTGGCTTTTGAGGTAAATGGTTATGGCAGTCACCTGATCATGGACGATGCCAATATTCCATCGCTTTTATCCCTGCCTTATCTGGGCGCTATGGATGTAAAAGACCCGCTGTACCAGAATACCAGGCGTTTACTGTTATCACTGGAAAATCCTTTCTTCTTCAAAGGAAAGGCCGGTGAGGGCATCGGCGGGCCACATTGCGGCCTGGATATGATCTGGCCTATGAGTATTGTAATGAGGGCAAAAACCAGCCAGGATGTGAACGAAATAAAAGCCTGTTTAAAAATGCTGCAGACCACGCATGGCGGTACAGGTTTTATGCACGAATCCTTCCATAAAAACGATGCGGGTAACTTTACCCGTAAATGGTTTGCCTGGGCCAATACCATTTTCGGCGAGCTGATCATGAATTTATACCTGACCAAGCCCCATTTATTAAAAATCTGATTTTTTGTTGGTGGATATTGTATTAAATACTACATTTGCCCCCCAATTAAACGGATCGGGAAGTAGCGCAGGCCGGTAGCGCACCTGGTTTGGGACCAGGGGGTCGCAGGTTCGAATCCTGTCTTCCCGACTGAAATTGAAAAGGCAGCAGGAATGCTGCCTTTTTTTATTTGGATCATTTGCTGAAATTTTTATAGTAGCACATTTGCAATAACCTGTTGACCGTAATGGTTTGAAATTCGGATTTTATGAAATGATAAACTATTTCGTCACAAAAAGCATTTGGTTTTTTACTGATCAAATAAAATATCCATATCAAAGTTGTTTTTAACCATTGATGATGCATAGGCATTTGAAGTTAACCCAAAGGTTGTTATCAGTGTAAGATAAATGGCTTTGGTGGTTTTTGTTTGTTCTTGAAATACCCGTATTTTTTCGGCCAGCTCTTCTGCATATCCTTTTGTTATGGTAAAAGGATGAATAGAGAATTTCATTTCACAAAGATTGATCACTCTATCCCTGCGGTCAATTACAAGGTCCACCTGTGCTCCGTGATCTTTGTCCCGGCTGATCCATGAAGAAGTGGTAGTCTGGATGGCCGCTATACCCAATGCTTTTTTTATTTGTCCAATATGCTCCAGGCAAACCTGTTCAAACGCATACCCGCTCCAGGCTCTTTTCTGTGGACTATCAAGCTGGTTTATCCAGTTATTTTCATCCAGGGTACTGGAATTTCTTATCCATCGCAGGTAAAAAAGGGAGTAGGGATCTGATAACTGGTAAAGGCTTAGTTTTTCTTTATTACCATAGGAAACATATTTGCGGATAAAGTGGCTTTCTTCCAGTTCTTTCAGTATGCGGGTTGTGCCGCCCCCATTGGGCATTCCGGAAGCTTCCAGCAATTCATCACGGGTAAGTCCCCTTCCTTTTTTACTCAACGCTTCTATGATGGAGATATGCCTTTCCGCTTTTTGAAACAGGGAGTGGTACAGGTTGTCAAACTCACCCCTTAGCAAACCATCCGGAGTAAAACACAGTCGGTCAATATTCTGATCCGCACTGAGACCGATATTCACCTGGTCTAAATAAAACGGTATTCCCCCCATCACCATGTATAACAGGATAATTTGGTAGCGGTCAAAACCTGCAGACTTTGCCTTAAAAAATGCTTCACATTCATACAACGTAAAAGGTTGAAGCCTGATACGATGGGTAACCCGGTTGTGAAGTCCTCCTTTGCTGTTGATTAATTTATTGATCATCCAGGCCGCCGCTGAACCACATACTACCAGGATAATATCTGTTCTTGCGCTTGCCCAGGCATTCCAGAAATGTTCCAGTGCCGGTATAAATCCTGACTGTGCAGTATCAAGCCATGGAAGTTCATCCAGGAAGACCACTTTTTTTTTATCCTTACTTTTCTCCAGCCATTTGATTAATTGTTCAAATGCTTCCTGCCAGGTTTTTGCCGGTGGTTGCAGTTCGGTGGAACGATCATACCTCTTTATGGCCACTGAAAAGTTAGTAAGCTGCTGAGCCATATTCACATTTGCCATCCCGGTAAGGTGGAACGTAAACTGGTTATCAAAAGCCGTACGGATCAGGAAGGTTTTACCAACCCGTCTTCTGCCATAAACGGCAACGAATGCTGATGAATCGCCGGTTTTCAGGCCGGATAGTATTGCTGATTCCTTTTTCCTCCCGATAAGCTGCATGTCCTTCAATTTGGCTGTAAGTTATTTTTTTTGTTACTTTTAGCCAAATTGAATATTAAAATTGGCTAAATGTATATTTTTTAACGCGTTTAAGCCAATTTGATCATAATTTTTGATCAGGGGAAAAAATGGTCCTAATACCCAAAAAATAAATAAATTTAAAAGTAAACCGAAAGAATTTTATAGTGGGGGCAGTAAATAACCAACCGCTTCAATTACTGAACCTGTTATCAACAAATACTAAATAACACTAGCATAATATGAACATAACCTATTGTTTTGACAAAAAACCTTCAGCAGACCAGGTAATTGAACTATATGACAATGCAGGCCTGCCAAGACCAACAAACGACAAAGAAAGAATACAGCAAATGTTCGATAATGCTAACCTGGTTGTTACCGCCTGGGACAATGATTTGTTAGTGGGTGTTTCCCGTTCAATTACTGACTGGGTTTGGGCTTGTTATCTTTCAGACCTTGCCGTTAGGGATAACTATAAAAAAGCGGGCATTGGGCGGCAACTTATTAATCTTACAAAGGAAAAAGTCGGCAATCAATCCATGATCTTGTTATTATCAGTTCCTACTGCCATGGAGTACTATCCTAAAGTTGGGTTTGAAAAACAGGAAAGCAGTTTTATTATAAACAGGGCCGAATGGAAATAATGTCTCCTGAAATTTTTAAGCAACGGTTTGGAGAAAGAACACAGGATAACAAAGCTTAACATAGCCGGGCATGTTATTTATGAACTGTTGGTGCTGATAATTATCCTGATGCAAAATTTGTTTCATTTAGATGAATTATTGAAAACAACTTTATGGTGACGGCCCCCTGAGTTTCTGAAAAACTCCTTGCAGGCATACTCAGTTATAGCAACAAATAGATATTGTTAAAAAACGCAGCCTGGTCAGGCTTTAAGAGGATGATTGGACATAACGAAGGATTTAGTTCGTATTTTTATCGCCGTCAAATTATCACCGATCAAACTGATAAGTGCAAAATAGATAAGTAAAGTAGAATGAAATCAGTAATTATTAAACCCCGGACAGATATACTAAAACAATATATCCAGTATTTCCTTTTTTTCAAAAAGACTGACAGCGATTTTTTACACTATACCACATTCCCTAACAGTAACCTATGTCTTGCCATTTATAAGGAAAACAATGTTAACTATATCACTAGTAAAACCGGTAACAGTTGTATAATAAAACAAGGGAACACAAGTTTTGCAAGTAAATTTTATGGATTTCATAAAATGCCCTTTAGCGTGGATGTTAATTCCCCGCTTGATCAGATTTGTATTATTTTCCATCCTTCTGCTTTACGGGCTTTCAGTGGTGAAAAATATAATGATCTGATGCTTGCAGATAATGTTTCCGATATTTTTTCAGTAGCAGATACTGCTGTTTTCGAAAAGATATTTGAGGAAAGCGATTTCTCAAAAAGAGCTGAAATAATTGAACATTTACTGGTATGTAATTTAAAGTTTGAAATACCGAATAAACTGAAAGAAGCATTGTTTTTTATTTCAAAATACAATGATGACAATTTAACTGTTGAAGCGTTGGCAAAGATGCTTGTAATAAGTACGCCAACCTTATTCCGGCTATTTAACAATCATTTGGGGCAAAGTCCTAAAGCCTATTTAAAAACAATACGTTTCAGAAGTGCTTTGAATGAAATGCTGAACAGGCAACATTCATTAACAAGTATTGCCTATTTAAACCAATATTATGACCAGGCTCACTTCATCAATGATTTCAGGTTGTTTTCTGGTTGTTCTCCAAGGCAATTATGTGATAAAGTTTCAGTCCGGCACAATGCCTTAGCCTGGATTTATAACAAGAAATAAGGGTGAACGATTTTTACAATTTTTGACAGTTCTTTATCTTTTTCTTTGTGCCAGAAAGAGGCTTGGACATCATAAGAAATTAGAACTGGAATTACATGAAATACCTATTTATAATTTTGTTTACCCTGCTTGTAGCAGGAAATATATCTGGTCAGGTAAAATGTCATTGTGATTTTGCATTGAGTAACCTGATTGCTAAAATAGAAAGTGATTATCCGGGTTTTGAACAAAAGACAAAAGATAAAGTCCTTTATAATAGTTTTAAAAAACAACTGGCTGAAGAAGCAAAAACGATGGAGCAATCATCGTGTTTTGAAGTGTTGAAAAAATATACTTCTTTTTTCAGAGATGGGCATATCTGGATAAATCCTGCAACTACCATAAACAAAAAGGGCAGCGTTACAACAGCGCTTATAGATATTGATATTGATAAATTCCGGAAGCAATTAAAAACTTCTAAAGACCCGATTGCAGGAATATGGAAGAACCGTTTTGAATGGACTGGAGGTGTAGTGTATGAAATAGGTATTACCCCAACGGGTAATAATGACTATACTGGCTTTGTTATCACTGCTAATACTGGCTTCTGGCAACCGAAAGAAATTAAGTTCAAATTATTTGCAGACCGTACATTTGAGTTCTATACATTTGATAAAACCAAAAAGACCGGCACCTATGAGATTTCTAATGACAATATCATCTATTTTAAAGAGGCGAGGAGCAGCTTTATAAAAGAGAGCCCCGCTTCTGGATTCTCAGAAAAGCAGATCAGGAATAAAGTCGGGACATTCTATGGATTCTCTGTAAAACAGCTTTCTGCTAAAACTACAATCATTACGCTGCCGTATTTTGATTATCCATTTGTGGAAATTATCAATGATATGATGGAAGAGCATCTTAACCTCATTGAAAATAGTGAAAACCTGGTGATTGATATCAGAGGAAACTCAGGTGGCACTGATAATGCGTATCAAAAATTACTGCCATATATTATGACCCATTCAATCAGAAACGTTGGTGTAGAATATTTAGCTACACAAACCCTGATCGACGGGCTTGAAGGGTACATAAAGACAATAAAAGACAAGAAGGGAATGGAAGACGAAATAAAAAAGGTTCGGGGGTGGATTAACAGTTTTGAAAAGAATATGGGAAAATTCGTAAACGTGAGTGATAACCCGTTTTCAATACAGGAAGTGGATTTAGCTAAGAAAAGCCCACGGAACATAGTGGTGATGATTGATAAGAGGGTGGGAAGCGCTGCTGAAAATCTTGTAATGCGGGCTAAGCAAAGTAAAAAGGTAAAGGTAATGGGAACCGTAACATCGGGAGGGCTGGATTATGCTGCTGCACGAATGTTTGACTTTGGATGCCCGGAATATCTTTTACAATTACCTACGTACCGTTCTTTGCGATTACCGGATTTCCCCATAGATAACATTGGATTGCAGCCCGATATTTTTATGGACAGGTTTGTAAAAGATTGGGTACAGTATGCGGTTGATTACCTGGAGAATGAATAAGCAAATAACACTTTATCACTGTATCAATTGTCCTGCTACAATGCAACCAACCAATTGCTTGCAATTAATAATGACCGGTTTAAAAATTTACCCCAAAATGCAATCCCGGCTGCCCGAAGAAAAATCTTGGCCATTTATCGTCAACCTGTTTAAACGAATCTGGCATTTTTGATTGATAAGGACGATGTGTTATGGCTATTGAAGGTTGTACAAAAAACCTGTCCCTGAAAAGCTTAATGTGATAACCCACAGAATAGGTATTAAAAATCTGAAAGCCTTTGTCAATCTTTCTGCCGTTATCATTAACAAAGGTTTGCCAGGCAGGCATTACGTCAACCTGGGCGAAAAGGCCCTTCCATAAAAACCGGTAATAAGCAAGCGAAAATCCATGTTCACGAATATAACCCGGGAATCCTGTTCCCGCTGCTTCATATGATTTTCCATAAGGAATACCAATCGGCCAGCCATATTTCCAGGTTTTCAGTTCAAGTGAAATTACATCCTTACGGGTAATGCGATAACCAAAGTTCAGGTAAACCATTTCAGGCTTATTATTATCAGGTATCAGATTAGCCAGCATAAATAGGGTACTGCCTATAAAATACTTTCTGTAAGTACTGTCTTGTTTGGCATATTGTGCATTCACCTGTATACTGCTTATCAATACTAGGACAAGTCCAATCCCGAAAACTTTCTTTTGCATATTTTTTTACTTAATGTTAAGAGATACTGCAAAAGTGGATTTACCAAACAACATAACTCGTTCACTTAAGTTAAGAAAACATTGTTGGCTCTGTGTTTAAGATTTTTTTGCTTTAGGTCTGTTTAAAGATTGGAGTTTGATACTAATTGGCGTTGAGGAAAAAGTTGTATAAGGCCTGGTCTTTTCTGGAATAAATTAAACTACCGTTGTTCGGGGTGGAGTTTTAAGCTCAGCAAAATTGATTTGCTTTAGATCAGCATTACTGCGGCTAGGCTGAAAAATAGCCTTTTGTTGGGTTAGCCTGTTAACTGGTGCAATATTTATCCTGCCATCTCCATTGGAAAGGCCAATGTCTCATATTATATTTTTAAAAATTATTATTTAATTGTTTTTCATTTTATTATATAAATAACTTTTCTATTATATTTACAACCTTAACTAACAAACCACGAATGAAACGTCTCTTACTAACTGCCTCTCTTCTGGCTACATTGTCAGGTTACTCTCAACAATATGCGCTTTCTTTAAATGGTAGTTCGGGTTACATTGAAGTAGCCGATAATAATGCCATTGACCTTAGTGCTGCATTTACCATTGAAGCCTGGGTTTATCCAACCGGCAATGGTTTCAGTGGCGAAGGAGCCATGATCTTTAATAAGGAGAATAGCTATGAACTCAGCCGTTTTCCGGATGGAAGCCTGCGCTATGCATTAAGTGCAAACGGTGACGGAAACGACTGGAGCTGGATCAATACAGGAATTGTTGTTCCTTTAAACCGGTGGTCGCATGTATCCATGGTTAAAAACGGTACATCCGTTACCATATATCTCAATGCTGCCAGTTCTTTTACGGCTACAGCGCCGGCAACGCTGACCGCTAATGCACATACCTTACGTATTGGTAACCGTACCAGCATCCCACATTTTTTCCAGGGACATATTGATAATTTCAGGATTTGGAATACAGCCCGCCCGCTCAGCAGCATTAAGCAAACGGTATTCGGCTTGACGGATGGACCGACCAGTGCGGGCCTCGTTATAGATTATCCTTTCCTGACCAACTCCGGATCCACTGCCAACAACTATGCAACCAATTTCACCGGGCTCAATGGTACTATACAAGGAGGAACCAGTTGGACCAGTAGCCCGATCATTCGTGCAGCTAATGCACTGGCATTTGATGGCGGTGACGATTTTGTAAGTACTCCCCTCAGTATGAATAACATGGCGGCGTTTACAATGGAAGGCTGGGTTAACTTTCGCAACACTGGTGGTGTTCAAAGCCTTTTTGGACAGAATGACCTGTTGGAATTTGGTATATACAGCGGGGCACTGGTTATTTGGGTTGCAGCTGGCGTAAATAATCTTACATGGGCCTTTACCCCTACTGATATTCCTGTGAATACCTGGCACCATATAGCTGCCGTGGGTAATGGCACCCATGTGTTAATTTATGTGGATGGTATTGAAAGGGCCCGTGCGGCGCTAACAACAGGTAATTACGGATCATCTCCGTATTTATTCAATATCGGCGGAGCTGTATGGACTACAGGTGGTCTGGGGTTAGACGGGAGAGTGGACGAAGTGAGGGTATGGAACGTCGCCCGTACAGAGGCACAGATACAGGCAAATATGAATAGCGAAATAGACCCGGTTACCGCAACCGGCCTGGTTAGTTATTACCAGTTCAATGCAGGTATTCCGGCTGGTAACAATACCGGGCTGCTTGTTGCTATTGATAGCAGGGGGAATAATAACGGAACACTTAATAATATGGGCCTAAACGGTGGTACCTTGTCTAACTATACGAGCAATAATCCTATTATTAGCCTACCTGTAACCTGGGCCGGCTTTACGGCTAAAGCGCAGCAATCGGATATTCAACTTAACTGGAGCACGGCACAGGAAGATCAAACCCGTGATTTTGTGGTGCAATATAGCCAACAGCCATCTGTTGCATCGGGCTGGGTATCACTTCATACTTTAGCTGCGGCAGGCAATAGCACTACCCGGCGGCACTATAATTATACCCACCGGCAACCCGGGAGTGGTGTACACTATTACCGTATTCTGCAACGCGATTTGGATGGAAAAGAAACCTATAGCACTATTCAATCGGTAAGGTTAAATGACCAGGCAGCCGGCTTCCGCGTATTGGGCAATCCTGCAAAACAGTCCATTCAATTGCAGGTTACCGAAGAAGGGGTAGTGATACTTGCTAACAGCAGCGGCCATATCATTCACCGGCAACGGGTACAACCTGGTACGGTTACTTTAAATAAGGCTTCCCTAACACCGGGTACTTATGTTGTACGCCTTGGCGAAAAGACAGAAAAAGTGGTAGTGCAATAAATAAAGCCCAATAATATTAAAAAAGCTCCCTTGTTAACAACGGAGCTTTTTTAATATGGCTCATGTATACAGTGCCGGACTATTGGCAAAAATGTCTGCTGTACAGGTCAGTCAACATTTAAAAGAGGTATACCTGCATTACTCAGTTTAGTAAATCTTTTAATCCCGATTGTTCATCATTTAAATAATCAAAAAAAATTTCTCCATCTGCATCCGGAATGGTTTTGTCAGCGCCTGAATTTATGAGTATATCGATGCATGTTACAAATTGTTCTATGTTTTTTCCGGTGTTTTCTTTTAACGCATTCATGGCCCATATAAGCGGGGTTGAGTGATACTTAATAGAAACCTGGTTAATAGCTGCTCCTGCCTGTACCAGTTTCTCTACCACCCCGGGCCGGCCACACCAGGCGGCCCAGTGTAATGCCGTACCGCCATAACATCCGGGATGGTTCAGTTCAGCACCCTGTTCTATATAATATAAGGCAACCTTATCGGCGTATAAACTGCAGGCGGCAATTAAAGGTGTGTCTTTTTCTGTGATCATTTCATTGCCGTTGATCCTGGCACCATACGTAACAAATATTTTTGCCATGACAAGCGCCTGTTCATCGGTGTAGGTATTTGAAAAAACACCATCGCATATCCGGTGTAACGGATGTGCCACAGTTGTATTTATCTCATCATAAGGAATTGCTTCATTTGCCAGTTTTGGATCCTGCGCAAGCATTAGTTTTAGTCCCTCATAATCTGTTGAATCTATCAGTTGCTTGATACCGGTGTTCATCTGCATAGTATTTGTAGTAACAAAATAAAACAGGCCCTGGCCATAAGTATAAACCTGTGTCTGTAATAAAGATAGGTATTTACTGTTCATACAAAACGACAACAGGCGGGTACAAAAACTGTTAAGTGACTTCCGGTAATAAGGAGTTTGGTAGTATAAATACATATTGCATGCTTAAGTATTAATATTTTTACTCATATTTACATTTCCCTGTTCATCCAGGTGCTTTTTATATTGCTTTATTACCCTCTTATTACCAGATATGTACGCGAACTGCCGGACTTATTTTTTATTGTTTTGCCTTTCATTCATAAGTATCATTCATTATGGACAGTCTCCGGCAACAGATAGCGTGGCCATACTTTCCGGGAAAATTTTAAAGAATATTGAGCAGGCGGATCATGACAGTACCCGGTTAAAATTATTGAACGAGCTTATTGATCTGAATATGGAAAGCCGGCCCTCACTGGTGACAGACTGGGTAGCGCAAGGCGTAGTCATTGCACAAAAAAGAAATTACCCTGACAAAGAACTGGCTTTACAACTGAAAGAGCTCCGCGCATTAAATATACAGGGCCAGTTCACTACTACGCTGGCTAAAGCAAAAGCGTTAGAGCCTTTATTGAACAAGGTTGGTGTACCGCTTCAAAAAGCAGCTTTCCTGTTAAGTATTGGTAATGCCAATCAACGGACGGGCAATTATGACCTGGCAGCAGCTTCTTTTACCGGGGCTATTGAGGTATGCGAAAAAAACAAGATCAGGGATATTGAAGTGCGGGCCGCCATGAACCTGGGCAACCTCTACCAGTTTTTAAACCGTTATGAAGATATGTTGCAGCATCTGCAACGTACACTGCTGAAAGCGGAGAAGTATAACCTGGCAGAAGATATACCCATGATCAAATTTAATATATCTAATGCGGAAGCGCATCTGAACAACTTTGGTAAAGCCATCGGGTATTTGCTGGAGGTATTGCCTTATTATCAGCAAACCGGTAATCAACCTGCTTTAGGACTGATTTTTTCAAACCTTTCATGGTGTTATTTCAAGTCACAAAAAAAGGAACTTGCCCTGGAATATGCTTATAAAAGTCACGCTATACGCACCAGTCTTAAAGATGAAGCCGGTTTAGCCCACCTGGAGTTTAATTTAGGTAAAATATTCCTGGATAATGCACAATACGATTCCTGCTTCAAATATGCCAGCTCTTCTTTACAAAAAAGCATGGCTTTAAAGTTGACAACGGATATAAGAGATAATTACGAAACCCTGGCCCTGCTCAATGAAAGGCAGGGTAATTTTGCAGAAGCTAATAAATACCTGCGGAAATATTATGAATGGAAAGATTCTATTTATATAAAAGAAAGAGATAAAACCCTGGAAAAGGAGTTGGTGAAATATAAAGCTTCAGCTACTGATAAAGTAAACAAGGATCTGGAAACTGCAAACCAAAAAACAAAAATATACCAGGTAATAATATTGATACTGGCAGGTATACTGGGTTATACCGTATTTAAATCGTTCTTCTCCCGGCAAAAAAGTAAAAAGCAGCAGCTAGAGAAGCATGGGGAAACAGTAGTCAGTGAAACCACCCTGCCGGCCGGTAACAACAACGTTATATTGCCTGCTTTTAAACCAGGAGAAAAAGAGCAGCTGCTAAAGGAAATTGATGGGTTAAAGGTGGAGAATGAAAAGATTGTAAAGGAGCTGCACACACAGAAATCTACAGATATCACGGCATTGCGTGATATGATATCCTCCAATAAGTTGCACTCAGATGCTTATTGGAATGAGTTCCTTTTATTGTTTTCGAAAGTATATCCTTCCTTTTTTGAAAAAATGAAAGAGGAGTTTCCGGCATTAAACCAGAACGAACTGCGTATTTCGGCATTAATTAAGTTAAACCATAGCATTACAGATATGGCAAAGGCCCTGAATATTACAGTGGACAGTGCCAGGAAAGCCAGGTACCGGCTTTACAAAAAAATAGGTTTGTCTAACGACCAGGAACTCATTGATACGATCATCCGCATCTAAAATATTAGCTTTCAACGATAAACCGATCTAAAAAGGGGCTTTGTCCCTGATTTGTCCTGCCTTGTCACGCCTTTTTCCCGGCCTTATACGGTTGCAGCATAGTAGTTTTGATATCATTATGCTTGGTAAGAGAATAACGGAACAAGCCATCTATTTTCTCCCTTTTTTAACTGAATATCAGCCTACTTCTAAATCAACCAGCCCAAATGAAGATTTTTTGTGCTTCAATGGTCAGTTTTACCTGTTCCGGGTTTTATGTACCACCCCGGTTGGCGAACAACACCTTCAAACTCATCCGAAGCTGTAGTAAAGGTAATCCCAAGGTTTCGGGTCCCACTTCCCGGTCATCATCAACGGTGGCTTATTTTTTTTGGGGGTCATATTATGTTCCGACACGAAATTTTAATATAAGCCCCAGCGTAAAGATTCTCCTAATTGGTCAATATAACTTATGCGTGCCGGTTTCTGCAAAAGCCGGTGAACCGGTATTTTAATATTTAAAAATCAATATATCATGTATAAAAAAATCTACTCCTTATTAATGCTTGTTTTCTTTGTAACCGGGAATGTTGATGCCCAAACTCAATTCTGGTCAGATAATTTTGAGGATGCGGGCTCACCTTCATCAGGCAGCCGGGTAACTTCAATTGCCGAATTTATCAGTTGTACTACTCCTACACTAGCTTATTTTAAAAGAACGACCGGGGCGGAAATAAGTCCGATCGTTTTTTCCGGTTTTTCAGGCACTAAATTTTGGGCAGCCATGGATATTGATAGAGGCCCGGGATGCGGAGGCAATAATACCATTAGTGCAGCTCAGTCAATTACCTGGTCGGGAATTAATATTACAGGAAAAACAGGAATGACTTTCAGGGGGTTGTTTGGAGCAAATTCCACAGCCATATTCCAAGGCTTACCCTTTCTTCCGTCTGCGGATTCAATGGCTGTTTCCTATCGTATTGATGGAGGTGCCTGGATCAAAATTGTGGGTGTTCATTGTAATGACAATACGGCGAATGGAGGCACAGTTGGTTTTGATCTGAACGGTGACAGGATAGGGGATGGAGGCGCCAATACTTTAGGAAATACCTTGTCCGAGATAACTGCTAATATTCCGGGTACCGGAAACACGCTGGACCTGCGTTTTAATATTTTTCTTAACAACCAGCAACCGGGAGCTATGGCATTTGATAATTTCCGCCTGTTTTCTTCCTCCTCACTACCGGTCACCTGGGCATCTTTTACGGCCGGCAAGCAAGGTGATCATATTGCGCTTGACTGGAGTACAGCCACAGAGCAAAACACAAAGGAGTTTGTGGTGCAACACAAAACAGGAACAGGTAACTGGAATAATATAGCTGTTATCTCTGCTGCAGGGAACAGTAACGCACTCCGTAATTATAACTATACACACCTGTACCCGGTTAACGGTGTTAATTATTACCGCATTCAACAAACAGACCTGGATGAGAAAAGCAGTTTTACAGATATTCAGCTGGTGAAGTTTACTAACAGTTCTCCGGCCTTTGTTATAAAAGAAAACCCGGTAGTAAACGGGATCATAAAAGTGCAACTTCACCAACCGGCCGATTTATTTCTTTACGATATGCAGGGGCGTTTAATATGGCAGCAGCAGCAGGCCAGTGGTTTAATATCCATTCCTGTACAAAGGAACCCCGCAGGACTTTATACATTAAGAACAAAGGATGATAGTAAAAAGATCGTGTTGCAATAGATAATCAGCTAAAAAATATCATTGAAATGGAAGAGCCCGGTATTTTGATCGGGCTCTTTTCACAGATGCAGTTCGGCAATGAACTGCTTTTTTGTATAAATATTTTTACAGGTTACCAGTAATCATATTCCTAAAAAATATTTACAAAACTGAAAATTAGTATATTATATATTTTAAATATTTATTTATTTTGTTGTCTTAATCAAGCCAACTTAACCATTATGCAAAAAAAAATCCTGGTGTTTTTCACCTCGCTCTGCCTTTCTTATACTTCCTTCTCTCAAAGTTCCTTACAGTTTGATGCATCTGCCCAGCAATATGTTCAAATAGGCAATGCCATGAATACAGTATTGGCAGGAACCAATACCATAACAGCGGAAGCCTGGGTGTACATGACAGCCCGCCCTTTTCTTCCCACTATTGTGGGAAATTATACAAGCGGCACGATGCAGTTCCTGCTGCGGGTTGATAATGACCGACCGGCTTTTTGGATCAGTAATGGTGCATTAAGGTCGGTGAACGGAAGTACAGTGGTGCCTTTAAATACCTGGACACACCTTGCTGGTGTTTGGGATGGAAGTGAGCTAAGGGTATATATTAATGGGGTACTGGACGGCACCGCAACTATAACGGGTGGCACCCTGGTATCGTCGGCTAACCCCGTACGTATAGGGGCCAATCTTTTGAGTGAGGCCTTTACCGGGCGAATAGACGAAGTAAGGATATGGAGAACAGCCAGGACCGGTGCCCAAATTGCCGCATCCATGAACACTTGTTATATTGGTACTACCAGCCCGAATTTGCTGGCTAATTATAATTTTGAAGAAGGAAGTGGTACTACTGTTACAGACAGAACAGGCCACGGTTATAACGGTTCCTTTGTAAATGCTCCCACCTGGAACGTCGGGGTTACCTGTGCCATTACTTTGCCGGTAAGTTTTACGGGTATTCATGCGGAAAACAAAACTAACGGGGTATCAGTATCATGGGAAGTGGGTATGGAACAGGATATCCTGCGTTATGTGGTTGAAAGATCTGCTGACGGTAATACTTTCTCGCCCATTGGTTATGTAAATGCTGCAGGTGCTTCGGTTTATTCATTCCAGGATACAGAACCGTGGACAAACGCTGTTTATTACAGGATCAAATCAGAAGAGTTATCGGGCATTGCAAAATATTCATCTGTTGTTAAAGTAGTTGATACAAATACAAAACCAGCTATTACTATTGCTCCTAACCCGGCAAACGGAGGGCGGTTAAACCTGCAGTTATTGAATAAACCCGCAGGTAAGTATACGGCAAGGATAGTAGACCTGTCAGGTAAAGTACAGTTTAGCCAAACCATTCAGCAAACGGGTTCAAATAGTGTGTTTAACCTCGTATTGCCGTCAGGGCTTACTGCCGGTATGTATATATTACAAGTTACCAATGGTAATAAACAGACCGAGAACTGTAAGTTTTATTACCAACCCTAAAGAATATTTTATAATTATTGTGTAAAGGTTTTCAGTTTGCTGAAAACCTTTTTTGTTGATGGCTCATCATGATTATAATCCGGTTACACTATATTTTAGTTTTTATTGAAATTTTTGTTTTAATTGCTGATGCTGCTTCGGGTATCAGCAATTGAATGTTCACGGATAAACTATGCTATAAACTTTATAAAACATGAAAAGAAATAACATACAGATTAAGACTATTCTTATTGCATTAATCGTACTGGTAACTTCCTGCGCAGGCAATAAACAACCGTCCGACCTTTCCTGGTATCAGGGCCAGGTAATAGAACAACTGGTAGAAGAAGACAGCGCTGTTTACCGGGTACAGATCGGCATTATGGCCTCCTCTTTCTGGCTGGATAAAGAAAATGAAGACTTTAAAAAAGACCTCTCCCTGTTACAGGAAAGTTTACAGGATAAAAAGAAACTGGATATCGGGGTGGAAAAAGAAACCAATAAGATCAGGGTGGTTAAAGCCACCAGGTAGGGCAGGCGGCAAATAACAGGTGGTGGAGCTGTAGGTCACCTTGGCATGATTACTGTCCCTTTTTCCCAAATACAGCAATATGAAAGCAAAAAAAATATGGGCTAATTTCAGTGTGAAAGACGCTGAGCGTACCCGCCGTTTTTATGCCGTATTAGGCTTTACACCCTCCGGCATGAACAGCTATCCTAAGCTGGCCAGTTTCCTGTTTGGGGACGATGATTTTGTGATCCATTTTTTTGAGGAGGGTTCGCAAATAGATGAATATTTAAAACCAGGCGGCAATAATAACAGTGAAATTATTTTTACCATTTCTGCGGAAACAGAAACAGAAGTGAACGAATGGGGCCGTAAGGTAAAAGAAGCGGGTGGTACTGTTTTAACCGAGGCCGGAAGGGATAAGGCCGGTTATTATGGTTTTGCGTTTGCGGATCCGGATGGACATACATTTAATATATTATTGATGGAAGCGGGCATGTGATGAAATTATTCTTCAGCAGGATTGCTTCTGGAAAAAAAGTAACAAGCGCGCTTGTTACTTTTTCTTTTTACGGTATTACAACTTATCATACAGGGCTTTTTTGCCATGCTCATTGTATTTTCATTATTTCATCTTGTATAACCAAAAGTTCTGTTAAACCGGTTGCTTCGGGAACTATCGTCAATTTATCGGGAACTTCAGGCATTGCCAGTGCCACGTACTAAAAATACTTTTACTGTTCATAATATAACACCTAAAATAATTTTTATGAGCAGCACAAAAACACTGATAAAACGTCCTGCCGGGAGTTTTATCCTATTACTCTCGTTTATTATACTGGCAGCATCGTGTAAAAAAAATAATTCAATGAATCCCGAACAGGGAACTATAACTATTGAAAATGTATTGAACAGTAAACCGCTTGTACAGTCCGGTACTTTTAAGGGCAACGGTACGCCGCCTGTTATTTTCCCGGGACAGTCAATAAGTTTTAGCTTTTACGCGGGCCCCGGCCAGGCATTGAGTTTTGCTACGATGTATGGCTGGAGTAACGATCTGTTTTTTGCTCCCGAAAATCCCGGTATAAAACTATATGATGATGCCGGTAAGCCGTTTACAGGTGACGTATCGGCACAGGTAAAATTATGGGATAACGGTACCCGCATTAACCAGGCGCCGGGTATGAATGTAACGCATCCGGGTGTTGCGGAAACATCACCTAAGCCGGTTACCGAAGTTACAGGTACCGATGCGCAGGGAAACAATTACCTGCCCGCATCACAGTTGTTAAAAGCAAGCCTCGCCTATGATGGTAATTCAAAGTTTACCGTTACGTTAATGAATAATTCGGGCGGAACATTAAATGAAACTCCCTTTAGTCCCGGTGTTTGGACCATTTCTTATAACGTAGGCGGTACTTTACAAAATGCAATGCCCATATATACTAAAGGCCAGCTGAGTGTAAACGGGCTTACCAATATTGCCGAAATGGGTGATAATACAATGCTCAGCACTTACCTTACCGGGATGACGGGTATTTTTACCCCACTTTCTCCTGTGTTGGTTGTTGTATATAATGGTAATCCGTTTTATAAAACAGGTGAAAAAGACCGGGGTGAAGGGCTTAAAGAACTGGCACAAATGGGCAATGCCGATATACTGGCTGCAGCATTGCGTACAAAAGCAGGCGTTAAACAGGTATATGTACTGAAGGAGCCTGCAACTACTGTACTATTACCTAAAATAGGGGATAAATCCGGTGGAAAAGTTTCTCAACAGCTGAACCTGGCCCAGGGAGACCGCGTTGCAGTAGCTACCATGTATGGCTTTAGCAAAGACTGGTTTTTTGCCACAAGAGGAAATGGTATTGGTATGGAAGATATCAAAAACAGTGACCTGTCTTCACTAATGGGATTGTTTGACAATGGTACGGCACTTGACCTGTTTCCGGGTGCCAGTGGCATGGCCCCGGCAGAAACAAAACCCATACAGGAAGTTGCTAACCCGAATGTGTATACAACACTGCCACCGGTTAACCAGATGATAAAAGTCACTTTTAATAAATAATAATAGTAAGGGTAACAGGTTCTTACCATCACACTTACAACCTGTTACCCTTTTCCTGATCATTTTTGATAATTATAAAATATTAACCCGGTAAACAGGCAGTAAATAAGGGAATGATTTGTGAAGCCGAAAAAGTACTTTTATGTGCATGGAGCTATTATTTGAAGATAAAAAAACCGAAGGATTTCTGCTGGTGCATAAAGACAATCCGGGGTTGAGAGGCGAAGGAATACTAAAAAACACTACTGTTAACACCATTGTGTATAATAAAAACAGCAGCCAGAAAGTATGGGTAGATGAGGTACCGTATGAGTTTGAACGCAATACGGTACTTACACTTATGGCAAACCAGCATTTTGTATTTGAACGGCCGGAGTTGCTTATTGCATGGCAGTTTAACCGGGAGTTTTATTGCATAGTAGATCATGATGTGGAAGTGGGATGTGTGGGGTTTATTTTTTACGGAACACGTCAGCCGCTGTTTACCAATCTTTCGCATGAGGATATACAGGAAGTAAATATAATAGAGCATTTATGTGAGTCGGATATGCAGGTAAAGGACAGAATGCAGGGCGAAATGTTACGTACCTTACTTAAAAGACTGATCATAAGTATTACACGTATTGCCCGGAAGGCCTGCGATCATTCAGATCTTTCCGATGATAAACTGGATATGATCCGGATGTTTAACCTTTTAGTAGAGGGACATTATAAAAATGAACACGAAGTACAATTTTATGCCCAGGCATTGAATAAGTCACCCAAAACGCTCACTAACTTATTTGCTATGCTTGGAGTGCCGGCCCCCTCCAGGCTGATCAAGGAGAGGATCATACTGGAAGCGAAACGGTATCTGCAATACACAGATAAAACAGCCAAGGAAATTGCCTATTCTTTAGGCTTTACAAGTCCTGCCCATTTCAGCAGGTTTTTTAAACAACATACCGGTAATAATATTACTGTTTATAAACGTAATGATCGTATCGTATAAAAAATTTAATAGTATACAATGAAACAAATGATAACTTATTTATTGGCAGCATTTTTTACTTTTTCAACGGTGCATGATGCAGCGGCTCAGGACAGGTTCCCGGAAAAACCGGAAGATATTTCTCCTTTATTGATAGGTGAACAGGTGCCTGCTGTTATGCTGAGCGATGCCTCCGGCAAAACCATTGATTTGAAAGCGGCCATTGCAGCCAAACCCACCATTCTTATTTTTTATCGTGGTGGCTGGTGTCCCTATTGTAATATTCAATTATCAGGTTTACAGCAAATAGAGGAAGAACTGAGTAATACCGGCTACCAGGTTATTGCGGTAAGTACCGATAAGCCTGAAAATCTTCAGAAAAGTATAACGAAGGATAAGCTGGCTTATACGCTGCTTTCCGATGCGGATCTTACACTGGCAAAGCAAATGGGTATAGCTTATGTTGCCCCGCAGCAGTATAGTAAAATAATAACTGAAGGTTCGGGTGGAAAAAATACGGAGAAACTTTTACCGGTACCATCTGTTTTTATTTTGAATAAAAAAGGAGAAATACGTTTTGAATATATTGAGCCGGATTTTAAAAAACGTATCAGCAAAGATTTGTTACGTGCGGTAGCATTGGCTTTATACAAAGAATTATAGTGTAATACAGGAAAATCAGCCAGCAGGTATCATTGTTTAACAGTGCAATGAGGTAAGGCGTTAATGGGAGTTTTTCTGTACAGGGATCAATTGACGGTACACAGGCAATTGATCCCCTTTCTTATTTTTTTACTTTCTTCAATGCATCAAGGTATTTTTTCTTTACACCATTGTCTGTTTCTTTTTCAGCAAGGGCTTCGATCCCGGGCAATAGTTTTTTATTAAGGTCCGTTTTCAGCTTTAATATTTCTGCCAGCGCATAGGCCGAAGCCCATCGTACAACGGTACCGGTATTGGCGGCGTTCAGTAAAAGACCGGGGAGGGTTTTATACAGTTGGTCAGGGAAATGTTTTGCAATATTGCCGATCACTCTGGCGCTTTCCCATTTTACACGGGGCTCGTCTTCTTTCAGGGCTGTAGTTACAAATGAAAGTACATTTTCATCCGCAATTGTTGGATCCTTTTTAGTGGCATATTCCAGCGCTTCCATACAGGTGGCTTTGTCAGAAACTTTTTGTTTTTCAGCATATACCAGTAACTCATCTGTGTGTAATTCCTTATTCACCAGCCAGTCACCAATAGTGGCCACCTTAGCTTTGGCTTTAATGGTCTTATCCCGGAATACCTGTTCTATTGTCATTTTGATGTGGGCTTGTTACCTGTAAATGTAACAGAAAAAGGGTGTAATTTGATAACCGGAACATGGCCGGTAAAGCCTGTCATATATTTTATATAATATTATAAAAATATATGATATTTATAGTGGAGATAGCCGAACAGCAATAAAATAAGGAGTATAGATACTACCTGGCCGGAATATGGATAAGAGCGTTGGAGGGTAGTAGCATTGAGCGGGAATTAAAATAAAACCTAAACCTTCCTATATGCAAAAATTCCTGTTTTACCTGGCCATCCTTGGCTGGGCTACTGCCTGTAACGGGCCTGATAAGCAACAACCTGATCCCACTAAGCCTAATGCTGCTGCCATCGGCTGTATGCCTCAAACGACAGATAAAGCCTGGTATTCGGCCGGAACCAAAGCACCGCTGTTAAATGGTCTTGAAGGCATTGATTTTAAAATTTCCACCAACAACAAAGAAGTACAGGCTTATTTTAACCAGGGTATCATGTTGTCCTATGGCTTTAATCATGCTGAAGCAGCGCGTTCATTTTTTGAGGCTACCCGTTTAGATTCCACCTGTGCTATGGCCTACTGGGGCTTTGCTTACGTACTGGGGCCAAACTATAATGCGGGGATGGAAGATGATAATTACCAGCGGGCTTACCAGGCGGTTCAAAAGGCCATTGCCTTATCGGGTAATGTTACGGCAAAGGAAAAAGCATTGATCACCGCTTTATCCGTCCGCTATGTGGCAGAGCCGCCGGCCAGCCGGGCTCATCTTGATATAGCTTATTCCAGGGCCATGCAAAAAGTGTATGAAACCTATCCCGGTGACCCGGATATCAGCACTCTTTATGCCGAATCGTTAATGAATATGCATCCCTGGGACCTGTATGATAAAAAAACAAAAGCACCTAAGCCCTGGACACCGGAGATCGTGGGTGTGCTGGAAAAACTAATAAAACAATATCCCCGGCACCCGGGTGCTCCGCATTTTTATATTCATGCAGTAGAAGCATCTGATAAACCCGAAAGAGGATTAGCGGCCGCTGAACTGCTGATGACCCTGGTGCCGGGTTCCGGTCACCTCTTGCACATGCCTTCGCATATTTATATCTGGACAGGCGATTATCACCTGGGTTCATTGTCCAATATAGCAGCTATAAAAGCGGATAGTACCTATATCACTGCCTGTCATGCGCAGGGAGCCTACCCGCTGGCTTACTATCCGCATAACTATCATTACCTGGCAGCAACGGCAACCTTTGAAGGAAATTCAAAACTGGCCTGGAGGGCAGCAAAAGAAGTACAGGAAAAAACAGCAAAAGATATAATGATACAGCCTGGCTGGGGAACCTTACAGCACTATTACTCCATACCTTACTTTGTGGGAGTCAAGTTCGGGTTATGGGACAGTATACTTGCAGTACAAAACCTGCCCGCTGATTTAATTTATCCCCGTGCTATACTGCATTATGCGAGGGGCATGGCTTTTATGGGAAAGAAAGATATAACGAAAGCGGAAGGTGAACTTACCCGTTTGAAAGAGCTGGCAAAGGATACAGCATTAAAGACAATCACCATCTGGAATATTAATAACATGTCGGATATAGTACAGATAGCGGTGCATGTGCTGGCAGCAGAAATTTACCGTGAAAAGAAAGATCACACGCAAGCCATTGATGAATACAATAAAGCCATTGCCATTGAAGATAACCTGAACTATAATGAACCACCCGACTGGTTTTTTTCGGTGCGGCACCACCTGGGAGCGGCCTTGTTACAGGCCGGAAGATATGGCGAAGCCGAGAAAGTATATGAACAGGACCTGTATACCTGGAAGGAAAATGGCTGGGCGCTTTCAGGTTTATACGAAGCGTTGGAAAAACAGGGAAAGGCGACAGCCGCCCAGGTAAAAAGCCGTTTTGATAAGGCCTGGCGTTACGCAGATATTAAGCTGCCTTTACCCGGCAGCGGGGGATAGTTCTCATAAAAATATTTAATAATGATCAAGAGGTTTACCGTTTTGCTGTAAACCTCTTGTTGTAAAGTATGCTCATTACCCTGGTGCTTTCTGCCTGAAAAAGTATTTGAATAGTGTAAAACAGTTATCTTAAGGGCTCTTTTTACAGCACTCCCTAAAAAAGCGGGAGATGTTTAAAACGATCCACATGGCAGATAATCAGTATGATGCAATTGTAATTGGTTCAGGTATCAGTGGTGGCTGGGCCGCCAAGGAGCTTTGTGAAAAAGGCCTGAAGGTAATTATGCTTGAACGGGGCAGGAATATAGAACACAAAAAGGACTATGTAAATGCCAACAAGGAGAACTGGGAATTTGAACACCGTAATAACCGTACCCAGCAGATGATCAAAGATCATCCCGTCGTAAAACGTAAATACACATTAAGCGAGGAAGTGGATGGTATGTGGGCCAATGAAAAGGACTGTCCTTATATAGAAACCCAACCTTTTTCCTGGACCCGTGGTTACCATGTCGGTGGCCGCTCTTTATTATGGGGTCGCCAGACTTATCGTTTTAATAAATGGGATTTTGAAGCCAATGCCAGGGAAGGTATTGCGATCGACTGGCCCATCCGTTATGATGATATAGCTCCCTGGTATAGTTATGTTGAAAGATTTGCGGGCATACAGGGTAGTAAGGAAGGCCTGGAAGTATTGCCTGATGGTGATTTTATGCCGGCGATGGAAATGAATATTGTAGAGAAAGATCTGGCTGCAAGAATAAAAAAACATTACAACAATACCCGTCACATGTTTATTGGCCGCAGTGCCAATCTTACGCAGCCACATCATGACCGGGTGAATTGCCAGTACCGTGATCGTTGCTGGCGGGGTTGTCCGTTCGGTGCTTATTTCAGCACCCAATCGGCTACTTTACCGGCGGCTATGGCGACGGGTAATTTAACCCTGCGTCCTTTTTCTATTGTCACTAAAATTTTATACGATAAGGATACCAGGAAGGCAACCGGTGTGGAGATACTGGATGCGGAGACCAACCAGACTTACGAATACAAATCGAAAATTGTATTTGTCTGCGCTTCTACTTTTAACTCTACCTGGGTATTAATGAACTCTGCCACAGATATCTGGCCTGAGGGCTTAGGCAGCAGCAGTGGTGAGTTAGGGCATAATGTATTGGATCACCAGTCCCGTTGCGGTGCCAGCGGCCAGGTGGAAGGCTATGAGGATTACCGTACCTATGGCCGTCGTCCAACGGGTATTTATATCCCAAAATTCCGGAATATTTACAATGATAAACGGGATTACCTGCGTGGTTTTGGTTACCAGGGAGGTGCGGGGCGTGGCCGTGGAGCCGAAGTGGCGGAGATGACCATTGGAGTGGCGTTAAAGGAATCATTGACCGAAATGGGAGCATGGACAATGGGGTTAACAGCCTTTGGTGAAATATTGCCTTATCATGATAACACGATCAAACTTAGCAGTAATGTAAAAGATAAATGGGGCTTGCCGGTACTGGAGATGGATGTAGCCGTTAGGGAGAATGAAAAGAAAATGCGTATCGATATGGTGAATGATGCCAAAGAGATATTGGAAGCAGCGGGAGTGAAAAATGTAAAGACCTCAGATGAGGGTTACGAATTTGGTATGGCGATACATGAAATGGGCACGGCACGTATGGGCCGCGATCCTAAAACTTCGGTGTTGAATGGTAATAACCAGGTTTGGGATGCCAGGAATGTATTTGTAACCGACGGGGCCTGTATGACTTCGGCTTCCTGTGTTAATCCCTCTTTAACCTATATGGCATTAACGGCACGTGCAGTTGATTTTGCCGTAAGCGAGTTGAAAAAAGGTAATTTATAAAAGCATAAAAGACCCGTTACAAAAAAAGGTTTTCATTTTTTATGAAAACCTTTTTGCTTTTATGTAACAGGCAACTGGTTTAAAAAAACAATGGCTGAGGAATTAATATACCCCGGTCGTTATTTTAATTCATAAAAGCCGGTGTTATGAAACAAAAACAATCACGGAACTGTTCAGGGTGGTGTGCCTGTCAATATCATACGATTATTAGCTAATATATACTTATCAAAACACAAGAATTTTTCCTTTTTTTATAAGTTGTTAAACGGCACAAAAGAATAAAAAGAAATCTGTTGATTCGCAGTGATTTATTCCTTTTGTTTGCACAAGGCTATTGCTGAAAAAGATTAAAATATGAAAATGTACAAAGTATGCCTGCGGCTCTTCCTGTTGATAACTGTTTTCACCTCGGGTGTAACCATAACCCGGGCGCAAAGCGGTGACCAGATCCTGGATGGGATAGGTGAAACCGGACTGATCGCACGTTACCTGTTTAACGGGGATGTGAAAGACTGGTCAAGGAATAACCTGCATGGAAAGATACAGGGCAATGAAGTAAAGTTTATCAACGATAACCGTTTTGGAAAAGTATTATCACTTTCCGGTGAAAGCAATGCTTTTGTTACACTTCCGGGCGAAACTTTAACGGATATGGAATCGCTGAGCATATCGGGATGGATATACTTACGATCCAAACAGGCAGGACAACGTTTCTTTGATTTTGGAAAGGATGCCGCTCAACATTTTGCTGTAGCGCCTGCAGGCATTCAGGGTAAAGAAGGATACCAGGCCCTGATCACTTCAGACAAAGGAAGCAGGAATGAAGCGGTAGCTCCGGCTATTGAATTAAACAAATGGGTACACCTGGTGGTGGTGGTGGATGTGCCTTCCAAAACAATGACCACTTATGTGGATGGTAAACCTGCCGGTGAATTGAAAGATACACCCCTGGACCTGGCGGCCTTATTTGGCCAGGCGGGAGAAAGTAAACAACTCTATATCGGTAAATCTTTATCAGCCGGTGAACCCAATCTGAATGCATTGCTGCATGATTTCCGTATTTACCGGGTTGCATTGAGCAGGAGGCAGATCGGGGGTATTTATTTTAATGCCCAGCGTGGCGTAAATGATGGGGCGGTTAATACAACAGGAAAGAAAGAAGACGAGTTACCTCATTTCTCGCCTACTGAAGCACAATTGTATAATGTGTATTTAACGGCTGTAGCGGATGTGAAGGTTGAAACCACAACCGGAAACCTGCCAAGGCTGCCCAGTTATGTACAGGGTACTTATAAGAATAAAGTAAAAGGACCTAAAGTACGGGTACTATGGCCTGCAGCGGTTGATAACAATGCGGTATTAAAACCAGGCACCTATACTATTACCGGTCGTGTTGCCGGTACCAGCTTTCAGCCAAAGGCAATTGTTACAGTAAAAAATGCGGTTAAATCAGCTACTCCTGTTGCAAAACTGCAAGCCTTTGACCTGAAACAGGTTTCATTAAAGACAGATGCACATGGTCACGAAACCAAATTCACAGAGAACCGTGATAAGTTTATTACTACACTGGCCAAAACCGATCCCAATTCTTTCCTGTATATGTTTCGCCATGCATTTGGACAGCAGCAACCGGAAGGAGCAAAGCCACTGGGCGTATGGGACAGCCAGGATACGAAATTAAGGGGCCATGCTACAGGGCATTACCTCACGGCCATTGCACAGGCTTATGCCGGCACCGGTTACGATAAAACATTACAGGCCAATTTTGCAGCCAAAATGGACCAGATGGTGAATACACTGTATGAGTTATCACAACTATCCGGCAAGCCAAAAGAAACAGGTACGCCGCATGTGGCTGATCCGGCAGTAGTACCGCCCGGCCCCGGTAAAGCAGGTTATGATTCTGATCTGAGTGATGCCGGCATCCGTACCGATTACTGGAACTGGGGAACCGGTTTTATCAGCGCTTATCCGCCTGACCAGTTTATTATGCTGGAAAAAGGGGCCAAGTACGGCGGACAGAAAACCCAGGTGTGGGCGCCTTATTATACTTTGCATAAGATACTTGCCGGTTTAATAGATGTGTATGAAGTAAGCGGCAACAAAAAGGCGCTTGATGTGGCAGCCGGTATGGGCGATTGGGTATATGCCCGTTTAAACCAGTTACCCAAAGATACACTGATCAAAATGTGGAATACCTATATCGCCGGCGAGTATGGTGGTATGAATGAATCCATGGCCCGCCTGTATAAAATAACAGGTAAAGCACATTACCTGAAGACAGCACAGTTGTTTGATAATATCCGGGTGTTCTTTGGAGATGCCAATCACTCACATGGGCTGGCGAAGAATGTAGATATATTCCGTGGCCTGCATGCCAACCAGCATATACCGCAGATAGTAGGAAGTATTGAAATGTATGGTGTATCTAATGATCCTGAATATTATAAAGTGGCGGATAATTTCTGGTACAAGGCTGTGAATGATTATATGTACAGCATTGGTGGTGTGGCAGGCGCCCGTAACCCGGCCAATGCAGAATGTTTCATCAGCCAGCCCGGAACCCTGTACGAGAATGGTTTTTCGGCAGGCGGACAAAATGAGACCTGTGCTACGTATAATATGCTGAAGCTTACAGGTAGCCTGTTTTTGTTTGAACAAAAAGCAGAGCTGATGGATTATTATGAACGTGCTTTATACAATCATATCCTGGCTTCGGTAGCGGAGAAAAGCCCGGCCAATACCTATCATGTACCACTGCGTCCCGGATCGGTAAAACAATTCGGTAATCCCAATATGACAGGCTTTACCTGTTGTAATGGTACTGCCATAGAGAGCAGCACCAAACTGCAAAACTCCATTTATTTTAAAAGCAGGGACAATAAAGCCTTGTATGTGAACTTGTATGTGCCTTCCACATTAGACTGGACAGAGCGTAATGTAAGGATAGAACAAACCACTGATTTTCCGAAAGAAGATCATACCAGCCTGACCATTAAAGGGAGCGGCCAGTTTGATATTCATGTGCGTGTACCCGGATGGGCCACTAAAGGCTTTATTGTAACCATCAATGGCAAACAGCAAAACTTAACAGCTAAACCGGGTAGTTACCTGAAAATAAGCCGTAACTGGAAAGATGGCGATAAGATAACATTGCAAATGCCTTTCCAATTTCACCTGGACCCTGTGATGGACCAGCAGAATATTGCCAGCCTGTTTTATGGCCCCATATTATTAGCGGCCCAGGAGCCTGAAGCAAGGAAAGAATGGCGTAAAATAACGCTGGATACTAATGATATCAGCAAGTCAATAAAAGGTGATCCGAAAAAATTAGAATTTACCATTGGTGATGTGGTGTTTAAACCGTTTTACGAAACATACGGCCGTCATTCGGTGTATGTGGATGTTGATCTGCAATAGTTCTACTTAACAATCATGATAACAGAAAGGGTTATAGCCGTAAGGCTGTAACCCTTTTTAATTGATTGATGCCGGATACTCAGGCAGGTTCGTCATTTACTCATTTTGCTATGGCCGCAATGATTTTCGGTATAATTTGCAGCATGATATACCGCAAACATCTTTTTTATAGTGCTATAAGTATGATGTTCCTGTTGAAGGTATCCTTAGGCATTGCACAGGATAAGAGGAACAATACATTTGGCAATGTTTTCCTTTTCAATACAAATGCTACCGAAAAGGCCAATAGGGTAAGGCAGCCGGTTTACTTCCCGGTAAGTGACACGGCTATTTATACTATTTTCGATCAGCTGAACAATACCAGTGGCAATTTTATTGCTACAGAACCGGCCAGTCCTGTTATGCTGGGGGTAAAACTAAATCCGGCATTGATGTATTTTTATTCCGCGGTCGTAGGCTCTATTACACAACAGTATTATTCTTTTTTAATACGCGACAGCTCTGATGTGGTACTGGTGGCGATGGGCATTAATGCATCCAACTATAAAGACTTTCGCTACCGGGTGGTGGAGAATGATAGTGTTGAATTAATTCCCTGGTCGCCGGTAACTGACTTACGTATGGATTATGGTGCAAAACAGCCTTTTGCTTTTATTGGTACATTTAACCGGCCGGGTAAGTGGATAGTAGTGGAAGTGTGCAACAGTAAAAATTATGCGGTAAGGGAAGGAGTGGTATTTGACTGGCGAACGGACATACAACCCCGCCTGGAGCAGGTGATTGTAGAAGTACCCGGTAATTATTTCAACCTGGCTTTTACCGGAGCAAATAAAGGCTATGCCACAACATTTGATAGTATAACCCATGCGCCGAAGGACCTGCGCTTCCCGGCTGACAGTATCCGTTCCCTCACCTTTCAACTGAAGAAGGAAGAAACCCGTGTTTATGGTGTGCACCTTATTCGTATGGCCGGAGAAAAAAGAGATACATTATACCTGGGAATGGCAGACCGGCATGGATACTTTTTTGCAGACCCGCTCTATTTCAATACGCCGGGTAAATATCAACTTATTTTTCAACGGCAATCCAGGTACCCTGAATGGAATGAATCCTTATTGCTGCGCATTCCATTTGAAGTAACCGGTGCTTCGCCCGGTAATACACTGGCCAGGGGATTATTACTGGCATTAGGTTTAACTGTTATTGTTTTCTTTTTAGGGTTTTGGTTGTACCGCAACAAAGCAAAAAAGAAAATGCAACAGTTATCACAACAGAAAGAAGCGGTACAATTGCAGCTGAGAACGGTGCGTTCACAACTAAACCCTCATTTTATTTTCAATGCCCTTGCTTCTATCCAGAACCTGGTGAACAAACAGGCGATTACTGAGGCCAATCATTACCTGTCCAGGTTTGCCAGCCTTACCCGTGCCACCCTGAACAGCAGTGAACAGGATATGATCAGCCTGGAGCAGGAATGGAAACTGGCTGACGATTACCTTGCAATGGAGCAACTGCGTTTTGGATTTACGTATACACTGGTGATGGATGAAAAGCTGAATCCGGGTATTATTGATATACCGCCCCTGTTATTACAACCATTGATCGAAAACGCAGCGAAACATGGGGTAGCAGGCAAGCCGGGTGGCCATATCACCGTAACAGCAGCACCGGCCGGCAAAACATTACAGTTAACAGTAACGGATAATGGGCCCGGCTTTCAGCCGGATAATATAAACGGAGGGTTTGGCCTGAAATTAAGCCGGGAAAGGATCTACCTCTTGAATAACCTTTATCCCGGCGAGCCGTTTGTGATGCATATCCAGTCCGCTGCAACAGGTACAACTATTACGATCACTTTAAATAACTGGCTGCCATGAATATCCGTTATATATTAATTGATGACGAGGCCAATAACCTGGAGAACCTGCAATTGCTTTTACAGGAACACTGCCCCGCATTGGAATTTGCGGGAACTGCCCGTTCTGTGCAGGAGGGGTTACTATTAATTGAAACACATGCACCGGACCTTGTTTTCCTGGATATACAAATGCCGGGTGAAACAGGTTTTGACCTGCTGCGATTAGTAGACAAACCGGCATTTGAAGTAATATTTGTTACGGCATACGATCAGTATGGCATACAGGCTATCAAATTCTCTGCCCTCGATTACCTGCTGAAACCGGTTGCTGTAGCCGAGTTAAAGCAGGCCGTTGATAAGGCAACAGAAAAAATAAAAAACAATCAGCAGAATAAAAATATCGGTAACCTGCTGGCTTACCTGGAAAAACCAAAGGCGGGATCGTTGCGTATAGCCCTTCCTACATTGAAGGAAACACATTATGTAAAACTGGAGGAGATCATCCGGTGCGAGGCTTCTGATAATTATACATTATTCTTTCTGCAGAATGGTGAAAATATACTGGTGAGCAAAACACTGAAAGAATATGATGACCTGCTTCGGGCACATGGTTTTCAAAGGGTGCACCAATCACACCTGGTAAATATGCATTTTGTAAAAAGTTTTTTAAAGGAAGACGGCGGTACTTTATTATTATCCGATAAGACAAAAATTCCCATATCCAGGCAAAACCTGGAAGGGGTTAAAAAAGCACTCAACAACATTATTCACCCCTGATCAATTAAACAATATGTTACGTAAACTATCAGCATTGCTGGTGGCATGGCTTTGTTATGCCACCACCCTGGCCCAGTCATTACAGCCGGGAACTGTAAAAATCACCGCACAATTAATACATGCGGACAGCAGTACACCGCGGGCAATGGTCTTTAATTTTCTGAACCCCTTTATACGGTTACGAAAGAGTGCGGCATTTGATGAACAAAACCGGCTTGCTTCCTCGGGCGAAATGATCTTCACGCAAAATATGACCATACAATACAATAATACCTTTATCAATCTCTATGTTCAACCCGGTGATTCGGTACACCTGCTGATAGACGGCGCTTTATTGAAAAAGAAAAACTTTGAGTGGTTATCCATCGGCGGGGATCATGCAACAGAAAGTACACAGGTAAATCTCTGGCATCATTACTTTAGCCGCTATACCAGTAAAACGTTTCAGCTGGCAGGGTCAGTAACAACCATGAAAGACAGTGCCGCCATGGAATATGCACGGTGCCTGGCTATGTTAGAAAACTACAGTAAGCAATACCCTTTATTACCGGCTGTAAAAAAATGGGCGGCAATAGATATCAGGAATACGATCTCTTACTGGGCATCCGATAATCTTACGGCAAAGGATAGTATCACAGGGCGGTTGATATTGAATCATGCTTTATACCGGGAACCATTATTTGATCAGTATAATGAAGCCGGTTTTCAATCTATGATGTTCCCCTATCACCTGGCTAATTATGCGCATACCCTGCTTAAAACGGATAGCAGTATAAATAATCTTCAACAACAAGGTCAGTATGCGAAAGCGGCGGCACAGGCGCTGCGTCTTTTATCCTGTGAGCCGAAAGGCCTTGCCCGTGATTATATGTTGTTCAATTTTATAAATACGCTGCTTCCCAAATCACCGCAACTGACAGATTCGTTACCAGCGCTTCCGTCCTTATTCCACGATACCCTGACCTATGCTTATCTCTTACAGGCGGCTGATAATATTCAACGTCCTGTACTGAATGAAAAGCCGGTTGCAGGGATATCCTATTTTAATGATGGCCGTACGGAAACCGTTCCACCGGTAAAAGTGCTGTCTTACCTGGTTGAAAAATACCCGGGTAAAGTATTGTACATTGATATATATGCCACCTGGTGTGTGCCTTGCTTTAAAGAGATGGAAAAAATGCCGGAAATAAAAGCCGGGGTGGATACTTCAAAAATTGTATTTATCAATCTCTGCCTGCAATCGGAAATGAAAACCTGGTCAAACCTGGTAAACAATAAAAAACATCCCGGGGAGCATTATTTCCTGGATGAAGATGCTACAAAAATTTTTATGGGTATGTATGCCATTGAAGGCTTTCCGAGCTACTTCCTGCTGAACCAAAAAGGCCAGGTCGAAACCCTGAAAGCTCCCCGGCCTTCTGACGGAACACTGCTGATCAACCGGCTTAACAGGTTGATCAGGTAAGGATAATACCTGATGGCTATAGGTGGTAGCTTGTTGCCTTGTTTTATATGAATATTTTATCCGGCTGTACTTAGTTTCCTAACTTAGCTAAAACAAATCCTTATGCAAAAGGAATCGGTACGGGTAAAGCTTTTTTTGCTTTGTATACTTATTACTTCAGGCATTTCTGTACAATGCCAAGAAAACAGGGCAACCATTATAGATTCTATGATACACCGGGCAAACCGGCTGGGCATTTTTAACGGTAATGTATTAATAGCCGACAAGGGTAAAATACTGTACCAGAAAGCTATTGGCTGGACCGATCCAACCCATAAAACGCGGCTCACCCAACAGCACCGTTTTCACATAGGTTCCATTGCCAAAGAGTTTAATGCGGTAGCTATTATGCTGTTGAAGGAGCAGGGAAAGCTGAACCTTGATGATAAAGTGGCACAATACCTGCCGGAGCTGCCAGCCTGGGCAGGAAAGATCGGTATTATAAACCTGCTGCAATATACCAGTGGCCTGCCTGATGTAAAATGGAAGACCGTTAAATCAGATGCAGATAATATGCAGGATTTAATGACCCTGCAGAAACTGGATTTTGAACCGGGTACCAACTATGCCTATAATAACAATAATGTTTTTTTACAGCGCAGGATCATTGAAAAAATAACCGGTAAAACTTTTAATGCCTTTGTGGAAGAGCAGTTATTAAAACCCTGTAATATGACGAACGCAAGGGTTGACCCACCGGCAAGTGATACTTTGCTGACAACAGCATTTAATAACGAAGGGAAAGCTAATTCATTGATCATACCCATTTCCGGCTGGACCGCCGTAACCCTGGACGATTTTTATAAATGGTCGCAAAGTATTTCTTCTTTCCGCCTGCTTTCTCCAGAAACTACAAAATCCATATTGGTGCCGGTACGTCCTAATACACAATCAGGACTCGGTGGCGGGTATATGGAAGGCGAACAGGTAATGCGGCATATACACGACGGAAGCGCTTTTAATTATAATGCTTTACTGGTAAGTGACCCGCCCAAACAACGCACCGTTATATTAATGACCAATAACAAACAGGGTAATTTATATGAGCTGAATGCGGCCATACAGGCTATTCTTGATGGTAAGCCATATAAACAGCCTAAAAAACCGGTTACAGGTCTATTGCAAAAACAAATGGACAAGTTAGGTGCAAAGGCATTGATAAGGGAATATGAAAAACTGAAAAAACAGCCATCGCAGGAATATGATTTTGATAGCGAATCTTCATTAAATGAAATAGGTTATGCTTACCTGGGTAAGAACCGGGTGGATGATGCTATCCTGATTTTTGAATACAATACAAAACTATTTCCTGCATCGGGAAATGTTTTTGACAGCCTGGGGGAAGCCTATTATAAAAAAGGAAATACCAAAAAAGCGCTGCTAAATTATAAACGTTCACTTGAACTTGATCCGGGCAATACAAATGCAAAAGCCCTTATTGAAACATTGGGTAAATGATGAGATCAAAAATTGCTATACTCGGCGTTTTGTTATTATGTAACCTGGGGGTGTTTGCCCAGGTTTTAAGGAAACGAACAGTTACCTTAATGGGTAGCCGGTTCGATATTACCATCGTGGATAAGGATTCAATATCTGCCGAAGCAAATATTGATGCGGTGATTGCGGAAGTATCAAGGATTGAAGACCTGATATCTGACTGGCGATCCTATACCCAGGTATCAAAAGTGAATCAAAATGCCGGGATAACACCTGTGAAAGTGGATAAGGAAGTATTTGAGCTAACAGAACGGGCTATCCGTTTATCCGAGCTCACCGGTGGTGCTTTTGATATAAGTTTTGCGGCCATGGACAGGATCTGGAAATTTGATGGTTCTATGACCAGTATGCCCTCACCGGAAGCCATCAAAAAATCAGTGGCTAAAGTGGGTTACAAAAATATCATACTCAATAAAAAGGAAAGTACCATCTTCCTGAAGTTAAAAGGCATGAAGATAGGGTTCGGCGCCCTGGGCGAAGGGTATGCGGCCGATAAATGTAAAGCCATGATGATGGCCAAAGGAGTACCGGCAGGCATTATAAATGGTTCGGGTGATATGAATACCTGGGGCAAACGCCCGGATGGCAGCAACTGGAATATCGGTATCACAGACCCTAAAGACACCGATCGTTTTTTTGCCATCATTCCTTTGGACAGCGGCGCGGTTGTTACTTCCGGTAGTTATGAAAAGTTTGTCACCTTCAATGGGAAAAGATATGCGCATATCATTAACCCCAAAACAGGTTATCCTGCCACCGGGCTAAGCAGTGTTACTGTGTTTGGCCCGGGTGCCGAACTGGCTAACGGGCTGAGTACTTCCATCATGGTATTAGGCAAACAGGCTGGCTTAAGGCTTTTAAAACGTTTTCCCGGAATGAGCGCTATCCTGGTAGATGATCATGGCCGGTATACAAGCTCTCCTGGTCTTGATATTTCAAAATACCTGGTAGCGCAATAAACTTCATTTTACCAGTTGTTAACCCTGGAATTATCCCCGCGGGTTGTTTACCGGAAGCCTGCAATCCTTAAGGCGGCAGTATCCTTATACTGTACCATTAAATTTTTTAAAGATGATTTTAACTGACTGACCAGCATGGTATTTTTTTTCAGGGCATAAATATTCTTCATTTCATCCGGATCATTCTTCAGATCATACAATTCCCAGCTATCAATACCACCGTAAAACCTGATCAGTTTATATTGTTCGGTACGCAAACCAAAATGCGGATACACATGGTGAGGCTCCGGAAACTCATAATAGTGGTAATAAACCTGTTTACGCCAGCCAGGCGATTTTTTGCCTTTTACTAACGGCATCACCGAAACTCCCTGTACTTCGGCCGGTACTTTTATCCCGGCCGCATCCAGTAAAGTGGCTGACCAATCCTGCCCCAGGGTAAAGTCATTAATAACGGTACCGGGTTTAATGACACCGGGGTAACGCATCATAAAGGCCGTGCGCAATGACTGTTCATACATGAACCGTTTATCAAACCAGCCATGTTCACCCATATAAAACCCCTGGTCAGAAGCATAGATCACAATGGTATTTTCTGCCAGCCCCGTTTCATCAAGGTATTGTAATAACCGGCCTATATTCCGGTCCAGGGAATTGGCTGTGGCCAGGTAATCTTTCATATAACGCTGGTATTTCCATTCTGTCAAAGCTTTACCGGTCAGTTTCTTCTCGTCAAACTCTTTACTGATCTTGTTTTCATAATAATCATAAAACAATTTCTTCTGTTCACCTTCCAGCCGGTTATAATCCCTCATTTTGGTATAGTCCGCATGTATCTTCAGGTCCGAGTTCAGCAACATGGTTTTATCAATGGTCATGTCCTGTTTTGCTGCGGCTTCACGGCCTTTATAGTCATCATAAAAATTATCCGGCAGCGGGAAATTAATATGGTCATAAGCACCAAGATCTTCAATAGCAGGTAACCACTCGCGGTGGGTGGCTTTCTGGCCTACTACCAGGAAAAATGGTTTATCGGCATCACGTTCCTGCAGCCAGTTAATGGAGGTCCTGGTGATAATATCTGTTACATATCCTTTTACGATAGTCGTATCATCATTAGTATTGATGAATGAAGGATTATAATAATGCCCCTGACCTGGTAACAAGTTCCAGTAATCCAATCCGCGGGGCACATTTTTTAAATGCAGTTTGCCGATCCAGGCAGTCTGGTAGCCGTTTTGTTGTAACAACTCTGGAAAAACAAACTGCGTAGTATCAAAACGAGCTTCGTTGCGGGTAAAGCCGTTTACATGACTATACTTGCCGGTCAGTAAAATGGCCCTGCTGGGTCCGCAGATACTATTGGTGATAAAAGCATTTTTAAATAAAGCGCCTTCCCGCGCAATGCGGTCAATATTGGGTGTCTGTGCTATTTTATTACCGTATGCGCCAATGGCCTGGTAGGCATGATCATCTGAAAAAATAAAAATGATATTTGGCTGTTTACGTGCTTTTTGCGGCTCCGGTTGTTTACCGGATGTGCCTGTCAGTAAAATGGTCAATAAAATGACCAACGGGATATATTTTTTTGCATACAACATAACAGGCAACAGTTAATTTAAGAGATATAAAATTGGATACCTTAAATGTAAGCAATACTTTATGTTTAGCCCCTGTTTCAAAGTAAAATTTAATGCACCCGTTTGCATGTGGTTATATCGAAAACTTCCGATATTTTTAAAGCTTATTGCAGGAGCCCGGCTGTTGTACTGGTTACAGTGAACCGGTTATTAAACAAATGCCATGTATAAAACCGTCTTACTTTTTATTATACTGTTAGCAGGCAATACCCTGTTTGCCCAGTTACAAATACCCGCTACCACACCCAATAAAGCACAGCAGGCTTTAATCAAACGCGGTTATGGCATGTTTATCCATTTTGGCATTAATACGTTTGCCGATATTGAATGGTCAGATGGTACCATTCCTGTTGAAAAATACAACCCTACCCAACTCGACCCCGACCAATGGGTAAGAGTGGCCAAAGAAGCGGGCTTCCGCTATGTATTGTTAACGGTTAAACATCATGATGGTTTTTGTTTGTGGGACAGTAAGTATACCAATTATGATGTGGCGGCTTCACCCGTTAAAACGGATGTGGTAAAAGCGGTGGCCGCGGCCTGTAAAAAATACGGCTTACAGTTTGCCATCTACTATTCGCTCTGGGACCGGCACGAACCTACTTATAAAGATAAAGATCCGCAGGTGTATGTTAATTATATGCTGCAGCAACTGACAGAGTTGTTCACCAATTACGGACCCATCTGCGAATTGTGGTTAGATGGTGGCTGGGATAGAAAACCCGACCAATGGGGCATTGATAAAATATATGCGCTGGCTAAAAAATACAACCCGCTTTGTGCCGTGAGTGTGAACCATACCATTGTGAACGAGGAAGGGAAAAGAAAATTCACTTTACCTTCTGATATGACGGAGGATAACAAGTACTACTTCCATTACTTTCCTTCTGATTTCCGTTTATGGGACCCCAAGATCATCAACCTGTTCGATAAAAAACAATATCTCCACCAGGGCAGATCCTACTACCTTCCTTTTGAACATACGATATGCATTAGTAAAAACTGGAACTGGTTCCAGAAATCTGTACAACTCCCCACCCGGAGCGTTGACGAACTCGAGGAACTGTTTTACTGGACCACCGCCAACGACAATAGCCTGGTGATGAATATTCCTCCGGATGCTACCGGCCGCATCAGGGAATACGAAGCCAATACGGCGATAGAGCTGGCAAAAAGATTAGGCCTGGCTGCAGGTAAACCATTACCTAAAAACGGTAAATTCATTTCCCTGCTTCAGCCGGTTACGGCAAACAATACCTGGCCGGATAATAACAATGAATACGCGGCCATAAAAATAAACGATGGTAAAATGGACACCCGCTGGGCAGCAAAAGATACTACGGCCCAACTGGAAATGACTTTAGACCCGAATCAGTCCTTTGATAAGATAAGCATCTTCGAATACCAGGACGTGAGAAATTCAACAGACGGTTTTTCACAAATAAGAGAACCCCGGATCAAGGCATACAACATTGATATCCGCATTAATGATCAATGGCAGACTATTTACCTGGCCGAAGAAACAATAGGTGACTGCAAGGTGATCCGGCTACCCAAAAAATACAAAACAAATAAACTAAGGCTCAATATTACCCGGGCAACGGCACCACCTTCTATTTATGAAATAGCTGTTATTAACAGGAATAGGTAGCAGGTTGTATGTTATCAGCTGCAGTACAAAATAAATTTCGGTAAATGTTTAAACTATAATACGAATGCGTTTGATATTAATGGCTGTAAGCTTGTTGATTTTAACACCTGTTTTTGCACAACAAAAAAAACTGGCTGCAAAACCTCCCATGGGTTGGATGAGCTGGAACCTGCTGGCCGATAATGTGACCGAACAGGATATCCGTTCCATGGCCGATGCCATGGTGAGTACAGGCATGGTAAAAGCCGGTTACAACTATATATTTATTGATGATGGCTGGCAGGGCGGCCGTGATAAAAAAAACAATATCATCCCCGACCCGGCAAAATTCCCCTCCGGTATCAAAGCCCTGGCTGATTATGTACACCAGCGTGGCATTAAACTGGGTATTTACAGTGATGCCGCACCTTTAACCTGTGCCGGTTATACAGCCAGTTTACACTTTGAGCAGCAGGATGCGAAAACCTTTGCTTCCTGGGAAGTTGATTTTTTAAAATACGATTACTGCGGCGCACCCGAAGATGTGGCCACGGCCAAAGCCCGTTATACCACCATGGGCAATGCTTTAAAAAAATCGGGCCGCGATATTGTATTCAGCGTATGCGAATGGGGCCCGCGTAAACCCTGGTTATGGGCTGCAGAAGCAGGCGGCAATTTATGGCGCACCACTTATGATATCCGTGATAAATGGAAACGTAAAACAGGCGAGGAGGGCAGTGAAGGTATCTGGGATATATACGAAGTAAACGTGGCCTTACAGGATTATGCCGGTCCGGGTAAATGGAACGATGCGGATATGCTGGTGGCCGGTTTATATGGTAAAAAGGGCCCCTCTTCCTATAAAGGAGGGAATGGTTGTACACAGGCCGAATACCAGAGCCAGTTTAGTTTATGGGCCATGATGAGCTCGCCCTTATATGCCAGTTGTGATATCCGTACCATGGATGAGGCAACCAAAAACATTCTCCTGAATGAAGAAATAATTGCCATTAACCAGGACGAACTGGGTAAACAGGCCGAACGCAAAATAAACAACGAAGGCTGGGATATATTGGTAAAACCTTTGGCCAATGGCGACTATGCTGTTGCTGTTTTAAACAAAGCCGATACAGAGCAAACAACCACGGTCAATTTTAGTGAACTGGGTTTAACGGGGAAATACATGGTAAAAGATCTGTGGCAGCATAAGCAGGTAACTAAGGGTAAAAGCTGGAAAGGAAAACTTGCTTCGCATGAAACAAAACTATTTCGTTTAAGCGCTCAACAATAAACATACGATGCGTATTCATACATATACTGCCATGAACAAGATATTACCCGTACTACTGGCTTTTTTGATAACGGGTATAACAACCTATGCCCAGGGTAAAAAATCCAAGAAGCAGCACAATAAGCTTCCCAATATTATTTATATCTACGCCGATGACCTGGGTTATGCCGAGCTGGGCAGTTATGGGCAGCAAAAAATTAAAACACCTCACCTCGATAAAATGGCGGCGGAAGGCATGCGTTTTACCCAGCACTATACCAGTATACCGGTTTGTGCGCCGGCAAGGGCCATGTTAATGACCGGTAAAAACGGGGGTAAGTCCTATATCCGGGGCAACCATGAACTGGGCGGTTTTCCGGATAGTACAGAGCGTGGCCAAATGCCTTTAAAAGCGGAGGAGTTTACAGTGGCGGAACTGTTAAAACAAAAAGGATATGCCACTGCCTTAACCGGTAAGTGGGGACTGGGTATGCATAATACCGAAGGCTCACCCAATAAACAGGGCTTTGATTATTACTACGGTTACCTGGATCAGAAGCAGGCACATAACTATTATCCCACCCATTTATGGGAAAATGGTAAATGGGATTCTTTACACCAGCCTTTCATTACCGTACATAAACGGTTAGATTCAACCACGGCAACCGATAAGGATTTTGATTACTTCACCGGTAAGACCTATGCTCCTGAAAAAATGACCGAGAAAGCCCTGGCATTCATCGATCAAAATAAAACAACCCCGTTCTTTTTATACATGCCATACACTATACCGCATGTGTCCTTGCAGGCACCTGTGGAATATGTGAAACAATATATCGGCCTGTTTAATGAAAGGCCCTATTACGGGCAGCAGGGGTATTCCTCCACCAAATATCCCTTATCTACCTATGCCGCTATGATCACTTACCTGGATGCGCAGGTGGGTATCATTATGCAACATATTAAAGAACTGGGCCTCGACGATAATACGCTCATCATGTTCAGCAGTGACAATGGCCCGAGTTTTAATGGCGGGGTAGATGTGAAATTCTTTAATAGTGTAGCAGGCTTGCGGGGTTTAAAAATGGATGTATACGAAGGCGGTATCCGTATGCCCTTTATAGCCCGCTGGCCCGGTAAAATAAAAGCAGGGTCGGTAAGCGACCTGGTATCGGTACAGTATGATCTTATGGCCACCCTGGCTGATCTTACGGGTCAGCAGGCGCCGCCTAACGATGGTGTTTCCTACCTGCCTACCTTGCTGGGAAAAACCAAACAGCAAAAAGACCGGGAATATATTTATTTTGAATATCCTGAAAAAGGAGGACAGGTAGCCATTCGTATGGGTAATTGGAAAGGCGTACGTACCAATGTGCGCAAAAATAAAAACGCTCCATGGCAGTTATACGATCTGTCTACCGATGTAAATGAGACCAAAGATATTGCTCAGCAACACCCCGCCATTATTGAACGTTTTAAAGCCATTCAAAAAAAGGAACACCATACGGCGGTATTAAAAGAATGGGAATTTTTAGATGAATAATCTCTGTGCCTGGCAGACCACTTATCTTTAAGTATTAATTAATAGCAGCATGGGGCTAATGGCCTATATACAAATAAAAAAAAGCGTACCGGCGATAATGATGTTGTCATTATTGGCTGGTTGTAATTCAGAATCGGGTTCTCAGCAGGAAACAACCGCACCAGATTCTGCGCATAGCTGTATGCAAACGCCGGCAAGGTTTGCTACAGGCAGCGGAACGGACAGTATACATTTTAACGGTGATACTTCTACCGCTGATATGGTATTGATACCAGCCGGTCGTTTTGAAATGGGTGGCGATAATAATCAGGCCGATAAAGATGAATACCCCAAGCATACTGTTCAGCTTAATGCTTTTTACATAGATGTACATGAGGTAACCAATGCACAATTCAAAGCCTTTGTTGATGCAACAAACTATATTACCACAGCAGAAAGAAAACCCGATTGGGAGGAACTAAAAAAAACATTACCCCCTGGTACGCCACAACCTCCGGATAGTGTATTGGTCGCGGCCTCTCTTGTTTTTAAAACAACGGCCGGACCCGTTAACCTGCAGGACTATAGCCAATGGTGGGAATGGGTGCCTGGCGCCAGCTGGAAACACCCGCAGGGTCCGGGGAGCAATATTACCGGTAAGGATAATTATCCCGTAGTACATATCAGCTGGGATGATGCGATGGCCTATTGTAAATGGTCGGGTAAGCGTTTACCTACCGAGGCCGAGTGGGAATATGCAGCCCGTGGCGGAAAACAAAATAATATCTACCCCTGGGGTAATGAGCATATCAATGCCGGGTCGCCCAAAGCCAATAGCTGGGAAGGAAATTTCCCCTACCTGAATAAAAAAACGGATGGCTATATTACTGCCGCACCGGTAAAAAAGTATGCCCCCAATCCATATGGGTTATATGATATGGCCGGCAATGTATGGGAATGGTGCAGCGACTGGTACGACTTCAATTACTATCAAACCGCAAAAGATAAGATCACCCAGAATCCGCAAGGGCCTGTACAATCCTTCGATCCGCAGGACCCCTATACACCCAAACGTTCCTTACGTGGCGGCAGCTTTTTATGTAACGATGTTTACTGCAGCGGCTACCGTGTAGCCCGGCGTATGAAAACATCACCCGATACGGGTATGGAACATACGGGCTTCAGGTGTGTAAGGGATGTTACAAACTAAACTATTGTTGCAGCCATTGTAAGGCGGCAAGTACCGTCAGGTCTTTGTCAATGGCGTGAAAAGCATCATTACCTTTTATCGTAATGTCGGGTAATACGACTTCGGGTAGTGCCTGTTGATGTTTATCGGCTATCCTGGCGGTGGAAATAAGAAAATAAACCTCCTTACCTATTACAAAACCCGCGGTAGCATTGGCTAAGCCGGCCGTGGCTTCTCCGAATAACTTTGTATGTTCCCGTTGTTTAAAAATAGCAGCGGTTAATTCTCCTGAGCTTCCGGTTCCCGCCCCTGTTAATACTGCTATTTTCGCCTGTGGAAATCCGGGTATAAGACTGTCGATCTTAGCCTGTACTACTCCATCCATTAAAAACTGTCCATCTTTAAAAGCTGATTTGTCTGAAGCCTGTCCATGGTGATCAAGATAATAACTTACAGTCCCATCCGGGAAAAAAGGTGCCAGCCCGGCCAGCATGGGCCTGATATTGCCGCCGCCATTCAGGCGCAGGTCAATGATCCAGCCGGTGGGAGCTTGTTCCTGTAAATCCTTAACAGCACGGTAAAGCGCATTAGCCCTTTCATCAATATCCTTTTGTTTGTTTACACCTATAAATGGTACACGCAGATAGGCTATCCCGTTCATCATCCGTTGTACAATACGCGGACCTTCCAGCCAGGCCGCTTTAATGGAGTCGGTATAACGGGCCATGAGTACATCATTACTCAACTTATACTGGTCGTCATAATGATAATACATAGCATGTTTATCGCCCAGTGCATCAAAAGCTATTTTCAGGGCTTCAAAAGTACCGGCTTTGGTTTTGGCATTTTTTGCTTTTGCAAATACCCGTTGCCGGGTCTTTTGCCAGTTTACGGAAGGGGAGTATAAAGAGTTTGTTTCCAGTATGGCCAGGCAGCTGTCAATATGTTTTTTGATGGAATCCGGTAACTGTGCCTGTGCTGCAGCAGCAAGCCTTGTAAAGAGTAATAGTAGGATAAGTGTTCTTAGTATCATTATATGTCATTATTGTATAACAATAAAAACATAAAACTACTTTCGGGCGGTAGGTCTGCCAATAGGTAGTATTGCCCAAATATCTCCAGTAATTGAATCAGGCAGAAGCCGGCTTTATATCTATCACCATCATTTGTAAGGTTTTGTTACCCTGCCATTCGTTCTCCTCAATTTTATACACAATATCAAAAGGCTGTTTGTTGCTGACAAAGCCGAACTTTTCATGCAGGCCAAAACCGATGCCGGTAATAGTGGTATCATTTTGTTTAATTACAAAACGGATATGCTGCTCTTTGACCACTTTTGAAAAACCGGTATCCACTACGTTACGGCTGATAAAAACGGGCCGGTCATTTAATGGTCCGAAAGGTTCCATCTGGTGTAGTATTTTATAAAACACGGGGGTAATACTGCTCAGGGTTATCTCGGCATCTATGGTTATCTCCGGTGTCATCAGTTCTTCGGGCATGGTAGCGGCCACAACGGTTTCAAACTTTTGGCGGAATGCTTCTACCTGGTCAATCTCCAGTGTCATGCCCGCTGCGGCAAAATGTCCTCCATAGCCTAAGAGGTGTTCCTTACAGGCATGTACGGCTTCGTATAAATTAAAGCCCGGTACACTGCGGGCACTGCCGGCTGCATACTCACCGCTTTGTGTTAATATAATAGTGGGGCGGTAAAAATGTTCAATGATCCTCGAGGCTACAATACCCACTACGCCCTTATGCCAGTGCGACTGGTATAATACGGTAGAACGGCTGTTCACCCATTCGGGGTTATTCCTGATCAGGGCCAGCGCCTCCTCCGTAGTGCTGCTGTCGGCAATCTTCCTGTCGCTGTTATCGCTGTGTAACTGCCGGGCATAATCCACTGCTTCGGCATAGGTTTTGGCAACAAAAAGTTGTACGGCTTTACGGGCATCATCCATGCGGCCGGCGGCATTTACACGCGGGGCGATCATAAATACCAGGTTGCTGATGCGTAGAGCTGTTTTTAAGGCACTTAACTCACATAAAGCCCTTATGCCGTTATTGGGGTTTTCATTGGCTTTTTTTAAACCGTAAAAAGCCAGTATACGGTTTTCACCCACCATATCTACAATATCAGCGGCAATGGCAGTGGCTACCAGGTCCAGGTAGGCATGGGGCGTGGTTTCCGGCAGGCCAAGCCTTTCGGATAATGCGGTAATTAATTTATAACCCACACCACAGCCACATAACTCCTTAAAAGGGTAGGGACAATCTTTTTGTTTGGCATTCAATATGGCCACAGCCGGGGGCAGGGTATCATCGGGTAAATGGTGGTCACAAACCACAAAATCAATGCCCAGTGTGGCGGCATAAGCGATGAGGTCGGTGGATTTTATACCACAGTCCAGGGAAACGATTAAAGTGAAGTTATGCTCATGGGCAAAATCAATACCCGCTTTACTCACCCCATAACCTTCCCGGTAACGGTGGGGTATATAAAAGTCCACAGCTTCATGTTGCGACTGTATAAACTGGTACATACAGGCTACTGAAGTGGTGCCGTCCACATCATAATCGCCATATACCAATATCTTCTCCTTATTATTAAATGCTGTAATGATCCGGTTCACGGCCTTTTCCATATCCTTCATCAGCCAGGGGCTGTGCAGATCCGTTAACTGGGGCCGGAAAAAATGTTTGGCCTCCTCAAAACTGGTAATACCGCGCTGTACCAGTATGCCGCAAAGGGCCTGGTTAATATTAAGTGCTTTTTGTAAGGCTAGGGTTTTTTCTGCGTCAGGCTTCAGTATATTCCAGCGTTTTTCCAATGCAATCATTTAAAGTGTTGGTTACAATAATACGCATATAGTTTGGAACTATCACATTTACCGGGCAGTTCGCAGGTTATAGTAGTGGACAATTGACGAATGGCAATGGACAATTGATAAAGGACAATTGACAATGCCTGCCAAACTTTCTGTCTTTCGGACTTTTAATCTTCCTGACTTCCCTAATACTTCCTGTCAGTAACATACTTTACCAGGTCTTCCAGGCCTTTTCTGAATTCGTTATCAGGTAAGGTATATAATATGTCCATGGCAGCCTGCGTATAAGCGTTCATTTTTGCAATGGCATAATCAATACCACCTAATTGCTGTACCTGTTGAATCACCCAGTTTACCTTCTCTTTGTTCTGGTTATCGTTTTTTACAATATGTATGATCTGGCGGCGGGTAGCTTTATCTGCGTGGTTAATAGCATAAATAAGGGGGAGGGTAGCTTTCTTCTCCTTAATATCGTTCCCTGTGGGTTTGCCTACATTCTCGTTGGCGTAATCAAACAGGTCATCTTTGATCTGGAAGGCCATGCCGGTGTTTTCACCAAACTGGCGCATTTTTTCCGCAATTTCTTCGTCCTCGGTTACGGACCAGGCCCCGGCGCTGCAGGCCGATGCCAGCAGGGAGGCGGTTTTATTCTTAATGATCTCGAAATAAATATCCTCGTTCAGGTTCAGCGAACGGGCTTTTTCCATCTGTAATAATTCGCCTTCGCTCATCTTGCGTACAGCGTCCGATAATATATGCAGTACACGGTAATCCTTATTATCCAGGGATAATAATAATCCTTTGGATAACAAATAGTCACCCACCAATACCGATACCTTATTCTTCCACAGCGCATAAACCGAGAAAAAACCCCGGCGTTCCATGGAGTCGTCCACCACATCGTCATGTACCAGGGTGGCAGTGTGCAGGATCTCCACCAGGGAAGCGGCACGGTAGGTAATATCGGTAACCGGGCCAAAGAGCCGGGCCGACAATAAAACGAACATAGGCCGCATTTGCTTGCCTTTCCGCTTTACGATATACCGCATGATCCGGTCTAAAAGGGGAGCCTGGCTTTTTACGGCCTCTTTAAACCGCATTTCAAAAACTTTTAATTCCTCGGTTATTAAATTGGTAGGTAAACTCATTATTAGTGGTAAAGTGGGGCAATTTACGCCTAAATATTGTTAATTAACGATCCATTAAAGCCAACGTTTGCGCAACTAACTAATTGAAATATAATACCAAGGTGAATAAAAAAAATGATAAAAATTTGGTTTTTAAGCATCAAGTTCTATTTTTGCGTTTTATTAAGACAGATTTCAAATCATAATCCTTAGTTATGGCAAGCAAAAAGTTCAAACTTTTATTAGGCATGACCTGCCTTATGAGCCTCACGGCTTTCTCCCAAGTTGGAGTAAGATCGTACGAGGACTCCTCCGTAATTCCTAGTAAACGACTCCCCCAACACACAGAGTTTTTGAATGGAACATACAATTATCCGGCAAAACCTCGTAACCAATGGGAAGTTGGTATCAAGGCCGGTAAGTTCACCGTAATGGGTGATGTACCTTCTCTTTTCCTGACACCAGGTTTTGGTGTACACGTGAGAAAAGCATTAGGATACATGTTCTCTTTACGTGCTGAGTATATGTACGGAATCGGTAAAGGGATGCATTATGCTCCAGGTACCGGTTACGCTGGTAAACAAGGAAATCCCTGGAATGATTTAGGATATGGTACTGCCAATGGTCCTAATAATGTTTATTACAACTACAAAACAGTAACTCAGGACCTTTCTTTACAAGGTGTGATTACTTTAAATAACATCCGTTTTCATAAAGCTAAAACAGGCTTTGTATTCTACGGCTTTGGTGGTATAGGTGCTACTATCTACGAAACCAAGATCAATGCTTTAAATGATGCTGGCAGACCTTATTTTGAGTTTGACCAGATAGCTGCTGCTAACCCTGCGGTTTACAAAGACCGTAAGGATATCAGAAAAGCTTTAAAAGACGCGATGGACAACAGCTACGAAACAAAAGCTGAAAACCACGGTGATTACAGAGCTAAATTATTTGGCCAAACTGTAAGACCATCTGCTACCGTAGGTGCGGGTGTTGCTTTCAAACTTGGACCACGTTTCAACTTAGCACTGGAAGATCGTCATACTTTCATTAAAGACGACTTATTAGACGGTCAGCGCTGGCAGGAAACAGGATCACTGACTGGTGATTTTGATTCTTACAACTTCGCTTCTTTAGGTTTAAACTACAATATCGGTGCTAAAGCGGTTGAGCCTCTGTACTGGTTAAACCCATTAGACTACGCTTACCAGGAAATCCGCAATCCTAAGCTGATGAAAATACCAGATCCGGTATTACCTGATGCTGACGGTGACGGTGTAACTGACCAATTTGACCAGGAGCAAACTCCTGCAGGTTGCCCGGTTGATTCTCATGGTGTTAGCTTAGACACTGACGGTGACGGTGTACCTGATTGTAAAGATAAAGAGTTAATTACTCCTACTTATTGCCAGCCAGTTGACGCTGATGGTGTAGGTAAATGCCCAGTACCTTGTCCTGATCCTGCTACTTGTCCTGGTTTATTTGTTAAAACCAACGAGTGTGCTGACAAATTAGGTCTGTTACCAAGCATTTCTTTCAAAGCAAATTCAAATACTTTATCTGCTGACGCTGAAGCTGTATTAGCTACTGTAGCAGGTAAATTACGCAATGCTCCTGAGTGTAAAGTTGTTGTTGTTGGTTATTGCTCTTCAAGCAAAAAAGAACAACAATTAAGCTGGGATCATGTAAATAAAGTGATCACTTACTTAGTTGAAAAACAAGGTATCAGTGAAGACCGCTTTATCTTTAACTACGGCCAGGAAGGTGGTGACTGTAACACAGTTGACCTGCGTGCTGCTACCGGCGACGAGAGCGGTCCTGCAAGAGTTGAGCCTCCTCACCCGAACCTGCGTAAAAAATAATCAGTTAATTACTTTTTGCTGATATATAAGCCCCTCTATTTCTAGAGGGGCTTTTTTAATGCAGGTAAACAGCCAAAAAACCGGCTCGTCGATAAAAATGCCCCCTAAACCCCTCTTTACCAAAACCTTAACGACCGCTTTTTGGCTTTGTATCTTTTTTCTGTAAGATTTGCGTATAACTATTAACTTTGCACTTCTTTATGCGTATAGGTATAGTAACACTACTGCTCGCTTTCGTCCTGGTTATTACCGGTTGCGGTAAGAGCATCAATAAAATATTAAAAAGCCCTGACCCGGAGTATAAACTGCGTATGGCTGAAAAGTACTATGTAAAGAAAAAGTACAACAAGGCGCAGATCTTATACGAGGACATCATGCCTTTTTACAAAACCAGGCCCGAGTTCCAGGATATTTACTATAAATATGCCTATTGTGCGTACTACCAGAAAGATTACATGAATGCCGAGAACCTTTTCAAAACATTCATGGAAGTGTTTCCTACAAGTACCCGTGCTGAAGAGATTGATTATATGCGGGCTTACTCCTATTACAAACAATCGCCAAAACCGGAACTGGACCAAACCAATACGGTAAAAGCCATGGGAGTAATGCAAACATTCATCAATACCTATCCTAACTCACCACGTGTAGCCGAGGCCCAGAGTATTATTGAACAATGCCGGGGTAAGCTGGAAACAAAGGACAGGAAAAGTGCCCAGTTATATTATGACATGGGCCATTTCAGGGCGGCTGCCGTAGCATTTACCGAAATGCTGGAAGCTTTTCCTGAATCGCAGCAATCGGATGCCTATAAATTAATGGCCATTAAAGCCTGGTACCGTTTTGCCGAAATGAGCGTAGAGGAGAAAAAAATTGAGCGTTACGAAAAAGTAATTGCTGAATATAAAGATTTTGTTGACCGCTTCCCTGAGAGTAAATTACGTAAGGATGCGGAAGAGTTTGTAATATTGTCTGAATCAAATATTAAAAAGTTAAGTAATGAGCAAGTTAAGACGCCAGCTTAGTGCAGGTATTGCCAGTAACGTGGAAACCAAAAACCTTAATGATATTAAGGCTAAAACAGGTAACCTGTACGAATCCATTTCTATTATTGGTAAACGTGCCAACCAGATAAACATTTCTTTGAAAGAAGAATTGCACAATAAACTGGATGAATTTGCCAGCCATACTGATAGCCTGGAAGAAATTCATGAAAATAAAGAGCAAATTGAGATATCAAGGGCTTACGAGCGTATGCCAAACCCTTCTCTTTTAGCTACCCAGGAGTTTTTAGAAGATAAAGTTTATTTCCGTAAAGGAGATGACGAGTTATTCAGCTAGTCGTTATACGGCTGCTTAACCTGTCATAACCAAATAAAAAAGACAAGCTATAAAAGCGACGGGCTGTCCCGTGTTTTTATAGCTTTTTTTATGCAGGCAGTATGATTATTTTTGAGGGGGATACAGGCTTCAGTTATTACATTTGAAATAACTGAACGGGAGAAGAGGATAACAGTATTAATACATTAGTACTTCAGTAATATGATGCAGGGTAAAAAAATCTTAATTGGTATTTCCGGAAGCATTGCCGCTTATAAAACTATTACGCTGGTGCGTTTATTGGTTAAAAGCGGGGCCGAGGTAAAAGTGATCATTACACCGGCAGCTAAAGATTTTGTATCCCCGCTTACGCTGGCAACACTCAGTAAGCACAAAGTACTGGGCGACCTGTACGAGGCCGATAGCTGGGCCAACCATGTGGCACTGGGCCGATGGGCCGATATAATGCTCATAGCCCCTTTAAGCTGCAATACACTGGCTAAAATGGCTGCCGGCTTATGCGATAACCTGTTGCTGGCTGTTTACCTGTCTGCTACCTGCCCGGTGGTGGTGGCCCCGGCCATGGATGAGGATATGTGGCATCATCCCGCTACCAAAAGAAACCTGGCAACGATAGCCGGTTTTGGAAATGCCATTATTCCTGTTAATAAAGGCGAGCTGGCCAGCGGCCTCTTTGGCGATGGACGCATGGCAGAGCCCGAAGCAATAGTTGATTACCTGCAGCAAAGGCTTCAGTATAAGCCCGGTCCTTTGCAGGGAAAAAAAGTATTGGTTACAGCCGGCCCTACATACGAACCTATCGACCCGGTACGTTTTATAGGCAACCATTCCTCAGGTAAAATGGGTATTGCCCTGGCCGAAGCATTACAGGAGCGTGGCGCCCTGGTTACCCTGGTTTTGGGGCCCGTAGCATCCGGCACCGGTAATAAACAGATAGAGGTGATCAATGTAGTGACCGCGCAGCAGATGTACGAAGCCTGTATGAGCCGTTTTGCGGAGACTGACCTGGCGATCATGGCCGCTGCGGTAGCCGATTTTAGCCCGGAAACCACCGCCACGGAAAAAATTAAAAAGAAAGACGAAGGGCTGCAGTTAACCCTTGCCAAAACAAAGGATATTTTAAAAAGTATCGGCCAGGTAAAAAGAAACAACCAGGTTGTGGTGGGCTTTGCACTGGAAACCAATAACGAACAGGAACATGCATTGCAGAAACTGCAATCCAAAAATGCTGACATGATCGTTTTAAACTCCCTGGCAGATAAAGATGCCGGCTTTAAAGTGGATACCAATAAGGTGACTATTTTTACCAAAGGGGGGCAACGCATAGCTTTTGATGCCAAACCCAAAAAAGAAGTGGCCAACGATATTATTGATACTATTACATCTTTGCACTATGCTTAAAAACTTATTATTCTCTACCGTATTCATGGCCATGGTTGCCGGCGTAAATGCCCAGGAACTGCAGGCGCGTTTAACGGTAGTAAGCAGTAAAATAAGTTCACAGATCGATAAAAAGATATTTCAAACCCTGCAGACAGGTTTGATGAACTTTTTAAATACCCGTAAATGGACAAACGATTCCTACCAGCAGCAGGAAAAAATTCAATGTAATTTTTTACTGAACCTGGAACAGGACCTGGGTGATAATGTATTTAAAGGCAAACTTACCGTACAGGCTGCCCGGCCTATATACAATACTACTTACGATTCGCCTCTTATTAACTATCTGGATGAAAATGTAACATTCAAATATGTTGAATTTCAGCCTATAGAATTTAATGAAAACAGGGTGCAGGGCAATGATCCGCAGGTGGCCAACCTAACGGCTATCCTGGCATACTATGTCAATATTATTTTAGGCCTTGACTATAATTCTTTCTCCTTACGCGGTGGCAATACCTATTTCCAGAAAGCATGGAATATTGTTAACAATGCACCCGAGGGAAGAGAGATCAGTGGCTGGCGTTCCTTTGAGAACCAGCGTAACCGGTACTGGTTAGCGGAGAATTTTAACAATAACCGCTTTGCACTGGTGCATGATGCTTTATATGCGTACTACCGTAATGGTATGGATGTGTTTTACGAGAATGAAGAAGATGGCCGTAACGGTATACTAAGCAGCCTGAACTACTTAAACACTTTAAATACCGAAAACCCCAATTCCATGTTCATGCAATTCTTCTTCCAGGGAAAAAGCAATGAACTGGTAGGCATATTTAAAAAAGCAAAACCGGATATCCGTACACGTGCCGCAGATATATTATCCAAGCTGGACATAACCAATATAACAGCCTACAAAGAATTAAAATGAGAGTAATATTAGTTATATTGAGCCTGGTGTTATTGGTTGCCTGTAAAACTAAACGTACGCCCAAAGGCATCCTGGAACCAGAACCTATGCAGGCTGTTTTATGGGATATGTTAATGGCCGGCGAATTTTTGCAGGGTTATGTATTACTGCATGATACCGGCATACATAAACTGGTTAAAAGCGACCAGGTGTATAACAAAGTGCTGGCGTTGCATAAAATTGACAGGGAAACCTTTGATAAAAGCCTTGCCTGGTACCGTGAGAACCCCCAGATAATGAAGGAGGTGCTGGACTCCATAGCAGCCCACAACAAGGAAAAAACAGACCTGCGGCCTTTACCGGGAGTTCCGGCCATTGATCCCGGTGTTGTTATGCCGGACACCACCCTTAAGAAACCTTCATTAAGAGATCAGCAAGGGGTAGTTGAGCCGGTGCCCGTACAACCTGTTGCCCAATAAAATTACAGGCGGGTAAAATAATTGGCCAGCTCGTTAAACGATACGGTAACCTGTTCGCCGGTAGTCAGGTTTTTTACATTGGCAACCCCGTTGGTTAACTCCTGGGTACCAATGATGACAATATAAGCGATCTGCTTTTTCTCCGCGTATTTAAACTGTTTGTCAAACTTTGCATTTTCGTGGTACAGTTCGCTGCTGATGCCTGCTTTGCGTAACAACTGCATCTGGGTAAATGCGGCTGCCGACTCCTGCTCACCTAAATTAAAGAACAATACTCTGGTACTGCTGCTGGTAAAAGCAGGGAAAGCCTGCAACTCTTCCAATACATCGTATATACGGTCCACACCAAAGGAAATACCTACACCCGGAACATTGGGTACGCCAAACAAGCCGGTCAGGTCATCGTAACGGCCACCGCCACCAATACTGCCCATTTGTACATTATTGGCTTTGATTTCAAATATACAGCCGGTGTAATAATTTAAACCCCGTGCCAGGGTAGTATCCAGTTCCAGGTTTTGTTTGCCGGTAAATTGTACAAAACTCCCGGTTACATACTGCAATTCCTGCAAGCCGGTTTTTCCTGACTCACTTTCCCCGATCAGTTGTTGTAATGCCTGTAGTTTTTCGCTTACAGTACCACTAATAGAAATGTAACTTTCAACAATGGCTATTTGTTCAGGCTGCAAACCATTCGCCGCTAATTCTTCCTTTACCTTCTCCATACCAATTTTATCCAGCTTGTCAATGGCAACGGTAATGGCGGTGAACTTATCCGTGGCTCCGGCTACTTCTGCAAGGGCGCCTAAAATTTTCCGGTTATTGATCTTGATGGTAACATCAATACCCAGTTGTTCAAATACGGTGGCGTAAATAATACATAATTCCACTTCATTGATCAGCGACTTACTGCCCACCACATCGGCATCGCATTGGTAAAACTCGCGGTAGCGCCCTTTCTGGGGGCGGTCGGCACGCCATACCGGTTGTATCTGGTAACGTTTAAAGGGTAATGCCAGCTGCCCGTGGTTCATGGCCACATAACGCGCAAAGGGAATGGTAAGGTCGTAGCGCAAGGCCCTTTCGGTAAGATTCTTATCGTTCTTTCCGGCCAGTACATTTTCAAAAGCAGCTTTGCCTTTCTCTATGTTCTTGGCATCGCTTAGGCCGTTATTCAATATTTTAAAAATAAGCTTATCACCTTCGTCGCCATATTTACCCAGCAGGGTTTCCATATTTTCCATGGCAGGCGTTTCAAGGGGTTCATAGCCATACAGCTCAAAAACCCTACGGATGGTCTGTAAAATATAATTACGCTTACGCACCACGGCCGGTCCAAAATCTCTTGTGCCCTGGGGCAATGAAGGTTTGCTCATACTATGTCAGTTGCCGGCTACCCGGTTTTTATTTTTAATTATGTTATCAGCAACAGTACTACTATCATCGTCTGTTGCGTCGCACACTTGTGCGTCCGGTAATGCTATTGGCCAATGTTTAGGTTTCCTGCTTTACCGGCAATCACCACTTGGTACATCTCCTAATTATCAAATTGCCAGATTAATCGTGTGTTTGGCCAATATCGCATCACAGGCTTTATCTATCAGGGCATATACATCGTGGTAACCCGGCTCCTCGCCATACCACGGATCGGTGAGGTCCTGGTTGGTACCGGGAGTTAACTCGTTCAGTAAAAAATCAATCTTAGCGGCATCAAACTTATTGCCGGCAATGCGCCGTACATCGGCCAGTACATCATGGGCCATCACATATATCTTATCGTATTCGTCAAAAAAAGATGCCTTAAAACGCCAGGCCCTCTGTTCACTGATATCGATGCCATGTAATAATGCTACTTTTTGCGATAATTTATGCGGGGCTTCGCCGGTATGATACCCGTTTGTTCCTGAACTGTCTACCTGCCAGTCTAGGCCTGCTGCATCCGCCTTGTGCTGTAGTACCCCTTCGGCCAAAGGGCTGCGGCAAATATTACCTAAACAAACCATCATTATTTTCATGGCGCAAAGGTACTACAACATTATTTAGGTAAGCAGGGGTAACAGCATCATTTTACGGGGTAGGATTAACAAAGCGGTTTATGGAATTCCGGCAGTAAAATGATCATATAATTGAAGATAAAATTAAAAGGGATAACATTTATTTAACACTAACGGTTAATCGTGTAATTGATAAAGCATCTTTGAAACAAGTGTTAGTATAAAGGAATGAGCCGTGAAGCCGGCTGCCACTGGAAAACCGTAGATAGTATTGCTGAATAGGGGTGAAGCAGCTGAACGGAGCGTCGCAACCGGGATACATCAGGGCGGGGACGTTGACAACAAAAAAATTATGGATTTAATGAGTCTGGTCATTTTTTTACAGATTGTCATTAAAAATTCTCATTTACCGTCTGATCCGGGCACTTTTTGTCACGATGTTTTAAAAAAAAACAATAAATTGCCATCCCACTTCAGAAAAGTATGAAAGATGCGTACGATGATAAGCTAAGAAAACAATATGCTTTAAGACGGTCAATAACCGATTATGGCATGGGCGTGTTTTGGATTTTGCTGGGACTGGCTTTTTTACTTAGAAAAAAATTCAATGTAATTATTGCCGGAAGGCAGCCAGACTGGACAGATATACTGGCAGGTGGATTGTTTGCAGCATATGGTATATGGCGGTTGTACAGGGGATATAAGAAAAATTATTTTAGAGACAATTAATGAAGCAGGGACTGTTAAAAAATATAGTAGCTTTTAGCCTTGCGGCTACTTTGTTAGCGGCTTGCGGCAACGATGGCAAAAAAACAAAGCAGGGCAACAGCACCCCGTTTGAAGGTGTAACAACTATTAGTGTTGATGAAACTTTTAAACCGGTTATTGATGCTCAGGTTCAGGTATACGAATCGAACAGGCCAGGTACCAAAATAAATGTTCAGTATAAACCGGAAGTTGATAGTTGGAACGATTTATGGATAGATTCAATTCCGCTGATCATTTCCACCAGGAGAATATCGGAAAGTGAAAGAAAATTTATAGCAGACTCTTTGAAAGTAGCGGTGAGGCAGGAGGTAGTAGCACGCGATGCCATTGCCGTGATTGTACACCCGGATGCACCCGACTTTGCTTTTACCATGGAGGAGGTAAAACAGATACTGACCGGTAACTATAGCAAAAAATTAACACCGGTTTTTGACGGGGTTAAAGCAACGGGAACGGTTCGTTATCTCGTCGATAGTGTATTGAAAGGTGCCAAACTTTCGCCCGATGCGATGGCGGCCAGGACCAGTGATTCGGTGATCAACTTTATCGCTTCAAATCCTTCGGCAGTGGGCTTTATAGGCGTAAGCTGGGTGGGTAACCAGGATGATAGCTTACAGCAAAGTTTTTTGAAAAAAATTAAGGTAGCTTATATTGAAAGCACCGACTCGGCGGGTAAATATGTTTTACCTATGCCGGCAAATGTTTACAGGGGAAAATACCCTATGGTACGCGATTTGGTATATATACTGAAAGAACCATACCAGGGGTTGGCAACCGGCTTTGCCGTTTTTTTAAAAGACGAGATCGGGCAGTTGATTTTTAAAAGAGCTTACCTGGCGCCGATGCTCCGTGATTTTAGTATCAGGAAAATGGCGTTAAAAGAAGGGCCGGTTGAATAACATAAATAAAGTATTTTTTTATACCACAATAAAAGAGAACAGATGAACAAAACAAAGTTTACATTGAGTCTAATGACTGCGACACTGTTGATGGTAACAGGTGTAAAGGCACAGTCGCTGCAGGAAGGGATTCAAGACCTTTATTCTGACAGGGTTGAAAGTGCAAAAGCAGTATTTGAAAAATTGGTTGCTTCAAATCCTAATAACATCGAAGCTACTTATTGGTTAGGTCAGGCATTTTTGAAAAAAGATGATATTGCAGGCGCTAAAGGCGTTTATGATAAAGCCCTTACCACAAGTGCTAATGCTCCTTTGTTGCTGGTTGGTAAAGGCCAGGTAGACCTGGAGGAGAACAAAATGCAGGATGCCCGCCAGCGTTTTGAATCGGCATTAACTATCAGTAAAGGCCGTAAAGGAGATGATCCTGAAATTTTAAATGCTGTTGGTAAAGCCATTACCGAAGTATATGACCATATTGATAAAAAAGGTGATATAAATTTTGCCGTAGAAAAATTACAGGCGGCCTCACAGGCCAATGTAAAAGATGTACGGTTAAAAGCTGATATCCTGTTAAACCTTGCCAACGCCCTGCGTAAACAAAAACCAGGTGAGAACGGTGGTGAAGTGTTTAAAAACCTGGTAGAAGCTACCCGTATCGACCCTACTTACCCCGTACCTGCTTACCGTAACGGTATGCTGTTCCAGTCGCAAAGGAACTGGGAGATGTTTGTAGAATATATGAATACGGCTATTACAAAAGATCCCCGTTTTGCGCCGGCTTATTACGAGCTGACCTACTACTACATGCGTGTGGATGTAGAAAAAGCAAAACAATATGCACAGAAATTTAAAGAAAGTGCTGATGCCGATCCGCAAAATGCATACCTGGAGTACTCTATGGACTGGGCATTGAAAAACTATGATAAAGCCATTGCCGGTGCCAAAGACATTATTGCAAAAACAGGGGGCAAGCCTAAACCTAAAGTATACAAATTACTGGCGGACTCTTATGTTGCCAAAGGGGATACCGTATCTGCCAAACAATATGTGGATGAATATTTTGCCAAAGAAAAATCAGAAGAGATCAAACCTTTGGATTATACCCTGAAAGCAAATATCTATTCTGCTATTCCGGGCCAGGAAGGCGTAGCCCTGCAAAGCTTCCTGGATGGTATTAAGTCTGATACTACTGAAAGCGGTAAACTGGATATCCTGAAAGAAGGTATTGAACTTTTCCGCAAAAAACAGCAGTCTAAAAACGAAAGTGCATTATATGCCAAACTGCTGGAAATTAAGCCTAAGCCTACCATTAACGACCTGTTTTATGCTACTTACGCAAACTATAAAGCAGCACAGTTTGGCCCGGCTTATGACCTGGCAAAAAGAATGACAACCGAGTATCCTGACCAGGAATATGGCTGGGAGTGGAAGTATAACACCGCTATAATGCTGGATACTGCCAAAATGGATAGCCTGGCTATTCCTGCGGCCAATGAGTGGTTAACCTTTATCCGTAAGGACAGTGCAAAATATGCGGCTAAATTTCCCGCTGTTTATGGTTACCTGGTACAAACCTATAACAAGATGAAGGATTACGAAAATACCGTAGCCTACCTGGTACTCTTAAAAGATGTGACTGCCGATCCAGCTCGTAAAGAAAGTTTACAGTCAAATATTGACCAGTTAAACGATTACCTGAAAAAGCTGAGAGCGCAGCCCAAACCAGCCGGAGGTACCGGTAGTGCAGGCAGCAAATAACAGGCATAATAACTACTATTAGCATAATTGTAGCCCCGGACGACCATCCGGGGCTATTTCTTTGTATAAATACAAGGTTTATTGGCGTTGCTGCCTTATTTTTGCCACTAGGGTAAAAAATTATGATCCACTTACTTCAAACCCATATCGCTGTCGACAGCGCAGATACGTATTTGCCTATTGCCTTACAAATTGTTTTTGCTGTAGGCCTTGTAGTTGTGTTAATGATATTGACCCACCTGCTGGGACCCAAACGTAAAACCACCGATAAACTGCAGAATTTTACCAGTGGTATCGACTCCCACGGTGAGGCAAGACAGCCCATGGCTATTAAATACTTTTTAACAGCCATTTTATTCGTTTTATTTGATGTAGAGGTGATCTTTTTCTATCCCTACGCTGTTAATTTCAGAGACCTGGGATGGCCGGGTTTTGCAGCCGTGCTGATGTTTGTAGGTTTTTTCCTTTGCGGGTTTACCTACATCCTCAAAAGAGGTGCTTTAAAATGGGAAGATTAGTGCAGACACTTAAAGGGAACTTTGATAAATGCCTGCACTTTCAAATTTTCTAATTACCAAATTATCAAATTAGAACTATGTCACGTCCGGTATCATACAACATCAAACAAAAACCACTGGTAGACGATATCAGCATGGTCGACATGCCGGAAGGGCATCAGGGCCAGGGCTTTTTTGCTACTTCCCTGGACTCGGTAATAGGCCTTGCCCGTAAAAACTCGCTGTGGCCTTTACCATTTGCCACCTCCTGCTGTGGTATTGAATTTATGGCCACTATGGCCTCTACCTACGATCTGGCCCGTTTTGGCAGCGAAAGGGTAGGTTTCTCCCCCCGCCAGTGCGATATGTTAATGGTAATGGGCACCATTGCTAAAAAAATGGGACCCGTGGTAAAACAGGTATACCTGCAAATGGCCGAACCCCGCTGGGTAATTGCCGTAGGCGCCTGCGCCAGCAGCGGCGGTATTTTTGATACCTACAGTGTTTTACAGGGAATTGACCAGGTAATACCCGTGGACGTATATGTGCCCGGCTGCCCGCCCCGTCCCGAAGCTATCATTGATGGTGTATTACGCATACAGGATCTGGTAGGTAAGGAAGAACTGCGCCGCCGTAACGGGCAACAATACAAGGCTTTACTGGAAAGCTATGGCATTCAGTAAGAAGGTACTATTTTTAGAAACGAAATAATGGTTCACAACAATGTTAACCAACGAATATATACAACAAAGGTTACAGGATAAATTTGGCGAAGCAGTTACCGGTTTCGAAGAAAGTTATGGTATGCTGAGTTTTGTAGCAGTGAAAGAACAAAACCTGAAAATACTGAGCTTTTTATATGACGATGCGGAACTGAAATTCCGTTTCATGACCGATCTGTGCGGTGTGCACTACCCCGACAATACCGGCAATGAACTGGCGGTTGTATATCATTTGCATAACCTGGAAGATAACGTGCGTTTACGTTTTAAAGTGTTTACACCTGTGGCTGCACCCGATGTGTATACGGCAACAGGTTTGTTTGCTACGGCCAACTGGATGGAAAGGGAAACCTATGACTTTTACGGTATCAACTTTGTAGGCCACCCAAACCTGAAACGTATTTTAAACGTGGATGAAATGGACTATTTCCCGATGCGTAAAGAGTTCCCGCTGGAAGACCAGGGACGTATAGATAAAGACGATGAGATGTTTGGACGCGGTGGCAATATTACCTATAATAACGCCGACCAGACAACATCGCTGGAAGAGAAACATTAAGGCAAATAAACTACGAAGAAAAACTATTAGCTGGCATGTCTGAACAGCATATAAAACTACCCGAGGGTAGCATAGAAAAAACAACCACCACGCTGAACCTGGGGCCAACGCACCCGGCCACGCATGGTGTAATGCAGAACATCCTGGAATTAGATGGTGAGCGTATTGTATCTACCGAGCAAACCATCGGGTATATACACCGCGCTTTTGAAAAAATTGCCGAACGCAGGCCCCTCTACCAGATAACCCCGCTTACCGACAGGTTAAACTATTGCTCTTCGCCCTTAAACAATATGGGCTGGCATATGACCTGCGAAAAGCTGTTAGGCGTGCAAACGCCCAAACGTGTCGATTACCTGCGCATTATTGTAATGGAACTGGCCCGTATTGCCGATCACCTTATTTGTAACTCTATCGTGGGTGTGGACAGCGGCGCTTTCACCGGCTTTTTATATGTAATGCAATACCGCGAGCTGATCTATGAAATATACGAAGAAGTTTGCGGCTCAAGGCTTACCACCAATATTGGCCGTATCGGCGGTTTTGAAAGAAACTTTAATGATATCGCCTTCCGTAAAATTGAAAAATTCTTAGACGAATACCCTGCTGTGTTAAAGGAGTTTGAAAACCTCTTTAACCGCAACCGTATTTTCATGGACCGTTTAATAGGAGCCGGACCTATCAGCGCCGAAAGAGCATTGAACTATGGTTTCACCGGTCCAAACCTGCGTGCTGCGGGTGTTGATTATGACCTGCGGGTACATAATCCTTACTGCAGTTACGAGGATTTTGATTTTACCATTCCCGTAGGTACTACCGGCGATTGTTACGACCGTTTCCTGGTACGTAACGAGGAAATGTGGCAGAGTATGAATATTATCAGGCAGGCAATGGATAAACTGAAACAGTTTAAAGGCGCCGAGGCCGAGGTATACCATGCCGATGTGCCGGAATACTACCTGCCGGAGAAAAAAGATGTGTATACCAAAATGGAAGCACTGATCTGGCATTTCAAGATCATCATGGGTGAAATTGATATGCCTAAAGGCGAGGTATTCCATTCCATTGAAGCGGCTAATGGTGAGCTGGGCTATTACCTCATCAGTGACGGTGGCCGTACGCCGGCCCGTTTACACTTCCGCAGGCCTTGTTTTATTTATTACCAGGCTTACGAGGAGCTCACCAAAGGCGCTATGTTAAGTGATGCCGTTATAGTAATGTCGTCGCTGAACCTGATAGCGGGTGAAATGGATGCGTAGGCAATTAGATAATTAGTCAATTTGAAAATTTGATAATGAAAGTCTCATTATTAAATGGTGCGGGAAGGTAAATGGTAGGTTCTTTTAAATGTCAGCAATAGTTCTCTGATTGAACTTTACTTGCGACGCTCCGTTCTGCTGCATTAACGCTATTGGGCATTTTGCAGCATCCCGAACTTGTTTCGGGAATATAATAACACTATTGGACAGAAGAAAAGAAAAATAAAAATGCAGGTTACCGCTAAAACGGGTAACCACGAAATATAAAACAGATGAGTGTACAGTTCACTGAAACAGCAATGCAGGAAGCACAACGCCTGATTGCCCGCTACCCGGCCGGCAAACAAAAAAGTGCGTTGCTGCCGGTATTGCATTTGGCGCAACAACAGTTTGGTAACTGGTTAGATGTACCTGTAATGGATTATGTAGCCACTTTATTACAGATAGAACCTATCGAAGTATACGAGGTAGCTACCTTTTACAGTATGTATAACCTGAAGCCGGTGGGTAAATACCTGTTTGAAGTATGCCAGACCGGCCCCTGCATGATCAGCGGCAGCGATGATATTATACAATACATTGGTGAAAAGCTGAACATTAAACCAGGGCAAACCACCGAAGATGGTATGTTTACTTTAAAAACTGTAGAGTGTTTGGGAGCCTGTGGTTATGCCCCCATGATGCAGCTGGGAAAACATTACCGGGAGCATTTGACCAGGGAAAAGGTGGACCAGATCATTAACGAATGCAGGGCAGAGGCTGCAGCAAAAAATTAATAAAGCATAAAGCGGAACGCATAAAGCATACAATGGGACGAAAACTTTTATTAGCAAACGATAAGGTAGAAGGCATTCGCTACTACGATGTATACCGCCGCGAAGGTGGTTACCGCAGCGTGGAAAAAGCCCTCAAAACCCTTACTCCCGATGAAGTGACCGAGGAGGTAAAAAAGAGTGGATTGCGCGGACGTGGTGGTGCAGGTTTCCCTGCCGGTATGAAATGGAGTTTCCTGGCCAAACCGGAAGGTATTCCCCGTTACCTGGTGGTAAATGCCGACGAATCGGAGCCGGGTACTTTTAAGGACCGTTACCTGATGGAGTTTATCCCGCATTTGCTGATAGAAGGAATGATCGTAAGCTCCTATGCGTTGGGAAGCAATAATTCCTACATCTATATCCGTGGTGAGTACTGGTGGATAGTGGATATACTGGAACAGGCTATTAACGAAGCCAAACAAAACGGCTGGTTAGGCAATAATATTTTAGGCACAGGATATAACCTGGATATACATGTACAGCGTGGTGCCGGCGCTTATATCTGTGGTGAAGAAACTGCTTTACTGGAATCACTGGAAGGTAAACGCGGCAACCCCCGTATTAAACCACCCTTCCCGGCCGTAAAAGGTTTATGGGGCTGTCCTACGGTGGTAAACAATGTGGAGACCATTTCGGCGGTAGTACCCATTATTAACGAAGGTGGTGATGAGTATGCGAAGATCGGTGTAGGTAAATCAACCGGCACCAAACTTATTTCGGCTTGTGGTAATATTAACAAACCGGGCGTGTTTGAAATTGACATGACCATATCGGTAGAAGAATTTATTTTCAGTGATGAATATTGCGGAGGTATTAAAAACGGTAAACGTTTAAAAGCCTGTATCCCGGGCGGTTCATCTGTACCCATTTTACCTGCCAACCTGTTGTTAAAAACAGCCAAGGGTGAACAACGGATGATGAACTACGAAAGCCTTTCGGATGGTGGTTTTGCAACCGGTACCATGATGGGGTCGGGTGGTTTTATTGTACTGGATGAAGACCAGTGCGTAGTAAAACATACCTATACTTTAGCCCGTTTTTACCGCCACGAAAGTTGCGGACAATGTTCACCCTGCCGTGAAGGAACTGGCTGGATGGAAAAACTTTTACTACGCCTGGAAAAAGGCGAGGGTAAATCAAGCGATATTGATTTACTGTGGGATATACAACGTAAAATTGAAGGTAATACGATCTGCCCTTTGGGTGATGCAGCGGCCTGGCCGGTTGCAGCAGCTATCAGGCATTTCAGGGACGAGTTTGAATGGCATGTAACAAATGCCGCAGAAGCGCAAACACGCAACTTCGGCTTAGCGCATTATGCCGATGCACTGGAAGTAGTGGCTTAATATAGGATGAACAAGGACGATTGCAGGCGATAGGATCTATTTAAGATAAGTATTATGAATCTCAGGAAAATTACAGTTCTTTTTTTAGTATTAATGGGAACAACCAGGGCATTTACCCAGGTAAATAATGTAGTAACCGGTACTACACGTACGGTACGTAAAACAAGTGCAAACAGGAAAGGCTCGGTTTTCGCCTACTGGGGTTGGAACCGGGGAGCTTATACCAACAGCACTTTGAAAATTAAAGGTGAGGATTATGATCTGACCTTGCATAAATTAAAAGCAAAGGACAGGCCGAGTAATGTAAGTCTTTATAACTACCTGCGGGCCGACAGGATCACTATTCCGCAAACAAACCTGCGGGTAGGGTACTACCTGAAAGATGACCTGGCGATTACGATTGGTATTGACCATATGAAATATGTAATGGTACAGAACCAGGTAGCAAGGGTAACAGGTGTAGTTGAGCATGAAGGGAAATACAAAAGTGTGTACAACGGTAATATGGTGATTGCAGATGACTTTTTAAAGTTTGAACATACCGATGGTTTGAACTATGTAAATGTGGAGTTGGAAAAACTGGGGAATATATACAAATCACCGGATGAGAAAGTACATGTGGGGTATTTGTATGGTGGCGGAGCAGGCATTATGGTGCCAAGAACGAATACTACTTTCCTGGATTATGACCGTAATGACCGCTTTCATTTATCGGGTTTCGGAACCAGTGTAAAGGGAGGCATACAGGTAACCCTGCTGCGTAAACTATCGTTCAGGTTTGAAACCAAAGCAGGATACATTAATATGCCGGATATTGTGTTGCATAAAAAAGGCATTAAAGGAAGGGGAAAACAGGATTTTGTATATGCCCAGGCAAATGCAATGATCGGCGCGGTATATAACTTCAATTAGCCGATTGGTGAATGTGCTGATATGCTAATAATAATAATATCCTAACAGGGATAAAGCGAAATAAAAATGTCGGAACAACAATTATTTAAAGTAACAATTGACAACATCACGATAGAAGTGCCAGCCGGCACTACTATTCTGCAAGCTGCCCGCCAGGTGGGTGGCGATGTGGCGCCGCCTGCAATGTGTTACTACACACCATTGGAAGGCAGTGGCGGTAAATGCCGTACTTGTTTGGTAGAGGTAAGCAAAGGTTCTGAAAAAGATCCGCGACCGATGCCCAAACTGGTAGCCAGTTGCCGTACAACGGTAATGGACGGTATGGAGGTAAAAAATATTACCAGTCCGCGTGTGAAAGATGCCCGTGCCGGTGTGGTGGAATTTTTATTGTTAAACCATCCGCTGGATTGCCCGGTTTGTGACCAGGCCGGCGAATGTCATTTACAGGACCTTGGCTACCAGCACGGCAGCGAGGGCACCCGGTATGAATTTAAACGCAGAACATTTACCAAACACAGTTTAGGTAACTATATACAGCTGCACATGACACGTTGCATACTCTGCTACCGTTGTGTGTTTACAGCCGACCAGGTAACCGGTAAAAGGGTACATGGCGTACTGGACAGGGGCGATCATGCGGAAATTGCTACCTATATTGAAAAATCACTGGACAACGATTTCATTGGTAATGTTATTGATGTATGTCCGGTTGGTGCTTTAACCGATAAAACATTCCGGTTTAAAAACAGGGTATGGTTTACCAAACCGGTTGATGCACATTGCAACTGTACCAAATGCAGCGGCAAAGTTACTTTATGGCAACGTGGTAACGAGGTATTACGTGTTACCGCACGTAAAGATGAGTGGGGTGAGATTAAAAAAACGGAAGATGGTAAAACCGGCTGGATCTGTAATGAATGCCGTTTTGAAAGAAAGAATATTAACGACTGGGTAATTGAAGGTCCAACGAAAGTGAGCCGTCAATCGGTTATATCGGCCAACCATTACGAAACACTGGATAAACCCCAGGATACACTGGTAGAAGTAATGGGCGGACGCCAGCCTAAAATGTTAATGGATATACATTCCATTAGCGATGTAAATCAGCCCGGTGTACATTTAAGTGAGTTACCCGGACCGGCTACAGGCAAAACATTTAATAAAAACAACCAACAGTAATACAAACCAATATGTATTTATTAGCGATTGACTGGTTTTTTATCATTGAGAAATTATTATTGATTGTTTGTATTGTTACATTATCAATGGTAGTTGCCATGTACTCCACCTACGGCGAACGTAAGGTGGCGGGCTTTTTCCAGGACAGGTTAGGTCCTAACCGTGCGGGCCCCTTTGGTTTGTTACAACCATTTGCCGATGCAGGTAAACTTTTCTTTAAGGAAGAGATCATTCCCCTGGCATCCTCAAAATTCCTGTTCATCCTGGGCCCGGCCCTTGCCATGATCACGGCTTTGTTAACCAGCGCGGTAATTCCCTGGAGCACGCCTTTAAGCATTGGCGGCCGCGATGTGCCATTACAGATTGCCGATATTAACGTAGGTATTCTCTTTGTATTTGCTGCAGTTAGTGTAGGTGTATATGGTATTATGATCGGTGGATGGGCGAGTAACAATAAATTCTCTTTATTAGCGGGTATCCGCGGTGCCTCGCAGATGGTATCCTACGAATTACCCATGGGCCTGGCTTTACTGGGTGTGTTGCTATTTGTGGGCGACCTGAAAATGAGCAGCATTGTACAAAGCCAGATCGATAATGGCTGGCACGTGATCTATCAGCCGCTCGGTTTTATCGTGTTTTTTGTATGTGCCCTGGCGGAGTGTAACCGTACACCTTTTGATTTACCCGAAGCGGAAAGTGAGCTGAACTTTGGTTACCACCAGGAATACTCATCTATGAAACTTGGTTTTTACCTGTTTGCAGAATATATCAATATGTTCATCAGCTGTGTAATTATGACCTGCCTGTTCTTTGGCGGTTATGATATACCGTTTGTGGATGAAGCATCCTGGGGATTAAACCAGAACCTGCTGTCATTGATCGGCTTTGCCGTGATCATGGCAAAGGCACTGTTCTTTGTATTTGTGTTCATGTGGATCCGCTGGACTGTTCCGCGTTTCCGCTTTGACCAGTTGATGAACCTGGGCTGGAAAAAATTAATTCCGCTGGCACTGGTAAATATGATCATTTCGGCGGCAGTTATCCTGTGGCTGAAAAAATAATTTTGTTATCAGCTGTTGCGCCTTGATGGAGCTGCGGTTGCGACGCTCCGTTCAACAGCAGTAACACGGAGGAACAGGAAAACAGGCAATTTTAAATGATAGGGTATAAGTAAAATATTGAGAGATTAGTCTCAATTCTGAGTTCTGAATACTCAATACTTAATACTAACTACTACATTTGCGACATTGAAATAATAAATAACGATAACACTATTACTAAACGTATAGCTTGGTAATAATGTTTAAAAACTTTCCCGTAAGGGATGGGGGTTAAAATGCAATTAACGAATAAGTCAAAACAGGTAGATCGGAAGCCGATGACATTCCTGGAGAGCCTGTATCTCTGGAATATTGCCAAGGGCATGATGATCACCCTTAAACACTTTTTTAGGAAAAAGCCAACTATTCAGTATCCTGAACAGCAAAGACCTTTTTCTAAAGTATTCCGCGGTTTGCACATTTTAAATCGTGACGAGGAAGGGCGTGAACGCTGTACAGCCTGCGGCCTGTGTGCGGTGGCATGCCCGGCGGAAGCCATTACCATGGAGGCTGCCGAAAGGGAGAATGGGGAAGAGCATTTATACCGTGAAGAAAAATACGCTGCCAAGTATGAGATAAACATGCTGCGCTGTATTTTTTGCGGGTATTGTGAGGAAGCCTGCCCTAAAGATGCTATCTATTTATCAGAAACATTTGCACCGGCTAACTATGGCCGTACAGGTTTTATATATAAAAAACAGGATCTGTTGATACCCAACCCGGTAGAAGATCCGGAAGGTTATAAAAAAGCATTGGGCGATAAAGCAAAGCAATAAACTATTTCAGTTTTATTTAAAAATTGAAATATTCATTAACGGTATTAGTCACGAACAATGAGTGTAACACAAATATTATTCTGGTTTTTATCTATACTGGCACTATTTGGTGCCTTAATGGTAGTGGTAAGCCGCAACCCTGTACATAGTGTATTGTGGTTAATCATGACCTTCTTTGCCATTTCGGGTCATTATATTGTATTAAATGCCCAGTTCCTGGCGGTGGTGAATATTATTGTATATGCCGGCGCTATTATGGTACTGTTCCTGTTTGTGATCATGTTAATGAACCTCAACAAAACAACCGTACCCAAACGCAACCGCTGGATAAAACTGGCAGGTGGTATTGCGGGTGGCTGTTTAATGCTGGTGCTGGTAGCGGCTTTGCGGGACAGTGAATTGAAAGGCCAGTTTGCACAGGTAAATACCGGCGATATCGGTTTAATTAAAAGCCTGGGTAAAGAGCTGTTCACTACTTATGTAATACCTTTTGAGCTGAGCAGCATATTATTTTTAAGCGCCATGGTAGGTGCGGTAGTATTAGGTAAAAAAGACTAAAATTTAAACGGTATAATAATGCCCATAAATTATTACATATTTCTTTCGTTAGCATTATTTGCTATTGGTATGGTAGGTGTGTTAACACGCCGTAACGCCATTATCATTTTTATGTGTGTGGAGCTCATGTTAAATGCGGTGAACCTGCTGCTGGTGGCATTTTCCAAAATGCATTACTTAAGTGCCGGATCACCTTTTACCACGGCCGGTACTGACGGGCAGTTATTTGTATTTTTTATTATGGTGGTGGCAGCAGCGGAAGTAAGTGTGGGGCTGGCCATTATTGTAATGATGTATAGAAATATACATTCGGTGGATGTAAACTTTTTAAACAGGTTAAAACACTAAGCCCTCAAAAGCTTATGGGTTAACTACATTATATTTCAGATAACAAATTAGCAAAACCGAAACAAGATTAGTTCGGACTGTACTAATTGAAACATAGTTATGAAGAACGTTTTACAACTGGCTTATCTTATTCCGCTTTTTCCGTTGCTGGGTTTTCTCATCAATGGTTTGGGGCGTAATAAACTTTCTAAGGGTGCAATAGGTACAATTGGCAGCGGCGCTATCCTGGCTTCGTTCATTGTAAGCCTGATCTTCTTTTTCCAGGTTAAAGGTGGTAACACCGAAGTGGTGAGCTACTTTAACTTTATATCGGTTGGTAACCTTACCATTCCTTTTGCTTTCCAGGTTGACCAGTTGTCATCCATCTTCCTCTTAATTATTACAGGGGTGGGCTTTTTAATACATGTATACTCTACTTCTTACATGCATGATGAAAAGCCGGAACATTTTGCCCGGTACTTTGCTTACCTGAACCTGTTCGTGTTCTCCATGCTGTTGCTGGTAATGGGAGCTAACTTTTTTATCATGTTCATTGGCTGGGAAGGTGTAGGTTTATGTTCCTATCTACTGATCGGCTTCTGGTTTAAAAAACCGGAGTACAATAAAGCGGCCTCCAAAGCCTTTATCATGAACCGTATTGGTGACCTGGCTTTTTTAATTGCTATTTTCTGGTTAGTTGGTAAAGTGGGTAGTGTCTCTTACAGTGAAGTATTCAGTGCTGAAGGACTAAAACATTTAACCACTACTGATATTACGGTTATTACCTTACTACTATTTGTAGGTGCCACTGGTAAAAGTGCCCAGATCCCTTTATATACCTGGTTACCCGATGCTATGGCTGGCCCTACACCGGTATCGGCCCTGATACATGCCGCTACCATGGTTACGGCAGGCATTTATATGATTGCCCGCAGTAACGTGTTATACTCGCTGGCCCCGGATGTGTTAAACATTATTGCCTGGGTTGGCCTGGCTACTGCCTTACTGGCGGCCAGTATTGCCCTGAAACAAAACGATATTAAAAAGGTATTGGCTTACTCTACCGTTAGCCAGTTGGGCTTTATGTTCCTGGCCCTGGGTACAGGCGCTTATGCTGCGGCTGTATTCCATGTAATGACGCATGCTTTCTTTAAAGCCCTCATGTTCTTAGGCAGTGGTAGTGTGATTCATGCGATGGGTGGTGAACAGGACATACGTAAAATGGGAGGCCTGTCTAAAAAAATGCCGGTTACTTTCTGGACATTTGTGATCGGCTGTATCGCCATTGCCGGTATTCCGCCTCTATCCGGTTTCTTTTCTAAAGATGCTATTTTATTAAGTGCCTATGCGCATAGCCCGGTAATGTATGGCATTGCTTTATTTGCAGCTTTACTTACCGCGTTTTATATGTTCCGTTTACTCTTTATTACGTTCACCGGGAAATTCCGTGGTACGCACGAGCAGGAGCATCATTTACACGAGAGCCCCAAGGCCATGACCCTGCCTTTGATTGTACTGGCCATACTGTCGGTAATCGGTGGGTTTGTAGGCATACCGGCAGTGCTGGGTGGCAGCGACGAACTGCCGCATTTCCTGGCACCGGTTATTGCGGTTGCTGAAGGGCATCATATTTCTCATACTACTGAGTATATATTAATGGGCCTGTCAACCGGGTTGGTACTGGTAATGGTGTTTGCAGCCTGGAGCATTTACAAAAACTATAAAGAAAAAGAAAATACCGGCTTTGCCAAAGTATTGGAGAACAAATGGTATGTGGACGAACTGTATGATAACATTATTGTAAAACCTTTAAAAGCATTGGCTGATTTCCTGAATAATATTTTTGACAAAAAAGTAGTGGATGGTATTGTTAACGGGGTAGGGCGCCTGGTAAACTATGGCGGCCGCCAGTTCAGGTGGGTACAAAGCGGCCAGGTGGGCAGTTATGTGTTGCTGATGGTGGTGAGTATCTTACTGATCTTCGTGATCCAGTTCTTTTTGAGAAAATAATATAATTAGCTAATGTGCTGATTGGATAATGTGCTGATAAACGGCACAGGACGAAGCTGATAACATAAACAAAAAAAATCCTGCAAAGGATAGGTTGTAATATGATCGCACTTTTATTATTATTGGTTCCATTATTAGGCGGTATCGTTACTTTCTTTTTAAAGAGTGACAATACGGCCCGTAACTGGTCGCTGCTTACGGCAATAGCTACATTGCTGGTGGCATTTTTAGGTCTGGCGGTTTATAATAAGCCCGAATGTTTAAGTTTCCAGGCCGATTGGATACAACCGCTGGGCGCATCCTTTGCCTTAAAACTGGATGGCCTGGGTTATACGCTGAGCCTGTTAGGTGCATTGGCACTGCCTTTAATTTTTGTGGCTACCTGGCATCGTCAATATCCCAATGCTAAAAACTTTTTTGGCTGGATGTTACTGGGCCTGGCCGGCATGTTAGGCGTGTTTATGGCCATGGATGCCTTACTGTTTTACTTCTTCTGGGAGCTGGCTTTGATACCCATGTACTTTATCTGCTCGCAGTGGGGTGGTGAAAAACGTATCCCGGTTACTTTTAAATTCTTCATTTATACCTTCTTTGGTTCTATATTAATGCTGGTGGCGCTGATCTATATCTACTTTCAAACGCCTAACCATTCATTTGCCATTGCCGATTTTTATAAAGCCGGACAGGCATTATCCTATAACGACCAGATGTGGTTATTCTGGTTACTGTTCATTGCCTTTGCGGTTAAAATGCCCATCTTCCCTTTTCATACCTGGCAGCCCGATACCTATGAGCAATCGCCTACGGCGGCTACCATGGTACTAAGCGGCATTATGGTAAAAATGGGGGTATTAGGTTTGTTACGCTGGGTATTACCCATTGTACCGCAGGCGGCATACAGCTGGGGCGATCTTACTTCCTCTATGGCGGTGATCGGCATTATTTACGCATCCCTGATCGCCATGCGCCAGGATGATATGAAACGTTTGATCGCTTATTCTTCCATTGCGCACATCGGCTTAATGGCCATTGCTATTTTCTCCGAAACACAGAGTAGTTTCCAGGGGGTAATGATACAGATGTTCAACCACGGTATCAACATCATTGCGTTGTGGATGGTGGTAGAAATTATTGAACGCCAGTTCGGCACCCGCAAAATGTCTGAGTTGGGTGGCCTGGCACAAAAAGCACCGGTACTGGCCATCTTCTTTGTACTGTTTGCCTTTGCCAATATTGCTTTACCGCTTACCAATGCTTTTGTAGGCGAGTTCTTAATGTTCAATGGTATCTTAAATTCTAAAGTAACCAATTATAATGTGGTGTTTACAGTACTGGCAGGCCTTGGTATTATACTGGGTGCTGTGTACACCTTACGTATGACCCGCAAAGTATTTTATGGACCGGTAAATGCTTTAACAGCAAATGCCGTGGACATTAAATGGAACGAAAAAATTATTTTAAGCCTGATCGCTGTGGTAATTATAGTAATGGGTGTGTATCCGCAACCGGCACTGAACTTTACACAGGCAATTACAGATGAATTATTAAAACAAGCTGACATACTTCATTTGTTGAAGAAGTAATAAAGAAGTTATGAACGTATTATTGATATCGGCCATTTTAGGTGTAGTAATGATGTTTAGCAGTTTTCTGGTAAAGAATACCGCTACCGTACGCACCATGGGCATTACCGGAACCATTGCTTTGCTGGTGTTGAACGTACTGGAAATGTACGGTACCAGGTTATTTAATATTAACACGGCCGGCTTTTTATCGTTTGACAGGTATACTTTGCTGTTCATCAGCATCGCTGTTTTTGCCCTGCTGGTCTACTTCCTGCTTACGGCCAAAGACATGGAAAAACTAAGTAAGGTAAACTATGCGGAATACTTTGCCCTGCTGTTCTTTGTGTTATGTGGCATTGTGCTGGTATCGTCCTTTGACTCTTTATTGATACTGTTCCTGGGTATTGAAATAGTATCTATTCCTTTATACGTACTTACCGGCAGTGATAAGCGCAACTTAAAAAGTAACGAGGCCGCATTGAAGTATTTTTTAATGGGCTGTTTCTCCACCGGCTTAATGTTAATGGGTATTACCCTTATTTACGGCGCCCAGGGAACCTTTAGCGTGGATCTATTTAATTTTACCAAGAATATTGATTCGCCTTTGGCCATTGCGGGCATGTTGTTATTATTATTCTCCATGGCTTTTAAAGCATCGGTGGCTCCTTTACATTTCTGGACGCCTGACGTATACGATGGTGCACCAACCGTGTTTACTTCTTTCATGGCTACTATTGTTAAGGCTGCGGTATTCTTTTCTTTCTTCCGTTTGTTTAACGATTCGTTCGGTGTACTGGCATCGCAATGGCAGTTCTGGATGGCCATATTAGCTGCGGTTACTTTATTTATAGGCAATATTACTGCCGTGTTCCAGCACAGTGTTAAACGTATGCTGGCCTACTCCAGTATTGCGCAGGCAGGCTTTATGTTACTGGCGGTATTTGCCATGAACGGTATTGCACAGGAAGGGTTGTTATTGTATGCAGCTGCTTATAGTCTTGCGACGATCGGTATTTTTTCCGTGCTGACCAAAATAGATGATTATACATTTGACGGCTTTAACGGACTGGCCAAACAACAGCCATTGGTAGCGGCAGCCATTACCATATTCATTTTATCACTGGCTGGTATACCGCTTACTGCAGGCTTCCTGGCAAAGTTTTACATGATACAGGCGGTAATTGCAACCAAGGGACATTTATGGTTAGCCATCTTCTCCCTGGTAATGGCGGCGGTGAGTGTGTACTACTATTTCAGGGTTATACAGGCCATGTACTTTAAACAGGGCAATGCCAATATACAGGCAAGTAATGCGTTTAAATATACTTTGCTGGCCGTTGCGGTTATTGTTATCCTGCTGGGTATATTCCCTAACTTAATAACCAACTGGCTGTACTTTTAGGGTGGAAGGTGTAAGGTATGAGGTATAAGGTGGAAGCCTGTAAGATATATGACAGACCTGTAAGATTGTAAAACCTCACAGGTCTGTTTTTTTTATTAGCTGTACGAAGCTTGTAGCTTCGTAATATTATTCTGTCGCCTTTGGCGATGTAGTTTGCTTACGATACTTTTTTACCGTAGCGTCAATCACATCCAGGCAACCATTTTTTTATCGTTGCTTAACTTCGGCTATTCGAAGCTTGTAGCTTCGTAATATTATTCTGTCGCCTTTGGCGATATAGTTTGCGTATGATATTTTTTTACTGCATCATCAATCACATCTAAGTACCCCTTTCTTTTATCGTTACTTAATTCCCAGAACATAATACCGCCCAGGCCATGCTCAAGGGCATATTTGGTTTTTTTGGCAATAGATTGTTTATCATCGAAAGTGGCAAAGGTTTTTGTTGCCGGGTTATAGGCGTAACTGGCCTGTGCTTGGGCATCATAATAAAACCGGAAGCCGTGTTTGGTATTGATTAGTTGATCAAATACATTATAAGGGAGAAAACTTTTAAACTGCCCGGGCTGGTATAAACCATTGTTTTTACCGGGTACATTGATCCAGCTGCGGCCATAAAAAGCAGCGCCAATGACCATTTTACGGGCGGGCACGCCAATAGATAATAAATACTTTACACAGGCATCCACCGATTCGTTTTGTTCGGCAGTAGGGTAAAGTGGGGTATGGTGACCGGTGCGGGTGGAGTTGCCATGTACCATATCATAATTCATCAGGTTCACATAATCTAACAAAGGCATGATGGCTTTCCAGTCAACCGCATCGGTAAGATATTTTTTAAAACCACCGGCAGCAAAACTGATCTCCTGCTGTTGTCCCAGGGTGTTGCGAAGCTGCTGTATGAGGGCCGTAAAATTATCTTTATCCTGCGGTTTATATGCATGACCGGGCGGGCCTTCAATAGTAGGGTATTCCCAGTCCAGGTCAATACCATCTGTTTTAAAATAAGCGGCCAGCTCTTTTACCGAAAGGGCAAAGGTTTCTCTTGCAGCAGCTGTTGAAAAAACATCGGAGCAGGTGGCGCATCCACCCCAGCCGCCCAGTGATAATAATACTTTCAACCGTGGGTTGCGTGATTTTAAGGATACCAGCTTTTGTATGGTGAGCGAATCTCCCTTATCATCTACATTCAGGCGATCTCCCTTCAGGTGACAAAAACTATAGATAATATGGGTGAGTTTTTCAATGGGAAAGCTATCAATACTCCCGGCATTGGAGGAGTAATAGGCAATGACTTTAAAATTATTGGCTGTAGCCTGTGCCGCAACAGTACCGGTGTATACAAAGCCGGTAAGCATGGCTGTAAAAACGATGAACGATAACCGCTTTATGATATAGAGGTATAACATAAGGGTAAGTTACTAAAGTTGCCAGAAATTTACGGCTCGCCGCCCTGCAGTTTTTGCTTTTGTACGGCCTACTTTTAAAAAATAAAAATGTTGCGGAGGGGTAACTTATTAAAGCAGGGAACAGTTTTTTTTGTAAAACTTTTTCCATCCAACACATAAGCTGGCAATCGTATGGTTTTTTTTCTAACTTCGGTGGGTTGTTGAAACAGGGGGCTGCAGCTGAAGGGCTGCACCGCTTAGGTGGAAATACCCGGCCTTAAAGCCGGGGATTGGAACCGGGCGGTGGACGGTAGCTGATAGCATTACTATGGCCGAAAGCCCCATATAAACAGGTACGCTTAGCAGGATTGATTATGCAGTTTAACAGTATATTTTCGCTGGCATTTAAAACAGTAGCAGGTAATAAACTGCGTACGGGCATTACGGTGGCCATTATAGCCTTTGGTATTATGGCCCTGATAGGCATTATCACTGCTATTAAAGCCATGAACCAGAAGTTCTCGGAAAGTTTTTCCACTATGGGTGCCAACGCCTTCAGTATACGTTTTAAGGAGCGTAATATACGTATGGGCGGCGGCGGAGGCGATGATGTGACCGTTTCGAAAAAAGGCGCCAAGAAGGAGAAGAAATCAAACCTGGGGAAACGTATTACCAAGGATGAGGCGGAAGCTTTTGTAAGAAAATACGAGTACCCGGCCTATGTAAGCCTGTCCATATTCGGGGGGCGTAATAATATCGTATCCTTTGCCAGTAAAAAAACAGGTCCCAACGTAATGGCTTATGGGGCCGATGAGAACTACCTTTTATTAAACGGCTTTAAACTGCTGGCCGGCCGGAATATGAACCGTACAGATGCTAACAGCGGACAGAATATTTGTATACTGGGCTATGATGTGGCCAAACGCCTGCTGGGCGAAAATGTACAGGCGGCAGTGAACCAGCAGGTAAGGATCAATAATATTCCTTACCGGGTATTGGGGGTATTGGAAAGCAGGGGATCGTCCTTTGGTTTTAGCCGTGATAATATGATCATTACCAGTTACCAGAATGTGGAGCGCAACTTTCCATCGGGCAACTCGTATGCCGTAGCGGTAATGGTGAACAGCATACCCGAATTAAAAACGGCCATGGGGGAGGCGGAGGGAGCTTTCAGGGCCATCAGGAAACTGAATACCACGGAGGAAAGCAATTTTGTACTAGACAGGAGCGATAGTATTGTGGAGAAAGCCATGAACAGCCTGGGTTTCCTGACCATATCGGCTACAGTGATCGGCTTAATTACCTTAATAGGGGCGGCTATCAGTTTGATGAATATCATGCTGGTATCGGTATCGGAACGCACCAAGGAGGTGGGCCTGGTAAAAGCCATTGGGGGAAAAAGTAAAATGATCCGCCGCCAGTTTTTGCTGGAATCGGTAATTATCAGCTGTATGGGTGCGGTTTTTGGTATTATACTGGGTGTTCTGGTAGGGAATGTTTTTTCAATTGTATTAAATACAGGCTTTGTAGTGCCTTGGTTATGGGTTATTTATGGAATTTTAATATGCACAATAGTGGGCATATTGGCCGGCTTATACCCAGCGGTAAAAGCCGGGAAACTCAATCCCATAGAAGCTTTGCGATATGAGTAGCATGATTGTCCTGTATTGACTAAGATGAAATTCTTATCAAATTATTGACAACAAAGTTGTTGCTTTTCAAAAAATCCTTAACTTGAACCCCTTATAAAGAAAAAGTGCTGGCAAGAAGTTTAAGATATTGACTTTTTTATTAGCATTGTAACGGAATAAGGCTCATTTAAATTTTTTTTTATTTCACTAAAATTAAAACACTAAAAAACTACGATCATGGCGGAGACTAAACCGACTGCAACAGCGAAGGCAACAACATCTGTTCAGGCTAAAAAGAGCAGCAATATTATTTCGTGGATTGCACCAATTGCATGTATTGTTGCTGGTTATTGCATCTGGCGTTTTATTATTGGTAACCCAAGCGGATTTGAACAACCAGATCCTAGTGGTGGCTTCTGGCCTCATCACAGAGGACCTAAAACAGCATTGAACAGGATTTACGAGGGTGGTATCATTGTACCCCTGCTGATTGCGATGTTGTTAACTGTTGTTGTATTTACTATTGAGCGTTTCCTGACTATCAGCAAAGCTTTAGGTAAAGGTTCTATTTCTGATTTTGTACGTAAAGTACAGTATCACTTAGCTAACAAAAATGTAGATGCTGCTATTGCAGAGTGCGACAAACAAAGAGGTTCTGTTGCTAACGTAATGAAAGCAGGTTTACGCCGTTATAAAGAAATGATCACTGAGCCTAACCTGGATACTGACCAAAAAGTAATCGCTATCCAGAAAGAGGTAGAAGAAGCAACTGCTTTGGAATTACCTATGCTGCAAAAAAACCTGGTATTCTTATCTACCATCGTATCGGCTGGTACCCTTGTGGCCCTGTTAGGTACGGTAATTGGTATGATCAACTCTTTCTCTGCCTTAGGTAGTGATGGTGGTGGTAATGCTGCGGAACTGGCGATTGGTATCTCTGAGGCCCTGTATAACACCGCTTTAGGTATCGGTACATCAGCTTTAGCGTTAATTATTTATAATATGTTAACTACCAGGATCGATAACATTACCTACGGTATTGACGAGTCTGGCTTTACTTTAACACAAAGTTTTGCTTCTTTATACAAATAGTTCAGGCTGGATGTATGGAATAAAGCAAGTTTTTCATCTTAATTAGAAAACATATTATAAAATGCCTAGAGTATCATTACCGAAAAAGAGTACAGATACGGATATGACGCCGTTCGTGGATATTGGGTTCCTGATCCTCTCTTTCTTCATCATGGCAACTAAATTCAAGCCTGCCGAGCCGGTGCCTATTGAGACGCCTAACTCGGTAAACGCTGATAAACTGCCTGAAGACAACGCGGTGCTTATAAGCATTGATAAAGACAATAAAGTTTACTTTTCGGCTCTTGCCAAGAAAGATCCTACAAGGGTAGACGCTATTGCTGAAGATGTAAGTACTGTAAGAGAGCTGAACCTGACTGACAAGGAAAAACAAAACTTCCGTAACAGTGCCATGGTGGGTATGCCTTTTAATAAGTTAAAGTCATTTTTAGATGTACCTGTTGACAAACAAAAGGATATAGTACAAGACGGAATTCCCGTATTGGACTCGGCCACCAATGAACTGGTTTACTGGATAGCGGCTTCACAGCGTGTTTTTGCCGGCCAGGAATTAAGGTTCCTTATTAAAGGTGACTCCAAATCACATTACCCTACTTTTAAAGCCGTTATTGACGCTTTAAAACGTAACGAGGTGTTTAAATACAACCTGGTTACAATGCCGGAAGAGGCTCCGGGTACCAGTGAAGTGGCAGTTTACCGCAGGGAACTTGAAAAATTAAAGAAATAGTCTTTCAGACAAATTATTTTAAAGTTTAAATAGCATAAAATGGCAAGTTTAGATACAGGCGACGGCGGCGGCGGCGGCGGCCACAAAAAAGGCCCGGGCGTTAAAAAAGCCAAAAAACAATCTACGAGGGTAGATATGACCCCAATGGTGGACTTGGCCTTTTTGTTGATCACCTTCTTCATCTTTACGGCAACAATGAACAGTCCTACAACAATGGACCTGAATATGCCCAAGGATACTGATAAAAAAGACCAGGAGACTAAGACAAAAGAGTCCGGCTCACTGACTATTTTATTAGGTAAAGGCGACCAGGTTTATTATTATGAAGGGAAGTTGGAGCAGGAAACTGCCTCTCAGCAGTTCAAGCAAACTACCTTTAAAGGTATCCGTGATGAGATTATCAGGAAAAAACGTGCGGTAGAAGCTACTTATGTTCGTGATCCTGAGTGCGAACAGGAGAAAGCTTCAAAAGGCAAACCGGTTACTGATTGTCGGCAAAAAGACTTCTTCGTAATTATCAAGCCAAATGACGAGGCTAATTATAAGAACGTAGTTGATATTTTGGACGAGATGACCATTAACAGGGTTGACCGTTACGCAATTGTGAAAATAGCCGATACTGAGAACGAAATGGTTAAGGCTACCGAAACTGCTAACGGTATTAAATAATAGCAGGCGGGTATGGAAATTAAACGCCTCCGCATCATATTAATAAACAAATTTAGCAATGGACGCCAATAAAATTTTATCATCTGACCTGTTGGATATTGTTTTTGAAGACAGGAATAAAGAGTACGGTGCCTACCAGCTACGCAGAACGTATAATAAACGTATCCTGTTAGCACTGATTATTACCGGCTCAATAGCTGCATTGGCCTTTATTGGTTCAATTCTGGCTAACTCAGTGAAATCTGATGAGTCGAAGTTGGAGGTAAAAGAAGAGCTTACTATCCAGGATATTAAGCAGGAAGAGGAAAAGCCGATTGAGCCGCCTCCCCCGCCACCACCTAAAGTGGACCCTCCAAAAATTGAAATGAAAGCCTTTACCCCTCCTGTGGTAGTGCCTGATGAAGAGGTAAAAACTCCTCCTCCTGCTCAGGAAGATTTGAAGGAAGTAAAAATTGACGTAGTTAACCAGGAAGGTATTAAAGATTTAAACATCGCGGTACCACCGGTAATTGACCAGGGTAAAGAGATCATTGAAGAGAAAAAAGTGGTTGAACCTGAGATCTACGAAAAAGTGGAAGTGGAAGCACAGTTCCCCGGAGGACCTAAAGCATGGGAAAACTTCTTAAGAAGAAACCTTGATGCGAATGTACCGGTTGACAATGGTGCTCCCGGTGGAAGATACACGGTTTACATCCAGTTCGTTGTGGACAAGGAAGGTAACGTTAGTGATCTGAAACCTATTACTTCTCATGGCTTTGGTATGGAACAGGAAGCTATCCGTGTGTTGAAAAAAGCAACAAAATGGACGCCTGCTAACCAGAACGGTCGTGCAGTAAAAGCTTACCGTAAACAACCTATTACCTTTGTAGTAGAACAGGAATAAGGTTCATATAATTTATTTAAAAGCCCCTGTACAACAGGGGCTTTTTTATGCCCGTTCAGGCAGGTATTTACATACACTCTTTTATTAGGGAATGCTACTGCCCTTTATATTTATTTGTAAATACCTGTAAATAAGATCGTTTCATTTTTGTTTAGTCAATTGATATGCGTTATATATCAGTAGGTGATAAGTAAAGTGACAAATTTTATGGAAACAAAATCATCGTTACATCATAGTTTACAAACTAATGTAAGATGGAGAATAATAAAATTTTATCGTCCGACCTGCTGGACCTGATTTTTGAAAACAGGAATAAAGAGTATGGTGCTTACCAGTTACGCAAAACTTATAATAAACGTATACTGATGGCCCTGCTTATTACAGGCTCCGTTGCCGCAATTGGCTTTGCCGGCTCTGTACTGGCGAATGCCGTAAAGCCGGAAGAACCTAAACTGGAAGTGAAGCAGGAACTTACTATCCAGGATATTAAAGAAGAGGAAGAAAAAAAAATCATTGAACCATTACCACCGTTACCTAAAGTAGACCCTCCCAAATTGGAAATGCGGCAGTTTACCCCTCCGGTAATTGCACCCGATGACCAGGTAAAAACACCGCCTCCTACAAATGATGAACTGAAGGATGTAAAAATTGATGTAACCGACCAGGAGGGTATTAAAAATTTAAATATCGCAGTACCACCGGTGATAGACCAGGGTAAAGAGATCATTGAAGAAAAGAAAGTGGTAGAGCCCGAGATATATGAAAAAGTGGAAATGGAAGCGCAGTTCCCCGGCGGCGCCAAGGCCTGGGAAAATTTCTTAAAAAGAAACCTTGATGCGAATGTACCTATTGATAATAATGCCCCGGGTGGGAGATACACTGTTTACATCCAGTTTGTTGTGGATAAGGAAGGTAATGTAAGCGATCTGAAGCCTATTACTTCACATGGTTTTGGTATGGAACAGGAAGCCATCCGGGTGTTGAGGAAAGCAACAAAATGGACGCCTGCTAACCAGAATGGCCGTGCCGTAAAAGCATATCGTAAGCAGCCTATTACGTTTGTAGTAGAGCAGGAGTAATAGTAACTGAACATGTTTAATAAAAGCCCTTGTTTATAACAGGGGCTTTTTTATGTAACCCCGGTTGTAAGATAGCTGCAGTATGGAGGCAGCGTGTTTAGAGGTATTAAAATATACCTTATTATTTTATATTCCTTATGGAAATTTAACTGTCCCCTCATCTTATAAGCAGAAGCTTCTGTAAACGGTCAATACCTATCCGTTATAATTTATTCCTGGTTTTTCTCTCATTTAAAACAAATAGGCAAACAAAGTGATGCTGGTAATATGCTATGCAACCCGCTAAGTTATGCCTGTACAAAACTAAAACGATGGCACAGCTTACTATGGATACCGGCATTACCCGGAAAACAAAAGGCGTTAAAGGCCGTAAAATATTACCCACTAAAGTTGACATGACCCCGATGGTGGACCTTGCTTTTTTACTGATTACCTTTTTCATTTTTACTGCTACCCTGAACGAGCCGGTTACTATGGACCTGGTAATGCCTAAGGACGGGCGTGTAACAAAGGTGAAGCAGACCGGTGCATTGACCATCCTGCTGGGTAAGAACGATGCAGTGTATTATTACCAGGGCGAATGGAGCGACACAGCACACATATATCCTGTAAGTACTGGTGATATCAGGAAGGTTATCATAGATAAGAAAAGGGAAGTAGAAGCGAGGTATAGGTCCAACCCGGATTGTGAACAAGCAAAGGCTTTGAATAACCAGGATATAAAGGATTGCCGGCAGGAAGATTTTTTTGTATTGATCAAACCCGGTAAAACGGCTGCCTATAAAACGGTGGTGAATATATTGGACGAAATGACCATTAACCGGGTACTACGCTATTCGCTGGCAAATATGACAACTGAGGAAACGGAAAAATTACAAAGCTATTACTAACACTCTTTTTTATTAACCAAAAACTACGATCATGGAATCAAACAAAATTTTACAATCAGATTTCCTGGATATTTTATTCGATGAAAAGAATAAACAATATGGAGCGTATGAATTAAGACGCAGTTATGATAAGCGCATTATAAAGGCCTTATGCATTACGGGTATTGCTATAGGCCTTGCCATCGGCTCCACATTAATAGCCAGGCCAACGAATGAAGATACTATCATGCCGGATGATAACGGGGGACTTGTTATTCGTCCATACGACGAAGTTGAGGTTCCTCGGGTAGAGCCACCACCACCACCTCCGAAATCTATAGAACCACCCCAAATGCAAACCATTGCATTCGTGGAGCCTGTTGTTAGTCCTGATGACCAGGTTTTTAACACACCACCTGCACAGGACGATTTTGACGGTGTTAAAATCAGCGATTTAGATCGTATCGGAGTGAAAGGAGGCGATGATATCAGTACTCCGCCGGAAATTATAAATAAAGTGGGCATAATAGAGGAAAAGAAGAAATTGACCGATGAACCCTGGATCGGGCCGGTGGAAATAGAAGCCGAATTTCCTGGTGGAGCAAAAGAGTGGGAACGTTTTTTAAGGCGTAACCTGCAGGCCGATATACCCATTGATAACAATGCCGCTCCCGGCCGTTACACCGTTTACCTGCAGTTTATTGTTGATAAAGAGGGCAGGGTAAGCGATATTAAAGCCCTTACGGCGCATGGCTTTGGTATGGAGGAGGAAGCCATGCGGGTATTGCGCAAGGCCACCAAATGGAACCCTGCTAACCAGAACGGCCGGGCAGTAAAAGCCTACCGTAAGCAGCCTATCACTTTTGTAGTAGAGCCATAAAGGCAGTTTTCATTATTGTTGGTATACAGCCCCGTTTCCGGTCAGGAGCGGGGCTTTTTTTCGTAATAGTTTTTTCACAACTTATCCTGTATAAAACAGCAATCGGATATATGCCTAACTTCGCAGCTAAATTTCAGATATGGCAGCACATTTTGGTATGATAGGCTTAGGCACCATGGGCCGTAATTTATTATTAAACGTAGCCGACCATGGATATGAGGTATGCGGATACGATCCCAATGTGGACCAGCAGAAGCGATTACTGGCCGAAGCAGGTGAGTTAAAAGTAACGGCCGCAGAAAGCCTGCCCGAGTTTTTAAGCCACCTGGCTACTCCCCGGATCATTATGTTATTGGTACCGGCCGGTAAAATTGTAGACAGTGTGCTTAATGAACTGATGCCGCTGGTAGAAAAGGGCGATATCATTATTGACGGGGGCAATACCCATTTTACCGATACCGACAGGCGTTATGATATGCTGCAAAGCTCAGGCGTTCATTTCATAGGCATGGGCGTGAGCGGCGGTGAAGAAGGCGCCCGCAGAGGCCCCAGTATGATGCCGGGCGGTAATATTGAGAGTTACGAGCTGGTAAAGGAAATATTAGAAGCCATTGCGGCCAAAAGTGATGAAGGGCCCTGCGTGGCTTATATGGGTAACAAGGCCGCAGGCCATTATACCAAGATGGTACACAATGGTATTGAATATGCCATGATGCAGCTGATCAGTGAAATATATGCGGTACTGAAAAAAGCAGGTGAATTATCCAATAACGAATTACACCTGGCATTTGATGCCTGGAATAAGGCCGAGCTGCAATCCTTCCTGGTAGAAATTACCGCGGCGGTGTTTAAGCAAAAAGATCCGGAAACAGGGAATGACCTCGTAGATATGATACTGGACAAAGCCAAGCAGAAAGGCACGGGCATGTGGACCAGTCAAAACGCGATGGACCTTAACGTACCGCTGCCTACTATTGATATTGCGGTGACCATGCGTTATATATCGGCTTTAAAAGACCAGCGTGTAAGTAATAGCCGTTTATATAACTTACCGGAGAGTGTTACCCCTATTGAAAAAGAACTGCTGATCACCCTGTCGAAAAGTGCCTTGCATTTTGGCTTTTTAATAGCTTATGCGCAGGGGCTGCATTTATTAAAAGTTGCTTCCGAAGCATATAACTATGCCATTCCTTTACCGGAAGTGGTAAAGATCTGGAAAGGAGGTTGTATCATCCGTTCGGCCATGCTGGGCGATCTGCGTAAAGCTTATGTAGATGATAATAACCTGGCGAATATTATTTCCTCACCCGTGTTCCAACCCTTGTTCGCTAGCCTGCGTAATGATGTAAAACAGGTACTGGCCATTGCATTGGAGAATGATATTCCTGTAGCAGCACTTTCCTCTGCCCTGCATTATTTTGATGCTATTACCAGCGAAAAACTGTCCGCTAACTTAATACAGGCACAACGCGATTTCTTTGGCGCCCATACTTACGAACGTATTGATAAACCAGGTGTGTTCCATACCGAATGGGAAGGTTGATAAAGGAGAAACACTTTTAAAATTTTTACTTTTTAATTTAAACAATATATGAGCAGAATAAAAAATCCACCACCCGCTAACATTGTCATCTTTGGTGGTAAGGGCGACCTGGCATGGCGTAAACTGATCCCTGCTTTTTATAACCTGTATATAGGCGGTTTTTTACCAAAGAACTTTGCCATCTATGGCGTACACTATGAAAAACAGGACGAAAAATGGTACGAAAGTTATATGCTGGAAGGTATTAATACCTTTTCCCGCAGCGGTAAGGCCAAGCCAAAAGAGTGGAAGGCCTTTGCTCAAAACCTGTATTATTTTGAAGGTGATTTCACCGCTGATGATACATTCCGCCGTTTAGGTGAAACCCTGGATGCCAACGATAAAAAATGGCGTAACAGAGCTGTACGTTTGTTTTATTATTCTGTATCTCCTAAGTTCATTGACGATATTTCTATCGGGTTGTCCAAATACGACCTGGCTGCTAATGTAAGCCTGGACAGGATTGTGGTAGAAAAGCCTTTTGGCAGTGATCTGCAAAGCGCCAAAGACCTGAACAAATTGTTGCTGGCTAAGTTTAAGGAAAAACAGATCTATCGTATTGACCATTACCTGGGTAAGGAGACGGTACAAAACCTGATGGCTTTCCGTTTTGCCAACATCTTCTTTGAATCATTATGGAATCATAATTACATTGAACATGTACAGATAACCGTGGCCGAAAATATTGGTGTGGGTAGCCGGGGTAACTATTATGAAACGGCAGGAGCCCTGCGTGATATGATACAGAACCACCTGTTCCAGTTGCTATGTGTAACTGCCATGGAACCGCCGGTAACCACAGATGCCGAAGAGATCCGTAACAAAAAAGTAGATGTGCTGAAAGCGGTACGCCCTTTTAACAAAGACAATATACAAAGTAATGCTATCAGGGGACAATACGGGGAAGGTAAGGTAAACGGTAAAACCCAGCAGGCCTATCGTAAAGAGAAGAATGTAAATCCTAAGTCGGACGTAGAAACCTACGCCGCTTTAAAATTATACATTGATAACTGGCGCTGGCAGGGAGTACCCTTTTATTTACGTACCGGTAAAAGTTTACAAAAAGCTTCTTCGGTAATTGCCATACAGTTTAAACAAGTGCCTTTATGTGTGTTTAAACCGAATGCCATACCCGATCGCAGGCCCAATCAACTGATCATTAGCATACAGCCCGAAATGGAAACCACCCTGGTGTTCCAGGCCAAAGAGCCGGGTGTGGAAATGAAGATCAAGCCGGTGGAGATGGACTTTACTTATCATGATAACTATGATACAGCCGTTCCGGAAGCGTATGAAACCTTATTGCTGGATGTACTGGAAGGTGATGCGGCTTTATTTATGCGGGCTGACCAGGTAGAACAGGCCTGGAAAGTAGTGATGCCGGTAATTGATAACTGGGCCGCTACAACAGAAAAATTCCCTAACTATAATGCAGGTAGCTGGGGACCCAAAGCCGCTGATGAGCTGATAAAAGCGGATGGCTTTGACTGGATATTATTACCCGAAGCAAAACAGCCTGCTATTAAAAAGAAAACAAAAAAATAGATCATGATCACAAAAATGATATGGCCGGATGCCGGTAAATTAAGCGAAGCCGCAGCTCATTTCTTTGTACTGCATGCGCAGAAAGCTATTGAAAAGAACGGTCGCTTTGTAGTGGCATTGTCCGGTGGCAGTACCCCAAAAACCTTTTTGGAAATACTGGCCACACCGGCATTCAGCAAAAATGTGGACTGGAAAAAAGTTTTCTTCTTCTGGAGCGATGAACGTTTTGTTCCTTTAACCGATAAGGAAAGTAATTATAAAATGGCCTGGGATAGCCTGTTAAGCAAAGTACCGGTACCTAAGAAGAATATTTTTGCCACACCGGTAAAAGGAGCGGCTAAGGATTGTGCTAAACAATACGAAACCTCCCTGAAAGCTTTTTTCGGTGGTAAAACACCGGCTTTTGACTGGCTGATGCTGGGGATGGGAGATGACGGACATACCGCTTCTTTATTTCCCGGAACCGATATATTACAGGAAAACAAACGCCTGGTAAAGGAAGTATGGGTGGAGAGCAAGCAAACCTGGCGCATCAGCTTTACTTACCCGTTAATTAATAAGGCAAAACAAGTGGTACTATTAGTGGCAGGCAGTAATAAAGCGCCGGTTTTAAAAACGGTATTTGCCAAAAAGGCAAAAGCTGTTTACCCGGTGCAGGGGGTTAACCCTAAAACCAGTCCCTTATGGCTGGTAGATGAGGCAGCTGTTAATTTTTAGTATAACCGTATATGGAATGAAAGCCTTTATTCATCTCACGTAAATGAATAAAGGCTTTTTAATTGCGGTATGTTTATGTATAGGTAGTATAATGGGGTTGAGCTGTAAAAATCATTCAGCTGAGCCCCATATAACCGGCAATACTGTGCCCGGCACCCCGGTAATTTCCTATGAAGATTTTAAGAAAGCAATTAACGTAAAAAGACTGGCCTATAAAAAGCTGTCTGCCGCCGGCTTTAACAAAAGGGTATTACAGGATAGTATTACTGATTTCTGGGTAAATAAAATAGGTACCGGTTTGTTTTCGTACTGGGAGGGCACCGGCTGGAACTATAATGGTACTACACAAATTCCCAAGCAGGGCAGTATCGCATGTGGCTACCTGGTAACTACCTTACTGGCAGATATGCATGTTAAGCTGAACCGGGTAAAGCTGGCGCAATATGCTTCTTCACAAATGATGAAGGCATTAACACCAGGACAACCTATAAAAAAGTATGACCATCTTGGCTTTGATATGTTTGTTAAAAGCGTTAATCAATTAAAGAAAGGCATTTATATTATTGGCCTGGACATACATACGGGCTTTATTATTCATGATGGTACGGCGGCTTATTTTCTACATTCCTACTATCATAAAAATATTGGTGTTATAAAAGAACCGGTAGCTACATCAAATGCCTTAAAACAATCTGTTACAAAATGGATGATATCTCTGACCGGTGATACGATATTTATTGAAAACTGGTTAAAGGAATAACCCACTATTCCGTCTCACTGACCTGAGCCAGCAGATCTGTTACCAGGTCCTTGGCCATTGCTTTGATGTTATTATCGCAGCTGGCTAAATACTCACGGGTAAAACCCTTTACATTCTGAAAATAGCGTGGCGCTTTCTCCCGGTTGATATTGGCAGTGGTTAAAGTACCCTGTTTGGTTTGTCCCGAAGGATAACTGATCGTATAGTTCACAGAAAAATTATTACCGGAGGGTTCAATGGCTACTTTCTCCCCGCCAACATAGGCCAGTAGCAGGAAAACCATCCAGCCATCAATAACATATACAAAATTGGCCGGGTTTTCTTTTATGGTTAAGTTAACCGTGCCGCCATTTAATTTCTCTTTTAATTTGCGGCTGTTGGCCGCAGTAATAAAACTGCTGGTAAAATACTGTATGGGCATCATATTATTAATAACCGAAGTATTTTCAGTACGCCATTTCCAGTAAAAAATGGCCGGTATTAATTTATTCTTTGTTTTGCGGGTTTGGGAGATTTCATTGGCGGGCAAAGTGTTCTCTACGGTAAAACTGATATAATCATTGTTCTTTACTTTTTCGGGAATGGTATTAGCATAATATTTTTTAATGCCTTTATCTACCCGTTTGGAAGTGGAACAACTGGTAAATGTAAAACTAAAAACAGCGGCGGCGAATAGGGCAATAAAACAGTTTCTGGTCATATTAAACAGGTGGTTGGTGAAACCATAAAAATAAAGGAAAATTATTTGTTACGGAACCTCGTTGTTGAACAGGGGTATAAAGATAACGGGCTGCCGGATGGAAGCGGCAACCCGTAACAAGGTGAAGGGTTATAGCGTACAGCCGGGTATACTGATGAATAGTAGTACTACAGCTGACAGCCCCTGCTTACATATTTCGCCTGTATTGTCCGCCTACTTCATACAATGCATGGGTTATCTGACCCAATGAACAATATTTTACGGTTTCCATTAACTGCGTAAACAGGTTACCGTTTTGTACGGCTACCTTTTTTAAATCTTCCAGGGCCTGTTTGCTTTTTGTTTCGTTACGTTTATAAAAAGCATGCAGGTTATCTATCTGTTGTTCTTTTTCTTCTTTGGTGCTGCGGATCACTTCAGTGGGAATGATAGTAGGACTGCCTTTTTTATTCAGGAAGGTATTCACCCCTACAATGGGGTATTCGCCGGTATGTTTCAGCATTTCATAATGCAGGCTTTCTTCCTGTATCTTATTACGCTGGTACATTCTTTCCATGGCGCCCAATACACCGCCGCGTTCGTTAATACGGTCAAACTCGGTTAACACGGCTTCCTCTACCAGGTCGGTCAGTTCTTCCATGGCAAAACTGCCCTGCATAAAGTTCTCCGTTTTGGCCGCACCAAATTCGCGGTTAATGATCAGTTGTATGGCCATTGCCCGGCGTACGCTCTCTTCGGTTGGTGTGGTAATAGCCTCGTCGTAAGCATTGGTGTGTAAAGAATTACAGTTATCGTATATCGCATACAATGCCTGCAGGGTGGTGCGTATATCGTTAAAATCAATTTCCTGGGCGTGCAGGCTGCGGCCACTGGTTTGAATATGGTATTTTAATTTTTGCGACCTGTCATTGCCATTGTACTTATACTTCATGGCTTTGGCCCAGATGCGGCGGGCCACACGGCCGATCACACTGTACTCAGGGTCCATGCCATTGCTGAAGAAGAAAGAAAGGTTGGGAGCAAAATCATCTATATGCATACCCCTGTGTAAATAATACTCAACATAGGTAAAGCCGTTGGCCAGGGTAAGCGCCAGCTGGGTAATAGGATTGGCGCCCGCTTCGGCAATATGATAACCGCTGATACTGACACTATAAAAGTTACGTACTTTCTGTTCAATAAAATACTCCTGTACATCGCCCATTAATTTCAGGGCAAACTCGGTGGAGAAGATACAGGTATTCTGTGCCTGGTCCTCCTTTAAAATATCGGCCTGTACCGTACCTCTTACCTGGGCCAGCGCCGATGCTTTTATTTCGTTATATACATCGGCCGGTAATACTTCATCACCACTCAGGCCCAATAACGTCAATCCTAATCCGTTATTTCCTTCCGGTAACCTCTCCGGCGAGGAGGGGTTATAGTAAGCGGGTTTGGGTAAGTGGGCATATTTTTTTTCAAAAGCGGCTTTTACCAGGTCTTCTTTACCATTTGCCGTGATCCATTTTTCGCATTGCTGGTCAATGGCCGCATTCATGAAAAAAGCCAGCAGCATGGGTGCCGGGCCGTTAATGGTCATGGATACCGATGTTTTTGGGTCGCAGAGGTCAAAGCCGCTGTATAACTTTTTGGCATCATCAACCGTGGCAATGCTTACACCGCTGTTGCCGATCTTGCCATAAATATCCGGGCGATGATCCGGATCTTCGCCATATAAGGTTACGCTGTCAAAGGCGGTGGATAAACGTTTGGCCGGCTGTTCATTACTCACATAATGAAAACGTTTATTGGTGCGTTCAGGTCCGCCTTCGCCGGCAAACATCCGGGTGGGGTCTTCCCCTTGCCTTTTTAATTCAAACACGCCGGAGGTATAAGGAAATTCTCCGGGTACATTTTCCTGCAGCATCCATTGTAAAATATCGCCCCAGTCTTTATAACGGGGTAATACCACTTTTTTTATTTTGGTACCACTCAGGGAGGTAGTGGTTAATTCCTGTTTAATTACTTTATCCCTTACCTGGTATTCAAAAACATCCTTATTATATTTCTCCTGCAAGTCCTTCCACTGTTCCAATAGCTTTTTTACAGCCGGCTCCAGCTTACCCTCCAATTCCTGTTGTTTATTTTTTAAAGTTTCTAATGACATAAGTTTGATCTCCGCAAAACCCCTGTAAAAAAAGGTTTAATATTTTTGAACTGTATGTTGATGATTCAATGTGCCGGTGCGTGTAGCATCAGCTTATCATATCGATGGTGCCCTGCAGCTGGTACAATTTTGTAGCAATGTCACTTTGTTCTGTTGCCCATTTGTTATAACCACGCACGGCATCGGTAATTTCCGATAAATAGCGCACCCGCTTTGCCGGTATTACCAGGCTTTTGGTGGTTTCCTTATCGTTATGCTCGGCTATGGCCGCACCAAACTCAGTACCTGTTTTTTCTTTAATCACCTGTATCAACCGGGCAAACAGGCTATTCACCCCCGCATCATTAAACTGTGCGGCAATAGTGCCAATTACCGGTATATCCTCATTCTTTGCGGTAAATAACTGGTGATTGCGTTTATACTGTTTGCATACATCGTTATACGCATCCAGTGCACCGGCTTTATCAAACTTATTAATGCATACTACATCGGCATAGTCCAGCATATTAATTTTTTCCAGCTGCGATGCGGCACCATACTCCGGTGTCATTACATACATGCTCACGTCGCAATGATCCAGTATCGACGCATCGCTTTGCCCCACACCTGCACTTTCCAATATCACCAGGTCATAACCTGCGTTCTTACAAATATTAATGGCTTCCTGTACATAACCGCTTAAAGCCGTGTTATCGTCACGGGTGGCCATACTGCGCATATAGGCACGGCTATGTGAGATGGCATTCATGCGTATCCGGTCGCCCAGCAGGGCACCCCCGGTTTTTTTCTTGGATGGATCTACGGAAATAACAGCAATGGTCTTATCCGTAAAGCTGTGCAGGTAACGCCTTACAAACTCATCGGTTACTGATGATTTACCGGCGCCGCCCGTGCCGGTAATACCCAGTACGGGTGCTGTACCGGTAACCGTAATATTATTTTTATCACCCAGTCCTAATTCGCTCAGGCTAATGGCCCGGGCCAGTTTTCTTACATCTTTGGCCTCGCCCAGCGGCAGTTCATTACCCCATTGCGCAGGGGCGCTCCAGTAAGTGTGTTTTGCAGCTTTATCCGGCGTGGTAAACGCCGGTGGCGTACAGGCATCAATCACATCCTGTATCATGCCTTCCAGGCCCATTTTACGGCCGTCATCGGGACTATAGATCTTGGTAATGCCATAATGGTGCAGTTCGTCAATTTCCTGTGGCAGGATGGTTCCGCCGCCGCCCCCAAATATTTTTATATGCCCGCAGCCGTTCTGGGTCAGCAGGTCCCTCATGTACTTAAAAAACTCCACATGCCCGCCCTGGTAGCTGGTAATGGCAATGCCGTGTGCGTCCTCCTCAATAGCGCATTCCACAATTTCGTGCACGCTGCGGTTATGGCCCAGGTGAATGATCTCGGCCCCCTTGCTCTGCATAATGCGGCGCATAATATTAATAGCGGCATCATGCCCGTCAAACAGGGAAGCGGCAGTAACAATCCTTACTTTATACATGTACTAAACAATCTGGTTAAGCTACAAATTTAGTCAAAAAACTAATGAGTGTTAGTGTTGTTTGCCGGTAATGTTTTTTATGGCCCCGGCTGCAGTAACAACGGGCATCGTTCCTTGCGTCGCACACTTGTGCTGCAGTGCATGCATCGGCTGTTAAAATACTTTTTAAAGAACAAATAGTTTAATCCAGAGCTGGGAAAAATATTGGGGGAGGCTGGTCATGGTTCTGGTATCACAAACCAAAGCAAAATACCGGACCGGTGATATTGGTGATGTTTGTAAACAAAATACAAGGCTACTTTTTAAACATAAAACAGTTTAACCCGTAGCGGGAAAAGGTTGCGGGAGGCTACTTATATTTGCAACATGCAAGAAATGATTGAAGCCGTTAAACAGCTGTATTTTTCGTGGAAAGGCGAGATGCCCCTGTCGCTGGATGTATTGCCGCAATCGGGCAGCGAACGCCGGTATTTCAGGTTATACGGCCCTGGAAAAAGTTATATCGGTACCTATGGTGCCAACATCAAAGAAAATGATACGTTCAAATACTTTACCGACCATTTTAAAAGCAAGGGACTGACCGTACCGGAAATATATGCGTTCAGCCAAAACGGTGAAATCTATATACAGGAAGATTTTGGTGATATATCCTTACTCAACCGCCTGGAGAAGGAAGGCTTCTGTGATGCAGTGTACAACCTGTTCAAAAAAAGTTTAACGGCACTGGCCAACCTGCAGGTGCAGGGAGATAAGGGACTGGATTATAAACGTTGCCTGACCAATACCGAATTCGGCAAACAGGCCATTATGGCCGACCTGCTCTACTTTAAATATTATTTTTTAGATGCGTTGCGTAAGCCTTACGACAAGCAAAAACTGATAGATGATTTTGAAGCACTGAGCACTTACCTGACCCGCACCGAATACAAATACTTTATGTTCCGCGATTTTCAAAGCCGGAATATTATGGTGAGTGAGGATGATAATGTGCACTTTATCGATTACCAGGGCGGCATGAAAGGAGCGCCGCAATACGATGTGGCTTCCATGTTATGGCAGGCCCGGGCCAACCTGCCTGCAGCATGGAAAGACCAGCTGCTGGAAGATTATATGAATAGCTTTGAGGCATTATTGCAGGAGCCTTTGGACCGTAACCTGTTTAAAAACCAGTACAATGGTTATGTACTCATTCGTTTATTACAGGTATTGGGCGCTTATGGCTTCAGGGGCCTGTTCGAGCGTAAGGCCCAGTTCTTAACCAGTATTCCGCAGGCATTAAGAAACCTGCGCGAATTTTTCGAAAACCAGCACCTGGGTATCTCGGTACCTGAATTTAAAAAAGTACTGGACATCTGTGTGGCCGATGAAGTGATCGCCCAGTTCACCCCTACACAGGCCAATGAATCAACACCACTGGTAGTGAAGATCTGCAGCTTCTCCTATAAAAAAGAACTACCCAAAGATGATACCGATAACGGCGGTGGCTTTATGTTCGATTGCCGGGGCATTTTAAACCCTGGTCGAATTGAAAGTATGAAATCAAAGACCGGCCGTGATAAGGAAGTGATAGATTACCTGGAGCAGCAGACAAAAATGCCCGATTTTTTAAACAGTGTATTTGATATTGTGGACATGACCGTGGAACAATATATTCAACGTGGCTTTGCAAGCCTGATGGTATCGTTTGGCTGCACCGGCGGTCAACACCGCAGTGTATATGCTGCCGATGCCATGGCCCGTCACCTGCGAAATAAATTCAAGGTAAAGATCGACCTGAAACATTGTGTACAGGACGAAAAGCAATGGGTTAATTAGTTCATGGTTCATAGTTAATAGTTCATAGCAGGTAATTCATAATTCATCATTTATAATTCCTAATTCTTCATCAAAGCATGTCTCTACAAACAGCCATGATATTTTGCGCGGGACTGGGCACCAGGTTCAAACCCTGGACAGACAGGCATCCTAAAGCGCTGGCCATTGTGAATGGTAAATCCTTGTTACAACGTAATATTGAATACCTGCAGCAGTTTGGTATAAACAGGGTAGTGGTGAATGTGCATCACTTTGCACAACAGATCATTGATGCATTAACAGAAAATAAGGGCTGGGGCAGTGAATTTATTATCAGCGATGAGCAGGATCTGGTACTGGAAACAGGCGGTGGTTTATTAAAGGCAAAACATTTATTTACGCCGGGCGAAAGTTTTTTAACCCTCAATGTAGATATACTTACTGACCTGGATATTGCCGCTTTTTATAACTTCCACCGGAAAAATCAATCATTGATCAGCCTGGCGGTTAGCGACCGGAAAACCAGCCGTTGTTTTGTATTTGATGATTACAACCGTTTAACAGGCTGGCGTAACCTGCAAACAGGCGAAGAGCGTATGTCCATACCCACCATAGGAGGGAATAATAAGGCCTTTAGTGGCATCAGTATTTTTAATTATGATTTCTTTAATTTCCTGCGTTTACAGGGCAAGTTCTCCCTGGTAGATGCTTACCTGGGTTTAGCCAAAGGGCATTTAATTGCAGGGTTTGATCATAGCGGTGGTAAATGGGTGGATGTGGGTAAACCCGAAACCGTTGCTGTAGCCGAAGGATTATTCCCATAATACAACAGTTTATACCCGTTTTTTTCCTTGACCTACATCAACTGTTTTTCTTGCGATAGGTCATTGTTGGCCTCCTGTTTGCCATACTATTTTTGCAATATCAAAATATCAAAAAACAAACAGCAAAAAATAATATTATGGCAACAACAAAATGGGTTTTAGATCCCACGCACAGTGAATTACAGTTTAAGGTTAAACACCTGATGATCACCAATGTAACCGGTACTTTACCAGCTATCAGCGGCGAGGTAGAAAGTGATGGTGATAACTTTACAGCGGCATCCGTAACTTTTTCGGCCGACCTGAGTGCTATCTCTACCAACAACGACCAGAGAGATACCCACCTGAAAAGTGGTGACTTCTTTGATGTAGAAAAATACCCGGCTATTTCTTTTACCAGCAAATCATTTAACGCAGCTGACGAAAAGATCACCGGTGAATTGACCATTCGTGATATCACTAAAACAGTTACCCTGAATGTAAGCTTTGACGGTACTGCCAAAGATCCCTGGGGTAATGAAAAAGCAGGTTTCTCTTTAAATGGTAAGATCAACCGTAACGACTTTGGCTTAAGCTGGAATGCCGCACTGGAAACTGGTGGTGTACTGGTAAGTGAAGATGTAAAAATCCACGCTGAGTTACAATTTGTAAAACAAGCATAATTTTATACGGCAATTATATAAAAAAGGGAAGCTGGTAAAGCTTCCCTTTTTATTTTGTTTCGGTCAAAGGTTGTTTATTCTCTTCGGCCAGTTGTGTCAGCGACATTTCCTCTAAAACAATTCGCCGGGTACTATTATCTTCCTTCTTCCATTTTATCAGCCTTAACCAGCCATCACTGATCTCAATACCGGTAATATCCCCGTCACTGTAACAGCAACAGCCCGTATTAAAGTAACCGGGCCTCATGGTGAGGTAATCAACAGACAGGGTTTTATATTCCCTTTCCCGTCTTTTTATTTCAGCCTCAAGCTCCGTTACCTTCTCCTGCAGGTTGTTTTTTTGTGCATATTGTAGCTGTTTATACAGCCTTTCCAGGTGGGTAAGGGATGCAAATACGGGTTGATGGGTATGACCGGTGATAAGCATGGTATCTTTATGTTCGGCACTCCATTGGTACATGATGCTGTTATGCAGGCTTTTTACTTCATCGTAAAAGGCAGGGGAGTTAGGGTTAATGTCCAGGTAACTTTGTAAAGGCGCCCAGATACGGGCTACAAAAAACTTACTGAACCAGTTGCCATCACTTTGCAGATCGCCCTGGTGGCCATGGGTACAGAGTATCTGTAAGGGCGTATCATTAACAATAGTGGTGAGTATAACGCCTTCGTGTATTGGCACTTTGTAGCCAAACATATTCTTTAAGTAATAACCGGCCAAAGGGTCGTTTGCCCATAATAGGTCGTGGTTGCCGAATATTTTTACATGCCGCTCAACAGTAATGAATTCTCTCTCGGCTGCAAAAGTGGCCGCATTGTGTTTTTTTACTTGTCCCAGCGAGTTTTCCCAAAGCTCCTCGCTATCACCCAGGTTAATAAAAAAATATTGCGCTGTTTTATAATAGGCCAGGGCGTCCAGGTAATTCCTTTCTGCCGGGGCAAAGTCATCGGCGCCGTTACGGGCACCCTTATGCTGATCGGAAAAAATAATGAACCGGTCGGTATCCGCCCGGAAGGGTATCACAAGACCCTTTTTATCATTGCCGCTGATGATAGCTTCATGCAGCGTATTTAAGGCTTTAAAAATTCTTTCCTTATCCGGCTTTGATGAAAAACGGTTACTGGCCCAGGTTACGGGTTTAAATAAAATACGACGTAATATGCGTTGTATAAAGGACAAAACCGGGATTATAAAAGTGAAAACTAAAGCTATAACCGCAATACCTCTTGGTGGTCAGGTATGCTGCAGCTATAACTCCGCTAATTTACCGTTCATGTATAAAATATCTCATTATGACCAATAACCGGCAGGCCTCATAAAACCATTATTGGTGGTCATAATACCTGTACAAACCCGGCCGGTAATCACATCCTATGATAAAACTGCCGGTCTTTGTTCAACCGTTTTTATTTTACGGCCAGCATACTGATCTCTACATTCACAAACTTGGGTAAAGCTGCCACCTGTACGGTTTCACGGGCAGGGTAATCACCGGTGAAATAACTGCCGTACACCTCGTTAATCTCAGCAAAGCGATGCATATCCGTGATAAAGATGGTGCTTTTGATCACGTTGGAAAAATCCATACCGGCCGCTGTTAATATGGCTTTCAGGTTTTTCATGCACTGGTGTGTTTCGGCCTGTAAATCAGCATTATTGAGGCTGCCGCCAATAGGGTCAATGCAAATTTGACCGGAAATATACAAGGTATCATTTACCAGTATTGCCTGGTTATAAGGACCAATCGGAGCCGGTGCATCGGGAGTATTAATGACCTGTTTTGCCATATTTCGTTAATTTCTTTCAGGCGAATATACCTTTATGCATTTTCTTTGCAAAAAATAACGCATGCAAATTACGGTCATTACCAATCCTGCATTAAAGCAGGAGCTGTTACAACAGGTTACCGGGGAACAGGCATTAACCGGTGTACAGTTTGCAGCATCTGTAAGCGAGGTACAGCCCCATGCAGCGGTAGTGATCGATTTGTTGTTTACGGGCAGTGAAGAAGAAATCAAACGATTGCATGCATTGCAGGCGGGACTGGTGATCGTTCACGCACCATTGGTAACTTTGCCGCAGCTGCCGGGTAATTTTGCCCGTATCAACTCCTGGCCCGGTTTTTTACAACGTAATTTAGTAGAAGCGGCAACAACGGCTCCGCTCCGGATACAGGTAGAGCAGGTATTTCAGCGGTTTAATAAAAAAGTATCATTTACTGCTGATGTGGTTGGTTTTATCAGCGCCCGTGTAGTGGCAACTATTATTAATGAAGCTTACTTAAGTCTTGCAGAAGAATTAAGTACAAAAGAAGCCATTGATACGGCCATGAAAATGGGAACAAACTATCCTTATGGTCCTTTTGAATGGGCGGGTAAAATCGGGAAAGAAGAACTGGCCGGTTTATTAAAACTGCTGGCACGCGAAAAATCCCGTTATACGGTAGCACCTTTATTAGTTCAAGAAATAAACGAATGAGTTTACTATTACATATAGATACAGCCCTGGGTAAGGCAACTGTAAGCCTGGCAGCCGGGGAAACATTGATCGCGGTGAAAGAAAACCAGGATATGCGTGACCAGGCAACATGGATACATACTGCTATTCAGAACCTGTTGCAGGAAAATGGTTACACCACTGCATCCCTGAGTGCCATAGCAGTAGTGGCAGGGCCGGGTTCCTATACCGGCTTACGTATTGGCCTGGCTACTGCCAAGGGTTTATGTTACGCTTTGCAGATTCCGCTGATCACCATAAATACCCTGGAACTGATTGCGCAGGCAGCGCAGCCACAGGCAACCGACCTGGTTTGCGCCATGATTGATGCCCGGAGAATGGAAGTATTTATGGCTCTTTATAATAAGGCGGGGGAAGCTATTATTGAGCCGGAAGCGAAGATCATTACTGCAGATAGTTTTGCCGATATACTGGATCAGCAGTATATAGTATTTGCCGGCAACTCCAATGCCAAGGTGAGTTCTGTGATAAAACACCCCCATGCAGTTTTTTTGGAAAATAACTATACAGTTACCGATATTTGTGCCTTTGCCAACCGGATGTATCAAAATGGATCATTCACCGGTCTGGCATACGCTGAGCCATACTATGTTAAAGAATACTACAGTACGTCCGGAACGTAGGGCCATCTTTTTTCCATCTATCCTATTAATCTAAACAAAATCTAATTATTTGACCATCAAACTTAATGAAAAGTACCATGAGCAACTATTTGCTAACATTCAGCCCTAACGGGGACCAAAAAACACCTATTGAAGTTGATTTGCTCAGCGTTAAAAAAGCTGCCCTCATTTATCGTGCTATCAACCACAAACTACGTCAACAGATCCTGAAACTTATTGACGAAACGGCTAACATTACTGTTACCGATATCTACGTTAAATTAAGACTGGAACAATCTGTTGCCTCTCAGCACCTGGCCGTTTTACGTAAGGCCGGCTTTGTCGTTACCAATCGTGATGGCAAGTATATTCATTATGCGGTTAATAAAGAACGTATGCATGAATTAAACCAATGTATCGAAATTTTGTTAAAGTAGTTTAACGGTTACAATCCTATAGTAAGGTTTGATAGACGGATGACCGGTAGCAGCAAAACTGTTATCCGGCATTCCATTTATTGTACAGGAACAAACAAATACGCTTCACCTGAACTAATGCCTGAATAACAGGTTGTTAGCGTAAAAGTTACCAAAAGTATAAATGTTTGTTCCATACCGGCCTGAACCCTGGCGGGCAATCAGGGCTCAGGGCAGGTTTGCCGCGGTTTACGGGCAATCCTGTTGTATATTTGTAGCCGGTTACAAACACATAATATAAATTTTGAGCATTATGTTTATCAAACAACTATATACCAATTGCCTTAGCGAAGCAGCTTACTATATTGAAAGTGAGGGCGAAGCGGCTATTATAGATCCCTTGCGTGATATTGATGAGTATTTGCAGCTGGCAAATGAGCGTAAAGCCACCATCAAATATATTTTTGAAACCCATTTTCATGCTGACTTTGTCAGCGGACATATTGACCTGGCCAAAGCCACAGGGGCTGATATTATCTATGGTCCTAATACGGAGGCAGGTTTTACTTTTCATGCAGCCAAGGACAATGAAGTATTTAACCTGGGTAAACTGCAGATCAGGGTATTGCATACACCGGGGCATACGATGGAATCATCCTGTTATTTATTAAAAGATGAAACAGGTAAGGATCATTGCATCTTTACCGGCGATACACTTTTCGTTGGTGATGTGGGCCGTCCCGACCTTGCACAACAAGGTACTGTAACCACTGCCGACCTGGCGGGTATGATGTATGACAGTTTACAAAATAAGATCGTTCCCCTGGCGGACGATATTATAGTTTATCCTGCGCACGGACCCGGCAGCGCCTGTGGTAAAAACCTGGGTCCGAATACCTACAGCACTATCGGTACCGAAAAACAAAGCAACTATGCTTTAAAGGCAAAGGATAAAGAGGAGTTTGTAAAAGTGGTGACCGATGGCATACCACCGCCTCCTGATTATTTCCCGGTAAATGCAAAGATCAATAAAGAAGGGTATGCTAATATTGATGCGGTAATTGAACAGGGAATGACAGCACTACCTGTTGCTGATTTTAAAAACCTGTCACAGAAAGGCGCCATTATTTTAGATACCCGCCGTGCAAATGTATTTACCCAGGGTTTTGTACCGGGTAGTATTTTCATCGGGCTGGAAGGCCGTTTTGCCGAGTGGGCAGGTAGCCTGTTACCGTTTGACCAAGATATGATACTGGTAACCGCCGCAGGCCAGGAGAAAGAAACGATCGTGCGCCTGGCACGTGTAGGTTTTGATAAGGTAAAAGGTTACCTGCAAGGTGGTTTTGAGGCATGGGCTGCAGCCGGTGAAAACATTGAAATGATCATTGATATTGAGCCGGACGAACTGATGATGGATATACCTTTTGACAGTAACCTGGTAGTGGTGGATGTAAGAAAACCTAACGAATTTGTAGAAGGGCATTTAAAAGATGCTGTAAATCTTCCGCTGGCCGATTTAAAGGATACGGCTTTAATCGCCAATATCAATGAAACGGATAACCTCTATGTTCATTGTGCAGGCGGGTACAGAAGTGTGATCGCCTCCTCCCTGTTGAAACGCCAGGGCCTGCATAACCTGCGCAATGTGGTAGGCGGCTGGGGCGTGATCAAAGATCAGCCTAAGGCACAGATCGTGAAAGAAGCCAGTGTGCTTAATTAAGATGAAATAATTAACATGGAATATAAGAAGGGGTGACATTGTCACTCCTTCTTACGTTTTGTATCAGCCGAAATATTTATCTGCATACTCATCTTTAAACTCATGCTTCCAGCGCCGGTGGCTCCATAACCACATATCCGGGTATTCGCGTACTACCTTTTCAATATAGTGCGCAAATTTCCTGGTGAGCTCCACTTCCGTGCTTCCGGCCGGGTGTTCCTCTGCCAGTTCAAAAACCACTTTATAATAGCCGCGTTTTATTTTATGAATAAAAGCGAAAAATACAATGGTATCATTGGCTATCGCATTTTTTGCCGGGCTAAGGGTAAAGGGGGTTTTGCGGTTGAAAAAGTTAAACCAAAGGCCCTTAGAAACCGGCCATGGGTTTTGGTCCGCCACCAGCCCCAGCAGGTATTGCTGGTTACGGTAAGGGAGAAAATCTCTTTTCATATCATGGGCACTTAATAATATGGTGCCTGCGCGGGAGCGGATCTTACGGAACAATTTATCCAGCGCTTTATTTTTAATAGGCATATACACACCTAAAAAAGTATAATCAAGATTTTTACCGGCTGCTACATTGGCCCATTCCCAGTTAAAGTTATGACCCAGGTGTACCTGTACACTTTTACCGGTTTGTTTATACGCGTTAACCATTTCCCAGTTGCCCTGCATATGGCGCAATATAAATTTATCGGAGGCCGAGAGTAGTTTGATCGTTTCAATAAAATAATCGATCAGGTTTTTATAAAACTGTTTGGCGATACGTTTTTTTTCGGCATCTGTTTTTTCAGGAAAGGCAATGTTCAGGTTTTTAAAAATAACATCCTTCCGGTAGCCAATTACATAATAACCCAATAAAAATAAACCGTCAGCTATAATATAAAGTACCCGTAAAGGCAAGATGGATATTAACCAGAATAAACCATAATAGATGTAATACATGTAACCTGAAAATTTAAAGAATAAACTTATAAAACAATGTTCTGCACCAGTTCGTTTTTCTCCGGGTAGTCTGTGTTAAAATGTAAGCCCCTGCTTTCTTTGCGGAAAGCAGCGCCTTTTACGATCAGGTAACCGACGGTAATTAAATTACGCAGTTCTAACAACTGGGGCGATACGGAACTGCTTTGGTATAACTGTTCCGTTTCTTCCCATAACAGGTCCAGCCTTTTCATGGCACGTTTTAAACGGATATCGTTACGCACAATACCTACATAATCGCTCATTACCTGTTGCAATTCCTTCAGGCTCTGGGTAATTAAGATCATTTCTTTGGGGTCAGTAGTGCCTTTGGCATCCCAGGCCGGTATAGCATCGCCGGGCCATACAGCCGATTCTTCAACCGCCGGGCGACCGATAATATCCAGGTAACAACGGTGTGCAAATACCATGGCTTCCAGCAACGAGTTACTGGCTAAACGGTTAGCGCCATGTAAACCGGTACTGCTGCATTCGCCGCAGGCCGACAGGTTTTGTATAGAGCTATGTCCCCATTCATCTACTTTTATACCACCACAGCTATAGTGAGCAGCCGGTGCTACCGGTATCATCTGGTGTGCAATATCAATACCTACGCTTTTACATTTTTCGTAGATATTGGGAAAGTGATCTATAAACTTGGCCACATCAAAATGACGGCAATCAAGCCATACATGTTCGGTACCCGTACGTTTCATTTCACTGTCAATGGCTCGGGCAACAATATCCCTTGGGGCAAGGTCCTTACGTTCATCATACCGTTCCATAAAAGCCTCACCATCCTTATTACGTAAAATACCGCCGTCGCCCCGTACCGCTTCAGTAATTAAAAAGGCCTGGCCGCGTAAACCTGCTTCATACAGGGCAGTAGGGTGAAACTGGATAAACTCCATGTTCTCTATCTTTCCCTTGGCCCGGTATACCATGGCTACACCATCGCCGGTGGCAATAGCCGGGTTGGTAGTGGTGCGATAAGCCTGGCCGTTACCCCCGGTAGCCAGTAAGGTATGGTGTGATAATATTTTTTCAATGCGATTGGTCACCAGGTTTAATACATATACCCCGTAAGCTGTAATATCCGGCGTTGATTTTGTCACCAGGTAACCCAGGTGGTGCTGGGTGATAATATCAATAACAAAACAATGTTTAACAATTTCAATATTGGGCTGGGCCTGTACCGCTTCGAGTAATGCCCTTTCCATTTCCCAGCCGGTAATATCCTTATGGTGTATGATCCTGAATTCGGAATGCCCGCCTTCTTTGCCCAGTTTATAATCGCCGTCTTTCTCTTTATCAAACCTGGCGCCCCAGTCTATCAATTCCTGTACACGGTCCGGTCCTTCTTTTACAACAATTTCTACTACTTTTTTATTACAAAGGCCATCGCCGGCTATTAAGGTATCATCTATATGTTTTTCAAAACTATCATTCTCCAGGTCGTTTACAACTGCTACGCCCCCTTGTGCATACTTGGTATTGGTTTCGTCGGCGTTCGCCTTGGTAATGACCAGTACCTGTTTAGCAGGGTAATATTGTGCCACCTTCAGGGCATAGGTCAATCCGGCAATACCGGAGCCGATCACCAGGAAATCAGTTTTTCTTTCCATGTACGTTATTTATAAAAAACACAATTATTCCGCTGATAGTTCATTGCGGCAATGTTTAACTGCAAATATCCGGAAATACCGGGGATAAGTAACAGGCCGGGCGGTTAGTTTTGTAGCAATAACAGATTCATTACGGTGATCAGGAAATCCGCAGGGAGTATTACAGGTTTCCAGGGACAGAATAAAGCTGCAATGCCGGCAAGTGTTTATTGTTTTTTAGGAGTAACAGCCGTTTCGCCAATATACACCACCGCTCCACGGATCAATTGCCATTGTGCCAGGGCATAAGTTAACATGATAATAAAGGAAGCGGCGGAAAAGGGTTGGTAAAATTTGTTAATGGCCAGTACCGAATCGGAAATAACAAATAGCATGGCCCCCGATATAAAATGAGCGGCAGCCACTTTGTATCGCAGGAGATACATATGCAGAGCAAACCAAAGCATGGTGCTGATAACAAAACCATATACCAGCACGGGTATCAGCATTGCGTTTAAATGTGGTAACAGGAAACTGATCAGGCCGGCATAAAAAATAACGACCAGTAATAAGAGTACCGGCTTTATTTTCAGTTGTTGCGTTATCCAGATACGGTAGAAGAAAATAATGTAAAAAATATGCGCTATTAAAAAAGCGATCAGCCCGCCGATAAAAAAGGTCGGCTGGCCGGCCTGGAACAGCAGCAATACATCACCTATCCAGGAAAAGAATAAAGCCGTAATAATATAACGTTTTAAAGGGGATGGCGTGAATAAAGAAGCACTGATAAAAAACGCCGTTACACAGGGTATCAATAATGGCTTGGTAATAACGGTAACCAACTCGTTGTGTATAACAATACCAACAAGGTGTATGGCCAATACCATAAAGAACAGGCACACAAAGTAAAATCTTTTCATAACAGTTGCTTGTGGGTAACAAGCCTACATGTTAGTAACCATAAAGGTTATGGCATGACAAGGCAAGCAGAAAAATTCAATTACTATGTAAATATACTGGCTTAAACTGTTTCAGCGGCCACATCTACCCAGGCGTCATTTTCTTTTAACAGGTTTATTAACTCTTCTACGGCCACTTCACTGTTCACGTTCCGTTTCACTACCTCTTTGCCCTTGTAAAGGGTTATTTTTCCCGGCCCGCTGCCCACATAACCAAAATCAGCATCGGCCATTTCACCGGGGCCATTTACAATACAACCCATGATGGCGATTTTAACACCTTTTAGGTGATTGGTCACCGAACGGATCTTTGCCGTAGTTTCCTGCAGGTCAAACAAGGTACGGCCGCAACTGGGGCAGCTGATATATTCCGTTTTTGAAATGCGGGTACGTGTGGCCTGTAAAATACTGAAAGCCGTATTGTTGATAAACTGCTCTACCGATTGATTACTGCTGTAGTTACGCCCCGATGAATTAACAGAGGCATTGGTATATGCTGTGGCCGACATGCCCAGGCATATTCCGTCACCAAAGCCATCTAACAGCAAGGCTCCGGTTTCTGTACCATAATGTATCAGGTGTTCATCCGGCGTATTCCAATTGCTGTCAGTAATTAATATTACGGGGTTCTTTATATCCCGGCTTTGCAGTTCTACCAGCATGCGGCGTACCGATTGCATGGCATTTTTATTGGTACTGCTCAGGCATAATACAACGGTGGGGTCATTGGCTAAACTGTCAAGATGGGTAAAATCATTCAGGTCGGTTTCATCGTTGAAACAATCGATCATGACAAAATTGACCAGGTTGCTTTTTTGCGCAGCAGTAACATAACCGCTATCCTGGAAAATGGGAAAATACTTGGTTTTATCTGTTGCCTGTAACCAGGTATCAGGATAAGTGATCACTTTTAAAGTGCCGGGTAAAGCAAAATCAATGAGCTGGTTGCCGGTAAAAATATAATCCGCTGCTGCATCGCTGATGCTCCATTTATCCAGTGCTTCATTATAGGTATAACCAATGGTGCGTAAATGTTCCGGGGTAATACTGTTTTGTTTGCTGAAATCAGCTATCACTACAGGCACATGTTTCGCTCCCATATTATCCACGGCAAAGGTCTCACGGCGTTTATAAGCCAGCGGGTTATAAGTAGGTTTGCTGGTGGGGAAACCGGGAACTGTACCGGTGGTATAAACAGTATGATCCGGCTGACCCTCATAGCGTTTTACCAGGTCGCGGCAAACGGGTATTTCAAACTCCGGGTCTTCGGTCAGCGAAACACGAACGGTATCACCAATGCCATCCTCTAATAAGGTACCAATGCCAACCGCCGATTTTAAACGGCCGTCTTCGCCATCACCGGCTTCGGTAACACCTAAATGCAGCGGGTAACATTCGTTAAACTCCTCCTGCATGGTCTTTACCAGCAAACGGTAAGCCTGTACCATTACCTGCGGGTTACTGGCTTTCATGCTCAGTACAATATTGTGGTAGTTCTCGTAACGGGCAATACGCAGGAATTCCATGGCGCTCTCCACCATTCCCATCGGGGTATCGCCATAGCGGCTCATGATACGGTCGCTCAGCGAACCATGATTGGTACCAATACGCATGGCCGTGCCATACTCTTTGCATATTTTTACCAGCGGGGTAAAACGTTCCTGTATCCTTTCAATTTCCTCTGCGTAATCGGCATCGGTATAATCAATTAATTCAAACTTCTTTTTGTCAACATAATTACCGGGGTTCACCCTCACTTTTTCAATAATACGGGCCGCAATCTCAGCCGCATTCGGGGTAAAATGTATATCGGCAACAATGGGGGTGTTATAACCGCGTTTACGCAATTCATTTTTGATCACCAGCAGGTTTTCCGCCTCCTTTTTAGAAGGGGCAGTAATGCGTATCAGTTCGGCACCTGCCTCAATAGAACGGATGCTTTCCTCCACCGTACCCATAGTGTCCATGGTATCCTTGGTGGTCATGGTTTGTAACCGGATAGGGTGAAAATTGCCCAGTAACAGGTCACCAACTTTTACTTCTCTGGTTGCCAGGCGTTTATATTGTGTAAGTGATGTAGTATATAATTGCATGATATTGTGGATAGCCCGATTAACAAATTAAGGCCGTTTGCCGTTTTTTAAGCAATAACAAAGGTAATAAACGGGAACGAATGCAGGAAAAGGGAGTAGGCAATTGAAAATTGACAACGGACAATTGACAATGAGCAACTGACAAAGAACAATACGAAGAAAACACACATTGTCTTATCTTCTTTCCGGGCTTTCCAAACCTCCTGAACTTTCAGTAATCGCATTCATCACTCACCGCTCATATCATAATTTATAATGCTAAAATCCCAAATCTGAAATTTGAAATCTTAAATCTTAAATCCCTCTCTCCCTACCAATCCTTCTGCACCCCGCCAGTCCCTTCTTTTGACTTCTGGTTCTGTAAACGCTCCTGGATCTGTTTTTCTTTTTGACGCAGGAGTTCCAGTTGCTGCTGGGCCTGTTTTTGCTTTAACTTGGATGGTTGCGGCGTTTGTTGTTCCTTTTGCTGTTTCTTGTTTTCTTCCTTTTTCTTTTCCGGGGGAGGTTGTTTTGCTTTTAGCTCCAGTAATGCTTTTTGCAGGTTCTCCCGGGCCTCTGTATCGTCGGGGTTAAGCCTTAAAGCCTGTTTGTAGGCTTCAATACTTTCAGGTAGTTTTTGGCCGGCAGAAAAGATCACCCCTTTGTTATAATATATTTTGGCCAGCAACTCTTTTTTAATACTGTTATCGGCAATAAGCTGGTTATACAATTGCAGGGCTTCATCCCCTTTTTTTTGTTTGTAGAGGGCATTGGCCTTATTGTATAAAGCTACCTGGGCGTGTTTATCGGTTGCCGGTACTTTCGTGTACATTTCTTCGGCCTTTGCATATTCCTGGCTCTGGTAAAGCTGGTTACCGTCTTTTATATCCTGTGTGCCGGTGGTTTGTGCTAAACAGCTACCGGTTATGATCAATCCTGATAATATGGTGCTTAACCGCCTCATGCTCTTTTTTTTGTTTCAGGTATAAAAAGTTCAACGATCAATAACAACAACATGGCCCCGGCAAACCACCAGAAATAGGTTTGAAAGCTCATCAGTGAAATATCGCCGGTTACCTTTTGTTCAATCTGGGCCAATTGTGCCTGAATTTGTTTGGCCGCCTGTTCGCTGCTTTGCAATTGAACATAAATGCCATTGGTAACACGGGCTATATCGGATAATTCTTTTTCGTTGAGTTTGGTAATGACCGGGTTGCCCATTTCGTCTTTTTTAATATCGCCGGTTGCTGCATCGGTGATATGGGCGCCCTGTGCCGAGCCAATGCCCACGGTGTTCACCATCAAGCCATGGGTAGCAAGGTCCGTGGCCTGGGTTAAGGCCGAGGGGTCATGATCTTCTCCATCAGATAAAAGGATAACAGCTTTATACCTTGTTTCCGAAGCTTCAAAAGCTTCATAGGATAGTTTTAAAGCATCACCTATTACCGTACCCTGGGCAGCCACCGCATTAGGATTAGCAGATGCTACAAACATCTGGGCCGAGCCATGGTCATGTGTAAGGGGCATCTGCAGGTAAGCTTTTCCCGCAAAAAGGATCAACCCGATACGGTCATTGGGCATCTCTTTCATTAAACGGTAAATAAGCTGTTTGGCCCTTTCCAGCCGCGAAGGAGCAAGGTCGGAGGCCAGCATGCTTTTACTTACATCCAGGGCAAAAATGATATCAATGCCTTTACGGTTAACGCCGTCAGGGCCACCGGGTTTGCGTAAATTCATAACGGCCAGTACACCAATTCCGAATGCCAGCAGTACCAGTATAAACTTTAACAGGTACCGCGACCTGGAAAAATTATACATAAGGGAGCGCACCAGGCCGGGTTCACCCATAGCCCTGATGCTGCGTTTTTTCCAACGCTGTAATCCTGTAAAAAGGAGCAGCAACAAAATGATGCCGCCGAAAAGCCAGATAAATTGCTGGTATTGAAACTGGAATCCCAATGATAATAACTTAAATAAACAGTGATAATATATTGGCAAACAATATACAATTATTGCACCGAAAAAAGAAAGCGACCTCCCGGCCGCTCTCTTTTAGGTAATCAGTTACCTGGTAAGGATTACATATTCCCTTCAAAAAAGCCCAGGTGTTTTAATATATTGTTTAAGATCTTCATCCGGTTCTGGTGCATTTTAAAATCCTTATCCTTCGACTCGATATTTAAGACAAAAAAGTAAGGATGTTTATTTTCTTCGATCCAGCCCACTACCCAGCCCATGCTGCGGTTTTCACCGGGAAAGCCCCAGCCGGTTTTATAGGCCAGGCGGTAATTGGCATTGTTTTCAAATAACATGGCATTCTTTACTTTTTCCTGGTACAGGTTAAAGAAAGGCAGCTGGTTGAAATATAGTTTTTTTACAAGGCCCAGTTGTTCGTCAGGCGTAACTTTCAGGGTATTATCCAGCCAGAAAGAATCAATGGGCGATTTGATCTTGAACAGGGTATCTTTTTTCCCGGCACCATAATGTAAGGAATCTAACCAGGCCTGCATACGCTCCGGGCCAATACGGCGGGCTACTTCCTGGTAATAGGGCAGGGATGATGCCCTGAAAGCCTGGTACATATTCAGGTCCTTATTCCATTCTTCATTCCAGCTGGGAACGCCGTTCCAGGGAATAACCATGCTATCGCTGCTGATAACCCCGGTTTGCAGGCCTATAAGGGAGTTGACAATTTTAAAAGTGGAAGCCGGCAAAAAGGTACTGTCGCGGTAGCGGGATAAATTATATACGGTAAACTCACCGGTGCCGTTATTCATGATCCCGAAACATCCGTCCACATTATACTCATCAAAATATTTTTTAAGGGTATCGTCCTTCTTTACATTATTGGGACTACAGGCATTAAACGCAAACGCCATGATGGCTAAGAGACAGACAAGGATAGTCCTTTTCATTCCAAAAATTTTTGCAAAAGTACTACTAAGCAGCCAGAATGACGGTGTAAAACATGTGGTTGGCAAAGCCTTTTTAATACAGGCGGCTATTACTGTAACTATTTTCTCAAAAAGCCAAAAATGAGACAAAAAGAGCAACTTATTGAAAAGTAATTGCGGGCGGTTTAACATAGCTTCGAACTACAGGAAAACTAAACAAACTCATCTATTGAATACAGGGGATAAAATGATATTGAAATAAGTTGCTATGGATTCAAGAGCCTTAGACTAGTAAATAGCAATGGGAATGAGCGGTTGTCTAGCCGCTCAAACTTTTTAATGATTACCCCTGAGTACCTATTTTTTATGATAAAACTACTTCCTGTATAATACTGCTTGCTGATAAGCATACACCGCATAATTATTCACTGCCGGCGAATCCTCCGTACCCTTGCCGGTGGTATTGAGTGGCTGTAAGCCCATGGTATAAAACTCTACCACAAGACTATCGCCCTTTAACTGATAACAATTATTAATAATACTGCTGCCAACAGAAAAGCTGCCGCACAGTTTATCGGCCACAAAAAACTGGTCCAGTATAATGCCGTTGTGCTCATCAATAACCCAGTGTTTCTTAGCGGCATCTTTCAGTTTTAAGGTATAGGGACGCTGATCGGTTTGCGGGGCCTGGTAAATGATCTTCCAGCTCCAGGTATTGGCGCTGTCGCCCGGTAAAATATGTAACTCCATATTCACCTGCCGGGCAGTATCTGCTCCTGTTTTATACCAGCTTAATATACCCTTCCATTGCCCCTCCCAGGATTGGGGGAAGGACGGGGTTTGTGCCATGGCAATAACAGAAAAACACAGGATAAACAATAACAAAAAAGCAGGACGTAACATATGCAGATTTTCGCTAAAATAACAAATCCCGGCTTATTAACCGGGATCAATACGAATGGAAATTATTGGTGTAATATAATTACAGGTAAATGCCATTTTTTAAACGGGTATGTTTTACTCCCTGGCAGTCACGCTTGGTAGCAGCACAGGACGAGAACATAACCACCAGTGAACCAACAAGGGTGGCCAAAAGAAAAAACTTCTTCATAACTAAGTTTAAAAGTGTACAATAAAATTTAGGGTAATTTCTTAGGAAGAGTTGGTTGTATTAGCAGAACGAGAATAGTGCCAAACTATTGCATAGATACTAAAAAATCGGCATTATTTATAACTGCTCATCCGGGTATCGTAAGTTTACGATGGCTGGTGTGATTAACTGATCTCAAATAACTCCTCCCAGCGGGTGGTATACCGCGGGCTCCGGTGCTCCTGGCGCATCTTCCAGTCGCGGGTAGTGCCACTGCTCGCAAATTTTAATATATCGTCGCGCTGGCTGAAATTAATATTATCAATCATATCCATCAGCTTACGTTCCCCGTTTTTATGTTCGGTCACAAACAAATTACCCTGTATGGAACTATCGGGTACAATATGGCTCAGCATTACCCCGGCTTTTTTATATACCTGGCCCTGTTCAAACAGGTCATCTACCAGCTGTACGGCCGGTTTAATTAACTCGTTGGTGGCCGATGTGGCCGTGGGTAACATAATATGTTTACTGATGGTGCCTGTTTGCCGGAAGTTTTGCTGGTGGCTCTGGTCCTTGGTCACCACAAAAATACTCAGCCCTTTGGCGGCACAATACTGGCGGCGTAACTTCTCAGCTGCCCGCGAAGTATAAGTGGCAATGGCTTCCTTAATATCGCTGATAGTGCTTACAGGCGTGCCAAACATACGGGTGGTAGCGATCATTCTTTTATTCACCAGCTCCTCTTCCAGGTCCTTGGCCGGTATGGCGTTCAGTTCTTTTATCAGCCGTACACCTACCACCCCTCCTAACTGTTTATGGGCAAAAGCTTCACTCATCCGGCTCAGCTGAAAAGCATCATATATCCCCCAGGTATCCACCAGTTTTTTGGCGTATTGCCTGCCCACACCCCATATATCCTTCACCGGGGTACGGTGTAAAACATGCTGTATCCTTTCCGGGGTATCCAGCACCACTACACAATTTGTTTTTTGTTTGTTTTTTTTAGCCCAGTTATTGGCCATCTTACACAATACTTTGGTGGGGGCCACACCAATCGATACTTTTATACCCGTCCACTGTTCAATAGTGTGCCGCAGGTAAAGAGCCATTTCCCTCAGTTCATGTGCCGGTACATGGCCCAGTTCCACAAAACATTCGTCCACCGAGTACACTTCCACATTACGGGCGCCTACCAGTTGGCGCAGGGTTTCCATCACCCGCCAGCTGAGGTCGCCATATAAATGATAATTGGAAGAAAACACCGCTACTTTGTGTTTATTGATGATAGGTTTGGCCATAAAATAAGGTTCGGCCATGGGTATGCCCAGGAGCTTTGCCTCATCACTGCGTGATACAATACAGCCGTCGTTATTGCTTAATACAACAACAGGCTCAAGGTCCAGGTGCGGTTGAAACAACCTTTCACAGGAGCAATAAAAATTATTACAATCAACAATGGCTTTCATGTTACGCTGTATTATAGCGGTATCTTTTTTTGTGTTACCAGCTGTGGTTTTTCATGGCATCTTCGTTGCGTCGCACACTGCATCGTTCCGTTTGCTGCTCAGCTACCTTAACTTAAAACTCATCACTTATAACCGCTCTCATACTTTGTGAATGATGAACGTAACCACTCCCCACACCGAAAAATCGGTAAACTCACCCAGGTTGATCGGTTTGTAACGTTTATTCTCGGGTATTAAAAAAGCCGATGAAAAGTTTTTATGAAAGCGGCGTACCAATAACTCACCGTTCAGTATAGCCACAATCACTTTTCCGTTGGCTATTTTCAATGAACGGTCCACTATCAGTATATCACCTTCAAAAATGCCGGCTTCCTGCATGGCATCGCCTTTCATGCGAAAGAAAAAAGTGGCCGGTTTATTCCGGATCAGTTCTTCGTTCAGGTCAATGCCCCGTTCGGCATAATCATCAGCGGCTGCGGTAAAACCTGTGGCATTGGCCGTAGGTACCTGTTGCTGGTTAAATTGTTTACTGCCTTTATAGGCAGCACCATAAAAATCTTCTCCTTCCATGGGTAAAAATATTTATACATAAAGGTGCGTAAATATTTTGAAAAACTAAAATATTTAGTAATTTTATACTAAATAAAATAGCTAATGGCTCAAAGCCGCGGCTGGTCAAGGTTTTGTACCATCCTGTTCCTGCAGCTGAAGGGAGCGTCGCAACGAAGATGCCATGAAAAACAGCAGCCGGCAACATAAAACAAAAAATCATGCAACTGGAAGGCGAAAGTTTATTGAATTACCAGGTATATGAATACCTGCTGGTATTACACCCGCACGAAGCCCTGCAGCAACAGGTCATGCAGGAGAAAGAGGCATTTGCCAAAAACTACGAGGCCGCTCATGCCCGCTGGGGAAAGCCGCATCTTACCCTGGTTAATTTTTTACAATATGAAATGGTGCAGCCGCGCCTGGTACAAAGGTTACAGGCCATTGCTATGGCACAGGAACCTATCAAAATTGAGTTAAAAAACTATGGTAGCTTTCCCGCACATACCATCTATATAAATATAACATCCAAAGTGCCGGTACAAACACTGGTAAAAAATATTAGGACCAATGCCCAGCGTTTAATGAAGTTAAATGATGATAACAAACCCCATTTTATAATGGAGCCACATCTTACCATTGCCCGTAAACTCAAGCCCTGGCAATACGAAAAAGGCTGGCTGGAATACAGTCATAAAACCTTTACCGGCCGGTTTATAGCAACGGGTATGTTATTATTGCGGCGACCATTACATACCCAGCAATACGAACGGGTAAAAACTTTTCTTTTTGAACATACAACGGTGGCACAGGAACAGGGTAGTTTATTTGGATAAATACCCCTGGCATATGATTTATTTTTTTACTTTTTAATATATTCCCTATGACACAATACGAAATAATAAAATGGGTGATGGTCAACGGCATACCCTGGAATACGGGTTAAAGACCGGTAAATACAGGGCTGGTGTAATAATTTTGTTTTTTACTTTAGTTTATACCAAAACATTCGCCATCTTTGTCGTTTATTCCGATCCACATTTTTATACAGGATAGACATGAGAAAGCAGTTTGTCATTGTTTCAGCCGTTTTGTTAGTAGCAACCCTTTTGCTATCGATCTTTCTGAGTCCTTTTTGGTACCCGCTTTTTGTCATTGTACTGGGTTTAACCTTGCTGGGTTATTATGATATGTCGCAGCAAAAGCATGCTATCATGCGTATCTATCCCTTATTCGGGCGCTTACGTTATGTAATGGAAGAACTGCGGCCTAAAGTATACCAATATTTTATTGAATCGGATATTGATGGCCGCCCTTTAAACAGGGTAGACAGGAGCACCGTATACCAGCGTGCAAAAAAAGAAACCGATACCATGCCTTTTGGTACCCAGCTGGATGTGTATGCGGAAGGATATGAGTGGTTAAGCCATTCCATTGCGCCGAAGGATTTTGAAAAAATGGACCATGATCCAAGGGTATTGGTGGGCAATAAAGGTTGTACCCAGCCTTATTCCTGCAGCATTTTGAATGTATCGGCCATGAGTTATGGATCACTAAGCGGTAATGCCATTGAAGCTTTAAATGCCGGGGCACAGATCGGGGGCTTTGCCCACAATACAGGTGAGGGTGGCTTAAGCCCGGCACACTTAAAACATGGGGGCGATATTATCTGGCAGATAGGTACCGGTTATTTTGGTTGCCGGAACAATGAAGGTGGTTTTGATGCGGATAAGTTTACGGAGCGTGCTACTTTGCCCAATGTAAAAATGATTGAATTGAAAATTTCGCAGGGTGCCAAACCTGGGCATGGCGGTATATTACCCGCAGCAAAAAACACCCCTGAAATTGCCAAGATAAGAGCCATAGAGCCGCATACTACCGTGGCATCACCTCCCTTTCATTCGGCCTTTAAAACGCCGCGTGAGTTAATACTGTTCATTCATAAACTAAGAACCTTAAGCGGTGGTAAACCCGTGGGCTTTAAATTATGTATAGGTATTAAAAGTGAGTTTCTGGCTATCTGCAAGGCCATGATCGAACTGGATATTTACCCCGACTTCATTACCATTGATGGTGCGGAAGGCGGTACCGGTGCAGCTCCGCAGGAGTTTTCCAACTATGTGGGAGCGCCTTTGCTGGATGGACTGGCTTTTGCACAGAACATGCTGGTGGGACTGGGCATCAGGGAGCATATAAAGCTGGTGGCCAGCGGCAAGATCATTACCGGCTTTCACCTGGTACGTGCCATGGCACTGGGGGCCGATATATGTAACAGTGCCCGGGCCATGATGCTGGCTTTAGGTTGTATACAGGCATTGCAATGTAATACCAATAAATGCCCTACAGGTGTGGCTACACAGGATCCGTCATTATCCGTTGGACTGGTGGTAAGCGATAAAAAACAAAGGGTGGCCAACTACCAGCAACTGACCATTAAAAACTTTGTAGAATTAATGGGCGCTGCGGGTATCGATCATATGAGCCAGATCACCCGGTCGCATATTTACAGGCGTATATCATTGAACCAGATGCATACTTTTGAAGAAATATTCCCATCCGTAGAACCGGGTTCTATGTTACAGGGCAATATTCCCGAAAAATACCAGCGCGACTACCAAAATGCCTCAGCCGATAAATGGGCATAGCAAACTGAATACTCACTACTATCCTAAAATCCTAAATCTCAGATCTCAGATCTAAGATCTTAGATCTCATCTTACTTCCTCCTCGTTTACTTTAACTACCTGTAGTTTGGCTGCATTCTTTGTGGCCTGGCTCAGCGTGTTTTTATTTTTCACCTTTTAATTTTTTGTTATGCCGGTAAACGAAGCAGATCAATCCCCGAATAAACCCTTACAACAGGATCATTATAAAGTAAAAGTGGCCAACCCTTCAGAGGCTGATGTCTATAAGCTGGGCAGGGGCGCTCAATTCAACACGAAGAACCGTTTTTTAAAAGATGAACGGACCCGCGAACATATTGAAGGAATAGATGACTGGGAGGAAGCTAACCTGCCTACTCAATACATCGAACAACAATCAAAAACCATTGTCAATAAAGTAGAGAGCAAGGATGTAGGCATGGGGTATAGCATGAATCCCTATGCAGGATGCGAACATGGCTGTATCTACTGTTATGCCCGAAATGTGCATGAATACTGGGGTTACAGCGCCGGGCTCGATTTTGAGCAAAAGATCATTGTGAAAAAAAACGCTCCCGAATTACTGCGTAAATTTTTAATGCATCCCAAATGGGATGCTACGCCTATTATGTTAAGCGGTAATACCGATTGTTACCAGCCGGCTGAGCAGAAATATCGTTTGACCCGTGGTTTGCTGGAAGTGTGTAACGACTTTAACCAGCCCGTAGGTATACTGACCAAAAATTCCTGGATTCTCAAGGATAAGGATGTATTACAGGAAATGGCAAAAAAACAAATTGTCTCGGCCATGGTCTCTATCACTTCCTTTAACGAAGACCTGCGCCGTGCCATGGAGCCACGTACCACAACTGCGAAGCAAAAACTGAAAGTGATCAACGAGTTAAGCAGTGCAGGTGTACGTATGGGTATTATGATGGGCCCTATGATACCCGGTTTAAACGAACATGAAATGCAGCGTATAATGAAAGCAGCCGCTGATAACGGCGCTACATTTACGGCCTATACTTTTATTCGTTTAAACGGCGCTATCCAGTTCTTATTTCGCGACTGGTTGTATAAAAATTTTCCGGACAGGGCCGATAAAGTATGGCACCTGATAGAGCAAAGCCATGATGGAAAGGTAAACGATACCCGCTGGGGTGTGCGCATGCGCGGCGAAGGGGCCATTGCACAGATTGTAGCGCAGCAGTATAAGAAATACGGTAAACTTTATGGTATGAATGCCGAGGAATGGAGCCTGGATCAGTCCAAATTCAGAAGGCCGGGGCAGCAGACCTCCCTGTTTTAAAATAATGCAGGCTGATCATCTGATCAGCCTGCATTATGATTTTGCCGGTTATACTGCAGCAGTAAAATGTAATATAGCACCCTGGGCATTATAAATGGTCAGGTGATCGCCTTTGATCTCGTAACGCGTAGCGGTTTCCAGCAAGCGTAAAAAACTGTCTTCCGTTTTTTGTACGTCCTGGCAAAACATCTTCGTTGAAAAAACCTTGCTTACCGACAGTTTATTCCCGTCGAGGGTATAACTGCCTCCGAAATTATTACAACTACCGTTACCGCCTACACTTTGTTTGCTGTCATCAAACTTTATAAACGCACGGCTATTACTTACCTTGTTGTCTTTCCCGTTATCCGTAAAGCTGGTCAATACCCATTTGGTACTGGTCAGCGGCTGGGCCGTACCGCCTGCTTTTTTCCCGGTTGCACATGAAGTAATCACTAATAAAACTGCTAAAAGCATGGATAAATAAGTACGCATAAAATTATTTTTTTAAAAGATGAAGGAAGAAAAGAAATTACACAGGTAGTTTCCGTGTAAAATTAACTATTGTATTTCCTTTAACAATTCGGCAATTGGTATCTTTTATCATTCAAAGAGGAAGGGCATAAAAAAAGGGCTTGCATAGATATGCTGCCCCGTTTTAAAATCCAATATCCTATGAAAAACCAGTACAAGATTACTCTTAATTTTATTAATATGCAATACCACGAATGAGGTATTTTTTTTAACTGTTCTCCAATAGTTTTATAATTTTTTTAAAAAGTAAGCTGAAACCTTTGCTGGTATTGCATTTGGCTCAGGTCCTATTTTTTAATGTTGTAACGTGGAAATGGGGAAAAGTTTTTAATTTTTTTCTCACAATCGGTTACAATTATTCTTTTTTTTCTTTTTGCCTGGCTTTAGTCCGGGGGCTTCCATTAATTACTTTACTAAATACTTCGGGATTATATCCCATGCCATCTCCTGTATCGCTTTACCTGTGTAACCTATTTGCATAGTTTCAATAAGAGTGTGTCGCGGGCTTGTTTTTATCAAAAAATATTATTACGTATATGTATTGGCTGAATAATAAATTTTTGTTATGACAGTACTGGGTTAAGATAAATTTATAATTACAATTTTGCTAACCCCGAAAAATAATTTTAAAAAAACTTTCACAAAAATTTGGACACATCAGGAAAAAGTTTTCATCTTTGCAGGGCAAAACAAATTAAAACAGCAACATGCTACAGGTAAAATTACATATTGAATCGGCAAATCGCTTTAGTCCCATAGGTGACTATTGTATGATAAGCGGGGCATGTATGCTGCTGGATAAAATGTAACTACTACATCATTCAAATACAGACCCCGCAAGCGATTGCGGGGTTTTTTATTGGTTTTTCATGATAATGATCGTGGAAAAGATGGGTAGTATTGTTGCTTAATATAAAATGAAAATGATCGAACAACAATATCAGTTTAAAAAAGAGGTGAAGCATACTTGTTCACTGTTATCATGGTGTATCACATCAAATGGCAGTAGTATGCCCATAGGTGACCGTGAAAATAAATTCATTGACTGGCCGGAGTATATTCGAGCATAGGTATAGTTATACCTGTTTGAAAGCCCGGTCGTAAAAAAGACCGGGCTTTTTTTATGCCCGTTTAAAAAGGCAGGTAAATATGCAGTTTTTATTAATGGTATTGCTGGTGCATTTAATCGTCAGCAAGCTGAATGAAGTAAAACAAAAAAAAGAAACAATGGCTAACAGTAACGCATACGGATCAGGTGTGCATCCGGCTGAATTCCTGTTACGCTGAAAATAATTTGCAGAGGAGGAATGAGTATACCCCGTGAGATGCAGCGGGGATACTTTAAAACGACGTACCATTAAACCCAATATGAAAACAGTAGTGAAGCGTAAGCTTCACTCACTTATAGGAGCATTCCGATTGGCCGGATACTTCACCTGGAATGAAGAGGCTGCAGGTTCGAATCCTGTCTCCTATACTAAATGGTTTGTTCGTCTAATGGTCAGGACACAAGATTTTCATTCTTGTAATATGGGTTCGATCCCCATACAAACTGCGTACGGTTCGTTAATGTTACCGGGTATAATAACCTGGTGGCACAAAGAGTGTACAGCTCACACGGGCCGCAAACTGCCGGATAGTGTAACAGGCAACACACCAGTTTCTGAGGCTGGTATTCCCGGTTCAAATCCGGGTCTGGTAACAATAAATGGTTTGTTGGTGTAATGGTTAACATCACAGATTGTCGATCTGTTGCTACGGGTTCAATTCCCGTACAAACCGCATACGTTGGCATTAGCTTATCTGGTAAAGTACCACAGGGTGAATGTGGGGAACAGGGTTCGATCCCCGGTGTCAACCAGTGATTAAATAACAAAATTGATAATGTAGTCAGCTGCAGTACTGCTATCAGCTTTTGTTGCGTCGCACACTTGTGCTTCCTGTTCGCTGTTCAGCAAATGGTGAGCATATAAACGGCAGAAACTTAATACGGCCTGGTGTAATGGTAACATGTTCACTCCCCTTTCTTTCTGAGAGGTAAGTAGCGGGTGAAGGTATTCAGTTCAATTCTGAAGGTCGTACAGTAGTAATTTAATAATGAATTATTAATTCTTAATTATTCATTATTAATTAAAAATAACCTGTAGCTCAATGGTCAGAGCAGGAACCTTATACGTTCAAGGTTAACAGTTCAAATCTGTTCAGGTTAACAGGCAATGTGGTTTGGGGTAATGGTAACCCGGAAGTCTCATACGCTTCAGTTACAGGTTCGAATCCTGTAGCCGCGACAAAATGGTTCATGGTGCAATGGAGCAGCACACTTCACTACGAATGAAGAAACGGGAGTTCGAATCTCTCTGAACCAACAGGTAAATTATTAATTCTTAACTACTAATTATTAATTACATATACTGGCTCGTAGCTTAATTGTGCAGAGTATCCGGCTTTTAACCGGAGGGTTGTGAGTTCGAGTCTCACCGGGCCAACTAACATGAATGTCGCGCTGGCAGACTGGCTGTATGCACCCGGCTGCAAACCGGGAGAAAGAAGTTCGATTCTTCTGCGCGACTCAGAAACGGATGAATAGCTCAATGGCAGAGCAGTTGCCTGTTAAGCAACAGGTTGAAAGTTCGAATCTTTCTTCATCCGCAACAGGTGAGTACACCAAAGCCGGAGGTTTGGGCCCGACTGTAAATCGGGTGCTTAACGGCATAGTAAGTTCGAATCTTACTACTCACACAAAGGAGAGGGTCCGGTTGGTCGAGGAAGCTGTCTTGAAAACAGTGGGTCCTTATCAGGCTCAGGGGTTCGATTCCCTTCCTCTCCGCAATAATAATAGGGAGAGCTGGCAGAGTGGTATGGCACTGGCTTGCTAAGCTGAGGTTGGGATAACACCCAGGCAGGTTCGAATCCTGCGCTCTCCGCAGTTTGCAATAAATGAATTCGATGATGAGGATTAGTGATCAGTCAATATTTATGGCAAACAAATGGTGCTTTGGCAGAGATGGTTCTATTTGCATTGGTCTGAAGAGCTAAAGATCAGGGTTCGATTCCTTGGAGCACCACAGATGGGTTTGGTATAATGGTATTACGGCGGATTCCAAAACCGCTGATGCAGGTTCGATTCCTGCAACCCGTGCAACAATAAAATAATAAACATGAAAAGGAATTTACAGTTCATAATGAGCAATAGGAAAATGCCATCATGGCATTACAGTTTTCGAACGGAACCAATTAAAGCATTATGGACACAAAACTTATTAAAACATTTGGAGAAGACATTCTTCAATACCGGTTACGTACTGCCCGGCAAAAAAAGAGAATGCAGTACGAGGATTTTGATAAATACTTAATTCAGTTACATAAGGAGCAAAAAGCATTGTATCTGCAACGTTGGCAGCTCGGTTGGGAATTATTAAACCCTCCGGTGCAACAGGGTTGGAAACGGTATTTTGTACTGCGGGAAGATGTGATGAATAATAAACATGCTGAGTTTTTTACATCGATTTTAAAAAAGATAAATACAGTGCATTACAGCTGGAAAAAAGATTTCACTGTAAAACGTAAAAAGTTTGGCCGTAAAGTATATGTGGTCAGGCAACAAGGACTATTAGAGCCGGATGAGCTACATTTTAACAGGCTGGGTTTTACTGAAGCAGAGAAACAAATGTTTTATGCTTATTTCTGTATGGATAGTAGCGGTAAATCATACTTACGCTATGCCTTTGTTGAACCCTGGCGTTTTGTACTGGTAGTAAAGCCGCATATCATTTACAAGGTTAGAAAAATGGATGCAGCCATCAATAAACGGATTGCGGAGATAGATAATTATTTAAAGCGAAATGACTACGAAAAACGGCAACAAAAAATTATAGGCGGGAAATATAGGTATTATCATTTTGTTGATAAAGATATTCCGAATAATGATTTTAAAAACAAACCGGTTACAAGGATAATAGACATGATCAAAGAAACATAAAACTAAAACAATGGAACAGCAGCAACAGTGGCGGAAATTAAATGGCCAGCGTATCAGGATACCGATTACAGCAGAAATTACAAATGCCTTGCAACGCGAGCACGAAGCAGGTCATGCGTTAAAAGTATGTATAGGCACCGATAGCCAGGTAAAGGGCCGGCTGGTAGAATTTGCTACTGTTATTGTATTTGTGCGTAAAGGTAAAGGTGGTTTTATGTATATACACAACGAATACGAGCACAGGCACATGCCGGTGAAAGAACGTATGTTGATGGAAGTGAATAAGAGTGTGGCGGTGGCGTATGAATTGTCAGGTGTCTTTTCCCGGTTTAATGTGGACCTGGAATTACACGTGGACATTAATACCAATCCAAACTTTAAAAGTAACGATGCTTTAAAAGAAGCGATGGGTTATATCATGGGAATGGGTTTTGCCTTTAAAGCTAAACCTGATGCCTTTGCCAGTAGCAGCTGTGCCAATAAAGTGGTGCAATAATTAATAAAAGTAAAAAAGGAATATTATGGTAACTCGTGTAATGAAATAGTAAATACTGACAACAAATGTTATTTACTATTTTAAAAAATTAATCATGGACAATTTATTTACACAAAAGGTAATGAATGCCAATGAACTGTTTTCAGATTCATTTATTGATTCGAAAACATTGTTCCTGTATTGCTTTAATACCTTGCCCAGCATCAATTTTGTCAATTATGTAGACGGGGAAAAAGCGTTTGCAGCAATAAGAGAAAAATATGCAGGCAGCATCCAGAATATTCATACCACCAGGTGGTATAAACGGAATAAAAGGAAATTCCAGTTTGATAAAACAATTCTTATTTTTAAACAAAACATACTGGTGGAGCTGGACGATGACTATTGCGAAATTCTGCACGACGGTTGCCGGGCGGAATTAGTAGAGGAAATAGCCACACTGGTTTTACAGTTCAAGGAAAAACAGCGGAGACAGCCGTTGGAGATCAACCTGATTGTACAAAGCCGTAACAGGCTGGAATTAAAGGCAATGGAAATAAAACGTACAAAGCTAGATCTGGACCTGTTTTACGAGGACGATTTTAAAGCGGTGGATACGACCATCCAGCAGCGGTTAAAAAAGAATAATGATAAAGGTATAGTGCTGTTACACGGGTTACCCGGAACAGGTAAAACAACTTACCTGCGTTACCTGGTAGGCCGGTTAAAAAAAAGGGTATTGTTTCTTTCTCCTTCGGTGGCGGGTAATTTAATGAATCCCGACTTTATTGAATTGTTGATTGACAATCCGAATACGGTTTTGATCATTGAAGATGCCGAAAATATCATCATGGATCGTAAACATAACAGCAGTTCCTCCGTTTCTAACCTGTTGAATATTTCGGATGGCCTGTTAGCCGATTTTTTAAATGTACAGCTGATCTGTACTTTTAACAGTGAACTTACATTGGTGGATAAAGCCCTGCTGCGAAAGGGCCGGTTAATTGCCCGGTACGAATTTGGTAAACTTGGTATTGCGAAATCGCAGGCCTTAAGTAAACACCTGGGGCATAGCAGGGTTATCACTAACCCGATGACCATTGCCGAGCTGGCTAATCCGAACGAACAAACAGAACCTGTTAAACAGGCTGAAATAATCGGGTTCAGGATTATGGAGCAATTGACAAATTAACAGACGGCGTAAAATAAAAGATCCGGCCTTTGGCCGGATCTTTTATTGTTATCACTAAGAAGGTTATAATTTTTTCTTCAGATCTTCTTTTGCTTTTTGTACACCGGCGTCTACTTTCTCAGCAGTTTTCTCCGCACCATCTTTAATTTTTTCGCCGGTCTCTTTTACACCGTCTTTAATTTTCTCACCTGTTTTTTCAGCGCCTTCTTTCACTTTATCGGCGGCATCACTTACGCCTTCTTTAGTAGCCTCCCAGGCATTGGCCACTTTTTTGCCGGTATTGTCGATGAACTCACCTACAGTGGTTACTTTCTCGCCTTCTTTTAATTGAATGGTTTTATCACCTTTTTTCACTTCACCGTTTACAGTGATCACCGTTCCGTCGGCCAGGGTAATATCTTTTTCTACCAATACCCATTCGCCGTTTTTATAAATGTATAATTTGCTTTCTTTCCAGGTTAAATCGCCATCGGCACTGGTGTAAGTAGCGGTTACCTCTTTTGCTTTCAGGGTATCGTCAGCAGTTGTTTTGTTTTCTGCCTCATTGTTACAGGCTGTAAATACGGTGGCAAATACAGCAATTGCAAGAATCTTTTTCATTTGTAGCTTTTTGTGTTTTAAATATTGAATGCAAATCTAGTGTTTTTTAATTTGCGCTGTTGTACAGCGAAAAGAATGCCAAACTCCGGTTTTATGGGTATTCAGCACCGTACATCAGGTTCATCAGCCTTATCTTCTTACTTACACTGCGCACCAGCGAGGCAGGACTGAGTATTTTCAGTCCATTTCCAAAGCCGAGTAATTCTCTTTCCAGCTCCAGGTTGGGGATCACTTTTAACTGGAAAAGCACCCCCTCCTTATTCTTTTCCAGTATTTCCTGGGAATGGTGCAGGGGTTTGGTAATAATATAGGGCGCCTGGTGATGATCGGTAAAAAACTTTACCGTTACCGGCTTTTGACCCGGGCTGCGGGATACGCCAATAATATCATCAAAATGTGTCTGGGCATCAAAATCAGTGCTGGTCCTGAATTTTTCATCCGGCCTGGGTTCAATTTTTTGTATACGGTCAAGGGCCAGGGTAAGTAATTGTTTATCTTTTTTATGCATTCCCAGTAAAAACCAGCGGTTGCGGTATTCTTTCAACAGGTAGGGATAAAAAACCAGCTCGCCCGCCTGCCTGGCTTTAAAAGATTGATAGGTAAGAAGGAGCGTATTCTTCTCAATGATATGTTTATACAGTACGTCCAGCCATTGCAGCCCGGTTAACAATTCGTTTTTCTCAAAATCTATCACGGGGTTCTGGTGATGCTGTTCACTGTATATCTTGTCCTCCAGTTTACTGATCATTTCATTTACCTCCGTAAAATGATTGAAACCTTTGAACTGGCGAAGCAGGTGCGATACTTCCTGCAGGGTATTCAGGTCCTGTGAGGTAAGGGGGATATTGGTGATGGTATAATCCGGGTCTTCATAGGTATAATACTTTTTATCGATTACAACAATGGGCGCATTATAACCTAATTGTTCGCTGCGCATAGCATTCAGGTCCAGGCGGATGGTACGCAGGCTGATCGGTTTATCAATACCCTCATATTCATACAGGGCTTCGGTACAGGCGTCTATCAGGTCGTCGATGGTCCATTTACGTCGCCTGTTCTGTAAGCACTTGTCAATGGTACGATAGCGGATCAATGCGTTCCTGTTTACCGGCATGGGATTTTTCTTTTGGCGGAAATTAGGACAATATTTTAAATTAAAGGGTAACAAAAAGCCCGTATCCCTCAGGGATACGGGCTTAATTGAACGGCTAACAGGTTTATACATTTCCGTATACCTCGGACTGGCCACCGTCAATAGCGATGGTCTGCCCGCTGACATAGGAAGCGTCATCACTTAATAAAAATACCACCACTTTGGCCACTTCCTCCGGCAGGCCCAGGCGTTTGGTAGGGTTGGCTTTGGCGTACTCGGTCTCCGCAGTTTTAGGATCATCCGGGTTGATCTGTTTAAATGCCTCAGCTACCATCGGTGTTAAGATAGCACCCGGTGCTATGGCATTGGCGGTAATGCCATACCGTCCGTACTCCAGGGCCACGTTTTTGGTCATGCCCGATACGGCATGTTTACTGGCCACATAAGGTGTCTGGTTCAGTACACCACGGATGCCGCCAACGGAAGCCACATTCACAATACGGCCATAATTTTTTTGCTGCATGATTGGTATAATATAACGCAGGCCATAGTAAACCCCCATCAGGTTAATATCAATCACTTTTTTAAATACGTCCAGGTCGTAACTGTCCAATGGTGCCTGGCGGCCTTCAATGCCTGCATTATTATAAAACCCGTCAATAGTACCGAAAGTTTCTACCGTTTTGGCCACATAGGCTTTTACCTTGCTTTCGTCGGATACGTCGGCTGCAAAACTGATCACTTTTACATCTGCCGCTGCTTTTTTAACCGCGGTAACCGCTTCTGATAATTTTTCTTCATTATAATCTACCAGCATCAGGGAAGCTCCCTCTTTTGCTGCTTCAATAGCAGTAGCCAAACCTAATCCCATACCTGCACCGGTAATAACTACCACTTTGTTCGCTAACTTTTTCATAATTGCAATATTTGATGAATAATTTATTTCAATACTTAAAGTAAACACATTTCCGGCACCTAAATAATGATGTAAGTCAATGTTTAGGTTGATCTGCCCTAGTTGGAAACTATACATGATCCTGCTATTACTCTTACATAAAAAGCCTTAGTAAGAGAGGTTTTTCAAAAAAGTGAAAAATATTTTTTACTGTGCATAAAGATTGCACAGTTGTTTCTGAAGTTTGTATTGTCAAACACAAAAACAGTTCTTAAACATATTTTCCTTATTGGAATAAAAAGCTTGCTTAACGGCAAGACGATATATGCCTGTTGTACATAAACCAGGTTAATGTTTCCGAGAATCATGACAGTGCAGGCGTAGTAACTACCTGTATGCTGTTATTACAAGAGTACATATATCGCCATAACCTGTCGGTCGGGGGTTCGATTCCCTCTCTCATTAGTGGGATAGCTCAGGGGTCAGAGCAACAGACAAGCTGCGGGTTCGAGTCCCGCCCCGGGTAAAACCGGGTAGCTCAATGGGTAGAGCAATACACTGATAATGTATCGTTAAGAAGTACGCCGCTTCTCAAATGGCGACATTCCAATAAAGCCGGGTTTAACATGCCTGCAGCAGACTATACCTACCGGTGAAACATACGGAGGTATAACAACGGGGGCCGTAATGCACCAGTTGGGTTGAGCTGCAGCTATTTTACAGCCTGCAACCTGGTGTTCCGTTTATAGCGGCTTTTAGTTAACAAACAATACTCTATTGTCGTTGGATAATACAGCTTGTTTTACAACATATAGCTTACATAAACGTATACCCGGTTCCGCTAAAGGATAGCGGTGTGTTAAACAGGCTTTATTATTAATTAAGATCAAAAACAAGTAATATGAGAAAGGTAAAAGTAAATGCCTACCAGGTAGGTTTGGTTTTTAAAAATGATGTATACCAGCGTGTGGTAACAGAAGGCAATTATTGGTTCTGGAAAAGAGAAAAGGTACAATTATTTGATATTACCAAACCATTTATAGCGCCGGTAGAGCTGGATATATTATTGCAGGATGAAGCTTTGGCAGCTATGCTGGATATTATAGAGGTAAAAGATAATGAAATTGCCTTACAGTATGAAAATGGATTATTGAAAGCGGTATTGACTGCCGGACGTTATGCTTACTGGAAATCAGTGATCAACCGTTCCTATATTGTTGCGGATATCAGTAAGCCTGTTATCCCGGATACTATAGACCGTGCTTTATTAAGTAAAGCTCCGCTAAGTGGCTGGGTACGTAACAGCGAAGTTCAGAGCTTTGAAAAAGCCTTGTTATTTGTGGATGGTAAGTTTGTACAGCAACTGGAGCCAGGTACGTATTACTGGTGGAAGAATAGTATTTCTATCCAGGTAGGAAAAGTGGATACCCGTCAGCAGCAGCTGGAAATAAATGGCCAGGAAATACTGACCAGGGATAAAGCGGCTTTACGTATTAATGCATGGGCCCAATACAAAGTGGTGGATATTGAACAGGCTTTGTTGTATAACAAGGAGTATGACAAACAATTATACGTAGCTTTTCAATTAGCCATGAGGGAGTATATTGCCGGCTATGCTTTTGATGAGTTACTGGATAAAAAAGAAAGCATTGCCCCTTTTGTAATGGAGAAAGTAAAGGAACAGGCGGCACAATTAGGAGTACAGGTAAGTGATTTTGGTATCCGTGATATCATATTGCCAGGCGATGTGAAAGATATTATGAGCCAGGTTTTGGTAGCGGAGAAAAAAGCACAGGCCAATAGTATCATGCGTCGTGAAGAAACTGCCAGCACCCGCAGCCTGTTAAACACTGCCAAACTGATGGAAGACAATGCCATGTTATGGAAACTGAAGGAAATGGAATATGTAGAGAAAATTGCCGATAAGATCAGCAATATCAGCGTAAGCGGAAATGGTATGCTGGTCGACCAGTTGAAACAGCTGTTTGTACGCGATAAATAGTCTTACATCCGGTACGGTTATAGTGCCGGATGTTTTTTCTTTGGTTAAAAACTAATAACTAGTAGTATATTGGAGATAGTCAAAATAATAATTCTTTAGGATGGCAAGATCAAGACATTTTTTAGTTTCGAATTTTCTAAGCGGCGTAACTGCCGCTCATAATTTACTAGCAGATGTAATCGAATCAAAAACATCTTTCATTGAACAAGTTTGTTTATCTGCAACTTTAATTGATGGGCTTCTTCGACTATCACTTGTGATGAAGAATCAAATAGAAACAGGGAGTGCAATCGTAGACCCAATGCTTTTGTTTCAAGGAAAAAGGCAGAAGAAATACATATCTGAAAGAGACATTTACAAAAAGGCAAGAAATATTAAAATAATCTCAAAGGAGGTAGAATACAAATTAAATATCCTTTATAATAAAAGGAACGTCATTGTTCATCGTTATCTGATAAGCGATATTAAAACAAGTGAAGTTATTCGAACTGCCCAGCAGTATATTAATATTTACTTAAGAATTAAAAAGGCACATCGAATTATTCATGACAAACTTGTACGCGATAATATTGGAATGGCAAAGTTTTTTATTAAGAATCCAACGGATCAGCATTTTTATGAGCAAATGATGAGGAAACATCTGTAAAAAAATATTGGTGTTTTATCAGGTTTATTCATTTCTCTTTAGAGTGTGTAGGATGTAAACTCTGCTGCTAAGTCAGTTAATTAGCGAACCGAACCCCGAACGGACGTTGCAACATCAGCCCAATCAAGGTATAAAAGCCGGTAAATAAAAAATATTTATGCTGTGCAAAAAGATTACACAGTTAGGTAAGAGATTTGTGTTGTTAAAGAAAATGATATGAGCAAGTTAAAGTTAACAGGAAAGGATTTAAGAGGCATCGGGTACCCGGAAGGGCCGGTGATAAGCGTTGCCATGACGGTGATGCAAAAGCATTATAAACATGAAGCGAAGGAGGATGTGATGGCATTATTACAAAAAATATTGGCTGCACCGGTAGAGTATGAAAACGATGCGGTGCTGGGATTAATTGCCGAAAAATTAATTCCGAAGAAAGATTTACTGGATGGCGAAAGTATTTCGCTGAACCAAAGCGGGATACAATTTAATGTATTCGGACAGGAACATATTGAAGAAGGAGCCATGCACCAGATGTACCAGGCAGCTAAATTACCTGTATCGGTGGCCGGGGCTTTAATGCCCGATGCGCATAGCGGTTATGGCTTACCTATTGGTGGTGTACTGGCTACTGATAACGCGGTTATACCCTATGGTGTGGGCGTGGATATCGGGTGCCGTATGTGTTTGAGCATTTTTGATATTAATCCGAAAGAGTTGACCGATAAGGAATCCTATTTTGCCAGGGAATTAGGAGAAGCTACTTTATTTGGTAGCGGTGCCCAGTTTGACCGTGCAGCTAACCACGATATTATGGACCATGCATTATTTTATACTTTGCCGTTGCTGAAACACCTGCATGGCCGTGTATGGAAACAACTGGGTACATCCGGCTCGGGTAATCACTTTGCTGAGTTTGGTATTATTGAAGTAAAAGAAAAGGATGCGGTATTAGGCGTACCTGCCGGCCACTACGTGGGATTTTTAACCCATTCCGGAAGCCGTGCGCTGGGTGCCAATATTGCCAACCATTACACTAAAATTGCCATCAGCAAACGCCGTTTGCCACAGGATGCCAAAAACCTGGCCTGGCTGTCACTGGACGAGCAGGAAGGTATTGAATACTGGAATGCCATGAACCTGGCCGGTGATTATGCTTCAGCCTGTCACCATGTGATACATGATAAGATAGCGAAACAGTTAGGCCGTAAGCCGGTAAAGATGGTGGAGAACCACCACAATTTTGCCTGGAAAGAAATATGGGAAGGACGCGAAGTGATCGTACACCGTAAAGGGGCTACACCGGCGGGTAAAGATGTGCTGGGTATTATACCGGGCTCGATGACTGCTGACGGCTTTATTGTAAAAGGTAAAGGTGAGTCGGCTTCCGTGAACTCAGCATCGCATGGTGCCGGGCGTAAAATGAGCCGTACCCGTGCCATTGCCTCTGTTACCGATAAACAGTTTAAAGAAGAACTGAAAAAGTTTGGCGTTACATTATTAGGTGGCGGATTGGATGAATCACCCTTTGCCTATAAGGATATTAATGTGGTGATGCAATCGCAGACTGCCCTGGTGGATGTAGTGGGTAGGTTTACCCCGAAAATTGTAAAGATGGATGGGGCCAAGCATAGAAACTGGAGTAAGAAAGAACGTCCTGATATAGTGGGCGAGTAGTACAAAAGCAGTATACAATAGTATGCTGCTTTTTTTGTGCATGTATTTTAATACATTAGCAATACCAAAAACGGAAATGATGAAGCCTGTACCAGCATCAGTAGATGCCTATATTGAAAGCTTTACAGCAACTATACAAGCGGTTTTACAACAGGTGAGGGGTGTGGTAAAAGCTGCTGCAGCTGACGCAACAGAAGAAATAAGTTATGCCATGCCCGCTTATAAAATAGGTGGTAAACCGGTTGTTTATTTTGCCGGTTATAAAACACATATCGGCTTTTACGCCACACCAACCGGCCATGCTGCTTTTGAAAAAAAACTGGCAAAGTATAAACAGAGTAAGGGCTCAGTACAGTTTCCGCTAAGTGAGCCTATGCCATTAGAGCTGATCGCAGATATTACCAGGTTTCGGGTAAAAGAAGTAAAAGCACAATTGAAAGCTAAAAAGAAGTAACCAACCATGTAAAAAATAACGGGTAAAAGCAATAGTATTAATTATTGTATATTTGGTATACAGGATAACCACCACGAGTTAAATAGTTGAAAACAATTTTGTTCACTAAAACCCGTGATATGAAACACACATTGCTTGTTATGCTCGCCGGCAGCATACTCCTCTTTAGCTGCAACCCCCGTTATTACATGCCTAATACCCACAACGTTCCCTTACTCACGCAGAAAGGCGAAACAAATATTACTGCCTCCGGTGCCGAAGGACAGTATGAACTGCATGCCGCACATGCTGTGTCCAACAGCATCAGTATTATGGCAAATGGCGGTTTATTTAAACCGGCCGAAATGGATAACGGTGACCGGGGTTCGGGGAATTTTGTTGAACTGGGAGGAGGGTATTATAAACCATTCAACAATAACCTGGCGTTGGAAACCTTTGGCTTATTAGGGTTTGGTAGTATGGAAAACCGTTTTCCCTCTACAGTGGATGCAAATCCCGGAACAAAAGGGGATATATCCGCCAATATTTTCCGCTATGGCTTACAGGCTAATTTCGGCTATAAGACAAAATACTTTGAAGCCGCTGTTTCTGCAAGATTTCTCAATCTTTTATACAACAATATAAAAGGTGACCTGATCTACGGAGGTGAAAACCAGGTGGCTTATTTAAAAGATAATAAAAGTAACTTTTTGTTTGAGCCGGCCTTAACAATAAGGGGTGGTTTGGAAAGATTAAAACTGCAGCTACAGTTTGGCGGATCACTTAACTTAACGAATGACGATTTTTTTCAGGAGAACTCTTTCATTACTTTTGGTATTAATTTTAATATCAGGTAATATATGATCTTAATTAGAAGATGGGTACTGTTAACTGTATTGAGTTTACATGCCCATTTTTTATTGGCACAAACGGCTTTTACCGTTATTCCGTTAGGAACAAAAGGCGGTAGCGACGAGAGTAACTTATCGGCCTACCTGGTTGCACCGAAAGGACAGCAAAATTTTTTGTGCCTGGATGCAGGTACTGTTTATTATGGTTTACAGAAAGCGGTTGCTAATAAACAAATAGCCGGTTCTAATACTGCCGCAGTACTAAAGAATAATATCAAAGGATATTTTATTTCACATGGTCACCTGGACCATGTAGCGGGCCTTATCATTAATTCGCCGGAAGATACTGCCAAACCCATTTATGCTTTACCGGAAGTAATAAAAGTATTACGGGAGAAATATTTTACCTGGGATAGCTGGGCTAATTTTACCAATGAAGGGGAACCACCTTTGTTAAAGAAATACAGTTATAAACGCCTGGATTCTATCAATGAAATAGATATTGAGGGGACTGACATGCAGTTAAAAGCTTTTGAGTTATCACATGTAAATCCGCAGAAAAGTACGGCAGCGCTTATACGGCATAAAGAACAATACATACTGTACCTGGGCGATACCGGTGCTGACCGGGTAGAACAATCAGATAAATTATACCAGTTGTGGCAAAACATAGCGCCTTTAATTGATCAGCGTAAATTAAAAGGGATACTGATTGAAGTATCTTTCCCCGATAGCCAGCCCGAAAATTTATTATTCGGTCATTTAACCCCACAACTGTTGATGCAGGAGTTGACCGTTCTTTCAAAAATGTGTAAACGTAATAATGCTTTAAAAGATTTACCGGTAGTTATTACCCACATGAAGCCTAAAAGCAATAATGAACAGGTAATAAAAAAGGAACTACAACAGCAGAACAAGCCGGGTGTTAAACTTATTTACCCGCAGCAGGGCAAAGCCTTACAGTTCTAAACCTATCCTCATTGTTGTAGTTCCCGTTACATGGTTATTATACCTTCACCGTTTTCCATTTACCCCTTCTGAATAAAATAAAGGAGGCAATAGTAATTAAGGTTTCTGCCACCGGTATAGCAATAAAAACACCGGTGGGGCCGAGTTTCATGGTCACCGCCATAAAATAGGCAAAGGGTATCTGGAATATCCAGAAGCCGAAGAAGTTCACAATGGTGGGTGTCCAGGTATCTCCGGCGCCATTAAAGCTGTTGAGTAAAACCATCCCTATACCATAAAAAACATAGCCCACACTTACAATATGCACGGCCTCGGTAGCATAAGCCCTTACGCCTGCATCTTCGGTAAACAGCGATACATACCAGTTGCCACCTACAAAAAACAGGACGGTAACAATGGCCATAAAAATAACATTGTATTTCATGGTGATCATTACAGACTGCTGGGCACGGTCAATTTGTTTGGCACCCAAATTCTGACCAACCAGGGTTGCAGCTGCATTGCTTAAGCCCCAGGCCGGTAAAATAAAGAACATCATTAAACGTAAGGCTGTCTGGTAACCGGCCGATCCGGCATCGGTGGTAATCAGCTCTCCGCCATGCTCGATCATTACCTGGCCGGCAGTGCTGGTAGTGGCTACCAGCCGGGCCAAAACCAGCCAGCTGCAGGAGGCAATAATAAACTGTAAAGTAGCAGGGGCCGATAATTTTACCAGTGACCGTATAATAGGCAAATGTATTTTCCAGTGATGTGGTCTGATCCTGATATTATGTTTGCCGCCAAACATATGGTATAACTGGTAACATACACCAATACCGCGTCCGATAGTAGTAGCCCATGCCGCCCCATTCAAACCCAGTGCGGGTATAGGGCCTAAACCGTTTATGAGTATGGGACATAGAATGATATTACAGATATTGGCCAGCATTAAACTTTTCATGGCCATGGCCGCATTACCAGCGCCCCGGAAAATACCATTGATCAGGAACAGTAACATAATGATGATACCGCTGCCCATCATGATCTGTACGAACTGTTTGCCGGCTGTGGCATTTGCTTCACTGGCTCCCATGGCCAACAGGATATCTTTGGCATAGATCATACCCATGGCACTGAGCAGGATGGTGATGCTGCTGGCCAGTAATAATATCTGGGCCGCGGTTTTCGTGGCGCCTTCATTATCCTTCTCCCCAATACGGCGGGCCACCATAGCCGTAGCAGCCATGCTCATGCCCATGGCAATAGAGTAAATGATCGTGATCACCGACTCGGTCAGGCCAACAATTTGCAAGGCCTGGCTGGCATTGGGCAAATGGCCTACAAAATAGGTGTCTACAAGTGCAAATATCGATTCCATCACCATCTCCAGTGTCATGGGGATGGCCAGTAAAATAACGGCTTTACGCAGGTTGCCCTGGGTATAATCCATTTCTTCGCCTTTTAAGGCCTTTATAATTACCGACACCAAACGGGATACCTTATTGGTAGCGGGTTTCTCTGCTAACATAATGATCAATAAATTAAACGTAAATAAAGCAGGTAACGGGGCTGTTACCCAATAACAAACAAGCAATATAAAACGGGTCCTGGTTTACAATGGAGCGAACCCTAAAAAACTTTCATGGTTTCTGATTTGATGCTGCAAAACTACTGCTTGTTCCCGAAACCGCCATATTTTTTATACAGGCAATACCGGTTAAAATAATTGGCTAACAGTAAATACTCCGTTTCTGCGAGCATTTTTACAAATGTAAAGGAGGATTTGCGACAATCAGCAGTGTCTTTTCTGCGTAATCTAAGGGGTAAATTAGCTGGCTTTGTGTATGTGCGCTGTGATTAAAAAGAAAGCCGGTGTAGACACACCGGCCGTAAAAACAACTGTTTGCTATGGAAAATCTTTACCCTTTGGGGGCTGAGAATTGTGTTAATAATTGACTGCAAATATAGTGGTAAAATATTAGTCTACTAAAATAATAGACTAATATTTTTATATTAATTTTTTGACAGGATAAATGTACTTCGGCATAGCGCTATCAGGGTTCCGATTAATAGAAAAAACCTTACGGTATCAGAAATTTACAGGGGCATGAAAAAGCCTGCAACAATAGCTGCAGGCTAAGGAATAAGGAGTATGGCTTCTGGGTTTATTTGCGTTCAAAGCTGTGGATATCGGTAATGGTAAAACCCTTGTCCCAAAAACCTTTAACGTTTCGGGTAGGCAGGGTTTCCGATACAATTACTTCCTGGTCGCTGTATTTATAACCTTTGGTATATTTTGTATAAATCACGTGGTATGTTCCATCGTGTTTTACGATCTGCGAAGGAAAATAATCCTTCTTGGCCCAGGCCTTTAATTCGTCCTCTTTCAGGTGCGAATAACTTTCGTATTTCTGGTCTACATAATAGGAGGCATCGCTTACGGTAAATACATATTCAAGGTCCTTAGGATTGAGGGCAATAGCGTCTACATATCGTCCCTTTTTCCATTCTTCTTCAATAGTAGTAATAGGAAAGGATATATAGTTACCAAAATACAGCCCGCCGGAACTTTTTTTACGGAACAGGTGCTGGTTGGTATTGGTATAGGTTCCTTCACTGGCTATCATTAACCATTTGTTGTTAATATAACTCAGGTAGGTGATCCTGTATTTGGGGTGCGTGGCTTTATCACCGTTCCACATTTTACTCAATTCTGTATTCAGCTCATCAAAGGTTTCGCGGGTGGCCCATCTTTGTCCCTTGTACGTGGTGTTTTTGCTCATTACCAGGAAAAAGTTATTATCAAAGCCGTATCGCAGAGAGGTAATATAAAAGCCTTCGTCCCATTTCTTTTTAATATCATCGGAAGGAAAACTTTTATTGCTGCTCCAGAACTGGGTACTGTTGTAGCTGCCTTTATGATAGAGGAATAACCAGTTTCCGGGCCCCAGTTTTTCATTATTCTTATTGATAAAAATGTAATCATCACTGTCCAGGTAATAACCATCCCGTATGGCCACTTTGGCCTCGCCGCCTTTGAACCGCTCGGCACTATAATACATCATAGGTATTACTACCTTATTATCGGCATCAACATAACCCCACTTACCGTTTTTCTTTACGGGGAATAATCCTTCGGAGAAAATACTGGCCTGGTCATATTCAAACGGGATCACCGTTTTACCTTTTGCAATATTGATAAAGCCCCATTTTCCGTCTTTTTTGGCATGTATAATATTGTCTTCCAGTGCAAAAAAATAACCCATGTCATCATATATCGGTGTAACAACAACTTTCCCATTGTCTTTCACTACGCCGTATTTTTTGTTCTCAACGATCCGTCCGTAGCCATCTTCATTCAGGTAAAAACTTTCATCGTATTTAAAGGGAACCACGGTATTACCGTATTTATCTACAATGCCCCATTTCCCGTTTTTTTTGGCGCAGGCATATTTGCTGTCAAAATCTTTGGCATCGTCCAGTTTAAAGTCGATCACTTTTTTGCCGGATGTATTGATATACCCCCAGGTTTTACCATTCTCGCTTACGGCTGCAAGGCCATTACTAAAATCATTTGCCTGGGTATACTTTACTTCAATCACTTCCCTTTTGGACAGGTTGATATAACCGTATTTACCGTCGAGTTTTACCCGTGCCAGTCCTTCTGAATAATCTTCTACCTGGTCGTAGGGGTTGTCGCTGCTGCGCTGGGCATAAGATCCGGTAAATAATAATAAGATGCTGATTAAGAGGGTGGCCTGTTTCATTCGTTTTGATTTGGTACTTGTACAAACGAACAAAAGTATAACAGGCTATTGGTACAGCCAATACTCAAAAAGGGTGATACGGTCTTTCTTTGGTTGCTTATACCTGGCCGGTATTGGCTACAATATAAATGGTTAAACCGAGGGGGCCGTGTGCGCCGATCACCAGGGATTGCTCAATATCTGCCGTTTTAGAAGGACCGGCTATAAAAGCGCCATAACCATCCTCGGCTACGGGTAATATGCTATAGGCTTCATGCATATTATGCACTACCTGTTTTTCGTATACTACCAATACCAGTTGTTTACAAATAAATGGCAGGGCGCGGTTCACCATGTTTTTTTCGCTTACCCAGATGGCCGCATTTTCAGCTACTGCCAGGCTGCCGGTGATATAGGCTGTATCCACCGTTTCTAACCGGGCCGCTGGTGTATCTATATCAACCGTATTATCAACAGGGCCTATAGCCGCAATCGTGTTAACAACACGCTGTCCATCCTGTAACTGTTGTTGCCATGTTTTTTGTATGGTTGTGAGATCGGGTACATGATGAACTACAGCACCGATAGAGCCGGCAACAGTGCTAAACTGTTCTATGGCATTAGCATATTGAATGGCCGTGCTGTTATGCAGCTGCATTACCGGCGGGGCGGGTGTCGCTTCCGGTTTATTGGCTTTCACTGCTGCTAATATGGATGCTCTGCTGCTCATTACTTTTTATTTTTGAGGTACCATTCCCTGAAGCTTTGTTTGGGCGCTTCCGGCATTTCTCTCTGTTTGTACCAGGGATTCATTTTTTTACTTTTCGCCAGGCCGGGAAATAATCTTAATACCATCCGGGCTATTTTGCCGGAGAAACGGTATAAGCCTGGTTTACCCAACACAAAGGCCATCCCTTTCATGCCTACTTTTTTGCCTGTTGCTACATAACCTTCGGCGCTTAATTTTTGCCGCCATTTCCATAGCTGGTTATGTATATCAATTTTTACGGGGCATACATTACTGCAGGATCCGCAAAGGGTAGAGGCAAAGGGGAGATCCGCATTGGCCTCCATATCCATATTTGGATTAAGGATAGAGCCGATGGGGCCGGCTACCGCTGTATGATAACTATGTCCGCCGCTACGGCGATATACGGGGCAGGTATTAAAGCAGGCGGCACAGCGGATACATTTTAAGGAATTACGGAAATCTTCACGACCCAATTGCCGGCTACGTCCGTTATCCACGATCACAATATGCATTTGCTGGTTGGGACGTGGCTTGTAATAATGGGTTGAATAAGTGGTAACGGGTTGACCGGTGGCACTGCGTGCCAGCAGTCTCAGAAAAACAGAAAGGTCATTACTGGTGGGGATCAGTTTTTCAATACCCATACAGGCAATATGTATTTTATTGGCATGCGCGCCCATATCCGCATTTCCTTCGTTGGTACATACCACAAAACCACCGGTTTCGGCCACGGCGAAGTTTACGCCTGTGATGGCCATATCAGCCGTTAAAAAATCATTGCGTAATGATTTACGGGCAGCATGGGTCAGGTACTGCGGATCGTAGTTACCCTGTTCGGTACCCAGGTGTTCATGAAAGGTATCGCTTACATCCTGTTTCTTTAAATGTATAGCGGGTAATACAATATGGCTGGGTGGCTCGTTGCGTAATTGTACAATACGTTCACCCAGGTCGGTATCAATCACCGATATGCCATGCTGCATCAGGTAGGGGTTCAGGTGGCATTCTTCGGTGAGCATACTTTTGCTCTTTACAATTTTCTTTACCGCGTTCTCCTGCGCAATCTTTAAAATAATCTGGTTATGCTCTTCAGCATCGGCTGCCCAGTGTACCTGTACACCATTAGCCAGGGCATTCTCTTCAAAGGCAATAAGGTACTCATCCAATTTGGATAAGGTATGCATTTTTATTTGCGAAGCCCATTCCCTCAGATGCTCCCATTCAGGCAGGGTATGTGCCATGCGATCTCTTTTCTGGCGTACAAACCACAGGGTGGCATCGTGCCAGTCGGTACGGGCTTCATTGGCTATAAACTTTTCTGAAGCCTGCGCATGTGTTAATGTATTTCCTGTCTGCCCCATGGCCTAAAGAATTTTGTTTTTTGTTTTCCTGCTCAGTTTTTCCTCCACCTTAATAGTGCGGAGGCAATAAAATCAGTCTGCTACACTACAGTTTTTGAAGAGCTCGGGTATCGGCTCTTCATTTTCAAATTATCAAATTACACTTCACTGTTCAGTATTTCTGCCAGGTGTATTGTTTTTACTTTGCTGCCCTGCCTTTTTAAAATCCCTTCCAGGTGCATCAGGCAGCTCACATCACCGCCGGTAATATATTCCACATCATTCTGTGCATGATCCGTTACACGGTCCTTGCCCATTTTTACGCTTACCGCTTCTTCAAATACACAGAAAGTGCCACCAAAGCCACAGCATTCATCGGGTCGGGTAGGAGGTAATAGTTCCAGGCCTTTCACCTGTTTTAATAACTGTTCCGGTTTGGAAAAGCTGGGTGCTACGAGCTCGGTCATGGAGGATAGATGTAAACCTCTTTGGCCGTGACAGCTGGTATGAAAACCTACTTTATGCGGAAAGCTGGCCCTGATGTTTTCAACCTTTAATACATCTACCAAAAACTCCGACAACTCATATACGTTATTCCTTATTTTTTCCGCTGCAACTTTGCGCTTGTCATCATGCAAATGTTCCTTTACGTGTAACACACAGCTTCCGGAAGGAGACACAATATAATCGGCATCCGCAAAATTGCTGACAAAATTCTGGTCACATTTACCGCTGAGGCTGGCAAAACCGCTGTTGGCCATTGGCTGGCCGCAACAGGTCTGGTTTAACGGGAAGCTGACATTCACTCCCAGTTTTTCCAAAAGCTGTAATGTGGCAATACCCACCTGTGGATAAAACTGGTCAATATAACAGGGAATAAATAATGCTACGTTCATGATGATGATACTGGTACCCGGGGTACATAAATAAAATGGAAATATACTATAATCTCATGGGTTAAGTATCATGGGCTTTGCTGTGGTGGGATGGATTATTCCGGGATGGGATGGAGCAAATTAGGGAATTTGGTAATTTGAAAATTGGGTAATGTGTACCGGAAGAGTAATTCCGGCCGCCATAATCAAATACCTGTAAAGTAGGGAAAGCAATAGGTAGGGGTATAAAAAAGAGATATGAAAAATCTTTCATATCTCTTATCCTTAGTCGAACGTTTCTTTAAGCGAAACGGTGCAACTGCTCTTTTAATAATTTACGGGCAAAGTGGATACGGCTTTTAATAGTACCCAGCGGTTCGTGCAGGTATTCGGCTATTTCCTGGTATTTGTAACCCTCAAAGTATAACATAAAGGGTGTTTTAAAAATTTCAGGGAGCTCGTTGATAGCCTGTTTAATTTCTTTTTCACGTATACTGCTTTCGGCGCCATTGGCAACAGATACCTGTTTCATATTGATCAGGTAATCTTCGGCCGTGTTGTCGAAAATAGTCTTGCGTTTGGCTTTACGCCTGTAATCGTTAATAAAAATATTACGCATGATGGTAAATAACCATGCTTTAATATTGGTACCCGAATTGTATTTTTCATGATTGGCTAATGCCTTATATAATGTTTCCTGGTATAAATCGTTTGCAGTTTCTGTGTCTTTGGTCAGATTAACAGCAAAAGGTTTTAAGAAATCCGCATTATCAACCAACATCTCGTTAAACTTCTTATCTGCCATATATCGTCAATTTAGTTGACCAAATTTACAACTTTTTATATTACCGGCAAGGAAAGGTTGAGTATTTTGTAAGGTTTAACGTCCTGTTCACATTGCCCAAGTCATTTATAATGACTGGTTTAGTAACTGGTTGGTACTGAGTATTTTGTTTATGGGTTCAGCTAATGCGGGGTTATGCAGGGCATCTAAATGGCGCAAATGGTGCAGATCAGTACCCAAAAGGTTGTAAAAATTGTTTTTAAGCAGGTATTGGGCCAGTTCGGTTACCACTTTCCCATAGCCCCCGGTAAGTGAAAGAATATTCAGCTGGAAATAACAGCCGGTATCTTTTAGTTCGTGGTAAAAGTTTTTATTTTGAATAAGGTAGGTATAACGTTCCGGATGGGCAATAACAGGTTGATAACCTTGCATTTGCATCTCAAAAAGGATATCTTTTATATTCATCGGCGGCTGGGCCATAGAAAACTCCGTCAGTACCAGGTTCTCGCTTAAGGTCAGGAGCGGCTCCTTTTTTTGCAGTAACTCTTCCACATGTTCATCTAAAAAATACTCTGCTGCGGCGTGTATGGTAACGGGGATATTGTGTTGTTCCAGCGCCTGCCTTACCAGGGCCAGCCTGTCATTAATGATGGCTGGCGTATTATGATACATGCCAGCCATGATATGAGGGGTGGTAATAAATTTTTTATAGCCCAGGGCGTGTAAACCTTTTATGAGTTCCAGGCTGTTTTCAATATCGGTGGCCCCGTCATCAATACCCGGTAACAGGTGTGAATGCATGTCGGTACCCAACTGGGAAAAATCGAAAGGAGTTGCAGGCTTTTTTTTACCAAATAAGTTGAACATGTTGATGGATTGCCAGAGCGTTTAAGCTGTTGTTATTGCAATAACAATTATAACAAATTTACAATATTGTAACGGGTTGAACGGGATTGCGGATGAAGAAATTGTTACCGGCCGTGAATTCTTTTTTTACGGAGCAAGGCCTGGTATAAATGGTCCATATCATTTGCCAGGCGCTGGGCGCTGAATTTTTTCATTACCCAGTCGCTGCCTTTACGACCCAGGTTATATCTCAGGTCGTCATTGTTTACTAATTGTAACAGGTTATCCGAAAACAGCTGTTGGTCATGGATACCGGATAGGAGGGCCGTTTCATTTTCTATCACAATATCCTGGATGCCACCCACCCGGGTGGAAACAATGGGCTTGTTGGAGGCTTGTGCTTCAATCAGGCTCACCGGAGTTCCTTCGTTCAGGGAGGTAAGGGTAACAATATCCAGTCCGGCATTGATCACATCAATATCACCTCTCCAGGAGGTAAAAACCAGTGGTTTGGTCACATCAAAGCTATCGCCGGCAGCGGTATAGGGTATATTGAGCGCGGTGGCCCAGGCTTCCAGTTGCTGGCGGGTTTCACCATCTCCGACTATAAAGGCCCGGACTTTTTTACTGGTATTTTGTAAAACATGACTTAAGCCTTTCAGGAATACCTCATGGTTCTTTACCGGCACCAGTCTGCCGGTAATACCAATGGCAATTTCATCGTCCGCTACCTGGAATTCGCTCCTGAAGCGGTGTCTTTTTTCGTCCTGGTCCAGGGTAAAACGGTCCAGCTCAAAGCCCAGTGGGATGATCCTGAATTTTTTTTCCCTGGCGATCTTAAAATCCAGGGCCAGTTCTTTTTTCTGTTGTTCACTGATGGCCACTATGGCATTGGCCTTGGTGGCCAGGTATCTTTCTGTATTAATAATTAACCTTGTCTTGGTTTTACTGAAATAGGAGTGAAATACATGTCCGTGAAACGTGTGTACAATAACTGGCACTTTACAGCTGGCGGCTGCCAGCCGGCCTATCAGTCCGGGTTTTGCCGCGTGGGTGTGTACAATATCGGGTTTAAATTCCTTGATCAGCTTTTTTATACGGTTATAGGCGGCAACATCATTTTTGGCTGATACGGAGCGTCCCATTTCTGAAACCAGTACCGGTTCAATATTCATAGCATGGGCCAGGGAAGAGGCGTCTTTTTCATGGTCTTCCTTTTCTCCGGCCACGAGCATGGTTTCATACCCGGGTGCCAGATACTTGGTCAGGTTAAGCACGTTAAGCGTCGGGCCTCCGATTACAATGCGGTTATGTATACGTAAAATACGGGGCATGTTATTTTATAGATTACTTATTACTCAAATGTTCCTAATATTGCCAAAATAATAAGGCCTTAGTGACGGAATACATTACTTTATTAGATTATGCAATTTTACCATTTGTACTGGCAATTGTCTATGGAATTGCCTACAAATATCGGAATAAGCATTATCCCGTAAACCATCCCTGGCGTAAATATTTTATACCGGGTTTAACGGTGAAGATTTTTGGTGCCTTATTTATTTCCATGGTGTATGTGTATTATTATGGGGGAGGGGATACGACAGAATATTATTTACAGTCAAAAATTATTAATTCAGCTTTTGATGAATCATTTGTCAAATGGATGAAGCTGGTTTTCAGAATCCCGGATGCATTAGATCCCGAATACTATGCTTATACTTCCAGGCTGGTATGGTATGGTGATCCGGGAAGTTATGCAGTTTGTTCAGTAACGGCATTTTTCAGCCTTTTTTTATTGGGTACTTACCTGCCGGCCGCAGTTCTGTTTGCAGCTATATCCTTCACGGGCGTATGGGCTTTGTTCAGAACCTTTGCAACGCTGTATAAACATTTAACTGGTCAGATAGCTATTGCCACTTTATTTATACCCTCTACTTTTATCTGGGGGTCCGGTGTTTTTAAAGATACGATCTGTTTATTTGCCTTAGGCTGGCTTACATATAGTGTATTCCGGATCTTAGTTAAATACGACTTCAGGTTATCGAACCTGTTATTAGGAGGGGTAAGTATCTTATTGGTGGCCACCATTAAGATTTATATTTTATTGGCATTTTTACCGGCGGTATTGTTGTGGATATTATTTATATATACCAGTAAAATAAATAATAGAGGAAGTCGCTTTTTTTTACGGTTAACCAGTGTTGTTTTAATGGCAGGAGGGGCAATGCTGATTATGCAGTCTTTAGGCGAGGAGGCCTTAGGTAAATACTCACTGGATAATCTGGAGGCTACGGCGGCTACAACCCGTGATTGGATATTATACTCGTCGGGTGATGAGGGTTCAGGTTATTCGCTGGGAGAGTTTGATAATTCGTTTACTGGGATGCTGACAAAGTTCCCTTTGGCTGTTAATGTTACTTTATTCAGGCCGTATCTATGGGAGTCGGGGAAAGTTATTGTTCTTCTTTCGGCCCTGGAGGCGTTTTTGTTTTTGCTTCTTACTTTAAAAGTATTGTTCGCGGTAGGATTGGCTAAAGTGTACAGGATCACAGTAACAGATCCAACTATCCAGTTTTGTATCATTTTTGCCCTGATATTTGCTTTTGCGGTTGGGGTTACATCCTATAATTTCGGTGCATTATCGAGGTATAAAATCCCATGCCTGCCATTTTACCTGTTATTCCTTATGCTTACTTACTACAAGGGAGTACCCAGAGGTAAAAGGTTAATGCCTAAACTGGGTTTGTAATTTACCCGGTGAACCATTTCCTGTTATATTCAGCGCAATAGAATACTATAAACTTAGCGGAGCAGCATAAGTACGAGCATAGCTATACTATCCTGCGTAATGATTTTATTATAAAAAAAGAGCCTTCATAAAGAAGGCTCCTGTGCGTTTAATCTAATCTAAATAACCAGTATAATAATTTTCGAGGTATTCTTTCAGGCAGACCTTCCAGTCTCGCATGATGTTAACCCCTCTTAAGTCAAGTTTTTTATCCAATAGTCTTTCAGAAGGTGGCCTAGCTGCAAAATAAGTGTCTTTAAAGTAATCGGAATTTACCGCGGTAACTTTTATTTCACTATCAAGGTTCAGCATCTTAACCAGTTCCTGTGCTACTTCAAACCTGCCGGTAATACCCCCGCATACCATATTATATAAACCCCAGTATTCTTTTTGGATCAATAGTTTCACATTATTGGCAAAGTCATGCGTATAGGTAGGTGTGCCTAATTTGTCATCCACAACAAACAATTCTTTCTGGCCGTTTTTGATTTGTGCCATAAGTTTTTGGATAAACTTTTTGTCTTTTTTAGGACCAGCTCCCATCATCCATCCGGCACGGCAAACCAGGTATCGCTTACAATTTTCCTTTACAAACAACTCGCCTGCATATTTGCTGCGTGCATAATGTCCCAGCGGATTAGGTAAATCCCAGTCATCATAAACATCCTTGCCCCCGTCAAATATACCAGCCGTGCATATATACAATAAGGGAATATCCAGCTCGTTGGCAATGTACACTGCGTTTTCAACAGCAATGGTATTGGTTCTGTAAGTTTCGTCTACATTTTGTTCGCAATACTCAAGGCTTGTAAAAGCACCTATATGAAAAAGGTAATCGGGTTTGAAATCCAATACATCTTTTTTGTAAGTCTCATAATCCCTGAAATCGAGGTATGAAAGCCAACTTTCGTTTACATCAATATCTGTGCATTTAATATCATATTCATCCTTGAATTTCATATAAAATGCTTCGCCTAACATGCCTCCTACACCGGCCATGTAGATTCTCTTTTTTGTACTCATATTTGTTGAATTAACTGGTAATTGTTTTAAATGCGTTTAAATATTTGGGTAAGTTTGCTTCAGTTGAATATTGTTCTACCACACGTTTGCGTCCCATTTCTCCCATTTTCTTTCTTAACTCAAAATCGTCTATCAGTTGTTTTAATTTTTCAACCCATTCGTCTTGTTCCAGAGCCATAAATCCTTGTACTCCGTCCTCCATGATCCTGTAATTAGTTCCATATGCCGTTGCCACAAACGGAATGCCTATCGCCATGTAGGTAAGTGCTTTTAAACTACTTTTTCCCAGGCTCCATTCATTAGCGGGTATAGGATATAAACCAATATCAAAAGTATGTAAATCCATGACTTCTGTATTTGCGTTCCAGTCAATATATTCTGTAGGAACGCCCTCCATTTGATAGTATTTATTGGCAATAACTTTTAACGTGAAGGAACGTTCCTGCGCCAGTTTAGATAATGCCGGTTGAATAAGATCCAGGAAAGGAAGGGTGCTATGTGTACCTGTCCAGCCTATAACTAAGGGTTTACCGGAAGCTTCTTTATTAACAGGAACAAATCTCCGGGTGTCAAAAGTAGAGGAGATGTCTACCACATTTTTATGCTTATTAAGGCTGAGGGCAATTTCTTCAAGTTTGGGTGTACATACGATTACATAGGTTGCATTTTTCATTAAAACGACCGGCTTTTTGGTGCCTTTTAGTTTTTGAATAAAACTTTGTTTCCCATGACCTGAACCTGTTTTAAATAACATATCATCTATATCATATATTATTTTCTTTCTAAAAACACAAAAGAGTCTTTCAAACAGGGGCGGACCAAGTGGGGTAATCCATAAGTTCACAAAAATAATATCGTAAAACGGGGCCCGCATCAAATCAAAGGTCCTGCGTAAATAGCCCATAACAACCCAGAAAATTTTTTCTAAGGTATGGCCGGGTTTATAAATAATTTTCCAGAACCTGCTGGATTGAAAGTTAGAGATGGTAAACTGGTACCCCGATTTTTCCAGGTCCGGTATATATTGTTCATATTTTAATCTTTGCGTAGCAGCAGTTCCGCGAGGACTGGGGCAGAGAACTAAAACCTTTTTTTTCCGATTGTGCATTTTTATGATCTAAATCTGTTTGCAGTATTGCTAATGATCAAACTTTTTTATTGAAAGGAAGCCTTTTATAAAAGTCCTTTATAAATAGCTGCATATTGTTCCACGCCTTTGGCGAGTGAAAAGTAGCTCAATGCTCCGGCACGTATATGTTCTGGATCGAAAGAATGATGGTCTTTCATCTTGTCAATCCCTTTATTGTATTCAGAATTGGTAAAATGATCAATTGCATAGCCCGAAGCGTACTCTTCAACAATTAAATCAGTGTCTCCCATATTGCTGTTACAGATAATAGGTTTACCCATTGACATGATCTCGCCCTGTTTCGTTGGGGAGGAAGCTCTTTTTGAATAAGAAGGTTTAATAAAAAATATGGAGTAGTCGCATATGGCTATATAACCCGGCATTTCATTTCGTTTGGCAGAAACGATCCGGAGATGATTATCGGGTATGCCCAATAGCCTGGAAACTTTAAATATGGATTCAGGAGGATCCGGCGTTACAAAAAGAAATATTGTATCAGCGTTGTTTTGTAACAGTTGTTGATAGTAGGCAAGCATTTCGTTTAATAAATACCAGGTACCAATAGACCCATAATAGGCAATGATGGTTTGCCCGCTTTTTATCTGCAATCTGTCTTTTAAGCTTAGGATATCGTTTTCACTGATTTTCCCGGGATTAAAATGTTCAGTGTCAACACAGCAGGGGATAACGGTCAGGGGAATTGCAGATGACTTTAATTGTGGCCAGCTAAGAATTTCTTTTTTTGCATTATGCGTTAACGAGATCGTATGATCGGCATTATTTAAAAAAGCGATCTCCTTTTTCTTAAAAAAGCGATAAACTGTTTTGTATAAAAAATTTGATTGAGGCCAAAGGCCGCCATCCACCCGTTCATCGGCCCAAAGCCCCCGCATATCAAAGATGAACCGGGTTCCATATCTTTCTTTCATCCTTAAACCAACCAGGGACGCTATATAACTTCTGCAGTGAACAATGGAAAAGTTAGTCTTTTTATGCAGCAGGGTAGTTAACCGTCTCATTTGTCGTATATCATTTATGGTTGATAAAACGGGCGGTTTTTTGGTATACATTAACGGGTGCCATTCAATATTGTTTTTTTGACAAATTGCTTCAATGATAGCTTTGTCAGTGGCATATCTTTCTTTTTTTTCAAAACTGATAAGTGTAAACTTATATCCCTGTTGGGTTAGACCGCATATATATGGTAAAACCTGCGATTGACCCAGCGGATCTGTCATGCCGTCGTATGAGAGGTATAATACCGGAACACTCATTGAATATTTGTTGTAAAAATTATTAGTATTTTTTGTTAAACGGGCTGTGGTTATTCCTGGTAGGAAAAACGTTGCAAACTGGTGATGTTAGGAATATTTTTGAAACTCCAGGTCGGGTGTCCGAAAAAGGCGGTCCATATTTTACCTCTCCATGCTGGCTGTACCTGAACTTTATAAATATCTTTTACTCCTGTAGCTACTCTCTTCAACTGCTCACCATTGGGGGCAATCAGGTAGCCCCTGCCATTTGTGCCCTCCGGCTGTGCATCAAAAAAAATAATTTCGGTTACATCAGAAGGCACATAAAAGTATTGTGCCGGGTAAGCAAAATTGTCAAAATCTTCCTGACCGGGTACTTTAAGCAAAACAATTCCCTGTGTGTTTACCTTGAGCCGGTTAAAACCATTACTTAACTGCACATAATACTTTTTATTCTTCTCAACCGTGAACGTTATTTTTTTCAGGTAATAGGTCTCGTTATTAATTATTTCAGTATGACTGTAATTTTCTTTTCCAATTTTTTCATTGCTGATAGATTGATCATCTGTAAATATTCGCAGGCTTGTTTCTCCCTGTGCACCGGCATCCAGCTGAACTTTTCCAGAGAAGGGTGCCACAAAATAAAAATTCGCTGAGATGCGGCCAAAACGCCAGGCCATATCAGGAATGGGTTCTATAAACCCGACTTTTGAAGGGTCAAACTTTTTTTCACTGATGGCAAATTTTGCCGGAACTTTTTTCAGGGTAGTGCTAAACTCTTTTTCGATCTGGCTGCTGTTAATAGCTGCGGCCCTGCCTTCTATCTTGTTCAGGTTAAACGGGGCAATGTAATTTTGGCCAACAAACGCAGCGGTCTGTACCATCATTAAATGGTGAATACTGTATAAATAGTTGAATATTTTATCCCTGCTGGCCTGTGAACCATCATGTTCGTAATAAAGTTTAATAAAAAGTGCATAAGCTTTTAACTCATTAATACGTTTCCATTCTGGTGTATTTTCGCCAGCTTTGGCAGCAGCCTCGTTTAAGTCATGAAAGGTTAATGATACTTCTCCGGCGCCTTGATAGTTTAAACTCCACCGGTCAAACATTTTTTTCATAATGTCTGAGGCTTTCCCAAAACAATCCGTTAAATATTGGCGGTACAATTTTTCAAAGTCAGCGTTACTGTTCCATTGTAGTTGTCCGGCTAACCACAAAGCATGACCCATAGGGCCGGCGGCATCTGTTGTTTCCAGGTATATACCGTCTATTTTATTTTTGTTCCAGAATTTCAGTTTGCGTGGTATATCGTAAATATTGAACTGTGGCATGCCCAGGCTCCATTGGGTGATATTCCAATAGTCATATATGCCCATATTGCCTTCTACAGAATTTGCCCATACTCTTACCATCTCATCGGGTAAGTATGCTTTTTGAAAAGCGTAGGGGATTATTACCGGGTATACATTTTTACGTAACTTAAAGGAGGGTACCAGCGCATTGGTTGCTCCGTCGCCGTAAGCATAGGCGGTAATAACTACTTTATTATTATTGGTATAATCTTTTGCCACTTCATTGGCCAGCCACCACCATTTGTCAGCGTGATTTTTAATACCTTTCATGTTTTGTGGTAAGGGGTCGTCACTGCCGCCTCTGCCATCTTCGGGATCAACACTTAACGCGATAAAGGGAGTTTTTGCCTGTTTATAAACAGTATGTACCCAGTTTTTATAGGCCTGAACGGCTGCCGGGTTTTCAATCTTTATCCGCCCGTTTTGTAATCCGTTTGTATTGGTAAACCAATTGGGGTTAGCCGTTAGCAATGCTTTATTTTGTAAGTAAAATGCATGGCCCGTATGTCCTTCTGTATTAAAATCCACATTAAACCTATTCCTTCTTTTCCAGGCCAGCCATTTGGTTTTATAATTGTTCTGAGGATCAAAAAAGGGTTTTTCGTTAAAGTCCAGGCCGCCTGTGCCAAAAAAATCCCTGTTTCTGAACGATGGTTTAATCCAGGCGCCCTGTACATTGATCGCGGGTAATTTGGCGGGTTTAATGAACCAGTTATCTCCCGGACCATACCACCTGAATCCTAACAGGTCGAGGTAGGTATAAATGGCATTTTCAAGGCTTTGTTGGGTTGTATACTGTATCACAGTACGTTTATCCTGTACCGATAGATAAAATTCCTGCCCTGTCCTGTTCTCCATTTCGGTAGAAGCAATGCTTATTTCCCCCACATCATAATTGTTTAAACAGTTTTGTAAATCAGATATGGCATCTGTTGTTGTACCGGAATAAACAATTTTTGTTTTATTGGTCAGTGTAATTTTTTTCTGGGCAGATGCGCACTGCCAGTTAAAAACTATATTGACGAATAATAATATTAAAGCTGCGAACTGCTTCAGGTATTTTAACATTTTTAATCCACCCATTTTTCATACCACATTTGGAACATTAATAAATACCATATCTGCAGGTATTTTTCAGTTCGGCCATTAAAAAAGTCCTTAACCAGTTTATTGGTTGTAGCTGTATTAAACAGGCCGTGTTTTTGTAGATTCTTTTCGCCCAGGTATGTTTCAACCAGGGGTTTTAGTTCGGCACTTAACCATTTTTGTACCGGGATGCCAAAACCCATTTTGGGACGCTCCATAATGAACTGTGGTATGTACTTATGAACAATTTGTTTGAGAATATATTTTTTGGATCCGTTATGATATTTATACGAGATAGGCAATCTGGCTGCCCATTCTATGATAGACTGATCCAGGAAGGGTTCTCTGCCTTCCAGGCTTGCACTCATCGTTGCCCGGTCCACCTTTTGTAAAATATCATCCACCATATAGGTCTTGTAGTCGATGGCCATCATGTATGATACTTCATCATAAAAAGCCTCCTTTAACTCATCACTGGTATGTGCGGTAATTAAACTTTTAGTGGGCTTATTCATGATGTTTTCAATTTCCTTATCACTGAAAACTATACTTAAATTTTTCAATAGTTCATTTGGCGACGGATCGAGTAGCAGGTTCTTTAATTTGTCATAGCGGCTATGAAAATTAGGTTTGTTTTTTAAAACAGGGATTTGTTCGGAGGATACCAGGTTCATTCCTGTGGCCATGGTTTTCCGTAAAAAAGCAGGAATTTTTCTTAATTTGTTACCATAGCGGCTAACATAGTCGTACCGGTTATAACCGGCAAAAATTTCATCTCCCGCGTCTGCCGAAAGGGCTACCGTCACTTCCCGGCGTGCAAGACGGCTTACGAGTATAGTAGGTATGGCACTGCTGTCCGCAAAGGGCTCATCATAATAGAACGGCAGCTCCGGTATAATATCCAGGGCTTCTTTGGAAGTGCAAAAATACTCAGTGTGGTCTGTTCCTAAGTGTTGTGCTATTTGCTTGGCAAAAGGGGCCTCGTTTAGTTTGTCATCGGTACTGCCAATGGTAAAAGTTTTTAACTTCTCTGTACTGTTTTTCTGCAAAAGTGCAGTGACACAGGAGCTGTCATACCCGCCACTTAAAAAAACACCTACCGGAACATCGGCTACCATCCTGTACTGGAATGCTTTTTCTAATATCTTTTCAGTTTCAGTGATCGCCTCGTTTAAACTGATATCCAGCTTGGGCTGGTTGTAATAAGTGTATACGTTCCAGTATTGTTTTAGTTCAATCTCTTTGCTCTTGAGATTAAATTTCATTAAATGCCCGGGGGGCAGCTTATGCGTGTGTTCGAAAATTGTATAAGGACCCGATACATAGCCATATTGTAAATAGGATCCAACTGCCGCCGCATTGATGTTTTTTTCAAATGCGGGATGTGCCATTAAACACTTTAGCTCTGATCCGAATAAGAAAAGATCATTGTTAAAATAATAATTAAAAGGCTTAACGCCTGCCCTGTCACGAATGCAAATGATTTGTTCTTTTGAGCTGTCATAGATAGCGATGGCAAACATACCGTGCCATTTCTGAATGCATGTTTCACCCCATTCTTTCCAGCTATGTAAAATCACTTCTGTATCGGAATGTGTAACAAACGTATGACCCAATTGAATGAGCTCCGCCCTTATTTCCTGGTAATTGTATATTTCGCCATTAAACACGATGGTAAGATCTTCATAAAACATCGGTTGGTCCGCCGCGTGGCTTAAGTCAATAATAGATAAACGACGATGCCCTAAGCCTATTGAATAGCTGCCCTTTTCAATAAAGTGTTCTGAATTGCCATCAGGACCCCGGTGGGGCATACTGGCAGTCATTGCTTTAATATTCGCTAATGTACTTTTATTTTTAAAATCGATAAGCCCTGTAATCCCACACATATTTCGTCTTTCTTATTAATTAAATATTGTAACTCAAGGGTTAAGTAACTACAAATAAGTTCCTAAAATATTTAGGTGAGTGTATATCAATGCTGATATATATCCCGCAGCCCTTCTAAAAAAACGGGTTTAGAGTATTTTTGTAACAAATATTTATATTCGCTTGCAACTGCTGTAATACCGTTTTGATATATGTCTGTAACCTTATTAAAAAAATCATCGCTGTCAGCCTTTTTAAAGAAATACGCTGAATCTGGTGCTATTTCTTTAAACGCCGGAATATCAGAAATTAAAACCGGTAAACCTGCTGCAACTGCTTCAATTAAAGCTATGCCAAATGTCTCGGAAGTAGAACAGGAGCAGTACAGGTCATACTGTTGTAATAATGCAGGTGTGCTTTTTTGTTTACCGCAAAACTTTAGAGCCGTAATGCCTCTCCTGTGCAGTTCATTGATATATATTTCCATGCTATCACCTTCACCAAAAACATCCATTTTAATGGGATATTGTTTCAGCTTTTCAAAAGCTGGTAACAACACATCATATCCCTTTTCGTGAATAATATTGCCTACCGCAACAATTTTTAAGGGTGTACCCTTTGTATAGGGGTATAACTTTAGCTCACTATTGGCCGGTGTATTTACAAAATTAGGTAAACAACTGTTTTGCCCTTTAGGGAAATGTTGTTTCAGAATACCATACACATAGTCTGAAACTGCAACCCGCCGAAGGTTCCGGTGACCAATAGTTTTGTCAATAATTAATTGAAGCCGCACCTTATAATTACTCAACATAGTATCAAAATCGGCAAAATGATAATGATTGATGAGTTTTTTTCTCTTTGGCGTTGCTAACCTAGAAATTATATTGGTCCAGTAGGAGTGACTATGAACAATATCTATATTTTCTTTTGCAATTATTTTTTTTAACCTGCTTACTATTTTAAAGAGATTCTTTACGGGGTTGCCGTCTAAGTTATAACAGGCATATTGATTGGTGATCTCCCGGTAAAAATTTGTATCAGAGAAAGTTACAATTACATGGTCGTGTTCTTTCAACTCCGGAATATAATTTGTCAATAAGGTTTCCGCTCCTCCATATCCTAAGCTATCAATAAAGTGTAATATCTTCATTATTTGGAAAAGAATTTTCGGTACAAATTATATATCATTGTAAGCCGCTTTTCATCGTTCGGATATTCATAATAGTATTTTCCGGGCTTTTCAATTATCTGCTCTAGTTCATCCATTGATATGGAAAGTTTTTTGGCAATATATATTTTGTCTTTTGCTATCTCTTCTTCGTTGTAAGCAGGCGTTTTCAGAATTGCTAACGCTTCATCCCTGGTAATGGCATTATTGATTATTTGACTGCTCAAAGTAGCTTTTCTATAATCTAAATTGAACTTTTTAACCAATAAATAGGATTGAATAAATTTAGTAAAAACGGACTCATGGTGTTTACCACCGTAATCTTTCCACCCCAGCTCATCTATTAATAATTGTTTAGCCTCGTCTTTATCATAGGCAACATAGTTTAATAAATAAATGATCTTTATGCCTTTGATCATTTTATAATAAAACTCTTTTTCGAAACTGAAATTTGGGAACTTTTTGGGCTTCAGCTTACCATACGTTTTTTGAATATAATTGAAGTATTTAGTGTCTTTTGCATTATAGTGCCAAAGTTTGGGTAATATACCTTCTGTGGCGAGGTTTCCCCCACTGATTATATATTTTATACCATGGCTCGCGGCTACTTTATGCAGGGACCCGGGTATAGCGACGTCCGTTGGTGTTTCAGCTTCTACAACCGAAGCCTTTAAAAAGGATAGTTGTATATCCTTAAACTCTTCCCAGTCCAGTACATAACTCATGTAATCAAATCCAAGACGTGTTGCAATTTGTTTGATGTTAATAGCAGCGTCATTGGTATTCCATCCGTTATCTAAATGTACCAGCAATGTTCTGATGCCATACTGTTTCAGTAAATAGGCAGCATAACAACTGTCTACTCCTCCGCTAATACCCAGTAATGCATCATATTTCTTGCCTTTACCTTTCTCTTTTATTTTGCTGATAATTGTATCAAGGTATTCCTGGCCCAATTTCTTGAGTTGGCGAACCTCTTCCTTTTTTTGTATAAAATCAGTACAGTGATTACATATTCCTTCTTCACTGAAAACAATTTCAGGATCGGTTGTATCCATCACACAACGGGTACATTGCTGATAATCTCTTTGCTTAGTCATAAAAATTTACACGATTTTCCAGATAATTTATTAATACACCTTTGTGAGATCCGATATAAACAAACATGCTTCCTGCTGCCAGTCCGGTAGCATGTCCCTTTAAATATCCCTCTTTGAGGTGTTGTATATTTCCTGCCCCCCCCAGTGCTATTGTTGGTATTTTTACCTGGCTCGATATCTCATTAACAAGAGGTAGATCATAACCAGCCATTCGGCCATCATTGTCTACCGATTGAATGATCAATTCGCCGGCTCCATTGTCTTCCATTAACTTAGCGAAGTCCAGTGGTGTATACTTAGTACTTTCTGTCGCATTTAAATACCAAACTTTTTGCTTTTTAAGAAAGCTTGATTTTACATCCATACATACGGCGATAGTGGAAGTGCCAAATTCATTTGTCGCTTCTTTGATAAACCCCGGATTTATAGCTGCTTCAGAACCTATGATCACTTTTTCTGCACCGGCTGCAATAAGTTGTGCTATATCGGAAAGTTTTGTAATGCCTCCTCCTACACAAAAGGGCATATTGGCCTCTTCACCTATTTCCTGTACAAGTTGGATATTTATTAAACGTTTATTTTTTGACGCTGATATATCCAAAAAGACAAGCTCATCTGCTTTGAATTCATTGAATATTTTTACGGCGTTAATAGGATCTCCTATGTAATTATAATTCTTGAAACGGGTAGACTTTACAAGGTGATCCTGGTTCAGGAGTAGTACCGGTATAATTCTTGGTCGAAACATATTATAAGGCTATAAAATTATTAAGCAGTTGCAGACCTGTATCATGACTTTTTTCAGGATGAAATTGTGTACCGAAAATATTTTCTTTTTGTACAGCTGAAATATATTCATATTCAAACACCGTACTGGCTATAACATTCGTGTACGAAGGTGCATGATAATGGTAGGAATGAAGAAAATAAAACTCAGCGTTATCATCAATTTTTTTCAGTAAGGGACTGTCACCGTGCTTTTGTATTGAATTCCATCCGGTCTGCGGGATTTTATGGGTTAGCTGATCTTTAATTTGAAAGCGCATTACTTTTGCATCAATCCATCCCAGACCTTCCACATCTCCTTCCTCGCTAAATTTTGACATTAATTGCATCCCCAGGCATATGCCCAATACAGGTTTTTTTTTGTGAAGTACGAGATCGTTAAGCGCATCCAGCAGGCCGTTCCGTTGCAGGTTTTCCATGGCTTTGGCAAAATGCCCTACACCCGGCAATACAATTTTATCGGCATTCAGTAATTCCTCGGCTGTAGAGACAATGGTTGGGGCGGAATTGGTTTGCTGAATTTTTTTATATACGGTGTGGATATTCCCCATTCCGTAATTAACAATGGCGATTTTTTGCGGGGTTGACATGGTTATAGTAAAATTGTTTTGGAAATAGCGAAATATACCAGGTGCGGACAGTTATTTAAAGGCATCTTTAAATTTAACCGCGGCCCACGGTAACCTGATAAGCGAATTACTTTTGGCGCTTATGATGATAAATAAGATTAAAAAGGATATTAAAGTGGCTATTGCGGCACCTATTCCTCCCCAAATTGGAATGAGAACAAAGTTTAAGGCAATATTTAAAACTACATTAATTACCGATAGATAACCTAAGAATTTGGTTTTATGCCGATAGTAAATAACGGGAGCAAACAACATATATCCTCCCCAGAAAAGGTAACCGAGACTTATCCAAAAAACGTAAGGTGTGGCCGACCCGTAATTACTACTAATGAACCAGTTAAAAATAAATGGCGATGCCAGGTTGAGTGCAATAAAACCCAATACCATTATGATCAGAAACTGATAATTAGCTTTTACAATCCGTATCAAACCTCCCTCTTCCTGTTTATGGAGGTTTTCCATTACAACCGGCGAATAATAATTTGATAACGCGTTTATAAGTATCATTATCATAGCCCCAATGGTATAACCAACATTGTAAATACCTGCTTCTTCCAGCGTTATCATTTTGGCAATAAACAGACGGTCACTTTGGTTTACAATAAATTTTCCAATTGTATGAGCGATAAGCGGCGTTCCAAAAGTGATAGCCAGCCACATATATTTACGGGAAATACGAATTGATAAAAGCTCTTCTTTATAAAAAATTAAGAATGAAATAAAAGAAAAAAGGACTGAAACGATAAACCAGGAATGGATTCTTCCCTCCCAGCCATGTTTCAGATATACTACAAAGTACAGGGTAAGCAAGGCTTCCAGGATTACCTTGCTTAAATTAAATATGGCAAACAGTTTTGCTTTTTTTGCGGTGACCAGATAAAGGTTGGCTACCTCCACCACGTTTAGTACAAAGCAAAAGACAGCCATATACACATACAACCATCCGGTGGCCGGCAATTCCATGATTACTGCTAAAGACCGGAACCCTGCCAACAACAGTAGAAGTAATAACAGAGTTGGGACAACCGGAACAAAAAGGGCCGACGAAAACAGCCGTGCATACTCCCTTTTATCTTTCATCTTATAATATTCTACGCCTAAAATCCCATAGCTTAACAAGCTGACGAGGGGCATAAGCAGGAGAACATAAGTATTTAAAAGTGAAATAATGGCATAATCAGCCGGTAATAAGTGATATGACAAAACCGGAAGTAAAAAAAAGTTGATTCCTGCTGATATAACACTGACAATCAGATAAATTGAGATATTGATCAATCCTTTAAACCGGAAAAGACTCATTTGATAAATGAAATATTTAGCATAAAAATTAAAATTATTTAATAACGATTGAATGATCGGTGTTTGGGTAATATGCTAACCTGAAAAAATATCTTTTGTTAAACTTATAAAAGTGTTCCTGCAAATTAAGACTGTATTGCCTGGATGAACCTTTCTGACGAATTACCATCAAATTTATATAACCAGTTTTTAATAAATTCATCTTTCTTCATTAGTTGCTGTTGATATAATGTATCAATATCCTGGTAGGCGATATATAATTCCTCCCACTTCTTAATTTGCAATGAAGCTCCTGTTTTTGTCAGAAAATCAGAAAGGGGCTTGGCAACAGAAGCCGGATGCATTTCTAAAGAAAAACAAACAGTATGCTTCATGGCCATTAAAGGCATCAGTAATGTAGAGTAAAAACCAATAATTATGGTCGAACTCTGTATGCTGTCGATAAATTGAGCATTAGTAATGATGGAAGCATTTCTATTATGGATAAGTTCTTTATAAAGTTCAATGTTACCATATGGATGTATCTTGATCAGGAGTTTTTTACCTGTAGACTCAGAAAAACCGAGCAAATGTTGTAAAAATTCCTTTTTATTTTCTTCGTTCCAGCCAAAAAGTAGTTGCGTCTCAAACCCGCTGTCAATGAACAGGATAGTTTCATTACCCGGGTTTTCAATCTTTAATTCGGCCAGGTAATCGAAAGAAGGGCACCCAATAAACTTAACCGGATAAGTTGCCGGTAAATGATCGTTTAGTATATGAAAATCAAATATTTTTGGACTAAATGATATATACTCATCCGCCAGCCTGTATTCACTTTTTACGAGTTCAAAAGTTTTTGCTATGGATTCTTTCTTCCGGATATTAAAATAGTGAATAAGGAAGTCGGCATATACTGATGGAAGATTTTTGACAGTATTTTTAAAAAATTGGCGTCCCTTAAATCTTGTCCTGATTGTACTGATTATTGCCGCATAGTTTTTTAGTCTATCCGTCAGACTCAACGGTGGTATTGAAAAGTCCATCTTTAAAAACTCATGACTTCTTATGCCGTGTTCAATGTGGTATGTTTTTATCCCGGCTACTTTACAGGCAACATTTACTGCAACATGGTTAAATGTCTCTATAAAGTAAAATAAAACTTTTACAGGTTTAATCTTATTAATCAGGTCCTGGGCGCTGATAAAATCGCTCCAGAAAATGGCCTCTCCGTACTGTTTATATTCATCTCTTTCTACTTCCGATTTTAATGTATATTCCAGGAAATAGATCTTGTAGTTATCCTTCAGAATTTTTGCCACATACAAAAAATCAGTACGATTAAAGTCTCCAACAATTATAAGGCTTTGCTTATCCATTATACAAAAAATTGAACCTGTATTTTATCTTTTGTACTAATAGATAATGCGGGACTGAAGCCTGTTACAATACAGGAATCCGGTATGGTTGCTTTAAGAGCAAAAGTATTGGCTCCAAAAATTACATTACTGCCTATTGAACACTCTCCTAAAACAGAAACACGGGAATATAAGACTACATTTTCACCGAATGTTGGGTAGATATATTTCCCGTCTTTATAAACGGACCCTATGGTGCAATTCTGATAAATAACTATTTTATTTCCGTAGCTGGCATTACCAATAACTGCCCCTACCGGATGCACAAGCATAAAAATTTCGGGAAGCGTTACACTAAAATACAGGTCTAATCCGTGGAGGTATTTGTTAAGTAAAAATAATTTGGTGGCCACCGGTATGTTAGCGTTTTTATAACATTCGTTACTCAACAGGTAAACAAATGAACAATAATGATCTGAATGAAGATGGTTGAAGTAAACATCCTCACCATCATTATAATACTTGTTATTTATTCCCTCAAAACAGGTACGTATGCGCTCTAATGCTGTATATACAAATGGTGTTAAAGTATTATCATTAATATGATCCGGGTCGGGCACAAAAGTATTAAGCTGTTTGGTTACCAGCCGGGTAAGGTCATTCACGCTAATACTGCTCCTGAAGCCTCTTTTATAGATTGTATTCATATTGCTGTCCATCCTCCATCTACCATTAAGTTATGTCCTGTTATAAAAGAAGCTTCCTCTGATAGTAAAAAAGTAACAGCCGGTGCTATTTCATGTGCTTCTCCCATTCTTTTTAACGGCGATTTGTTTTCGTAGCGTTCAATAAAAGACGGATGTTGTTTGTCTTTTATTCCACCAGGTGAAACACAGTTTACTCTTATATTATATTTGCCGTAATAGGACGCCAGGTACCGGCTAAAATTTATAATACCACCTTTTATTGCTGCATATGCAGCCGGAGAAGTACCTCCATAGCCTTCGTAAATGGTAAAATCGTTGCCTACTACACCATATATGGATGCTATGTTCACAATAGAACCGGTATGTTGCAGTTGCATTTGTTTTAAAACTTTCTGACATAAAACAAATGTGCTGTTAAGCTGCATATCAATATTTTGCTTCCATGATTCTATGGGTATATCTTCAAATTTTGCGCCCCAATCACTTGTTCTTGGGTATGCGTTGTTTACCAGTCCGTCAATCCTTCCAAATTTGGTAAGAACGAGTTCAAGTAAGTTATTGATGGATGCCTCATCAGTTATATCACATTTAATGTTACCGGAATCGATATCTGTCTCAGCATTTATTTCTGCATTGATAACAATGGCATTATGCTGTTTCAGGTGATCAACAATGGCGGTGCCGATTAATCCACTGCCGCCCGTAACAATAATTACTTTTCCTTCTACTCTTCCTCTAGGCATATTTTTAAAACTTGATAAGCTTCTGCAGCAGTATTTAAACTTAAATTGTTATTAGTGATACCCTCAATAAAATATTTCATTTGAAGGGTATAGGTATGGGCAATTTTTTGTGCCGATTCAAACACTATTTCTTCGTTCCACGTAACCGTATTATTTAATAAATTAACTAAACAGGTGCCCTCTTCAAATACTATTTCCAGCTCTCTTTTAGAATCCTTTCTATAATAATTTAAAATTACATTCGCGGTAAATTGATCGTAAGCCAATAAATAGTTGGCATAATCAGTTGCATTAATAGTCAATGAGGATACGGATCGAAAAGTCTTTTTTATCTGCGACGGATGTCCGAAAAGCCAATAGGCATAATCAATCTCATGGATCAGGTCGATGTGTGCCCCCCCTCCCAATTCTTTATTTGCACTGTACGATTCCCTGAAGTTTGTACCAGGCCGCCAGTCTGGCAAATAGGAGCCGCAATATATATTTACTTCATTAATTCTTTTTCCTTCCAGAAAAAGCTTTGTAAAAATAAGACATTCTAAAAACCTCAGGTTACAAGCTACGTATGTCGGGATGTTGTTTTGTTTAATAGCTTCGATCAGCTCATCGGCCTGTAATTTATCGAAAATGGGTTTTTCAATAAAAAGAGGAATATTATATTGTAATAACCCGCTTATAGTTTGATAGTGTAAGGCGGTTGGATTAGATATTACAATAAAATCGAACTTCCTGTTTGCTATTTCGTCAGCATTATAAATATTTGTAACATCTGAAATTACAGCCGCATTAATTGTCGATCTTAGGGCATAAATTTCTGAATCAGGGCGAATATTTTTTATTGCCTGAATATGTTTTTGTGCAATTGACCCTAAGCCGATTATTAATACCTTCATCGAAAATCAAAATCAAGTTTACCTGAGGTTAATAAAAAAGACATAAACTCAAAATCAATAGGATGATCCAGGTCAAAACATAAATGAGGTACTTCATACACCAGGGTTTTTTCTGTAAAAACAGTGGCAAAACCTTTTTCAAAAAAACTTCTTCTGTAAAAATAAAAGGATGCATTCATGTCATAAACTTTTGGTGCTGTTTGCCGGCTCAGGAAAGTTCCCTGTTTACACAATGAAAAGAAGCCGTTTGCATTTTCCTCAACCATATTGAAATACGGGTTCCGGTTTGCCGGACTTACGGAAAATATATTATAGGCATCATGATTTTCAAGCAATAAAGAAAAAGCCCCCTGGATATCTTCCTGGTTTCTTAACGGAGATGTTATATCCAGATCAAGAATGAAATCGTATTTTTTTTTGTGTACTCTTTCACTGTATAATAGTGTATCGTTAATAGCACCAATCTTTCCTGCTTTATCGGAGGCCAGATCGGTTGGCCTGGTATAATTGGTGTCTATATTAAAGCCGAAGCTATTGACCACAGTTTTTATTTCGTCCGCGTCTGTTGACAATACAATATCAACATCCGGGTTAGATTCCTGGTATTGCTTTGCTAACCTGGCTGAATAGAAGATCAGCGGATTACCCGCAATTGGTTTAATATTCTTTCCCGGAATACCTTTTGATCCGCCTCTGGCGCACAGGGTTATTAATGTACTCATGCTAAAGTTTCAAATGTTTAATATCTTCCTGGGCCTGTTTAAAATCTTCATGTTTGCCAATATCCAGCCAATAACCGGTAATGGGATAGGTAACTAATTTTTTGTTGTTACTGAGTATGGTTTCCATCAACTCTGGTACATCATAAGGCCTGTTTTTGGGAATGAGGTCTAGCACTTCTTTTTTAATGAAATAAATGCCTGCATTGGAATAGTAGGTGTAGCGGGGTTTTTCTTTTAGTGAGGTAACAAAGTTATTGTCGCATATTTCCAGCACAGCGTACGGTACATCTACGTGATAGGAAGTAGCTGCCACTGCCATATCTGCTCCTGACTCTTTGAATGTGTTATAAAAGCCTGCCAAGTCAATATTAGTTAATAAATCACTGTTCATAATTAAAATATCATCATGATCAAATGATTCTACCAGATGTATAGAGCCGACAGTTCCAAGCGGTTCTTTTTCTTTTGCATAACTGATTTCTGCACCTTTATTTGCGCCGTCACCAAAATAACTTACCAGTTGCTCGCCTAAATAATTGATGCTGATATTTATCTTCTTTATACCAACGTTTATTAGCCTGTCGATATTATATTCAATAATAGGCTTATCGCCAACTTTTAACAAAGGCTTGGGTGTATTGGCTGTAAGGGGCAGTAGCCGTTTGCCTTTGCCACCTGCCATCAGTACCGCATCAGCAGGTATGATTGTTTGTTGTAACCGGAAATTAAGAATATCGATGATCACGCCATTTTCATTTAAAATGGGGATTATTCTGAAGTTTTTGTTCTTATATTCTTCCAGTTCCTGTAAGGTGTACTTAGTTCGGGTAATGGATATTGGATTTTTCTGTATAAACTCCAATATAGAATCATCAAAGCCCAGGTTTTTTATGAATCCTCTTCTTAAATCGCCATCAGTTAAAGACCCGATTAATTTATGGTTATCATCTACGACAAATAAGATGGCGTCTGATGCAAGTTTATCCAGCTTGGCAAGGGCGCCTCTTACTTTTTCACTTTTATGAATGATATGTTTATCTAATTGTTGCATGGTATGCGTAAAATTTAAGATAAAACCTGTAAGTATTGTTTGATATGGTTATGCATATACACTGCAGCATTGCCATCGCCATAAGGATGGTGTATTGCCGGAACAGCTTGCTGATGCAACAGGTTCGCTGTAGCAACAATCAGTTCTTTTTCAACTGCAATTGTTTTAATATTATCTGTAATTAACCTTCCGTCCTGCCTATTGCCCAGGTTAATTACCCATTTGGGAAAATAAGAAGCTTCGGCAAAGCCGCTTGAGGTATTACCTAATAATAAAACACAATGTTTTATTGCGCTTAAATAACCTAAGGTTCCCAAATTTTCAAAAGCAAAAATCCGGTCCGGGATCTCCCGGGCTACGGTTTGTAATTTTTCCCTTATTACATTTCCCATTGTGTCGGCATTGGGCATTGTAATAATTATTTGAAAATCTTTTGCAAGTGTCTTAAAGCTGGCGGCCAGTTCCCGGGCATACAATTCGTTCTTTTCATATGAAACAGTTTCCGGATGAAAAGTAGTAAGGATAGTGGGAATGCTCATGTTTACAGCAAACCGTTGTTCAAACTCGGCTAATGAGAGCAATTGAAGATGAACCAGATTATCAATGCTTAATGCGCCAGTGTTGTATACATTATTGTTATTACCTGTTAACTCAATAATACGTTGCTTGTACACTTCTGTACCGGCAAAGTGAATACTGGCCATATGTGTCAGACTATGACGGAATACATTATCCATAGCGCCAAGTGTTGTTTCACCACCATGGATATGTGCAACCGGAATGGAGAACGGGATGCTCGCTGCAACGGCGGCAAACATCTCATAACGATCTCCTAAACAAAGGATCAGGTTGGTGTGCAGTTGTTGCCAAACCTGGCTAAATTGTTCCACTGTTTTTGCCATGGAAAGGGCAATAGTGGCAGGGGAGGCACTGTCCAGTACAAACGCAAGTTCCCGCGTTATGGTAAAACCATCTTTACGTATAGCATCGGCTGTATAACCGTATGCTTTACTGGTATGAGTGCCAAAGACAACAATTTGTAAGTTTATATCTGGATCCTGCTGCAGTAACTGCAACAAGGGTTTGTATATACTATAATCGGCCCGGGAACTGGTAAGTACGGTAACAGCGTGCAAAATGAAGATTGTTTTTAAAGCTGGCTTTATTGAGTTTGGGGTAAAGCTTTCGCGAATAATTCGGAATACTGTAAAATGTTAAAAGTATTTATGTCTCATAACAAGTTTCACATAACAAAGCCAAACCGTGGCAACACTCCTGGTAATAATAGTTATGCCAGGTCTGTTAATTGTAATAAATGTTCAGCAGGTAAACCGGCGACCAGTTTCCTGCCCACTATATTTGCTGACTGCATGGGAGAAATACCTGTACCCGGCCTTTTCATTATAAGATCGTTTTCTGTAAGGATATGTCCTGCCTGTAATGCATGTTTAAGATGGATGCTTTTACGGGCAATGGCCATATTTTTCGCTTCAGAAGCGCTTGGCTGTTTGATACCGTTACCGGATATGGCCAACTCGATATTACGTATGGCTCTCACCATGGCTTTAAGTTCATCCGGTTCCAGGGATGCACGATGGTCCGGGCCTTCCATTGTCCGGTCAAGCGTAAAATGTTTTTCTATAACAGTAGCACCTAATGCGACGGCTGCAATTGGCACTTCAATACCAAGTGTATGATCGGAATAACCAACCGGCACATTTAATTCCCTGCTGATAGCGTTCATTGCCAAAAGATTAACATCCTGCATGGGGGTTGGGTACTCAGTATTACAATGTAATATGGTGATATTGCCCGGTAAGGTGCCGGCGTTTACAAGCAAAAGATAAGCATCTTTTATTTCCTGCATGGTGCACATTCCTGTTGATAATATGATATGCGGAAAGGTTTGTGCCATCTGCAGTAAATAGGGCAGGTTGGTAATTTCACCTGAAGGAATTTTTCCGATAGTAATGCCTTTGGAATGCAACAACCCGATACTTTCATTGTCGAAGGGCGTAGAAAGAAAGGTTATGCCTTTTTGCTTACAATAGTTCAATAAGGTATCATGATCGGCTTCAGAAAGTTCCAGTTTTTTAAGCATCTCCAGCTGGCTTTCTTTTTTGTCAGTTGTTTCTTGCTGATAAGTGGCTTTTGTTGCGTTTTTACTGGCTATCTTATCGGCCTTGAAAGATTGAAACTTTACAATATCCACTCCGGCTTCAACAGCAGCGTCAATCAGCTTGCGGGCATTATCCATACTGCCGTTATGGTTTACCCCGGCTTCTGCAATTATCAAAACTTTAGCCATCTGCAATTTTTTTATGAGGACTTCCGGCATAAATACCGGCATCTGTAATATTTTTTATAACAATGGTACCAGCTCCAATGATCGTTTCGGGGGCTATAGTTATATTATTCGCAATAACAGCACCACTGCCGATAAAAACCTGATCATTAATCACGCAGGTTCCATTAACAATGCTGCCTGTTGATAAATGACAGTGGTCACCTATTGTTGCATCATGTTCAATAAGGGCATTTGTATTAATAATGGCGTTAACACCAGTAGTTGCACCGGCATTAATACAGGCGCCATGCATAATAATGGAGCCATTACCTATTGTTGCCCTGGATGAAACATATGCTTTGGGAGAAACAATAGTGGCCATGTTGGCTCCTAGTTGTAAAAGATTTTGGTAAATATTTAAACGTATACGGGCTGTTTTAATTTGTCCGACAGTAATTAAAAAACTTTTTTTTGCTAAAACCAATTCTTCTATTAAACTATCATTTCCAATAACAGGGTAGCCATCTATTAATTCCCCTGCATTTAATGAACTATCCAAAATGCCTTCCACCTGGTACACATTCTCCTGTTCAATAACATCAATACAAGACCGGCAATGGCCTCCGCCTCCGATTAATATAATAGGTTTTTTTTGCATTATGGGCGGTAGCTACTAGGGATATTAACCACTCGTTCTTCTAACCAGCTTGCATTGGGTAATAAACCGCTTACACAATGCTGGTACATTGGCAGTTTATTCATCAGCTGCCATATGGGACGTGTCATCACCTGGTTTACATTACTGTATTGTAAAAAGTCCTGCTGTTCCTGGGGGCTGTTAAAGATGATGGTATTAAGCCAATAGTTAGCTGTTGTGCCAGGAGCTTCGGTTACAAACTGCTCTTTATTTCTACCAGAAAAAAAGAGCTTATACTTTTCTGCCAGTTCTCTTTTATTCTCCAGCATATTGTCTAATTGTTCCAACTGGGCACATGCCAATGCTGCATTCAGGTTGGGCATCCGGTAATTGTAGCCAATCATATCATGCTTGAACTCGTAAGCATGTGGCATTTTTGCTGTTGTAGAAAGGTGCTTTGCCAGTTTACCTAATTGTTCACTATTGGCAACGATAGCGCCTCCTCCTCCCGAAGTGATGGTTTTGTTTCCGTTGAAGCTAAAAATACCTATATCGCCGAATGTACCGGTATGTTGTTCTCCAACATAGCTACCCAGTGATTCGGCTGCATCTTCCACCAGAGGAATATGGTATTGTTTACATATAGTTGCCAGGTCCATAATACGTAAAGGGAATCCGAAAGTATGCATGGGAACACAAGCCCCTATACGCTGGTTGGTTGTTTTATAAAATGTGCCTGCTTCAGTTGTAAAACAATTTTCTTTAAGCCAGGCTGCTACGGCAGCTGGTGATAATCCCATTGTGTCTTTATCAACATCGATAAAAACTGGGTCAGCTCCTGCATGTTTAATCGCATTTGCGGTAGCAGCAAATGTTAGTGGTTGTGTAATAACTAAGTCGCCGGGCTTAACACCGACAACAATTAATCCAAGATGAAGTGCGACAGTGCCGTTTGTGGTTGCAATAGCGAATTTGGCACCTGTGATATCCTGCATCATTTCTTCAAACTTATTTACATAAGCTCCTACAGAAGAAACAAAAGTAGATTCGATTGTATCGAGGACATATTTTTTTTCATTACCACCAAAGTATGGTGCGTGAAGCGGAATAAATCCCTGCGGTTTATTAAAAGTGCTTCTGATGAAGTTCAGTATATCGATAAAGGTATTATCTGTAATTGTCGTACTCACAGGTTATAAATATCTGCTTTATATTGTTTTAAATTTTCGGGATTTTTAAACCAGGTAATAGTTTCAGCAAGTCCCTGGGTTAAATTGTATTGTTGCTTCCAATTGGTATGCGTAGTAATTTTTTCTTTTGAACCAAATAAACGGAATACCTCTGATTTTTCAGGACGCATACGGATATCATCTGTAACAATTTTGGCCTGTGGATTTATCTGTTCAATTATTTCCCGCGCCAAGTCGGCCACACTTATCTCCGACTCGGTGGCAATATTGCAATCGTGGCCAATAAGTTTTTCCGATCTGGCAATTTCTATAAATCCACGGGCAGTATCTTTTACATAAACAAGATCACGTGTTGGTGTAACGTCACCAAGTTTTATCTCGGTTTTACCATTCAACAATTGAATAATAATTGTTGGAATAACGGCACGTGCAGATTGGCGCGGACCAAATGTATTAAAGGGGCGTACTATTGTTAAAGGTAAATTGAAACTCCGGTAAAAGGATTCTGCAATACAATCTGCGCCGATTTTTGATGCAGAATAAGGCGATTGAGGCTGGCGGGGATGTTTTTCATCAATAGGAATATATTGAGCAGTTCCGTACACTTCAGAAGTAGAAGTCACCAATACCCGCTCTACTCCCAGGTCTTTGGCAGCCTGTACTATGTTAAGAGTTCCTTTAACATTCGTATCAATGTATGAATCAGGGGAATGGTAGCTAAACGGAATGGCGATGAGTGCGGCTAAATGAAATACCACATCTATATCTTTCATGGCTGTTCTTACACCATTAGGATCACGAATATCCCCGGTAAATACATCTATTTGTGACAGGGTTTCTTTTGAAAAACCGTCCAGCCATCCCCAGCTGTTAAATGAGTTATAATAACAAAAGGCACGTACCCGGCACCCTTCCGCTAATAATGCTTCTACTAAATGGCTGCCAATAAATCCATCAGCGCCTGTAATTAATACCCGTTTATTTTTTAATTCCATATTGTTATACGATTGTCCTCAAATATTTACCGTAACCACTTTTAATTAATTCATCTGCTATATTATATAGCTGGTCTTTGGTAATAAATTTATTCCTGTAAGCAATTTCCTCAATACACCCGATCTTCATTCCCTGCCTTTTTTCTATCACCCTTACAAACTCACTGGCATCACTTAATGAATCAAAAGTTCCTGTATCCAACCAGGCTGTACCTCTGTCAAGTACAGCAACTTTTAAATTCCCCTGGCGGAGATATTCCTTATTTACATCGGTAATCTCAAATTCACCTCTTGGAGAAGGTTTTAATGCTTTCGCAATAGCTACAACACTATTATCGTAAAAGTATAAGCCAGGTACAGCATAGTTCGATTTGGGTTGTGCGGGTTTTTCTTCTATTGATAATGCCTGCATGTTTTCATCGAACTCTACCACGCCATAACGTTCCGGATCAGATACCTGGTAGGCAAAAACATAACCGCCCTCAATATTATTTAAGGTTTGGAGTTGTTTACCTAACCCGGTGCCATGAAAAATATTATCTCCTAAAACCAGGGCCACTTTGTCATTTCCAATAAACGTTTCACCAATTACAAATGCCTGTGCCAGGCCATTCGGAACTTCCTGTACGGCATATTCAAACCGGCATCCGATCTGGCTTCCGTCACCTAACAGGCGTTTGAAGGATTGATTGTCTTCCGGTGTCGTAATAATTAAAACTTCACGTATTCCGGCCATTAATAAGGTAGATAACGGGTAATAGATCATCGGCTTATCATAGATCGGCATTAATTGCTTACTGATAGCTTTTGTAATCGGGTAAAGCCTGGTGCCGGATCCTCCTGCAAGAATGATTCCCTTCATTACTTGTTATTGGTTTTTAAATTGAATTAGAATATTGACTTTCATAGTAAGCCTGGTATGACCCATTCGTTACATGTTCCAGCCATTCGGTATTTTGTAAATACCAGTCAATGGTTTTTGATAAACCTTCTTCAAAAGTTACCGAAGGGCTCCAACCTAATTCCGTATTGATTTTTGTCGCATCTATCGCATATCGTAAATCATGGCCGGGACGATCTTTCACAAAAGTGATCAATTTGGCACTTGTACCAGGTTCGCGGCCTAACTTCTCATCCATTTGTGTACAAAGCAAATGGACCAGGTCAATATTTTGCCATTCGTTAAAACCTCCAACATTATATTTTTCACCTTTTTTCCCATTATGAAAAACAGTATCTATAGCACGGGCATGATCAATTACATACAACCAGTCGCGGGTATATTTGCCATCGCCATAAACAGGTAATGGTTTATTATTAATTACATTATGGATCATCAGCGGAATTAATTTTTCCGGAAAATGATTCGGTCCATAATTATTGGAACAATTGGTCAGTACTATTGGTAAGCCATATGTATCCGCATATGCGTATACAAAATGGTCGGACGCCGCTTTTGATGCAGAATAAGGTGAATGCGGGTCATATTTGGTCTCCTCTGTAAAAAAACCGGTAGTGCCCAGGGCACCATATACTTCGTCAGTTGAAACGTGGTGGAAACATTTTCCTTCGTAATTATCTTTCCATAATTCTTTGGCGGCATTTAGTAAGTTTACCGTGCCCACCACATTGGTATACACAAAATCCAAAGGCGATGTAATAGAACGGTCTACGTGACTTTCCGCTGCCAGATGAATAATACCATCCGGCTGGTGTTTAGCAAATACGGCATTTACTTCAGGAGCGTTTACAATATTTACTTTTTCAAAACCGTAATTGGCCGCTCCCGTAATGTCTTTCAGGTTCTCTAAATTACCTGCATAGGTCAGTGCATCCAGATTAATTATTTTATATTCCGGATATTTATTTACAAACAACCTGATCACATGGGAGCCAATAAAGCCCGCTCCCCCGGTTATTATAATTGTCTTTTTTGTCATTTTTATTTTTTTATCAACTGCATGATGCGTGATTTCTCCTTTGCAGAATTCTGACAGGTAGTAGTATAAGGAATGTATAGGATGTTACTTATTGTGAGTATCATTAAGGCGTAATTTCGATTGAAATATACATCCGGAGAATAATATTACTACGGATAATACAGGCTAATCCTTACTTAAAAAGGATGGGTTTTCTTTATACCATTTAAAAGTTTTTTGCAAACCTTCTTTCACAGTTATAACGGGAGCATAACCCAGTAATGTTTTTGCTTTATCAATATTGGCCAGGCTATGTTTCACATCCCCTTTCCTGTCAGGGCCATGCGTAGGTACTATAGTCGTTTTTGCTTCGGCATTCAGGCCGTCAAATAATTCCAATAAGGAGGTTTGTTCTCCGCAGGCTATGTTATAAACCTGGTTAAGCGCATGTGTATTGCTGGTTAAAAGCGCCAGTATATTAGCCTGTACAGCATTGTCAACAAAGGTAAAATCACGGCTATGTGAACCGTCGCCGTTAATATGTGGCGCTTTATTGTTCAATAAAGCCTGGACAAACAAAGGAATAACGGCGGCATAAGGACCTTTCGGATTCTGAAAAGGTCCGAATATGTTAAAATAGCGTAATCCTATTGATGGCAGGTCGTATACACTGGCATACACACGGGCATATAACTCGTTAACATATTTCGTCACAGCATAAGGTGATAAGGGATTCCCTATTTTATCTTCTACTTTGGGTAAACCAGGGTGATCACCATAAGTAGAGGAACTGGCGGCATAAACAATACGGCCAACACCTTTTTCTTTAGCAGCAGTAAAAACATTTAAAGTACCGGTAATATTTACTGCATTAGTGGTAAGAGGGTCTTGTATGGAACGTGGCACGGAGCCAAGTGCTGCCTGATGAGAGATAGCCTGTATATTGTCGCAGGCCCTTAAACAGGTATCATAATCGCGAATATCGCCTTCAATAAATTCAACCTTGGAGTGGTCGATAACTGTGGCCAGGTTATCTTTAGAGCCGGTGCTTAGATTGTCTAAAATACGTACCAAACTCACTGTTTCATTTTCTACAAGGGCTTTAACCAAATTAGAGCCTATAAAACCTGCTCCGCCAGTAACCAGGATATTCATAATTATAATTATTTTTTAGAGAACCATTTTAAGGGGTTGATGAAATTTATTACCTGTTTAAACCATGATTTATTTTCTTCCTCCTGGGTGTAATAATCGTTTTTCGTATAACTATACCCGTATTTGCCATAACCATAGTAGCCGTATCCGTGCCCAGAAGTAATATCGTTCACGATAACAGACATTTTAGGTATTTTCTTATTCTCATACAGGTCGTTAATAATATTGATCTGCTTTTTATAGGTATATCCCTGGCGGGTAATATATAACGATGCATCAGCATATTTTCCAAGTGTAAGGGCATCGCTCACTATACCTACCGGTGCTGTATCAATAATAATAATGTCAAAATGTTTTTTCAAATAACTGAATATCTCATCCACTTTGGTATCCAATAATAATTCAGACGGGTTAGGAGGGATAGGCCCGCAGGGTAACACAAATAAGTTATCAGTGTCTTGTACCGGCAGTATCAAAGTTTCCATGGGAGCTTTACCTACGATGAAATTACTGATACCAGGTTTTTTGATCATACCTAAACCTGCTAATAGCATGGGTTTGCGGATATCAAATTCCAATATGATCGTTTTTTTACCAGAGAGTGCCAATACTGCACCAAGGTTAGTACTGATAAATGACTTACCTTCTCCACTAAAGGAAGAAGTGATCATGATCACCGGCTTCTGAATATTATTGATCACGTATTGCAGGTTCGAACGTATAGTTCTGAATTGTTCTGCTACCATGGTTCTGCTGGTCTTGCCTACAACCAGGGTTTTCCCAAGAGATGAACGCCCTACTTCTCCGAGTATAGGTACATTGCTTACGCGGGTAATATCATTTTTGGAGCTGATTTTGTCATTCAGCATTTCCAGTAATATAATAATGGCCACTGGTACCAGAATACCCAAAATAATGGCAATTAACCGGATAGTAGTTTTATTGGGTTTGGCAGGGGTGTATGCTACAGCTGCTTCATCAATAATTTTTGAGGTAGATATTGTGGATGCCCTGCTGATAGAAGCTTCTTCACGCCTTTTTTCCAACAATTCATATAACGCCAGCTTGGTAGTTACCTGTCTTTCCAGGCCTAAAAGATCTTTTTGCTTTTCAGGTAACTCATGCAGTTGTTTCTGGTTTAAAAGGTCTGATTTTTCTGTTTCCCTTATTCTGCCGCTGATAGCTTTTCTTAAGTTCTTCAGATTTTCAAGGATCATAGTCCTGTTTTTTTCAATCAGGCCGTCTGCTTCTTTTACGGAAGGGTGATTGGCAGGAATATTTGATTCAATTAATGTTTGGCGTCCAACCTGGGCCAGGTTATAGTTGGTTATCAGGCTGTTTAATGTCGGGTCAGTTATCCCCAGGGAGGAAGGGGCTGTTGATTTTTTAAATTCATTATTTTTATCACTCAGGTAACTCTCAATCATTTCTATGGATAATAACTGAGCCTGTGCCTCCACTACTTTTTCCTGCGATTTATTAAGGTTGTCATAATAATTAGTGGTTATTGCGTCGGCATCAACTATGAGGTTAGCTTTTACCCGGTAATCAATAACTTTTGTTTGTAATTCATCCAGCTCTTTCTTTAAAGTATCCAGCCGGATGTCAATAAAACTGATCATTTGATCCGTAGAAAAATTATTCTGTTCAATGGTCACCGAGTCATATTGTACCATGGCACTGTTGATGATGTCGGCAGTGAGGAAGGGGTTCGATGTTTCCAGGCTTAATACCAGGCTGTTACTACCCGTTCTCGGCGCAACCATCAGCGCATTGGCATATTTGGCTGCCATAGACTTGGTGGGGGTCCAGTCCACCTGGAACTCGGCGCCACTTGCTACGGGTGAAAGAAGCTCAACACTGAAAGTGCCATGAGGGGTTGTAAATGGCTTACCCACTGTAGTACTGATATTCAGTTTAGCGATTTCAAACTGTTCGCTGTTAGTAAATTTCAGGTGGTAGGAAAAGCTGGCCGATGAATCGGTAAGCGCATGAATGTTTAAATTAAAAGGACTTCTTTTATAGATGTTCTCCGACTTGATCCGGCCGATTGCCGTATAACTAAGCTGTAAACCCAGGCGATTGACAACCCGTTCCATTAAGGGTTTAGATTTAATGATCTCTAATTGGCTTTGTAAGCTTTGTACTTTGGTCGTACCATACAATAAATCTTCTACCTTATCATTTCCAGATGATTTGCCGGTTTTTATCTCTAATTGTATAACTCCGGAAGAACTATATATGGGCTGGGCATAGCGCAGATAAGTGTACGCAATTAATAATGCTATTGCTACGGATAGCACAACGAAAGGAAGAAAACGAATGTATTTATAAAACAATTCTTTGATGCTTAAAGAATTGTCTACTTTCTGTACACTGTTATCTGTGGGTAATGAAACGATATCTTTTGGGTCCTGATTCACTGGGGTTATTTAAAAACATTATAAATTAATAGAGCAGTGGTTACAATAGATATCACCCATCCAAGTTGTTGCATCACTTCGCTCTGTATCAGGTTACGTGTTTTCCTGGGGATCGGATCTACCACTACCACGTCATTTTGCATTAATGAGTAATAAGGTGAGGTAAAGAGATCATTGGAAGAGAGATCTACATAGCCCATTTCCCTTTTACCATCAATCTCTCTTACAATTTTTACTTTTTGACGTACTGCATGATCGGTTGTACCACCTGCCAGACCTATTGCCTCTAAAATAGTTACTCTTTCCCCAGGTATCGAAATAGGGCCTTGTTGTTTTACTTCTCCCATTATCAACACTCTTAAGTTTTGAAAACGAACAGCAACCTGGGGGTTGTTCAACATTTCCTTTTTAGCATTTATTCTGGTCCTTATAGTGTCTTCCAGCTGTAATCGTGTCAGACCTTCTGCGCGGATCAATCCTATTTCCGGGTAATTGATATTGCCATATACATCCACCAGGAAAGTATTTGTGCTACCAGCTAAAGTTTGTCCTCCCTGGTTTTGAATCCGGTTAGGGATATTATAAATCTCATCAGCCACTTCCCGGTTGGTACTGGAACTGTAAACAATAATATTCAACATGTCGTTTTTCTGAATCCTTAGTTCCGGAATTTTTACATCACGCAAAATGGTGGAATCATTCACATGCTGCAAATAGTTTGGTAAACGTTTTTCAACATTACAGGATGTCATGAATATAACTCCCAGCAACATACTCCAGTAAAAAACACTTTTCATGTATATATTTTTCAACGATTATTTAATGCTGTCAATTTTGGTTTTGTCTATATATGCCACCAGCTGATAGCCCAGGCTGTTAATGGCTACTTTAACGGTCTTCCTGTTTACATCCAGTACTTGCGCCTCATTATCCATTAAAGGCCCGGCTATGATTTTTACTTTTTGCCCCACCGCTATTTCCAGCGGTGTGATCATTACATTTTCATGCTCATTTAAAAAAGCCTTAATCGCCTGAATCTCTTTGTCCTTCACCACAGCAGGCTTGCCATTCCAATACACAAAATTAATAACACCCAAAACCCTGCGTACATCAGTGTGCTCCGTTTCATCTACCTGTACAAATATATACGACTTAAACAAGGGTTCCTCTACAACCTTAATCCTGTCGCTCCATTTGCGTCTTATCTTATTCAGGGGACAATAGCTTTCAATGCCCTTTTCCGTAAGTAATTTATTTACTTTTTTTTCCCACCTGGGACGGCAATATATGGCATACCATTTTTTTGTCACAGCTATATCGTGGCAGAGCTTCGCCACCTCAGTCACAGTTGCTTTTTGCGACCAAGTAATTTTTATTACTTTATTTGTAAGTTACTCTTCCTTTTTTAACATAGCAATACTAATGCATATATGTTGCGGTCGGCAATATATCATGCGTTATCCGGTTGCAGATTAAGAGGGGCAGAGTAAAAATTAATTATTCCCCGGGTGTCAGTGCCCGGGACATGAATGGGCTTAGGTGGAGGCCCATATTGAATAATCAATTCTGGATACAAAATAAATAATGGTTTAACAAATAGCCCAGGCATAAGCTTGGGTTAAGAATGTGCAAATATATGTGAAGTATGTGACTGGTAAAATAATAATAATAACAGATTTTGAAGGAATTATAAATTCTTTGTCAGGGGTTTTGACTCATGCAAACGGTCCCGTTTTGCATAACATATTGTATACCAGTTAGTGGGCAAATAGCCACTCCGGCCTCATTAAAATCCAGCTTGCCACCTGCCTGGCTTACCCAGCCCGTTTGCCTGGCCGGGTTACCAACCACCAGGGCATAATCAGCCACTGTATGTGTTACCACCGCACCGGCGCCTATTAATGCATAACTGCCTATTGTACAGCCACATATAATAGTAGCATTGGCACCTATACTGGCTCCCTTGCGTACCAGGGTGGGTTTAAATTCCTGCTTGCGCTCTATGAAACTCCTGGGGTTGATCACATTGGTAAAAACCATTGAGGGACCTAAAAAAACATCATCTTCAATAGTTACGCCTTTGTATACCGACACGTTATTCTGAATTTTTACCCCGTTACCAATCACCACCTCATTATCCACAAATACGTTTTGTCCCACAACACAGTTGTTACCCAATACACTGCTACCGCTTATATGACAAAAATGCCACAGTTTAGTGCCGGTACCAATCCTGGCGCCCGTGTCAATTACGGCAGTGGGATGTATAAAAACATTGCTCATATCTGCGAGGTTGGCGGGTATTGGTCAGTCTTTGTAAAGGCATGCTGCAAATACCCGCAAATAAGTAAAATTCAATATTATAAGCATAAAATTAGCGTTTTAATGTATTACATTTAATACTTAAAATTGCCCCATGCCACAGCCACGTTTTTATTCGCTCGATGTTTTCAGAGGCGCTACTGTTTGCCTGATGATCCTGGTAAACAACCCCGGTAGCTGGTCCCATATTTACGATCCGCTGGAACATGCTCCCTGGCATGGGTTAACACCCACCGACCTGGTATTTCCCTTCTTTTTATTTGCCGTGGGTAACGCCATGGCTTTTGTTATGCCCCGCTTACAGGCCCAGGGCGATGCCATCTTCTGGAAAAAAGTAATGAAGCGAACCCTGCTTATTTTCCTGATCGGGCTGTTTTTAAACTGGTGGCCCTTTTTCCGCTGGTCCGAGGGAGAACTTGTTTTTCGCCAATGGGTAAACCCTGAAAATCCCGATAGCGGGGTGCGTATCATGGGCGTACTGCAACGTATTGCTATCTGTTATTTTTTTGCGGCCATCCTGGTTTACTACATTAAACCAGCCCGGGTATTTGTTGTGTCAATGATCCTTTTACTGGCTTATTGGGTAATATGTATGTATGGTAACCCGGCCGATCCCTATAGCCTGGCCGGTTGGTTTGGCACGCAATGGGATATTGCTGTTTTAGGCAAAGCACATATCTATAAAGGAGAAGGGGTGCCTTTTGACCCCGAAGGACTGGCCAGTACATTACCCGCTGTCGTGCAGGTGGTGTTTGGTTACCTGGTGGGTTACTATATCCAGCAAAAATCAAAACAGGTACAGGCGGCAGCATCGGGAAATAGCCAGCTTTACCCTATGATAACGGGCTTATTTGTTATGTCGGTAGCCCTGTTGGTCACCGGCTTTTGCTGGGATACGGTTTTCCCTATCAATAAAAAAATATGGACCAGCTCCTATACCATTTATACTACCGGCCTGGCAATTATGACCATTGCTACCATGATTTATTTAATAGAAGTAAAAGGCATCAAAGGCGGCCTGGCCCGTTTCTTTGATGTGTTCGGCAAAAATGCCTTGTTTGTTTTTGCCCTCAGCGCTTTTCTGCCAAAAGGACTGGCACTTATAAAACTGCCGGATGGTACCAATCCCTGGAACTGGTTATACAAAAAAGTATTGGTACATATTCCCGGTGCACCCGAAAACGGATCATTGGTATATGCCCTTTGCGTCATCACCTTCATGTGGGCCATCTGTTATGTGCTGGATAAAAAGCGGATTTATATTAAGGTATAGGGGATAAGGGATAGGGTATAAGGTTATAAGGTGTGAGGGGAAAGGTGTAGGTAGTGGGGTGTCCCCGTGCAGGCAATCCCGGGCACTGGGCCTGCCCACCATTGCCTGCACGGGGCCGGGCTGTCCGCTGTATCTTTTGCCCCGCACGGCACAGGCTGCCCTGCGCAAAAGGATGCCGCTTCCATCCCTCACCCATTTGCAGCTGTAGTGATTTAAGATATACTATTGTTGATTAAATATTTGCGATGAGATAGCTTTAAATAGCTAAACAGTACACGATGATGATGAGCGAACAGAAAGATGAACGGAGCGTCGCAACATCAGCTCAATCAGGGAGCCGGAGTTGGTAGCATAATAATCACCCAAATGTAAAATTGCCGTTAAAACAACTTTTTATACATGTTGAGAGTCTTATTTACAGCAGTTGTTTTTTACATTTAACAAGAAGTTTTTTCCTTTTAAATTACGATCATGAATAAAATAGCCTTATTAGCAATAACTGTACTGTTGACAACAGGTATAAAAGCACAGGAATGTAACCTGTTTAAGGATGTGGATACCTACTCCAAACAGGAAAAATTATCCACCGGCTTTATTGCCGTGAATGGCGCCACTTTTACCATTGATGCTACCAAAACCGAAATAGATTTCCTGATCACCACTACCAAAGGGGATAAATGTTTTGACAGTAATACCAGCGCTGTTATCTTATTTGCCGATGGCAAACAAAAGTTTACCCTGCGAAACAATGGTACCATGAACTGCGACGGCGATTTTCATGCCGTTGGGCGCAATACTGCTACGGTAATACCTTCTTTTTTACAACGCCTTACCAAACAAAAAGTACAGAAAATTACCATCAAAGGCCGCGATGGTAAGGACATAGAAATTACCCTGAACGAAACCCAGCAACAGCAGTTTTTCGACCTGGCCACCTGTATGGCCGCACAGGCAAAAACATTGGTTAAATAACTAAACGTTAACGAAAGCTGTTGTAAACTTTTTGTTCCTTGGCCGTCATAATAATAAACTATTTATTTATGATAAAAAATTACAAATACAGTCTGCCGGTTTTCTTCAGCGTGGCCTTATTGCTTTTTGTTGCCGATGCCCAGGCGCAACGCCGGTATTACCCCCGCAGCAGGGGAAGGGTAACGGTTTATCACCGTCCGCCGGTAATGGTGCGGCATTATGCTCCGCGCATATATGCTTATAACAGGCCCTTTGTTTCCATCAATTTTGGGGGTATGGGCTACCGCTACCAGCACGGGTATTTTTACCGTCCTATGGGTACCTCTTTCCAGGTGGTTACACCGCCCTTTGGTATCAGGGTAGGCATTTTGCCGGTAGGCTATAGCACTTTTATGATGGGTACGGTTCCTTATTATTACTATAATAATGTGTATTACAGGCAATTGGATAATGAATATGAAGTAGTGGCACCGCCTTTAGGCGCTAGAGTTACTGCACTGCCACCTAAAGCGGCTGTTAAAGTAATTAACGGGGAGAAGTATTATGAACTGGATGGCACTTATTACAGCGAATATATTGATGATAAAGGGAAGTTACGGTACGAAGTAGTGGGCACCGATGGGGTATTGAACACCGGCACTTCTGCGGCTGATGCTGCTGATGCCGTAACCGTGGACGAGCCGGAAATAGGCGACCGTATAAATGACCTGCCCGAAAACTCGAAAGCAGTGGTAATTAAAGGCGAAAAATTGTTCTTAACCCCAGACGGCAAATATTACAAAGAAGTGTTGGAGGGAGAGAAGATCGTGTACGAACTGGTAGGCCAGTAAAGGTTTTAATATAATTTACCGGAGTGTAAAGCACCGAACAGGAGGCACTCAAAAAAAATAAAAACAAAAAGAGGGGAATTTCCCCTCTTTTAATATTTTAACCCGGTCAAGAATGATTAAGCTTGAGCAGCAGTAGCATGTTTAGCTAACTTGCTTTTTAAGTTAGCCGCTTTATTTTTGTGGATCACGCCACGTTTAGCTAATTTATCAATCATGCTGGCTACTTCAGGTAATTTGTCAGTAGCTTCTTTACCAGAAACCGCTTTCAGGTCCCTGATAGCATTACGGGTAGTTTTACCGTAATATCTGTTACGCTCATTTCTCGCTGCTGCTTGACGAGTATCCTTTTTTGTAGCTTTGTGATTAGCCATAATCTAAATTTTGGACGGCAAAGGTAGGGGTTTTTATCAGAATACCACAATAAAAGTACATTTTTTTTGCACCGGCCCCTTATTTTCACCAGATACACAAAATTACAACATTTTAAGCAATGGATATGAAAAGCTTATGATTTGGAAGTCGCAAAACTCCGGGGATAATTTTCGGGAACGATTGCAAAGGTTTTTCGTTCCCAAAAGATGAAAACAGGTTAAAAAATAATGGCTATTTAACTATTATAGAGTTGTTTAAGCAATAGATTTCTTCGATATTTGCAGGTTACAAACTGATATTATTCAAATTGCTCCACAATGAAAGATTTCTCGTATATCACCAACTCTTCGCCGGCCTTTATTGAAAACATGTACAAGGAGTTTTCCAGTAACCCGGAAAGCGTTGATGCTGAGTTTCGCAAGTTTTTTGAGGGTTTTGATTTTGCTGTAAGCCAGGGACTGGAAGGGACTGCCCGCCAGAACGGCCATGCTGCAACTGCCGCACCGGCAGCCAGCGGCGCTGCTTTAACTACCGATGGTGTTGAATGGAAGAAGGAACTGGGCGCTTACCGCCTTATTTTAGGCTACCGGAATAAAGGACACCTGCTGGCCGATACCAACCCCATTCGCCAGCGTAAGGACCGTGGAGCAAATCTTGAGCTTAGCTTTTTTGGCTTTACCGATGCCGATTTAGATAAAAACTTTTTTGCCGGTAACCTGATAGGCCTGGGCACTACCAGCCTTAGGAACATTTTAACGCACCTGCAAAAATGTTATGCGGGACATGTGGGCATTGAGTTCAAATATATCAGCGACCAGAAAAAGGTGGATTGGCTGACCAATGAAATGGAGCGTAACTTCATTAACCCGCTGCCAATTGATAAACAAAAACGTATCCTGGAAAAAATTAACCAGGGCGTGATGTTCGAAAAATTCCTGCATACCAAATATGTAGGCCAGAAACGTTTTTCACTGGAAGGTGGTGAATCCACTATCCCTGCTCTGGATGCGGTGATCAATCAATCTGCTGCCAATGGCGTAAAAGAGGTAGTAATTGGAATGGCGCACCGTGGCCGTTTAAATGTACTGGCCAATATTATGGGTAAAACCTACTCACAAATATTCAGCGAATTTGAAGGTACCGGTGCTGTTGACCAGACCATGGGCAGCGGTGACGTAAAGTACCATATGGGCTTTGGCAGCGAAATTGAAACACCTGCCGGTGATACCATCCATTTAAAATTAATGCCCAACCCTTCACACCTGGAAGCGGTAGACCCTGTTGTATTGGGTTTTGCCCGCAGCAGTGCCAACACTTTACACGATGAAGTGTATGAAAGTGTATTACCCATCTTAATTCATGGTGATGCATCAGTAGCAGGTCAGGGTATTGTGTACGAAATATTACAAATGTCAAAACTGGCCGGTTATTACACCGGCGGTACGGTACATATTGTTATTAATAATCAGATCGGCTTCACCACCGATTTTGATGATGCCCGTAGCTCTGACTACAGCACATCACTGGCTGCTATGGTACAAAGCCCGGTTTTACACGTTAATGGCGATGACCCTGAAGCTGTGGTGAAGTGCGCCGAGATTGCTGCTCGTTTCAGGAGCGAATTCCATTCCGATGTATTTATTGACCTGGTATGTTACCGTAAACATGGTCACAATGAAGGCGATGACCCTAAATTCACACAACCTACTTTATATTCTCTGATTGATAAACATCCTAATCCAAGGGAAGTGTATGTAAAATACCTGATCGATCATGGGGAAAAAGATGTGCAGGAACTGGCTAAGGAAATGGAGAAGAAATTCTGGGCCGACCTGCAGGACCGTTTGGATGAAGTAAAACAAAAACCTTTGCCTTATACTTACCAGCAGCCGGAACTGTGGTGGCGTAATATGGTAAAAGCAACTGGCGAAGATTTTGAAGCATCACCGGTTACGGCCATCAGCGAAGAAGCATTTAACAAGGTGTTTACCGGTATTATGCAATGGCCCGAAGGGTTCAAGCCATTAAGGAAGGTTGAAAAAATTATCCAGGATAAAATAAAATTATTTGATACCGAACAAAAACTGGACTGGGCCTCAGGCGAGTTAATGGCCTATGGCAGTATTGTTGCCGAAGGTAAGGATGTACGTATGAGCGGACAGGATGTTTGCCGTGGTACATTTAGCCATCGTCACGCGGTATTGGTGGATGAGAATAATGAAACGGATTATAACCGTTTAAGCCGCCTGGGCGAGAACGCGGGTAAGTACCGCATTTTTAACTCATTCCTGAGTGAGTATGGTGTATTGGGCTTTGAGTATGGTTTCAGTATGGCCAACCCCAATGCGCTGGTAATATGGGAGGCACAGTTTGGTGATTTTGCCAATGGTGCCCAAATTATCATTGACCAGTTTATTGCAGCCGGTGAACAAAAATGGAACCGCATGAATGGTGTGGTCATGTTATTGCCACATGGTTACGAAGGACAGGGGCCTGAACATAGCAGTGCCCGTATGGAAAGGTTCTTACAGATGTGTGCCGAATATAATATGGTAGTCACCAATATTACTACATCCGCCAATTTCTTCCATGCGTTACGTCGCCAGCTGGCCTGGAATTTCCGTAAGCCATTAATTAACTTCTCGCCAAAAGCCAACCTGCGTCATACTGGTACTTATTCCCGTAAGGAGGAGTTTTTAACAGGTGGTTTTAAAGAAGTAATTGATGATGCTTTTGTAGATAATGCTGCGGATGTAAGCAAGGTATTATTCTGTAGCGGTAAAGTATATTATGACCTGGCCGAACGCCAGGCAAAAGATAACCGTAAAGATGTGGCCCTGGTACGTGTAGAGCAATTATATCCTTTACCGGTAAAACAACTGGAAGCTTTACAGGCAAAATACAATAAAGCCACCTGGTTCTGGGTACAGGAAGAGCCTTTAAATATGGGAGCAGCTTCTTTCTTACAGATGAATTTAAAGAGCATCAACTACGGTGTTATCAGTCGTCAGCCATCGGCTTCTACGGCAACCGGGTATGCAAAAATTCACAAACAGGAGCAGGAAGAAATTGTGGAAACAGCATTCAGCATTTAATAGAACAACACAACTTTTATGTAAAGCCGGACTAAAGTCCGGCTTTTTTATTTTTAATCAATCAGTGATATCGTTAATCAACAGTCGTTGCGAACACTGCATCGTTCCGTTTGTTAATCAGCATTGTGTTACAGCCTGCTTTGTGTATTGTTTTTTTTATGTTGTGGTTTTATTCAGTTTGACGAATAGACAGAAAGGCGTACAAGTGTGCGACGCAACGGAAGCTCAATCAAAGGAGGGACGGTGGTAACAAAAAAAAGTATACAGCTTTAAATTACTGATAAAGCAATATAGAAAACTACACACTATTACGATAACCTAAAACTTTAGACTTTAAACATTAAACAAGTCTGTATCCTGTATTAATTCAGTAAAGGGTTGGTTTCAATTTCTTTAATATCAATGTCATTATAATCCCTGATCACATTGTATAAGGTATCACGTTCAACCGGGCGGCGGCGGGCCTGTTTAATCAGGGTAACCAATTGTGCAGTACTCATGGCGGGTGTTTGCTCTTCCGAGCCGGCCATGGAATATATTTTAGTGGTATCGTCAATGGTACCGTCAATATCGTTTACACCAAATGAAAGTGATAACTGTGCATTTTGACGACCCAGCATAGGCCAGTAGGCTTTCATGTGGGGGAAATTATCCAGGTAAATACGGGCAATGGCATACATCTTCATATCCTCCACCAGGCTGCTTTCCTGTACATGGCTCATATCATTATCACCATTTCTGAATTTTAACGGGATAAAAGTGTTGAAGCCTTTTGTTCTGTCCTGCATATCCCTTAACTGGCGCATATGATCAATACGGTGTTCGTATTTTTCAATATGGCCAAACAGCATGGTGGCATTACTGTGCATACCCAGGTTATGGGCTGCTTCATGTATGGCTAACCAGCCATCCCCATCCACTTTGTCAGCGCATATCTGGTTGCGTACATCGGGATGAAAAATTTCGGCGCCACCACCCGGCAATGAATCCAGGCCTGCTTCGTGTAAATATTGCATGCCTTCGGCCACCGTTTTCTTTGCCTTCCTGAACATATAATCCAGCTCCACGGCAGTAAAGCCTTTTATATGCAGTTCAGGGCGGTGTGCCTTGATCATACGTAATAATTCAGCAAAAAATTCCAGGTTCATTTTAGGGTGTACGCCTCCCACAATATGTACTTCTGTAACAGGTTTGCCATCGTATTTTTTTACAATGTCCATCATCTGGCTAAGGCTCAGTTCCCAGCCTTCGTCACGGTGTGCATATACCCGGCTATAAGAGCAAAAATGACAGGTATATAAACAAACATTGGTCGGCTCAATATGGAAATTCCGGTTAAAGTAGGTAGTGTCGCCATGCATTTTTTCACGGATGGCATTAGCCAGGCTTCCTACAAAAGGCAGGCTGGCCTCCTCAAATAACAATAAAGCATCTTCATCGGTAATACGGGTACCTTGTGCCACTTTAGCAGCAATAGCGGATAGCCCGGGGTGTGACAGGGAAAGGTTTATATTGTCTGTTGCAGATGATAATTGTGCCATACGAATAAAAAATAGATGGTGCAAAGGTACACCCATAAAACAAAAAAACCTCCCGATAGTTCGGGAGGTTTTGCTATTAACACTAAGGTTAATTAGTTTGTTTTAACAATTTTGGTCTCTACCTCTTTACCACCATACCCAATTCTTACAATATAGGTTCCGGCGGGTTTTCCGGTTAAGTCAACCTGTAAAACATTGGCCGTGTTATTACTGTACTCTTTACTCCAAACACGCTGGCCGGAGGAGTTATAAACCGAAACATATTTCAGATCAGCAGGGGCTTGTATAAACCAAACCCGGAACTGTGTGGTAAACGGACTTGGAGAAACAATATACCCGTCAGCTTTTAATCTTTCCGGTAAAGTTCTCGCTGTAATATTTACATTGTCAATAAAAATATTATTGCGGTTGTTGGTGGTGTTGCGGAATACTACCTGCAGGTTGCCGGTTGTAGCGCCGGCAGCAGGTGCCAGGTTTACTTTTTCGGTTCTCCATAAATACGAGCCGTTTGGCGTGTATTCTGTAAACTGCCCGCCGGTATTGGCGTTACCTACCGTTTGTAATGTGTTACCCCATTTTTTGTACACAGAAGTATAAGTGTTACCACAATCTTTGGTGATCAATACTTCAAGGGTATCCGAAGCGGTAGTTGCCGGATCAGCATAATCAATTTTAGTAGCTGATACATCGAAGGTCAGGGTTAATGAATCGGCCTGGCTGTATTCCAGTACCGGAGAGAATAAACCATCTCTCTGGCCATTGCTATAATAGGTAAAGTTCCTTAAGAATGCAGAACCCGTACTGTTATTGCCTGCGCCCGATCTTGCCCAGGTAAGTGCCCCGTCAGGGTTGCCGATGGTCCAGCCTGTTGGCGGGAAGGTAGTGGCTTCAAATCCCTGTACAATACTGTTTTGTACTGTAGTAGCAGTGGCCACTGTCCTGGTAATGGTATCATTTACCAGGTATTGGTCACCCACAATAGCGCCGGCTCCGATAGGATCAAAGCTGTATACTTTAATGGTATTGCTACCCGCATTCAGTGTTGCGGCGGTTAACGCCACATTCATGGTAGTATTTTTAAGGAAGGTAACACCGGTTACTGTTGTTACAACAGGTGTACCGTTATTAACCGTATAAGCCACTTTAAAGCCGGTAATTGTATTGGTACCGTTATTACGCACTATGGCTGTAGGCGTATAATTGGTTCCGCAGGCTACAGGCGGTTCAATGGACTCAACTTTTAGATCACGTTTGAATTTAGGTTCAATATTAATATTGTCAATATAAATATCATTACCATAGGCATTACCGTTCCTGAACTGGAATATAGTTTCAGTGGCTGCGGTAGTGGTCAGGTCAAATACAACCCTTTCTCTTCTCCAGTCGTTGGGGCTAGGTAAATACTGATCTTCAGTACCCGGAAGTACAGTGGCCAGGTCTTCGCCGGTTTTGCTGTAAATAACAGAGAACGTGGTGCCGCAATTACGGGAGGCCAGTACACCCAGGTTATCTACTGATATACCATTTTCATCTTCGTAAGGCTGGTGGGCAACATCAAATGAAATAATTACAGAGTCGGCCCCGTCAGTTTTTACGATCGGTGTTTGTAAGTGGTCAAATAAATAAGTATTTGTTGCGTAATTATAGTTGTTTACCGAGGCCGAGTAACTGCTCGATTTACCATAATTCACTCTCTGCCAGGTAACACCATTATCGGCATTAATACGTAGCCAGCTGGCAGGCGGGAAGGTAGTGCCTTCAAAGCCTTCGCTAACATTTACCTGTTTGGCCGGAACAACAAAGCTTCTTGTTATTTCATTATTAGCCGGTGTACCATCAGTACCGCCTTCAGCAGATAAAGGATCTATACCATAATAACGGATGCTGTTGGATCCGGTAGGGAAGGTAATAGCCGGGAAGGTATGCGTATATGATGCACCGGGAACCAGGGTCTGGTTTACGGCAACTTCTACTGCGGTACCACCATTTAAGGAGTAACCTACTTTAAAGGCAGTAATGGTTTGTCCGCCATTATTGCGTACTGTAAATGTAGGAGAGAAGTTAGACGTACACTCCGTAACCGCCGGCCTGGTAATGGCACTTGCCTGCAGGTCCTTACGTGGTTTTAAGGCAACATTAATATTGTCAATCCACATTACATTACCCCAGTTATTTACATTCCTGATCACAAACTGGAAATTACCGCCTGAGAAAATATTTTGCCCGATAGCAAATGTTCTTCTTCTCCAATCGGCGGGTGTAGGTATAAAAATATTACCGCTACTTCCTGTGGCTATGGCATTACCTGTACCCTGGAAAAGGGTAGTATAACTTGCACCACAGTTGTTGGTTACCAGTATTTGTAATTCATCCGAAATACTGCCAAAAATATCAGCATAGAATTTATAGGCCAGGTCAAATGACAGGTAAATAGAATCGGTGGCTAATAGGCCTGTATTTAAAAAGGTGGGTGTTAAAAGATCATCAAAAGTTCCAACTGCGTCTTGATTATAGTTATCAGCAGCAGCAGCTCCGGTACCTGTACCTCCTGTACCTGGTGTAGCCCATATCCATTCCAGTGCATCATTATCAGGATTGCTGATCGTGAAGCCCGGGTTTAAAAAGACAGTCTCAAAATCATTGGAAGCGGGTAATGTCTGTGGATCTACCCTTGTTACCGATACGGTGGACGTATCGTTGGCCGGGTTGGCATCTACCAGGTTATTGGGTAAGGTAGAATGAATTTTAATTACCGAGGTGCCGCTGGGCAATGTTATTACAGGTAAAGTAATATTGGCTGTTTGTCCCTGGGCTAAAGGTGTACCTGCGGTCCAGGCAAAAGGAGAGCCTACGGCTGTGCCATTTACCCTTACAACGATAGCGGCACTGGATAAGGCATTACTACCCATATTCATAATAGTTACCTGGGGTGCTACTGTTGTACCACAGGCAAAAGTAGAACCGTTGGCAGGTGTAATAATAGCAGAAATACGGGCATCGTTTCCGGCAGCTGGTGGTGGCGGATTATACGCTAATGAGCTCAGTAACGGACCCCGGTCTGGAGAATTGAAAGCATCTTCCATACGGGTGTTTTGCCCTTGGGTAAACATTACCAGGGCTATGTCATCACAATAATCCATGAAATTCTGGTACATTACACCTGGTGCAGCAGGACTACAAACATCTGTCTTAACAACACCTACCCCTGTAGGATCGGGATTGCCAAAATTCATCACACACTGGTTGGGGGTATCTGCTACAAGGTCGCTACCGTTACAGCTATTTGCTGTACATTGATCAAAGTTGGCGCCGGTGCCGTCATCACCCCAGATATGACGTAAGTTTAAAAAGTGCCCTAACTCGTGGGTAGTTGTTCTGCCTTTATTAAATTGAGGATATAGATAACTGGCATTTGAGCCAAAAGCACGGTAATCACATAAAAAACCGTGTAAGGCCAAAGGACGCGGGTCTCCGGGAAATACCGAAATACCTAATAAACCGCCGGTCAGTTCAGCAACCCACAGGTTTAAATATTTAGTACCATCCCAGGCATCTAAACCACCGTTGGCCGTACGTTTTGCATTATCGGCAGTTCCCGAACTGAACGTAATGCTATTGGTTCTGCGTTCGATGCCGGTTGTTGGAAAGCCGTTGGGATCGGTTTTGGCTAAAATAAAAGTAATACCCATTTTGCCATACACAGGTTTAAAGGCAGCAGGTATACGAACACTGTCAGCATTTTTACCATTGTAGTCAACATTCAGGGTATCGATTTGCGATTGCAGAATAGCATCGGTTACCTGTGCCTGTAAAGCGGCACTGCCAATAACGTGTATTACCACTGCTACGGTATCTTCCAGGGCTGTAACCCGGGAGGTTTCCCTTCTTTGCCTGGAAATTTCGGCCAGCCTGCGCTGGTTGGCTTCAAATTGTGCTTTAAAGGCAGGGTTTTGTTTGAATAGTTGCTCGTAGGCTTCAGTGGTACCGCATCGTTGCAAAGTACCGGGAGGGGTATTCCTTGATGCAACAACAGCACTTTTCTCTTCTGCACTTATACGTGCTTTTGGTGTGGTTTGACCAAAAGTCACCTGCATGCCAAAAAACAAAAATCCTGCCGCTAGTAAAAGGGTAAATTTTTTCAAAGCAGTATAGTTTAGGTTACAAAAAATTCTAATAAGCATCACAATAATACTGAAATAAAAAAACAACCCGAAAAAAATGTTAAATTATATTCATATATAATACCTGGTTTTTTGCAGCTTTTTGCGGCCTTTGTATGATAAGATTTTCAATTTTTCTCAGGTTGATACATTTTCCTATCTTTCGCTAACCATTGCTTGACATATATACCTGATTAACAGCTAAAAAACATGTATGAATATTAAATACCGCCTGACTTTTCTTAGTTTTTTCCAGTTTTTTGTATGGGGAGCCTGGCTTACCACACTGGGTTCTTATGGATTTGGGTATAAGTCCTGGACGGGCGAACAATTCGGTGCAGTATTTTCCACCTTGGGTATTGGTTCACTGATCATGCCGGCAGTGATCGGCATTATTGCTGATAAATGGGTGAATGCCGAAAAGTTATATGGTATCTTACATATATTATACGGCGTTACGCTTTTTGTATTACCGGCTATTGATGTGCCCAATACTTTTTTCTGGATGTTGTTATTGAGCATGTGTTTTTACATGCCTACCATTTCTTTATCCAACTCTTTATCTTACCGCATACTGAAGGATAATCATTATGATGTTATTAAAGTGTTTCCACCTATACGTGTATGGGGCACCATCGGTTTTATAGCGGCCATGTGGATCACCAATTTAGTGAGCGATCCACAATCACCACTGGAAATTGGTAAAGCCTTGGGCGAAAAAATTGCGGCAATCACCGGCTATGGCATCAATGCCAACCAGTTTTATATTGCGGGCACTTTTGCTTTGGTATTAGGCCTGTATTCATTTACATTACCCAAATGTCCTCCCAAAAAAGAAGCTAATCCGAATGCATCATTAGCCGAGTTATTAGGCTTGAACGCCTTTCGCTTACTGAGCAATTATAAAATGTTGCTTTTCTTTTTATTCTCCATGTTTTTGGGTGCCGCCTTACAGTTAACCAATATGTATGGTGATACTTATTTAAAGGATTTTGAAAATATTCCGCAATACGCCGATTCTTTCGTGGTAAAATATTCCACGATGATCATATCCATTTCGCAGATATCGGAAACATTGTTCATCCTGGCCATACCTTTTTTCTTAAAGCGGTATGGTATTAAAAAGGTAATGCTTATTTCCATGTTTGCATGGGTATTACGTTTTGGGCTGTTCTCCTTTGGCAACCCGGAAACAGGGCTGTGGATGATCATACTCTCCAATATTGTGTACGGTATGGCTTTCGATTTCTTTAATATATCCGGTTCCCTGTTTGTTGAAACAACTACCGATTCAAAGATCAGGGCATCGGCCCAGGGCTTGTTTATGATGATGACCAATGGCTTTGGCGCTATTATGGGAAGTATCGTCAGCGGATGGATGATCGACCGGTATTTTACTTTATCAACTGGCAAGGACTGGCATGGTATCTGGCTGGTGTTTACTGTATATGCATTGGTGATTGCTGTATTGTTTGCTATATTATTTAAGCATAAACACAACGTAGATGCTGCAAAGAATTTCTCGCATTAACCGGTCTGTTTCAGCATGGTCAACTGCAAATAAAAAAGCTACTGGATACCAGTAGCTTTTTAAATATATTGAACAGCGATAATTAGATATGTGCTTCAATTTTTTTCACAAAATTTCCTTTAGGCTGTGCACCTACTAATTTATCTACCACTTCACCGTTCTTTATAAATAAGATGGCAGGAATAGAGGTAATACCATAATCAACAGATATCTGCGGGTTGTTATCCACGTTTACCTTACCAATGTTTACTTTACCGTCGTATTCTTTGGCAAGCTCCTCAATTACCGGGCCTATTGCACGGCAGGGGCCACACCATTCTGCCCAAAAATCAACTACATTTAGTTTGTCAGATGCCAATACTTCGGTTTGAAAGTTAGCATCGTTAAATTCCTTAGCCATTGTATAATATTTGTTTTATTGTTTGTAAATGAAGTACAAATTTAATTCCGTAATTAATAACAGGTATAGTTGGCAGAAAGTTGTGTAAAACTTGTCATTATTGCACGTAATACCTTCATTTAGCGGTTAACCTGTCGTGTAAAACTTTAATTTTTAACATATTACCCTGCCGCGTTTAAACCGGCGTGGGAATTATTTGTACATCCAGGTAATCGTTCTCCCGGATAAAGCTGATGAACTCATCGTTCATATCCAGGCCATTACTACCGCTCAGCAAACATATCTTCAGTTTTGCGGCCGGGTCGGCAATGTAAAACTGGAAACTGGCCGAGCCCGGGTTTTGTCTCCGATTATTTACCAGAAAATCAACCATCTCCCGGGTTATATGCCGCGGGTGAGCTGATATATTAATTTGTTTGGTCTGGGTTTTCTTTAATGTTTCCGCCAGGCTAATGGTATTGATCTTAAACTCGTACTGCTCCTGGTTAAACCTCGATTTAAAGAAGCCGGTGATGTATACGGCGGTACCCTGCTCCAGGAAAGGGGCCAGCTTTAAGTATTCTTCCCGGAATAAGGCAATTTCCGTTTTACCCGAATAATCCTCCAGGGTAAAACGTCCCCATTTATTCCCGTTTTGTGCTACGCGGTGATCGGCACCTACCACCAGCGCAATTAGTTTAAACAGCTTTCCCTTATTGCTTTGCAGGGAAATACTATCCCTGAACTCGTTCAGGTCCACAATATTGGTAATGCCGTAGTGTTGTTTTTCAAACAAATAATGGTCCAGCGGGTGGCCGCTTAAAAACATACCGGTCACTGTTTTTTCATAATCCAGTTGTTCGGTTAACGACCAGGGGGCACAATCCGATAGTTTGGGCTGGGGTATATCCATTGCCGTGTCCATATCCCCGAAAAGGGTATTGGTGGTAGTGGCCTGCTGATTGGCCAAAACCTGCCCGTATTTAATAATTTTTTCCAGGTTGTTTACCGATTCGCCAACACCGGTATGAAAATACTGTCCCCTGTGTACATCAGTAAAGCAATCAAAAGCGCCGGCATATACCAGGCATTCCAGTGTTTTTTTGTTTACCGTACGCTGGTTAACCCGGGTAATAAAATCAAAAATATCTTTGTATTCTCCTGCTTCACGGTCGTTAATAATACTTTCAATGGCTGCCTCGCCCACACCTTTTAAACCGCCCAGGCCAAAACGTATTTCGCCTGCCTTGTTCACGGCAAAACCTTTTAAGGACTCGTTAATATCAGGCCCCAGTACTTTAATGCCCATACGTTTACACTCTTCCATAAAGAAGGTGGTTTTGGTAATATCGCCGGCGTTGTTTAATACGGCCGACATATATTCACCGGGGTAGTGGGCCTTTAAGTAAGCTGTTTGGTACGCTACAAAGGCATAACAGGTACTGTGCGATTTGTTAAAGGCATACTGGGCAAAGGCTTTCCAGTCATTCCATATTTTGGTAAGCTTATCCGCAGGATGGTTACGGGCCGTGGCACCTTCCACAAACTGCTTTTCCATTTTGTCCAGTACCGCAATTTGTTTTTTACCCATGGCCTTACGTAATACGTCGGCATCACCCTTACTAAAGCCGGCCAGTTTTTGTGCCAGCAACATTACCTGTTCCTGGTATACGGTAATACCATAGGTTTCCTGCAGGTATTCTTCCATCTCCGGCAGGTCATACTCTATTTTCTCCCGGCCGTGTTTACGGTCAATAAAGTTGGGTATATAGGCCAGCGGTCCCGGACGATACAGGGCGTTCATGGCAATAAGGTCAGCAAACTGGTCGGGCTTCAGGTCACGCAGGTATTTCTGCATGCCCACACTCTCAAACTGGAAAGTACCAATGGTCGCACCCTGCTGGTATAGTTCAAAAGTTTTCGCATCGTCTAAGGGTATATTGTCTATCTCTATCTCAATACCGTGATTCTGCTTAATTAAAGCCAGTGCGTTTTTAATAATGGTAAGGGTTTTAAGCCCTAAAAAGTCCATCTTAATTACACCCGCTTCTTCAATCACACTACCTTCGATCTGTGTTACCCATAAGGATGAGTCCTTGGCCGTAGCTACGGGCAAAAGATCGGTGAGGTCCTTTGGTGCAATGATAATACCGGCAGCGTGTATACCGGTATTACGTACCGATCCTTCCAGTCTTTCGGCCTCATGTAATACCCTGCCTGCTAATGTATTTTCCTGGTTATAAACCTCTCTTAATTTTTTAACAATCTCAATATCTTCACTTTGCAAACCATCTTTTTCTTCTAATGATTTTTCCCCGTCTTTCGCACGTAAAGGCGCATGCAATACACGGTGCAGTTTAATACCCGGTTTTTCCGGAACCATTTTGGCCAGGGCATTGGATTCGTTCAACGGAAGGTCCATTACACGGGCTACGTCCTTGATACTCATTTTGGCGGCCATGGTACCATAGGTGATGATCTGTGCCACCTGGTTTTTGCCATATTTGTCCACCACATAGTCAATTACTTTCTGCCGGCCCTCATCATCAAAGTCGGTATCAATATCCGGCATTGATTTACGGTCGGGGTTTAAAAACCTTTCAAAAAGCAGGTTATACTTTACCGGGTCAATATTGGTAATGCCAATACAATAGGCTACTACCGATCCGGCTGCCGATCCACGCCCGGGGCCTATAAATACACCCAGGTCACGGCCGGCTTTAATAAAGTCACTCACAATTAAAAAGTAACCGGCAAACCCCATGGTTTTAATGGTGAACAGCTCAAAGTCTATCCTTTCCTGTATCTCGGGGGTAAGATCGCTATACCTTTCTTTAGCACCGGTGTAGGTAATATGTTTTAAATACTCCCACTGGTTATTAACCTCGGGGGTAATAATATCTTTCCCTATCACTTCGGCAGTAGTATGTAACTGGAACTCTTTGGGAATGGGGAAGGCCGGCAGCAGAATATCTTTCTTCAGGTTCAGCAGGTCTATTTTGCCAACAATTTCATTGGTATTATCAATGGCCTGCGGCAGGTCTTTAAAAATACTCGTCATTTCGGCGGTATTCTTAAAATAAAACTGGTCATTAGGAAAGGCGAAGCGTTTATTCTTCATCTGCATATCGTCATCCGTAAACTCACGCATGGCCGGTGTGTTAATTTTTTCACCGGTATTAATACACAATAAAATATCGTGTGCATTAAAATCATCCTGGTCTACATAATGCGAGTCGTTACTGGCAATAATTTTTACATTATACTTATGCGCAAATTTTACCAGTACATCATTTACTTTATCCTGTTCGGCCATACCATGGCGTTGCAGTTCCACATAAAAATCTTCGCCAAAAATATCTAGCCACCATTTGAACTCTTTTTCTGCTTCTTCCATATCGCCGCGTAAAATGGCCTGCGGCACCATGGCGCCCAGGCAGCATGTAGTGGCAATAAGGCCGTCGTGGTATTCCAGTATCAGTTCTTTATCAATACGCGGGTACTTACCATACATACCTTCAATAAAACCATAGGAGGTAAGTTTGGTCAGGTTACGGTAACCAATTTCGTTTTTGGCCAAAAAGATCTGGTGGTAACGTTTGTCTTTTACCTCTTTTGTAAAGGTTTTAACGTGCCTGTCGGCGGTAACATAAAACTCGCAACCTACTACGGGTTTTACTTTCAGGCTGCCATCGGCATTTTTATGTTTATAGGCTTCGGATACAAACTGGAAAACGCCGAACATATTACCATGGTCGCTGATGGCCAGGGCGGGCATGCCATCGGCAATGGCCTTTTTATACAGGTTATCAATGGATGCTGCACCGTCCAGCAGTGAATATTGTGTATGTACGTGTAAATGAGAAAATTGCATAAAAAAATCTTACAAAATCGATCTATATAATGACAAAAAAACCGGTGCTAAGTTCATTTTTTATCATTGGTTTGGCAACAAAAGTTATACAGCAGGATGTGCTTAAATTTTGTAGATTATCTGTATGTTTTTATACTTAAAAGGGGCTGCCGGCACTGGTAACTCCGGTCAGCTTCAGTTCCCGCTGCTCCGGGCTCCGCTGACGCTCCGGTGCTTCGCGTTGCTGCGCACTAAACCCTGCGCATCGGGCAGCCTTTGGGCTGTATATCAAATATTATCCGGGGTTATATCATGCCACCTAAGGAAGCATCTCCTGCACTGGGAAGGCTGAAACCGAGAAAGACGCACTTACCTGGTAAAAACTATAACCTTCAGAACGGAAGATTGGCCAATACGTATTCAAGGGAAACAGGAACAACGCCATTATGATTTTTCCCCTGGTGTTCCTGGTATGTGTATCGTAAATTTCTGTAATTTCTGCTATTGATACTATCCCGCATATCCCGGGAGCTGTATAGTACTTTGTTTATCCATTCCATGGTCCCGCAGGAATGATACAAATTCCCAGTGATTTTTTTGTTTTGCAGGTAAAACAATTTTTCCTGCTCAAAGTAATTGCGATAGTTTGCCCATAGAGAAGGGCTTAACGCCACATAGTTGGTGAAAATGGCGGGTTGGTTTAATAAGCAATAAAAACTGAAAAGGCCACCAAAGGAATGACCAATGATGGTGTACCGTTTATTGGTATTAAATTGTTGTTCCAGCAAAGGAATCAATTCCTGTGATAAAAATGAGTAAAAAACATCTGCATGACCAAAATTTTCGTCACTATTAATCGTTGTATCACCGTCTTCCACAACGGGCGGTATAAAATCCCTACGTCTTAATACCCTGTAGTTTCCAATATGACCTATACCGACAAAAATTACATTTTCTAGGTTTTGCTGGTAGACGGGTAATTTAATTTGTTCCCTTAGTTCTTTGCCCATTTTTAGATTGGCATCCATGTATAAAGCAATACTATATTCTTTACTCTGTTTAAAGCCGGGCGGCAGGTCAATGTATAGCTCAAAGCTGTCCTTCACCAGATCGGAAAATATAGTTTGAGAAGTGAAGTCTCTTTTGGGGGAACAGGCCAGCAATAGCGCGGGTACTAGTAGAATTGACAAGGCATACACCAGTAGTTTGAAATATGCTTTGTTAGTATTACTGTGTGATGGCATCATATGTGGTTACACTTTCGGTAACCTAAAAATAGGAGTTTATTCTATTGATTCGATGTGATAGAATTGTACGCCGGTAAAGTATAATATTTATTATTTCTTTACAAACCCCTGTGCATCGGGCAGCCTTCCGGCTGCTAACCTCAGCAAAAGGCTATGGGAACACGAACAGCATATTATTTCTACCAGTTTTACGGCAAAGTATAATGTTGAGTTTTTAATTTACTATGAGTGGTTTGATGATATACGAACTGCTATTGAAAGAGAGAAAGAGTTAAAAAAGTGGCGGCGAAGTAAAAAGGAACAGCTGATACTGACAAAGAACCCAATGTTTACCTTTCTTAATGAGGAAATAGAAAAAGGTGTCTATAGTTTGCTGTATTTCTAAAGCAGGAGACCTCGACCGCAGGGAGAGATGACGAGTCCTTTTACCGGTTTGTGAAATACTGCACTGCAAACCTTGCATTACCTGGTATCATGTATCATTATTTCTTCACAAACTCCACCCTCCGGTTCTGCGCTTTGCCTTCACTGGTTGTATTAACGGCCAGGGGTTGTGTGGAACCTTTACCACCGGTGGTTATACGACCGGCATCAATACCAAACGTTTTGTTCAGGTATTGTTTTACGGCATCGGCGCGTTGTTCGGATAGTTTTTGATTGGCCGCTGCATTGCCGGTATTGTCGGTATGTCCAATGATATCAATTTTTACATCGGGATTTTCTTTTAATGCCAAAGCTATTTCTTTTATTACACCGTGTGATTCGGGTTTTATTTGTGCTGAGCCCGTGTTAAAGTAAATACCCGAGGTAGAGAAACGGCCTTCATTGATGAGTTTATGTCTTGTGTCCGGATTACCTGCGGCCAGCCTCAGGTTGCTGATGAAAAAGTTATGATCGTCCTTGGCATTGTAACGGCTGAACACAAGGCTATTGAACAGGGTACCGGGTGCAAATGCTTTGGGCAGGTCCCATATTTTTTCTTCGCCCAGGTATACCCGCAGGCGTTGGTTTTGCCGCCAGATGGCCACATGCGTTTTGTTATTAACCAGGTTAAAGGAACTGATATTACCGGCAGTATTACTTATAACTTTTTTACCTGCCTCCCATACTTCCACATTACTATGGCCTGCTTTAACCGCGCCTGCATTTTGCGGATGCAGCCACACAATAGCACCGGTATGACCGGCTCTTTTACTATCACCATATAATTTCCAGATGCTGAAATCGTTGGCCGATTTTGTTTTGGCAAAAGCAATACCCAATGATGCATCGTAATAACTATAGGTGGGGGATACATATACATCAAATTCCAATGTAAAATTTTCAGGTAATTGTTTAATGAATTCTGGTGTGAGTGCGCCTGAGCGGGTAAGGGCCAGCCATTTTCCTTCTTCGCCATCAATGGTCATAATTTCTGCGGAGGCATCGGTGTTCCACCTGGCAGGGAAATCGCCGGTGGCGTCCTGTGAAAAATCTTCAACAGCCATAATTTTATCACCCGCTACAAAATCAAACCTGGATTGAGCACTGAAGGTTTTACTTTGGTTTGTATTATTAACAACATCGGTTGCAGTGGGGGCATCCGTTACTTTTTTACCCTTTTGCGGGTCATTTTTTTTGTTTTTTCCTTCGGCAGTTTTTTCCACTTCATCCAGGCCTTTATCAATACCCTGGTCCACTTTGCGGTTGATCCTGTCGTTTACTTTTCTTTCTATCCGTTTATCCATATTACGTACCTGTGCTTGCAGCAATGAAAAGAAGGGACAGATACATAAAAAGCTGAACAGTATTTGCTTCATAACTGTAGGTTGTAATGAATAGTGTACACAAATTTATTGCGGTGAGAAGACCTGTTATTACGCATGAAGATGTATAAGTGTGTGGATTATGTAAAGCATGAGTAGTGTTATTGCAGGTGAAGGGCTGCCGGATTGGAGTGGATACCCCGCTGAAGGGTTGTGGGTGGCTGTGAGGCGGAGTAGTAACGAAAAGCCGGGACTGCAGCTGAAGAGTGTGGTACAGCCGAAAGCCCTAATTTATAAACAGTTAGCTGCACTGTATTGTAACAAGTAAGAGAAAACCTGTAATAAAACCGTTAAAATTAAATTAGTTGTTTAATTTTCAACGATTTGTAGTTGAAAACAATTAATTTGCACGAATTGCGTTTAAGCATAGGTATAGATGGACTGATATCCTATTTTATTAACTCGTTGGGGTAATTTTTGTTGCCCTCCCTCAACAACTAAACATGATTAAAAAAATTATCATTCCTTTAGTAGCAATTGTATCGCTGGCAAGTTGTAGTACGCTGCGCCCCCTGGATGCCAACAATAACAGAACAGTTGCTGAGAAAAAAGAAACAAAGCCCACCAAAGAAGTAAAATTTCTGAACGATATTAATGTGAGTTCGGGTACGGTTAGTACCACTGCAGTGCCTTCGCATACAAAAGCTAAAACAGTTCCCACCTCTAATGCGGGTACATCGGCCAAAGAAAGAATGAAGCTGACCGGCGCGTTTGACAAAACTGCCGCGGTGGAGTCAGTGTCAGATGTACAATTAAAGTATTCTATACTGCTGGATATGGAAGTGGAAAACCTGGTAGGCATGAACCTGCTGGACCATGTAGACGAATGGTATGGTACCCGTTACCGGTTGGGTGGCACGAGCAAAGCGGGTATAGATTGTTCGGCTTTTGTACAGGCGGTTTATTTATCTGCCTTTGGTTTAATGGTTCCCCGTACAGCCAGGGAGCAGCATGCTTATGCCCGTAAAATATCGACCACCGAACTAAAGGAAGGTGACCTCGTGTTTTTTAATACAGGCCGCGGTGTATCGCATGTTGGTATTTATTTACGCAATAATAAGTTTATTCATGCATCGGTATCGCAGGGTGTGGTGGTGAGTGATATGTATGAAAGTTACTACCTGAAACGTTATCTGGGCGCAGGCAGGATAGAAAAGCAGGAAGCTATGTTGAAGTAAATAATAAAATAAATAAAGTTATAAGTACGCATAATGATGAGCTGATCACATTATGCGTTTTTTATTTACAGGTGATATTTAATTTAAAATTGAATATTTAATATTGTACCAGTTTTTAATTTACTAAACCGGCAAAGTAAAAGGGTGAAATTAAGTTTAGCAAAGTTCGGGATAGATGGTTTTTTGATCGGCATTATCAGTATGGTATTGCTGGGTTATTTTTTTCCGGGGCCGGGTATTGCCACCAGTCCTGTATCACTGGAAGAAATAGCCGGGTATGGTGTTTCCATTATTTTTCTTTTTTATGGTATCAAGATCAGCCCGAAACAAATGAAAGCCGGTTTGGTAAACTGGAAGATGCATTTACTGATACAGGTTACCACTTTTTTATTTTTCCCTTTACTGGTAATTGCGGTTAAACCCTTGTTTGTATCGGAACAGGCATCATTAATATGGCTGGGTACATTTTTCCTGGCGGCATTACCTTCCACTGTTTCCTCTTCGGTTGTGATGGTATCTATTGCCAAAGGCAATATACCCGCTGCTATTTTTAATGCTACTATTTCCAGTTTACTGGGTATTGTGTTTACGCCTTTATGGACCGGCCTGTTCATAGCATCGGATGTTGGTGGTTTTGATGTAAGCAGCGTGGTGATCAAATCGGCGTTACAGGTATTATTGCCGGCTATTATTGGTATGTTATTGCATCACCGTTTTGGGGCCTTTGCACAAAAGAACAGTAAACGCCTGAAGTTGTTTGACCAGAGTATCATATTGCTGATCATTTATACCTCCTTCAGTCATTCATTTGCCGAGCACCTGTTTGATGGTTTTGCCATGAGTACTTTGCTGTTATTAATGGGGGGTATGTTATTGCTTTTCCTGGCAGTGCTGGGCATAACTTATACCATCAGCAAATTATTGGGTTTTAATATGGAGGATAGTATAACGGTAATGTTATGCGGCTCGAAAAAATCGCTGGTACATGGAACGGTAATGTCGAAAATATTATTTCCCAACAGTACCATTATGGGCATTATTATTATGCCGCTGATGTTGTACCATGCACTGCAACTAATTGCTTCCGGTATTATTGCACAAAGACTGGCTAACCGTAAAATGTCCGGACCCGAAAACGTTGTTCAGGCAGGGACGTAAAGGCAGCACACTATTGCTCCTGTGCTTTTTCTTTCACTACTACCAGGTCGCTGGTATCAAACTGCATAGGGAGTAAACCGATCTTTACCACGGCTTTTTTGCCACGCAGCTCGAGTACAGTACCTACCTGGTGATTACGTTTTACTTTTACCTGGCTGCCGGGTTGTATATCGCCACCTATTTCGTCAAACTTATTGTCCAGCTTTTTCTGCATTTTGCTGGCTGTTTTTTTCTCGTCACGTTTAAACAGCAGGCCTTCCATTTCCTTGATCACCTTTTTCTTGTCCTCCGTTTTACGCCACTCCAACACCATTTGTTTGAGTTTGCGTTCCATATCTTTCAGGTAGGCAATACGCTCTTCGGAAATGCGGTTCTGCTCTTTTAACAGTTCTACCTGCTGGCGGTGTTTCTCTTTATGCAACACCTGTTCCATCTCTTTTTTCAGCTTTTCATTTTCTTTTACCAGCTTGTGTAAAGCGCCTTCCTTTTTTTCCAGGTCGCGCAGGTCCTGTTCCGTGCGGTTCAGTAATTTATCCAGCCTGAACTGGTCATCATCTACCAGCTCTTTAGCACGGTTGATGAGTTTTTTATCCAGGCCAATGCGTTCGGCAATGGCAAAAGTGTAGGAGCTGCCGGGTTTACCGATGAGCAGTTTATATTGTGGCTGCAGGTTCTTTTCGTCAAAAGCCATGGCACCGTTAATGATGCCGGCTGTTTTACCTGCCATTACTTTTAAATTAAGGTAGTGCGTGGTTACAATACCAAAGGAGTGTTTGCGGGCCAGCTCCTGCATAATTACTTCGGCAAAAGCGCCGCCCAGGTTGGGATCACTACCGCCCCCTAATTCATCAATAAAAAATAAGGTTTTACCATTGGCATGTTCCATAAAATGTTTCATATGGATCAGGTGGCTGCTATAGGTACTCAGCTCAAATTCCAGGCTTTGTGTATCGCCGATATGGATCATCAGTTGCTTAAAAATACCAAACTGCGAAGAGGGGTGTACCGGCACCAGTAAACCACTTTGCACCATCATCTGCAATAAGCCGATGGTTTTCATGCTCACCGTTTTACCACCGGCATTGGGTCCGCTGATCACCAGGATACGTTGCGAATCGTCAAGGGTAATGGTAAGTGGTATGGTTGGTTTTTTATTCCGCTGGTTATAGATATACAGCAACGGGTGATAGGCATTTACCAGGTGTACATGGGCTTTATCTATCACTACGGGGAACTCGCCGTTATAATCAGCTGCTAGTTTTGCTTTGGCCCTTATGAAATCGTATTCGCCTAATATGCTGTGGTATTGTTTCAGCAGATCGGCATAAGCGGATAGTCTTGCTGTTAACTGGCGCAGGATGCGGTACACTTCCTTACGTTCATCATTCTCCAGTTCATGTACCAGGTTATTCAGTTCAATGGTTTCTTCCGGCTCGATAAAAGCTGTTTTACGGCTGTCACTCTCGCCATGCAAAATTCCTTTTACGGTACGTTTCTGTTCGGCAAAAACCGCGATAACGCGGCGACCGCCCATAAAACTTTCTTCAATTTCGGCCAGGTAGCCCTGCTTGCTCAGTTTGGAAACAATGCGGTCAAATACTTTACGCAACTCATTCCGTTTGCGGTAAAGACTCATGCGTATCTGTTGCAGGTCCTCCGACGCATTATCTTTTACCTGCCCGCTTTCATCCAGCACTTCATCAATAAAAGCAATGATATTTTTTTCGTAGTAACTATTCTCAATCACCCTGGCCAGTGAGCCATAATAGGTTTTTCTTTCGGCATCAAACCAGCGGAATATCTTCTCCAGGTTTTCGGCCAGTTTGCGGATATCCATTAGTTCTTCCCCGTTCAATACTGCGCCGGGGATGGACAACAGCTTTAACTGCCGGCCCAGGTTTAAGGTATGATCATTGGGAAAGTAAATACCATTTACCACCAGCTGGCGGTATTCATGGCTTTGCCTTAATTCAACATCAATAAAATCTTTGCGGGTATGTATGCGTAATTGTTGTGCACGTGTTTTGGCCTGCTCGGTCTGGCAATAATTTACCAGCAGGTCCTTAATTTTATCAAACTCCAGCTGTACGACAGCCGATTCGGGGTAAGTTTTCATCCTCTTTTCTGTTCACTTATTTTTTCAATGGGCAAAGGTAACTACACATTTTTAATAAAATGGCATTTTTGATCTCCCGGGAACAAGCCAGGAAGGCCCCTGCCATAAAAAAAGCCGGTATTAAACCGGCTTTTTATTCAACACTACTAACAGGCGATTATGGTTGTAACCATATTTTTTTGGACGGCAAATCAGTTGAGCCTGTTTCGGCTTTCCAGTTCTCATTATTGTAACTGAACTCATTATCAGGATAAACAAACCTGTTGTAAATAGCATAGTTATTGGTATAATACGCTGTATTGGAAGAAGACATTGGGGTTTTTCCACCGGTTCTTCTTAACAGTGTCCAGGCATCCCATGGTTGTTTATAGGTACTTACCCAGTATTGTGCGTAGATCTGGCTGAGTGCCGTAGCGGGAGTAGCGCTATAGCTTACAACAGGGTTGGTCAACAATGTATTTAATTCGCCGGCGGTAACAGTAGCTGCTGCCGGTTTATTAACGGTCCATTCCGGCATATCAAATGCTATTTTGGTCCACATGTTTACCGATGCTTTAATGCCAGCTTCATATTCCAGTTTGGCAGTAGCGGCATTGGCCGTAACGCCCATACCCCGGTTATACACTTCGGCTTTTAATAAATGTACCTGCGAAGCGGTTAATATTAATTCCGGGATATTGGTCATATCCTTTTCAAAGTAAAAATTGAAATTGGAGATATTGTTGCCTGTTCCTTTATTACTCCAGCTGGCTGTACGGTTTTCCAGGTTATAAGGGGCACCGCCTTCTGAAGGAGTAGATGTTAAAGGATTTTGCGGGTAAGCTGCCCATTGATTGGCATTATTGGTTTCAAAAAAGATTTTGCAACGGGGATCAAAAATACCACTACCATCGGTATTGTTATTAGCTGACATGTAGCTCCACATGGTACTGCCTAAACGTAAATAACAGTTAGCGGAGAATGACCATTGGCGCCATTCAAATTTCAGGTTAGGAATTTTTGTAGGCCACAGTCCGATGTCTTCACCTTCTACCAATAAAGGTTTGGTTAAAGCTTCAGCGATCTGGGGACCGGCGAAGGTTGGGTTTTTATCATACATGGTAACTGCCGCCTGTAAACGAAGACTGTTGGCAAATTTTATCCAGAGTGGTATGTCATTTTTCAACAGCGTTTCATATGCACCTAAAGATACCTGGGTTGCTGCTGTAGACAGGTTGTCAACAGCCCATTTCAAATCAGCTATTACAGCAGGATATATATCAGCCTGCTTATCATAAGTAGCCTTGTATCTTGTAACATCCGATAAAGGTGCAAAACCTGCATTGGTATAGGGCATATTGCCATAGTAATTGGTCGTCTTCAACGTTTTATACGCCATCACGGTTTTTAACATGGCGAATATATTGTTGTAGGTTTCCTTATCGGCCAGTTTGTTGATCCTGTCTTCCAGTACCCGGTAGTTGCCTAAAGTGAGGTAATAGTTTTCCCAAACGGCATTTTTTGCATTATCGTAAGGATAAGCGCCGGATACTACAATACCCTGTTGTGTGATGGGGTATATCCAGGAATTTAAAACAGACTGTTCGCCTGCTGTCAGGGGCAGCGAGCTCACAATGGCATTGAACATCTCCGGTGTGGAAGCCGTGGATGCTTTATCTTTTGGTGTGTTGATCTCTTCAAATCCTTTTTTACAGCTGGTTTGAATAAGCACCGCAGCAAAAAGGGCAACGTATATTTTATTTGTTATGCGTCTCATTGTTCTTAGAATTTAAGGTTTACAATCTTACTTTCAGTGAAATACCCATATCTCTCATCATCGGGAACTGTGCCCACTGAATGCCCTGCGCATTACCGATACCGTTAATGGCTTCAGGATTTAATTTTTCAGGTAATGAAGTATAGATGTAGAATAAATTACGACCGATCAGTGAAAGGTCTAAACCCTGTACAAATTTTAATTTTTTAACCAGGTTGCTTGGGATAGAATAAGTTAAAGCTACTTCACGCATTTTAACCCATGTGTTTTCAAATACAGCATTGCTGCGTGGCATTTTTACATTTGACCAACCCTGGAACGCCCCTGCATATTTATACATATAATGAACCACGTCGGTATTTCTTGTACCATCTGCAAATACACCATCGATGATCACACCATGATTAGCTTTAGTTCCATCAGGATAAGTGTAAGGCAAACCGTTACCGTCTCTTTCTGATAAAGTGGAAGGAGAAAGGCCCATGCCCATAGCAGCTGCATAGTCAGCAGAATAAATATCACCGCCTAATTTGAAATCGGTCAACACGTACAGACTGAAATTTTTATATCTCAGGGTATTGCCCAGGCCACCGGTAAGTTTAGGTGTAGCATTACCAATTACAACAGGATCGGTAGTCGTAACATAACGGGTACCCACTACTTTAGTCGGATCATTTTTATCTAAGATCTTTTCAACTACTCTCTGCCCGTTTTTATAGGTATAATCATAGCCATAAATACTTCCGTAGTCCTGGCCAACCTCTACATACATCTGTACACCATTGCTGGCCCACAGGTCCTGTAACGGGTAACGGTCAATTCCTTCAGATAAGGATAATACTTTGTTTTTGTTATGTGCTGCATTTAAGGTAACGTCCCAGCGTAAATCGGGTTTCTGAACCGGGGTGGCTCTTACAATAAATTCCACACCTTTATTGGATAAAGCACCGCTGTTGAATGTAATGGATTGTGCACCGGACGAAAGGGCCAGTGAACCACTCATGATCTGGCTGGTGGCTTTTGTTTGATAGTAGGTGATCTCGGTATTGATACGGTTGTTAAGAAAACCTAACTCCAGGCCAACTTCATAAGAACGGTTTCTTTGCGGAACCAGCAGGTCAGCAGGCGGAAGTATTTTTTCCACGCGTCTTACCGGTACGCCACCAAAGGCAGTGGGGGAGTTGATTTCATCCGTATTCAGGTAATTACTGATTACATAGGAACTATAGGTATAGTTTGTTTGATAAGGTAAAGCTCCGTTGGCACTTTGCGCTGCTGATACTTTTAATTTACCATAGCTTAACCAGTTAATATCCTGCATGCCTTTAATCGCTTCTGTAAATACAAAGCTTAAACTACCCGATGGGAAGAAATAAGAAGCAGTTTTAACCGGTAAGGTCGATGACCAGTCATTCCTGCCACTTACCTGCAGGAACAGGTAGTTTTTATAAGAAAGGTCAAGTACACCAAATAAACTGTTCAGGTCATAATCGCCCCACAGTTCCTTGGCTGCAGGTATAGTTCCTGTGGTGTTGGCCAGGAAGTATTTATTCGGTAAGGTAAATGGTGTGGTCTCACCATTATTCCAGGCACTTAAATTATGCATCCTGGTGCGTAAAGCAGCGTTACCGATCAATAAACTGGCGTTTACATCTTTTATAATATTTTCCTTGTGTAAGGTGGTGAATAACTCGAAGTTAAAGTTTTGATTTTTTGTATTCTCTAAACCATACTGACCACGAACACCACCTGCATCAATGGGTGTGTATTTACTTTCAATGTCAGTAGTAGCATAGTTCATAGAAGCCCTGCCGGTTACATTTAACCAGGGAGTAAAATCGGCAGACAGTTTTAAAGAACCTAATAACTGGTTGCGTGTCAACTCTTGATTATGTTCGTATAAATTCCAGAACAGGTCTTTAAAGGAGTTATTATTGTATGGATAAAAACGAAACGGGGTTGTCTGGTCAAATATATTCTTACTGCCATCGGCGTTTTTGTACATATCAAACTCTAAAGGTTTATAATCCCTGGACATACCATGGATCATAAATTTGGCCCAGGAGTTCTCAGAACCAATATCAGGTGTGTTCTTACGGTTGTAATTGGTATAGCTGGCCGTTACTTCTGCTTTCAGCTTTTTAGATATATTCAGGTTAGCGCCTAAGTTAGCGGTGTTCTGGTTATAATGACTGTTTGGTAATACAGCCGTGTTATCCAACCGGGTTAAACCAACACGAATGGTACCAAAATCACCACCGCCACTGAATGATAAATTGTGTGTAGTGGTATTACCGGTCCTGAAAAAAGTTTTCCTGTTGTCCGGTTGCGGATCCCATTTTCTTTTAACACCATCCCACCATACTATTTCAGTGCCATCCAATTTATGTCCCCATGAAGCGGCAGGTCCATACCAGCTGAATATATCCCAGGTAGAATAACCACCGGGAATAGTACCTGCTGCCTGGTAAGCATCACCAACCGGCTGACCATCCCAGGGATAGTTACCCGGGTAACGTAACTCGCCGCCTACTGTAGGAAATTGTGGTGTGGCCGACCACATGGCATTTGCTCCACCGTAACCATATTCATTCTGTACCTCCTGAAACCTTGCCGCTTTACTGAATAAGGTGGAGAAATTATAATCAATACCGATACCTGGTTTTTTAATACCTTTTTTGGAGGTAATTAATAATACACCATTTGAACCTCTTGCTCCGTATAATGCAGCGGCAGTGGCTCCTTTTAATACGGTGATATCCTGGATATCATCGGTGTTTAAAAAGTTTAAGAAAGAACCCCAGTCCTTCGGGTTCTCAATACTGGTACCCGCAGTAGAAGTTGAACCACCCACAGGATCATTTTGAACCTGAATACCATCAATTACTATCAGTGGCTGGTTACTGCCTAGTATACTGTTGTTACCACGGATCACTATTCTCTGCGATCCGCCCTGTATACCATTGGGCATTGAAATATTTAAACCGGCCGACTTACCCATTAAGCCTGAGGCCAGGTCCGGCGCACTGGCTTTAGTAATGTCAGCGCTATTGATCTTTTGAGCGGAATAACCAATGGATCTAGCTTCACGTTTAATACCGAGTCCCGTTACCACTACTTCTGATAGATCAGAAGCTGCCGTTTCCAGGCTGATGTCGATGTTTGACTGAGCGCCTACTTTTATTTCTTTGGTGCCAAAACCCACTGCAGACACAATGATAGTGGCATCTGCCCTGTTAATGGAGATGGTGAATTGACCATCTTCATTTGTAATAACATTTTGTGTGGTTCCCTTCACACTAACCGTGGCGGCCGGCACCGGTTTACCATCGTTGTCTTTTACAACGCCGGTAATTACTCTGCTGTTTTGGGCCATCAGTAAGAGTTGGCTAAACAGCATGGAAACGAATAAGAGTAACAATCGTCTTGTTTTCATTTGCAGTTGTTTTAAAATTAAAAATTTGAGTATTTTTTATTTGTGGCTTTTAGTCTTCTTGATATGGCGTCTTGATGGTTTTTCCGGTCCTGTATGGATATGGCTTCCCTTCAGTTTGTTTTCCATTACCAATGCAGCGGAACCAATAAGTTCTGCATCGTAACCAAGGGTGGATATGCCCAGTGTAGTATTGGCTGCCAGGCGTGGAATACAATGTTCATTTAATGCCTGCTGCACCGGGGCCTGCCATACTTTGCCGGCCAGTGCACCGCGGCCGCTGAGTATAACCGTTTCAGGATTCAAAAGGTGTATAAGGATAGCAACGGCACGACCAAATTCATAACCCGTATTGGATAATATTTCAATGGCTAATTTGTCGCCTTTTACTGCAGCGGCTACAATTTCCTGCCAGTCGTTTTCTTCGTGCCCTGTTGGAAAATGTTTGTTTAAGAGGGAGGCCCTGCCTGTTTTTAATGCCTCGGCCATTTTCTCGATAATGGCTTTTAAGGAAGTTTCTGTTTCCAGGCACCCGCTTTTACCACAACTACATAGTTTGTTGTTGTTGAAGAAGGGTATATGGCTAAACTCACCCGCAAAACCATTGGTACCTCTGAACAGTGAGCCATTCAGTATCATACCCAGGCCCACGCCCCAGCCAATATTTACCACCATCACGTTCTTGTGGAGTTTTGCACTGCCAAAACGGTATTCAGCCAGCGCAATCAAACTGGAGTCATTATCTATATAAATGGGCATCTTTAACCGGTCCTGTAAAAACTGCGTAATTGAAACAGCGTTGCCTGTGTTCAGAAAAGAGTAGTTAATTCCTTTTTCCGGATCAATAAAGCCGGGCATACCAATACCTGCACCAACTATTTTCCTGCGGTCAATGCCCGATTGGGTAATGGTTTGTTCCATATACACTGCCAGTTGCGATAAGGCGTTGGTATTATTATTTAAAGGAAGTTCATATTTGGCTACGGGGATAACAAACTCGTTACGGCCATTCATAATGGTAATACGGGTCACCAACTGGTCCATGGCTACAGACATAATATAGATCATGTCCGCATTCAGGCTGTAGGTAACCGGCCGTCTTCCCCCGCTGGATGGCGCATAGCCCGATTCAGACACATAACCTTCATCCATTAACTGGCTCAGTAAGCTCATGGTTAAAGGAAGACTTTTCCCAATGCTGTCACTGATATCCGCGCAGGATTGTTTACCCGAAAAATAAAAGGTACTTAAGATCAGGTTTTTATAGTTCTCCTTCTTTCCCATAGCAGTTTTTTGCGTGTAATACAATCGTTTCTACCTTAAAAATACATTTCTTTTTAAAAAAACAGCAAAACTTTTTAAAAAAATTATAAAAGTATTTGCAACTTTTGCAAAAAATAGGTTTAGTTGGCTTCTAAAACTTTGATTTATACCTCACTAGAACTATTTTTTTACTTATCTGTTATTTCTTAGTAAGATTGCCGTACAGGTAAAATACTATGATCAAGCATATGAATACTTTACTTATTATTGCCATGGGATTAATGTCCTGTTTACAAAAACCGGCACAAAAAACAAATATGACAGATACGATCAATAACCCGGTAACATCCACCGGGAATCAGGCTTTAACGGATACGGCTACCCTTGCTAATGGCTGCTTCTGGTGTACCGAGGCCATTTTTGAACAGTTGGAAGGTGTGATCAGCGCTACCTCCGGTTATACGGACGGACATGTGCAGAACCCCACTTATAAAGAAGTGTGCACCGGAGAAACCGGTCATGCCGAGTGTTTACAGGTTGTGTATGACCCTAAAAAAATTACATTTGACGAGTTACTGGAAGTGTTCTGGAAAACCCATGACCCTACTACCTTAAACCGCCAGGGTGCGGATGTGGGCACACAGTACCGCAGCGGTATTTATTATCACAATGCGGAACAAAAAGAGAAAGCGGAAAAGTATAAAGCGGAGCTGGATAAAAGCGGTGCATTTGATAACCCCATTGTAACGGAAATAAAACCTTTCAGCGTGTTTTATCCGGCCGAAGATTATCACCAGGCCTACTTTGAAAATAATGAGAACCAGAATCCTTATTGCAAAATGGTAGTAAGGCCCAAGGTGGATAAGTTTAAGAAAGTATTTAAGGATAAGTTGAAAAAAGATAACTAACATACACAAAACAGGCAGCATCTTCACTGCCTGTTTTTTATTTGTTAACCAGCTGCAGTGCTGATGGCAGCTTTTGTTGCGACGCTCCGTTTATCGTTCCGTCCAATATGCAGCACTACCCAATATTAATGACTTTATAGTCCGGGCAGGGGATTCTTCTTACGGAAGTTTTACATGTCTTAATTCCAGCAGGTTTAAACCGTTTGGTGAAAAGCCTTTTATACCGGGTTGTACCAGCCATACTACCTTATCATACCACAAAGGCACGACCGGTGCATCCTCTACAATCAGCTGATCGGCTTTTCGGTACAGGTCGTAACGTATGCTGTCATTGGTTTCTGCAATGGCTTTCTCAAAATAAGCGTCAAAGTTTTTATTTTTATACCGCGTGTAGTTAGGAGGCGCAGGGTTTTTGGAATAAAAAACTGATAAATAGTTTTCTGCATCCGGGTAATCGGCTATCCAGCTGCCACGGAAGAAGGCGGCCTGCGAATTGGAGGTAAGTTCCAGTAATAATGCCTTTTGTACTACTTCCACCTGTATATTGATACCGATCTCACTCAGCTGTTTGGCTATAAAGTTGGCCATATCAGCATAAATAGGAATGGTCAGTAGTTTTATCTGCGGCAACCCGGTACCGTTGGGATACCCCGCTTCAGTTAATAATTGGGTTGCTTTTTTTACGTTATAGGAATAACCTTTTACTACACTGTCGTTAAAAGAGGGTAATCCGGCAGGAACAAAACCCGATTGGGCGGGAGTGCCTAAAGAGTTACGTAAATACAATACCATCTTTTCGCGGTCAAAGCCATAATTAATGGCCTGTCTTATTTTTTTTAATTTGGTAGGTAACTGTTTTACCAGTGTATTATTGGTGTCAACCAGTATACCCAGGTATTCAATATTCAGGTAAGGACTGGTCTTCAATTCTATTTTCCCTTCCCACTCTTTACGCAGGGTTCCTTTCTTGGTCAGTACTTCATCTTTAAAAGAGGATTCAATATCATTGATAAAGCTCAGCTGCTGCTGGCGGAATAATAAAAACTCGGTGGCCTTGCTTTCGTAAAAGCTGATCTTGATGCCGTCTAAATAGGGCAGGCGAGTGCCGCTGCTGTCCTTTTCAAAATACCGGTCATTCTTTGCCAGTACCAGGGCCTGGCCTTCTTCCCATGCCACAAAACGGAAAGGGCCTGTACCTACCGGGTGACGCCGGAAACTGGTGCCATATTTTTCCACCGCTTCTTTAGGTACAATGGAACAATATTGCATGGATAATATGCCCAGGATAGGGTGGTAGGGGCGCAGCAGTTTTAGGCGGAACGTGGTATCATTAATAGCGGTAAATGGTTGTAATGTATCAATCTTGCCATTAAATATCCAGGCGCCGGGACTGGCCGTTCTGGTATCTATTAGCCGGTTAAAACTATAAACTATATCCGCGGCAGTGAGTTGACGGCCCTTGTTACCGGCAAAAGCGGCATCGTCATGAAAATAAACATCCGGGCGTATAAAAAAGGTATAACTTTTACCATCCTCACTTATTTCCCATCGCGTTGCCAGGGAAGGTACCAGGTTCAGCCGGCTGTCTATTTCAACCAGGGTATTAAATAACTGGTGGGCAGGCCAGATGGTGGACTGGTTCTTGGCAAATGCAGGGTCCAGAGAGGCGATGCCTGCCTGCTCATTATAATAAAATATATGCCGGTATTTGCCCTCACGCCCTCCGCAGCTATATAATATAGCCAGTCCGGATATTACGGCTATACAGATTACCAGGCGTTCATGTATTTTAAAGTGTGGTATAAACATGAAAGCTTAAATTTACGACGCAAAAACTTACGATAAGTATATTTTATACCCGGAAAGTAAAAAGCCTGCTGCTTTTGTGTATAATTGCGGCCGGTTTCATAAACTTAAAACAAGGCATGAGCACCATACGTAAACAAAGTATTTTATCGTCCATAGTCATCTATATTGGTTTTGCTATCGGCTTGTTAAATACGTATATTTTTGGAAGGGAAGAGTACTTTACTACGGAGCAATATGGTTTATATAGCCTGTTTAATGCCCTGGCCGTGCTGTTTTCTTCTCTGGCCACTTTTGCCATGCCGGCATTTATCTACAAATTCTTTCATTACTATAAAGATCATTTACCACATCGTAAAAACGATATGATCAGCTGGGCGTTGCTGATAAGTACTGCTGGTTTTTTACTGGTGTTAACGGCGGGCCTTGTTTTTGAGAATCTCATCGTTCGTAAATATTCTGAAAACTCCGCTTTATTTGTTCAATACTATTATTGGCTTTTTCCTTTGTCTTTCGGATTAACCATTTATACCGTACTGGAAGCTTTTGCACTGGGCTTACGAAAGCCTGTGTTGATGAGTTTCTTTAAGGAAGTGGAATGGCGTTTGTTTACTACTGTATTGTTAGTCTTGTTTATGCTGGGAGTAGTGAAGGATTTTGATCTGTTCATTAAAATTTATGCATTCAGTTATCCGGCAATTGCCTTGTCCATTTTGATTTACCTGGTAGTGACCAAACAAATTGTTTTTACGTTCTCCATCAGTAAGGTGACCCGGCGCTTTTTTAAAAAAATAGCCATCTTCAGTTTTTTTGTTTATTCCAGTACCATAGTATTCAGTGTGGCTGCGGTATTTGATACGCTGGTAGTTGCTTCTGTTTTAGATGATGGCCTGGCAAAAGCCGGCATCCTGGGTTTAGCTACTATACTAACCAGCGTTATACAGGCCCCGCAAAGAGGGGTGATCAACGCATCTATCTCTTCTCTTTCCCGCGCATGGAAGGGCAAGGATCTCCGCTCCCTGCAACATATTTACGAACGATCATCTATTAACCTGCTTATTTTTTCAGTAGTGATTTTTGTATTACTGGCATTAAATTATACTGAAGCAATTGATACGTTAAAATTAAAGCCGGAGTTCAAGATGGGGTTTTACGCATTTGTGTTTATGGGACTTACGCGAATTGTGGATATGGGTTCAGGAGTGAATGCACAGATAATTGCTACCTCTATTTACTGGCGCTTTGAGCTGATCACCGGTTTTATTTTAATGGCCTGTATGTTACCCCTCAATTATTTTTTAACCATACAATTCGACATCACCGGCCCGGGCATTGCTAATCTTATATCCTTTACTATTTATAACGGGGTTCGCATTTGGTTTCTATGGCATAAATTTAAATTACAGCCATTTAGTAAAAACTCATTGTATGCGTTGTTGGTGGGGGCAATAGTGTATGCCATTTGTCATTTTGCCTTTTCGGGTATACACGGATTTCCAGGCCTTATTTTACGTAGCACTGTAGCTTTGGTTTTATTTGTTATTTGTATCTGGCGGTTTAATTTATCGCCCGATGTACGCCCCGTGTTACAAACCTTGCTCAACAGGCTGCAACAAATGCGAAAATAAGATCAGGACAGGGCTTTAGTTTTTCTGCGTTTGTAATAGTACCATAGAATGGCAGTACCGGAAATAAAAAATAAACCCAGTACCCACCAATACCGTTTCCACCAGTTTTGTTGCTTTAATTCAATAGGAGAGGTATCTCCCATAATTACCAGGCCTGCCCAGTATTGGGGTGCCAGCATACGCCCTTCTGCAGTTGAGAGGTAGGTTAATTTAGCCTGCCGTAATGCTTCGTCCTTTGTCATGCCTTCTGCCAGCTTATCATAAAATAACTGCGTGATCATGGTCGATGCCTGTTCGTCAATTTTCCACAGGCCGGTCAGTATACTTTCACTGCCTGCATAATTAAAAGCATGTGCCATGGAGATCATGCCTTCACCAGGGAAAAAGCCCGGCTTACCCGTTTCACAGGCCGTTAAAACGGCCAGGTCGGCACGCAGATCATAATTATAAATATCAAACAGGTATAAGGAATTATCACTGGTAGGATTTTCAAGATCTTTTGCAAAAATTAACCGGGAATACTCCGGGTATTGGTTATTTGCTTCAGCGTGTGTACCGATATGAATGATGGCATGGTTACCGGCATGTTGTTTAAAACTGGATTGTGTTGACGAGGCGCCGGCGTACAAGTGACCAGGAAACAATTGGGTAGCTTTTTGTGCTAAACTAACGGAAAAGGGGAGAGGTAATAAAGAGAGATAGGCATTATCAATATTCAGTGAATCCTTTTTCAGTGCCGAGCGGTATTGTTTTTTTATATCATCATTAAAACCCGGGGTAAAAGCTGCAAAACCCGGTGATTTTTTTTGTGGATTATATTTTGTTTGCTGTAATAAAGCCGGCAGGCTATAATGATAGGAGATCGCATAGCGGGCAAGCAGGGACAGGGAGGCGAAATCAGCATTGGTCTTACATCTTGTAGGCGTTAACATATCAAAACTCAGGTAATACAATATACCATCGGGTATAATGATCACCCTTTTAGTATTGATATACTTTTCCAGCGGTTGCCACAGACTTTTATACAGCGCATGGGCAATGGTATAGGTTTCTCCGGCCGTAACAGTGGGACTGGATAGCTGTTTTATATAATGCGCTACATTCGTTACATCTAAAGGAACCCAGTTTTGTTTTCCATTGCTCACTACCAGGCAGTACAGTTTTTCCTGAATGAATAAAAAACGGGTAATACTAAAATCCTTCAAAGTCGGGATAGCTAAAGAATCTATCGAAAAATCAGGGTTAGCGGCATACCTTAACTGGTAATAGGCCGGGTACCGGGTACGTAATTCTTCCTGGAAAGCTGACCATTTTCGGGAAGCGGATAAATAGGCATTCACATTGTTGTCATGTGACCGGCTGTTTTGTAAGGATTGATATAATTCATTACGCAGCAAGGTCTCCTGCTGTATAATACTTTCCGGGATATTGGCAAACCGTAAGTTGTTATGTTGTTTATTTAACCGTGACCTGATCCTGGTATAAATTGCAGACTCGTGTATATTCATAATAATATCCAGCCGGGTCTTACTATTGGTACGGTTATACAATTCCAGTTCCAGGTATTTCACAAAATCCAGTACATCCATATAACCGGAAATGAGGTTAGATATGTCTTTCTCTTCGGAAAGTACCGATTTCCTTTTCTCAATAATGGCCACAGAGGTTTTTAACTCCTCCAGTAAGGCATTGATCTTTTCCGGGGTTTTGGCAGGTAATAATGCATACTCCGATTTTACTTTTAACAAAATGGCCCTGGGCTTATCTATCTCTATTCTTATCGAATCTAAAAGCAACTCACTACCCGAAGCAACTTTGTCAATCAGGGCAATACATTGTTTACTCAGTGCCAGTGATTGTTTATAATCTTTGATCGTAAAATTTATTTGCGCCAGGGTTATCAGCTGAGCCACACCCAGTAAAGAGTTTTCTCCTTTAGTTTCCTTTACATAGGATAAGCCATTACCCGCAAGCCTTAATGCATAGGCATGTTGCCCCGTCTGCGCATAAATAGTAGCGGCATTGCCCAAAAAATACAGGTACTCGGTACTGTAATCTTCCTGTATCATTTTTTTATAAATACCATCAGCCTTTTGTAAATAACTCAGCGCCGTAGTTGTTTGTAAGGTTTCATAATAACAATAACCTAAATACGCATAGGCTTCCGCCTCCCAGATACTATTGTTATCGGTGGCGTTGGCATATATTATAGCCAGCCCTCTGGTTAAAGTATTGATTGCTTTTAAATAATCTTTTTGTCGGTAGTAGAGCGCTCCGAGATAGATAAGCGATTTATATACTTCCGAATTATTTTCGCTAAAAGCATTTACTTTTTGCTGGTAAGCGTATTGCAATAAATGTTGTCCTTTGGATATATCCCCTATGTCCAGGTAGCTTTTGGCTAAATTATCCATCGAGTGGAATTGTTCTATTAAGGCATCTTCCTTTTTGGCATTGGCTTCGGGGGTATTGATAAATTTTTTATAATTCAATATCGCTGCTTCCAATGCGGTAATAGAGGCGGAGGTTTGGCCTTGTTCCGCATATACATTTGCCATATTATTTTGTATCATGCCCATCCGGTAATATTTATTCAGGGTACCATCAGGGGATTCCTGTAAAACCTTTTCGGCTTTCTTAAAATAATACAAACAGCTATCCAGCTTGGACCCATACCACATGGCAATGCCCATGGAGTTATTCACTATAAAATGATCTTCCGGTTCCATATTTCCTGCCTGTTGCAGGTTATGAATAGCTTGCCGGTAAAAAGTGGTGGCCAGTGCATATTTGCCTAAACGCATAGCATAGGTACCGGTGTTCAGGTAAAGCCGGAATAGTTTATGCGAAACCTGTGAAGTGTTTTGTTTAAAATAAATATCAGCTTCCTGCAACAACTCATAGGCCATTAAATGATCATCCTGCTTGCTGATAAAATTAGCTGCGCCGAAATAACAGATCGATACTACTTCTTGGTAAGGGTGTTTTGTTTTAACGGTTTGTATATATTGTTTTACTTCGGCAATGGCCTTTGTTTTTCCCCTTAATGCCAGGGCTGTTTTTCCAATATACTCTACATAGTCTGACAGTGTATCGGGTGGCTGATGGTTTAATAATATTGGGATGCGCTGTTTTAGTAAAACATCGGCCTGTGTATATTTTTTAGCCATAAGCAAACTATCCATATCTGCAATCAGCCCCGGTACCTGCTGGGCATAGCTTAGGGTAAACAGGCAACCGGACAGGAAGCTTGCCAGTAAAAATCGACAAAAGATCATATTAATGAATTTGCTGAAGAAGCTCGTCTTTTTCCGGTCTTTCCGATTTTGCAACCTGCTTTTTACCTTCTTCCACACGACCTGTTTTAATTAAAGCCAGGCCCAGGTACCAGCAGGCATCACTTACAAACTCACTTCCGGGTTTAAGGGTAATATTTTCAAAATAGGGTATGGCTGTTGCTGTTTTATTCAAAGCCAGGTAAGCACTGCCAATAAAATAATTAAGTGTATCACTATCGGGATTATCCTTTAGCAGTAATTGCCAGCTATCTATTGCTTTGGTATAATTTTTTGTTTTATACTCCACCATCGCTTTTTCAAAAGCATAATCATCTGTTTGCGACATGGTGGTACTTAAACCCGGATCAGCTTTATAATACGTACTGAACAGGCGTTCATTTTTTGACGGTTGTTGTAAATAAAGCATTGTGGCTATACATACGGCTATAAACACAGCGGCAATAGCCAGCCATTTTTTTACATTCGTTTTGCGGTGCGCTTCAATGGCAATAACAGGCTGCTGTTGTAAACGGGCATGAAAGATTTCCATATCTTCCCTTAAACCGGCTTCTTCCACCGTTAATATACTCAGCCTTACCTGCTCCACTTTTGCTGCCAGTACACTATCCTTTTCCAATTGTAAACGGAAAGCCTGTTCTGCTTCAGCAGTAAGCGAGCCATTTAAAAAAGCTTCAATTTGTTCCCACTCTTCAAGGGTAATATGGATAGGCTGGTTATTCATTTGGTATTTTCATTAATCCTTTTAATTGTTGTAAACACCTGTACTTATTATTCCGGGCTGTTGCTTCTGTCCATCCGAGTGACGCTGCAATATTTCTCAACGATTCTTTTTTATAATAAAACCGTAGCAAAACATCTTTACAGGTACTGCCCAGTTTGGTAAAATGCGTTTTCATCTGTTGTAATTGTTCTTCCTGTTCTGCTGTTGCCTCCGGTACAGGCTCTTTTACCAATGGCATACTCTCTGTATGTAAAGTGTTCTTCTTATAAGCCGAGCGTAAATAATCGATCCATTTGTTTTTTGCTATCTGGTAAATATAACCGGACAGGGCCGTGGCATTTGCAGGAGTAAACCTGTCTGATTTAATATTTTGCCAAACGGCTATAAAAGCTTCCTGGAAAATGTCTTTCGCTTTTTCAGTATCACCATTGTTTTGGATAATATACAATTCTACCTTACTGTAATTGTCGGCATAAAAGCTTTCAAGTATCACCGGGTCATTTTTCTTAAAAGCGGCTACCAGTTCATTTTGTGTACTATGGTGGTTAGGAGTTGCTGCAGGCATGGTGATTTAAAGATACCAAAAGATACTTCTTTTTTATAAAACTGCCTGTTCTCTCCCAACAATAACGAACCTCCATTTATACCAAACCGGTGTCACTTTTATATACATCGGTAAGCAGGATAATATGTCATCAAAAACAGGCAAAATAAAAAAGGGGCTCAATTGAGCCCCTCTGGTATAAATAGCATTTTTATTAATAATCATTGCTATAGCCACCACGGTCACGATAACCGCCGCCGCCGTTGCCGCCTTTTTTAAAGCCGCCACCGCCGCCGCTGCCGCCTTTGTAGCCGCCACCGCCGCCACCAAAGCTTCTTTTCTTAAATCCTCCGCCACCGCTTCCTTCGGGTTTAGGACGACTTTCGTTTACAACAATGTTACGGCCGTCAACTTCTGTACCGTTTAAGGCAGAGATAGCTGCTTGTGCTTCATCGTCGTTAGTCATTTCAACAAAGCCAAAGCCTTTGCTGCGGTTGGTGAATTTGTCCAACACAATTTTTGCTGAAGATACTTCGCCATGAGAAGCGAATAAATCTTGAAGGTCCTGGTCTTTCAGGTTCCAACTAAGGTTTCCTACGTAAATGTTCATTTTGTGAAATTTTAAAAAAATAAAAGTGCTAACAGTTACCAGTTACCGATGAACATTTAACGATTTTAACACTAACGTTCAGGACTTGTTCGACTGTACAGATCACCAAATCAATACAAAATAAACGTTTTTTTTTTGACATTGCCCCAAAAAACTTTTTTATCTGTAAAATTTTATTTAATACATACCGGCTTTGGTGAGCAAAAATGTAGCTGATTCCGGGTTTCCGGAAAAAACAAAAGCCTCCCGGAGGGGAGGCTTTATATATTTTAGTTTTATACCAATTACGGTGTAAAACGGGTAGATGTGGGGATAATTATTCCGCAACTACTTCAAAATCAATCTCTGTAGAGTGGCCACCACCAAAATCGATAGAAGCTTTGTGTGTGCCTAACTCTTTTACTTCTTCCGTAATAGTGATCTTGCGACGGTCAATTTCGTAGCCTTTTTGCTCACGGATAGCGCGGCTGATCTGTAAAGAAGTAATACTACCGAAAATTTTACCGGAAGTACCGGTTTTAGCGCCCAGGTTAAGCGGTGATTCCTGTAATTTGGCAATTACACTCTTAATTTCAGCTAACATTTTAGCTTCTTTTTTAGCTACCTGCTTAAGCCTTTCTTCTAACTGTTTTTTGTTAGAAGGACTGCTTTCAACCGCTAATTTACGGGGTAATAAAAAGTTACGGGCATAACCGCTTTTTACGTTTACCACCTCGTTTTTACCACCTAAATTATCAACGTCTTGTATTAAAATGATTTCCATTTTTTTCTTTTTGTTCACCAGCCCAGTTGTAATAATAATTTGTCAACTGTCTTTCCCGGTACAACCGGGAAGTTAGGGTGAGGTTATTTTAAAAGATCTGTTACATAAGGCAATAATGCCATTTGACGGGCTTTTTTCACCGCGTCAGAAACTTTGCGCTGGTATTTCAGGCTGTTTCCGCTTAAACGGCGGGGTAATAATTTACCTTGCTCGTTCAGGAATTTTTTCAAAAACTCAATGTCTTTGTAGTCAATATAACGAATACCGTATTTTTTAAAACGACAGAACTTCTTAACATGTTTGTCAGTTTTAATAGCGGTAAGATATTTAATTTCATTTTTTGCCATGACTTAAGCCCCCACTGGTTTTTCTGTTCCTGTTTTAACACCACTGTTCTTTTTAGCATTATACTCGACGGCGTATTTATCAAGTTTAGTGCAAAGGTGACGTAATACACTCTCGTCACGCAATAATTGAATTTTCAACTTCTCGTTAAAGTCAGAAGCTGCAGTGTACTCTAATACCCAATACAAACCAGTTGTTTTTTTCTGGATAGGGTAGGCTAAAGATTTCAGTCCCCAGGCGTTTTCATGAACGATTGAACCACCCGCTTCAGTTACCAATCCGGCAAACTTTTTTTGTGCGGCTTTAAAATCGTCATCGCTAAGAACAGGGGTAAAAATCACCATTAATTCGTAATTGTTCATTACCTGTTTTTTTTGATTAAAAATTCGATTTACCCATTGGACAATTTCATGTGTTACCACGAAAAAGAATCTGCGAACACAGATTTGGGGCGGCAAAGATAGGAGTTTTATATGAGAAACCGGGTAGATTTTGGCTTGTCTCCGGGAGGGGAACAGCAAATATACTGATAACCTGGCACAGCTATTATTTAATTAATTAACTATCAGGTTATTATGAATATGATTCGAATGACTTTGCCAGCCCCGGTACAGGCTTTCAGATCAAATTTACTACATAATTTAAAGAGAAGATCACCCGGAAGTCTTTAATGATACAGGTAAAGCCCGATAAATCCAGTTCTGTTTATAATAAAAGTGCCTTCGAAACCGAAGGCACTTTTACAATAATATGGATCATCTATCATTAAAAATCAAACCCGATACCAAAATACCATTTCGGCTTGGTATGGAAAAAGCCGTTCATTTCCCAGGCTGCATCCACCCGCAGGAAATAACCTAACAAGGTAGTACGGGCGCCAAAGCCATAACCACCGGCAAAGGGGCCAAGCACAACATATAAATAGCTTTATTAGGGGTTAAAACTATTTCTATAATTTAAATTGAGCACGTAAATCCGGTAATTGATCATACTTATCAAAAATCTGTCTAAATGTACAGCCTGTTAACCCGGCGGCTTTAATTTTTTCCTTAGTTGTTGTACCAATACAGATTAATGGGTGCAATGCAACGATAGATGATCCGAAGGAAAGATCAGTCCGGTAAAAATTATCGCCTAAGGGAGTTTTATCAACCAGGCAAACAGGAGTGGGGCCCAATATTTGATTATAGGCTTTACACTTACGGCTATAATCTAGGAAAAGCACATCTCTTGTTTTGTAATCATACTTAACAGTATTCTTTGGTATTAACCAATGGTAATCAGTCCCTGGTAAGTTGATAAAACTGATATTTTTGTAACCATTATCAACGCAAAACCGAATTACCCTGGATGATACCAACATAATACTATCCAAGGTTCGAAAGAAATCTTTATTTGTTTTTGGCATTTTAAAGTCTTCTGGCAGTTTTTTGATATCAAAAACACTCTTATACGCCTGGCATGGATCCTTGAAAGTTGTTAAGTACTCCCGGTTATAGCCGAATAAATATTTTTTTATTTCGGTACCGTCTAAATATGATCCTAATAACATACTAAGTTATTTAAATTTCATTTTACCAAATTATTCTCCTCTCGTTTTACTTCTTTTCATACTATAACATGTTTTCGACCTGGTGCTTTTGTAAATGGATAGTTACCCTTAAAAGTTAACTAAAATCTTACAATCTGAAATAAGATTCTAAAAAATGTAATATTTTTCATTTACTTTGTAATTCAAAGTACTTTTAAAATTAGTAACCATGTTTACAAGAATCATTAAACTTCAAAATCAGTTATGGTGGCTGGGCTTTGTTTTATTGGTGTTTTCATTTCTGGTACATGCAATATTATCAGGAGTTTACAACCAGGCTGAAAATCGCTCAGGGGACTACTTTATTATGAATTTCTGTATTACCGCTGTGTATGCCCTGGCCTTATTGTTTGGGCGGAAAAACATTCACCCGGCCGAGAAACAGGCTCACCGCATTTTATTATATGCCTTGTTATTGGTAAGTGCCTGGGCTCTTAACCATTCCATGTCCATCTTTCAATCACCGGTACTATGGATGTCAATCGTACAGGTAGCCGTTGTGGTGGCGTTGATCACCCTGTGTTTCTTCCGGTATTTACCTCCTCTTGTCAACCATATTGGTATCGGCATACTTGGTATAGGCTTCTTGTTATTCCTATATATGTCGATCTATCTTTTTCCTTTATATATTTTCGGTATTATCCTGGCTCCTGCCCTGGGTATTTCACTCCACAGTTTTGCCCCCTTATTCATAACTATTACCACAATAGTTTTAGTCGAAAAAATGTGCCGCTACCGGAAAGCATACCGGTATTCGTTTTTTGCAGGATTGTCACTTGCGTTCATCGCAACTGTTTTGTTCTGTATACAATGGGCATTAGCAGTTAAGGAGCTTAACAAAGCGTATCGGCAAAGCAGGATAACCGACAACCCGGATATACCAGCCTGGGTGCAAATTGCACAACAGGTATCACCAGACGCCGTGACAGAAAAAGCATTAAAGCTGGGACTGGTCTATACCGAACCGGGAGGAAACTGGGATGAATGGGGCTTCAGCATGCCATCACTCAGTTATAACGAACCTAAAAAACATGATCCGTTAATAGGGCTTGCGTCCCTGTTCCGTAAGCCTGCAATCGGGAGTGATGAAAAGATCCGGATACTGGAGTCCACTTACAATAATCGTTATGCAACAGAGGAGCGTCTCTGGGACGGTGATAATTTAACAACAGAAAATATAAGTACACATATTCGCATATGGCCCGAGTGGCAAATAGCTTATACTGAAAAAACAATCGCTGTCCTGAATAGCGGCACCAATAGGTTCCGGGGGCAGGAAGAAGCGATCTACCTGTTTACTTTACCCGAGGGCTCTGTTGTGAGTTCTTTATCGCTGTGGGTAAACGGTGTAGAAGAAAAAGGTATTTTAACCACTAAGGAAAAAGCCACTACGGCTTACAATAATATTGTAGGAGTAGAAAAACGTGATCCGTCCGTTATTCATTGGCAGGAGGGAAACCAGGTAAGTGTGCGTGTATTTCCGGTAATGCCGGATGATCAGCGCCTGTTTAAAATTGGTGTAACTACGCCTTTACGTAAATACGAAAATGAAATAGTGTATGAGAGTATTTTCTTCACCGGTCCCTCCGGCAGTAAAGCTACCGAAACAATTAAACTGGAAATAAGTGATAAATCCGAAATAATCAATAAGCCATCCTTCCTGCGGTCAACCGATCAGCGTGTATTTGCATTTGATGGCAAATACAAACCTGACTGGCAATTCAGCTTTAAAGCGCAGGATATCAACCCGCAGAGTTTTGTTTACAAAGGAAAAGCTTATTCAATTGCCAGGTATGATCAGCAATTAATACCCTATGCCATAGAGCAGGTATATGTAGATATTAATAGTGAATGGGAGAAAAAAGAATTTGATGATATCATGCAATTATTCAGACATAAAGATATATTGGTATACCAGAACGGATGGGTAAAAACAACAGAGCAAAATGCGGAGGAGTTATTTAAACTGTTAAGTAAACAGCATTTTTCATTATTTCCGTTATATGCCATAAAAGATGCAGCTAAAGCACTGGTTATTACAAAAGGAAACACAGCCGCTCCTAATTTAAAAGATTTAAAGGACACCCCTTTTGATACTAAAACAAGGAAATATTTTAAAACGGATAAACAGTTAAAAGTACTTGACCTGGGAAAAGCTGTTTCACCCTATTTTAAAACCCTTATCGAGCAAAGGGCATTGAATTATGAAAAAGCTGATTGGTCCTTACTGAAAAAAATAGCAGATGATCATGCCTTCCCGATAAGTCAGGAAACGGAAGACCAGGTAGTATTAAAAGATGCCGGAATAACTATTAAAAGGTCCGATAGCGGCGATGTCGGTAATGCGCCGGATCATCTATACAGGTTGTTTGCCTATAACAATATCATGCGCCAGTTTGGTAAATATCGTAATGATACACTGCAGGACCCGGTAAGCCTGGTAGCCGAAGCGGAACAGGCTTATATTGTTACCCCGGTTTCCAGCCTCATCGTACTGGAGTCACAGGCTGATTATGAGCGTTTCAATATAAAAGACAGCAAGGATAATTTACAAAATGCCTCCCATAATAAATCCGGAGCCGTACCCGAACCGCACGAATGGGCTTTGATCATAACCGGCCTGGTCTCTCTATGGTATTTACACAAAAAAAGGCGACTTAAAAAAGCAATATGATCGGGCAGGCAAAAATAAATTTTACAAAATGGAAATATGCCGTTACCAGTCAATGGCAGATCATCCTTATGTTAATGTTATACATAACAATGATGATCATTGGCTGGCAAAATTATTTTGTCTGGAATGATACGCAGTCTATAACAGGATTGGTGTTACTGGTATACATACTATATACTGGTATCGACAGGAACAAAAAAACTAACCGGTTTATCTGGCCAACTATGGCGTTGCTAATATTGACATTATTAGTGCCGGCGCGTACATTCCTGTATTTTTCACTCGCCTGTGGGTTACTGTTTTGCATTGAGAGGTTTATTGGGAAATGTGGGGTGCTGCCTTTATTAATTATGGCAGTAATTTCTCCTTTGTTTAGCTATGTATTTACCGTATTTACCTTTCCCATTAAACTGCAACTATCACAGGCTGCTGCATTTTTATTATCTCTTGTTAACAGGGATGTGCAGGCGGTCGGAAATATTATCCGTATCAGTGGTAACGACTTTAGCGTGGATGACGCCTGTATGGGTATGAGTATGGCGGGGATAGGCGCATTAATTGGTGTGAGCCTATTGTTCTATTATAAACAGCATACCAAAACCAAAATTTCGATAGTTCGCACCATCTTATTTACTGCTTTTTTACTGCTGTGTCTCCTGATAACTAATATTCTCCGGATTGTATTATTAACACAATTCCGGTTTTTACCCGGAACAGTAATGCATGAAGTAATCGGTATCATTTGTTTTATCGTTTACTTTTTGTTACCGGCATTGGGCTTGGTAAAGTGGATGTTAAAGAAGCAGCAACTTACCAGCCTTAACCCTGATGTAGGGCCTGAAAAAGACAAAAGTCATATTGTCGGGAAAACTAATAGGAGTACATTGAGATATCAATGGGCTATATATAGTATGCTGGTACTGTGTTTTTGTATAGCTATTAATAAGGTTAATAGTAAAACGGCAAGTGACAAAATAATTCCCGGGACTATTCCTGAACTAACAGGCTATCATGTTAATTGGGTTAATAAGGAAATTCTGCAGCTACATGCTCCCGGAGCATTGATATATATAAAAGGTATTGCTAACTTTTATAATTCGGATCACAGCCCTTTTATATGCTGGCAGGGGAGTGGATATGACTTTAAAAATATAAAAAAAGAAAACATTAACGGTATAGATATCTATGCAGGCGAACTACAGCAGGGCGATCATCAATTATATACCGCGTGGTGGTTTGATAATGGTGGATACCAGACCATTGGCCAGTTGGACTGGCGTTGGAGAATGCTAAGCGGTGAGCCCCAGTTTGCGATTGTAAATATCAGCGCTGCCAGCAAAGAAGAGCTGAATACGCTTATAACAACTGTGTTAAAAACTAAAATATTGAACAGCTGTATCAGGGCTGTTAATCCATAGGAGTAAATTTAAAGCAACAAAAAAGCCCCCGAATCCAGGGGCTTTTTTTATACATTCTGTAATCATTAAAAATCAAACCCGATACCAAAATACCATTTTGGCTTGGTATGGAAAAATCCGTTCATTTCCCAGGCTGCATCCACCCGCAGGAAATAACCTAATAGGGTAGTACGGGCGCCAAAGCCATAACCACCGGCAAAGGGGCCAATACCGCCGGCCTTATACCGTATCAGTAGAGGATCGTTGGGATCTGTAGGCTGCGGATCGATCGTGGTGACAGGGCGTTCAATATTTTTTAAACCGCCTTCCCAGGCTGTACCCAGGTCAATAAACTGCACCAACTGGAAATTACGCAGCATGGCATTATTGATCGGCCTGTTAAACAGGGTAGAGAAAATCGGTAACCTGATCTCACTGTTGATCACCACGGCATTATTACCATTGGCTATATTCTGGTTAAAGCCGCGTACAGGGTTGGTTAAACTCTGGTACAGGTAATTCTGCGTACCGCTGCGATCGGTTTTGTTGTCTTTATAAAACTTAGGCCATAACCAGTTGTCAGCACCACCCATATAGTAGATAACCTTCTGGTCGCCCCAGGAGAAATCGCCGGAGCCGCGTACCGCCCAGATCAGGTTCCGGTAAATAGGATAGTAATACCGGGCATCAAAGCCGGCATTAAATACATTCTGGCGTTTGGTTACATTATCACCTTTATTCAGCTGGGTAAAAAAGTCAAAGAATGCTTTATACCTTAAGCCGTTTAAAATATTATTCGATTTTAATACCGTGTTATCATGTACATACTCCATGTTGATCTGGCCATAAGTTGTACTTATATCTTTGGCTTCCAGTGAAGGAAGGTCCCTGGCTAAAATTACCATGCGGTCAATACGCGGACCTATAGTGGCACGCAGGCTTCTTACCCTGTCAAACGGTAATTTAAACTTAGCTAAATAATAGGTTGAAATTGCCCTGCCATTATAAATAGTCGGGTTACCGGATCCGTCAGATAAGGATACGGTATTGGAACTCCTGAAGAAGTTAGCTCCCCAGTCAATACGGCGACGCAGGTTCATAAACTCCATCAGCAGGTCATTATCCTTCAGGTTGGGTGCAATCCGCACACCACCGGTTATCTTAATGTCTTCCATCAGGTCCGAAGTACCCATACGGATCAAACCGTTGATACCGCTGCCGTTGGATAAAAAGATAGGTCCGGCACCACCACCATAAGGCTGGTATTTGGTAACACCATATACCGTACTGGTAATACCGGTAACGGCATAGTCAGCAAAAAACTTAAGCGGGCGGTATTCATATAATTTAGCCGAACGCAACACTGGTTCACGGGCCGGCTCCTGCTCTTCAATAATACTTTTAATAGTAACACCATTACCGGATGCTGGCGTGGTGGCAGGTCTCTCACTGCCAAACTCGTTCTGGAAATAATTGCCGGGTCTTGTTCCGGTTGTATCCCTGCTACCAGGTGCAGGAGCAGCCGGTGTGGCTTTACGCCCCGAAGCCCTTCGCTCTTCGTCTATCAGCTGGCGGATATACTCGGTAGGTTTGGCATTCACGTTCCGGCGTCTTAACGCATTTTCGTCAATACGCAAACGGTACAGCATTTTCAGATCGCCCATTTTTATAACCTCGCTTACCTGCTGGTTATCACCTGCGGTACGGGTTTCCAGTAAACTGCTTTGATAATTGGTCAGCGGGAAAACATAGGAAGAGTCATTGGTTACCGATACAAAGCCGATAGAATCCACATCCGGTTTTTCCCAATCCCTCAATACGCTGTCCACAATTTCAATGGTTGGGTTGCGTAACACTTCATCACCAATAAATACCAGGGTGTCAAGTCCTGCACGTTCTGTTTTAAAGAAGCCGGCATAACGGTTATTCACCCCATTTTCATCACTCACAAAAGTAAAGTGCGTGGTATTGTACTGCGATGGGAAACGGGCATTACCACGCTGTATGGCGGTGAGCTGGGATATTTGTTTAAAGTCTGATTTATTCCAGTTGTCCACCATAAAAATATTAAAGCGGTTGCTGGGTAATGAGTCCTCGCTGCTGGCTGCTAAAGCCGAAGGGCGGTTACTGCTGTAAATAATACCGGTTTTATTAGGGAAGGCCACAAAAGAAGGGTCAAGATCATCATACACATCATTGGTTATCTGGTCAATGGTCTCTGTCTTGATCTTGTAAGTATAAATATCTGTCTGGCCGCTGCGTACCGCACTAAATATTAAAGTATTATTATCCAGCATATACTTAACATCCTGTACCTGGTCAAAAGGCAGGTCAATACCCTTGGTGGTTTTAATACGGTTTACCACATCATATACAAACAGCTTTACTTTTCCTTTCTCCGTGTACACACAGGCCAACCTGGTACCTTTGCCATCCCAGGCTAAAATAGGGTAGTTGGGGTTTAACTCATGGTCTGCGCTTTTGGTACCATACTTTAGTAATACCTTTTTGTTCACAAAGTTCTCCATCAACACCACTTTGTATACCCCTTGTTTATATTCTACCAGTGCATAACTAAAACTGCGGGGAATAGGATTGGCATTAAAACGGATAAAGTCTTTTTTACCTACTTCTTCCGTAACGGCCAACTGTCCTTTGGGTACATTTTTACGGCCACGCAGGTCTTTATAATACTGCTGCGGAACTTCCAGCATCAGGTCCTGCAGAATGGCTTTGAATTTTTTCTTGGCCAGCTTATTCGATGCATTGTTCAGGTTACGGTAAATACGGGCCAGGTATAAAAAATAAGTCACTTTATTTTTACCATACTTATCGGCAATATATTTCCAGAAAGCATGACCGGCCAGTAAAGGCTTATCAAAAGCAAACTGGTAAAAATTACGGTACTCGGCCGATAACATTACCGAACGCAGCTGGTCATCCAATGCCGGGCTCCAGTTCTCAGCGGCATATTCAATATAACCGTCGGTTAACCATTTGGGCAGGTCCAGTAAAGCCTGGTTAGCAGCAAACTCACCCAGGTCATCACCAAATAAAATATTGGCCACTAATATCTGTGCAATACCCTGGCGTATCTGTTTACGCAGGTTATCGTGGTTACCATCAAAATAAACCAGCATCTTGTTGTTTACCAGCTTGGTCACACCACCCGGGCTCTGCCATTCAATATCCAAACCAATATTGGATTGCTGGTAATCGTCAAAATTATTGAACACCACAATATTGGTACGTCTTTGCATACCATACTCCACAAACTGTTCAATACTGGGTAACTCCTGTTCGGCGATCTGGGCAACATATTTACCCAGCCCCAGTCCGTCCTGGCTGAAATAAGTGTTGAAATTCTGTGTCTGGTAATACTTCCATTTAAACTTCTCGTGCTGCACCCGGTTTTTACCAAACTCAACAGCGTTTACCTGCGCATGGGTATGTAACGTGGTTAATACCAGTAACAATACCAGACAGCTTACTAATTTATTCATACTTTTCTGCAATGCTTTAAACTTCATATTTCTTAAAAATACCATCATCGGCAATACCCTACCAATGCAACACGACCTTCTGTTTACTTTCACAGCTGCATTTCGCCGGCCTAAAGTTACCCTAACCCGCTCATATTGAACCAAAAAATGATGGTTAATTGGCAAGTTTCCTGCCCCTTATTATCATTTGGTTAGTAGTTTTACAATCCTTTTAACAACCGCTAATAACGGGTAATTGGTCTAAATTTGCCAGCCGTTATTAAAAATACAAAAAACAAACTATGATAAGTATTACAACCTTTGTTTTTAGTCCCATCCAGGAAAATACCTACCTGTTATTTAACGAACAAAAGGATTGTATAATTATAGATCCGGGCTGTTATTTTCCGGCCGAAAAGCAAAAACTAAAGGAAACCATTGCCGGAATGGAGCTTAACCCGGTATTATTGCTCAATACACATTGTCACCTCGACCATGTTTTCGGCAACAGCTTTGTAGCCGAAACCTGGAATTTGCAGCCACACATACACCCGCAGGAACAGCCTGTGCTGGACAGGGCAGGCGAGGCCGGCAAAAAATGGGGTTTACCTTTTGATAACTATACCGGCCCGGTTACCTACCTGCAGGAAGGTGATACCGTTTCATTGGGGCAGGATGTTTTTGAAGTATTCTTTACACCGGGGCATTCGCCCGGCAGTATTTCCTTTTACAATGAAAAACAAGGATTTATCGTAAGTGGTGATGTGCTTTTTGATCGCAGTATCGGCCGTACGGACCTTCCCGGCGGCGATTATGATACCCTTATCAACAGCATCCAGCAAAAATTATTTACCCTGCCCGATGATATCAAAGTGTACAGCGGTCACGGTAATCCTACTACCACCGGCTTTGAAAAAATGAATAATCCTTTTGTAAAAATGTACTGATCAGCGGAACAGGATATTTGACGGCAAGTGTTTTTTTATGTAACCGGCAGCAGTGCGCTGGCCCGTCTTTCGTTGCGTCGCACCCTGCATCGTCCGGTCCGCTGCCGGGCTGCTTGTCCGGGTTATTTAGAAAACCGGTTTAACGCCGGGGAAGTATAATCATCAATAAAAGCCACAATATTATCATACGCCGCAAAATCGGCAGCGGGGTGCATGGTGGTGATACAAACGGCATCCATGCCTGCCCGCTGGGCGGCTTCAATACCCTTGGGAGCATCTTCAAACACCAGGCATTTTTCGGGTGCAATACCCAGTTCACGGGCATTCTTTAAAAAAGTTTCGGGGTCAGGCTTGCTGTTCACCACATCATCGGCACTTACAATGCTTTTAAAATACGCATGCGTATGGGTGCCGTCTAAAATAAAATTGATGTTGAACATAATGGCCGCCGAACCGATAGCCATAGGTATATGTGCCGCCGCAGCTTTTTGCAGAAAACTATCCAGGCCGTTTATTAATTTCATATCAGGACGGTACCATTGCTGGTAACGTTCTTCTTTCTGCATTCCTATCCGGTCTTTTTCCTCGTCATTGAACCGGCCCGGGAAAACACGTTCCAGCAAATCCTGGTTCTTACCGTAACATTGTGCCTGTGTTTCTTCCAGGCTAAGGCCCGCGCCCAGTTCATTTACTATATCCTGCCACACTTTTACATGGTAGGGCATATCGTGGATAATAGTTCCGTTCAGATCAAAAATAAAAGCCTGGTACCTGGACATGAAAAGGGGTTGGATGTTGTGTAAATTTATTTCTTAGCTGCGTTCTCTCTTCTTTCTATGCGAATATTCTCACGTACCGTTTGCCAGTACTCTTTACCATAAGATACCAGGATCTCTTCACCGGGCTGGATATTCTTCTTGGCACGGATAAACACTTTTTTACCTTCCTCGGTATACTCTGCATTATTATTAACGCCACGTACCTTGGTCAGTCCGCGGGCATCATTGGCATAACGGGCCAGCTCGTTAGGATGTTTGCTGGCGTCAATAACATGGTTACGGTTTACATAATAGATATAGCCATTGTTACCATTGTCGTGGTTAACATCCTTCCAGGCAGATATCTTACCCTTGTACTCAATAATTAAAGTTCCCTTAGGAATAAATTCGGTCGTAAATAAACCGTTTCCTGCTCCGGGTAATACTGATGGTCTGATGGCAAGTTGTTTTTTTAGCAACGACATAAACGCCTTTTATTTTAAGGGCGTGAAGGTAATAGAAAATAGAACTTGAAAATGGGGCCGCCCTAACAATTTTATAAAATTTAATGGCAGGCGGTCTAACGTAAATATTTGCCAATAAAAGGCAGTTGGCGGAACTCTTTACGTTCTACCAGCAAAATAAACCACCCAAAGGCAAATAACAGGAAAGTACCGAAGATATGGTTGAACCAGTTGTTAAGGCCTATCCAGGTAAAGGCGGCATGCAGCAGGTACAGCAATACTACGATCACTATATACGCAATAAGTTTCTTCCAGGCATAGGGTATGGGATAGGCTTTTTGTCCCCAGGTAAACGATAGTACCATCATGGTGCCATAACACAAAAAAGTAGCCCAGGCACAGGCCATATAACTAAAATGCGGGATAAACAAATAGTTCACTATAATAGTAATGGCAGCACCAATAAGGGTAATGGTTGCCCCCACCATGGTTTTATTGGTAAGTTTATACCAGATGGACAGGTTATAATAAATGCCCAGGAACATATTGGCCAGCAGCAGGATGGGTACTACTTTTAAACCTACCCACATTTCGGGCTTACGGATAAAATGTTTCCAGATATCCAGGTATAAGGCCACACCTAAAAACATAAAGCAAATGGTGATCACGAAAAATTTCATCACCCTTGCATAGGTTTTCGCTGCATTGCCATCCGCCGCCTGTTTAAAGAAAAACGGCTCGGCCCCCATGCGGAAAGCCTGTATGGAAAGCGAGATGAGTATTGCCAGCTTATAACAGGCCGAGTAAATGCCGGTAGCTTCCTTGGTAGCTTCCTCCGTACCGCCGGGTGCCCACCAGTTCAGCATAATACGGTCCAGTGTTTCATTGATCATACCTCCAAAGCCTACAATGATCAGGGGAAGACTGTAACGCATCATCTGTTTCCAGAGCACTGTATCAAACTTCCATTTAAAGCTTAGCCATTCTTTTGATAACAGGAGTAATGTAATGGCACTTTGTATCAGGTTGGCCAGCAGGCTATACCCAACGGCCCATTCGGGATCAAAAAAACTGCCGATAAAACCGTCCGGGTTCTTTGCTTTAATATCGGGGCATACGCTCAGGAAGAAATATACCGAGGCTACATTGATCAGGATACCCGCTACTTTGATCAGGGCAAACTTGCGGGGGCGTCCATCTAAACGAAGTTTAGCAAAAGCCATGGTGCTTAAAGCATCCAGGGCAATAATACCAATGCTCAGGGTAATATATTCCACATGTTCCTCAATACGCAACAGGCGGGCAATAGGCCCCTGAAAAAGGTACATGCCAAACCCGAATAAGAGCGTACTGATCAATAAGGAAACACTGGTAGTATTGTATACTTTATTTTTATCGGTGGTATTACTGTACCGGAAAAAAGCAGTTTCCAGGCCGTAAGTAAACACAATATTCATGAAAGGAATAAAAGCATATACAATGCTCATTTCACCATACTGGGCTACCGAAAATTTAAAAGTAAGATAGGGGGTGAGCAGGTAATTGATAAAACGGGCGGCTATAGAGCTTACGCCATACCACATTGTTTGTCCCGCCAGTTTCTTTATGCTGCTCAATGAAAGTTTTTTTGAGTAACAAACCTACGGGATTATAAAGAATATTTTTACATGCAGCCGCCGTTATTATTATAAATAAGGTACAACAATTCCCTGCATTAATTTGTTAATCACATTTATACGTAAAATATCGGTAGTTTTAAGGAAATCTTATAGCTTGTACGGTGTTTTTTAAGTATTTTTGTGTTACCCCTCTAATGTCCGGCATGCTGAGACCGTATTCCTATATACACGGATCTGGCAGCGGTTCTTTTCATTTGTTCAAATAAAAAGTTATTTATGAAAAAAAATGTATTATTTATTTTTTTGTTTTTAGTGATGGGTATGGTGGTAAAAGCACAGGCTTACGAAAGTTCCATCAAGTATAATAAAGCCGATCAGCCCGCTTTGGCTATTGAGTATAACTATCCTCCCGACCTGGTAGAAAAAGCTTTGATCAGCAAACTGGAAAGCCTGGGCGTAAAAGGTAAAAGTAGCAAAGGGTTCCGTGTGTATTCCGGCGCTACCATTCCTGAAATTAACAGCTCGGCTATGGATTATATCTTCTCTGTAGATAAAAAAAGCCGCAAGGATAAAAACACTTCGGTTATTCATATGATCGTTGCCGGTTCAAATGTAGTAGGTGATAATAACGGCTCTATTAAGGAGAATGCCAAAGTATTCCTGGCTAACCTGCGTCCTAATATCGAGGCCGGTGACCTGGAAGTACAGATCAAAACCCAGGAAGAAGTGCTGTCAAAAGCAGAGAAAAAATTAAAGAGCCTGCAAAGTGACCAGAGCGATTTAGAAAAGAAAATTAAAAAGGCACAGGAAGACCTGTCTAAGAACGGTAACGACCAGGTACAGCAGAATGGTGAGATAGAGCGCCAGAAACAGGTACTGGAAGCCTTAAAAGCCAGAAAAAACTAAGCAAATCATTTATCGTTTTATAAAGATCCGTTACCTCGTGTAGCGGATTTTTTTATGGCCTGCTGAGCGCAGGATTGGTAATAAAGGATGAATCGGTAAGCGTACGCAGGAAAGCCACAATGCTCAGCAATTCTGTATCGTTCATCGGTATACCATTGTTCAGTAAAGGGTCGAGTGTAGCGCTCTGTTGTACATTACTGCGGTAATGGTTCAATGCCTGTACCATGGTTAAAAAACGGCCATCGTGCATGTAATTGGAAGATACGGCTACATTACGCAGCGACGGTACTTTGAATTTCAGGGAATCTTCCCGCATACGGGTAATGTGTAACCGGCCGTAATCGTTGAGTAAAGGGTCTACCGGCAGGCCTGTGTTACGGAAACTGCCGTCCGTAAATAAGGGTTCGGTATGGCAGGTATTACATCTGGCAAGAAATAAAGTATAACCCTGTTGCTCTTCGGCGGTAAAAACTGCCTGCCCTTTTTTTACCCGGTCGTATTTGGAATTGGCCGTAACAAAAGTTCCCAGGAACTGGGACAATGCCATTAATACATGCCTGGGTTGTATAAACTGGGTATTAAAAACTGCCTTAAACTCTTTACGGTAATTAACATCGGCCTGTAATTTGGCAATGATATTAGTAAAATCATCTGCCATTTCCAGGTGACCATTAATCGGCTGGGCAATGGCATCTGTTAGTGTGGTAAACTCACCATCCCAGTGATAATACTGCTGCCAGGCCAGGTTAAACAAAGGCGGGCCGTTACGTAAGGTATGCGAGTTATTGTAACCATGGCTGCGGTCGTGCTCAAACAAACCAAAAGCACCACGTTGTTCATGGCAGCTGGCACAAGGGAAATTGCCATCAACCGACAGCCGTCCTTCATAAAACAGCTTGCGGCCTAAAGCAATACCTTCTTCTGATAAAGGATTATCAGTGTATCTGTAATAGGGCTCCGGAAAACCGTCCGGTATACTTTGTTGTACCCGGTTAAGATCTTTACCCCAGGACGTTCTTCTGCACGATGCCGATAGTATACTCAGCCCTGTTACCAGCAAAACAATGATCCCTATGATGGTTATACTTCTCGGCATATATCCTGTATAAAAATTTAACCCTTGAACTCCTTGAACCTTTGAACTTTTGAACATTGAACTTTTAGAATCCCTTAAACCTTCCTCAATCCCCGTTCCCCGTAAACTTTTTTCGCATACTCTTCTTATCCGATGCTCTTTTTTTATTGGTTAAACGGGCCTCTTTAGCGGCTTTGCTAACCTTGGTGGCAATACGTAATTTCTTTTTCACCAGTGCGGACTGTAACAGTTTGTTTATTTTTTTAACTACTTCTTCCCGGTTGGCCAGCTGGGTACGGTGCTCCTGGGCTTTAACGAATAACTGTCCTTCATTATTGATCCGGTTGGCTAATTTTTCCGATATTATTTGTTTCTCCTGTTCATTCAGCAACTGTGAGGAAGCGATGGTGAGAAAACCGATAACAGCTGTTTCCACCTTATTTACATTTTGTCCGCCCTTGCCGCCGCTGCGTGTAGTTTGAAAACTTATTTCGCTGCTGTAATCTCTCATTGTTTTATTAATACATTTGTTGCAACTATAAAGATACGTATAATGCGAGCTGTAATACAAAGGGTGACTTCTGCCAGTGTAACCATTGACGGGAATATCTTCTCGGATATTCAACATGGTCTGTTAGTTTTATTGGGAATAGAAGATGCGGATAATATGGAGGATATTACCTGGCTGAGCAATAAGCTGATTAACCTGCGTATTTTTAATGATGAAGAAGGGGTAATGAATAAATCCCTGCTGGATACGGGCGGCGACCTGTTATTGGTAAGCCAGTTTACCCTGCATGCCGCCACTAAAAAAGGTAACCGGCCTTCTTACATAAAAGCCAGCAAACCACCGGTAGCTATTCCCCTGTACGAAAAAATGATCATCCAATTACAAACCGACCTCGGCAAACCTGTACAAACAGGCGTATTCGGCGCCGATATGAAAGTGGCATTGTTAAATGATGGTCCGGTGACGATTATTATTGATACGAAAGTGAGGGAGTAATTAATAGTTCAAAGGTTCAAAGGTTTAAAGGTTAATGTTGAATGATGAATTATAAATGATGAATTGCTCATTGTCAACTGTCACTTGTCAACTGTCCATTGTTAAAGTTTGGTGCAAAAAAAATCCTCCTGCAGGCAGGAGGACTGTATAGAGAACGGTTAAAATTAAAGTGTTAGTTAACTTTAGAAGTTTTTCCTTTTTCTTTTTCGTAAGCGGCATAAGCATCAGCGCTTAAAACCTCACCTTTAATATGTACTACTTTCGGAATTTGTACACCGGCTAAAGTAATGGTAATATCACGGTTGATAGGGCCGATAGAAGCTGAGTTGTACACCACTTTTACCTTGTCGGTTTTACCTGGCAAAATGGGTGCTTTAGGCTTTTCAGGAATAGTACAACCGCAACTGGCAGTTGCATTGGCAATTACCACAGGCTTATCGCTGGTATTGGTAATTTCGAAATAATAAGTAGCAGGCTCATTATGTTTTACTTTACCAAAGTCGTGTGTTTCTTTATTTACTTTAATAAAGTCATCAGCTTTTGTCTGTGCAAAAACGCCAAAGGAAAGTAAAAGTGCAGAGGCTAATAAAATCTTTTTCATGATGTAACGAATGGTTAAATATTAAAGGTTTTGTTTTTTCAAAAAGTCTACGGAAGCATTTGCGGGTGCCGATCCTTCCGGAGCGGTCCAAACGGTTCCTTTTATATCAAGTTGTTTTACCATACCACCGGCATAAGTAATGGTGATGGGTTTATCGAAATAACCTGCAGCTGCAGCATTATAACCTACTTTAATAATGGCACTGGCGCCGGGTTTAATAGGTTCACGGCTCCATTCAGGGGTGGTACAGCCGCAACTGGCCTGTACATTTTCCAGTACTAATGGGGTAGTGCTGCTGTTGGTAATGCTGAAATTATGGTAAACCGGCTTGCCTTGTGGTATTTTACCAAAGTCATAAACCGCTTCTTTTACAACGAGCACATCTTTTTTAGCAGCATCAGGGGCTGTGGTTGTTTGGGCCTTAAGGCTGAAACCGACAGCAAAAACTGCTATAGCGAGTAAAAAGTTTTTCATACTAACTATTAATAGGTATGTAAAGTTAACAAAAAAGACGGGGGATGGTTGCAAATGGTTGCAAATTTATAGCCACTTTTTTTCTGTGAACACTCGTTAGCTGTTTATCCCTATTTTTGCCACATGGGAAATCAAACTCCATTAACGGTGCCTGCTAATCCGGAACTGTCTTTTGAGAGTTTCAGGCAAGAGGTGTTAAGCGACTACAAGGTTGTTTGTATCAGTCGGGAAGCCAGTTTGCTGGGACGCAAAGAAGTATTGACCGGGAAGGCCAAATTTGGCATATTTGGCGATGGTAAGGAAGTTGCACAGGTAGCTATGGCGAAGTTTTTTCGTCCCGGCGATTGGCGCAGCGGCTATTACCGCGACCAGACCTTTCATTTTGCCATAGGACAAAGTAATGTACAGCAGTTTTTTGCACAATTATATGCTGATCCGGATATTAATAATGATACCAATAATGCCGGTCGCCAGATGGTGTCGCATTTTGCAACACAAAATGTTGATAGTGAAGGTAATTGGACCAATTTAAAGGATCAGAAGAACACGGCCAGCGATATGGCCCCCACCGCTTCACAATTACCCCGTTCCCTGGGCCTGGCTTATGCATCAAAAGTATTCCGTAAGCTGGATAATACAGATGGCTTTAACGGTTTATCCAATAATGGTAATGAAGTGTGTTTTTGTACCATTGGTGATGCCTCCACCAGCGAAGGCCATTTTTGGGAAACGGTAAATGCCGCCGGTGTACTACAGGTGCCGGTTGCTTTTTTTGTTTGGGATGACGGCTATGGTATTTCGGTACCTAAAAAATACCAGACCACCAAAGCTTCTATCTCAGAAGCCTTGAGTGGCATGCAAAAAGAGCCGGGCACTAACGGTATTAATATTTACAAGGTAAAAGGCTGGGATTATGCCGGCATGTGCGAGGCTTTTGAAGAAGGTATCCGCATTGCCCGCGAAGAACATATACCGGTTTTATTTCATGTGGAAGAGATTACCCAACCGCAGGGGCACTCTACTTCCGGCAGTCATGAACGTTATAAAACACAGGAGCGTTTGGCCTGGGAGCGTGAGTGGGACGGATTGAAACAAATGCGGGAGTGGATCATACAAAATGCATTAAGCACCGAGGAGGAATTGAGAGAACTGGAAGCCAATGCCAAGAATGATGTAAAAAACAGCAAGGACCGGGCCTGGGAAGCTTACCAACTGCCGATCAAGGCGCAAATGGAAGAAGCGGTAAGGTTGTTAAATAACCTCGCCGACCAGTTGCCGGAAGAAAGCGGGTGGATTAAAAAGAAAGCACAGGTATTGACCGCTAACCGTGAGCCTTTACGCCGGGATATTTTAAAAACCCTGCACGATGTAATTGTTTACAAGCAAACCACTGAGGCGGTTAAAGATATTGCAGCTTATTATAAGGAGTTGCTGGCACAGAACAAAGGCCTGTATAATTCTCATTTATATAACGAAGGACCCAAAAGTGCCATGCTGGTGCCGGAGGTAAAAGCGGTGTTTGATGATGCCCCCAAACCTATTAATGGTTACGAGGTATTGAATAAATACTTTGACCAGTTATTTACCAATAATCCCAAAGTGGTAGCGTTTGGTGAAGATCTGGGCTTTATCGGCGATGTGAACCAGGGCTTTAGCGGGCTACAGGAAAAACATGGCGATATCCGGATCTTTGATACCGGTATCCGGGAACTAACAATTATGGGCCAGGGTATTGGTTTGGCTTTACGTGGTTTACGACCCATCGCAGAGATCCAGTACATCGATTATGTATTATATGGCCTGCAACCTTTAAGTGATGATGTAGCTACTTTACATTACCGTACCTATGGCCGCCAGAGTTGTCCTTTAATTGTACGTACCCGCGGCCATCGCCTGGAAGGTATCTGGCATAGTGGTTCGCCCATGGGTATGATGATTAATGCGCTGCGTGGCATGTATTTATGTGTACCACGTAATATGACACAGGCAGTGGGCATGTACAATACTTTATTACAAGGCAATGATCCGGGTATTGTGGTGGAATGTCTGAATGGTTATCGTTTAAAAGAAACGCCACCATCCAACCTGCTGGAGATGACTGTTCCGTTAGGTGTGCCTGAAGTAATAAAACAGGGTGAGGATATTACCATTGTTTCCTATGGTTCCACCTTACGTATTATCCAGGAATCTGTTAACTCCCTGGAGGCAACCGGTATCAGCTGCGAAATTATAGATGTACAAACATTATTGCCTTTTGATATCAATCATGTTATTGTAGAATCGCTGAAAAAAACCAGCCGGATAGTTTTTGTAGATGAAGATGTACCGGGTGGTGCTGCGGCTTATATGTTCAATAAAGTGATGGAAGAGCAGGGTGGCTACCGGTATTTAGATGTGGCTCCCCGTACCATAACCGCAAAAGCGCATCGTCCGGCTTATGGCAGCGATGGCGATTACTTTAGTAAACCCAATGCCGAAGACATTGAAACGGTGATCCGTGAAATGATGGCAGAATAAAAATAGTCAGCCCCTCCGCAAGAGGGGCTTTTTTTTGATGGTTACCCCGGCTTCTCTACTTAATCTTTTCGGAGTAGATTCATGGTCATGTAATTAAGGTAAAAACTTAATTGACTCATTGCCAAATTATCAAATTGCCTGATTATCTATTAGTCATTTTTTTAAACTAACTTAGGGTATTGTTCATTCATAAAAAAATTAAGCTATGCCTATTGTAAAAGTTATTGAAGTGATTGCTTCTTCTGAGATCGGGATAGATGATGCCATTCAGCAGGCGGTTACCGAAGCATCAAAAACGATCCGTAATATTGATTCGGTGTATGTAAAGGATATTAAAGCACATGTAAAAGATGGGAAGGTCAGTACCTACGGTATTGTGGCAAAAATATCTTTCCGTATTGACTAAAGTGTAAAAATGTTTTGTAAAAGAGGGCCTTTATGGCCCTTTTCTTTTGCAGGCCTGTGGCTAATACCGGCTGTAATCAAAATAAACCGGAATAACACAGAAGTAATAACTTAGCAATAAATTGAACCGCCTTGCAAACCGACTTCTTACGAATCATAGATATACTGGGTACTTTTGCCTTTGCCGTATCGGGAGCATCGATGGCCATTAATAAAAAGCTGGATGTATTTGGTGTATTGGTGATTGCATTTGTTACTTCGGTAGGCGGTGGTACGATCCGTGATATTATGATCGGTAACCTGCCGGTGAGCTGGTTACAAAATGAAGTGACCATCCTGGTGATCCTCATATCAACCGGCATCACTTTGTTTTTCCGGCACCGTTTGCAGCAATTGCCCGTCACCTTGTTTTTATTTGATGCCATGGGTTTAGGGTTATTTACTATCGCGGGTGTGGAACTGGCGGCAGATAAAGGGTTCAGTACCGGTATTTGTATTTCACTGGGTACCATCACTGCCTGTTTTGGTGGGGTGCTGCGTGATGTATTATTAAACCAGGTACCTCTTATATTCAGGAAGGAAATTTATGCTACCGCCTGTGTGGCCGGGGCATTGATCTATTTTTTATTTAAATCTTTACATGTTGACAGTGGCTTAATCAAGATACTTTGTATACTCAGTATCGTTATTATCCGGGTACTGGCAGTAAAATACAAGTGGGCTATTCCACAGATCGGCAGTTTAAAACGTGAATGATGCAGTTAACAATATACCAGGCAGATGCTTTTAGCGACCGGTTATTCGGTGGCAACCCGGCGGCGGTAGTTCCGCTGGAAAGATGGATCAGTGATGGACTGATGCAACAACTGGCCATGGAAAATAACCTGGCCGAAACGGTGTTCTTTGTGCCGGAGAAAGATGGCTTTGCCATCCGGTGGTTTACGCCGGAGAGTGAGATCAATTTATGTGGTCATGCCACACTGGCCAGTGCCTATATATTATTTGAAAAACTGGCTTACGAAAAAGAACAGATCACTTTTTACTCGCAAAGCGGGCCGCTGGTGGTAACCAGGCTGACCGGCGAAACGGCAGACACTGTCTTTAAGGCCGAGATGGACTTCCCTTCCTGGATGCCGGAACGCTATGATGCTTACCCGGAAGAAATGCTGCAGGCTTTGGGTATTAAAGAAATTGTAGGCGTGTATAAAAACCGTGACCTGTTAGTTGAACTACCCGATGAAACGGCGGTTCAGCAGGCTGTTCCCGACTTTACCCTGCTAAAGAAACTGGGTTATAAAGTAATCATTACAGCGCCCGGTAAAACGGTGGATTTTGTGTCCCGCTTTTTTGCTCCATCGTTTGGCGTGGATGAGGACCCGGTAACCGGCTCGGCACATGCACAACTGATACCGTTCTGGAGTCATAAATTAAATAAAACCACCATGGAGGCAAAACAGTTATCAAAACGTGGCGGGCATTTATGGGTACAACAGAAAGGAGAGCGGGTAATAATGGGCGGCAATTGCGTATTTTATATGCAGGGTAAGGTACAGTTGCCGGAAGACGTGGGTTAGACCTGGTCTAAAAAACGTGCTTTTATATCAGGTGTGGGTATCATACAGGCTTCCTGTTTACCAAACCATTTGTAGCGGTTATTGGCTATTAAACGGTAAACGGCGTTCCGTATAAAAGGCGGTACAATTAAAAAGGCGTAGAAAATTTTATAAATGCCAAGGTATTTACAAACCCTTAATGCCGCTGTTGATTGTGTATAGGCTTTACCTTTTTCAATGAATACAAAAGACTGTAAATTATTGTCAGACAGGTTATATTGTTTTAATAAGGCTTTACCTGTTTCACTTTGCAAAGCCGCAAAATGAATTTGTTGTTTTTTATCGTGTCTGATCACAAACTTCACCCGTCCGTTGCAGAGGTTACAAACGCCGTCAAAAAGTATAATAAGCTCAGGTAATGCCGGCATGCATTTTTTTACAAAGTTACACAAGGGATGCTAAAATGTAGTCACTTACTTCCTGAGCCCTGTTCATCACCATCATATGGGTACCGTCTTTCACAATATGGGTGGCTTTGATTTTTTTAATAGGAAATACCTGGTCTTTGTCGCCGTGAATATGTACAATATTCTCCGGCTGCCAGTGGTTTTTCCAGGTTACTATCTGGTTAATGGACCAGCTTAAATAATCCTTATCTACATTACGGCGATAGGCATTGGCAAAGTCTCTTTCTTTCTCATTCGTCACTCCCAGGCGTTTGTTTGCCAGGTTCTCCGAAAATTTATTGGGCTTGGAAGGTGTGATCTTGTGTAAACGAAGTTTGCCTGAAATGCCCATCCATTTAGGTCTTTCCAGGTGTGTTTTGATACTGGAAATAAGGATGATTTTTTTTACCGGCCTCAAACGGGCAATCTCAATACTCATCATTCCACCGAATGACACACCAATAAGTATAGGGTTCTCTTCCGTTACAGGAGCGATCATTCTGGCAGCATACTCCTCCAGGGTCTCTTTTTCGTTAGGTATCAGCCAGGGTAAATGTTTTAATTCCCAGCCTGGTAAGACCAGGTTGCTAAAAATCTTTTCATCGGTTCCCAAACCTCCTATACAATAAACAATGTTGGACATAAACGAATTTAAGTGAAAAAGGAAACAGTTTTGCTTATTGATATACTAAATAATGCTAAATATCAGTATTTTATGATACAGGCCGGTATAAAGCCAAACTAATGTTAATACAGGGATAAATAAAAACCCCTCCGGAGAGGGGTTTCAAAATAGTCTGTCAGGCAGATTAATCAAGGCCAAACATGCCTTTATTCAACTGCTGTAATATTAATTGTTTGTGGCTGGCCTGTACCAGTAAGGAAATATTATGCGGACTGCCACCATAGGATACCATCCGGATAGGTATATTACGGATAGAGCCGAACAGGCGTTTAATGATATCTTCCGTTTCAGAGATCTCATTGCCTACCACAGAAATGATAGATTGGTTTTCGTCTACCTCTACCGTACCAAATGGTTCCAGTTCTTTGATGATATCTTTCAGGCTGTCGGTCTGATCAATGGTTAAGGAAACCGCTACTTCCGAAGTGGTGATCATATCAATCGGTGTGCGGTATTTTTCAAACACTTCAAAGATCTTTCTTAAAAAACCATAAGCCAGTAACATACGGCTGCTTTTAATACGGATAGCGATGATATTATCCTTTGCTGCTACTGCTTTTACACCAACGCTGCCGGCTTTTTCTGTTATTAATGTACCCTTGGCAGCAGGCTGCATGGTATTTAATAATTTAACCGGTACTTTATAATGTTGTGCAGGCCAGATAGAAGCAGGGTGTAATATCTTGGCGCCGAAATAGGCCAGCTCGGCTGCTTCCTCAAAACTTAACTGCTCAATGGGTACCGTTTTATTTACAATACGCGGGTCGTTATTATGCATGCCATCAATATCGGTCCATATTTCACAAACCGATGCTTTAATAGCCGCAGCAATCAGTGATGCGGAATAATCACTGCCGCCACGTTTCAGGTTGTCTACCTCGCCTTTGGCATTGCGGCAGATATACCCTTGTGTAACAAATATTTTTTTGTCTTTATGTTTATCCAGTATTTGCGTCAGCTTTACTTTAATGCTGCCGATCTGTGGTTCATCGTACTGGTCAATACTCATAAACTCCAGGGCAGGAAGCAGTAAATGATCAATACCCTGTTCTTCCAGGTAAATGCTGAACAGTTTAGTGGATAATAATTCTCCTTGCGCTAAAATATCCTTACTCAGGGCTTCACTGAAAGATATTTTAAGAATGATATTTAAAAACTCGAAGTGCTCTGTAACAATACCTTTGGCCTTTTCCACCATCTCCGGCTTGGTTACCAACTGGCTGATAAAATCTTCATAATGCGCCTGTAACTTATCAATGGTTTCCTTGGCACCGGCACGGTCGTGCTGGGCGATCTGGTCGCCGATAGTTACTAAAGCATTTGTTGTACCCGATAAGGCAGACAATACCACAATGGCTGGCTCTGTTTCTTTGGTTACCAGGCCGGCTATATGGTGCATACGTTCCGGCTTTCCCACACTGGTGCCGCCAAACTTCATTACTTTCATTTGTTCCCCCCTCCAATATTATTTAATGGTAAAAATTTGGCTGCAAAGATAATGGTAGCAACCATGCAAAACCCCGCAAAAAATGTTATTTGCGGGGTTTTTATCTTTTTAGCCGGTAAAAGGCTGTAACGGGTGTTAGTTTAAACAATGGACAAATCACAATTGACAGTTGACAATGGACAAGTCACAATTCACTACTCACCACACAATTTTCAGGTTCTCTTTAACCTTTGAACCTTTTGAACTTCTTGAACCTATTACCTCTACTTCAACACCGGCTTCAACACTTTCAGCTTACCATCAATTTTAAAATCATAGGACAGTCCCAGAATTTCGGCTACTAATGGGTACACGTTTACATTCTCAAAACCTTCGATTTCTACATTATTTTTAAAGGCAGGTCCCCAGGCAAAAAAGCTGGCCCGCATATCGGTTAGCCGGTTGTCAAAACCATGATAGCCCTTATTGGTTGAGGGACGGGTGCCGATATTGAAGTAATAGGGAGGATTGGGTACCAGTACAATATCACCGGCACGGTTGTACCTGTCATCCTTCTTTTTAAAATGCCATACTTTGGGTGTTTTGCATAACATATAAGGAGTGTAGTGCTGCGCTTCTTTCTTCAGGGCTTTGTAGGTACTCTTAATCGTTTTTTTGCTTACTTGCTTACCATATAAATGCAGAGAAGTAGAACCAAAAGGCACAAAAAACTGTGTGGTATCAACGGCTTTCGGCATTTTAATTACTTTGTCCTTATCTACATTGGTCATACCATGATCAGATACTATAATATAGTTGACCGGCAGGCCCAGTTTATCTACTTCGGCTACCAGCTTACCAATGCTTTCGTCCACAAATTGTACAGCGTGTTTGGCTTCCTCCGAACCTACACCAAAGGAATGCAGTTCGTGGTCCACTTGCGGAAAATAAAAAGTAATGAGGTGCGGACGCCTGTCTTCGGGCAACTGCAGCCATTTTTTTACTGCAGCAATGCGGTCGTCCATGCTGATTTTATCGTTGTAGTTGTAATAATAGGTGGGGCGTTTACCCTGTATATTGGCTTCGGAGCCTACCCAGTAAAAACTGGCACTTAATAATTGTTGCTGCTCGCTCAATACCCATAAAGGTGTGCCGCCATACCAGCTGCTGTCACCCACACGGGCTTTATTACTCATGGTGTACATCTGGTTTTTTGCAGGATCAAAAAAGGTATTATTGATCAACCCGTGATGAGCGGGGTATAAACCGGTAACAATAGTGTAGTGATTGGGAAACGTTAATGACGGATAGGAGGGACGCATAAATTTTGCCCGTATTCCCTGCCCGGAAAGTCGCAGTATATTCGTCGCACCATAACTGGCTGCCATATCATTACGTAAACCATCAACAGAAATAAGGATAACATAGGGTTTGTTCTGCTGTTCTTTTGCATTACGCCTGCCGGCAACTATCTGTTCTGTGGTATCAACTGTCTGCTGGCCATAACTGACAGATAAAATCAGGAGTGCCAGGCCTGTGATCAATGTTCTCATGTTGTAATTTTTTAGCATAAACAACGCAAAGATTACATAAGAATACAGGGATGGGCAAATTATTTTTTTGTAAGGAAATATGATCATGCTACCCTTCCGGAAGAACATATCAATGTTAATTCCTACAGGCAGATAACTGTGTTTGTATGAATCGTTTATCAATGGCGGACACTGCGAGTTCCAAAGCCCTGTTATAACTTTTCACTGCTTCCGGTATATGTTTTAGCTGCTGGTATACATGCGCCCTTGTGGCATAATATAAAAAGCGGTTATCAGTTGTTAAAAGCGTTTCCAGTTGATTGAGTGCCTCCAGGTCTACCAACTGTATATCCGTATAAGCCTGCGCAATGATCTTGTTTAACTGCAGCAGGGGTGAGGGTGGCTCAATGGTTTCCAGGTGCCTGTACAGGTCCAGTATCCTGGGCCAGGGTGTTTGCGAAAAACTGGCGCTACTGCAGTGCACAGCGGAAATAAGGGCCTCAATATGGTACCTGTTTATCTCGCCGGTATGTGTTGCCTGTTCTAAATGATAAAAACCTTCCTGTATCAAAGGTTGAAGCCACAGGCTCCGGTCCTGTTTTTCCAGTGTCAGCCACTCCCCGGTATCGGTTATCCTTGCGGGAAATCTTGCTGCATTAAAAAACATGAGCGCCAGCAAAGCATGTGTTTGTGGTAATGCAACAGGATGTTGTAATAAAAGTTTAGCCAGGCGCAGGGCCTCAAAACACATATCGTAGTTAATACCTGCATGAACACGTGTGGTTTTATACCCCTCATTAAATAAAAGATATAGTACGGTATGTACGGTATGAATATGCTGTTCCAGTATGGACTTATCTTTAGGTTGATATAAGACCTCCAGTTCTTTTAACTGTGCCTTACAGCGGGTGATGGCTTTTTTAATGGTTTCCCTGTTGCTGAGCAGGGCATTGGCTATTTCGGGAATACCAAACCCACACAGAACATATAAGGTAATGCTCACCTGGTTTTTAAGCGAGAAGGCAGGGTGACAGCAGGTGAGCAACAATTGCAGCTGGCTGTCGGCAATCAGTGTTTCATTGACAATAATATCATCATATACCTTATATCCCGTTACCTCTTGCTGTTCCTCATTAATATCACTATAACGTATCTCCCGTTTTAAACGGTTGATCAGTTTATGCCTGGCTACTGTCATTAACCAGGCTTCGGGCTGTTGCGGTATATTCCCGTAACGCCATTTGGTCAATGCCATTTCAAAACTATCCTGCACGGCATCCAGTATCATGTCCAGTCGTGTTAATCCAAACTGGCGTGTCAATACAGCAGTCATCTTTCCCGCGCTGTGGCGGAAAAGATGTGCTGTTAAATGATCAACCTGTTTGATGGGATCAGGTGGTGTGCTCATCTACCTCGGTAATTTGTCTTATTTCAATGGTATTGCCCCTGGCTACATCCGGGCAGGTTTTGGCAATGCCTACAGCTTCTTCCAGTGAGTTAGCGAGTAAAATATAAAAGCCGCTGATACACTCCTTACTTTCAATATAAGGGCCATCTGTTACTACGCCGTTTTTGATAGAAGCGCCCTTGTCGTCCAGCGGATTGGCCAGTTTGTATTGCCCTTTTTCAATTAACCCGTTTACCCAGGTAATATGCTCTTCAATACAAGCCTGCATATCTTCTGCTGTCATACTACCGTAATCGGCATTTTCGCGAATAAGCATTAAAAACTCGTTCATTTCTTTTTAATTTATAGTGATGAATGCCCTTATAACAACCGGAGGGATAAACAGGGGACATTTTTTAATGAGATAATTTGGAAATTAGTTAATTTATGAGAAACATGAAAAACTTACGCGAGCCGGTTCGTGAGACGGGAATCATGGCATGGAAAAATAAGGCCCCTCTTCAGAGGGGCCTTATTTTATAATTTTCCTTTAACGATCTCATCCACTACACCGGGATCGAGCAGGGTAGAAGTATCGCCCAGTTTATCTGTTTCGCCTTCGGCCACTTTACGCAATATGCGGCGCATGATCTTGCCACTGCGTGTTTTAGGCAGGCCGCTTACAAATTGTATTTTATCCGGCTTGGCAATAGGGCCAATAATACGTGATACAGTAGCCAGTATATCTTTACGGGTCAGTTCATCATCAAAGTGGCGGCCGTTAAAAATAACATAGGCATAAATACCCTGGCCTTTAATATCGTGCGGGTAGCCTACTACAGCGCTTTCTACTACACCTGCGTGCATATTGATCGCATTTTCGACCTCGGCGGTACCAATACGGTGGCCACTTACATTCAGTACATCATCCACACGGCCGGTGATGCGATAAAAACCATCATCATTTTTTAAAGCCCCGTCACCGGTAAAGTATAAATTTTCGTAAGTAGCAAAATAATTGGTGCGGCAACGTTCATGGTCACCATAAGTAGTGCGCAGTATACCGGGCCATGGCGCTTTAATACAGAGATTGCCTTTGTAATTACCTTCCTCATCTTTTTCGGTCACTTCTTTTCCGTTCTCGTCAACCAGTATGGGTTGTACACCCGGTAAAGGTAAAGTGGCCCATGATGGTTTGGCCGGTGTAACCCCTGCCAGGTTGCTGATGAGCACACCGCCGGTTTCTGTCTGCCACCAGGTATCTACAATGGGGCATTTCTTTTTACCAATATGTTCATCATACCAATGCCAGGCTTCTTCATTAATAGGCTCACCTACGGTGCCTAATACTTTTAAGGATGAAAGATCTTTTCCTTTTAAAGGATCTAAGCCAAAGCCCATTAAACTGCGGATGGCGGTTGGCGCCGTGTATAAAATATCGATCTTGTATTTATCAATAATATCCCAGAAACGTCCTGCATCGGGCCAGGTGGGCACACCTTCAAACATCACACTGGTAGCACCTGCACTTAATGGGCCGTAAATAATATAGCTATGGCCGGTGATCCAGCCAATGTCGGCGGTACAGAAATGTATTTGTCCCGGTTGGTAATTAAATACATTCACAAAACTGTAATTGGTCCATACCATATATCCGCCAACGGTATGTACCACCCCCTTGGGTTTGCCGGTACTGCCCGATGTATATAAAATGAACAGGGGATCTTCCGCATCCATCACCTCCACTTCACCAAAGCCATCGCTTTTGAGGGCTTCCGCACCTTCAGTTACGGCCTGCATTTCGTCTTCCCACCATACATCACGCCCTTTGATCATGGATACCGGTGTACGGGTACGGGTATATACAATCACACGCTTCACGGTTTTATTACCGATCAGGGCATCATCAATTACGCTTTTCAAAGGAATGTCTTTACCACCACGGTATGCACCATCGCAGGTAACAATAAATTCGGCCTGCGCATCCTCCAGCCTGTCTGCAATACTCTGGGCGGAAAAACCACCGAATATGACACTATGTATGGCACCGATACGGGCACAGGCTAAAGTAGCATAGGCCAGCTCGGGCACCATGCCCATATAAATACATACACGGTCACCTTTTTTTACGCCGTTATTTTTTAATACCTGTGCAAACTGGCACACACGTTTGTGTAAACGTTCGTAAGTTACAATGCGGGTGCGTTCTTCCGGGTTATTAGGCTCCCAGATAATGGCAGGTTTATCAGCCAGTTTTTCCAGGTGACGGTCAAGGCAGTTCTCGGTAATATTTAATTTACCACCGGCAAACCACTCGATCTTAGGTTCTTTAAAGTTCCAGTTTAATACTTTGTCCCATTTCTTATGCCACCGAAAATGTTCAGCAATATCGCCCCAAAAGGCTTCCGGATCGTCAATACTCTTCTGGTATGCTTCTTTGTATTCGTCGTACGATTTTATTTGATAGGGGTATGACATGACAACCATTGATTTTTTGTGAGCCTTAAATGTACGAATTCAAAATTTTTTAGCAACAGATTAAATCTAATTTGTATTTTAAAGGCATGAAAAAAAATGACGATTCTGCTACCGGCATTTGGAAAGTGATATCCGCCTCATCGGTGGGGACCATGATTGAATGGTATGACTTTTACATTTTTGGTATGCTTGCCAAAACGATCAGCACACAATTTTTTCCCGAGGGCAACAGTACAGCGGCTTTGTTAAGTACGCTGGCCATTTTTGCAGCGGGTTTTATTGTACGGCCTTTTGGCGCATTGGTGTTTGGCCGCCTGGGTGACCTGATCGGCCGTAAATATACTTTTTTACTCACGCTGGCATTGATGGGCGGTGCTACTTTTTTAATTGGACTGGTGCCGGGTTATAAAACCATTGGCATTGCTGCTCCTATATTAGTATTATTATTAAGGTTATTACAGGGACTTGCTCTTGGCGGTGAATATGGCGGCGCAGCCACTTATGTAGCCGAACATGCACCGGCCAGCAGGCGGGGCTATTATACCAGCTGGATACAGACCACGGCCACACTGGGTTTGTTTGTAGCCCTGGGCGTTATTATGCTGGTAAAACTGAACATGAGCGAAGCTGCTTTTAATGCTGAGTGGGGCGGCTGGCGTTATCCCTTCTGGACCTCTATTATACTGGTAGGTGTATCGGTGTATATACGTATGAATATGTCCGAATCGCCTTTGTTTGCCAAACTTAAATCAAGCGGTCATGTTTCTAAAAATCCGTTAAAGGAAAGTTTCAGTAAAAAGGCCAATTTTAAAATGGTATTGCTGGCTTTGTTTGGTGCGGTAATGGGGCAGGGAGTTATCTGGTATACCGGGCAGTTTTATGCGCAAAGTTTTTTAGAAACAAAGGCGGGACTGGAATTCGAACAAAGCCGTACCATTATGTTATGGGGTATTGCGTTTGCCACACCCTTTTTTGTTTTCTTTGGGTGGTTAAGTGATAAGATAGGCCGTAAATGGATCATGCTGGCGGGTATGTTATTAGGTATACTTACTTACCGGCCCATCTTCAGTGAATTTTTAAAAGATACGGATACAAAAAACTGGACAACTCATGCTATAATAAACACGGAAACCTTAGCTCCTGTACAACATGTATTACCTGATGGTAATATTACCGAAAAGCAAACCAATATCATTCACCTCGAAAATGGCAGCTGGTATCATATTACCAAACAGCAAACAATAGCTGCGGCTGATAAAACTGTTATCAATGTTACCGAAACAACGGGTAATAAACATTTACCACAGGGTACTTACTGGAAATTTGCGGGCCTGGTGTTTTTATTGATACTATATGTTACCATGGTGTATGGGCCTATTGCGGCTTTCCTGGTAGAAATGTTCCCGACCAAGATCCGTTATACATCTATGAGTCTGCCTTATCATATCGGTAATGGTGTATTTGGCGGCCTGGTGCCCTTCATTGGTTTATTATTAACCACCACCTTCCCTGGCAACGACCTGGTAGGCCTCTGGTACCCGATTGGCGTAGCAACGCTATGTTTAATTATCGGAACCATTTATTTAACGAATAAGATTGATAAAGAAGTGGACGATTGAACAATTGACAAGTGACAATGAGCAATTCATAATTCAATATTGACCTTTGAACTTCTTGAACATTGAACTTTTGGAACCTGATTAACGATTAACGAATAACAAATAACTAACTATATGAACGGTGTAAAAAAAATACTGGGGTGGCTATGGCTGGTGGCCGGGCCTGCATTTATCATTTTTTTGATAAAAGGAGCTATTGATAATATTGACCTGAACGGTAAGAAGGAAATTAATGACCCGGTGATCTGGATCATTATTTTATTGATATTTTTACCCATAGCCATCGGCTTTGTTATTTTTGGCTGGTACGCCATAAAAGGCGAGTATAATCATTTGCCGGAAAGTTCTGAGGAACTTAAATAGTATTAAAATAGTGAATATGTGCTGGTTTTGAACCATATTCAATAATTATTATTAAAATGTAAAAGTTTTGTAAACAAATTGCTGCTCTGCCTGTTATTTTTTACATTTGCGCACACGAGCTATGAGCTTTACCAAAAACAAATACACTTTGAGGCAATATATTGCAACCTTACTGATGCTTTTTGCATTGGTATGGCTGACCGTTAGTTTGCCTTATGTGTATGAAACAAAGCTTAAAGCCGCTAATGAATTAAATGGCAAGTTTGAGGTTGAAAAGAACAACGCCAATCCTTTTGCCAATACTACCGAGGAAAAAACCTGCGGTGGTATCAATACACTCACTGAAGAATACATTCACCACACCAGTTTTGACAATGCAGCTCCTGTAATGGGACAGGTTCAGTTACTGGAACTACACTATCACGAAGGCACTTATACCGCTTTTCATGGTGAATTGTTATGCCCTCCGCCCAATGCCTAACCGGTAATTGGCTTTATTTTTTCTCATTTCTTTTTATTGGTTATTCCCGTTCGCGTAATGGTAGTAAACTGTTGTAATATGTTTATGACAACAGGTATAGATCACACAATTATTCAAAGTAGTAAAAGACAATCTTTTTATGTCAACTCGTGCAAATTATTTTAAAAGCCTTGGCAGCGACATACCAGCTTCCATTGTAGTATTTCTTGTGGCTTTGCCGCTGTGTTTAGGTGTTGCACTGGCATCTAATGCCCCTCCCTTCAGCGGTATCATTGCCGGTATTGCCGGTGGTGTAGTGGTAGGTTTAATGAGTAAATCGCATTTAAGCGTAAGTGGTCCGGCCGCAGGTTTAACAGCCATTGTGGCGGCAGCCATTGCCCTGGTTCCCAGTTACGAAGTGTTCCTGGTAGCAGTAGTATTAGCGGGTGTTTTACAGTTAATACTGGGTATTGCCAAACTGGGTATTATTGGCGATTATGTTCCTAACAGTGTGATTAAAGGTATGCTGGCGGCCATTGGCTTAATATTAATATTGAACCAGGTGCCGCATTTACTGGGCGATGACTCACACTTTATGAGTGATGAAGGTGTCATACCGGAGAAAGGGAATATTTTCCAGAATTTTTTCAGTGCCTTTGGCAATATTAACAGCACAGCCCTGATAATAGGGGGTGTTTGCCTGGCCTTTAGTTTTATCTGGGAGAAGATCATTGCCGGTAAAAAAGGATTTATCCGCCTGGTACCTGCTCCCTTATTGGTAGTGATCATTGCCATCAGCGGTAACTACTTTTTTACACAGGCCAGTCCTGAGCAGGCTTTAAGCGGTAATCACCTGGTAAACCTGGCAGTAGCTTCATCGCCCAGCGAATTTTTCAGCTTATTTACCATGCCTGACTGGTCTTTTATTTTGAATAAGGATGTATTGGTAACAGCGGTAACCCTGGCCCTGGTAGCCAGCCTGGAAAGTTTATTAAGTATTGAGGCCGTTGATGACCTTGACCCTTACCAAAGGGTAACACCTACCAACCGTGAATTAAAAGCGCAGGGTGTGGGTAATATTGTATCGGGTATGTTTGGTGGTTTACCCGTTACCAGTGTAATTGTGCGTTCCTCCGCAAATGTAAACTCCGGTGCTAAAACCAAGGCATCTACCATCATGCACGGTTTGTTATTGCTGCTTTGTGTGGCATTTATTCCCGGTATCTTAAACCTGATACCCAATGCCGCACTGGCCGCTATCCTGATATTTACCGGTTATAAACTGGCTAAACCCGTTTTATTTGTATCCTTCTACAAAAAAGGCTGGGACCAGTTCTTACCTTTTGTGATCACCATCATAGCTATCCTGGCTACCGACCTGCTGAAAGGTGTGATCATCGGTATTGGTGTGGGCCTGTTCTTTGCTTTCCGCAGTAATTTCCGCAAAGCCGTATTCGTGGTAAACGATGATGACAGGTACCTGATCCGTTTACGCAAGGACGTTTCTTTCTTAAATAAAGCCATTATCAAAAAGAAACTGGAGCAGGTTCCTCCGGGCGCCAATGTGGTAATTGATGCCTTCAGGGCCGATTATATTGACAGGGACGTGATTGAAACCATCGAGGACTTTATGATCTCAGCTCCTTTAAAGAATATAACCGTTGAACTTATCAAGAGTAATATGGTGGACCAGGGTTTTGATGAGAAGCTGACCAGTAATGGGGCTCCGCTGATCCGTAGTCACTCCAAAGGCATTGAACATGCCAAAAGTTAATGCAATAGTATTCATTTATTAATTCGATAAAACTTATTAAAAATGCAGTCGTACGAAAAGTTATTATTAGAAAACAAGTCATGGGCCAAAGAAAAAGTATTTGATGACCCTGATTTTTTTAAACGCCTGGCTAAATTGCAAACCCCCGAGTTTTTATGGATCGGGTGCAGCGACAGCCGCGTACCGGCCAACGAAGTAACCAATACACAACCCGGTGAAATATTTGTTCACCGAAATATTGCCAACCTGGTAGTAAATACAGATGTGAACCTGCTGAGCGTACTGTCTTATGCAGTAGGACATTTAAAAGTGAAACATATTATTGTATGTGGTCACTACGGCTGTGGTGGTGTGAAAGCGGCTATGACCAAACAGGACTTCCGCCCTGTACTGAACATGTGGCTGCGTAATATTAAAGACGTTTACCGTTTACATAAATCGGAGCTGGATGCTATTGAAAATGAAGACCAGCGGGCTGACAGGTTAGTGGAGTTAAATGTAAGAGAACAGGTATTTAACCTGGCTAAAACCTCTATTATCCAGCGTACCTGGGCCAATGGTGATGGTCCGCACCTGCATGGCTGGGTATACGGCTTAACTGATGGTATCATTAAACCAGTTTTTGAAATGCCCGCCGGCACACCTATTGATGAAACCTATCAGTTGGAAAACTTCGGCTAAACATTTTAAAGCAATTTTTTATAGCGGTTGGCATTTGCCAACCGTTTTTTTGTAGGTTTGTTGTATGTCAATACAGGTAAATGCGTTAGTTAAAGAGTATGGCCAGCAAAAAGCTGTTAACAATATCAGCTTCCAGGTAGGTAAAGGAGAGATCGTTGGTTTCCTGGGGCCGAATGGTGCCGGTAAATCAACCACTATGAAAATACTGACCGGTTACCTGCAGGCAACAAAGGGCACAGCGCTTGTTTGCGGTATTGATGTGGCCATTGATCCGCTGGCTGCCAAAAAAAAGATCGGGTACCTGCCCGAATCCAATGCGCTGTATTATGACATGTATATTAAAGAATACCTGGCTTTTATTGCCGAAACACATGAGGTAAAAAATATAAAAGAGCAGGTAGCCAAAGTTATACAGCTTGTTGGGCTTACTCCCGAACAACATAAAAAAGTTGGACAACTGTCCAAAGGATATAAGCAGCGTGTAGGTCTGGCCGCAGCTTTAATACATGACCCGGAAGTATTGATACTGGATGAGCCTACCAGCGGACTGGACCCTAACCAGATCATAGAGATACGTGAGGTGATCAAACAGCAGGGGCAGAACAAAACCGTTTTATTCTCTTCCCATATTCTGCAGGAAGTGGAAGCTATCTGCGACCGTGTAGTGATCATTAATAAAGGTAACCTGGTAGCAGACGATAAAATTGCCAACCTTCAGCAAACGGATAATAAACACCAGGCAGTATTGGTACAGTTTAAACAGCCTGTGGATATTACCACTTTACAACAACTGACCGGGGTGGATGAAGCCCTGGTGGTACAGGGAAATGTGTACCAGCTTTTATGCAGCAATGCCGAAACGGTGAAAAAACAGGTACTGCAATTAGCCATTGATAACAGTCTCGATATTTTATCCTTACAAACTGGTAATCAAAGCCTGGAGAATGTGTTCCGGCAACTGACCGGTAATAACAACGCGGTTTAATTTTTTACAGACCAGCTACGGTACCACTATGCCTCATAGTTCCTATAGGAAAGTTTGGTTGTGTCACTCACTGCTACGTCCGGTAATGCTATCGGGCAATTTGTAACTTTCCTGCACCATGTAAAAATCTCATTACCAATTTCCCAATCATCAAATCATCACATGCATTCAATCTTTGCATTTCATTAAACTCATGTTTGTTATTTTTGACCCATGATGAAGAGATGGCTGCATGGATTTATTTTGATATTGTTATGTGTTAATGTACAGGCGCAGGAATATAAACGCCCGGTTTACCCGCAGGGATATTTCAGGTGGCCCCTGAACCTGGCCCCCGAAATTGTGGCCAATATGGGTGAACTGAGACCAAACCACTGGCATATGGGACTGGATATGCGCACCAACCAGGTGGTGAACCAGTCGGTATACGCGGCAGCTGACGGTTATGTAGCTTTCATCGGCATCCGCCCCCTGAGTTTTGGCCGTTTTATCATTATCAATCATCCCAATGGTCTTTCTACCTTATACGCACACTTAAATGATTTTAACAGTGTACTGGAAGCCTATGCTACCCAACAGCAGTATGCGCAGGAATCCTGGGCAGTGGAACTGACCATACCCGCCAATAAATTCCCGGTAAAAAAAGGTGACTTCATTGCATACAGTGGCACTACCGGCGGCTCGCAGGGCCCTCATGTGCATTTTGAGATTTTTGAGACAAGTACCGGTAAAAGGTTAAACCCCCTGTTGTTCGGCATGCCTTTACCCGATGCGGTAGCGCCTACCTTACAGCGCCTGGCCATGTATGACCGTAATAAATCGGTATATGAGCAATCGCCTGAATTATTTGCCGTAAAACTTACGGATAGCGGGTATATTGTTCCAAAGAACAGTGTTATAAAAACCGGCAGTAATAAAGTGAGCTTTGGTATCCAGGCTTTTGACCGCATCAGCGGCTCCAATAACCAGGATGGTATTTACGCAGCGAGGTTATTTCTGGATAACCGTTTGCAGGTAGCTTTTTATATTGACAGTATTGATTACAATGCCACCAGGTATATGAATGCTCATATTGATTACCGGTATAAACATAACGGAGGAGCTTACCTGCAGCATGTGGCGGTGATGCCGGGTGATATCAGCGGCGTATACCATAAAGCCGGTGGTACGGGCGAAATTGTATTAACAGATACCGTGCCCCGCAGTATACGTATAGAGCTGGAAGATGCGTATAAAAACAAGGTGATGCTGAACTTTAGTTTGCAGTATGACGAAAAGCTGGCGGCACAGAAAAACTATGGCAGCGCTTTACCCGATTTGTTTACGCCCAGGTATGTGAATGTATTGGAGAAACCGGATTTCGAGGTGTATTTCCCCGATTATTGTTTATACGATACGGTGCGGCCTAACTATATCCGTACCCCGTCTGCTGCCGCAAATGCGGTTACTGCTTTACACCAGTTGCATAATCCATCGGTACCGGTGGAAGGACAATTTACCGTGCGTATTAAACCTGATAAAACGGTGCCGCCATACCTGCGTGATAAAGTAGTGATGCGTCGTACAGGGGGTGGTGGTAATGTTAGAAAAGCCAGCTGGCAGGGCGACTGGATCACGGCACAGATGCCCGACTTCGGTTCTTTCCAGGCATTTACGGATGTAACGCCTCCCACTGTTAATGAACTGGGTAAGGGCGATACCGTGAACCTGAGCGCTGCCCGTAATATTATATTTACACCCGGCGATAATTTTGGGGTGCAAAGTTTCAGGGCCGAATTAAACGGAAAATGGTTACGGTTTACCAATGACAAAGGCCGTAGCTGGATTTATAGTTTCCCCGCCGATTTTGAGTATGGTACTTATCATTTAAAAGTAATAGTTACCGACCTGGTGGGGAATACCACTACCAGGGAGTGGTGGTTTAAACGTAATGAGTATACACCACCCGTGAAGAAGAAGGCAGTGAAAAAAGCACCTGCCAAAAAGAAACCGGTAGCCACTAAAAAAACAACACCGGCAAAAAAGAAAAAGAAATAATTTATAAAGTACTGATACGATCATGGCAACACATTTACAGCCGGGAGATAAAGCACCGGCATTTACGGGCTTAGACCAGAATGGCAATAAAATAACCTTGTCGGCACTGAAAGGTAAAAAAGTAGTATTGTATTTCTACCCGCAGGATATGACGCCCACCTGTACCGTGCAATCCTGTAACCTGCGTGACAATTATGCCCTGTTACAGAAAAACGGTTACGTGGTGATAGGGGTGAGTCCTGATGATGCCGAATCGCATACAAAGTTTGCTACCCGTAACAGTTTACCTTTTCCTTTAATTGCCGATACCAAACATGCCCTGATTGAAAAGTACGGTGTATGGGGCCCAAAACAATTATACGGCCGTCATTACATGGGCTTACATCGTACCACTTTTGTTATCAATGAAAAAGGGATCATCAGTAAAATATACCTGCGCCCAAAAAACAAAGCACATGCGGAGGAGATACTGGCAGATGCAGGACTTTAATCAATGATCCATTCTACTTCGCCATGTTGTACCGGCTCGTCGGCGCCGTTGTGGTGAAGGATCAGTTGTCCATACTCATCCACACCCTTGACCAGCGCCGTAAAAACCTGGTTATTACGGCGGAACTGCATTTCCTGGTTGTACTTATACAAAATACGGTTGTAGGCCGCTAACTGGTCTGCATTGGAGCGGGTGCTGATTTTTTCGCACTGGGTAATGATCAGCCCGGTGAGTTCCTGTACCAGTGTTTTGATATCAAAGGTTTTGCCGGTGATCTGTTTCAGGGAAACGGGCCGGGTTGCGGCCGGGGCAAATGCCGTTTGGTTAATATTGATACCTGTGCCGATAACGCACCATTTTACAACGGGTGTACCGGATCCGGGCATTGAATCAGGCCTGCCGATGATGTTCTCGATCAATATTCCGCCTGCCTTTCTGTCCTGCCAATAAAGGTCATTCGGCCATTTTATACGTACATCATCGCCGGCGTATTGGCTAAAAAATTGATGAACGGCAATGGCCACCGCCTGGTTAATACGTACCTGATGCAGTACTGGCAATGCTTTGGGGGCATAAATGGTGCTGAGTAAAATATTCACTCCGGCGGATGAATGCCAGGTTTTGTTACGCTGGCCCTTGCCGGCGGTTTGCTCATGGGTGAAAATACCGGTTCCGGACTGTGCCAAACCCGCATGAATCAGTTGCAAGGCATAATTATTGGTACTGTCAATTGTCTGCAACTCAATTAAGATGGGATTCAAATCTGTATTCCTGAAAAGTTGTGACAATTATTGCTATTTTTGACCAAAAGTAGCTAAACTTTACAGCTAAAACCTACCTTAATAAAAAACATTATTACAATGTAGGCGGGCCGGTAAACAAATAAAGTATTCATTAATAAAACTTTCTTTTCTATTGGAACAATTAGAAATGTTGAATAAGCGTCAGAAAAGTGCAGTGACCCGCTTGACAAAAAACTCGAAGATCTTCAAGACCATCATTGCCGCAATGCATGAAAAAAAGGGGAGAAATATCATTTCTCTTGACCTGAGAAAGGTAAATGAGGCCGTTGCCGATTTTTTTGTGATCTGTGAGGCCGATAGTATCCCGCAATTACGTGCTATTGGAGATAATATATTTTCCAGTGTAAAGGAGAAGTGCCAGGAAACACCGTACCATCATGAAGGCTCCCAGGGCGGGCAGTGGTTGTTAATAGACTATGTGAACATTGTAGTGCATGTAATGCACCCCGAAAGCCGCAAGTTTTATGGCCTGGAGGAAATGTGGTCCGATGCACCTGCCGAAGAGCACAAAGAGCAATAATTGATCCCGTACCCTGCAATCCCTGTGAATTGTTAATTTTTAGAATAACTGAACATAAAGGGCCAATAATCCTTATTATGCAATAACCGTTTAGAAAAAATTATGTCGACAGAACCATCAAATAACAAAAGAGACAAACCGAACCGACCGCCGTTATTTAATAACCGCCCGGTAGAAGACGGTCAAAATCCGAAGAAAGGTCCAAAGTTCAATATGTACTGGGTCTGGATCATTTTATTTGCCGTATTAATTGGCGTGCAACTGTTTAATCCTTTTTCAAGTGAAGGTGGCAAAACCACACCACTGGAATTTAAACAAATGCTGTTAAAAGGGCAGGTGAAGGATTATACCATCATTAACAACCGCAATACGGTTCGGGTAACGCTGAAGGATACCAGCCTGGTTCATTATAAAGATGAGTTACCCAAATCTTTTACCGGCGAAACCAATAAACAGGGACCTCATTTTTCTTTTAAGATCACCGGCGGGGAAGCTTTTCAAAAAGACCTGGGTGAATTTTATAAAGAAAATCCCGGCTTAACGCAGGTATCTTATACCGTAGATAATGACAGTGACTGGTTTGGCAAATCATTATCCTTCTTATTACCTATCCTGTTTTTTGTGGGTTTGTGGATATTGATGATGCGTAAAATGAGCGGCGGTGGCGGCGGTGGAGCCGGCCCCGGTGGTATCTTCAATATTGGTAAATCAAAAGCTACTTTATTTGATAAAGGAACAAAAGTAAATATCACTTTTACCGATGTTGCCGGCCTGGATGAGGCGAAAGTAGAGGTAATGGAGATAGTAGACTTTTTACGGAATCCTAAAAAATATACATCCTTAGGTGGTAAAATACCCAAAGGTGCTTTATTGGTAGGCCCTCCTGGTACCGGTAAAACCTTACTGGCAAAAGCCATGGCGGGTGAAGCCCAGGTACCTTTCTTCAGCCTGAGTGGTTCCGATTTCGTGGAAATGTTTGTAGGGGTGGGTGCCAGCCGTGTACGTGACCTGTTTAAACAGGCCCGTGAAAAAGCGCCTTGTATCATCTTTATCGATGAGATTGATGCGATAGGCCGTGCCCGTGGTAAAAACTCCATGATGAGCAATGACGAAAGGGAAAGCACCCTGAACCAGATGCTGGTGGAGATGGATGGATTTGGTACCGATACAGGCATTATCGTACTGGCCGCTACCAACCGTCCCGATGTACTGGATAGCGCTTTATTACGTCCGGGTCGTTTTGACAGGCAGATCACCATTGATAAGCCCGATCTGAAAGGCCGTGAGGATATTTTTAAAGTGCACCTGAAGCCGATTAAAATTTCAGAAAAATTAGATATTCATAAACTGGCCGAACAAACCCCGGGATTTGCCGGTGCCGATATTGCCAACGTGTGTAATGAAGCGGCCCTGATTGCTGCCCGTAAAGGAAAGGATGCGGTAGAAATGCAGGATTTCCAGGATGCGGTGGACAGGGTGATCGGTGGTTTGGAGAAAAAGAACAAGATCATTTCTCCGGAAGAGAAAAAGATCATTGCTTACCACGAGGCTGGTCACGCTATCTGCGGCTGGTATTTAGAACATGCTTATCCGTTATTAAAAGTAACCATTGTACCGCGTGGTACCGCTGCTTTAGGATATGCACAATACACGCCGAAAGAGCAATACCTGTATAATACCGATCAACTGGTTGACCAGATATGTATGACCCTGGGTGGTCGTGCGAGCGAAGAGATCTTCTTCAACAAAATTTCAACCGGTGCACAAAACGACTTACAGCAAATTACCCGTACCGCTTATGCCATGGTAAGTGTATATGGTATGAATGAAAAAGTAGGTAATGTAAGTTTTTATGATCCGCAGCAGGAAACAACTTTCACCAAACCTTACTCGGAAGAAACATCGAAACTGATTGATGAGGAAGTAAGGAAACTGATCGATGATTCTTATGTACGCACCAAGAACCTGTTAAGCGAAAAACGCCAGCAGGTGGAGAAACTGGCGGAAGCATTACTTGAAAAAGAAGTACTGTTCCAGAGTGATGTAGAGGCACTGATCGGTAAGCGTCCGTTCGAGGAAAAGAAACCTTTAACCGAAAGCACTGACAGCATCAGTGCTGACCAGGGCGAAATATCTGCGGGTGTTCCTCCTTATGACAGTGATGTAACCAATCATTCCCTGTAATAGATACATACTATATTTTTATCATAAGTCCGCGACAATCAGTTGCGGACTTTTTTTTATACGAATGCCAGAGAAAAAAAGCAGCTGCCCCAAAAAAATCGGGAACAACTGCTAATGAGTATGATACGAATATCGGAAAGATATATGTTTCATATCCTCTTGTATATTCCCTAAGTGAATATACTTTTACAACTGAATAAAACTACAGGATTTATACCTGCTGTTTAATTCAATCTGTGTTCTAACCTGGTGCCTTTATCTGGCAAAATTTCAATTTATCCAATATTTTTTAGGCTGTGTCATTTCGTAAGAAAGTGACAAGGCTGGTTATTGTTTGTACCGGAACAAATGATGCGATAGGGCCAGGGCCCTGTTAAAAACACTGCTTATTAAAGTCTTAATTCCTCCTGTTAAACCGCTAAATGTAACTGATCATCTATTTCTTATTATTAAAACAGTTAGTATGCAAAAACATCTACTTTATTTTCTTTTTATTGGATGTACCATTTTATCGGGTACCCTGTCAAAAGCGCAAACCATTGTCAGCGCAGGAAAAAATCAACTGGTAACCGGTAATGCTACGTCTTTACAGGGTACCATCACCGGTAGTGGATCCGGTTATGAATGGAGTGTAGAAACATGGCCAGGATGGCCAGATGTGACTAAAAAACCGACTTTTTCTAATGGAGGCCCGATTATCTATAATACCCTAAACCCCACCATCAGTGGCCTGGTAACCGGGACCTATAAACTGAAATTTTCGGGTATCGCTCAGGGTGTGTCTCGTAATCACAGATTCGTGTATTTATATGTAACAGGCAGTCGAGGTACACCGGCATTTGATATTGATTTTGGTACAGGCACTAGCTCACAAACATTAAGCAGTTATTTAACCTCTATTGGCAGTTCGGGAACAACCGGTCTTAATTACCAACATGATGGCACTGCCTGCCCTAACAATGGATTCTATTCTATCCTGCCGCAAACTTACAACACCTGTTTTGACAATGCCTGGATCAATGCCAATGATCATACCACTGGCAATGGCAGCGACAGGTTTTTAATTGTAAATGCAAACGCTAATACATCCGGTACTTATTATGAACAAACCATCACCAATGCCTGTGATGGTGCCGCATACGAGTTTTCGGTATGGGTAGCTAATTTAAACAAGGAAGGAACCACTAACTGCAACAGCGTAGGTGGTTATATATTGCCTGTTATTAATTTTAATTTTTACAATGCCGATAATGGCGTTCTTATCTCTTCCAAATCTACAGGACCAATCCCTATGCAAACAGATCGGGAAAGCGATGCCTGGAAGCGTTACAGTGCTACGGTTAAAATACCTGCCGGGGTAAGCCGTTTGCGTGTAAACATGACCAGCAATCAGGGTGGTTGCGGAAATGATTTTGGCCTGGATGATATTCAATTAACGCCCTATGGTCAGTCGATATCCCTGAATGTTACCGGCGGAAGCGGATCTGGTTCCGGAGCTACAGTGTATGAACGTCTTTATGGCTCCAGCTTTGCTATTGAGGCCACTACCCAATCCGTTAGATTGGATGATGGCAGTACTTATAGCTTGGCGTCCCCTGTATACCAATGGCAGCGTAAAAACAAGTTTACCGGTAATGCCTGGGTAAATGTAGATGGCCAAACCAATGCAACCTATAATATTACAAATTTCGCCAAAGCCGATACCGGCTGGTACCGTATTCTTGTGGCTAGCAGCGGTAATATCGGCGAAGCCGGCTGCCGTATCATATCCAGGGAAATTTACCTGAAAGGGCCGGATGAAGCTACACTGCCGGTAACCCTGGGCAGTTTTACGGTAACGAAGCAGAATAATAACCAGGCATTATTAAAATGGACAACTTTCAACGAAAAAGAAAATGCGTATTTTGAAGTATACAGGAGTCTGAATGGCGTTGATTTTGAGCAGGTAGGCATTGTAGCAGGTAATGGCACTACGGGTTTAACCAATACTTACCAGTTTGCAGATGATATTACCGGCCTGGAGGGTATTATTTACTACCGGTTAAAAGATATAGACTTTGATGGCAGGGGCAATTTCAGCAAAATTATTTCCCTGCGTGGAGACAACAATAATCCCGCAACCATCAGTGTATATCCCAATCCTTTTACAACGGATATTAAACTAACGCTGAATAACAACAGGGAACAGTCTGGCACTATACGTTTAACCAATATTACCGGCCAGGTACTGGTGAGTAAAAAAATACTGTTACAGCGCGGCGAAAATATTGTGGTATTACCCGGGCTGGACAAACTACAAAAGGGCTTATATGTTGTTGAGTTTATTTCAGACGAAGTAAAGATAATAGAGAAAGTGATGAAGCAGTAAACAAGATCCTGTTCTATCATTACCGTAAAGGGGTGGCGTACAATATGCCGCCCCTTTTTTATGCTGCCCAGAGGGCGGATATAAAAAACAATCGTTTGATATCGGGTTTAAAATTTCATGCAAACGAATGTGCATGCTTTCTGTGAGCAAGCCGGGTTATATTTGGTTGCCACACTGGTATAAGTGTTATAAATGGCTAACCATTACACCCATTTGTTACCATTTAAAAAACAACTTTAAAAGCCTGCATGAAAAAATTAGTATCCGCTTTATTACTGCTTGCTGTTTTTAACACGGTGCTTACAGCACAGGATGCGGCAGCTGTACAGCAAGATCTCAGTTATTTTGAAACGCCCATGGCGGTTTCGCTGAAAAAGAAAACCAAACAAAAAGACCTGGCAAAGATCAAAGACCCGCAACTGCGCCAGGTAGCCACACAGCTTTTGGGTAAACAATATGCCCCTCAGTACCGCATGGCAAAGTATAAAGCCTGGTTAACACCTACTACGCTGGGTAAGGAACTGATGATCGGTGACGGGTACAGCAAGTATGAAAACATGACCGGTATTTATTTGCCGGAAGGCAGGCACCTGGTATTGGTGAATAATATTGCTGCCGGTAAAGAAATAAAACTGGTTGTGCCTAATTGGGACAGGCGTGCCCCGGAAGGCATCAAACCGGATAAAGACCCGGCAGGCTGGGGCATTAAAAAGCAGGATTTTGTACTGCAAAACGGGGTGAATATTATTGATGTAAAAAACAAAGGCGGCCTGGCCTATATCGATTATTTTTCCGATGAGCCGGCAAAAGAAAAAGAGATCGAAGTACATTTTCCGGCAGCGGCCGTGAATGGCTATTTTGATATTACCAAACATACCGATGCCGACTGGAATAAGTTAATTGACAATGCGGTTTACCCGATTATTGATGCGAAGGGTAAACATGTACAGGTGGTATATCCTGCGGCAGATTGTAAAAAATATGCTTACGGAAGAGGGGTTGAACTGATCAACAATTACGACTCTTTGATCCGCCTGCAGCATATTATCCTGGGCCTGGTGAAATACAATAAAGTACCGGAGAACCATATTCTGTCGAGGGTGAATTTTAACTACTATATGTTCCGTGACGGCGATGGGGTGGCCTATATGGGTGTTAACCCCGGTAATGCCATGCCGCTGGTGGTGGATCCCTCCCGTGTAATTAAAGGAGACCCCTGCTGGGGCTTTAGTCATGAAGTGGGACATGTGCACCAGTTACGTCCGTTTTTGAACTGGGGCGGATTAGGTGAAGTGAGCAATAATATTTTTGCCGTTTATGGTACTACCTCTTTCGGTAATAAGAGCCGTATATCTGAACAAAAGAATTACCAGAAAGCCCGCGACAGTATCATTGCCCGTAAGATCTGTTATTTACAGGATAATGATGTGTTCAACCGCCTGGTACCGTTCTGGCAGTTACAGTTATACTTTGCAGGCACCGGTGGATATAAAGACTTTTATCCTGATTTGTTTGAAGCTTTCAGAAAGCAGGGTGAAGCCGAAAGAAAAGTCAATGGCGCTAATACCCGCAGCGGTGGCTGGGGAGCCCGCGGTCGTAACCCGGCTACCTACCAGTTAAATTTTGTAAAAACCGTTTGCGAGGTGAGTAAGGTTGACCTGACCGAGTTTTTTGACAAATACGGTTTCTTTCACGTAGGCAATTTTGAGTTCGGAGATTATGGTAATTATAAATATGAACTCACCCAGGCCATGGCTGATGAATGCCGTGCCGCTATTAAAGCCATGAATTTACCCAAACCTAAAGTTGACCTGACTACTTTGGAAGATTAATAAATCGTTCATACGAGCCACCATTTCCGGGAGCAGGTTGCGTAGCAGCCTGCTCTTTTTATTTCCCGGCAAGTAGTTAACATAACATTACATACCTGTTACACGTTTTAATTTTGTAAGCTTTTAATTTTGGGGCCGATTAAAACCAAGCCATGGCTGTAAATACAGAACAATACCAACGTATACAGGACGAATTAGCAGCGCATAATGTTACCCTGGTTGCCGTATCAAAAATTAAACCTGCAAGCGATATACAGGCATTATACGACCTGGGGCAGCGGGATTTTGGAGAAAACTATGTACAGGAACTGGTAGAAAAACAGGAGCAGTTACCTGTTGATATCAACTGGCATTTTATCGGGCATTTACAGCGTAATAAAGTAAAATATATTGCCCCCTTTGTACACCTGATACATGGGGTGGATAGCTATAACCTGCTGAAGGAAATAAATAAACAGGCCATTAAAAACCACCGCGTGATCAACTGTTTACTGCAGGTACATATAGCGCAGGAGGAAACCAAGTTCGGTTTAAATGAAGAGGAACTGCATGCCTTACTTGAAAAAACAGAAGACCTCCAACAGGTGCATATAAAAGGCTTAATGGGCATGGCCAGCTTTTCGGATGACGAAAAGATCGTACGCAAAGAATTCCGGATGCTTAAAAAACTATTCGATCAGCTGAAGGAATACCGTTTGCCTCAACTCCAGGCAGAAACCCTGTCCATGGGCATGAGTGGCGATTATACCATGGCGATAGAAGAGGGAAGTAATATGGTGCGTATCGGTAGCCTGCTGTTTGGAAGAAGAGGGTAAAGTATAATTATGATTTAAGATTGTAGGATTTATGATTTACTGGTACAGGTAAAAGCTACTCATACCTTCTAACTTCCCAACTTTCTGTCTTCCTGATTTTTTAACTTCTTTCTATATTATTCTTTTGACGGACTGCAGGTCACTGCTGCATAGTATTACGCCGGGTTGTTTACCTTTTTCAAAACTTCCGTATTGATGACTGATCTGTAACGCTTCGGCGCCATTTAAAGTGGCCCATTGCAGTAGTTGTACTAAAGGTATTTGCGGGTAAAAGGCCTGAATGGTCCTGATCTCTGCAGCAATATTCAACTGGTGATTAGAGGCCAGGCTATCAGTGCCCAGTACCAGTTTACAATTATTTTCTATCAGCATGGGTATATCGGGCAGGGTATTGCTGATATACTGGTTGGCGTTGGGGCATAAACATATCCAGCTGTTACGTTGTTGTTCCTGGTCCAGTTGCTGCATATAGTGTACATCCGCTGTTGTTGTGTGTACATCATGAACCAGTATTACCGGTTGTTTTGAATTAAAGCGGTGGTAATAACTTTGCAGGCTGCTTTTACCGGTAGGTGTAAAATGATCTGCCGGCATATTTACCTTATCATAAAAGGCTTTGAAGCCACCGGTTTTATGTTTAAACCATTCATCTTCGGCCGCGGTTTCCTGGTTATGGATGGTTTGCAGTTGTGAACCGGAAAACTGCTGTAATAATGTCCAGAGCTCCGGGGAAACGGAATAGGGAGCATGGGGTACCATGGATACATGGCCGCCCGTTTTCTCTGTTAACTGCCTGAACTGTTGGTATAACTGCTGCGATTGTATAAAACGCTGTTCCGCAATAGCGGGATTAAAGCCCGTTACCTCGATAAAATGATGATAGTATAATTGTTGTTTTTGCTTCTGCGGCAAGGTTAGGGGAGTATTACAGATATCTCCGACCGCTACAATGCCGTTATCCAGCATCTCCTGTTCGGCCAGGGCAATGGCCTGGTCAATGGTATGTACCTGGCTGTTCCGCCGCGTAAGGATGGCATAAATAAAATCGGTGAGCCCTGTATGTTCCGGGATGGCGCCTTTTAAATGACTAAGTTCCAGGTGGCAATGGCAGTTGATAAAGCCGGGAGATAAGATACCGGTAAAGGTCTCTATACCCTCCATCCCGTCCGGAAAAGGCAGGATATCTTCTATTATACCCTCCTCGCTGATCAGTAATACATGATTGTATAACAATTCCTTGCCCGTAAATAATATATCTGCCCTTAATTTTCTGAAAGCCATAATTAAAATATTTACCTTTGCAGCCCGAAAATCTTTGGATAGCCGGCAACAGTATTCATTTTGTTGCCGTAAAGGTACTGCTAAAACAGGCTTACTTTTAAGGAGGTTATCACCGGGGTTTTATAAAAAGCAAAGTATATGTTAGATAAGTTAGAAGCCATACAGGCCAGGTTTGACCAGTTGGGAGTTGCCTTGACCAACCCAGAGATTGTGGCTAATAATAAAAAATTTGCCGAAACCAGTAAGGAATACCGCAGCCTGGAAAAGATTGTGAATGCCTATAAAGATTACAAGACCTTATTAAGCGATATTGAATTTTACCAGGAAGGATTACAGGGGAATGATGAAGAGATGAAGGAGCTGGCAAAAATGGAATTACCTGCTTTGGAAGAGAACAAGACCAGGCAGGAAGAAGCGATACGCCAGTTGCTGATACCCAAGGATCCCCAGGATGATAAGAATGCTATTTTAGAGATACGTGCCGGAACCGGTGGTGATGAAGCCAGTTTATTTGCCGGCGACCTGTTACGTATGTATATGCGCTATTGCGAAGGACGTGGCTGGAAGATAGCTTTATTAAGCGAAAGTGAGGGTACGGCGGGAGGTTATAAGGAAGCCCAGTTGGAAGTTACGGGGGATGATGTGTATGGCGTTTTAAAATTTGAAAGCGGGGTACACCGTGTACAGCGGGTGCCTGCTACCGAAACACAGGGACGTGTACATACATCGGCCGCAACGGTGGCGGTAATGCCCGAAGCGGAAGAAGTGGATTTTGAATTAAATCCGGCCGATGTAAAAATGGAAACCGCACGAAGCGGTGGTGCGGGTGGACAGAACGTAAACAAGGTGGAAACGAAAGTAATGTTAACGCATATACCGACCGGCACCGTGGTTATTTGCCAGACGGAACGGTCGCAATTAGGTAACCGGGAAAAGGCCATGCAGATGTTGCGTACCAAATTATATGAAGAGCAGGTACGTAAGCAGGAGGATGAAATAGCAAGACACCGTAAAAGCCTGGTGAGTACCGGTGACCGCAGTGCCAAAATCAGGACCTATAACTATCCGCAGGGACGTGTAACCGATCACCGGATCAACTTTACGTCTTATAATTTAGATGCTGTAATGAACGGCGGTATCCAGGACTTTTTAGATGCTTTACAGTTTGCAGAGAATGCAGAAAAACTGACTAAGGCGGAATAGGATGGGTTTTTAAAAGAGGTAGTTCACCGTTAATACCTTTACAGGTTTATTCCCGCAGATGGCGCAGAAAAGATGCACCGCAGATTTTCGCAGATAAGTTTTTGTGTAGTGGAAAATGTAAGCATAAGGTTGATAACAATTATCTATGTGCCGGATAAGGTACCATTACCAAATTATCTAATTGTCTAATTATCAAATTAGCTCTCCTTCTCTTCCATCTCTACCACACCACCCGTTACCGCATATTTCATGGCATCGCCGGAACTGATATGTTCTATATGTTTTACCTTTTCCCTGGGTAAAATGTATAACTGTCCTGCAAAGTTATAAGCCTGTGGTACGTATACGGCTACTTTATCGGCGCCAAATTCAAACTTCTGCATTTCCTCATCGGTTAAAAAACCAACGATCCATACATCATTGGCAAATACATTGGCGAGTACCGCTTTGGTGAACTTTTTTTTATCGCCGGCAAAAGCTTCAAAGAAATCTTTAATTGAAGTATAAATAAACTTGATGCCGGGTGTACGCTCAAGCCAGTGATCAAAAAAATTAATGATGCTGCCCATTAAAAAATTGCTGCTGATCCAGCCTACAAAGATGACAAAGGCCACAATAACAATGAAGCCGATACCCGGAACACCAAACACCGGACGTAAAATACCATCTACCAGCTCAAACAACCAGTACAAAGCATATACGGTAATACCGATGGGGGCCAAAATAAGCAACCCCTGTATAAAAAAACGGAGTATTTTTTTGAAAGGAGTATCCGGTGTTTTTTGTGAAGCCATAATGGTAGATTTCAATTGCTAAATTACTGAAGTATAGGCAAAGGGAGCAGACATAAAAAATCCCTTGCAACAATTGTCACAAGGGATGGGGGTTTTCTCATGTGTAATTATTTCAAGATGGACCGGCTGATCACAATGCGCTGTACTTCGCTGGTACCTTCATATATCTGGGTAATTTTAGCGTCACGCATCAGGCGTTCCACATGGTATTCTTTTACATAACCATAACCGCCATGTATCTGTACGGCTTCCACACTGTTCCACATGGCCGTTTCCGATGCATATACTTTAGCCATGGAGGAGCTGAGGGTATAATCCATATGGTTGTCCTTTTCCCAGGCAGCTTTTAAACATAATAAACGGGCGGCTTCTACCTTGGTGGCCATATCGGCCAGTTTAAAGGCAATGGCCTGGTGGTTCATAATTTCAGTTCCAAATGCTTTACGGGTTTTGGCATATTCTTTTGCCAGCTCGTAGGAGCCGCTGGCAATACCCAGGGCCTGTGAAGCAATGCCGATACGGCCGCCGGCCAGGGTTTTCATGGCGAATTTAAATCCGAAACCATCTTCGCCGATACGGTTCTCTTTGGGCACTTTTACATCGGTGAACATTACCGTTGTGGTATCGCTGCCGCGGATACCCAGTTTGTTTTCTTTTGCGGCAATGGTTACACCCGGCCAGTCTTTTTCTACGATCAGACAATTAATGCCTTTACTGCCTTTGCTGGCATCAGTTTGTGCCATTACCAGGTAGGCGGAGGCGGTGCTGCCATTAGTGATCCAGTTTTTGGTACCATTTAATAAATAATGATCGCCCATATCTTCGGCAATAGTACGTTGCGAAGTGGCATCGCTGCCGGCTTCGGGCTCACTTAACATAAAAGCACCGATATATAATTTGCCGTCTTTTTTGCCCTGAGCCAAAGGCACCAGGTATTTTTGTTTTTGTTCTTCAGTACCGTATTGCTGCAATCCGTAACAAACCAGGCTGTTGTTCACACTCATACATACGCTTACACTGGCATCAATTTTTGAAATCTCTTCCATGGCCAGTACATAACTTACGGTATCCAGCCCGGCGCCACCATATTCCGGTGATACCATCATGCCCATAAAACCAAGATCGGCGAGCTTCATTACCTGGTCATAAGGGAATTTTTGTTGTTCATCCCGCTCAATTACACCGGGCAGGCACTCGTTTTTGGCAAAGTCACGGGCTGCCTGCTGGATCATTTGCTGCTCTTCACTCAGTTGAAATAACATACGTACGATTGTTTGTTGTGCTGCCAAAGATAGCGGAACATTTGAGAATTTGTACATTAAAACAAGATTTCCGATGGCTGCTATTCAGAAATTTAAATACCCCTGACTTTTATTCATCCTGGTCAAAATACTGCAACACCTCATTAATATCGGTTATACTCAGCCCGGGATAGTTGCATAATTTTATTGGGTCTTTTATCCAAACTGCCATTATGCGTTATAACAAAAGTCCCCTGTTTTTCTTACTCCTGTTTTGTGCCCTGTTGCCCTTAACCGCTGCCATGGGCAATGATAGTATATTGATTAACAAAGGAACGGTATTAAAACCGGGTAAAGAAGTATACCTGCCGGCAAAAGTTTGGCGGGTGCCGGATAATAATAACTACGACAGCGATACCAGTGAGTACAGTCATAAACGTAAAGTAGAGGGCGAGAATATTGTTATTTTCTGGGCAAAAGAGTTTGGCGATGATCCGATGAAGAATGAAAATGTGGCCAAACGTTTTGATGTACATGAGGCCCTGAAAGAATGTGAAAGGTTCTACGATTTTTATGTGAACAAACTTAAAATTGTTCAGAAAGGAAAATCATTAACGGATAAGTATAAAACTCTTTTTTATGTGATTGGCGGTGAGGAGCAGACGGCGTTTGGCGGCGGCGCCGAGAATAAGATAGGTATATTATGGACACCGGCTGTACGCATGAGCAAAGCACCTTATGGCGCCCTGGCCCATGAGTTGGGACATGCATTTCAATATTTAGCCAGCAATGATAATGGCACCGGCTTTGGCGGCGCTATTATGGAAATGTCGGCGCAGTATTTATTATGGCAGGTTTACCCGGAGTGGATGACTTTTGAGAACTACCACCTGGTGAGTTTTATGAAAAAGAACCACTATGCTTTTTTACACCCTACCAATATGTACCATACGCCGTATGTAATAGAATATTGGTCGAACAAACATGGGATTGAGTTTTTTGGCAAAATGCTGCGTGAGGTGAAAAAAGGGGAGGATCCGGTAATGACTTACCAGCGCATTACGAATATTACCCAGGAACAGTTTAATGATGAAATTTTTGACGCGGCCCAACGCTTTATGACCTGGGATATGCCCCGGATTGAAAAAGTGGCAGCGAAATATGCAAACCAGCACCATACTAATTTTAAGCCGGCGGAGGATGGCTGGTATAAAGTGGATGCTGCCAATTGCCCCCAGAACTACGGGTATAATGGTATTAAATTACAGGTACCGGCCAAACCCGGAACGGTAGAACTTGCGTTTAAAGGCATAGTGGGTGATACGGCTTACCGCAATATAAAAGCCGATAAAGCCGGGTGGCGATATGGCTTTGTAGCCGTGAAAAAAGATGGCAGCCGTGAATATGGTAAAATGCAGCATAAAGCGGAGGGTAAGGCCACATTTAAAGTACCCAAGGATACCCAGTATTTATGGCTGGTGGTAAGTGGTGCTCCCAAGGAGCATTGGAAAGTATCAGGCAAGGATGAAAATAATGAACAATGGGCTTACCAGGTAAAATTTAAAGGGACTGACCTGGCGAACCCCGCTCAACAATAGTTTTTTCTATAAGTAGTTAGTTTTTGGTTACGCCGCCCCTTTCAAGGGGCGGTTTTTTTGTAAGAATGGTTAGTGAGACACGAACCATGACCCGTGTCTCACTAACCATCACAATGCCTAAAGCCCAAAGGCTGCCCGACTGGCAGTAGTAGCTGCAACGCCCGTAAAGTTCCTGCCCCGGAAGGGCGCATGGTAATGCCCCGTTGCACTACTACCGAAGGCGGGGACTGAAGCCGATGAGGGTACTGCAGCTGAGAGCCCCAAAATATTTCTTGTTTTTGTTAAACAAAACCTAACTATTGTTGTTAGTGAACCGTGGCGTGACAGTTTTTTGACGTAATTTTGCCACCGATTAAACAACAGGGGCTCATGAAAAAAATACATATTATTTTATTGGTGCTGGTAGCCGGAACGATTGCTTTTTTAGTAACCTTTTTACAGAAAACAACTACCTACGATTCCGTAAATACCGCTATGTCCAAGCCCGGAAAATATGTACACTTAATGGCCCGCTGGGACGCTTCGGAGCCTATGGAATATGATGCCATAAAAAATCCTAACCACCTGGTTTTTACCGCGGTAGACACGCTGGGAAATAAAGTTAAAGTAGTATATAGCAACCCTAAACCGGAGAATTTTGAAAAAAGTGAAAGACTGGTTTTAATGGGGCAATACGAAGCTGAAAAGGGTGTATTTGTTTGTAAAACAATACAGACCAAATGTCCGTCGAAATACAAAGAGGGACAGGAATATAAGGACGAAAAAACGACTGAACCAGCGCAATCCAGCACCAAGGCACCGCAAAACCAACCGACCAATGCCCTGGTATCTATAGCGGTTGCTAAATAATATATCATGGATTATATAGGCGAAAACTTGCTTCCCGGCCAGGTAGGGCATTTATTGATCGTATTATCATTTGTTGCATCTATAGTGGCTACGCTGTCCTACTTTATGTCGGTACGAACAGCGCAGTTAAAAGGCCAGGGCGGTGTATTGGCTTTTGCCAATCCTGAGTCAACAGCCTGGAAAAAGCTGGCCCGTTATGCCTTTATCACGCAGTTTTTATCCATTGTTACCATATTCGGCTTGTTGTTTTACATGGTATTCAACCATATGTTTGAATACCACTACGTGTGGAAACACAGCAGCCGTTCGCTGGAAGTAAAATACCTGCTGGCCTGTATCTGGGAAGGACAGGAGGGTAGTACCCTGTTGTGGACTTTCTGGCATGCGGTACTGGGTTTGGTTATCATGCGCAGGGGTAAGGACTGGGAAGCACCGGTAATGACCGTTATCAGTTTTACCCAGGTATTATTAGCTGCAATGGTACTGGGCATTTATATTTTCGGGTACCGTATCGGTATCAATCCATTTATTTTATTAAGAGACAGCGGCGTGCTGGACAATGCACCCGCCCTGCATATCAACTTTGATGTTACCCAGCCTTTGAAGTCGGATTTTATGCTGTCCATTAAAGACGGTAATGACCTGAACCCCCTTTTACAGAACTACTGGATGGTGATACACCCGCCGGTACTGTTCCTGGGTTTTGCCAGTACTTTACTGCCTTTTGCCTTTGCTTTAAGCGGCTTATGGTTAAAGAAGAACGATCAGTGGATCAATGCTTCCTTACCCTGGACCTTATTTTCGGTAGCGATATTTGGTATTGGTATTATGATGGGCGCCGCCTGGGCTTATGAGTCATTGAACTTTGGCGGTTACTGGGCCTGGGACCCGGTAGAGAATGCCTCCCTGGTGCCCTGGCTGATACTGGTAGCAGGCCTGCATACCTTACTGATCTATAAACACAGCGGTTACTCGTTACGTGCTACTTATATTTTCTTCCTGCTCGGTTTCATTTTTGTATGGTATTCTACTTTCTTAACCAAGAGTGGTATACTGGGTGAAACATCGGTGCATGCGTTTACCGATACCGGCCTGAACGTGCAATTGTTTTTATGTATTTACGTGTTTATATGGCTGGCGCCTGTTGCTGCGGCGAAAACCTTTAATGAGAAGGTACTCATCGGCCTGGCCGGGGCTGTTTTAGGCATTGCCTCCTATTACCTGTCAGTACCGGGTTTACCCATGTTCGCCATTTTAGCGGGTGTGATAACCATGGTAGTGTATATTAATAAACAGGTACCTACGGTTAAAAAAGAAGAGGATGTTTCGTCCAGGGAGTTCTGGATGTTTATCGGCTCGCTGGTATTCTTTTTATCGGCACTGGTTATTACGGTGATCACTTCTTTACCGGTGTTTAATTCGCTGTTTAAACTGAACCAGGCACAGCCTGAAAATGTAGAGTTTTTATATAACCAGATACATGTACTGGTAGCCGTGGTAATTGCAGTATTAACAGCAGTGTCACAGTACCTGAAGTATAAACATACTCCCCGGGCCTTCCTGTTAAAAAAACTGGGGATCCCAACTTTGATTGCCGCTGTTTTTGCCACGCTGGTGTTGGCTTTTGGCAACATCAACTATATTAAAGAAGGCATGGGCTTTTTGGTGCAGATATGGATAGCCGTAGCTGCCAGTATATATGCCATTGTCGCCAATGCCGCTTATATATGGGTGGGCATTAAGGGCAATATGAAGATGAGCGGGGGTAGTATAGCACACGTAGGTTTTGGTATGGTGTTATTAGGCATTTTATTATCATCGGGTAAAAAAGAGATACTATCTTATAATACCAGTGGTATACATATTGATTTTGGCAAGGACAGCACCCAGAAATCGGGTGAGAACCTGACCCTGGTAAAAGGCGTGCCGATGCAGATGGGCGGGTATGATGTAACCTTTATGGGCGATTCAGTACATCCTAAAAAGCCATTGACTTTTTTCAAGGTTGATTTTAAGAATAAAGCAACAGGGGAGGAGTTCAGGTTAACGCCCAACTCCTTCATCAACTATAAAAATAATGAGGGGTTAATGTCCAACCCATCTTCCCGGCATTATTTAACCCATGATGTGTTTACCTATATATCAGCCATGGCCGACCCGGAGAAGAATAAGGATACTGCCCGGTTTGTAGATTATGTACGTGGCATTGGCGATACTATTTTTTACTCCAAGGGCTATATTTTAATTGAGAATGTTGTGGCCGCCGATAACCTGCCCCTGGCTAAAGCAGCCAAGGAGGACAGCGCCATACTCGCTACTTTAAATATTCATGCCCAGACCGGCAGCCGCTATACCACCGACCTGTTATTGCTGAAGGATGCCCGGGGCAATGTACGCAGTAACCAGGATACTCTGATGGCCGAAAGCCTGGTAATGGAACTGCGTAACTGGCAAAACGGTAAGGCTACCATTGCCATGAAGGAGTCCAATTCAGTACTGGACTGGATCACCCTGAAGGCCTATAAATTCCCTTTTATCAATATTTTATGGGCAGGTATTATTGTTACCGCTATCGGCCTGTTTATCAGTATGTTTTACCGCATTGGACAGAACAGGCGTAACAAACTGAAGAAGGTGGAATAACCGGTAACGGGTTTTAACAATTTGGTACAACGTTTATAGTTGTAAGTTTGTCAACATTAATGTAATTTGACCTATCATTACAACTTTGCGCCTGTTAATTACATATCGTTTTTATTTCATGCTGGCTATCCTGTTATGCAGCAGCAGGCTGTCGGCGCAGGATATTCCCCCTGTAATGGGACCGCCTCCGCAGCAGGTTATTCCGCCTATTCCTTCTTTTGAGGAGCGGCAAAAAAAATGGGGCCCCAACGATACCATCCTGGTAAGTGCTATCTGGTACGGAACTTCCGTTGATTCTTTTGAGATGTTATCCTACAGGGAGGAAGAAAATGTATGGGTATCAAAAATGTCGGACCGGCAACTGCAAAGAAAGATTGCCGAGTGGACACGCCTGCGGAATGCCGTATATGTAACTTATCCCTATGCCCGTACGGCCGGGTATACCATTAATGAAATGAATGCCAAGCTGGCTACCATCAGCAGCAAGAAAGAGCGTAAGGCCTATATAAAATCGAGGGAGAAAGAATTAAAGAAAAAATTTGCCGACCCTTTGTCCAACCTCTCCGTTTACCAGGGTAAAGTATTAATGAAGCTCATCAACCGCCAGACGGGTAATAACTGCTACGAAATTATTAAAGAGTTCAAAGGCGGTTTAAATGCCACCATGTACCAGACCGTGGCTTTCTTCTTTGGCGGCAACCTGAAACAGAAATATGATGTGGCCGGCGACTCCTTTGACAGGCAGATAGAAAGTTACGTAAAAGAGATTGATGGTAACTGGTATAACAATGCTTTCCGGAAGGGGAATTAGTGTTGAGAGGTTAGTATTCAGATAATAGTATTCAGATAGTAGTATTTAGTATAAAGACATGGACATCCCTGGCTTTCTCCGTATCAACTATTTTATGGTCAAATTGTTTTTCCACAGATTTCCGAATATCAGGAACATAGAATAATTTTAGGATTATAACGTTTTATAAAAAATAAGTACAGTTAATTATGAAAACATACAGGAACCTGTTACTGATAGCTTTAATGGTAGTTACGGTAACAGCGTGTAAAAAGAATAAGGATTCGAATACCAGTGAGTCGGATAAAATAAAAGATACCACGATTGCATATGCACGGGACATTTATTTATGGTACGATAAAATACCGGCATCTTTCAATGCCAGGAATTACAGCAGTCCCGATGCCATTATGAAAGCGATTAGGGCTTATAGTAATGAGCCGGGTTTCAGCACACCGGTGGATCGCTGGAGTTTTGCGGTGGATCAGGCCGAATGGGACGATGTAAGTGGCGGTATAGCCAAGGATTTTGGTTTAAACGCCTTCTTCTATACCATGAATGATTTGCGGGTAAGACTGGTAGAGCCCAATTCACCGGCAGGAATGGCCGGTATTAAAAGGGGCTGGCGTTTTACGAAAGTAAATGGTATTACGGATATCAATACTTCAAGAGCTTCTGAATTACAGACGGCTATCTATGGCAGCAACACTGCCAGTTTTACTTTTCTGAAACCGGATGGCGCTTCCGTGGATATTACCTTGAATGCAGCTTCTTATAATAGTAAACCCTTGTACCTTGATTCGGTATATACTGTGGGCGCAAAGAAAGTAGGTTATATGGTGTATAACAGTTTCCTGGGAGATAGTGCGCAAACCGTTGATGGTTATGCCAGGATAATTAACAGGTTTACTGCTGAGAATGTTGACGATGTGATAATTGATCTGCGGTATAACGGCGGCGGGTATGTTTACTTTCAACAGGTACTGGCCAATTATTTAGCACCTAACAGTGCTAACGGAGGGTTGATGATGGCGACAAAATATAATAACAATTACTCCCGGTATAACAGTTCCGTTAATTTTTCTAAAAAGGGTACGTTGAATCTTTCCCGGATATTTTTCATTGTGAGTAACTCAACAGCATCAGCCAGTGAATTATTGATCAATAACCTGAAGCCTTATATCAGTAATGTACATATTATTGGCCCTTCCAAAACATACGGGAAACCTGTGGGATATTTCCCTATACCGGTAGGAACCGATTATATATTCCCTGTATCCAGCAGGACAGTGAACAAAAATAACGAAGGCAATTATTTTGATGGTTTTGCTTTGAGCAATCAGGTGTTGGATGGGCTTACCAAAGAGCTTGGGGATGTGGATGAATTATGTTTAGCCAGTGCTTTAAAATACATTGGAACCGGCTCGTTCAGGGTAAGAACTGTTGAAGAGCCATTTACCGAAATACCGCAGGTAGTGAACGCAAATAAAAAGCTGGATCATTCCTTTAAAGGGATGATCAATCCTCAAAGGTTTTAAAAACATTTGTTATAAAATAAAACCCCGTTCTATTAGCTGGACGGGGTTTTTGCTTTTTTACGGAACCAGCATTTTTTCTTATGCTTTTGGGGTACAGTGGTCGTGTCCGCCCCTGTCAATTTTTTATTATCAATCAGTTTTGCGTCTGCCCTGGCAGCATCCTCTTTTGCTTTAGGGTTTTCAATGGCTTTTTTTATGGTCTCGTTCTGCTGGGCATTTACCGTAGTAGCTACAGATAAACCCATGAAAAACAGCAGGAAAATATATTTATTCATAGTTGTACCATTAGGATGTTATAAAATTAGCGCATTACCAAGAAGTAAAAAATAGAAAAAAGGTTTGCCCGCGCAAACAAAAGAAAATGTTAAGTGTAATAAAGGGGAAAGTTAGAAAGACAGAGAGTTGGGAAGTCGGAAAGCCGGAGAATTGAATAGTCGGGATGTCAGAAAGTTGGGAAACGGAAAGCGTTTAACATTTATCTGCCGCTCAATAAATCCTAAATCTTACATCTTTAAATCCTAGATCCTATATTTCCTGAACCGATTATCTTTACAAAACAAACAACTGTATGAAAGTAGATATACTGGCTATAGGCGTACACCCGGATGATATTGAACTGGGTTGTGCGGGCACTATCATTAATGAAATAAAGAATGGCAAAACAGTAGCTATTGTGGACCTGACCCAGGGCGAACTGGGTACCCGCGGAACGGCTGAAACGCGTTATACCGAGGCGGCCGAGGCAGCAAAGATCATGGGCGTGGTAGCCCGTGAAAACCTGAAAATGCGGGATGGTTTTTTTACTAACGACGAAGCCCATAAACTGCAGCTGATACAGGCCATCCGGAAATACAGGCCCGAAATTGTACTGGGTAATATTTTAAATGACCGCCACCCCGATCATGGCCGTGCAGGACACCTGATCAGTGATGCTTTCTTTTTATCGGGCTTGTCTAAAATTGTTACCACCGATGAGGCCGGTAATGAGCAGGAAAAATGGCGGCCCAAATATTTCCTGCAATACATACAGGACTGGTACCATGAGCCGGATATTTTACTGGATATCAGCGATGTATTTGAACAGAAAATGCAGGCCATACAGGCTTACGGCACCCAGTTTCATACCAGTGCTGCCGACAGTGAAAGTGGTCAGCAAACCTATATTTCCACTCCCGATTTTATTGAAAGTATCGTGGCCAGGGCCCGGATGCTGGGAAAAAGGATCGGGGTAAAATATGCCGAAGGATTTTTATCGGAGAAGAAAATCGGTATTAAAAGCCTGGATGCCTTGGTATTACGTGAAACCTAGGTTTCATTGAACAAAGGTTTGTATTGGGGGCAATTGTTAAATTACTGTCATTAATTGGCTGGCGTAAATAAAACCTTCTTTTTGAATATTTTACATCGGTTTTATTTAGTATTTTTGTTCATTAGTAAAAGTTTAATGCAACTACATGACAAATCCACGCTTTCCTAAAATAAAAGTATCCTTTCACAATGAACTGAAAAACCGGATTGGTGAATACTTTCAGCAGAAAGGAAAATCAATGACAGGTAATTCCCAGTTATTCTTTAAGGCAGCCATCTTACTGTTAACATTTATAGCCTTATATATTCACCTGGTTTTCTTTACGCCGGCAGCTATCTGGGCTATCCTGGAAAGCATAGCGATGGGTTTAACGATTGCCGCACTGGGCTTTAATGTGATGCATGACGGTGCTCATGGCAGCTTCAGCAAGTACAAATGGGTAAACCAGGCAGCCTCGAATGTTGCCAACTTTTTAGGTGCCAGCCAGCATATGTGGCGTACCAAGCACAATGTAATTCACCATACCTATACCAATATTCATGGGGTGGATGATGATATTGAGGCCAGGCCCTTATTACGTTTATGCGATGAGCAGGACCATTATAAAATACACAAATACCAGCACTACTATTTCTGGGCAGCTTATTCCTTATTGTATATCTGGTGGGTATTTGTTACTGACTATAAAAAATACTTCTCACTCAAGATCGGGGAAATGCCTATTAAACGATTAACGTTTTCCGAGCACTTTTTCTTCTGGTTCTACAAAGCCTGTCATGCTGTTATTTTCGTGGTACTACCGATCATTTTTGTAGGCCCGATAGCCTGGTTAATAGGCTTCCTGGTAATGGGCTTAACTGCGGGTTTTGTATTAAGCATTGTATTCCAGCTGGCACATACAGTAGAACATACACATTTTCCCATGCCTGATGAGGCGGGTAAAATGGAAGATGAGTGGGCTATTCACCAGTTAAAAACGACGGCTAACTTTGCTACCAATAACAGACTGGTTAGCTGGTTTGTAGGTGGTTTGAACTTCCAGGTAGAGCACCATTTGTTCCCCAAAATTTCGCATATTCACTATCCTGCCATCAGCAAGATCATTAAAAAAGCTTGCCAGGATTACGGTATACAGTACATCGAATACCCTAAAGTACGTTATGCCGTTGCATCGCATGTTGCTTTCTTAAAACAAATGAGTAGGAAATAATCCATAAAATTTTTCAGATATGGAAGGTTCTGCAGATGCAGGACCTTTTTTTATACCCTGTAAGTAATGGACAGTTGACAATGGACAGTTGACAATTCACTATTCACAATTCACCACCTTATTAACTGTTAGAATTTCTTGAACCCTGAACCCTTGAACATTTGAACCATTCCCTGCATTAGCTAATTGTTAAAAGCAACCATCACTATTTAAATTGTTAGTATTTTTGCACCTCAAATAGCGAAAATATGGCAAAAGTTAAAGTTGGTACGGTACAGATGAGTTGTACTGCTGATAAGGAAGAAAACCTGCAAAAGGCAATTGTTAAAATAAGGGAGGCTGCTGCCAAAGGTGCGCAGATCGTTTGCCTGCAGGAGCTGTTTACTTCTTTATACTTCTGTGATGTGGAAGATTATGACAACTTTAAACTGGCGGAAGCTATTCCCGGTGCTTCTACCGATGCGTTAAGTGCAGTGGCGAAAGAGCTGGGTGTGGTGATCATTGCTTCCCTGTTTGAAAAAAGAACGGAAGGTTTATACCATAATACCACTGCTGTATTGGATGCTGATGGTACTTACCTGGGCAAATACCGCAAGATGCATATCCCGGATGACCCGGCTTACTACGAAAAATTCTATTTCACACCCGGTGACCTGGGTTATAAAGTATTTAAAACAAAATTCGCTACTATCGGTATCCTCATTTGCTGGGATCAATGGTACCCTGAGGCATCAAGGATCACGGCTTTAATGGGTGCGGAGATCTTATTCTATCCTACAGCCATCGGTTGGGCTACCAGCCAGGACGATACCACCAATACCGAGCAATACAATGCCTGGCAGACCATCCAGCGCAGTCACTCGGTAGCCAATGGCTTACACGTGGTAAGCGTAAACCGTGTGGGTTTTGAGCAGGATGGCGCCATGAAATTCTGGGGCGGTTCTTTTATTGCCAATCCGTTTGGCGCTATTATTTACAAAGCATCACATGAAGAAGAAGAAGTGCATGTGGAGGAGCTTGACCTGGCACTTACCGATAAATACCGTACACACTGGCCTTTCCTGCGCGACAGGCGTATTGACTCTTACCAGCCGATTACGAAAAGGTATATTGATGAGGATTAGGGGAGGGAAGAGAGGAAGTTGGAAAGACGGGAAGTCCGAAAGTCAGGAAGACGGAAAGGCTGAAGTGGGGAGGATAGAGATCAGTGTGGAAGAGGTAGCATGCTAACACTATGATTTAATTACCAAATAAAGTCACTATGGCTTTTAAGTTTGAAAAGTTAATTGTTTGGCAAAAAGCAATTGATCTTTCAGAAATTGTTTATTCATTAACCAGGACTTTTCCGGTGGAAGAAAGGTTTGTGTTATCCAACCAGATTCAACGTGCTGCTGATTCTGTTTCGCTAAATATTGCAGAAGGTTCAACCGGACAGACAAATCCTGAGTTCAAAAGATTCCTTGGTATAGCATTACGATCTAACATTGAAGTGGTGGGGTGTTTATGGCTTGCAAAAAAACAAAACATTATTAAAGAGGACGATTTTAATAGAATTTATAAAGCTTGCGAAGAGATACTACTTATGATTAACGGGCTGAAGGCATCGTTAAAATAAAAACCTAACAAACAAAAAATGATTTTCAATAACAAATACTTTTCTTCCGGTCTTTCCGACTTCCCGTCTTCCGGACCCGCTAACTTTCTTGCTCCCGGCCAAAAGCCAAAAGACCTGGGATATTTTTTCCCGGCCGAATGGGCACCGCATGAAGCTACCTGGTTAAGCTGGCCCCATAAAGAAGCCAGCTGGCCCGATAAGCTGGAGGCTATTTATCCTTATTATGCCCAGTTTGTAAAAGAGCTGACGCGGGGTGAGTTGGTAAGAATAAATGTGGTGGACGAAGCCATGCAGGCAGCAGCAACAGCCCACCTGGTAAAAGCCGGTGTGGATCTGCAGAAAGTACAGTTTTTTATTCATCCTACCAACGATGCCTGGTGTCGCGATCATGGTCCGGCTTTTTTAATAAACCCAACGGCATTACATAAAAAAATGATTGTTGACTGGGGTTATAATGCCTGGGGTAATAAATATCCACCGTTTGATCTGGATGATAATATACCTACCCGTATTGGCGAAGCATTTAAGTTACCCGTTGTATACCCAGCTATTGTTATGGAAGGGGGCTCGGTGGAGTTTAACGGAGCAGGAACTATCCTAACCTCTACTGCCTGTTTATTAAACCCTAACCGTAACCCGCACCTGAACCAGCAGGAAATAGAAACCTATTTACAGGATTATTATGGTGTATCGCAGATATTATGGGTAGATGAGGGTATTGTAGGTGATGATACTGACGGGCATATTGACGATACGGTTCGTTTTGTAAATGAAGACACCGTACTGACAGTGATAGAAGAGAATAAACAGGATGAGAATTATGAATTGTTGCAGCATAACCTGAAACAGTTGCAACAAATGCGTTTGTTAAACGGCAAGCAATTAAATATAGTGGAATTGCCGATGCCGGATGCCGTGATCTGGGAAGACCAGCGCTTGCCGGCTTCCTATGCTAACTTCTATATTGCCAACAAATCGGTTATTGTACCCACTTACCGTTGTGATAAGGATGATAAGGCTTTACAGATCATTCAGACAGCATTCCCCGACCGCGAGGTAGTAGGTATTGACTCTACAGAGATCATCTGGGGCCTGGGTAGTTTTCACTGCCTGAGCCAGCAGGAGCCTGCGGTATAGGATACGTTCATAAAGTTTTGTAATAAACCGGTGCTGCACAGTTATTGTTTAGGTTCACCTATCAATAACTGTGTAGCATTTTCTATATCAGTGATAAAATGTTTCAGCACGTTGAAGTGCTCAGAAATATATGCACGGAATTCAGCAGCACTCCATTCCCTTACATGACATTCGTTATAAGCCGGGCCATAATGATATTTACCTGTAGTTAAAATTCTTTCAGGTGTGCTGATAAACAGTAGCTTAAAATCGATGGCCTTGATGGTATTGATCAGCTGGTCGGGATCAACGATATGTTCAATTACATCGGCACAAATGATGATGTCGGTTTGTGCGGGTAAGCTACCCGGTTGCATTATATCAGCCCATTTCCGGTGCGGATAGGTTTTAATGAGAAAATCATAGGTAGGCTTTACTTCAGCACCAATGGTATTACTATCGGGGAACTGGTGTAATAATTTATAACCGGAGCCACAGCCAATATCCAGGATGTTTGTATAGTTGTATTTATCTGCATACAGCCGTGCCAGTTCATATACTTCTTTCTGGTATTCATCGGTCAGGGCCGTATCATCATAATGGGGAACGGATTTCCGGTGGGTATAACCCCGTTTAATATGGTACCTGCTTGGTTGAAAGATAGATCGCCATTCTCCGGCAATGTATTCGGCAGCAATAACAAATTTGTTGGCAATTTTTTTTAAAGGCATAATGATGATACTGAATTTCAAAAGTAGGGTATTGTGTGTTTACGGGCAGGGATAGCAGCGGAAATACTTTTGTGAGGCACGAACAAAAGATTGCAGCGAATAGCCCGGCGCTTGTACAGCCCGTTATGTTATGCGGTAAATAATATGCATGAGGTGAATAATACTGCGGGAGATTATACCCGCAATACAAGCGGCCCGCATAATAAGCCCGGCTCTTTTTTATACACATTTTAGCCTGTAACTGGCTGACTGTCAGCTATGGTGGTATAAAAGCAGAATAAGCCCCGATTTAATGTCAGCTTTCCGTAAAATCCTTGTAACTTGCATCGTTTTTTCAATTTTATCAACCATGATGGATCTCTCCAATTACGACCCTAATAGCGTTAGTAATCCCAATAATAACATTTTTGGACTACCTACAACCGAGGATGATGCCCGTTTGGTTATATTACCTGTGCCCTGGGAAGTAACGGTAAGTTATGGTGTGGGTACGGCACGTGCACCGGAATCAATTTTTAAAGCTGCCCTGCAGGTTGACCTGTATGATGCAGAAACACCGGAAGCCTGGAAACAGGGTTTTTATATGCGCCCGGTTGATGGCAAGTTGCTGATGAAGAGTGATTATTTACGCAAGGAAGCGGAACTATATATTGATTATATATCCAAAGGTGATGAAGTAAGTGCCAACCAGTTTATGTGTAAGACCATTAAGGATATTAATGAAGGTGGTATATACATTAACCAGTGGATATACGACCAGACAAAGGCTTTACTGGAAAAAGGCAAGCTGGTAGGTTTGCTTGGTGGCGACCATAGTGTAACCCTGGGTTATTTAAAAGCACTGGCAGAGAAACACAGTGACTTTGGTGTATTACAGATAGATGCACATTGTGACCTGCGTAAAGCTTATGAAGGCTTTAATTATTCGCATGCCAGCATTATGTATAATGCGTTGGAGGAAGTGCCGCAGTTATCGAGACTGGTACAGGTGGGTGTACGTGATTATGGCGGTGATGAGTGGGATTATATTCAAAACAGTAACTACAGGGTAATTACTTATTTTGACAGGGAGATCAAACACCGCCAGTTTGAAGGCGATACCTGGCGTCATATTGCAGAGGAGATCATTGAAAAACTGCCCCAGAAAGTATATATAAGTTTTGATATTGACGGGCTTGACCGGAAACTATGCCCGCATACCGGCACGCCGGTACCTGGCGGGTTTGAGCTGGAAGAAGTGTTTTACCTGTTTAGAAAACTGATACAGAGCGGAAGGGAGATCATAGGATTTGATTTATGTGAAGTGGGATTGAATATGGAGAATGACTGGAATGCCAATGTAGGCGCAAGGGTATTGTACAAACTCTGCAACCTGACAGTTGTTAGTAATTAACAAATAAAGTTGTAAGTTTAAGGACGAACCTTATTTATTATGAATCATTTTGAACTGGCGTTAAAAAACGAAAAGCTTTTATATTATCACAGGATGGCCGTGCTGTTGCTCATTTTAAACTTTGCAGCATTTATTATAGTAGCTATTTATGCAACAACCAGCACTACCCGTACTTTTGCTATTGTTGGTGTGGCTGCCACCACTTTTGGCCTGGCGATGGCTTACTGGCAATATGCCACTGTAAAAGAGGCCAATGATAAAAGAAATGTGATAGGGCTGTTTTTTGCCGCTGTTTGCTGGGGATTGATGCAGAGTTGGGTGGCAGCGGTTATTTGTTTACTGGTCCAGGTTTTTTATTCAATCAGTATCAGGAAACAAATAGTGACTGTTATTGATGGAGGAGTACAATATCCCGCTTTTTTTGGAACAACCACCGCAAAATGGAATGAGTTGAACAATGTTGTTTTAAAAGACGGCTTGTTAACTATAGATTTTAAAAATAATAAAATAATACAGGCCGAAATAACAGAGACGCAACCTGTAAACGAGCCGGAGTTTAACCGGTTTTGTAATGCCCGTTTAACGGGTAATTCGGCAGCGGTATAATACCGTATCATTAAAGTAATACAGCATGAGTTTATCGGAATCGCCATACATTTTATATTCTGACGGAAAGGGAAATATTTTTGAAGACACATCCCTGTATGTGGTAGGCCGCAGCGGCTGGGATGCTATTCCCATTCCGGAAGATGAATGGATTGAATTACCGGAAGGCGGTTCCTTATACGAATTACCCGGAAGAAGGGGCATTGGCATTGATGTGGAAACAGGGGATATGCGTTTATGTGAAAAGGGTTGGGCCGTTGCGGCTTTTATACCTCCGGCACATACCGGTTTTTATTTAGCTGCGTATGAAACCGCAGAAGATGCACCTATACTTCCTTTGTTTTGTTATACCGCAGTAGGTTGGCTGGATGATAAGTTTTATGTACCCGCTACCCGTATTGAACAGGATATACGCCAGGAGTGTGATGGTTATGACCAGGTGAAAATACAGGAAGGGGTTGCTAAACTGGTAAGTGCCTACCCGCATAACCGTTTGGTAGAACATTTGGCCGGTAACTGTGCCTTGACCTACCATTGTCCTGCTGCCCGGAATTATTTTTTAGAAAGATGGGAATGCCCGATACCGGTATCACCAGCCTGTAATGCCAACTGTGTTGGTTGTATATCCTTACAGCCCGATGAAGAACAGGTGGTGAGTAATCAGGACAGGTTAAAATTCAAGCCTACTCCTGAAGAGATTGTAGAGTATACTGTTCCGCACCTGCAATCCGCACCTTACCCGATTGTAAGTTTTGGACAGGGTTGCGAAGGTGAGCCCCTGTTAATGTGGGAGACCATGCGGGATGCTATTATTGAGATAAGAAAACATACACCCAGGGGCAGCATCAATATCAATACCAACGGGTCAAAACCGGATGCCGTAAGAAAACTGTGCGAGGCCGGCCTGGATTCTATAAGAGTAAGTACCAACTCCGCCCGCAGGGAAGTGTATATGCCTTACTACCGCCCCAATAACTACGATTTTGATGATATTATTGAAAGCCTGAAAGTGGTGAACAGTTTTGGTGGCTGGACCTCTATCAATTATTTTGTTTTCCCGGGTATGACCGATAGTGTAGAGGAGTATGAAGCTTTGAGAAAACTGATCAAAGACACTGGTTTAAAAATGATACAGTGGCGTAATTTTAATATTGACCCTGACTGGTACCTGGGCAAAATAAATATAGGCGATACGGGTGAATGCATGGGCATTAAACAAATGCAGGAGCTGATCAAAGAAGAATTCCCTCATTTAAAATACGGTTACTTTAATCCGCCGATGGAGAGAATAAAGGGTAATTACGACCTGGACTTTGCGCATCATTAGTAGTAAAGTTATTAGTTAATAGTTAATGGTTCATAGTTAAGAGTTAATGGTGAATAGTTACTGTGACCATTATAAAATAAAAAGAGAGAACCGTGCAGCATTCATTGTTGTGCGGTTCTCTCTTTTTTATAAACCTTAAACCTTAAACCTTAAACCTTAAACCTTAAACCTTAAACCTTAAACCTTAAACCTTAAACCTTAAACCTTAAACCTTAAACACTACACGCCGGATCATGTTTTACCGGGAAGTTGAGGGAGTTGGCAATAAAACAAAGCTGATGGGCTTTTTCATGGAGGGCCACTGTCTTATCAATCATTCCTGCCTCACTTACTTTTACCACGGGATGTAATACTACTTCCTTAAAATGACCGCTGCCATCAGGGTTTTCAACCATTACGCCGGTTGGCTTATCTGTATAATCGATCACCACAATTTCATGCTGTGCACAGAGGTGTAAGAACCATAACATATGGCAACCGGATATAGAAGCGAGCAATAATTCTTCCGGGTTGTACTTGGTACTGTCGCCACGGAAAGCCGTGTCAGAGGAAGCCTGTATAACCGGCTTGTTATCGGCTTTAATTGTATGGGCCCTTTCGTAGGAACGGTAGTCAAAAGTACCGCTGCCGGTATTGCCGGTCCAGGTAATGGTAAGTTGGTACTGATGTTCTTTTTGCATAACTAAAAATTAAAGGATGCTTACTTATAAATATTCACTTCATTGATACCTGTATTATCCCGTACGCCGCGGTACATGCCTTCGCTGTTAAACAGCAACGCCGTATTGCCTTTACTATCCACACCAATCATGCCACCTTCGCCGCCTATTTTTACCAGTTTATCCTGTACCACTATATGCATGGCTTCCTGTAAGCTCAGGCCTTTGTATTCCATCAGGCAACTGACATCGTAAGCTGTAACGGCACGTATAAATAACTCGCCATGGCCGGTACAACTGATAGCGCAGGTATGGTTATTGGCATAGGTACCACAGCCTATAATGGGACTGTCACCAATGCGGCCAAATTGTTTATTGGTCATACCACCGGTGCTGGTAGCCGCGGCTACATTACCCTGGCTGTCTACTGCAACGGCGCCTACGGTACCGAATTTTTTATCTTTTACCGGTATATTATGATCCAGGGCAGTGGTATCGGTATGTTGTACCTGCTGCCATTGGTTGTACCGCTGTTGTGAAAAAAAATAGGTATCCGGCTCCAAAGTATAACCACGGGTAGCGGCAAAGTCCAGTGCACCCTGGCCGCTGAGCATTACGTGTTCGGTATGGCGCATTACATCAAGCGCAAGCTGTATGGGATTTTTTATTTGCTGTATGGCGGCAACGGCTCCTGCCTGTAAATTACTGCCATCCATAATAGCAGCGTCCATTTCATGTTTACCCTGTTTGGTAAATACCGATCCTTTGCCGGCATTGAACAGGGGATTGTCCTCCAGGCTTATTACGGCTGCCAATACCGCCTCGATAGCCGATTGCCCTTTTTGTAACGCATGATAACCACTATCCAGCGCCGCCTGCAGGCCGCTGGTATAGGTTTGTTCTAATTCGGGTGTTAGGTCGGTTTTTAATATGGTGCCTGCACCGCCATGGATAGCTATGGCAATTTTATTCATGCGCAATTGTTTTTATTTATCGCCGGCGGGCATTAGCCTTCCTGCGATTTTTTTCTGCTTAAAAAGTATACAGGTACACCTATTGCTACAATAGCCAGGCCTGCCAAGGAGGTCTCTGGTTTGGCATATAGTAACCCCACAGCCATTGTACCTGCCAGTAAAATATAAATAATGGGTATAAACGGATAGCCAAAAGCCTTGTAAGGCCTTTCCGCATCGGGGCGTGACTGACGTAACCTGAAAATACCTACAATGGTTAAAATGTAAAATAATAAAGTGATGAACACCACATAGTCCAGCAACAAACCATATTTACCACTTAAACATAAAATACTGGCCCAGATACATTGTGCCCATAAGGCCCAGCCCGGTACATTGTTTTTATTGAGTATAGCTGCTTTCTGTAAAAACAGTTTATCCTTGGCCATGGTGTAGTACACGCGGGCGCCGGTCAATATTAAACCGTTATTACAACCAAAAGTGGAGATCATAATAGTGATGGCGATAACCACCGTGCCTGCACTGCCAAAGATAGCGGTGGAAGCAGCAGTGCCAACCCTGTCTTCTGCGGCAAAGGCAATGCTGTTGGTAATAGTACCATCAGCAGGGTAGGGTATGGGGCCTTCGGCAATAGCCGGGGTTACCGGTAATACCGCCATGTACATGAGGTTGGTGAGTATATAAATAATGGTAACGATCAAAGTGCCTAAAAACAGGCTAAGACCTACATTGCGTTTAGGGTTTTTTATTTCGCTGGCAATAAAGGTTACATTTTCCCAGGCAACACTGCTGAATACCGAGCCTACCATGGCTGATGCAATAATACCAATGGTTACCATGGTGGAAACCGGTGAAGTGAAAAAGGACCAGCCCACCTGTTTACCATCTTCCACTACTGCACTGGTGGATGAAAAGGAGAAACCGGATGCCCAGTTAGCCTCCCATATACTACCCTTGGCAGCCAGTAAAAAGCCAAATACAATTAAACCGAATAAAGAGAACAGCTTAATGAGTGTAAAAACTTTTTGTATGGTTTTACCTTCTTTAACACCGCGGGTGTTTATCCAGGTTAAAAATATGACCAGTGCAATGGATACCAATTGGGCGGGATATAGTTTGAACCAGCTGCCCAGTTCAAGAATAATATTTTCATCGGACATGGTAAGTGCCGGGATAAAATAACCGGCAAATTTACTGAAAGCCACACCAACGGCGGCAATGGTACCTGTTTGGATTACCGAGAAAAAACTCCAGCCATATAAAAAGCCTGTGAGGGGATTATAGGCTTCTTTTAAAAAAACATACTGTCCCCCGGCTTTGGGAAACATAGAGGAAAGCTCGCCGTAGCTCACTGCCGCAAACACGGTCATTAAGCCGGTGATCACCCATAACAGGATCAGCCAGCCGCCTGAGCCAACGCTCCTGGCCATATCGGCGCTTACAATAAATATTCCCGAGCCTATCATTGATCCGGCAACGATCATAGTGCCGTCCATTAAGCTCATCGTAGGTTTTAAACCTTGTTCCTGGGCCATAGCAGTTTTTGTTTAGCCGTCAAGATAAGGAGTATTTTTGAGAGATAGGAATTATAGATGGAGAATGAGCAGTGATGAATGATGATGATGAGCTTTGAATGAGTGCTTTATAAAGACCGGTGGTTTTTTCCCGCAGATGGCGCGGAAAAAGGGCACCGCAGATTTTCGCTGATTGTTTGTTGTGTGATAAATAAAGCAGTAAAAATAAACCCCGGATAATATCATGTGCCTGGGGTAATTTAAAAGCCGTGGTTTTTTCCCGCAGATGACGCGGAAGAAGGGCTCCGCAGATTTTCGCTGATTGTTTGTTGTGTAATAAACAAAGCTGAAAAAAACAAGTTCAGGATACATCATATATCGGGGGCAATATAAAGACAGGGTGTTTTTCCCGCAGATGGCGCGGAAGAAGGGCTCCGTTGATTTTCGCTGAATGGTTGTTGTGTGATAAATAAAGCAGTAAAAATAAACGCCGGATAATATCATGTGCCTGGGGTAATATAAAAGCCGGTGGTTTTTTCCCGCAGATGGCGCGGAAGAAGGGCACCGCTGATTGTCGCTGATTGAATTGTTGTGTGATAAGCAAAGCAGTAAAAAACAAACCCCGGATACATCATGTACCCGGGGCAATATTATCGCTATCAATTCCTAAATCAAAAATCTTAAATCATCAACCCCTCCCTCTACTTCTTATTTGCTTTATATTTTTCGTTCAGGCCTTTAATAATATCGGCTGTAACGTTAAAGCTGGAATCGCGGAAGTAAAACAGACCCGGGTCATCGGAAAGAATGTAGGTATAGTTGTATTGGGCGTTGTACTCTTTCACATATTCCTCGATCGCTTTTTTCAGGGCCATTTTCTTTTGTATCACAAACTCGTCATACTCCTGTCCCAAAGCGTTTTTACGATTGGTCATGTTTTGTTCCAGGCCCTGTATCTCTTTTTGAGCGGCTTCGGCTTCCTGCTGGGTAATATCGGGTTTGCCCTGGTATTTATTCTGGTAAAATAAAACACGGTCCTGGTAGTTTTTACCCAAACGGTTCAGCTCCGCATTAATGGCATTTTCTTTCTTTGCCATTTCGGCCATGGCATCTTTTACCAGTTGTGTGTTCTCCTGTATGGAATCCATTTCAAAATAAGCTACGCTAAATGGTCTTGCTGCCAGTAATGAGTCTTTATTGGCCACTTTCTTTTGTGTGACAACCGTTTTTTTACTACTAAAGTGTAAATAAAACAATACCGCCACAGCTGCCAGCAGGATAACATTTAACGCCAGTAAACCTTTGTTCATGCACAATTTTTTTGCAAAGTAATTAATTGAAAGAGGGCAAAGATAGGGGAAACGGTCACTTTAAGATACTGTTAACATAGTATTAGGGTATTACCAAACAGGATGTTAAGCTATCCGGTAGTTTCCTGTGATCCCTTCATCTGCCTCTGCCTGACGGGCGGCCAGCTCCAGGGGAGCGTTGGTATAACCAAAGCGCAGGCACTGATACAGGTATACGATAATAAATACGGGAATACTTAAACGGCGGTATTGTTCCACATGTTTTAACTCGTGCCTTAGCCAGGCAGGGTTGCTTAAAAAGCCGGCCCTGGTTACGCCATACAGGTAGATGGTATTGCCTATGACAATGGCGGCATTCCCGGCTTTGAGTTTCCTGGCTGCTATACAGGCAATCCAGGCCCTTTCCTTGATTTTTACTGATAACATCTATACTTATTGATGCGGTAATAGCTTTTAACGTTGTATGAACCCGCAAACAGTTAAAAAGCAGGGATGGCCCTGGCAGAAGGGGGAAGGTGAAAAAGCTAAAAACCCGGTTATAATTGGTTATATTGCTTACAAAACACCCTGGTATGAAATGGTTGAGTACTACCAATAAATGGAAACGGTATTTTATCTCGGGAATACTCTGCTGTATTACCGGCACCGTTATCTGTTATTATTTTTTAAAAGACGCCTACCCCTGGCAATGGTCGGGGATATGGTTTGTATTCGGATTTTGCTGGCCCCCGGTAACAGAAACCCTGCGTAAATGGTATATAAAACTTACCGGCGGGGATATAAAAATTTAAATTTCGGCCTTCTTTCCTGTTCAGCAGGGTTATAAAGCTGAAGGGCTGCCTGATGTGGAGGGCTTGGTGCGCAACGCAGTGCAGCACCGGAGCGATAGCGGAGCCCGTAACAGCAGGTAACTGCCGCTGAGCCGCGTTACTGCTGTTGATAGCCCCTAATATTTTGTAAATTAGTTAATTAGGTAATGTGCTAATGATTATAATACCGCTTTAAGCATTCCGCTTTTGGCTTTCGGCCTGGCAAAAATTCACCTCTTTTCCACGTTATTGTAAAATATGATTTCTTATTTCGTTATTAAGGCCGCTACCCTTACCTTTGCCGCCAAAATAAATACCTATTTATATATATGGCAAATACAGGTAAAATTAAACAGGTAATCGGCGCCGTTATTGACGTTCAGTTCGATGGTGCTCTTCCGGAAATTTATAACTCCTTGGAAATTACCAAAGCAAATGGTGATAAACTGGTTTTGGAAGTACAGCAGCACTTAGGTGAAGACAGTGTACGTACCATTGCTATGGACGGTACTGAAGGCCTGGTACGTGGTACCGCAGTAGTAGATACCGGCAAAGCTATTGCCATGCCAACCGGCGAGGCTATTAAAGGCCGTTTGTTTAATGTTACCGGTGATCCTATTGACGGATTGCCTGCTGTAAGTAAAGAAGGTGGCCGTCCTATTCACGCACAGCCCCCTGCTTTTGAAAACCTGAGCACTGCTACTGAAGTACTGTTTACCGGTATTAAAGTAATTGACCTGATTGAGCCATATGCAAAAGGTGGTAAAATTGGTTTGTTTGGTGGTGCGGGTGTAGGTAAAACCGTATTGATCCAGGAATTAATTAACAATATTGCGAAAGCCTACTCAGGTTTATCAGTATTTGCCGGTGTGGGTGAACGTACCCGTGAAGGTAATGACCTGATGCGTGAGATGATTGAGGCCGGTATTATGAAATACGGTGAGGCTTTCAAACACAGCATGGAAGAAGGTGGCTGGGACTTAAGCAAAGTGGATATGAAAGAACTGGCTGACTCAAAAGCTACTTTCGTATTCGGACAGATGAATGAACCCCCGGGAGCCCGTGCCCGTGTTGCCCTTTCCGGTTTAACCATTGCGGAATACTACCGTGACGGTGACGGACAAGGTAAAGGCCGCGATATCCTTTTCTTCGTAGATAATATCTTCCGTTTTACCCAGGCTGGTTCCGAGGTGTCGGCTTTATTAGGCCGTATGCCTTCAGCGGTGGGTTACCAACCTACACTGGCTACAGAAATGGGTCTGATGCAGGAGCGTATCACCTCTACCCGTAACGGTTCTATTACCTCTGTACAGGCGGTATATGTACCTGCGGATGACTTGACCGACCCTGCGCCTGCTACTACCTTCGCTCACTTAGATGCGACTACCGTATTAAGCCGTAAAATTGCCGACTTAGGTATTTACCCTGCGGTTGACCCGCTGGATTCTACTTCACGTATCCTTACGCCTGCAGTAGTTGGTGAGGCACACTATAACTGTGCTAACCGTGTAAAATTAATGTTACAGCGTTATAAAGAGTTACAGGACATTATCGCCATCCTTGGTTTAGATGAGTTAAGCGACGACGATAAAATGACCGTAGCCCGTGCCCGTAAAGTACAACGTTTCTTATCACAGCCTTTCCACGTGGCCGAGCAGTTCACCGGTTTAAAAGGTGTACTGGTTCCCATTGAAGAAACGATCCGTGGCTTTAACATGATCATGGATGGTGAAGTGGACGAATATCCTGAAGCTGCCTTTAACTTAGTAGGTACTATTGACGACGCTATTGAGAAAGGTAAAAAACTGTTAGCACAGGCACAGGGATAATTAGGGTGGTAGTATATAGTATTTAGTATAAAGTATTTAGAACAAAAGTTGTTATTTTTAGATAAGCAGCAGTAACACCGACTGATCGTTCCTTGCGACGCTCCGTTCAACTGCATATCGCTAATCATCTTAAAAAAACGCTTATTCTGGTATTTAAACTAATACTATGGGAATGCACCATTATAAAGAGCTGAAGATCTGGCAACGCTCTATGGATTTAGTAGTTAGCATTTATAAACTATCTGCTATTTTACCTAAAAACGAGCAATTTGGCCTTCTGTCGCAAATGCAAAGATGCGCAGTTTCTGTTCCAAGTAATATAGCTGAGGGGGCAGGAAGAGGGTCAAACAAACAGTTCAGGTATTTTTTAGCTATAGCAATGGGGTCTATCAATGAGCTACAAACGCAAGTGGAAATTGCGTTTCGGTTAAATTACCTGGAAACAAGTAATAAAGATGATTTGACCGACGAAATGTTGCAGATATATAAAATGGTTCTGACGTTTTATAAGTCACTTGGAAATGACGAGTAAAAGTCTAAATACTAAAGTCTAAATACTGAATACTTAACAATGAATCTTGAAATATTAACACCTGAAAAAAAGCTTTACAGCGGCGAAGTGTATGGGGTACAGTTACCCGGTATAAGCGGTTTGTTTGAGGTTTTGGAAAAACACGCCCCGCTGATCAGTGCTTTAAAAGAAGGTAAACTGAAGGTGATTAAAGATAAAAGCTTTAACGATGTTGCTTTCTTCCAGATCCAGGGTGGTTTTGTTGAAGTATTAAACAACAAAGTAACCGTACTGGTTGAGGGCGCTACCGAAGCTTAATGCGGTAAAGAATAAAAGTATATATGAACTGCTGCCTTAGTATAAGGCAGCAGTTTTTTTATGGCCATAAAAAAAGGTTTCCTGCCAGGGAAACCTTTTTGTGAGAGATATGTTGCGTGTTATACTGTTTGGTCTTCAACCGGTGAAGCAGGGGCATTTTCTTTTACAGAAGCAATGCCATTGTCGCGGCCCGATTCGCTTTCGTACATCTGGCTGCTGCCGATTATCTGGCCATTGGAGGCTTTTAAAGCAAAGTAAAACTTACCATTGGTCGATGTTTTACGGTCGAATCTGTTATCGTCCTGCGCATTTTTGCGAACAGAATCAATGCCGTTCTCACAACCGGCTTTAGCCGAATAGCCTTCGCTTGACAATATAACCTGTCCGTTGCCTGCTAAAAGATTAAACTGAAACTCACCGTTGGTGCGTTTAGAAATTACAAATTTTCCCATACAATTGATTTATTTTTAAATGAATAAATAACACTTGTTGTTATTGTGGTTTTGTAATGTATTAGAGGGCAATAGATAACTATAGGTACTACCTTATTCCGGTAGGAGTGGTTGTGCCGCCCTGGCTTTGTTTTCTGCGGGCCAGTTCCTGCTCGGCATAACCAAATGCTTTCTTCATCATATCGGTTTTACGGAATTCGTATTTGGTACGTATCTTTTCTTCTTCCTGGGCTACTGATAAAAACATGGCATCAATGGCCCTGGCCGATACAAAATCGGTTAAGCTGGTTTCAATGGGTTTACCTATTAAAGGTATTTTATTGTAAATATTGGCAACATTGGCCCACTCGCGATTAGCGCCGTTCAGGTTCACGGTACTGTCTACAATAGGCCGGAAAGCGCTCATCAGCGAGGCCGACATGGCCGTTTTAAAATAATCGGTTGCGGCACGGGTATTATCGGTTACCAGTATATTCATCACATCGCGGAAATTCATACTCTTTACGGAATTCAGGAAAATGGGCTTGGCCGCTACTACGGCCGAGGTCATGGCATTGGTAAACTTGCTGGTTACCTGGTTCAGTAAATTGCCCATGCCCAGGTCGTTTAAGGTTTTCTCTATCTTGGCCGCTTCGCCGGGGAAGGCAAACTTAACCAGCGGGTTGCCGGAATTGGGGTTGGCAAAAGCGTCAAAGCCGCTGAATAAACCTTGTGTCAGTGCATCTTTCAGGCCGGTTGCCATTTCATATTCGGAAGGCATAATAACCGATGCGATCTGTTTTAAGGTATCGCAGGACGAAAAGAATAAGCACGCACTTAATAAGCAGCTGAGGTACAGACGTTTCATGTGTAATTTTTACAGTTTCAAAAATGGTTTTACTATTAAATATCGGCTAGAGGGTAAGTTAAGGACGAGTAATAACATCAAACAGATGTCAGGCAAATGTACAAGCTTAAAATAAATTATAAAAGCGGGAAGGTAGCGTGAATAAAAGGCCGTTAGTTGGAACGGGGATCAACCGGGTAATTCACCATCTGCCGGTATTCACCGCCCAGGGTCTTTAAAGCTTCCTGCCATATAACGGCATGGCCGGTGTCAAAGATCAGTTTCTTTGTAGCAGGCAGGGTGATCCAGGTCTTTTCCTCCATCTCCTCTTCCAGCTGGCCCTTGCTCCAGCCCGAATAGCCCAAAAAGAAACGTATTTGTTTTGATTTTTTTCGATCGGCCTGTAAGGTGCGGATCATGGCTTCGTAATCGCCGCTCCAGAATACACCGGGTAATACTTCCACACCACCGGGAATATCATCGGGCAACAGGTGTAAAAAATGAAGACTGTTCTGTTCCACCGGGCCACCATAAAACATAGGAAGATCTAAGCCTTCGAGGGGAGGAAACAGGTCGTCCAGTGTTTTTTTATACAACCTGTTTAATACAAACCCAAAAGTACCCTCCTCATCATGCTCACACATCAATACCACTGTCCGCTGGAAGTTGGGGTCCTTTAAAAAAGGTTCAGCTATCAGTAATGTACCTTTTTCCAGTTCATTCATAGTCTAAAAGTAACATGTTTTTTAAAAAAGGAAGTTAAAAAACTTTACTTCAATAGTCAAACCATTTAAAACCTGTATGAATGCTCTAATTTTGTAATTTGGTTCAAACTATATTTTATAGCCTCCGGCAGCGGATATAAACATAAAACTTTTATCTTTCCATCTAAAGCAAATACCGGTTCGTGAAAAAGACATTCACTATTATCATCATCCTTATTTCGTTATCGCTTGTCGGCATCATTATATTGCAGCTTTCGTGGTTAAGCAATATGAACCAGCTAAGCGAGGACCGTATCAAGCAACAGGTGGATGAAGCTAAGATCAATGCCGGCCTGGAACTGAACCAGATCAAATCCTCTTACGTACCTATTCCCTTATCCAGCGGTACCAATCAATTCCTGGAGGGTTTTAGCCGCAGTTTTATCAAACCGCAAACCCTTGCTTCAAAACTTTCCGTTAAAGAACTGCACGATATCATCCGCCGGAACTTCAATGCCAAAGGGCTGAAAAAATTACAGTTTGATTTTGCCATCATCAACCAGAATGTAAAAGCCTATCTGCCGGATGAAATATTACTGGCTTCCAACAACTTTGTGGCATCGTACAGCGATAGCCTGAATAACTATACACCACTGGGCGCTTACATTATATCGCAACCCGGCTCGGCATCCGAAAGCCTTACTTCCAATGAAATACTATTTGTAACGGTCATTGACTGGAAGGCCCTGGTGATACGTTCTCTGCGCTGGCCCATTATAATGTCCATTGTGTTCACCCTTATTATTATTGCCGCGTTCTATGTAACCGTGCGCACCATGTTGCAGCAAAAGAAAATAGGGGAGATCAAGAATGATTTTATCAACAATATGACCCACGAGTTTAAAACGCCGCTGGCCACCATATCGCTGGCGGTGGATGCGTTGAAAAACGAAAAGGTATTGCAGAACGCTGAGAAGATTGATTATTTCCGTACCATCATCAAGGAAGAGAACCTGCGGATGAATAAACAGGTGGAAACCATTTTAAAAGCTTCGCAGCTGGAAAAACAGGAGGTTGACCTGGCTTTAAGTCCCCTGCACGTACACGATATTATACAGGATGTGTTAGATAATTTTGCGTTACAGCTGGATGATAAAAACGGTAAGGCTGAATTAAACCTGCAGGCCACCAATGACCTGATTGAAGCCGATGAAGTGCATTTTAGTAACCTGGTGAATAACCTGGTGGACAATGCCGTAAAATACTCCAAGACCAATGTTCCTATCCAGATCAAAATATCGAGCCAGAATACCGGTAAAAAACTCGTGTTACGTTTTGAAGATAATGGTATAGGCATGAGCAAAGAGACCGTAAAACGTGTGTTTGAACGCTTTTACAGGGCACATACCGGTAACCTGCACAATGTAAAAGGTTTTGGCCTGGGGCTTAGTTATGTAAAATCCATGATAGAAGCGCACCACGGTGAGATAAAGGTAGAAAGCACCCTGGGTAAAGGAAGTATTTTTACAATAGAACTTCCCCTTAAAAAATAAACGCGGTATATAGCCGGCCATAAATCTTCAGCACGCTTGTTTCCTGTACTGGTAATGCTTTAATTATTACAGAGGGCCGATACACTACATTTAAACGGTCAATACGGGATAACTGATTTAAGATCGCGGACCCTTTTTCCGGGTATGGGTATACAACTACAGGTTACTAGGCTGTATTTTGTTATCAGGGTTATTCGCCTGCTTATAATATACTATTATCAGCGGTAGCGTTTAATGTTGGTCTGTTTAGCCTTATTTGCCACTTCAGGATAGGTCTTCCTGCCTTTTTACCTATAGAACGTAGTTTTATATTATCAGCGGGTATGTAATAAAATAAAGGACATAAAAAAGCCCCTTTGCAGGGGCTTAGTGTGTCAACCGTCCACTGTTGAATGATTTATTGTTTCACAACTTTTTCTGTTGCGATGATTTTATTGTTGCTGATCACCTGTAAGAAGTAAACACCTTTTACAAAGCTGCCTGCTTCAGTTACCGCGATGCTGTTGAAGCCATTGCTCACACCTACATTTTTAGTTACCAGGGCCTGGCCGCTTGTGTTGATCACACGGATAGTGATGGTTTCTTTTTCAGTAGCCTGGTATTGAACCTGTAATTGATTTACAAAAGGGTTAGGTACAACCTGCAGACTTACATTTTTAGTGTTGCTGAAACGTACAGTCCTGGTGTCAGATAATTTAGACTCACCGGTGATTTCTTTACCGTTAATCCTGTAGTAAACAATTTTGCTGTTGGCGTTTACCTGGTTGTCTTTATACTGGTAGCTTCTGATATTGTCAATTGATAATACAACCGCAATAGTGTTGAAAGTAATACCGTCGTAGCTGCGCTGAATTTCAAAGCTTGTTTCGTAGTCAAATGAAGCTTTCCAGTCTAACACAGGAACATTGTTGCTTAAGTTAACATTGAACGATTCCCATTTAACCGGTAAAGGTAAAGGAGCTTCTTCAGGAGCACAGGTAGCTAAGGTGTTAACGGTATCAGGAGCCGGAACATTAGAAAACTGAACCGTATTGGTATTTACACCTGCACCCTGTGTATCAAATATGCGGCTGCTGTTAGTTCTTGTAGCATCAAATACATTGATCATATTGCCCGAACCTGTTGCAGAACCAACTGTACCGTTAGCAGTAGTAGCACCGGTAAAGTACATATTACCTGAACCTGTGATAACACCGCTGTTTACAAAAGTTACACTTTTAATAGTACCGTTACCAGACAGGTTCAGGTTACCATTAGCATTGATGGTTATTTTAGAGTTGTTGCTGGCGTTTGATGACCAGATAAGACCGGTATTGGTAACCGTGCTTTCGTTTAAAACAATTTCGCCGGTAGCGATCATACGGCAATTATTAGTAACCGTACTGCCGCTGTTGAAGGTCAGTGTTTTGGCCTGGAATTTACCGATGTTGGTGATAGAAGCACCGTTATTGAAAGCAATATCACCACCGGCTGTTACTGATTTCCTGTTATTGATCTTGCTGCCGCTGTTAAAATTAAGGTTAGCGGTTACATTAATATCACCCTGGTTAACGATCTCATTAGCAGCGTTGTTTAAGGACATATTACCGGTAAAGTTTAACACGGCACCGAAGTAATTGTTTATTTTGCTGTTGCCGGTTAATTGCTGCCAATTACCGTCAAAAGTAGTATTACCATAGTTCTCCAGGCTGAAGCCGTTTAAAGCGCTCAGGTTTTTAATGGTAGCTGTACCGTTTACCACTATTTTAGATACATGGTTGCCATAGCTGTTAGGGCTGAAAGTAGCACCGCTTTTTACTACGATAACTGAACCTGCGTTCCAGCTGGTAATATTACCGGTATAAGTACCTGCATTGATGATTAAGCTGTCATTTGGATTCAGGTGATATGAAGTATTGCTGTTGCCGTTTACATTATAAGTAACCTGGCTGTTGGCAATAAAAAGGTTTAAGGTAAATACACTAACGAGTGTGAAAAAAATACGGGTAGAAATAGGGTTCATATCACTTAATTATAGGGTAAAAAAACGGATTTGTATTATGAGGATTACTAGGTTTTTTTAGTGTTTTCCTTCGTAATACAACACAAAAGTATTGCGTATTTTACTGTAATCAAATAGTAAAACTACTTGCGATAATAGTTGTGTTTTTTACTATTATTATAAAGTATTGATTTTTAATTAATTAATAAATAATAAAAAACTAATATTTTTTTCAAAATCATTTTTTATTGACATATGTCTATGTTTTTTGAGTAAATCAGGAGATTCTCAAACCCATACTACACCATTTAAAGAGGGTAATTTTACGAAAACAAGGGGCGTTTGGGGATTATTACGATACCCGGAGGAATAGGGGATTTTACCATTTTACGTAAAAAGCCGTGTTTTCATAGTAAATAAGTGTTTTTACTGAGAAGTGGGCGGGATGGGTGAACGGGGAGGTGGTAGAAAAGGGGAGGGTGTAGGGTATAAGGTGTAAGGTGTATGTAGGGCTAAAAAAATAGCTCCTGTTTACAGGAGCTATATATAATCAATAAAAGTTTCAGTTACTCTTCGCGGCCGTGGCAGTTTTTGTATTTTTTACCGCTACCGCATGGGCAAGGCTCGTTACGGCCGATTTTTGGCGCCGCTTTAATGGGCTCCTGTTTGGTTAAAGGCGCTCCGCCATCAGTATTGGGGTCAAAACGGTCACTGGCATTGGCTGCATAATCATCACCGGCCGCATCAATTTCCTCTTTATTGGCCTTCATTTTACTGTAATCGGTTTTTTCCACTTTGGCCTCCTGTAGCGGGGCCTGGCCCTGTTCTACAGGTATTTGTGCGGCGTTCAGGAAGCTGACAATGTTCTTGTTCACTTCAGCGTCCATATCCTTAAACTGCTGGAAAGCTTCTACCTTATATATTACCAACGGATCTTTTTGCTCCAGGTAAGCGGTTTGTACACTTTGTTTCAGGTCGTCCATGGCGCGCAGGTGCTCCTTCCAGGCATCATCAATAATTGCCAGTGAAATGGTCTTTTCCAGGGAGGTTACCAGTTCCTCTCCTTCGGTAGCAATGGTTTTATCCAGCGGCGCTACTACGTTCAGGCCTTTGCTGCCATCGGTAAAGGGAACCACTACATTTTCAATATGAGCAGGTTGCGACTGGCGGATGTTTTTAAATACCGGGATGGCATTCTTTTTCAATGCGTCCTTATGTTGGGCATAAGCTTCGGTAGCCTCGGCATACAACTGGTCTATTACGGTATTCAGATCACCTTTTTTAAAGGCTTCTTCTGTTACCCTGGTATCTATACCAAAAGTTACCAGGCAGTTCAGTTTAAAACCTTCATAATCTTCTGTGGCACGGAAACCGGCTACCAGGTTTTCAGCAACCACCGAAAAGGCATTATCAATATCCAGGGCCAGGCGCTCGCCAAATAAGGCGTGCTGGCGTTTGGCGTAAATGGTATTACGCTGTTTGTTCATTACATCATCGTACTCCAGCAAACGCTTACGGATACCAAAGTTATTTTCCTCTACTTTCTTTTGTGCACGCTGAATACTGTTACTGATCATGCTGTGTTGTATCACATCACCCTCTTTATAACCAAAGCGGTCCATCATGCTGGCAATACGTTCACTGCCAAACATACGCATCAGGTCATCTTCCAGTGATACATAGAATAAGGAGCTGCCCGGATCGCCCTGGCGGCCGGCACGACCACGTAACTGCCTGTCTACACGGCGGCTTTCATGACGTTCGGTACCTATAATGGCCAATCCACCGGCTTCTTTCACACCAGGTCCGAGCTTAATGTCGGTACCACGGCCAGCCATATTGGTGGCAATGGTTACCGCACCAGCCAAACCGGCTCCGGCTACAACCTCGGCTTCCTTGGCATGTTGCTTGGCGTTCAGTACGCTATGCGGAATTTTTTTCTGCTGCAGCATACGGCTTAACAGCTCACTGATCTCCACCGAAGTGGTACCTACCAGTACAGGGCGGCCTGCATTCCGTAAATTCTCTACTTCGTCAATTACCGCTTTATATTTTTCACGTTTGGTTTTATATACCATGTCCTGCATATCCTTACGGGTAATAGGGATATTGGTGGGTATATTTACCACATCCAGTTTATAAATGCTCCAAAGCTCTGCTGCTTCCGTTTCGGCAGTGCCGGTCATACCACATAATTTATGGTACATACGGAAATAGTTCTGCAGGGTAATGGTGGCGTAGGTTTGGGTAGCGGCCTCAATTTTTACATTCTCTTTAGCCTCTAATGCCTGGTGTAAACCGTCGCTGTAACGGCGGCCGTCCATAATACGGCCGGTTTGTTCGTCTACAATTTTAATAGCACCATCAATTACCACGTACTCCACGTCCTTTTCAAACAGGGTATAGGCTTTTAATAATTGCTGTACGGTATGTATACGGTCGGCCTTTTGCGTGTATTCGTTCCTTAACTGTTCTTTCAGTTGTTGTTTTTCTTCAGCGCTGGCATCACTTTTTTCTACCTGGGCCAGTTTTACACCAATATCAGGTAAAATAAAGAATTCAGGATCTTCGGCGCCACGGGTGATCATGTTCAGGCCTTTCTCTGTCAGGTCAACCGAATTGTTTTTCTCTTCAATATGGAACAGTAATTCCGAGTCTACAATATGCATATTACGCTGCTGATCCTGCAGGTAATAGTTCTCGGCTTTTTGCATTTTTACTTTAACGCCGGGCTCGCTTAAAAACTTAATTACCGGGCCGTATTTGGGTAAACCGCGATAGGCACGGAATAAGGCCAGGCCACCGGTTTTAGGGTCATCCTCACCTTTTTCAAATAATTTCTTGGCCTCGTTCAGGTTCTGGCGAACAATTTTTTCCTGCTCCTGGAACAACTGGTGTACACGGCCTTTAAAAATATGGAACTGCTGGTCATCGCCTTTGGCAACCGGGCCTGATATAATTAAAGGTGTACGGGCATCGTCAATTAAAACGGAGTCAACCTCATCCACCATCGCAAAATGGTGTCCGCGTTGTACCATCTCGTCAGCTGAATGTACCATGTTATCACGCAGGTAGTCAAAACCAAATTCGTTATTGGTACCGTAGGTAATATCTGCTAAATAAGCCTGTCTTCTCTGTTCACTGTTTGGCTGGTGTTTATCAATACAATCCACCTTCAAACCCAACCACTCAAATATGGTACCGTTCCACTCCTGGTCACGACGGGCCAGGTAATCATTCACAGTAACAATATGTACGCCTTCGCCGGCCAGTGCATTTAAATAGGCAGGCAGGGTACTTACCAGGGTTTTACCTTCACCGGTAGCCATTTCGGCAATTTTACCGGAGTGTAAAACGGCGCCACCGATCAGCTGTACATCGTAGTGTACCATATTCCAGGTAACATCAACACCGGCCGCTGACCAGGTATTATTAAATACCGATTGGTCGCCATTGATTTTTATATAAGATTTTTTTACGCTCAGGTCCCTGTCCAGGTCGGTAGCCGTTGCTACCAGTTCGGTGTTTTCTTTAAAGCGGCGGGCGGTTTCTTTTACCACGGCAAAAGCTTCCGGCTGTATTTCTTCTAAAATCTCTTCAATTTTTTTATTCCGCTCTTTTTTCAGTTTATCTACCTGCTGGTATATCTCATCTTTACCTAACAGGTCATTAAAGGGCAACTGCTGGGCAGCTTCATTCTTAGCGGCTATTTCGGCATCAATGTCTTTTAAATAGGCAGCGATCTGGGCCCTGAACTCCTGCGTTTTTCCTCTTAATTCATCATTGCTGATGGACTGGTAAGCAGCAAAATGTGCATTAATTTTCTCCACAATGGGGGCAATCTTCTTTACGTCCTTTTCCGACTTGCTGCCACCAAATAATTTAGATATAAAACCAAACATGATTACGTCTTTGTGTGTATTTGCTTAATGAGATTATTTTATACTAACAATTAGCTTTGTCAAAAACAATGCTTAAAAACAAAATAAGCCAGTTTGACAGGCTCGCAAAGATAATAAAGTGCAGCGAGACAGCTGATTTTTATGTGAAGGGAAAGAAAACCGGCAAAGCCGGAAAATAATGGACAATGGACAAATGACAGTTGACAATTAATAATGGGCAATTAACAATTAGTCATCCATGACCCGGGGAAGTCATTACTAACTGCCTGTTCACCCTGAACCTTGAACCCTTGAACCCTTGAACCTTTTGAACTTCCCTACGATTAACTATGAACGGTTAACTATTAACAAAATCCATTATTTTACTTTTTATTAACTTACAAACTTTCATTTCGCGTATTAACACCAAAGGAAGCAAGCATATGATGTGGAAACAGTGGATAAAACGGACGGGAACGATAGCAACAGCAATGTTTTTTTTAATGGCGTGTAATAATGCTGAAATAGGTAATGGGGCCGATGTGAAACAGTCTGCCATTTACTTTGATTATTACCTGACCGGGGAAGAGGAGACGGAGAATGTAATCCTGCGCCTGCAGTATCGTTTTGCCGGGCCTAACGGTACTACTTTATTGTTAACAGCACCCAGCCAGGTGACCCTGGATGGCGTATTATTAACGGCCGACAGCAGTAAAATGAATGGTGTGTACTACGAGATAATGAAACCCAGGGAAGCTTTTACGGGTGAACATACCATTGTTTTTACGGATCATGATAACAATACCTACACGGAGAAATTTACCTTCTCACCCTTTAGCATAAAATATAATTTACCCGATACCATCAAAAGGGAAGACCTGGTGATTAACCTGGATGGCCTGCAGCAAACAGATTATGTGACCATTTTATTGACCGATACAGTGTTTACCAACAGCGGTGTAAACCGGGTGGATACGGTAAAGAACGGTGAACTGGTGATCACCAAAACCGACCTGGGTAAACTGGCACCCGGACCGGTATACCTTGACCTGTTTAAGGAGGAGGAGACTGAAATTGAGCACGGCACTGCCGAGGGCGGCAGGTTTAATAAGGTGTTTAGTGCCAGAAAGGCATTTTTTTTAATGGATTAGCGTAGCTTACAGTACAATCAATAGCTTCTATGGTTAAATATATTGTACTGGGCGCTTTAATGGTGCTAACTGTTACCACTTATTCCCAATCTTTTAAGCTGGATAAGTTTTCGGAAAAGGCTCACAAAACCACCCAGACCGGTATGCTGGTATTAAGTGGCTGGGCCGTGGCCAATATTGGTACGGGCTTTATTGCGGCCGGGCAAACCGGCGGCAGCGATAAATATATGCACCAGATGAATGCCTATTTTAATATCGTGAACCTGGCCATAGCCCAGGCCGGTTACTGGGGCAGCCGTAAACGTATGAAAAGCCCGCAATCCTTCAGCCAGGCAGTAAAACAACAAAACAGCGAGGAAAAAACGTTTTTACTCAATGCCGGTCTGGATGCGGCCTATATCCTGGGCGGCCTGTACTGGGCCGAACTGGGAAAAAAGCACCCCGGTGAGAAAAAATACTTCCAGTTCCGCGGTTATGGCAAAAGCCTGGTATTGCAGGGCGGTTTTTTAATGATTTTTGACGGTTTAATGTATACCATCCGCCACCGGCAGGGCAAAATATTGTTTAAACAGCTGGAAAATATTGATTTAGCCATTGCTCCCGGCGGCGCAGGACTGGTGTACCGGTTTTAATATTTGTTGCCAGGGGTAGGACCGGACATAAATCCATCCGGAACAGGGGTTTATAACCTGTTTTCCACAATTATATCATTTTATGGTCAGCTAAAGGAAATATGACGACGATGCTGTACTTTTGCGGCCAAATTGGGAATTAGTTAATAGTTCACAGTTAATGGTTAATAGTTTGATACTTTACCGGTTAACTTTTAACGGATAACGATTAACTAACTGTTCTTTAAATAAATACAGGTTAGTGAGATAAGCAGGAACTAAACTTACTACTTATTACTTACCACCTATAACTATAATATACCATGGCCGGTCAATTAAAAGAAGTACGTAACAGGATTAAATCGGTACAAAGTACACAACAGATCACCAAAGCAATGAAAATGGTGAGTGCGGCAAAATTACGCCGTGCACAGGATGCCATTGTGCAAATGCGTCCTTATGCCAATAAGCTGCAGGAAATGCTGAGCAATATTGTAAGCAACAGCGAAGGTGAAGTGGGTATGGCACTGGCTGAAGAAAGAATAGTGGAGAAAGTGCTGGTAATATCATTGACCAGTGACCGTGGCCTGGCGGGTGCTTTTAATGCCAACGTTATTAAATTAACCAAAGCCACTATTGCCGAAAAATACCCTGAGCAGTATAAAAAAGGCAATGTAACCATCTGGAGTTTGGGTAAAAAAGGTTACGAGCATTTTATTAAGAACAACTATAAGGCAACCGATACTTTTAAGGATATTTTCCTGGACCTGACTTTTGAGCATGTACAAAAGATCTCCCAGGCGGCCATGAAAGCTTTTGCTGACAAGGAGTTTGATGTGATTGAAATTGTATACAGCCAGTTTAAAAACGCCGCTACCCAGAAATTTGAAGTAGAACGTTTTTTACCTATTCCCAAGGCAGAAAAGAAAGAGGGTGTAAAGAAAGCTGACTTTATCTTTGATCCTTCCCGCGAGGAGCTGATAGCTGAGCTGATGCCTAAAATTTTAAATACCCAGTTATTTAAAGCTACGCTTGATTCATTTGCATCGGAGCATGGCGCCCGTATGACGGCCATGGATAAGGCAAGTGAGAATGCGAATTCTATGCTGCGTGACCTGAAAATTTCGTACAACCGTGCACGCCAGGCTGCTATTACCACCGAACTTACCGAGATCGTAAGTGGTGCAGCCGCTTTAGAAGGATAATTTTAGCAAAATATAAACATTTAGGTACTGCCACGCTATTGTAAGCGTGGCAGTCTTTTTTTACTCACATCAGGATCGCCGTTTTGTTGATAATTGTGTTTTACCCCTCGGCATTGGCATTGTATTTTCGGTACTTATTAGTAAGTACTTTTTTTACAATCATCGTATGTGTAAAAACATACAAAATATCCGTTGAGGAAAACAGATGGAAATAAACGACCTGATCCCACATATTGAATCTTTGATTTTTGCCAGCGATAAAGCGCTGACCTCTTTAGAAGTTACCGAGCATATTAATAACGCCTTTGGTTTTATGGAAGATAAGATCGTCCTGGACCAGGTAGAATCGGCCCTGGAAGGTATCAGGGAAAAATATGCGTCGGAGTTTTATCCTTTCGAGGTAAGGCAAAGCGGCGGTGGCTGGCAGTTTTTAACCAAGAAAGATTATCATAAAACCATTGCCCAGTTAAATGGTGATAAATTCCTGAAGCGCCTGTCGGCAGCTGCATTGGAAACATTATCCATCATTGCCTATAAACAGCCGGTAACCAAGGGCGAGATTGAAGCTATCCGGGGTGTAAGTTCGGATTATGCCGTACAGAAATTACTGGAAAAAGAACTGATCGTGATTACCGGCCGTAATGAAGCATTACCGGGTCACCCATTGGTATATGCCACTTCTAAAAACTTTATGGATTATTTTGGTATTAACTCCGCTGACGAGTTACCAAAAATTAAAGAGGTATTGGCCGACCAGGTAATTGAACCTACCGTGATAAAAGACGCGATGGGTGGTGCCCAGTACGAAACGGAAGCCGATGGCGATACCATGACCGACGTAGCAGAGATTGAAGAGGAGGAAGTAATGTTATCGGTAAGTGAGAATGGCGAACTGGTAGAAAAAGAAGAAGAGGATAACGAAGAGACAGAATAATTACCGTTCTATATAACAGCAGCCGGTAGTTTTTTAAAAAATCAATATATAATGCATACACTGTTACCTTGTAGGAGTGTATGCATTTTTTTATGGCTATACCTGTAGCTTTGCATTATTAACACCATGAACTATGGAAGCAGTCTGGGCCTTTATTAAAACATATTATTTTATACCCCTGGCCCTGGTGTATATAGGTGTTATTGCCACCATACTGCTGGAAAACCGTAACCCCGCCAAGTCACTTGCTTATATCCTGATACTTTTATTTTTACCGGGTATCGGCCTGGTGGTATATTTTTTCTTTGGCCGTGACATGCGCAAGAAAAAAATATTTTCACGAAAGGCCTTTAAGGACCTTGAACTATCGGGTGCCTATTTCAATAACTATTTTGAGGCGTCCGGAACCCAATTGCTTAAGATGGAGCAGCAGATAGGCGACCTGGTACAGCCCTTTCGTTTATTATACCAGCAGCGGCAATCCTTTGTACATACCGGTAATAAAGTAACCTTACTGACCAATGGTGAAGAAAAATTTCCTGCATTGTTTGAAGCACTGGAAAAAGCAAAACACCATATACATATTGAATACTATATTTTTTCCCGTGATGATGTAGGTGAACGTATAACCGAAATATTATTACGCAAGGCAGCGGCAGGGGTGAAAGTACGCCTGATCATTGATGACAGTGGCAGTAACCGCATTAAAGATATTCCCAAACGTTTACGCATGGGAGGGGTAGAAGTGTACAGGTTTATGCCGGTACATTTTGCTTCCCTGTCACAGGCCAACTACCGCGATCACCGGAAGATCGTAGTAATTGACGGACTGGTTGGTTTTGTAGGGGGCATTAACATGGATGACCGTTACCTGAATAACCAAAAACACTCCTTGTACTGGCGGGATACACATGTAATGATAGAGGGCTCAGCCGTAAAAGCACTCCAGTTCCAGTTTTTTTTATGCCTGGGTTTTGTGAGTAAACAGCAGTATGAACTGGAGCCGGTGTATTTCCCTGACCGCGAAGATGAACCGGGTGAAGGCAATATCAGTATTGCTGCCAGTGGTCCCGACTCTGCTTACCCGTATAATATGGAAGTGTTGTTAAGCGCTATTCACCAGGCGAAAAAAAGTATCCGGATCGTCAATCCTTACTTTATTCCTTCGGACCAGGTATTAACCGCTTTACAAATGGCCGTGGCCGCAGGGGTGGAAGTAGAGCTGATCATACCCGGTAAATCGGACAGTTTTATTGTACAGCACTCTTCTTTTTCCTATATATCGCCGCTTATTGCCCGTGGTGTAAAAGTATACCTGTATGAAAAAGGCTTTGTACATGCCAAAACGATGGTAGTGGACGGGGAGATCGCTTTTATTGGTACCGTAAATATGGATATCCGCAGCTTTTATATCAACTTTGAAATAGCCGCCATTATCCAGGATAAAGCCCTCTGCAGGCAAATGATGCAGCATTTTGCCGATGACATTAGCCATAGCCGCCTGATAGATGCGGAAGCATGGGCAAACCGGCCACGATTGCATAAGTTTACCGATTCTGTCTGCCGGTTATTGACTCCTTTATTGTAATTGCAATTACCTTTGCCGGCAATATCATTATGGCACAAGTTTTATCCCCTCAGCAATTAACGGAAATAGCCCGGCAGTTTGGTACGCCTGTGTATGTGTATCATGCAGAACGGATCAAAGAGCAGTACGAAAAACTGACCACTGCTTTTAAAGATTCCAATGTATTGTTTTTTTATGCCTGTAAGGCATTGACCAATATCAGTGTACTGAAGTATGTATGCGAAATAGGAGCCAATGTGGACTGCAGCTCCATTAATGAAGTAAAGCTGGCCCTGCACGCAGGCTTCCCGGCTAACCGGGTATTATACACTTCTAACGGTATTGCTTTTGATGAAATTGAAGAAGCGGTGAGTTTAGGTATAACGGTTAATATTGACAGCCTGTCCAACCTGGAAAAATTTGGTAAACGGTATGGTCATTCTTATCCGGTTGGTCTGCGCCTGCGCCCTAATATCATGGCAGGCGGTAACCTGAAGATATCTACCGGCCATGAAAAAAGTAAATTCGGCATCCCGGTCAACCAGCTGGAGGAAATAAAAGCCATTGTACAGGCCCACAATATATTGGTGAGTAACCTGCATATACATACCGGCAGCGAGTTAAAGGATGTGGAAGTGTTTGTAAAAGGAATAGAGGTATTGTTTGATATTATTCCTCATTTTCCTGAATTAAAATCAATTGACCTGGGTGGTGGTTTTAAAGTGCCTTACAGCGATACAGATGGGGCAACGGATATGAATGCGCTGGCAAAGGCAGTGAAAGAAGCTTTCGACAGCCATCCACAGGCTAAAAACCTGCAGATATGGTTTGAGCCGGGCAAATATATGGTAAGCGAATGCGGGTATTTTATTACAGAGGTAAACGTGATCAAAGAAACCCCGTCAGTTACTTTTGCCGGTGTGAACAGCGGCTTTAATCATTTGATCCGTCCCATGTTTTACGACTCCTACCACCGTATCGCCAACCTGAGCAACCCCGATGGCCCTGTAAAAACCTATACCATCACCGGTAATATCTGCGAAACCGATACGTTTGCCAATGACAGGGAATTACCTGTTATCAGCGAAGGCGACCTGCTGGTTTTTTATAATGCCGGCGCTTATGGTTTTGAAATGTCCAGCAATTTCAATTCAAGGTATAAACCTGCCGAAGTATTGGTAAAAGATGGTGAAGCTAAACTGGTAAGAAAGAGGGATGTGTTTGAGGACCTCTTACGGAACCAGGTTTTTTAAGAGGTTCAAGAGTTCAACGTTCAAATAGTTTAACGTTTTAAGTAGTGTTAAGATACATAAAAAAAGAGGGGAACATCGTTCCCCTCTTTTTATGTTTAAGCCTGCGGCTTGTATTAATATTCTGTTTCTTCACCTAAGTTAACAGGGTAACGGTAGGTGCCGCCGGAACCGGGATAAAAACCTTCTAACTGGATGGTATTGCCCGAAGCCTGTGCAACGTAATTAGCCAGTACATCCATATTTTTAATAGTGTAGCGGTTGATGGAAGTGATCACAAAACCATCAGAGATCCTGCTACGGTCAAGCAGGCCGCCTTTATCCACTTTTTTAACTACCACTCCGCCGTTCAGGTCATATTTGGTAGCAATTTTGGAATCAACATTCTCAAATTCACCACCCAGGCGTTCTGTTAATATATCTGAAGCCACTATTTCAACCTTGCTTACATTGCCACCTAAAGTAACATCGACAGATTTTTCCTGTCCATCACGTACATAGCTGATCTTTACTTTATCACCGGGTTTGTAACTGGCGATCTGGCCGCTCATTTCCAGTCCGGAAGCTACGCGGTTACCATTCACTTTAGTAATTACGTCACCACGTTTGATACCGGCTTTATAAGCAGCACCGTCAGTAGGTACGGCCTGTACAAACACACCGCCACCTTCTTTTACACCGGCTCTTTTAATATAACCTTCGTTATCGGATGTGGGGTAGCTGATACCTAAATAACCACGCTTAACATCGCCAAACTCAATTAAATCGTTCACAATTTTTTTAGTAATGTTCACTGGTATGGCAAAGGAGTAACCGGCATAAGTACCATTAGGCGCCAGTATGGCCGAGTTGATACCAATTAACTTACCGTCGGTGTTGATTAAAGCACCACCGCTGTTACCCTGGTTTACGGCCGCATCGGTTTGAATAAAATATTCTACAGGCGAATTGCTCTGGCGGCTGTTGATACCAATGGTACGTCCCTTAGCACTGATGATACCGGCAGTAACCGTAGCTTCCAGTGTTAACGGATAACCCACTGCTAACACCCACTGGCCCAGCTTGGTATCGTCCGAATTGCCATATAACATATAAGGAAAACCATTGCCGTCAATTTTCAATACGGCAAGGTCCGAACTGGCATCACGTCCGATCAGTTTTGCTTTATAGGTTTTTTTGTTCTCGTTCAGGGTTACGGTAATTTCATCCGCAACACCATCACGTCCGTCAGAGATCACGTGGTTATTGGTAACAATATATCCATCCTCACTAATGATAACGCCACTACCGGAAGCTCTTTGTTCGGGTTGGATCTGCGGACCATAATTGAAGAACTGGTCAAAAAAATCGTCAAACTCACCACCACCACGGGAGTTAGGCAGGTTATTGCTTATTTTTTTGGCAGGGATCTTTGTTTTAATATGCACTACGGCCGGTACGGCTGCTGCTGCTGCCTTGGTAAAATCCGTTAAAGCCTCGCCATTGCCCCCGTTCTCTACATAATGCGCATAGTTTACAGGAAGTTTGGTGCCATTCTCTAAACTGAAAGAACTGTTATTAGACCTGTTCAGTTTGCCATACACCCACACGCTACCAACTGCCGAAAAGGCGCTGACAGCGACTACTAAAAAAAGTTGTTTCCATTTCATACTTATAGCTTTTTAATCTTTTTTATTTGAATCCAGGTACACATTTCAAATTTGGTGCCTTTACTCTACAAAGTAACAAACTGTCAGTTGGTTTTGTTAACCGCTTGACTAGTTTAACAAATCATTTACTAAGGTCTTCGTAGATGCTGTCAAATTTACTAAAAACTACAGGAAGGTTATAAATTTTATTGGCTTACCTTAATGCAGTCAATTGCCCCTTTTATGTCCTAAACTATAATTTAATATGAGGGATGTATTGTTTGGTGCGTGATTTGTATGGGTTTCAGCGTAATTTTATCAAACCATTATTTAAAAATATAAATTATGAAAACAGCAATAGGCATTTCTGCTAATAACAGGAAGATCGTTTCTGATCAGCTGGCTATTTTACTGGCCGATGAATTTGTGTTATACACCAAAACCCTGAATGCCCACTGGAACGTAGAGGGGCCCGATTTCCATTCCGTGCATGTGTACCTGGAAGACCTGTACAATGAATCGGCAAAAATTATTGATGTGGTGGCGGAACGTATCCGTCAACTGGGACATTATGTTTCCGGCAACCTGAAAGATATGCTCAAGCTTACTCATTTATCCGAACAATATGAAGGCGAGAATACCAGTGCCGGTTATTATAAGGAGCTGTTATCCGATCATGAAAGCATTATCATGTTCATACGGGGTAATATTGAAGAATTTAACGATGCTCATAAAGATGCGGGCACCGGTGACTTTATTACCGGGCTGATGGAAAAACATGAAAAAACAGCCTGGATGTTACGGTCGCATTTAAAATAAAAGAATGTATATGTTCAACTATACCCCGGTTATTTCAGCCGGGGTATTTTGTTTGCTGCATTACTGTTTTAAACCACCTCTCTTTCCGGCAAACAGGAAAGGATAAAGAATAATGTACAACAGTAAAGTGCTAAGTCCCGTTGCTATTATCAGGATAACCGTTTTAGCCAGCCATGAATTACTTTCTGTAAAATAATCTGACAGCTGGTTAATGACCATGCTTGCATTTAAAAAGATCAGTATGGCGGTGATCAGCCATGCCAGAAACTGAATAAACGGTTTAATGGCAAACTGCCCCATGGTTTGTTTATTACTCACAAAATAAATAAGGGGTATAATGGCAAAACCCAGCTGCAGGCTTAATAGTACCTGGCTAAAGATCAAAAGAGAATCTACATTCTTTTCACCATATACCAGTATAACAATAACGGCAGGTATAATAGCAATCAAGCGGGTAATGAGCCGTCTTAACAAGGGATTGATACGCAGGTGTAAATACCCTTCCATTACAATTTGCCCGGCAATGGTGCCGGTGATGGTACTGCTTTGCCCGGCTGCTATTAAAGCAATGGCAAACAGGGAGGCAGCCAGCTTACTACCCAGTGCAGCGGGTAATAATTCATAAGCCTGTTGTATCTCTACCACATCGGTACGGCCGGCTTTATGAAAAACGGTAGCGGCCAGTATCAATATGCCTGCATTTACCAGGAAGGCAAGGTTCAGTGCAATGGCACTGTCCATAAAATTAAACTTCAGGGCCTTTTTAATACCTTGTTCTGTACGTTCAATCTTCCTGGTTTGTACCAGGGCCGAATGCAGGTATAAATTATGCGGCATAACGGTGGCTCCAATAATACCAATGGCAATATATAAAGCGGCCTGACCGGGAATACCGGGCACAAAGCCACCGGCTACTTCTTTCAGATCAGGGGCGGCTACAAATAACTGCACCACGAAAGCAGCGCCAATGATAAAGATCAAACCGATAACAAAGGCTTCCAGTTTACGGATGCCCCAGCGCTGTAACCACATTAATAAAAAAGTATCCAGTACGGTAAACAATACACCATAAATAAGGGGCAGGCCCGTTAACAACTGCAGACCAATGGCCATACCCAATACTTCGGCCAGGTCGGTTGCGGCAATGGATATTTCGGCCAGTACCCATAACATAAAATTGACTGGTTTGGGATAGGTTTCGCGGTTGGCCTGCGCCAGGTCGCGGTTACGTACAATGCCTAAACGGGCACAAAGACTTTGTAGTAACAGGGCCATCAGGTTGCTCATGAGTAATACCCATAAAAGAGAATAACCAAACTGGCTTCCTCCGGCCAGGTCAGTAGCCCAGTTGCCCGGGTCCATATAACCTACACTCACCATATAGGCGGGGCCGAAAAAGGCCAGGATTTTTCGCCAGGTACCGGGCTTCCTGGTGGTGGTATCAACCGATTGATGCACATCGCTCAGGGATATATGTGCATGGTGTTCGTCGTGTCTGGACATATGCTTTCTATCAATACAATACTCGTATTTTGGTATAAATATAAAATAAAATTAGACTAATCTAAAAATAAAATTAGGCAAAACTGTTTACTGTGGTATAAAAGGCTTTTAAAAGGGTTAATTGAAAAATAACAGGGAGCTATCGCCGTAGCTTAAAAAACGGAAATGATGCTCCAGGGCATATTGGTAAACTTTACGCCAGTCCTCGCCAATACCGGCGGCCACTAATAGTAACAGGGTGGATTGCGGCTGGTGAAAATTAGTGACCAGGGCTTTTACCACTCTCGGGGTATAACCCGGCGCAATAAAGATCTGTGTGGTAGCCATCAACCTTGCTGCACCTTGCAGTTCTAAGGCAGCAGCTAATGCGGTCAGGGCTTCCTGGGTGGTAAAATGTTGTGGTAGCTGATAACATTCCCACTGCGATAAATGAACATGGCCGGCGAGGTCAACATTTTTATCATGCAAACATTTTACGCCTAGCCAATACAGGGTTTCGAGGGTACGCATAGAGGTGGTGCCAACAGCTACTACCGCGTTGGTATGTGCTGCCAGCCGGGTAATGAAATCAGTACTTACGTCAATCCACTCCGCATGCATATCGTGCTGCTCCATGGTAGCGGCTTTTACCGGTTTAAAAGTGCCGGCGCCCACATGCAGGGTAAGATAAGCGGGGGTAATATGCCGGGCCTGTATTTTTTTAATCACTGCTTCGGTAAAATGTAAGCCGGCGGTAGGGGCAGCTACCGAACCTTCATGCCGGGCGTAAACGGTCTGGTAACGGGTATCATCGGTATTATCGGCCTTGCGTTTAATATAGGGGGGCAGGGGCATCACACCGGCGGCCTGTAATACTTCGGCAAAACTTTTATCAGCGGGTGTCCAGTTAAAATGGATCACAAAACCACCTTCGGTACGGGCATACATGGACGCCTGTAACCGGATACTGGTATTATCAAGTTGAATGGCTTTTTCCAATACCACACCGGGTTTCCATTTAGAGGCGCCGCCAACCAGGCATTGCCATTGTACCTGGCCTTGTTGTAACATGGCGGTGGTAATATCCATATTAAGGCCATGAGGTTCCAGGCAAAATATTTCAATTACACCGCCGGAAGGTTTTTGAAACAACAAACGGGCAGCTACTACTTTGGTATTGTTAAACACCAGTAAACTGTGTTCGGGCAAATAGGTATCAATAGCGCTGAACACGGTCTCGGTGATCTGTCCTGCTTTATAAACCAATAGTTTGGAGGCATCACGTTCGGCTAAAGGGAAATAGGCGATTTTTTCGTCGGGCAGGGTATAGGTATAATCCTGTATGGCTAAATGTTGTGGCTGCATAAAAAAACGACTGACTGTCGTGTTTGATGAGGGGCAAAGATAATGTTGCAGGGTTTAAGGTTTAAAGTTTAAGGTTTAAAGTTGCGGACACTTTAGGTTTTCTGCTTTCGGCATTTAGCTTTTGGCTTTATGCTTTTTTCCTCTTCAAATGCTTGCTGCTGCTGGTTTTCAAGCCCCTGTTTATTTTCTTCCTTTTTTGCTTACTAACAATGAAATCGCGGTTATGCACGGGTTATTAACAGTAATCCACAGGTAATCCACGTAGGTTTTTAATTCCCACGCCAAAAAAGCCATCAAATCCTTGCCCGTATTAGGTTTTGGCTAATTCATATATGTGGAAAAAATTACAAGGGCAATTTTTGGGTGTAAAGTGGGAAAAAGTGTTATTTTGTGGTATTGAATGGAAAAATGCTCCAAGTAATTGAAAATGATAACACTTCGCGGAGAATATGCGGTGACACTGGACGCCAAAGGGCGTTTCCTGCTTCCGGCCGGCCTTAAAAAGCAGGTGGAAGAGGCGGGCGGACTGCGTTTTGTTATCAACAAGGGGTTTGAGCAATGTTTAAATTTTTACCCGGAAGTGAACTGGCTGCCGGTAGAAGCAAAAGTAAATGCGCTCAACGATTTTAAACTGGAAGTGCGCCAGTTCAAAAGATTATTTATGAACGGGGTAACGGATGTAGAGCCGGATAGTGCAGGCAGGATTTTGATCCCCGGATCATTGAAAGAGTTTGCGGGTTTGAACAAGGATATCGTGTTAACCACCGCAGGCAACAAATTTGAAATTTGGGATAGTAATAAGTACAAAGAGTTCTTTGAATCACCAGTAGCGAATTCGTATGGCGACCTGGCAGAAAAATTATTAGGCGGACCATCATCTGACGAAATAATACTGTAACTGAAGCGATGGCAAAAAAGAAGCAACAACCCGGAACCGATGCACCCGAAACGGGGCAGGACCTGGCAGGCAGTGATTACCACATTCCTGTTCTGTTACACGAAACCATCAGCGGGCTCAATATTAAACCCGGTGGTATTTACGTGGACTGCACTTTTGGCGGGGGCGGGCACTCAAAAGTTATTCTTTCTCATTTAAACGAACAGGGAAAGTTAATTGCTTTTGACCAGGATGAGGATGCTAAACAAAATATACCCGATGACGACCGGGTAATATTTGTGCCCCACAACTTCAGGCACCTGTATCGTTTTTTACGGCTGCATAATATTACACAGGTTGACGGCATTATGGCCGACCTGGGTGTGAGCAGTCACCAGTTTGATGAAGGCGACCGCGGTTTTTCTACCCGTTTTAATGCCAACCTCGATATGCGTATGGACAGGCGGCAAACCACCACTGCATTTGATATTGTCAATACTTACAGCGAACAGCAGTTGCATAAACTGTTTGAGCAGTATGGCGAGGTAACCAATGCCAAAACATTGGCCCGTAGTATTGTGCAAATGCGGTCAACCGTTTCCATGCAAACCATCGATGGCTTTAAAAACGCGTTACGTGAACTGGTGAAAGGCAATCCCAAAAAGTACTTTGCCCAGGTTTTCCAGGCTTTACGCATGGAGGTGAATGATGAAACGGGCGCATTGAAAGAAATGCTTTCGCAAACACCACCACTGCTGAAACCCGGCGGCCGACTAGCCATCATATCCTTCCATTCCATCGAAGATAGAATTGTAAAGAACTTTTTTCGACGGGGGAGTTTTGACGAACCCGAGGATAACCCTTTTACCAACAACCCTACTGTTTCTGAGCTTATCATCATCACGAAAAAACCGGTGATGGCGTCCGATAGCGAGGCTAAACTGAACCCGCGGTCCCGTAGTGCAAAACTGCGTGTGGCCGAAAAAAAGTGACCGGTTATTTACTGGTTTATTTTTTATGGTACCGGCTGTAGTGCTACTCTCAGCTGCTGTTGCGTCGCACACTTGTACAGTATACCGTTATTCATCAGCTGAAAGCCAAAAGCATAAAGCTGAAGGCTGGGAACAATGAACTATTAACAATGAACTATTAACTCATAGATGTCAGAACAACAAACAAAAATTAACTGGAAAAAATGGTTGAACTATCAGTCGATAGTGAAACAGGTGCCGTTTTTTTTGTTCCTGGCATTGCTGGCGGTAGTATACATATATAATGGTCACTATGCCGATAAAACGGTACGTAATATTAACCGTACGGCAAAAGAAGTAAAGGAGCTGCAATACGAATACAAAGCCATTAAGGCCGAAGTAATGTTCCGCAGTAAGCCCAGTGAAGTAGCCAAGGCGGTGGAGCCTTTGGGATTAAAGGAGCCGGCAGAGGCGCCGATTGTATTAAAAGACAGTGTAGAGAAGAATTAGACAATTAGTTAATTAGATAATTTGAAAATGAAGGCACCCACTATTTAAAGTAAATGCCGGAGCGATAAAAATAAATGGAAATAAGGAAAGACATATTATGGCGTGTGTACCTGTGTTTTATAGGTATGACGGTGTTATGTGTCTTTATACTGGCAAAAGCCATTTATATCCAGGGACCACAGGGCGAGCACTGGCGCAGCATGAGCGATAGCATGCACCAGAAGATCGTTGAACTGGATGCTGACCGCGGTACCATTTACAGTGAGGACGGACAGATGTTAAGCACCTCCATGCCACAGTTTGATATTTATATGGACATGCAGGCAGATGGATTGCGTGATAAGAACGGGAAGATCTTTAAAGAAAATGTTGACTCCTTCTCTGTAGCCCTGGCCGGTTATTTTGGCGATAAAACAGCCAAACAATATAAAGCCGATCTGCAGGAGGCCTATAAAAAGAAAAGACGTTATTATCCTTTACGGAAAAAAATGTCTTTTGAGGATTATAAAAACTTTCGCCAGTTTCCTTTGGCCCGCTTAAGTCGTAACAAAAGCGGGGTAATTGTAGAGGAAAGCAGTAAAAGGGTAGCGCCCTTTGGGTTACTGGCCAACAGGACCATTGGTTTGTCAAGGGAGTTCATTAACAGCGATGGCAAAGTGAAGAAGATGAATGTGGGCCTGGAAATGAGCTACGACAGCCTGCTGGTAGGACAGAAAGGGCAACGCCTGGTTCGTTTTATTACAGGTGGAGCTGTGCCGGTAGAAGGTTTCCAGGTAGAGCCGGAGAATGGTAATGACCTGTATACCACCATTGATGTGAATATGCAGGATGTAACCCAGAATGCCCTGCTGAAGATGATGCTGCAGTGTGAGGGTGAATATGGTTCGGCCATATTAATGGAGACAAAGACGGGTAAAATCAAAGCCATGGCCAACCTGGGCCGTCATACCGATGGTACTTACTGGGAGGATGATAACTATGCTTTGCGTGTTTCAGAACCCGGATCTACCATTAAGCTGGTAACATTATTAGCCGTACTGGATAAAGGCACTTTTAAATTAGATGACCTGGTGGAAGTAGGCAGCGCTGGCAGAATGGTGGTTGGTCCGCGGAATGTGAACGATGCGGAACGTTCACCTAAATCGGTACTTACCGTAAAAGAAGCCTTTGCACATAGTTCCAATGTAGGTATGAGTAAGCTGGCATTTAAAGCTTTTGGTCAAAATCCAACCGAGCTGGGTGAGTATATGAAGAAGTATGGAATGGCTACCAAATCACCGATTGACCTGGACCATTTACCCAAGCCGAGGCTTGCACCATTGGAAAAAGGGAATGGCGGTGTGATGAATATGATCACTATGAGCTTTGGGTATGCCATTAATGTAAGCCCTTTGCAAACGCTGACCTTATATAATGCGATAGCCAATAACGGTAAGATGGTAAAACCTTACCTGGTAAATAATATACAGCAGAACGGCCTGGTGGTAAAACAGTTTGAGCCCGTGGTGATGAATGAGCAGATCTGCAAGCCGGAAGTAGTAAAGGCTGCACAGGCCAGTATGGAAGCGGTGGTTACCGAAGGCACTGCCCGCAAAGCCATGGCAGGCCTGCCTTTTAAAGTAGCAGGTAAAACCGGAACGGCGCATGTGGCCGATGGTAATATAAAATATGGCCATGGGGTATACCAGGCATCATTTGTTGGCTACTTCCCGGCCGATAACCCGCAATACAGTTGTATTGTAGTGATCAGGACCAAACCTCATGCAGCAGTACACTATGGTGGCTCATTAGGTGGTCCGGTGTTTAAAGAAATTGCCAGCAGGGTATATGCCATGCATGTGGACAGCAAAAGTCCGAGCCAGTTCATAGCAAAGAAAGATAGTTCGGCTTATTTCTATGCAGGCAGCGCCGGTGATTTCAAACAAGTGTACGGGATGTTAAATATCAGCTTCCGCGATTCGGCAAAGGATAAGGACTGGATCAATGTATACGGAGCAGGCAGTACACCCGTGGCAACGGTTAACCAGGTGCGCAAACAGTTAATGCCCAGTTTAAAAGGCATGGGTTTAAAAGATGCGTTGTATTTATTGGAGTCGATGGGCGTGAAAGTACAGGTGAAGGGTAAAGGTAAAGTGATGAGTCAGTCAGTCTCTCCAGGTACGACCCTGGCAAAAAATATGACAGTTACAATTGAATTAGGATAAAATATACGTGCGTGTTACTACAGGATGTTTTATACAAAGTGGCTATTCAATCACTCAATGGTTCAACTGCCATTGATGTTTCGGGAGTTCAGTCCGACTCCAGGAAAATAGCTGCCGGAAATGTTTTTGTAGCGGTGAAAGGTGTGGGTGTAGATGGTCATTTGTTCATTGACAAGGCAATTGAAAAAGGAGCAACGGTGGTGGTGTATCAAACAACCCCGGAAGCTTTTCAGCAGGATATTGTTTATATATCGGTAGAGAACAGTGCTATTGCATTGGGTGTGATGGCGGCTAATTTTTACGGGAACCCTTCTGCCGGTTTAAAAGTAGTAGGTGTTACCGGTACCAATGGTAAAACAACCATTGCTACCTTATTATACAAGCTCTTTACATCGCTGGGGTATACCTGTGGTTTGTTAAGTACGGTCAACAATATTATTGGTGATAAAGTGCTGGAAGCAACACATACCACACCGGATGCCGTAAGCCTGCAGGCTTTATTGCGTGAGATGGCCGATGCGGGATGTGATTATGCTTTTATGGAGGTAAGCTCACATGCCGTACACCAGCATCGTATAGCCGGTTTGCAATTTGTGGGTGGCTTGTTCAGTAATATCACGCATGATCACCTGGACTATCACCAGACATTTGATGAATATATCCGGGTGAAGAAAATGTTCTTTGATGGTTTGCCTAACAATGCTTTTGCCATTACCAATGTAGATGATAAAAGAGGCCTGGTAATGTTGCAAAACACGGCGGCAAAAAAATATAGTTACAGCATTAAAACCCTGGCTGATTTTAAAGGAAAGCTCATTGAAAATACGTTGACCGGCCTGGTGATGAGCATCAACGACCAGGAAACACATTTCAGGTTAATTGGTGAGTTTAATGCCTATAACCTGCTGGCCGTGTATGGTGCAGCTATTTGTTTAGGTCAGGATAAGATGGAAGTGTTGCAACACCTGAGTATGCTGACCGGTGCAGAAGGCAGGTTTGATTTTTCGGTATCACCTAAGGAGCAGATCATCACGATTGTGGATTATGCCCATACGCCGGATGCTTTATTAAATGTACTGGCAACGATAAAAAAATTAAAGCAGGGTAACGAAAAAGTGATAACGGTGGTGGGTTGCGGCGGCGACAGGGATAAAACCAAAAGGCCGGTGATGGCTACGGTAGCCTGTGAGCACAGCGATAAAGTAGTGTTCACCAGTGATAACCCGAGGACAGAAGACCCGGCACAGATCATTAAGGATATGGAAGATGGTTTACCTGTTTCAGCCAGAAGAAAATACCTGGCTATTACGGACAGGAGGGAAGCCATTAAAACAGCGTTGAATCTGGCCGGTGAAGGCGATATTATTTTGGTAGCAGGCAAAGGACATGAGAAGTACCAGGATATCAATGGGGTTAAAAACCATTTTGACGATAAAGAAGTGATAGCGGAAATGATAGAATTATTAGAAAAATAAAATTATAAACCACAACCACTATGTTATATCATCTTTTTGATTGGCTTAAGGACCAGGGAATCAAATTTCCCGGTAGTGAGTTGTATCGTTTTGTATCCTTCAGGGTACTGGCGGCGGTGTTATTATCCCTGTTCATTACCATGGTATATGGTAAAAAGCTGATAAAATTCCTGCAGAAAAAACAGGTAGGCGAGTCGGTTCGTGATCTGGGACTGGCAGGGGAGCAGGCGAAAAAAGGAACGCCTACCATGGGCGGCCTGATCATCATTATGGCCATTTTAATTCCGACCATATTACTGGCCAAGCTGAACACGGTATATATCATCTTGATGCTGGTAGCAACCGTATGGTTAGGTATTATCGGGTTTATTGATGACTACTTAAAACTAAAAGCCAAACAGAAAGCAAAGCTGTTAGGTGCTAATTATAAAAAAAGCGACAAAGATGGCCTGGCAGGCTGGTTCAAAGTGTTTGGGCAGGTAGGCCTGGGTATTTTAGTAGGAGCAGTGCTTTATTTTAACAGCGATGTAAAAATATGGCGCGAGTACCAGGGTGTACCCAAAGCAGGAGAGCAAGGGTTTTTTGAAAGAACAGTGGATGGGAAGACCAAATATTTTGTGGAAACAAAAGAACCCATTACCACCATCCCCTTTGTAAAAAACCATGAGTTCAATTACTCCAAACTACTGCCCGAATCGCTAAGGCCCTATACCTGGGTGCTGTATATACTGGTGGTGATATTTATTATTACAGCAGTATCCAACGGCTCCAATATTACAGATGGCCTGGATGGTTTAGCAACAGGCACTTCGGCATTGATTGGTGTTTGCCTGGGCATATTTGCCTATGCCAGTGGTAACTTCTTTTTTGCCGATTACCTGAACATCATGTACATACCCAACCTGGATGAGCTATCTATTTTTATAGCGGCGATGGTGGGGGCCTGTGTCGGCTTCTTATGGTATAATTCGTACCCGGCACAGGTGTTTATGGGTGATACAGGTAGCTTAACATTAGGTGGTATCATAGCAGCCATCGCCATCATTGTACACAAAGAATTATTGATCCCTATATTCTGTGGCGTATTCCTGGTAGAAGTATTGAGTGTAACCCTGCAGGTAACCTACTTTAAGTATACCAAGAAGAAATATGGTGAAGGACGGAGGATATTTTTGATGAGTCCTTTACACCACCACTACCAGAAGAAGGGGTATCACGAAGCAAAAATTGTAACACGTTTCTGGTTAGTGTCTGTTTTACTGGTGGTATTAAGTATTGCCACTTTAAAAATGAGATAACACGGACCGGTTGATATAAATAGTTCGAAAGACCACCACCGATAAAATCCTATCCCTGATAACCGCAGCTAAGCAGGCTGATGGAAGTAATCTTTCATCTGATGACTTTGAAAAACCTATTTATTGTTTGGAAACAAAACTATGGCGAAAAAAATAATAATACTGGGAAGCGGTGAAAGTGGCGTAGGCGCGGCGCTTCTGGCCAAACAAAAAGGCTTCGATGTATTTGTTTCCGACAGCAGTTCTTTAAAAGAACCTTATAAAAAGGAATTAGACGAGGCCGGTATTCAGTGGGAAGAAGGCGGGCATAGTATGGATGTTATACTGGCTGCCGATGAAGTTGTAAAGAGCCCCGGCATACCGGAAAAAGTACCGGTGATGAAAGCTATCAGGGAAAAAGGTATTTCCGTGATCAGTGAAATTGAACTGGCTTACAGGTATAAGGGTGATAGTAAAATAGTGGCCATTACCGGCAGTAACGGTAAAACCACTACTACTACTTTAATTCACCATATCTGCATAACCGGCGGATTAGATGCGGCACTGGTAGGTAATGTAGGTTTTTCCTTTGCCAGGCAGGTGGCACAGAGTCCAAAACCTTATTATATCGTGGAGGTAAGCAGTTTTCAGTTAGATGATATCAAAACATTTAAACCGGAGATAGCAGTACTCACCAATATAACGGAGGATCATTTAGACAGGTACGATTATAAGTTTGAGAATTATATAGCCAGTAAGTTCAGGATAATCATGAACCAGGATGAACATGATTATTTTATTTACTCGGAGGATGATGAAGTAACGACACAATATTTAGAAAAATTTAAGAATCACTCTAACCCACTACCGATCAGTATGAGAAAGGAAACAAACGGCGCATTTATCAAAGACGGAGACATGTACGTAAGAACAGGCGAAGATTTTATTACCATGAGTGTGGAGGATTTCTTCCAAAAAGGAAAACACAACCAGTATAATACTATGGCAGCTTGTTTGGCAGCGGAGAAGTTGGATATCAGGAAAGACCGCATTAAAGAGGCGGTACAGACTTTCCAGAGTTTGGAACACCGTATGGAGCCGGTGATCACCGTGCGTGGTGTGGAATTCATCAATGACAGTAAGTCAACCAACGTGAATTCGGTATGGTATGCGCTGGAAAGTATGGTGAAGCCAACCGTATTGATACTGGGTGGGGTAGATAAAGGAAATGATTACAGCATTTTGAAAGACCTGGTAAAACAAAATGTACGGGCTATCGTATGTATGGGTACAGATAATTCAAAAATATATGAAGGCTTTGCAGATGCCGGTGTACCTATTGTTGATACGGCGAGTGCACAGGAGGCAGTGCGTGCTTCTTTTGAGTTGGCCCAAAAAGGCGATGTGGTATTATTAAGCCCGGCTTGTGCCAGTTTTGACCTGTTTAAAAATTATGAGGACAGGGGTACACAGTTCAAGCAGGCGGTGAGGGATCTGTAAAAAAGCTGAAAGCTTAAGGCGGGAAGCAGAAAGCCAAAAGCTTAATGCATGGATTAGTTGATCAAAAAAATAATTGTAATAAACATACATGTCGGCAACGGTAGACATACAGGAAGAACAACAAGCAGTAACCAAAAACTGGGCAAGTAACCTGCGTCAGCACGCAAGTGGTGATAAGGTGATCTGGGCGCTGGTGGTGTTGCTTACGCTGGTATCCTTACTGGCGGTGTATAGTGCTACGGGCTCGCTGGCGTATAAAAATTACAAGGGTAATACAGAAGTATACCTGTTCAAGCAGGTGATCTTTATATTAATAGGTATTGGTGTTATTTATTTTGCACACAGGGTGAACTATACCATCTATTCAAAGGTGGCCACCTTCCTGTTCATACTCACGATACCATTGCTGATGTATACACTGTTTTTCGGGGTAACCATGAATGAAGGTAGCCGCTGGATAAGGTTGCCTATTATTAATATGACCATGCAAACCTCCGACCTGGCAAAACTGGCTTTGTTCATGTACCTGGCCAGGGTGCTGAGCCGGAAACAGGACGTGATAAAGGATTTTAAAAAAGGATTTTTACCACTGATCATACCGGTGGGTATTATCTGTGCTTTAATTGCACCGGCTAACTTATCAACGGCCTTATTATTAGGCGCCAGTTGTCTGATGTTATTGTTCATAGGCAGGGCCAGTGTAAAACATTTATTAATGGTAGTGGGCATTGCCTGTATACCTATTGTGTTTTTAATTGTATCTGCGGTTATAAGGCATAGTTCCAGTGAGGAAGAAGTGAGCGCTAAAAAAGCAGCGGGTTCGGGTGTACTGGTAAGGTGGAATACCTGGGTAGGCAGGGTGGAGAATTTTATATATGGTGGTAAGGATGCGGATAATGATGAAATGTACCAGACCAACCAGGCAAAAATCGCTATTGCCAAAGGCGGTTTGTTAGGCGTAGGTCCGGGTAACAGCACCACACGCGATTATTTACCGCAGGCTTATAACGACTTTATTTTCGCCATCATCATTGAAGAGTACGGGGTGATTGGCGGCATGTTCATCGTATTCTTTTACCTGGTGTTTTTGTACAGGTGTATACGGGTATTTAAAAGATGCCCCTATGCATTTGGTGCGTTCCTGGCATTGGGTTTAAGTTTTACGCTGGCCATACAGGCCATTGCCAACATGGCGGTAACGGTTAATTTATTCCCGGTAACGGGTGTTACGTTGCCATTGGTAAGTATGGGTGGATCGAGCTTTTTGTTTACCTGCCTGGCCATTGGTATTATATTAAGTGTATCGCGAAACGTGGAAAGACAGGAAGGTAAAACTTTACAGCCGGTGCCTGTAAATGAAAATTAATATTGATCCAGTAATATAAAAAGCATGAGAGTAATTATTGCAGGTGGTGGTACAGGCGGACATATTTTCCCGGCAATTGCTATTGCTAATGCTTTAAAAGAACAACAACCTGGAATTGAGATATTATTTGTAGGGGCAAAGGGAAAGATGGAGATGGAGAAAGTACCACAGGCAGGGTATAAGATTGTGGGATTGGATATTGCAGGGTTGAACAGGAGCTCTTTGATAAAAAATATCGGGTTACCCTTTAAACTGGTAAAAAGTTTTTTCCAGGTAAAGAACATTTTTAAAAGTTTTAAACCCGATGCGGTTATTGGGGTAGGTGGTTATTCCAGCTTCCCGGTATTACGCTATGCGCAGGCAAAGGGCATTCATAGTTTTATACATGAGTCAAACTCCTTTGCCGGTAAATCGAATATTTTACTGGGCAAAAAAGCCAGTAAAGTATTCACCGGTACCGATGGCATGGAAAAGTTTTTTCCCGCCAGTAAGATTATGGTAACAGGTAACCCCGTGCGCAGCGTGATAGCCCGCTCGGCTGTGACCAGGGAAGAAGGATTACAGTTCTTCGGTTTATCGCCGCAACAGAAAACAGTATTGGTAGTTGGCGGAAGCCTGGGTGCTAAAACGATCAATGAGACAATTGATAAACACCTGGATGAGCTATTGCAATCGGGCCTGCAGGTAATATGGCAAACGGGTAAACCTTATGCTGCTACTGCAAAAGCCAGGGTGCAGGGTAAAACGGGTGTATGGGCCAATGATTTCATTACCGATATGCAGTTTGCCTATGCAGCAGCTGATATTATTGTAGCAAGGGCCGGCGCTATGACAGTAGCAGAGATATGTGTAGTGCAAAAACCTGCTTTGTTCGTGCCTTATCCTTATGCGGCTGAAGATCACCAGACCGCTAATGCCAAAGCATTGGTAGATAAAGGCGCAGCCATAATGGTGAAAGATAATGAGGCGATAGAGAAGGCTGTTCCGATGTTGATAGCACTGGCCGGTGATGAAGCCAGGCAACTGGAGATGAAGGCACAGCTGGCCAGACTGGCCATAACTGATGCGGACAGTAAGATTGCGAAAACGGTTTTAACAGTAACAGTAACATAAATCAAGACCCGGAGAACTATTTCCACAGTAGTGGAGTGTATGACTGATTAGTAATCCCAAACCTTATGAATTCCCCTTTGGGGGAACAGTTAGTTGAGTTTAAATGCACAAACTATGAGCGATGAGCAAAAGAATTCCCCGGTAGTTGCACCTTTTGCAGGTTTGCGATCGGTGTATTTTATCGGGATCGGTGGAATAGGCATGAGTGCATTGGCAAGGTTCTTTAACACGCAGGGTGTACAGGTAAGTGGTTACGATAAAACCAGCACCGTGTTAACCCGGCAGTTGAGCGATAGCGGTATTGCCATACACTATGAAGAGAATATCGCTTTATTGCCTGAGCAGGTTGACCTGGTAGTGTATACACCGGCTATACCGGCAACACACCTGGAGCTGTTGCATTATCGTGAAGCTGGAACAAAAGTGGTGAAGCGCAGTGATGTGCTGCAGATCATTTCGGAAGGTTCTTTTAATATATGTATTGCCGGTACGCATGGCAAAACAACCATCACTACCATGGTGGCACATATTTTACGGGATACCGGTTATGGTTGTAATGCTTTTTTAGGCGGCATATCTGCAAACTATGGTACCAATTTCTGGAGCAATCCCAGGAATGTATGCGTGATAGAAGCGGATGAGTACGACAGAAGTTTTTTGAAATTAAGTCCTGATATCGCTATTGTTTCGGCGATGGATGCCGATCACCTGGATATTTATGGTGATGCAGCTACCATGGAAGAAGCATTTATCGATTTCAGTAAAAAAATAAAACCCGGTGGCTTATTGGTATACCAGGCGGGGTTGCCGAAAGGTGATGTATTGGTGGCCGACAGGAAAATGAGTTATACCGTGCATAACGGCACTGCGGATACAATAGCTAAAAATATCCGTACTACCGAAGGCGGTTATACGTTTGATGCGCAGGTGGGTGATAAAGTGTATGAAGACGTAGTGTTACACATGGGTGGCCTGCATAATATAGAAAATATGTTAGCCGCTATAACGGTTGCCAGTTCTTTACATATTGATGCAGCAAAAATTAAAGCAGCGGTAGCTTCTTTCAAAGGGGTTAAACGTCGCTTTGAATACATTGTTCCGCCGGCACCGCAAACGGATATTGTATATATAGATGATTATGCGCATCACCCGGAAGAATTAAGGCCCCTGATCACAGGAGCAAAAAAGATGTTTGAAAGCAGGAAATGCACGGTCATTTTTCAGCCGCACCTGTTCAGCCGTACCCGCGATTTTGCGGATGGCTTTGCTGAAGTGCTGGATATGGCAGATGAAGTGATACTGCTGCCCATTTACCCCGCCCGGGAATTACCGATGGAAGGAGTAAACAGTGAAATGCTGTTGGCAAAGATGAAAAATAAAAACAAGCGGATCTTACAGAAAGAGGAAGTGATGAACTGGTTACAGGAAGAATATACCGGGACCGGTTCAGGCGAAAAAAAATTATTGATAACGGCAGGCGCCGGTGATGTTGATACACTGGTACCGCAGATTAAGGCGTTTTTAACGCAATAGATATCAACAACAGGAATAAAAATTGAGCAATAAGATCTCCATAAAAAAAGTAGTATTCTTTACCATCTGGGTGGTAATTGGTATTACCATGCTTACGCTGCTGGTAAAAGCCATGGCCAGCCAGGGTACTGACCAGTGTAAGGATTATACCGTTAGTATTAAAGGTGTGGATGCGGGTGAACTTTTTTTAACGGAGAAGGATGTGGTGAAACTGGTAACCACCGCTACAAACGGGAAGATTAAAGGACAAAGTAAAAACAAGCTGCCTTTACAAAAGCTGGAACAATTGCTGGAAGATAACCATTGGGTAAAAGATGCGGAACTGTTTTTTGATAATAAGGATATACTGCATATTAATGTAACAGAACGTAAGCCTATTGCCCGGGTATTTAGTGTGGACGGCAGGTCTTTTTATATTGATGATATTGGTACGCTGTTACCCCTGTCGGACCAGGTAAGTGCCAAGCTGCCCGTGTTTACCGGCTTTATAGCTAAAAAGCAGTTGAATAAAAAAGACAGTGTGCTGCTGAATGATATGGTGGTGACGGCAAAGTATATCAATGAGAGTGAGTTCTGGCAATCGCAGGTATCGCAGATCGATATCAGTGCCTGTGGCAATGACTGCTGGAATTTTGATATGATACCCCTGGTGGGTAACCATACAGTAAAACTGGGCGATGGTAAAAATATTGCCGACAAGTTTTCACGCCTGATGACCTTTTATAAAAAGGTATTGACGCCGGTGGGTTTTGAAAAATACAAAACCGTTGATGTGCGTTTTGACGGCCAGGTAGTTGGGGTAAAAGGCAATATTTCAAAAGTGGACTCTATTCAGTTGCGCAGGAATATTGATAATATATTAAAACAATCGAGGGAGCTGAATGAGATGATGGCCGTAATGCCGGTGGTGGATAACAGTAAACCTTTATTACCCGATGTGGCTTTAGGTGAGGACCAGGATAAAGGGGTGGGTGAGGATAATGAACCCACGGTAAGCAATACCAGGCCGGCTGCCACAACAACGGCCGATAAACCTAAACCGGAAAAAACAGCAACGGATAAAAAGCCCGTGAAAGTAACGCCGGCAAAAACAACCAGGCCGGCAGATAAACCGGCTGCAAAGCCCAGGCCGGCAACGAATAAAACAGGTACACAGCCTAAGGCGGTGATGCCCAAACGGGGATAACAAATAACTGAGGGAGTATGATTAGTGCATAGAAGAAAAGAAGGATGACAACAACTAAAAACACAGATATGAACACAGAACAACCCATTATTGTCGGACTGGATATTGGTACTACCAAGATCGCAGTAATTGCCGGCCGTAAAAACGAGTTCGGCAAACTCGAGATACTCGGCTTTGGTAAATCAAACTCCAATGGTGTGAAACACGGACAGGTGTTAAACATCGATGAAACGATTAAAGCTATCCGCCAGGCTTTGGATAACTGCTTTGCTTCTAATCCTAACCTGGATATTACGGAAGTATATGTAGGTATTGCCGGGCACCACATTAAGAGCTTACAGACCCGTGGTGATTTGGTTCGCCAGTCTAATGAAGACGAAATAACACAACAGGAAATTGATCAGCTGATCTCCGATCAGTATAAAACATATATACCTGCCGGTGACCAGATCATTGATGTGATCCCACAGGAATTTACAGTAGATAATTTTCAGAATATTGTGAAGCCCATCGGTTATGGTGGTGTGAAGCTGGGCGCTAACTTCCACATTATTACCGGTGATAAAAATGCGATCCGCAATATTAACCGCAGCGTGGAGAAATCGGGCTTAACACCGAAGGACCTGGTATTACAACCCCTGGCTTCTGCATCGGCAGTAATGGCGCAGGAAGACCTGGAAGCGGGTGTAGCCATTGTGGATATTGGTGGTGGTACAACCGACCTGGCCATTTTTGCGGAAGGTGTATTAAGGCATACAGCGGTTATTCCTTTTGCCGGTGAAAATATTACCAATGATATTAAAACCGGTTTGGGTGTATTGAAAACCCAGGCAGAGCAAATGAAGACCCAATTTGGCAGTGCTTTATCCAACGAAGCAAAAGCCAATGCCTATATCACCATCCCCGGACTGCGTGGTATGCCTGCCAAAGAGATCAGTGTAAAGAACCTGGCCAATATTATCCAGGCGCGTATGAGCGAGATACTGGATTTTGTAACCTATCACTTGAAACAGGTGGGTATGGATAACCGCCAGCTGAACGGTGGTATTGTATTGACCGGTGGTGGTTCTCAGTTGCGTCACCTGATACAGTTAACAGAGTACATGACCGGCCTGCCTGCACGTATCGGTTTCCCTAATGAACATTTGGCAGCGGGGCATATTGAAGAGCTGGCCAAACCTACTTATTCCACCTGTATTGGTTTGATATTAAAAGGTTATGACGATTACGAAAACAAAAGAAAGGTATTTGAAAAAGAATTCAGGAAAGTAGAAGTACCTGAAACCCTGAAAAGATCATTGGAAGCGGAAGCTGATGTGACCCTGGATATGCCGGCAACCAATGGTGAGGTTGATGTGCATGCGCAGCGTAAAAAGCTGAATAATTTCTGGGGTAAGTTTAAAGACCGTTTAATAGACATATTTAAAGAAGAAGAAGATAAAGCATTGTAATGTTTAGCTGATAAGCATAAACAACAAGAGGCGGAAAGCAAGCGCATAGAAGAACAGACCGAGTATAAGATTAAAGACAGGATAGAAAGAGGGGTAAACAGTGAGATAAGGTTTACCCCGGTGTACACGAACTGGAAGCTGAACAGGATTACAGGAAGATGCAGTGAGTGACACAACGAAGATGATAGTAGTAATGCCGCCCGTACCCAACAAATTCTACAGCAATTTGAAAAGGTTCAAAGCGTATAACTAACCTGATCGTGAAACTTTCAAGCTAACAACTTGAAAGACTAAATTCTAAAAATTATGATACAATTTGATTTGCCAAAAGAACAGTCATCGATATTAAAAGTAATTGGTGTTGGCGGCGGCGGCGGTAATGCTGTTAACCACATGTTTACACAGAAAATAGATGGCGTTGATTTTGTGATTTGTAATACCGATGCACAGGCATTGACAAAGAGCCCGATACCTAACCGTATACAATTAGGCCCACACCTTACACAGGGTTTAGGTGCAGGTGCCAATCCTGAGATCGGGCGCCAGGCTACTGAAGAGTCGCTGGAGGAGATACGCAGGATATTGGAGGTGAATACCAAGATGGCTTTTATTACTGCCGGCATGGGTGGTGGTACCGGTACAGGTGGTGCACCTATTATTTCAAAAATATGTAAGGACTTAGGCATACTTACTGTGGGTATTATTACCACACCTTTTGCATATGAAGGCAAGAAGCGCCAGCAGCAGGCAGAGGAAGGTATCAAGATCATGAAACAGTATGTGGATACTTTACTGGTGATCAGCAACGATAAATTACGTCACCAGTTTGGTAACCTGAAAATGAAAGAGGCTTTTGATAAAGCGGATAACGTTTTAGCAACGGCTGCAAAATGTATAACGGATGTGATCAGCAGTACCGGCCAGATCAACGTTGACTTTGCGGACGTATGTACCGTAATGCGTGATGGTGGTGTAGCCATATTGGGTAATGCCGCAGCATCGGGTGAAAACCGTGCCCAGCAAGCCATTGAAGATGCGCTGAACTCACCGTTATTAAATGACAATGATATACGTGGTGCCAAATGGATATTAATCAATATCAATTCGGCTGAAGGTGAGCATGAGTTTACCATGGATGAAGTGGAGATCATACAGAGCCACCTGTTAACACAGGCCGGTGAGAATACCGATGTTATACTTGGTTTAGGTTACGATAATTCATTGGGCGACCAGTTGGGTATTACTTTGATCGCTACCGGTTTTCAGCATAAGGAAGCTTATGTAAAACCTGTGATCAGGAAAGAAGAGCCGAAGGAAGAGAAGATCGTAATGGAATTACAGCCTGCTGCCAAAACAGTATCGGTGTTACCTATTGTAAATACCACGAACCCCGAACCGGCTCCTGAACCGGTTGAAAAAAAGGTGCATGTACAGGTTCCGGTGCAGCAAAAACAGCTGCCGGAAGAGCTTAGTCCCAGGTTAGTGGAAACGCCTATGCCATATGAAATGGCGCCCATGCCAACGGTGAATGATTTAGTAGAAACTACAGGTGTACCGGAACTGGAGCCTGCGATGTTTTATGATTTAAGCACAGGGAAACCAATTGTAAATCAACAACAAGAAAATTTACTAAGTAAAAATACGAGTGAAAACTATAGTGTAACTACTGTTGAAAACTTGTTTCTGAACGAGCAAAATAATGGTCTAAATTCGGCTCTCAATTCTGAATCTGATACCCCTCGAAAAGAACAAATTCAACAACACATTACTCAAAATAGTAGCACTCCTTTGCCTGCAGCTTCGGGGGGCTATCTGGCCAGACCGTCCAATATTTATGCGGAGATGAATGCCACTGCAAAGGCTTCTGTTAACTCTGCTGATCAACCGGTCCCACCAACCAAAGCAGCGGATGAGGCATCATCTGATTTGCAAATGCAACTGGTAGAGCGGGATGACATTCCGGCGGCGGATGCGCCGTTGGCCGATCAGGCTCAATCACCTTTGTTTCCGACTGTTGAGGAGTCCCGCGAAATCGGGAACGAAACTGAGGAGCAAAAACGTAGGGCATTTGAACGTATTCAGAAATTGCGTAATCTGTCGTTCAACGTTAACGCAAGCGACCCGAATCATGAGTTTGAAAATGTGCCGGCATACATCCGCCGCAATATGGAATTATACAACAGTAACCAGCATATTGAAAAATTCTACAGCAGTTACGAAGTTTCTTCCGATAACAACAATCAGGGTAATATTTCTACCATCAATACTTTTTTAGAAGGCAAGAAGCCTGACTAAAATATTCGTTCAGCCTGGCTGTGATGCCGGGCTGTTTCGTTCCTTTTGAAAATGCCAACCAGTGTTTTTAGTTGTGGCCCTTGTCGTTTTTCGGCAGGGGCTTTTTTATTTACAGTATATAGATATTAGTATATAGTATGTAGATTTTTAGTATTGGGTATACAGATAGCTTACAAGGCCGTCAAACCTCGTTTTACCAGGCCTATTTACTTATTGTATACGAATTTCCACATAATTGTATACCGTCATCCGGATACTATATGCTAATCTCTATATACCAAAATCTATATACTAATATCTACATACTCATATCTGCATACTAAAATCTCAATACTAAACGCCAATAAATACGTAGTTTACAGTGGATTTTTTTTGCTGACCCTTGTATAGAATGAACACCTGCATTTTAAGGCTTATTTAATGGTATAATATGGCAACAGTAATTATTACAGGTGGAACGGGACTGGTAGGTACGGCATTGGCAAAAGCCCTGCTGGCAAAAGGGTATAATGTTATTATCCTTACCCGTAAAATTGATCCCGGCCGGCAGCAAGCAGGTGTGTCCTATGCTTTATGGGATGTAGAAAAAAACTATATCGATCCCAAAGCCCTGGTGGACGCCAATGCTATTATTCATTTGGCAGGTGCTAATGTGGCTGAAAAAAGATGGACAAAAAAACGCAAGCAGGAAATTATAGACAGCCGCGTAAAAACCGGTGAATGTATCGTGCAGGCATTGCAAAATAATCCGCATAAGGTAACAGTGGTTGCCGGCGCTTCGGGCATTGGTTATTATGGTCCGGACCCCGCCATTCCTAATCCCCGTCCTTTTGATGAAGAAGACCCGCCTTTTACCGATTACCTGGCCACCACCTGTGTACAATGGGAGAAAGCACTGGAGCCGGTAAAAGCCATGAATATTAAACTGGTTACTTTACGCACCGGTATTGTATTGGCAAAGGAGGGTGGTGCCATGGATAAGTTTAAACAACCCCTTCGTTTTGGTGTAGCTACTGTTTTAGGAAACGGTAAACAGGTCGTTAGCTGGATACATATAGAAGACCTGGTGCGTTTGTATATCAGGGCACTGGAAAATGAAAATATGAAAGGGGTTTATAATGCGGTAGCCCCTGCTCCCGTGAGTAATAAGACCCTCATGCTTACACTGGCCAGGCGTATCAAAGGAAAATACTTTACAGCCTTTCATGTACCGGCCTTTATGTTAAAGCTGGTACTGGGCGAAATGAGTATTGAAGTATTAAAAAGCGCCACCGTGAGCTGTATTAAACTGCATGCAGAGAATTTTAGCTTTATCTACCCCGGTATAGAAACAGCCATTGATGATTGTGTAAAGCGTGATTAAAACAGCGGGATCTGCAGCAAAGCCTGGTAAGGATCTCCGCTTAAATTCAATAACTGTGCAAATGCAGGCTCTGTTTTATACCCCTGCTTTTTTAAGGAAATGACCTGCTGCCTGAAAGCTGCATCATTTTTTTGCAGGAGGTAATGTTCAATGATCATATGCCGGTAGGCCTGTTGTTCCTTCACGGGCGTTGGTTGTGCAAATATCTCTACCGGGAATATTTCTAATGCAAAACTGGCAACAATGGTGGGTGTATCCTGGAAATTACTTTCATAAAACCTGAACCCTGGGTATTGGCTAAAACTATCCACTAAGTTTTCTATATAACCTTTCTTGTCTTCGTATTGGCAAAGTATATCCAGGTCGCTGTTCTCAGTATAAATATTGATAGGGATGGTACCTGTTAGTACCGGGCTAAAAGGTGCTAATTTTTCCCAGATACCATGCCCGGTTAAAACCTGGTAAGCGGCCTGTTGTATGGTTGTACCGTTGGCCAGATAATCCAATGTATCAAAATGTGGGTATGACAACATAGGGTAAAGTTAAGCAAACAAAAACGGGATAAACAACCGTTTATCCCGTTACAAGATATTATAATAGTTTAAAACCTGGTTACCCCTTTTTGCATCACCCCTTCCGTTATTTTACCATTACTGATGGTAAGCGATTTACCTTTTTCGTTTTTGACCTCGCCTTCAAAACTGGCATTCAGTATACCTTTGGCCGTATCAATACTGCTGATGGTTACACTGCCGGACTGAAAAAAGTAATGCTCCCTTTTTCCATTTACCGCAGCCGGGCTGTATTCACCATAGGCTTTGTTTGGTGAGTTTAAAGTACCTGCACCACTGATAAATGAATAGGTTCCGGGTTGAATGCTGTTGACGTTAATATTTACCGCCGGTAATGAATCTGCCTGCGTGGTGGTAACATTAAATGAAACCCCGTTGCTGTTATTCTGGCCAAACAAATTGATATTCCAGGCCTTGGTGGTAACGGACTGATCAGCTACCGTAAAGCTGACCTCATTAGCAGGTTCTTTTACAGGTGCTGCGGGTTGTAAAGTATCTTTGCTTTCACTGGTATTATTATCTGAACTGTTGTTACAGGCAACAAAAAGAACGGCGGCAAGCAAAACGTAGGTAACAGATCTCATGTTATATGTTTTAAGTGATTAATAGCTATGTAACTACCTCACATAAACCAACACTACAAATCGTCTTTGGTAAACTTTCTGAATGCAAAGAAAACATACAAAGCGCAATAAAGCAAGCTGGCAATAATTAAAACATATGCTTCCGGCACACCCTGGTTAATTTGTTTCAGGAAGGGCAGGGGTAATAACTCGTCAGATGCCTGCAGGGGTAGTAAATAACCTACGGGTTTTGCGTCCATCTTATAGTTGATCAACGCTGAAAGCAGGAATTCAAATATCAGTCCGAACATGAAAAATATACCGGCAGCCAACCCGCTTCTGCGTAATAAAATGGCCAGGAAGAAAGCAAACAGCATATAACATAAGGTTTGCAGGAACATATAGCCAACATACTCAAAGCCCGTAAAACTGAATGAAGCGCCTGTTACCATGCCCATGATCAGTACGGACAGGATATTAATAATGGTGATGACGATGGTAAAGGCAAGGATAAGTAATAATTTAGCCTGGATAAATTCCTTACGGCTCCAGCCGTCGATAATATTCTGGCGATGGGTTTTAAAAGTAAACTCGTTTACGCATAAGGTAATAATGAGCCAGCCGGGAAAATATAACAGCCAACTGTTCAGCCAGCCCATGGTATTCCATAATTTAGGAAAAGCAAACGGGTCGCCTAACATTGCCTGTATTTCTTTAGGCGGTATATTGGTATACATGGTATAGGAAATGAATAATACCGCAATAATGCCTAATAAGTATATAATACCAAACACTTTAAAAGCCCGGTAGTGTTTTAGTTTCATCCATTCAATTTGCAATAAGTTTTGCATGGTTATAATAATTTACGGGAATAATAATGGGGTTAACGATCGCTTTTGGTACCGGTGATCTCCAGGAACCTGGTCTCCAGGCTTTTCTTTTTCAGGTTCAGCTGCTCCAGTACAATGCCGTTATTAAAGCAGTGCTGGTTAATGGCTGTTGCTTTTACACTGTCTTCACAGATAAGGGTAAAGCCTGTTGCCGTGGTATGTATTTCCCGGATGCCGGCAAAGGAGGATAACACCGTTTTCAGGCTATTGATATCTTCCGCACTTACTTCTACACTTACTGTGCTATCAACCGATGTACTTAATACATCGTGTACCGTACCGATCGTTTTTAATATACCTTTCTGAATAATGGCCACATGAGAGCAAACCCTTTCCACCTCATCCAGGATATGGCTGGCCATGATGATGGTTTTGCCCTGCTGGTTCAGCTGTTTGATCAGGGTCCGGATCTCGGCAATACCCGCCGGGTCCAGGCCATTGGTGGGTTCGTCAAACACCAGGATATCTGGATCTCCTAACAGGGTAGAGGCAATGGCCAGGCGTTGTTTCATACCCAGTGAAAAGGTTGCAAATTTGGAATCTTTACGCTGGTGCAGGTTAACGATCTGTAATACCCTGTCAATATCATTTTGACCGCGGCCTTTAATGGCGGCTACAATTTCTAAATTACGGTACCCGCTGAGGTAGGGATAAAAATTGGGTGTTTCCAGTAGGGTGCCGATCTGCCTGCGTTGTTGTTCGCTGGTACCGGGTTGTCCCATCCAGAAAAACTGGCCGCTGGTGGGCTTAATAATATCCATGGATATACCCAGCAGGGTGGTTTTACCACTACCGTTCGGACCTAAAATGCCAAATACGGAACCCTGCGGAACATCAAAGCTGACATTATCTAATGCACGTATAGCGCCATAGTGCTTGGTGAGTTGCTGCACACTTAATACTGACATGAATGTTGGTTTTGTATTGAACTATGAATATAGAAAAAAGTTGACAGAACGGTTTACCATTTTGTGTAATTAGCCTGTAAACTGGGTGAGTTGCGGAATTTGAGCGGTGAGTGTTGGTGGTGAAAGGTTTAAAAGTTCAAGCGTTCAAAAATCAATTGACAATGGACAATTGATAATTGACAATGGTTTTTGAGCTTAATAAATTATTAAGTGTATAAGTGTTCAAAGGGTATGCTCCATTGGCATATCAGCACATTAGCAAATCAGCTAATTAAAAGGAGGGTGCCAGTAACTGCTGAAACTACCTACAATGGCCTGGTGGTGCAGGTCCAGTTTGTGTAATTGCAGGTCATGTACATCTTCCTGTCTAACCCGGCGGTACATAGGGTGCATGGTGCCGCCTTTTAACCCGGCAGGTATATTAGGGTCGTACTGGAATTCAGGGTCTACCAGGGTACCGCGGGGATACATAATGCCCGGCCGGCCCTGTCCGCGTATATCCAGGTCATGGGGATGCGGAAGACCTAAGGTATGGCCATACTCATGGGCAGCAGTGGTAGAACCTTTGTACAGGTTATCGTATTGAAAATAACCTGTATTGCAACCCAATCCATCCACAAAGGATATATTGCCCATGGCTTTTGCTTCAATACGGAAATAATTATTCAGGGGATCAAGGTTACCCAATACTTCTTCAACGGTAATGTCGGGGTTACAGGCAGCCGTGATACGGAACACCACGGTATAAACCTCTCCTTTGTTTACAATACCTGCCTGAGGCTCATTCCACATGGTCTCTATCTCATCGGCAATTTGCTGAGTAAGGCTTTCATCGGCCATACTGCCATAGGTAATGATATGCGAGCGTATCAATAATACCTTTCCCTGTATGATCTCTGCAGTACCCATAGTTAATTAGATAATTAGTGAATTAGATAATTTGGAAATGAATGTCTCGCTAATAAAAGGTGTATGTATTATAAAGAAATTAATTATCTAATTAACAAATTAACTCATTATCTAATTCCTCACGGGTTTCCCGCTCTTAAGCACACTCTGTATCCTTTCCAGTGTTTTCTTCTCACCGCAAAGCGACAGGAAGGCTTCTCTTTCCAGGTCCAGTAAATACTGTTCCGATACCAGTGAAGGTTCGCTGAGGTCACCGCCACACATCACGTATGCCAGTTTGCGTGCTACCACACCATCATGTTCAGTAGCATAATTGGCGCGCTGCATACCGTTAATGCCGGACAGTAAAGCACCCAGGGCTGACCGCCCCAATACTTTTACATCATTGCGTTGTACGGGCTGTACATAACCGCTGTCGTATATTTCAATTACCGATTTTCTTGCTTCGGCAATGCGGCGTCCCTGGTTCATCACTACCTCATCAAGTCCCTTACGGTATACGCCTATCTCAAAACCTTCCGCTGCCGATGTGGCTACTTTAGCGGTAGCAATTGTGAGGAAACGGTTCTTTAAAGTAATGGTATCGGGTTCATCCACATGCATTTCATCGGCTGCACGTAATACAAACTCCTTGGTACCGCCACCACCGGGTATCAGGCCCACACCTAATTCTACCAGGCCGGTATAGGTTTCGGCAGCAGGGCAAACCTTATCGGCATGTAAGCTTAACTCACAGGCGCCACCCAGGGCAAGGCCATGCGGCGCTACAACTACAGGTACCGAGGAATAACGGGCCCGCATCATGGTATTTTGAAATAGTCGGATGGCCATATCCAGTTCGTCATACTCCTGTTCAATAGCCAGCATAAATATTAAACCCACATTGGCGCCGGCAGAGAAGTTGGCCCCCTCATTGCCTATCACCAGTCCTTTAAAATCTTTCTCCGCTTTTTCAATAGCGGTTTGTATACCGCTTAATACATCACCGCCAATGCTGCCCATCTTGGTATTCCATTGCAGGCCCAGCACATCATCGCCAATATTATACAGCTGGCAGCTGTTATTCTTCCAAACCAGTTTATCGGTATGATTGCTTAATACAATAAAGCCGCTGTCATCACCACTGCTGGCAGGTGCATAATCACCGGTTGCCGGTAAATAGGCAAGGCGTTTACCGTTCTCAATTTTATAAAAACTTTTATGGCCTTTGCTCAACATATCCGTAACCCAGCTTGCTACACTATGCCCGGCCTCCTGCATGGCTTTTACCGTTCTTTCCACGCCCAGCAGGTCCCAGGTTTCAAAAGCGCCTATCTCCCAGCCAAAGCCGGCTTTCATGGCATCGTCCACGCTATACACAGTATCGCTTATTTCGGGTATGCGGTGGCTGATGTAGCTAAACAAACCGTAATGGAAATGTTTATAAAACTCCCCGGCTTTATCCGGCGACTGTACCAGCATTTTCAAACGCTGGTGCAGGTCTTCAATTGGTTTGGCAGCATCTATCGATGCAAATTTCGGACGGCTCTTAGGAGCATATTCAAATGTATCCAGGTTCAGCGTTAATATCTCGCTTTTACCTTCCGGTGTTTTTATCTTCTTAAAAAAGCCCTGTTTGGTTTTATCACCCAGCCAGTTATTATCAACAATCTTTTGTAACCAGGCCGGTATTTTAAACAGGTCTTTCGCTTCATCATCCGGGCAATTCTCATACACGCCATTGGCTACTTTCACCAGGGTATCAATACCTACCACATCAGCTGTACGGAAGGTGGCCGATTTTGGCCGACCTATCACGGGGCCCGTCAAAGCTTCCACTTCATCAATGGTCAGCTTCATTTTATCTACCAGCGAAAATATCTGCATAATGCTGAACACGCCTATACGGTTGGCAATAAATGCAGGCGTATCCTTACACAATACGGTGGTCTTACCTAAAATAATATCACCATAATACATTAAAAAATCAACCACGGCCTTATCCGTATGCGGCGTAGGAATTATTTCCAGTAAACGCAGGTAACGGGGTGGGTTAAAAAAGTGAGTGCCGCAAAAATGTTGTTTAAAATCATCACTGCGCCCCTCGGCCATTAAATGTATAGGTATACCCGATGTATTGGAAGTAACCAGGGTTCCGGGTTTACGGAACTGTTCTACCTTATCGTAAATAAGCTTTTTAATATCCAGCCGTTCTACCACCACTTCAATGATCCAGTCGCACTGGGCAATATCCTTCATGTTATCGTCAAAATTCCCGGTGGTAATTTTCTTCACTGCATCTTTGGTGTACACCGGCGAGGGGTTACTTTTTACCGCAGCGGTCAGTGCATCATTTACCAGCTTATTCCTTTCGGCAGGTTTAGTGCTTTCTGCAGCCTCTTTCGGCACCATATCCAGCAACAGCACCGGTACGCCTACACCGGCAAAATGACAAGCAATCCTGGAGCCCATAACGCCGCTTCCCAACACGGCCACTTTTTTAATTGTACGATTCATATAGCGAGGTATAAAATTAGTTAGCTAAACAACTATTTATGGTGAAGGTAACAAGATTTGATCAAAAAGACAATCATAAAATCAAACTTAATAGTTGCTTTATACAACCTTTTGTGGGTGGGAACAAAGGGTGTTCCTGGTCATTTTACAGGGGCTGCCGGCTGCAGTAACACTGTTCAGCTGTTGTTCCCGCTTTCTATTACAAGTCCGGCACAAAGCACCCGCACAATGCCTCACCGGGCTTTCCATGTCAATCGGGCAGCCTTTCGGCTATACAACTATAATGGCCTGGAGAAAGGGGGCTATTTGATCAAGATTGTTTTGCCCATATAACCAATGGTTCAATACCTCTCAATCATACTTCAGTATCACTATGATCTTTAAACAGGAGTATCTGTTTCAGAATTTCTGCTTCTATTTTGCGGTGCAGCTTGTCGCTGCTGCTGCGGGCAATTAATTCAATGGTGAATCTTACAAAATCCTTTCCCAGTTCCTGTACCCTTAACTGCAGCTCATTTCCCGGCTCCACATCCGGGTGGGTATTGAAAACAGATTGCAGTTTTTTTTCCAGTGCTTCTATATGCGCTGCTTCTGATAATGGTAATTCAAATTTCAGGGTAAGTAATTTGGAGCGCAGGGCCGACAGGTTTACCAGCGGCTGGGTAAAGAAAATATTGTTGGGAACCAGTACAATATCTTCTTCTTCGTTCTTTAATACAATATTCGATAATGTAATATCTTCTACCATCCCTTTATTGCCGCCCACTTTTATTTTATCACCAATAGATAACTGGTCGGAGAACATGATGAACAGGCCGCTGAGCATATTGGTAATATAGTCGCGGAAAGTAACGGCTATGGCCATGGCCACAATGGTCATGCTGGTTAAAAAAGTAAGCGGGTTAATACCGGCGCCTATCATAACGGCAATGGTAAAAAATACCACGTTCAGTACAGCCGTAAGGCGGTTAATGCCCAATACAAAATTTCCCCTTACTGTTTTTTTTGCATGGCGGGCATTATAAAAAGCAATGATGATGAAGCGGATGATGGAAACAATAATACTGGGAATAAGAAAAGCCCAGAGACCGGTAATGATCTGCCAGGCCCATTTTTTATTAACAATATCCTCTACTTTAACTGCGGTAAAGAACAGGACCAGTGATAATACTATTTTAATAACGAAATAATAAGGGAAAAACTTTTTATCATTTTGTGTCGACGTCATACCGGCTGCCATAATTATTTTAACTACCTGCTAATAACTATTTTCGGCACAAAAGTACTTACATTTTTTTTGGCAGCTTATGATGACGCCTTAATGCCGTTAATGGTTAAGGTGCACTGCTCTGTTTTTTCTCCCAGAATGTTTTTGTTTTTACAATATTGTTACTTACCATATCAATATGCCTGCGTAAGATGGCAGCTGTAACACCACGGTTCTCCGCGGCCAGTCCAAACTTCAGGCTGCCGTTTTTTGTGATATAAAACTGGGCAGGCTGTACAATACCGTTTTGTTTTAACAGGTCCTTTGTCCTGGATTGATAACTGGTACTGTCACTGTTCAGTAACGCCGTTAGCCAAACAAAATTTTTGCTGGGACTTACCTAGCAAAGCAGGTATATATCCAGCCGCGATGTGGTGTTTTTTATTTCAATTTGTTCTGAACCGGGAGTAGTATTGAGGTCTTTTACCGTATAACCCATATTAACGAGCATGGTTCTAAGCTGGCTGCCGGTTATGGGGGCACAATCCTGTGCAGTGGCTGTACCGGAAAGTACGCATACCGCGAAAAAAGTAGTCAGGGTAATCAATAGCTTTTTCATAAATGTTTAATTAATCAGTAGCATGGTAAAAAACATTGAAAAGGCATTTGTACCCGCCACAGGGTATATTGGCGGCTATTTTCTTATACTGATACAATGCGGAAAACATTATTTTTGAACTGTTATTTGTAAGCGGTTACGATTGAATGCGATATAAAAACTTAAAATGATTTATTTTTTTGATAAGTCATTTTGTATTATCCCGACAGGTATTAAATGCATAAGGCTATAATGAAAAATTGGGTAAGATGTAAAAAAAGACCAAACCTGTCCGGTTTGTATTGTAGCTGGCTGGTATGGTTAGGTGTTTTCATTTCTTATAGCCTGGCTGCTCAATCAAATATTGATAGCATACGTACCGAGTTAAATAAGCCGGGTATTACCAAAAAAGAGAAGATCAGTAATTTAAACCGGCTGGCGGCTTTTTTAAATAAAGATTCTACCAACCAGGCGCTGGTATATGCACACGAAGCCTACCTGCTTAGCCTGAACGAAAATGATAAAAAAGGCCAGGTAAACTCGCTGCTGAACCTTTCGGAAGGGTATCTCTACAATGATATTTACGATCAGGCCCTGCAGTATGGGTATTCGGCCCTGGATCTCGCGGTTTTATTAAAAGATACTTTGCTGCTGGCCAATTGTAATACCAACCTTGGCTGGATATTTTATGATACGGAGAATGTTAACTTCTCGCTTCAGTACCACCGGGAAGCTTATGGGCTATTCAAACAAAAAGGCGCTTTAAAAAATGTGGCTTTATCTTTAAATGCCATAGGGCTTATTTTTCAAATGAAAAATGAGAATGATTCGGCTAAAGCATATTTTGAACAATCTTTACAACTTGCCCGCGAACAGGACCTGCGTTCGGTTATTTCGGCAGCACTCAATAATTTAGGTATTTGTGAAAATGTAGCGGGAAATTACCATGCGGCCATTGCGTACTTTCATAACGCTTTGACCATGAAAAGCGCTACTGCCGATCTTTTATCCATTGCCGAGATCGAAAACCAGATGGCTTTCTCCTACCTGAAACTCAAAAACTATCATTGGGCTGATTCCCTGCTTAAAAGTTCACGCAGTTTAATTGACAGGTCGTCCTCTAACTCAAAAAAAGAAAAACTGCTGGATAACCTGCATATTGCATCGCAACTGTTCGAGGTACTGGGCGATTATGCGAAAGCATTTGCCAACCTGAAAGAATATACCAATATAAGTAACCAGATCATCTCACGTAATAAAAGTGATGTATTGGCTACTTTAAAACTTAAAAAAGAGGCACAGGCAAAAGAAGACCAGATAAAAGAACTGCATGTACAAAAAGAGCTACGCAGTTTTCAAAGAAATGCCCTGGCTGCGGGAATTGTATTACTGATAATAATAGGCATTTTGCTCTATGGCCGTTTACGGCAAAAGCAAAAAAGACAAAAAGAGCTGGATGCCGTAAAGCAGCAATTAATAAAACAGGAACTGGATAGTACCCTCAGCGAAAAAGCCACTTTGAATGAAAAGCTGGAATATAAAAACGCCGATCTGAAAAGCTATGCCCTGTTTATAGCACAGCGAAATGAAATGATCAGCCAGTTTATCGGGGAATTAAAAGGGATGAATATAAGCGCCAGCCTGCCAAAAGAAACAAGCGGTGAATTGGACAAGGTTATCCGTAAATTTCAGAAAAACCTGGATGTGAACAGCGAAACCCAGGATTTTAATTTATCGGTAGATGAAACCCTGAAAGACTTTTTCTATAACCTGCTTCAAAAATACCCGGGACTTACTGATAATGAACGCCGTCTTTGCGCACAAATCCGGCTTAATTTATCCATCAAGGAAATTGCTTCCCTCAATAATATCTCGGTAAAATCGGTAGAAATGGCCCGCTACCGCCTGCGCAAACATTTCGGATTGCAATCACAGGATAACCTGGGTGATTTTTTAAAAACATTCTGATCTTCCTACCGGCTTAACCGGTCCGGCACTTCTCCAATCATCTTACTGGTAATTTAAACAGCACTCCGCAGCTGGCCTGTCGGTTTTAACCGGTGCGTATGCTCTGGTTTAACAATAACAGCGCAACCATACCAATTTTCGGCTCTCTCACATACTATTTTTTACCCAACATAACTTATTGGTTTGCCGCTTTTTTATTTGGACGGGGGAACGAGGTTCCTAATATTATATATTATAGTATATTATAATTATTTGCTTGTCATTCTTTTAAAAGCTGTGTAGAGGTGTTGTAGGGGTAAGGGTGGGGTTCGTGTATAGGCACAAAAACAGGAAAGGCTTTCCATTTAAATTAAGTTTAGAAAATTATTTTTCTAGTAGTACAGGCATACTAAAACTATAATAACTGACGATTGCCATATCATTTATAAGGATCAGAACGAATTGTAAAAGGCCATATTTATATCATTGGTAGCCTCGTCTTTTAAAACCGGTTGTAAGGTTTTGCCTGTTCCACTGTACTTCTTTTATCACAACTAACATTTTTAAACTTACTATCGTGAAAAAAAACTGCTGCTTCAAACACATTCCCCGGTTTGTGCAAAAAATATTGCTGTTGAGTATTTTCCTGGCTTTCGGTGTCAGCGCCTTTGCCTTTCAGCCAGCCGGCAATGTTAAAGGACTGGTAACCGATGTGTCAGGTAACCCGTTACAGGGAGTTACCATCCAGTTAAAGAATACTACAACCGTTACGGTTACCGATGAAAATGGAAAATTCAGGCTAGAAGCTCCTGCAAAGGGAGTGCTCGTATTCTCTTTTACCGGGTATGCCGCTAAGGAAGTTGAAATAGGAAACCAGCCGGAGATAACGGTTCAATTAACGCAACAAGCTACTAACCTTGACGAAGTAGTGGTGATCGGCTACGGAAGCCAGAAAAAAAGTAATTTAACCAGTGCCGTATCATCCGTAAAAGGCGATCAGCTGCAAAAAACAACCAGTAATAATCCGGTTAATGCCTTACAGGGAAGGGTAGCTGGTCTTTCTGTAACCAGTCCCGGTGGTAACCCCGGGCAAATGTCCGATGTACGGCTACGTGGCATTGGCACTTTTGGCGGTCACCAGCCATTATACGTTATTGATGGTACTCCCGGTGATCCTTATTATTTGAACAATAATGATGTGGAGTCGATTGAGGTATTAAAAGATGGCGCTGCTGCTTCCATTTATGGTTCTACCAGTGCCAATGGTGTGATCCTGATTACGACCAAACGTGGTAAAAAAGGCATACCCCTTATTGATTTCAATAGTTATTTCGGCCTTGCCAATCCCACTAAAAAGTATGATTTTTTAGATGCGGAGGGGTACAAGAGCGTTCATAAAATGATGTACGAAAATGCGGGTGTTACTACCTTACCCGCTTATATTACCACCAATACCGGTGTTAATACCAATTGGCAGGACCTGATAACCCGCAGCGGCAATGTGCAGAACCATAATATTAACCTTCGTGGCGGCGGCGAATACCTGACCTATGCACTCAGTGGCGATTATACCAATGAAACAGGAACATTTATCGGCTCAAAATTTAATAAAAAAGGTATCCGCTCCGTAAATGAGTTTAAAAAGGGAATACTCACGGTGACCAATAACCTCATTTTTTCACAAACCCGGTCCGAAGGGTATAAGTTTAACCTGGCCGATGCTTATTTCCAGTCGGCCTTATTACCGGTTTATGATGCAAATGAAAAATACGGCTATGCTTTAACTGTAAATGGTTTGCCCAGGTTTCAGAACCCGGTGGGTGCCGATCATTTTATGGAGAATCATAACACTACCCAATACCTGGCAGATAACTTAAAGATCCGCCTGCAGTTATTAAAAGGACTTAGTTATACCGCTAATATCAACTATATAACCGCCAATAGTTTTGCGTATGAACATACACCACCTTTCCGGGTAAATGCAAACGATCCGCTAATTTCCTATCCGTATGTATATAACAGCCGGAGCAATTATAAGGAAATGCTGGCCGAGCACCTGTTGAATTATGACTGGAAGCGTGGTAACCATAATGTGTCTTTGCTGGCCGGTTATGCTGCGCAGCAAAAAACAAATGAATATTTAAGTGTTAGCGCCGACGGAAAAACCATTGTACGTACAGTAGTAAACGGTGCTATTGTTGAAAAAGAAGTGCCAGGTGGTTTTACCAATCCCGATTTTAACACCATCAATGCCGGACTGGGTGGTACTTTTAATGCTGCAGGCTCCAATAACAAATATGTACGGCATTCAGCTTTTGGCCGTGTAAACTATACGTATGATAATAAATACCTGCTGCAGTTATCTGTTCGGCGGGATGGTTCATCGATATTTGGTTTAAATAACCGCTATGGCGTTTTCCCTTCTGTGTCAGCGGGCTGGAACATAAGCCGCGAGTCATTTATGAGTAAGTTTACCTGGCTTGATAATTTAAAAATAAGGGCCAGTTACGGAGAGTTAGGAAATGAAGGTGCATTGGGTTATTACGATCACCAGGCCCTTATTACTACTTCCAACAGGTGGTCGGGTGGTTATGTACAGGGTTCCGGTGCTACACCCTGGCCCGGTTCGGCCAGTTATGCACTGGAAAACAGGGACCTTAAATGGGAAACCAGTAAATCAACCAATATAGGCCTTGATTTTGCCGTATTACATAATAAACTATCCGGCTCTGTTAACTATTACAATAACAAAACCGATGGACTACTGATCATTAAAGAAGTACCTCCTTCTTCGGGAGTAGATAACCCGGTTTTAAACGTGGGTAAAATCGCCAACAAAGGTGTTGAGTTGGAGCTGAATTACGTGTACCAGTTAAAACACGGATCTGTCAATATCGGCGGTAACCTGAGTACGGTTTCCAATAAAGTGATCAGCCTGGCCGATGCGGATCAGACCTTATACGGCACAGGCCTGAAATTCGGATCAGACCATATTCCTACACAAACAAAAGTGGGCAAAGAGATCGGTGCCTTTTACCTGTATGAAGCCGATGGGATCTTTAAAACCGATGCCGAAGCTGCCGCTTATAAAAATAAGGATGGTGATGCACTGCAACCCGATGCAAAAGCCGGTGACATCCGGTTCAGGGATGCCAATGGTGACGGTGTTATTGATGAAAATGATAAAACCTACCAGGGTACCGGCTTTCCTAAATTTGAATACGGGTTTAATATAGCCGCTAACTACAAGCAATTTGACCTGTCTGTTTTTTTTCAGGGTGTAGGTGGCAATAAAATATACAATGGTAACCGCTTTGAGCTGGAAGGCATGGAAGCCGGCAGAAATTACCTGGCCACTACCTTGAATGCATGGACACCACAAAACCCCAATTCATCTATGCCAAGGGCCGTACTGGGCGATCCTAACGGCAATACCCGCGAGTCAACCCGTTTCCTGGAAAATGGTTCGTACCTGCGTTTAAAGCTGTTACAACTGGGCTATACATTGCCTGCTGTATTAACGCAACGCATCAAAATGCAAAAGGTACGCATTTATGCCAGTGCGCAAAACCTGTTAACCATTACCAGGTACAAAGGACTTGATCCGGAAGTGGGAAGGTTCAGTGTATTAAATACGGGTGTTGACAGGGTATTATATCCGCAAAACAAAAGATGGATAGCAGGTATACAGATCACTTTATAATCAATTAAAAATCGGGTCATGAAAAAAATAATTGTTGCTTTATTTATTTTAACTGCAGGAATAGCAATGACAGGTTGCAAAAAAGACCTGTTGAATCAAAATGCTCCTGATCAGTTAACTACGGATAATTTTTATACTTCCAGGGAAAAAGCCCTGTCGGGGCTGGCTGCGGCCTATTCACAACTCGAGAGTTTTGTAGGCTGGGATAATTTTGTTGAAGCAAGGTCGGTAAGGGAATTCTACCGCGAGGATTATGTGAAGCCCGGCGATGATGCTTTCAACTATCCCTGGTGGATAGATCATTATAATTTTTCTTTTACATCGGGCAATTATGCCATTGATCTTTTATGGCGGGATAATTACCGGGGCCTGAACTTTACCAACCAGGTGTTGGGTAATGTGGCTAAAATGCCGGCCGAATTAATAGATGAAGCCAGCCGGAAAGAAATTTTAGCGGAAGCAAGATTTTTAAGGGCTTATTATCACTTTAAATTACTGGTCAATTTTGAAAAAATAATTATCCGTGATAAAGTGCCTACTTCAGAAGCGGATCTGCCCAAAGCAGCTTCTGAAAGAAAAGAAGTGTATGATCTTATCATTGAAGATCTGAAAGCGGCAGAACAGGGCCTTCCTTTAAAATCAAAACGTCCGGCCACAGAACTGGGCCGTGCTACCAAAGGCACCGCACAGGCCTACCTGGGTAAAGTGTACCTGTACAGGGCGGGTGAAGAGCCTGCCAATGCAGCAGCTTACTACACCGCGGCAGCAACCAGTTTGAACAATGTTATCCTTTCAGGAGAATATGATATGGAAACCAATTTTATCGGTATGTTCAATGGTACCGTTAAAAACGGAACGGAGTCCGTATTTGAACTGCAGCAGACAGCTGATGCTTCAAATGGCGCCGTGTACCGCTCCTACCTGGCCGATTGGGTAGCGGCCTGGGAACTGGGCGGGTATGGTGAAATATACGGTACACAGCGATTACTGACCGAAATGCAGAAGGAAGGTAAAGTGGCAACCGGTAACTTATACGATCCGCGTTTATACCAGACAATGATATTTGAAGATGCTTATTTTAATGATGCCGCCAATCCGCGTGTATATGGCTATACCTATGATGAAGTATTTGAAAACGGCTCGGGTGTACTGGCATTTAAAAAATGGATACCGGCAGATATAACCCGGCTTGGACGTTCACTGGCCATTAACATGCCCCTGATGCGTTATGCCGATGTGGTACTGATGTATGCAGAAGTATTGAACAACCAGGAAAAATTTGGTGATGCCATGTTACAGGTAAATAGTTTAAGAACTAAAAGAACCATGCCTGCTTTATCACTGAATACCAAACAGGCAATTTTTGATCAGATCATCCACGAACGTGTTATGGAATTTACATTGGAAGGAAGCCGGTTTTATGATCTCAGGAGGTGGGGATTATTACAGCAAAATATGCAGGCAGCCGGAAGAACTTTTGCTGCAGATAAAGCTTTTTATCCTATTCCTTTAAAAGAAACCATCAACAATCCGCTGATAAGATAAAATCTATGGTGTAATAAAGTCGCCGGCTTTTAAAAGCCGGCGACTTTAACATGTATGTATTCGTGTAACTATTTGAAAACAAAATGCTGTGATGGTTAAAAAAAGTTGCTTCGTTTTTTTATTCGTATTATTCATTGTAAATATTATTGCTGCACAGGAAATAAATAACGACTGGGAAAATCCTGCAAGTCCTGTACATAATACCATGAAGCCGGCTGCCTGGTTTATTCCTTATCCCGGCGAAACAGCCGCTTTGTCAAAAGGAAATAGCCCTTTTGTACAATCCCTGGATGGTATATGGAAGTTTAACCTGGTGAATACACCTGCAGAACGTCCCACTGCATTTTATAAAGACAATTATGACCTGCGCAAATGGCATGATATTAAAGTACCGGCCAGCTGGCAAACCGAGGGCTTCGACCGGTTTATCTTTACCGATGTAGAATACCCCATTCCTGTTAACCCGCCTTATGTGCCGGCCGATTATAACCCGGTAGGTTCCTATAAAAAAAGTTTTACTGTTCCCGCCGGCTGGAAGGATAAAGATGTTTTTATTCATTTTGGTGCGGTCAGTTCTTTCTTCTATCTATGGATAAATGAACAGTATATTGGCTTTAGCAAGGATAGCAAAACAGAGGCAAAATTTAATATTACTCCTTATCTTAAAAAAGGGCAGAATACCGTATCGGTGCAGGTTTTCCGTTTCAGCGACGGCTCATACCTGGAAGGGCAGGATATGTGGAAGCTGAGCGGGATAGAAAGATCAGTATACCTGACGGCCCGCCCTCCCTTTTCGGTCTATGATTTTTTTGTAAAGGCTTCGCTGGATAACCAGTACAAGGATGGCATTTTTAATTTAAAAATTGCTTTCAATAAAAAGCCATCCGCACGGGAAGCACAGCAGGCTGTTCAGGTAAAAATTATTGATGAAGAAGCAAATAATAAAATCCTTTTTCAAGCTACACCGGCTATTACAGCAAACGGGGAAGTCTCCATCAACGAGGTCTTTCCCGGCATAAAAAAGTGGAATGCCGAAACGCCGCATTTATACACACTTATTATTAACCATCTTAACAAAGACGGGAAAATAATTGAAAGTATCAGTCATAAAATTGGTTTCAGGAAAGCCGAGATATTACACGGGCTTTTTTTAGTGAACGGCGTGGCGGTAAAATTTAAAGGGGTAAACCGCCATGAATTTGATATGATCAATGGAAAAGTAATTACCAGGGAACAGATGATCCGGGATATTAAATTATTTAAGGAATATAATATCAATGCGGTAAGAAACAGCCACTATCCCAATGCTCCGGAATGGTATGCATTATGTGACCAGTACGGGATATATGTAGTTGATGAAGCGAATATTGAATGTGATGGTATGAGCTTCTCACCATTAAAAACCTTATCGGATAAAGCCGGTTGGAAAAATGCTTACCTGAACAGGACGGAAAGAATGTTTGAGACAAACAAAAATTTTACCAGTGTTATTACCTGGTCATTGGGCAATGAGAGCCAGATGGGCGATAATTTCATGGCTACCTATCAATACCTGAAATCGGTTGACGATAGCCGCCCGGTAGCTTATGAGCCTGCCAGCAGAACAGATTATTCGGATGTCTTTTTCCCGATGTATAAATCTTTGAACGTGATGCAGGAGTATGTGAAAGAATGGCGCAGCAAACCCTATATCCAGTGTGAGTATGCACACATGATGGGCAACAGTGGTGGCAATTTAAAAGAGTACTGGGACCTCATCTACAGCAATGAACAATTACAGGGAGGATATATCTGGGATTTTTCTGATCAGACCTTTAAAATAAAAGACAAAAATGGCAGGGATATCTGGGGCTATGGCAGGGATATGGGTAAGGTGGGTGAAACCAGCGATACCAGTTTTTGCGCCGATGGATTATTTTCAGCTGACAGGAAGCCGCATCCACAGGCATTTGAATTAAAAAAAATATACCAGAACATTCATTTCAGTCCTGTTGATTTTGCCGCAAACAAAATTGATATAACCAATCGTTTTGATTTTACCAATCTCAGTCAGTATAATTTTGAATGGTATATAAAAGGGAATGGTGTAATGATGGCACAGGGAAAACTTGGCAGATTGGATATAGCGCCGCATACAACAAAAACAATACAATTAAATACACCGGTATTGGATGTACAGCCGGGTGTGGAATATTTTTTAACCATCAACGCTAAAACCAAACAGGAGTTGCCTTTATTGCCAGCAGACTTTTTAGTGGCTTTTGAACAGTTTAAGTTACCTGTATACATAGAAAAACAAAGTGAAGCAATAAGTGATTTGCCTTCACTTGAACTTTTACAAACAAATAACGAGGTAAAAATTTTTACATCATCATTTACTGTTTTGTTTGATAAAAAAAACGGCTGGTTATCCGGTTACGACTTACAGGGTATGGCGATTTTAAAAGATGCTTTAGCGCCTCATTTCTGGCGCACAGCTACCGATAATGATATTGGTAACAGCCAGCAGATACGTTGTGCCGTTTGGCAGGATCCGCTGAAAACAGCTGTATTGGATTCCATTACCGTGAAACAATTGGATAAGCAACATATTGAAGTAAGCACTTTTCATTACCTGCCGGATGTAAAAGCAAATTACCTGGCTAAATACAGGGTAGCGGCCAATGGATATGTACAGGTAAATATTGAAATGCTGGCTTCGGCAGGGGACTTCCCGGAAATGCCCAGGTTTGGGATGAGGGTTGTTTTGCATAAAGCGTTTGATAACGTAAAATGGTTTGGTCGTGGACCGTTTGATAATTACGAGGACCGTAAATCGGCGGCAACTATTGATATGTACCAGATGCCGGCCGACTCGCTGTTCCATCCCTATGCCCGGGCACAGGAAAGCGGGTACAGGACCGATGTACGGTGGATAAGCCTGACCAATAAACAAGGACTTGGCCTGATGGCTGAAGGTGATCCTGTTATCAGTACCGGTGTTTTACACTTTGATATGCATAAGCTGGAGTTTAATAAAGATGCACCGGAGAACAATCATGGAGGCTCCATGACCAATGATGACCTGGTATGGTGGAATATTGATTACCGGCAAATGGGCGTAGGCGGTGATAACAGCTGGGGTGCAAAACCACATGCCCGTTATTTATTACCTTACAGAAACTACCAATATACTTTTACGTTAAGGCCGGTTAAACCATAAGTAGAAATATTTTTCCGGATTGTAATAAGTCCGTTTTCGCGAATGATATAAGTTTTGAGATATGAAAAAAAAGTACTGCGCTGTTGTTTTATTCTTTTTATCACATCTGTGTTCTGCACAACGGAATGCTTTTCCCGATGTATTGAACCTGCGCACTGAAGTAACAGATGTAAAAAAAATACTGCCTTCCGTGTTTAGCGATATGGGCGCCTGGTATGCTTATGCATTACCGGAAAAAAAAGAACACTACGGTGCTTTTATCGGGCCGCTGTTAATGGATATGAACGGGAGGTGGCTGGCCAACACGCTGGCCCAGTTAAATATTGCCGAAAATGGAAAAGAAATTGATCTTTCCGCTGCCAGTCCGGCCATACATTATTACCCCGGTTTACTGGAGCAGCAATTGCAGGTGAATGAGTTGAAAATAACTTTACAGCTGATCTTTGTATCGCGTAACGAAGCATTGCTTCAGACTGAAATTGTGAATACCGGTAAACAACAACGGACATTAACGGTTGGCTACTCCGGTACAACAATGTTATCAACCGCAAAGATCAATGCCCTTCAAAATAGCATTGATATACATTTTAGTGATAGCGAACACCGGTTTATTATCGATTACCTGGCTGGCGGGAAGAGTCAGATACAAACGGATAATCAATCCTATACCGTTAGTTTTCCTGCTGTACATATAGCTGCGGGTAAAGCCGTTCAACTCCTGCAATCACAAAAGTTTTACCACCGATCAGCTGATATGCAGGTAAGGAAAAATACACTTTCTTTTTTACAGGCACTGAATAAAAATAAAATGCGATGGGATGCTTACCTGCAACAGTATTTTGCAAAAGCAGGGCCGCTGAATAATGATAAAAAACGCCTCGCTGTAAAATCCATAATAACATTAATGACCAACTGGCGCAGCCGTTCAAAAGATATTTTACATGACGGTGTTTTTCCTTCTGTTAATTACCAGGGATTTTATGGTGTATGGAGCTGGGATAGCTGGAAACAGGCTGTTGCCTTGGGGTATTTTAACCAGCAACTTGCCCAAAATAATATCAGGAGCATGTTTGATTACCAGGATGAACACGGTATGGTGGCCGACTGTATTTATACAGATAAAAAAGAAAATAACTGGCGCGATACCAAGCCGCCACTGGCGGCATGGGCTGTACGGGAAATAAGCCGCTATGCAAAGGATAACAGTTTTATAAAAGAAATGTACCCCAAACTGGTGAAGTATCATCAATGGTGGTATAAAAACAGGGATCATGATAAAAACGGTCTGTGTGAATATGGCTCCACCGATGGAACAAGGATCGCCGCCGCATGGGAGAGTGGTATGGATAATGCAGTGCGCTTTGATAGTGCTGTGATGATGAAAAACAACCCCGGTGCCTGGTCGCTTAACCAGGAAAGTGTAGACCTGAATGCGTATCTCTATGCCGAGAAATTATACCTTGCAGCATTAGCCACAAGTATTAATAAAATAGCGGAAGCAGAAAAGTGGAAAAAAGAAGCGAAGGAATTGGGTGAGCTGATCAACAAACGTTTCTATAATACAGCCAAGGGTTATTATTATGACAAACTGTTTAATACAGAAACTGCTATTGAAACAGAAGGCCCGGAAGGCTGGATACCTTTATGGGCCGGTATTGCTAATAAGGAACAGGCTGCTTCGGTAAAAAACATCATGGTGAATGAAACAAAATTCAATACAAAAGTGCCATTGCCTACGCTGACCGCGGATCATCCTAAATTTAATCCCCGGAAAGGATATTGGCGTGGCCCTGTTTGGCTGGACCAGTTTTATTTCGGGGTTGAAGGGCTGAAGCAATATGGGTATACTTCATTAGCGAAAGAGCTGACTGATAAATTATTACTGAACGGGGAGGGAATACTTACAGACACGCCATTGTTTGAAAACTACCATCCCGTTACCGGCGAAGGATTGAACGCTAAAAATTTCAGCTGGTCCGCCGCACATATTTTAATGTTATTAAAATCAAATTAAACACATTGTCATGCATTTTAGTGAAACCGTTATCCGGCAACTGGCGAATGACCAATACCGCCTGGATGTAAAAGTAAGCCGGCTGAAAGGATATGATGAAGAGAATTTTTTACTGGAAGACAGTGTGGGAAAAAAGTATATCCTGAAAGTAGCAACGGAAAACCATCACTACGGTTTTATTGCAGCGCAGGTAGCTATTTTACAACATCTTTCCGGAACGGGTATGAAGGACATGTTCCAGCAAATTGTACCCGATATACAGGGCGATCCTATATCAGTTGTAAAATATTCCGGTGCTGTTTATTATATCAGGGTGCTTACTTACCTGGATGGAACATTCTGGGCTGATAATAAAGACCGTAGTGATGCATTATATACCGACCTGGGTACTTTTTTGGGTAAGATGGATAAGGGCTTACAACATTTTTCACATGCTGCCATACACCGGCATTATACCTGGGATGTGGCCAACGCCATCGATGCTTATACGAATGTAAAATATATAAAGGATCATGAACTGCGCAGGATGGTCGGCTATTTTTTACTGCAGTTTGAAACAGAAGTAGCACCCTTTCTCTCTTCGTTACGGCAGGCCTATATTCATAATGATGCAAATGACCTGAATATTTTAGTTGGGAATGACAGGATAAAAGGGCTGATCGATTTTGGTGATATGGTGTACAGCGCCCTGGTCAATAACCTGGCCATTGCCTGTACCTATGCTATGTTTGATACGGCCGACCCTTTACATGTAGCTGGTAAAATAGTGGGAGGGTATCACAGGGAGTACCCTTTGACAATGCAGGAAACGGACCTGCTTTATTACCTGGTAGCCGCCAGGTTGTGCATCAGCCTTACACAATCGGCCTATAATGCTTCGTTAAGCTCACAGAATGAGCATCATTTTGTGTCGGAAAAACAGGCCCGGGATTTATTATACCGGCTCATCAAAATAAACCCGGTAAAGGCACAGGATGGTTTCAGGTTGTCCTGCGGCTTTCCACCGTTAATTGATAAAACTGCCGGGTATGGTTCATTACTGAAGGAAAGAAAAAAACATATCGGCCGCAACCTGAGTATAAGTTACCGGCAGCCTTTAAAAATTGTAAAAGGCGCATTGCAGTATTTGTATGATGATCGGGGTAATACATTTGTGGATTGTGTTAATAATGTAAGCCATGTTGGGCATTGTCATCCTACAGTGGTTAAAGCGATGCAGAAACAAATCGCTATACTAAATACAAACACGAGGTATCTGAATGACAACATTACTGCGTATGCGAAAGCATTGATACAAACTTTACCGCCTAAACTTTCTGTATGTTATTTTACCAATTCGGGCAGTGAAGCGAATGACCTGGCCATAAGAATGAGCCGGCATTTTACCAAACAACAGGATGTGATTGTGTTAGATCATGCTTACCATGGAACAACAACTGTTGCCATGGAAATGAGTCCTTATAAGTTTGACGGGAAAGGCGGGTTTGCACAAAAGCCATATATCCACAAAGCCGTTTCTCCCGATCTATACCGGGGTGAATTCCGCTATCAGCACGAAGATGCCGGCAGTAAATATGCCGGTTCCGTTAAAAACATTATTGAACAGTTATCTGCAGCTGACAAAGGTGTTGCGGCCTTTATCTGCGAAACACTTTTGGGCGTGGGTGGTCAGATACCTTTGCCCGCAAACTACCTGAAAGAAGTATATAGTTATGTGCAGGCAGCCGGTGGAATTTGCATAGCCGATGAGGTACAGGTTGGCTTTGGAAGAGTGGGTGAAAGGTTCTGGGGCTTTGAATTACAGGATGTAGAGCCGGATATAGTTGTCTTGGGAAAACCTATAGGGAACGGGCATCCGCTGGCGGCTGTGATTGTAACCGAAGAGATCGCGGAGCGCTTTAATAACGGAATGGAATATTTTAATACCTATGGGGGTAATCCTGTTTCCATGACCACGGGCTTGTCGGTATTAAATGTAATAAAGGATGAAAGCCTGCAGCAGCATGCGAAAGAAACCGGGGAACATCTCCTGCATTTGCTTAGGCTTTTAATGGATAAATACTCCATTATTGGCGATGTAAGGGGACATGGGCTGTTTATTGGCGCCGAACTGGTGCGTAGCCGGGAAACAAAAGAACCTGCCGTACAGGAGATCAATGAGATTGTTGAAAGGATGAAGGAGAAAGGATTTTTATTAAGTACAGACGGGCCTTTATATAATGTACTAAAAATAAAACCACCCCTGGTATTTAACAGGATCGATGCAACGGAAATGGTAGCAAAACTGGAAGAAGTATTGGAGGAGATGAATATGGATAAGGTATAAACCGGCAAGGCACTGATGACTGATACTGCATCATTTTTTTGAATTTTCCTTTTGCGTTTACAATGGGTACTTTTGTCACTAAAACGCACCCATGACAATTCGTGTATTACGTGTACTGACTTATTTACGCAAAAAACTACGTTTGCCGAATGACCCGGATAGTATCCGGCTGTCAACGGAGCGTATCAGGGACAGCGCTGAGATAGCGGGTGTAAACCTATGGGTACTGGTGATCGCTATTTTTATAGCCTGCCTGGGCTTAAATACCGATTCGGTAACCGTGGTAATCGGTGCCATGCTAATATCGCCGCTGATGGGTCCCATATCGGCCCTGGGTCTCGGCCTGGGTATTAATGATTGGGAACTCATTAAAAGAGCTTTGCGTAACCTGATCGTGGCGGCTTTATTATCACTCATTACATCTACACTGTTTTTTATCATTAGTCCCATGAAGGATGCGGGGCAGATGTTGTTATCACAAACTTCTCCTTCTTTATACGATGTGCTGATCGCTTTTTTTGGCGGCCTGGCAAGTATCATGGCCAGTTCCAGTAAATTAAGGGCCAGCAATGTAATACCCGGGGTGGCCATTGCTACTACTTTAATGATGCCTTTGTGTACCGCAGGTTATGGTATATCTATTGGAGAGTGGCGGTATATTGCCGGTGCCATTTATATGTTCTTTATCAACTCGGTATTTATCGGCACAGCCACTTTTTTAATGGTCAATCTTTTCGGTTATCCTAAAGTGAGTATTCATGACAGGAAAAAACGTAAACGCACCAGGACGGTGATTGCCACCTTGCTGGTGATTACCTTTATTCCAAGTGTGTACCTTACCTATCATATTGTTACCCGGTATTTTTTTGAAAAAAATGCCAATGCTTTCATTAAAAATGAAGTACAGGATAAGGACCATTTTGTGATCACCAAAAGATTGCTCTATAACCGGAATAAACCCGTTATTGAGTTGAGTATGCTGGGTCAGAATATTGACAGTATTCAGTATACCGAACTGGTAAAAAAAATGCCCGGTTATTTCCTGGGGCATGTAGGCCTGGTATTGTTCCAGGGACAGGATAGCAAGGTGGCTGCCAAATCATATTTTGACCAGGTAAGCAGTGGCCTGGAAATGAATAACGCGGCCATACAAAATTTATACAGGCGGGTGGACAGTCTGCAGAAAATAACTAACCAGCAGTTATACGTGGATAGCCTGGAATATAAAATAGCCAGGCTGGTACATACCATTGATACCAGTATACAAACCGTACGTGTGTCCAATATAATTGCGTATAATATGACTAAAGCCAGAAAAGATACCTCCTGGACGGCACAGTTACAGTTTAACAGAATTCCTGTTCCTGCTGATCGTAACAAGATGACCGAACTGGTAAAAGAAAAGCTGGGTTTACAAAATCTGCAGTTACGTTTCGATTAACTGATCATTTAAAATCAGTACTGCATCTTCCGTAATGAAGGGGCTTTGAACCAGGTGACTATTACTACACCAATGGTCATACAGCCGCCGAATACCACAGAAGGAATAACACCCAGCAACCTGGCCATGGTACCGCTTTCAAACTGCCCTAATTCATTACTGCTGTTAATGAACATAGAGCTTACGCTCATTACCCGGCCACGAACATGGTCCGGTGTTTTTAACTGCATGATGGTACCACGGGTTACCACGCTTACACCATCCATAATGCCTGCAATGACCAATGCCAGAAAAGAAAGTATAAACCATTTGGACAGGCCAAAAATAATAATGCAGACACCAAAGCCGGCTACTGCATACATGAGTTTTTTGCCCTGGTTGCGGCGCATAGGAAGGAAGGTTAAAGTAAGCACACTGATGATGGCGCCGATATCCGTAGCCGCATTTAACCAGCCAAAGCCTATAGAGCCTACTTTTAAAATATCCCTGGCATAGATGGGCACCAGTGCTACGGCACCACCAAATAATACGGCAAACAGGTCCAGTGACAAGGCACCTAATATCTCCTTGGTCTTAAATACAAAACGTAAGCCTTCGCTCATGCTTTGTAAAGTGGTTTGCTGGGCCGGCTTGGCTACCGGCGGCTGTCTTTTTAAAAATGCGAGTACAATCATTGAAACACTCATGATACTGCAAACAACAATGAGCGTATTGTGTATGCCAATAAAATGAATTAAAAAACCTCCGGTGGCATGGCCTGTAACGGATGCCGTTAAAAAAGCACCCTGGTTCCAGGTAATGGCATTTTGTAACAAATGCCGGGGTACGATACCCGCGATCATGGTACTGAAACTGGGCCCTACAAAGGAGCGTATCAGCCCCGTAATGACAAAGAGCCCATAGATACACCAGGCGATCTGTTTGTTTTTAAGGTGAGAGCCGATGTAACCGCCTGATAAAAACAACAACGCACCCGCTACACATACATACACAAATATGCTGCGTAACATCAGGTTGCGTTTTTCACTCCTGTCAATCACATGCCCGGCATACAGGGCCATGATAAAAGCCGGGATAAACTCTGACAGTCCCACCAGGCCAATGGCCAGCGGGTCGTTGGTCAGTTCGTAGATCCACCAGCCTACCACGGAAGTAATCATGCGCAGGGACATGACAAACATAAAACGGCCGGTAATGAGGTTTCGGTATTGAATCACCCTTAATGCAGCAAAAGGGTCGGAAGTAACCTGTTTGATGGAGGAGTCGTCATTCATAGCGGTGCAAAGGTAGTAGTTATTGGATTGTTCCAAAAGATCAAAGTCTTAAATGAGCAATAGGCAATGGACAATAGGCAATTGACAAATGATAGTTGACAAGTGACAATGGGCAATAAGCAATTGGCAAAAGAAGGCTGATTATTCATTGATCACTATTCTTTGCTGATCAGTGAACCGGAAGATGCAGTGTGCGACGCAAGGAACGATGATAGCATTTCTACAACCGATTACAAACTGATGGTATTCAGTATATAGTATTTAGTATACAGAAGGAAAACCTGATACAGCACGACAACCTCAAACCTTATACCTTAAACTTTAAACCCTTACGCGAAGAGGTATGCAATATCTTCCTCCGATAGGTTTTGTATAAATCCGTCATCGGTGGAGATAAGGTCGGCAGATAGCTTTTTCTTTTTGCTTTGTAACTGGATGATCTTTTCCTCTATACTATCCTTACAGATCATTTTATAGGCAAATACACTCTTGGTCTGGCCAATGCGGTGGGTACGGTCAATGGCCTGCTGCTGTACGGCCTCGTTCCACCAGGGGTCAAAGAGAAATACATAGTCGGCCGCCGTTAAGGTAATACCGGCATTACCGGCTTTCAGGCTGATGAGGAAAAGGTTGGTATCATTGTCTTCCTGCTGGAAAGCATTGACCATCTCCATTCTTTTTTCTGCCGGGGTTTGCCCGTCGAAATGGTAGTATTTGAGTTGTTTCTTTTGGGCCTGGCCGGCAATCAGGTTTAACATACTGGTGAACTGTGAAAACACCAGTACCTTATGCTTGGCCAGTAAATTATCCAGTTCTTCAAACAGTACCTGCATTTTAATGGATTCACTGGCCGTTCTATCCTCTTCGGGCAACAGGAGGGGAGAGTTACATACCTGTCTTAGTTTTAAGATACCCTGTATTACGGCCAGCTTGGCCTGGCCTACACCTTTTTGCTGAATATCGGTGAAGATATTGCCGCGTATCTGCTCCTTGATGCTTTCGTACATATCCCGCTGGCTGTTGCTCATTTCACACCAGAGCACTGTTTCCGTTTTTTCCGGCAGGTCGGTGGCTACCTGCTCCTTGGTGCGGCGTAATACAAAGGGCGCAATGATCTTTTGCAGGTACTGCATTTTCTCCTCATCGCCAAAACGGTCAATGGGATCAGCATATTCCTTTTTAAAGAACTCACGGTTGCCGAACATGCCGGGTAATACGGTGTTCAGCTGGGCGTACAGATCAAAGGTATTGTTCACTACCGGGGTACCACTGAGTGCAAAACAGTAGGTTGACCATATTTCACCCACAGCCCTGGTAATTTGTGCGGAAGGGTTTTTTATATTGTGGCTTTCATCAATGATCATAACCCCGAATTGTAAAGCTTTCAGTTTTTCTATATCTGAACGCAGGGTGCCATAGCTGGTAATGTATACCTGTACATTTTTATCCTGTAACACCGCATCATTTCTCTGGGCGCCATGGTGTACCGAAAGGTTTATACCCGGTAAAAATTTTTTAAACTCCTGTTCCCAGTTATATACCAGGGATGCGGGGCAAACAATGATATGTTGTTGCGAAGGGTTGGCTTCAATAACCGAAGCGATAAAACAAATGGTCTGTAATGTTTTACCAAGCCCCATATCATCGGCCAGGCAGCCACCTGCCCCGGCATCGGATAATAAACGCATCCATTCATATCCCTTTTGCTGGTAGCTTCTCAAATTGGCCTGTATAGCGGCTGGCGCAGTGTACACTGTTTCGCCTGCCAGCCATGCCTGCCAGCGTTTCCACCAGTTGCTATAGTTAATGGCGGGTTGTAAGGACAGGTTATCCCCATCCTGCAGCGGAATAGCCAGCCAGCTGGCAATGGTGAGCTCCTGTTTATTTACTTTGCCGTGTTTAACAAAAGTAGCGTACTGTTTATGCCAGTCATCGCCCAGCACACCCAGGCTGCCGTCTTTTAACAACACAGCTCTTTGCCCGGCAAGCAATATTTTCTGCAGTTCGTTCAGGGGTACCGTTTCGGTACCAAACTGTAATACAAATTTGATACGGATAAATTGTTCCGTGGCTTCCAGTTGTTCCATGGTGGTCACGGCCTTATGGGTGGAGTAGCGGAAATGTTTCAGCATGTCCATACCAAGCAGGTCAATGCCACTGGTCAGTAATTTATGATAGGCTTTTAAAAACCATTGTTTCTTTTGAGCTTCGGCAAAAGAAAGGTAATAATAACCGTTTTTCTGGTCGGGAAATTTAGGATGCAGGGCCTCTAACAGGTCCAGTAATTGTTTTTCCTGCGTTTCATTGCGGTTGATGGTCACCAGCTGTCCCTTTTCCGATAATTCGGTTACAGGTTGCCAGGCGCCCTCCATAATATATCCATCGTAACTCCATTGTGGGGTAAGCATTAAAAAGGAGCCACTTAATTCACTGAGTACCACCCGGCCAACCGGCTCTGTGTTAATGGTATTTTCGGTTTGCAGGCTATTACGTTTAACCGGGTACTTGCCTTCCAGCTCCAGTAAAATATATTGTATCAGGTCGGCCGGATTGTAAGCATATTGTTCAGGTTGTTGCTGGCGCAGCCATTCCAGGGTCTGGTAATCGCCGAAGTATAAGATGAAATACTCATTGCCGCTTTCCAGCAAAAAATATTTACGCGTAAAGCTGTCCAGCGCAAACGGGGTTCCGTTAATATTGATCCAGGTGGTAAGATAATAGCCATCGTCCCGGCTCTCCACTTCAAAACTTAATTGCGGCCGGTAAGGGCTGATGCTGCAGGGAGCTGTAAGCCAGCGTTTTTTATCCAGCAGTTCACGGGTATGATACCATTTGACCAGCGGTATAAAGGGCTTGGCATCCAGTAGCCGGTCATAATAATATTTTAACAGCTGCTGTTGCTGGAATTGCTGGAAGGGGAGAGGACTTTTTTGGAGGTTATACCGTTGTTTGATCTCGCTTACCGCTTTATCCATATTATCGTCGCTAAAGCTGGCGAACGCTTTTAATGCCTCCTGTGGTAAGTGGCCAAACTGTTGCTGTAAGCTTTTGTTTACAATGGCGTTAGATGCATATACAGGAGGTTTGGCCTCCTTGTCCACCTTTAATAATTGTACAAACCCTTTCGGTGTATCAATCTTATGTGCAAACAGTATCAGTGCGTTATTCGTCTTATTACTCGCCATTACCTTCTTCTTATATAAAAATGGGTGGCAAACTTATAACAACCGGCCTGTAATCGGAAATAATAATATCAACGCCCCGGCCCTTAAATATTTAAAAAAATGATAATTGGTAGCCCAAATCCAATGGGTTAACATTATCTTCAACCTACCTTATCAACTGACAAATTCGAACTGTTTATTATGATTATTCTTGAAACTGAACGATTGTATATCAGGGAATTTACTTACGATGATGCTCCGTTTATTATTGAACTGGTAAATAATCCCACCTGGCTTGAATTTATTGGCGATAGAAATGTGAATAACCTGGAGGATGCTCACCGTTACATGCGGGATAAGATCATCTACCTGTACCAGCAGTATGGGTACGGCCCCTGGTTGCTGGAAGATAAGCATACCCATGAATCCATCGGCATGTGCGGGCTGATCAACCGTGATTTCCTGCTCCACACGGATATAGGTTATGCTTTGCTGCCTGGCTTTACGGGCAAGGGACTTGCTTTTGAAGCGGCTAAGGCGGTGCTGGACTATGGTTACGGGGTATTGCAACTGCCGGCCATTGTGGCCATAACCTTACCCACCAATACAGCTTCTATCAGGTTATTGCAAAAACTGGGGATGCAAAGCAGCAGCAGTATACAGCCTCCGCAGAGTCCTAATACCCTCAGCCTCTTTGAGCCGGTAACGGTAAATAACTGAGTAAAACAGTTTTTTCTATAAAAACAGTAGGATAATGAGTTTACTGTGCTTATCTTAGAATGGTACTAGCAACAAAATACAGGCGTTTTATAAAAAACTTGCTATAATTTTTTGTTGAACCACTGTATTCGTTGTAATTTCATTTTTACTTCATTACCTATCATTCCAACTAAAAAAACATTGATGTATGGCAACAAAGAAAAAAGCCAAACCTTCACCTGCTAAAAAGAAAGCAGCTCCTAAAAAAGCTGTGAAAAAGGCAGCGCCCAAAAAAGCCGCTAAGAAGGCAGCTCCTAAAAAAGCTGTAAAAAAAGCCGCTCCCAAAAAAGTGGTTAAAAAAGCTGTGAAAAAGGCAGCGCCTAAAAAAACTGCTAAAAAAGCCGCCCCCAAGAAGGCTGCAAAAAAAGCTGCTCCTAAAAAGGCGGTAAAAAAAGCAGTGAAAAAAGCCGCGAAGAAAGTTGTTGCCAAAAAGAAAATAGCTACTAAAAAAGCCGCCCCTAAAAAGACTGCAAAAAAAGCCGCTCCTAAAAAGGCAGTAAAAAAAGCAGCACCTAAAGCCGCTCCTAAAAAAGTGGTGAAGAAAGCAGTTCCTAAAAAAGTGGCTCCCAAAAAAGCTGCTCCTAAAAAGGCGGTAAAAAAAGCGGCCCCTGCTAAGCCGGTAAAACAACCAGAAGCAAAAGAGGTGTTTGAACCTAAAATTGCCCCGGCTCCGGAAGAAACACCGGCTCCTGTTGAAGAAGCGCCGGTAGCTGAAAACCGCCCCGCGGTACAGACCGACCTGTTTGACGCTCCTCCTTCTCCTGTTGCAGGTGAAGATGAAAAAACAGAAGAAGCTCCTTTATAAGGAGTTTTGGAACGATAAATAAAAGGTCCGGTTTTCGCCGGACCTTTTTTATGCTATTCAAATAAAATTACCTGTTTTACCTGCTTATAAAAGACTGCCGCTTAAGAACAGGTAGGCTACCGAAAAATAAATGATCAACCCTGTTACATCTACCAAGGTAGCTACAAAGGGAGTACTGGAAGCAGCAGGGTCAGCCCCCAGCCTTTTTAATAATAAAGGCAGCATAGACCCCATTAAGGAGCCCCACATGACAATGCCCAGCAGGGAGCAGCCAACAGTTAAACCAATTGACATATAGTGTAAGCCGAAGGTTTGGGGCGATAATAAATGCCAGGTATAAATAATGGTTACGCCAAGTGTGCACAGGGTAATGCCCAGCATAAAGCCTGAAAGAATTTCACGGCGCATGATCCGCCACCAATCGGCAATGGTTACTTCGCCCAGGGCCATGGCCTGTATAATAAGGGTAGAAGCCTGTGAACCGCTGTTGCCGCCACTGGAAATGATAAGGGGAATAAAGGTGGCCAGTATCACCACTTTCGCAATCTCGTCCTGGAACTGTTGCATCGCCGATATAGTGATCAGCTCACCAAAAAAGAGGATGATCAGCCAGATGATCCTTTTTTTGTATAGTCTGAACAAGGGTATTTCAATATAGGGCTCTTCCAGTGCAGCCGTACCACCCATTTTTTGCATATCCTCCGTAAACTCCTCTTCCGCTACCCATAAAATATCGTCAATGGTTACAATACCCAGGAGTTTATTGCTGCCACTTACCACGGGCAGGGCCACCCGGTTATTCATTTTAAACACTTCACTCACCGTTTCCTGGTCATCTTCGGGGTGCAGGGCGATAAAACGGTCATCCATCAGCTCCGATACCTTTTTTTCCGGCGGGTTCAGGATAAACTCGTGAATGCGCAGGTCATCCAGCAGTTCCCCTTTTTTATTGATCACGTAAATAACGTTGATGGTCTCACTGTCCTTGCCATATTTACGGATGGTAGCAAAAACCTCCTCAATGGTATTATCGGGGTACACATACACGTAGTCAGGCGTCATCAAACGGCCGATACTGTTCTCGGGGTAACCTAACAGGGATAGGGTAACCCTGCGTTCCTGCGGATCCAGTAACTTGATCAGTTCCCTCACCGCATTACTGGGTAATTCCTCTAAAAAGTCGGTGCGGTCATCCGCCGGCAGTTCATTCAGTAATGAGGCTACAGTATTGGGCGGGAGGTCCTGGATAATGCTTTTCTGGGTGGTGATCTCTAAGATCTTAAATACGCTGGCAGCCCGGTGTACCGACATGCCGGCAATGATACTACTCTCATAATCAGGAAATTCATACACCAGGTCAGCCACATCACTGATGTTCTGGTGGTTTAAAAACTCCTTAATTGCCAGCTTGTCCTCCGTTTTAATAACGGCCTCAAACTGCTCTTTGATCGTCAGATCGGTATCGTACATCTCGGACATGCCCCAAAATTAAGGGAATGCGGTCGGCATGAAAACCCCCGTTCATAAAAAAAAATGTAAACTTAACGCAAACGAAAAACCATTTACTTTGGGGTTATGATTTTATCCAGTTTATTTATTGCCCGTACTGACAATATGGGAAGGGGCGTTTTTACCAATCAAGCCATCGATGCAGGTGAAGTAATTGAAGTATCACCCGTTATTGTGATGAGTGATGCCGAAAGGGAAAAGCTGGATGCTACCACCTTACACGATTATATTTTTGAATGGGACGGGCATAATGGCATGCAGTGTTGCATGGCCATGGGCTGGGTACCCGTGTACAACCATTCCTATACTGCCAACTGCGATTATGATATGGATTACGATGAAGAAAACATCATTATTAAAACCGTTCGTCCCATACAGGCAGGCGAACAGTTATTCATCAATTACAATGGTGAGTGGAATGATGAGAAACCGATCTGGTTTGATGTAAAGGTTTAAAGTTTAAGGTTTCGGGTTTAAGGTTGTCGTGCCGGATTGTAAAGGGTTCAAAAAGTTCAAAGTTCAAGAGGTTCAAGGTTGTCGTGCTGTATCAGGTTTTCCTTCTGTATACTAAATACTATATACTGAATACCATCAGTTTGTAATCGGCTGTAATTCCCTGATCGGGCTGCTGTTGCGACGCTCCGTTCATCCTTCGTTTCGTTAATCGGCAGTGAAAAGTGGGTAATACGTAATGAGCCTGTTCTTGCCAATTGCTTATTGCCCATTGTCAACTGTCCATTTACTTAAACGATCAGCTTATGCTCATACGCATACTTAATTAACCCTATCACAGAGTTGGTGCCCGTTTTGCGGAAGATATTCTTGCGGTGTGTCTCCACGGTGCGTTCGCTGATGAATAAAGCATCGGCTATCTGGCGGTTATTGTACTCTTTTTCTATCAGGCGGGTAATTTCTATTTCTCTTTCGGTAAGGTGTACTTCGGGTAATTGTTTTTTACGGGTGCTGTTTTTATCAAGTTCGTTCAGTACATCTTCCTGGAAATACATACCGCCGCCGGCAATTTTCTTCAGGGCGGTTACCAGCTCCTGTTTGCCGATATTCTTTAACACATAACCCGATATATCGGCCTGGTTGATCATTTCATCCACCACATCACCTGCACCGCTCATGGAAAGCGCCAATATTTTTACCTGCGGAAATTGTTGTTTTACCAGCTTGGCCAGTTCATTACCCGGCAGCCCCGGCATCATGACATCCGTTAATAAAATATCTACATGGTTTTGCGATAAACGTTCAATCACCGTATGGGGGTCCGTTGTAGCAAAAACAAAATCGTAGCAATCATAACCCTTTAAAAGGGCCAGTATACCATCAATTACAATCTGGTGGTCATCTACAATGGCGAGGGCTATTTTGTCTGCTTTCATGCGTGGTAATTGCAATGTACTACAATTTATCGGTTTCGTTCAGGGGTACATGTATGGCTACCAGTGTACCCTTGTCAGGTGTGGCGTCAAAGTCAACCGTACCTTTTAAAAATTGTACACGGGTAATGATATTCTTTAATCCAATGCCGTCAAAATTGGCTTTATTATTCGTGTCAAAACCTTTGCCATTATCCTCGATAGTTGCGCTGATGCCGTCGCCATCCCGCATCACTGATATATCGAGGGTATTGGCGCCGGAATGTTTGATCACGTTGTTCACACATTCCTGTATCACCCGGTAAAAAACGGCCTCTACATTGGCGTCAATACGTTTATCCAAACCTTCGGTATACAGGTGTACCTGTAAGGCTTTTTTATCCAGTTTGTCAATAAAATCCCTGATAGCCGCTGCCAGGCTGTTCTTGAGCAAGGCATTGGGCATCATATTGTGCGACACGCTGCGTATCTCTTTGCAGCTGTCATCTACCAAAGCGATAATGCGTCCTAATGATTCTTTCTGTTGTGGTGGCACCGAGGTTACTTCAGATTCAAAGGCCGATAAATTCATTTTTGCAGCACTCATCATCTGGCCGATACCATCGTGCAGGTCACGGGCTATACGCTGCCTTTCCTGTTCTTCCGCTTCCATCACGGCTTTGGTGGCCAGGTCCTGCTGTTTCATAATAGTGGCCTGCAGCGCCGCTTTTTGCTGCAGTTGTTTACGGCGGTAGAAGGAGTAGGCCAGCAGGCTGCCCAATACCAGTAAGCCGCTGATGCCCGCTATCCAGTAATTACGGCGGGTAATGGAGAATTCTTTTTGTTTGATATCAAACTCCTGCTGCTGGATCGTTTTCTCTTTTTCCAGGGTTTTGTACTTGCGGTCCAGGTCGGCAAAATTCTGACCCAGTTCATCCGTATACAGGGAGTCGCGGGTGTTAACATACTCTTTCAGCATCTCCAGCGACCGGGCATGCTGGCCCTGGTTTTCATACAAACCGGATAAGGACAGGTATACTTTATTTACCTCGGGTAGAGTATTTACCGCCTGCAGGCCCAGCTTGAGGGCATTGTTTAAATACAGCTCCGCAGAGTCGTACTGTTGTTTATTCGTATAAACGGTGCCCAGGTTATTGAGGCAGCTCACCATACCTTTTGTGTCTTTTAACTGCTGCCGCAGGCTCAATGATTCCTGTATCAGGGGAATGGCTTCATTATATCTCTTGGTGTCCGTAAACAAAGTACCCAGGTTATTCAGGGCATTGGACAGGTATTCCTTATCGCCGATGATACGGGTAATGTCCACTGCTTTACGGTAATAGCTTTCGGCCTGGGGAAAATCTTTTTCCAGCAGGTAAATATTGGCAATATTCACATAAGAGCCGGCCAGCCCGTAATTATCGCCCATTTTTTCTTTAATGGCAATGGATTGTTTCTGGTAACTGATGGCTTCCTGGTAGCGACCCATATTCTGGTTCAGGATACCGATATTATTCAGGGAATAGGAGACACCCTGGTCGTTATTGAACTTTTTAAAAAGCTCCAGTGCTTTCAGCTGGTAATCCAGTGATTTATCAAACAAACCCTGGCGCTGGTATACAATACCGATTTTGTTGTACAGTTTGGCTACACCCAGTTCATCCTTTAACTGGTTACGCATCTGCACCGCCTGTTCATATAAATGCACAGCGGTATCGTATTGTTCTTTATCGTAGTAAATAATGCCCAGGTCATTATAGGCTTGCGCAATACCCTTTAAGTAATTTATTTGCTTTCCCAGGGCGATGGCCTTGTTGCCGTAGGCAATGGCTTTTTCGCCATCTACCAGGCGGTATTGCCAGGTTAATTCGTTATACGTGGCAACCAGGGCGCTGTCTTTTTGCCGGGGAATGAGTTTTTCCAGGCTATCCAGTATGGCTTTATTCTTTTGGGCATACAGCAATGCCGGTATCCCGGTGCAAAGGAGGAGGGTAATGGCTTTAAACATGTGAGTTTTGGTTTGGGCAATGCGAAGATAGGCAGGATTTTAAATCTTAGATCTCAGGCCTGAGATCTAAGATTTAAAAAATCAATTACAGGCCGAGGACCTCTTTCATCCCAAAAATGCCCTTTTTGTCCTGTATAAATTCTGCGGCTATTACGGCGCCGGTGGCAAAGCCTTCCCGGTTATGGGCGGTATGGATGATTTCGATATCATCAATGGACGAGGTATACCTGATATTATGGGTTCCGGGTGCGGGGTCTTCTCTTTTACTGATGATCACCAGGTCTTCCTCGTTACTGCTGTTTTCATTTACCCATTGTTTTTTGCTGGTGAGTGATTCCATTACCCCTTCGGCCAAAGTGATAGCGGTGCCGCTGGGTGCATCTTTTTTCTGGGTATGGTGGGTTTCTTCCAGTGCTACATGGTAGTTTTTATGCGGTGCCATCAGGGCGGCCAGCTTTTTATTCAGTTCAAAGAAAATATTGACGCCAACGCTAAAATTGCTGGCATACACAAAACTGCCGTTGGTCTCTTTTACCAGGGCGGTTATCTCCGGCATCCTTTCTGTCCAGCCGGTTGAGCCGCTCACCACGGGTACATGGTGTTGCAGGAGTTTGATAATATTGTCAAAAGCGCTGTGCGGGCCGGTAAACTCAATGGCCACATCGGCCCTGGCCAGGTTTTCGGCATTAAACTCGTGGGTATTGGTTTCGTCAATTTTCAGGACAATAGTATGTCCTCTTCCAATGGCAATAGCTTCAATGGCCTTGCCCATTTTCCCGTACCCGATAATTGCGATGTTCATTTTTAAGTTATAAGTAGTAAGTAATAAGTTTTAAGTCAGGCTAAAAGCTTAAAGCTGAAGGCTGAATGCTTAAGGCTAAGTGCTGATCAGCGAACGGGACGATGAACGGAGCGTCGCAAGTAAAGATCAATCAGGGCGCTTCAGCTGATTCAATAAAAAATAAAGCATTAAAACCTACCTATGGATTACCTGACTCAGGAAATCACCAATATGAAATCTTAAATCCCCAATCTGCGTGCTGACTTCTCCTATCAGACCTCTTTATTCTCCATCCAGCAGTTCCCGCTCAATTTCCTCCATCTGTACGATGTCCCAGGCTTCGCTTTGGGAGGGCACAACATTTAAGTGCTCCAAAAGTTCATTATCTGCCAAAAATGCTTCTACCGGCTTTTGCAGGCAACATATGACAAAAGACGCATTATTTTGGTAGAAATTTTGCTGTAATGCTGCTAGCTTTTCAGCAGCAGCATGGTCTACAGCCGTTACGTTCTCAAAATTAAGCACCACATTTTTAACTTCATTTTGTAAATAAGGCTGTATCTTTTGGGTAAGTTCCGCTGTCATACTAGCAGAAATATCGCCGTCGATCGGCGTGATGACATGAAATTTCTCTTTGGTATCTATTTTGACATTCATGATTGCAGGTTTATGAACATTAGGTTTATAATTATGCTAAAACAAGTACCAAATATATTTGTTAATATTGTATCAAACCATATAAGTACAAATGGATAATAATTTTTCAGCACAAGTTAAGGAGATCATATCGTTTAGTAGGGAGGAAGCGCTGCGATTGGGAAATGATTTCATAGGAACAGAACACCTGTTGCTTGGCCTTATCCGTGAGGGCGATAATACCGCTGTCAGGATATTGAAAAGCTTTAATGTTGATCTGTACGAGCTTCGAAAGGAAATTGAACTGGCCGTTAAGGATAAAACCGGGAAAAATATTGCCAATATCAACAGCCTGCCCCTGACAAGGCAAGCCGAGAAAGTAATACGGGTAACGGTTTTAGAGGCCAAGGCACTGAAAAGCTCCACCGTGGAAACAGAGCACCTTATGCTATCGATTTTGAAGAACAAAGAAAATATTGCTACTCAAATTTTAAATCAGTTTGACGTGGATTACGATTTATTCAGACAGGAACTGGGCATTGTTAAGTCTAACGATCCCCGGGCAGATTACGCCGACGAAAACGAAGACGATTTTGACGACGAAAAGAAATATGCACAACAAAAAGGCGGTTCGGGCAAACAGGGTGCGGCCAAGAGTAAAACCCCGGTTTTAGACAATTTTGGCCGTGATATTACCAAGTTGGCCGAATTAGGTACCCTTGACCCCATTGTAGGCCGTGAGGCCGAGATAGAGCGGGTGTCGCAGATATTGTCGCGCCGTAAAAAGAACAACCCTATTTTAATTGGTGAGCCGGGTGTGGGTAAAACCGCAATTGTGGAAGGCCTGGCGCTGCGCATTGTGCAGCGGAAAGTAAGCCGGGTATTGTTTGATAAAAGGGTAGTTTCCCTTGACCTGGCAGCCCTGGTGGCGGGTACAAAATACCGTGGCCAGTTTGAGGAGCGTATGAAAGCCATTATGAACGAATTAGAGAAAAACAGGGATGTGATCCTGTTCATTGATGAGCTGCATACCATTGTTGGTGCCGGTGGTGCCAGCGGTTCCCTGGATGCCTCCAATATATTTAAACCGGCCCTGGCCCGCGGTGAACTGCAATGCATTGGCGCCTCAACCTTAGATGAATACCGTCAGTATATTGAGAAAGACGGTGCTTTGGACAGGCGTTTCCAGAAAGTAATTATTGATCCGCCAAGCGTGGACGATACCATACAGATATTGAATAACATTAAAAGTAAGTACGAAGACTACCATAATGTTGTTTATGACCAGGAAGCCATTGATGCCTGCGTTAAATTAAGTGACCGCTATGTTACTGACCGTTTGTTGCCCGATAAGGCCATTGACGTGATGGACGAAGTAGGCGCCAGGGTGCATTTGAAAAATATTAATGTACCGGACAATATTGTAGAACTGGAAAAGAAAATAGAAGACGTTAAGGTAGAGAAAAATAAGGTAGTGAAAAGCCAGAAGTTTGAAGAAGCGGCTTCCCTGCGTGATGCGGAGAAAAGGCTGGCCGAACAACTGGAAAAAGCAAAAACAGACTGGGAAGAAGAAAGCAAACATAAACGTTACCCGATCACAGAAGAATCTATTGCAGAAGTGATCAGTATGATGACGGGTATACCGGTAAAACGTATGGTGGAGGCCGAGACCGACAAGTTGCGCAAAATGGGCGACGACATGAAGGGTATGGTGATAGGCCAGGACGAAGCCATTACCAAAGTGGTAAAAGCTATACAGCGTAACCGTGTTGGCTTAAAAGATCCTAAAAAACCCATTGGTACCTTTATATTCTTAGGTCCTACCGGTGTAGGTAAAACCGAGCTGGCCCGTTCGCTGGCACGCCACATGTTTGACTCGGAAGATGCGCTGATCCGTATTGATATGAGTGAATACATGGAGAAATTTACCGTAAGCCGTTTAATTGGTGCACCTCCGGGTTATGTTGGTTATGAAGAAGGCGGACAGCTGACCGAAAGGGTACGCCGTAAACCTTACAGTGTGATCCTGCTGGACGAGATTGAAAAAGCGCACCCCGATATTTATAATATTTTATTACAGGTATTGGATGATGGCCAGCTGACCGATGGTTTAGGCCGTAAGGTGAACTTTAAGAACAGTCTGATCATCATGACCTCTAATATTGGTGTACGCCAGTTGAAGGATTTTGGTGCAGGTGTGGGCTTTACCACGGCCGCCAAAATAGAGCATGAGGATGAGGCTAATAAAGCGGTGATTGAAAAAGCGCTGAAACGTACTTTCTCACCGGAGTTCCTCAACCGTATTGATGATGTGATCATCTTTAACAGCCTGACCAAGGACAATATTTACCTGATCATTGATATCCTGATGAAGGGTGTGATGAAAAGGATCAAAGACCTGGGCTTTGGCCTGGAGCTGACAGAAGAGGCAAAATCATTCCTGGCCGATAAAGGGTACGATGTACAGTTTGGTGCAAGACCTTTACACAGGGCTATTCAAAAATACCTGGAAGACCCGCTGGCGGAAGAAATTCTGAACATGAGCGTTAAACCCGGTGATACATTGATAGCCGAACTGGATAAGGAAAACGATAAAATAAAATTTATCTACAAACCCCAGGAAAAAGCATCGGAAGTATAAAGTAAAAACCGGAAACGATAAGTTCCGGGAAGTATAATAAAACAGATTGGGTAGTAAGTTAAAAGCTCCGGGTAAACCGGAGCTTTTTTATATTGTAGTATCATCACCGATACATGAAAATCATATTACTATCATTTTACCGTAATCTTGCCCACCGATACTTTACTTTTAATTAACCCGGTGTAGGTTTTTCCCACCAGGTACATATCCTTTCCAAAAATGGACGAAAGCCGGGGCATGGCAGTCGGAATACCGTCATTGGAAAAGAAAAGTTTTCGAGCTATTTTCCCGGTCGCCACATCAACGGTAACGGTAAAACAGCTGGATTTTTTATAGGTTTGAATTTTCTTTACTTTATTTCCGGGTTCAGTTACTGAACTATTATTAGTGTTATCGTTAAAAAAAAGTAGAATACTGTTATTTATTTGCATGCTGCCATAGCCTGCATAAAATGGGGTTGTGCTATTTGCAAAAAAACGATCCATTTTAATATCAAATGATAGTTGATCAGAGTTCCCGGTAAAGATTTCCAACTGATTTTTAGGTAACACTTTGATCCAGCCTATATTGTTATTGGCCTCTATTTTACTTATCATAATATCTCCACATTCATAAACCTGTGTTATTTGAGTATGTTGTTTACTACCAATGCCGTTTGTGTTGTATGAATAGCTGGTGCGCCGGTATTCATTATATTCTTCTGCCATTAGGATCAATCCTCCATCATTGGTAAAATAAATATTGCGGAAAACCATATTCCTGGAAAAACCTTCGTCCTCTTCTTTCTCTTTTTTTGCTGCTTCCCGTTCTTTCTTTTCAGCTTTAGTTTCTTCTTCGTCCTCACTGTCCTCCGTTTCTTTTACACTTGCTAACATCGACTGATCAATTGTTTTTTCAGTGGTGCTGATGACCTCACCGTTTAAGGTATTAATGCGCTGTACCAAAAGACCATCAATTGACTTATTCTTTTTATCGTTACTATAAAATGCAGCCAGTGCAATATGATGGTTCTTATCAAAAACTAATTTGGCGCTGTTTAACCACTTGCCATTAATAGTAGTGTTTAACTCTTTTTCAAGTACACCTTTATCATTGTACAAACTAATATTATAGCTGGCAAATGCTAAAAATTTAGCCTTCTTCTTTTTACCTTCCATAAATTCATAAGTACGGCCGATCAGGAATATTTTCTTTTCCGGGGTATAGATCAAATCTTCCAGCTTGTAACTGTCTTTATCGTACTGGTTGGTAATATTAATGGTTTTACCCAGTGCCTTTAGTTCCCTGGAAAACTCGGTTAACTGGTAGGTATTTTTATTGTTCGACTCAAGACTATTAACCACCAGGAATGTTGTACTGTCCGTGTTATAAGTAATTTTAAAATCGGCCCGGTCTTTTTTTGAATCTAAATTAATATTACTCAGTTCCTGCCATTCTTTAATAAGGTCACCTGAGTTTTTATCAACCTCTGCGGCATAAATTACCAGGTTATTATTTTTTTTACTTTCCGATGCAAAAGCAAACAATTTTTCCTGTAAAGCAAAGAACTGCATGAAGGATTTACCTTTCAGCTCTTTGTTATAATCTTTGTCATATACTTCGATTAAATTTTTATCCAGTTTAATTAGTTTGGCCGTATGTTTGGCCCAGGCTCCCATGATAAAAGAATTGACAAAATGCCCTTCCTGGAGATAAACACCGGATTTATCGGCATGAATAACCTGAAGGTCGGTACTGCCTTTGCCTATTTTAAATTCCTGGCCCCATTTAACAGAAGGGCGTTGTGCACAAAGTGTTACTGTTGTTAACAGGCATAGTAATAACAGGTACGGTCGCATAAAATTGGTGGCTGGTTGGTTTTGTGAAATAATTTGGTATTGTTTGTAAATATAAAAAGGGTGGTGTGCGGGTAAAGCCTGCACAAAAAACTAATAATATAGTATGGTATGATGGGAGTTTATAATTTAAGAACGCCTTCAAAAACTCTCTCTGCCGGCCCTGATAGCCATATGTTTTCGAAACGTCCTTCCTCGGTACGGTCAAATTCTACCTCAAGCGTACCGCCCAGGGTTTTAACCATTACATCATTATAACCACTTTCATTGTGATAGTGCGTCAATGCGGCAGCCGTTACGCCGGTTCCGCAGGAATAGGTTTCGTCCTCTACACCCCGTTCGTAGGTGCGTACAATAATATCGCTGTCGCCCACCTGCTCTACAAAGTTTACATTAATGCCTTCCTGCTCATAATCTTTGCTGTAACGGATGCTGCGGCCTTTTTCAAAAACGTCCAGGTTCATTACATCGATAGCCGGGCGTATATAATGGGGAGAGCCGGTATTCAATATAAAATCGCCCCGTTCTTTGATCACTTTATCAACGTCCATCATTTTTAGTGAGACGGTCCCGTCAAAATCTATCTCCGCGTCATGCGGGCCGTCTACGGCTATAAAACGGTACTGGTTGCGGTGAATACCCAGGTGATAGGCAAATTTTACAATGCAGCGGCCACCATTACCGCACATGGTGCCTTCGTTGCCATCGGCATTGTAATACTTCATTTCAAAATCAAAGCCTTCTTTTTCATTTAGTAGCATCAGGCCGTCGGCGCCAATACCAAAACGGCGGTCGCACAGGTGTTTGATCTGTTCAGTGGTCAGGCTGCTGAACGCCCTGGAGCGGTTGTCTATCAGTATAAAATCATTGCCGGTACCCTGGTATTTAAAAAAAGGAACTATCATATATGTGCGGAAAAAATATCTAAAAATTTAACGATCAGGTTTTCAACAGCTTTTTTACCGTCCTTGGAAAACTCTTTTACAATGCGGTTGGCCACAATGGCATTTACAGCCAGGCAATTATGCCCCAGTAATTTACCCAGACCAAAAATAGCCGATGTTTCCATCTCGAAATTGGTGATACGGTACTGGCCGTAGCTGAAATCGGTCAGGCGGTCAATTAACTGCGGGTTGCGGATGCCCAGGCGTAATATTCGTCCCTGGGGGCCATAAAAGCCGGGGCAGGTAACTGTAATACCCTGGTGAAAGCCATCCACAAAATGTTTTAACAAAGAAGGGGCCGCATTGTTGATATAAGGCATGTTCATTTGCCCGTGCATCTGGGTATGGGTTACAAAAGCCTGTAACAGGTTGTCGTTATCGTCGTTCTGGTCAAAACGGTAAAAATTCAGCAGGTTGTCAATGCCCAGTCCGTGCGTAGATGCTACAAAACTGTCTACGGGAATATCGGCCTGTAAAGCGCCGGAAGTACCTACCCGGATAATATTGAGGGACCTTAATTCCTTTTTAATGGTGCGGGTCTCAAAATCAATATTGGCCAGGGCGTCCAGCTCGTTCATTACAATATCAATATTATCCGGACCAATGCCGGAAGATAGTACGGTAAGGCGTTTTTTACCGATATAGCCGGTATGGGACACGAATTCGCGGTGTTGGTTTTTAAACTCAACACTGTCAAAATGTTTGCTGAACTCCTTTACACGGTCCGGGTCGCCAACGGTTACAATGGTATCTGCCAGTTCTTCGGGCCTGATATCGAGGTGGTAAATAGCTCCGCGGTCGTTTATAATTAATTCAGATGCTGCAATTTGGCTCATACGGCTGTTTTTATTATGGGTCAAAAATATCCTATTTTTACTGCCTGTCAAAAAACCATCTAAAGGTGATGGAAAGCTGCAAATCTTACCTTACATTTGCATCCCCGAAAGGGTAATTGGTCCTGTGGCCGAGTGGCTAGGCAGAGCTCTGCAAAAGCTCGTACAGCGGTTCGAATCCGCTCGGGACCTCGAAAAGGGATAATTGAATAACAATTATCCCTTTTTTATTAACTGTAAATATATCAGCTTTAATAAGTTGTGGCTTTTTTTCTGTTTAGTAGTAATAGTTCTGGAATGGAAAGCTAACAGGTTTTGACAATCAAAATGGTAATTCATTTGAGTGATAATCAATATTTTTTAACTTTCGAGGTTCAGGTATTTCAACATTTAGGAAGGCAGCTAGTTGTTTCAATTTTTGAAGTAGTTCATCAAATGTCACGATTTGGATGTTTTTCGAATTTCCTCTGTAAAGTTCAAATGCTTTAGTTTGATCGATATTTAGGCGCATCATGCCGATAACAAGAATACCATTGACGAAATAGGTTTCCAGGTTATTAATTCGGTGGTTTTCGCGGTGAAGGGCAATATTTCGTTGGAGTTGATAGATTTGATCTAAAACTTGGTTGACACCAGCGACCAATTCACTTGAAGGTGCATAAACATTGTTTCTATAAGCACGATCTTTGATGAGTAGGCTGCCAGTTTTTTTTATTTCAATGATTGTTGCATTGTGGGAAAGAGCATTGGCGAAAAGAAAATCTGTAATTTTATCTCCCTTTCCATCTAATTTTCGGCCTCCTAAATAAGCTTGACCTTGTATTTTCATGACAGGTGTACCGAAAGCCATGTTAAGTATAAAGGGATTTTTCTGCAATAACTCTTGCCATCTTGATTCTGATAAGTTTTTATTCAGCATTTCCTCAAAACGAATGATTAATTCTTTTAATGTTACCGCTTCAATATCATTTTTAAGTTTGAACAATGCAGCTGGTTCTTTTTTGACGAGTTCTTCAGCACTGTTTTCAATAGTTTCAATTGCCTCTGTTGTTTTTTTCTTTGGATTTTGATAAGGAGTTGCGGTAATTTGCTGGCGTAAAATAGACGTAATATTATCAAGAGTATCCTTTGAGTTTTTTCGTTGAGGGTATTTAGATATAATATCACTTAATAGAGTAGATATTACGTCTCGTTTTACATCACTAGCAATTTTACGTGCTTTGTTTGTTATATGATCGATATGTTTTACTAAAGTATTTAAATCTGACAGTTTCAGATCGGCAATTTGATTTTCTTTATTAATCGTACTTTTACCAGAAGTTATAATATTCAGATGTTTGATATTCAATAACTCGAGAATCTCAACAATGTGACGGTATTCTTGTTTGAAACCTAAACCATAATTATAGTCTTTCACAAATACTTTTGAAAGTTCTGTTTCAAGTAAATCTCTTACTTCATACTCGGTCAAATCTTCAGTATTTATGGGACAAAAGTCTAATGTAATACTTTCAAGCAATGCATATCGGAAGCCCATTGGTTCTCGACCTCTGACAGAATATGGGAAAATAGTTAACTTATTCTTTATTGTATCTATAGCTAATATTTCCCTGGTTAATGAATATAGTCCCTGAACTTCATCATAAGTTTCCAATATTTCCTTTGGAGGGGTGAAAAAAATTGAATAACCATTCTTCTTTTTCTTAATCTTTAATTTTCCGGCAGGGAGGGTGATTGTGGAGGGATAAGGTCGTGCCATAGCTTAACTAATTTAACATATGGAAGTTTTATCGCATTGAATTTACTTGATAAAAGATATGGTTCAGAATGTCAGAAGCTGTACAATAGGAGAATATTGTAAAATGTGTTTTATTTTAAACTGAAATATATGGCAACAATGGCAATTGCAGCAGATATGCCAGCAATCCAATTACTTATGTTAGCTTGTCTAATAGCTCTTTTGCTGTTTTTTATACTTGTTTCTAATTCCTCAACAACTAATTTTTGGTATTTTTCGTCGTTGAGTTTTTTAATTTGATATCTTCTGTAAGTTTCTAAAAATCCACCTTCTATAGATAGATAAGTTTCTAGTCTCTCTGTAACTAAGTAGAGTCCTGATCCATTTATTGCTTCTTTTATTACCTTAGGAGTAATAAGTTCGATCTGTTCCATGTAAAAAGCAAAAATTTCAGTATCACACCATTCAAATTCTTCAAGCCATATTTTAGCATAGTCAAAAGAATTGACTCTACTCATGTAGGCCCATTCTAAAATCTGTTGAATATTTCCTGCGTCTTTTTGGGTTAATTCTCTTTCGAACATTATGATTGTTTATTTAATTATACTAATTATGATGGCGATAAGAGCAAGAATAGCAGATATAATAGCAATAAGGTTACTGCGTCCTGCTTTGAGATTACTATTTTCTGCTATACTATTACTTTCTTTAGCAAGTAGAATTGCCTGCTTACTTGTTTCTATTGTCGTTTGTATCGCTTCTAACTCAAGGCTTTTCCTTTTCTCTTCTTCCTTTTGCTGGTTATACAGTTTTTGATACTCTGCTAGGTAACCACCTTTTGCAAGATATTTTGCCAAGTCGGGTGTTTTTAAATATAATTGCAAGCTGGGGTGTTGTTTTTTTATAATAGGTGGCGAAATGTTTTAAATAAAATTCATGTAATGCACAAATTCTCCGTTAGTTATTTCACTTTTGCGAATGTGTCTATACCAGTCGGGTGAAAATTTTTCTTGCGATGTTTCAAATGCCCATTCAAGTATATCCTGTATGATTTCTGCATCAGCTTTTGTTATTTCGATATTTGGCATATAATATAATATAATATAATATTTGGAATAAAATTTACATGTAATTAACTATCCAAAGAGTTATCGTTATAAGGAGATTTGCTAAATGTAACTGGGGGTAGCGTCTATTATTGCTTTTTAGAAATCGGTGATTAATTTAAGAATTTGGATGATCAGATTATGAAATTCTGCATAAGGGTTATCCAGTGTCAAAGTTCTGCCCGTACTTAAATATATAAAAGTACTCACATCCCCATTTTGATTTGTAGGCGAATAGTATACAATTTGATTTAGTGCAATGTTGTGGGGAACGCCATTTACTAAACCGGAAACAAATTCGTTATTTCCAAAGTTCATATTGGAGTAGTTTAATGGTTAAAATTTATGGTGTATTAAAATTACTATTAAAAAGTATAAATCCAAAAGGGGATAAGTTTATATTTCCCTTTTAATATTTAGGACAAATCAAAAGATGAAAAAGTAAGATTGTTAACAGTGGCACGCAAAGCTGCGTTCTTATTCTCCCAAAAATGAAGTAGTAGTAGATTAACGCGTCAGCATTTCAATAAGTTGCCTGTACTGGGGATATAGGTTGAGCAGGTTTGCCCTTTCCGCCAGCTCAAAATCAGCAAAATCAAAACCCGGTGCTACCGTGCAACCTACTAATGCATAGCCGCCCTCACCGGTGGTTTTAGCGCCAAACCAGCTACCGGCTTTTATTACACAAAAATGCTGTTCATTGTTTGCGGGGTCATTACCCAATATATGTTCTATCAATTCGCCCTCGACGGTTATTTCATACACCGTTAAAGCCGTGCCGGCATAAAAATGCCATAGCTCATCGGAAGCAATGCGGTGCAGGGCCGAAAACTCCTGTTGCTGTAAAAGGAAATAGATATGGGTAGCGGCTGATCTCTCCTGTTTATTACCGTGCAGGTTAATAGCCTGGGCGGCTTTGTATACTTCGCAATACCAGCCGCCTTCTACATGTTGTTGTAATTGCAGATGCTCTATCCAATATGCGGCAGTATACATGAAAATTCTATTTGGCTATATACACTTTTTTACCGGTCATTACTGTCAGGGAGTCTTTTACTCTTGTAGTGTCGGCTCCCAGTTTGGGCAGCGATAAGTACAGGGTAAACGACAGTGAATCCGTTGTTTCCATATGCACGTCCCAGCGGTTGGTCTTTAACTGTTTGTACCTTTTTAAAGCCCTTTCCTTATTTGAAGTTTCGAGTACATATTTATAATGCCCGCTGTTATCGGCAGGGGGTGTTGGAGTAGTTTGGGGAGTAACAACAGGAGTTGCTGTATTTTTATTGGCAGTATCAGGAATGGGAAGGGGAGCGGTGCTCAGCGGTGTAACCGGGGTATCCTGTACCGGTTGAATGGTATCGGCCACCATGGTATTGTCCTGCTCATTTAACTGTGATAAATAATAACCGCCCCAGATAGAAAAGCCTAAGCCTGCCAGTACCAGTAATACGATCACCGGTTTTTTCCAGCCAACCTTTCTTTCGTTCTCATGTAAAAAAGATTCCTGGGTGGCCGGGGCTTCGTTAATGGTTTTGGTGCGGTCCTCCTTAATACTTATTTCAATAGGTTTAGGCGCTGTAACCGGCTCATTGGCGGCATTGAATTTTAAAGCACCGCCATTGGGTTTGGTCAGGGTGCCAATGCCATCCAGTAAAAAAGGTTTGCCAATGTTCAGGAACTGGTGCATCAGTTCAATATGCGATTCCAGGTCGGCCAGGGCCAGCGGTTTCATTTTGCCGCTATGCTGGGCTATATAGCTGATCAGTTCCGGGTCAAAGGGACTATTACTATTTCCTGTTTCAAAATGTATGGGGGGTAAAGCGATATGGCGGTTGCGGCCGGTTGTATCGGTATTTACCACGGCATCGGCATCAATGGAAAAAGTTCCGATTCCGGGTAAGACTAATTGCTTATGCTGATACAAGTACTGGGCTAGTAATGGGGTTATTTTCACAGCTGAAATGTATTGGATGCACAATATAGTCATTTTCTGTGTTTTACGCAAACATGCCTCCCGTTATCAAAAATTTAATACGCAGCATATCCAATTGTATACATTGTTTTGTAGTTTAAAATGAGTCGTATATTTTGCCAGGCATGAGTTATTTTTGCACCATGATCACGAAAGAAGAAGAAAAGTTTATTGATTACTGGGAACAAAGCCGTGGTAAAAACAAACGCTGGATCAGTGTGCTGACTGTGGGTTTACCCTTAGCTTTGTTAATGGTGGTAACCATATTTGCCAACTTTTTTTCCGGCTGGTATAAAAGAGCGGCCATGATCCGGAACAGCGATTCTTCGCAGGTTATGGTACTGATGATCGCTGCTATTTTAATTGTAGGTTTTGTGGTGTATTTTTCGGCCAAACACCAGTGGGATATGAACGAAAAACGTTACCAGGAGTTTAAACAGAAACGTGACAGGGCTGGTAACAGTTAAATTAATTAGGAGAGTATTGCAGCGCATCGGGTAGTAACCCTGTCATACAGGGAACAAATCAGTAAAAGATTATAGAAAATAATAGAAATGATGAAACGTATTTTATTAGTAGTGTTGGTGGCTGGTGTATTAAGTGCATGTTCAAAAAAATATGAGTGTTCCTATAACGGGTGCGATTACCCGGCGGTTCAGACCGAGATAGATGCTTTACAAAACCACATTACTTCCAATTCGATCAATGCAGAAAAAGATTGCAGTGGTGTTTTTTATACCATACTGGAACAGGGTACAGGTGACTGGTTTGACGCCTGTTCCGATGTAACCGTTAGTTACAAAGGCATGCGCATGTCGGATAATTTTATTTTTGACCAGACAGTAGACCCCAGCACCGGCCAGGAGTTTTACAGGCGCTTTAACCTGGGCGGCTTAATTGCCGGCTGGCGCAGTGCTTTGCCTAAAATTAAACGTGGTGGTAAGATCAGGTTATATATTCCCCCTTCATTAGGTTATGGCAACCAGGCGCAGCAAAATATTCCCGCCAACTCTTACCTTATTTTTGAAGTAAAAGTAGCACCATAAACAAAGTATAATAGCATGGCGTTATTGCCATAACTTTACTAAAATACTTGTTAGTGTCATACGAAGCCATTTCCGTTTTTGATATGCTGAAGATAGGGGTAGGGCCATCCAGCTCGCATACCCTTGGTCCCTGGCGTGCAGCACAGCAATTTGTGCAGAAATTACAGCAGGATAATTTACTGGAGCAGGTGACCGGCCTGAAAGTGATGTTATACGGCTCACTGGCAAAAACAGGGGTTGGTCATGGTACGGATATTGCCGTACAGATGGGTCTTTCGGGTGATGACCCCGTTACCTGCGATGTAAATGCCATTCATCCCAAAATAAAACAGATCGCTGCCGAAAAAAAGATGACGCTGGGTGCAGTGCATACAATAGACTTTAACCCGAATACCGATATTCATTTCCTGGTAACTGAATCATTGCCTTTTCACTCCAATGCCCTTAGCTTTTTAGCCAGTTTTGCCAATGGCGATGCGGTGGCCGAAACCTATTATTCCATTGGCGGTGGTTTTGTGGTAAAGGAAGGAGAGAGTAACAGCGGTAAACAACAGGTACAACTGCCTTTTCCCATTAATAATGCCGATGACCTTTTACGCTGGTGCATTAAAACCGGCCTGCCTATTTACGAGGTGGTGCTGGAGAACGAACTGGCCTGGCGCAGCGAACAGGAAACCCGCGATGGTGTGATGAATATCTGGCGGGTGATGAAAGAATGTATTTACCGTGGTTGCCATACCGATGGCATATTACCCGGCGGTTTATTTGTAAAACGCAGGGCGGCCAAACTAAACCAGCGCTTAACGGCCGGTAAACCTTATCACGATTACGATAGCTGGCTGAAAGTGATCACCGAAGGCGGTAACCATTTTACCTATATCCTCGATTGGGTAAGCTGTTTTGCCCTGGCGGTGAACGAGGAAAATGCTTCCTTCGGAAGGGTGGTAACGGCGCCTACCAATGGTGCAGCGGGGGTTATTCCTGCCGTATTGCAATACTATATTGTTTTTTGTAACGGTAACGACGATGAAAAAATATTACGCTTCCTGTTAACCGCATCTGAAATAGGCAGCATGTTTAAAAAAGAAGCCACTATTTCAGCAGCCATGGGTGGTTGCCAGGCAGAGATCGGGGTTTCATCGGCCATGGCCGCGGCAGCCCTTACCGAAGCCCTGGGCGGCACCCAGCGGCAGGCCATGATGGCGGCGGAGATAGCCATGGAACACCACCTGGGCATGACCTGCGACCCTATTGGCGGCCTGGTACAGGTGCCCTGTATTGAACGCAATACCATGGGGGCTATCAAGGCCATAACCGCCTCTCAGCTGGCCCTGCAAAGTACCCCCGATTTTGCCAAAGTATCCCTGGATGCGGTGATCAAAACCATGTGGGATACGGCCCGCGACATGAATTATAAATACAAGGAAACGGCCGACGGCGGACTGGCTGTTAATGTGCCGCTGAGCCTGCCGGAGTGTTAATTGTTTAAGGTTTAAAGTTTTAGGTTGTCGTGCCGGATTGTAAAGGGTTCAAAAGTTCAAAGTTGTCGTGCTGTAGCAGGATTCCCTTCTATATATTACATACTTTATACTGTATACGATTTTGTCACCGGCTGCAGTTCCCTGATCGGACCGCTGTTGCGACGCTCCGTTCACCCTTCGGTTCCCTGATCAATACTGAATAGCAAATTTTGAATAATTGTCAACTTTCAATTGTCATTTGTCCATTGTTTGAACGGCTTAAAACCTTAAAAACGCGCATATTTTAACTTTTTCCTTCTTAATTTTTCCTTTTTCATTTTTACTTAGGTTGGTTCCCTTTTTTTTACGAAATTTGCGCCATTGAAATACTAAATATGGCTATTGAAATAAAAGTTCCTACGGTAGGTGAATCAATTAACGAGGTTACATTACTTAAATGGACTAAAAAAGACGGTGAATACGTAGAAAGGGATGAAGTAATTGCCGAACTGGAAAGCGAAAAAGCCACTTTTGAGGTAAATGCCGAAAAAGCAGGGGTGTTAAAAACCGGTGCTAAAGAAGGCGATACCCTGCAGATAGGCGATTTACTGGCCACTATCGACGATACAGCCGAAAAACCTGCTGCTGCTGCAAAAACGGAAGAAGCACCTAAAGCTGCCGAAAAACCTGCTGAAGCTAAACCCCAGCAGCCTGCTGCCCCAACAGCCGCTCCTGCTGCCGATGTAAAAGCGACACCGGTTGCTTCTGCTATCATAGCCGATAAAAAAGTGAATCCTTCTGATATTGCTGCTTCGGGCAGTAATGGAAAAATATTAAAAGGCGATGTATTAGCCGCCTTAAGCAATCCCGGTAAAAAGACTTTTGGCGGTGCCGAACTGTTTAGCCGCAACGTACGCAACGAAAAAATGACCAACCTGCGTAAAACCATCAGTCGCCGCCTGGTAGAAGCGAAGAATACCACCGCCATGTTAACTACTTTTAATGAAGTGGACATGACGGCGATCATGGATATCCGCAAAAAATATAAAGACGCTTTTAAAGAAGCACACGGTGTGGGCTTAGGCTTTATGAGCTTTTTTGCCAAAGCCTGTGCGGTTGCTTTAGCCGAGTGGCCTTCGGTAAATGCTTATATTGACGGCGACCAACTGGTTTACCACGATTATGCCGATATCAGCATTGCCGTAAGTACGCCACGTGGTTTAACCGTACCGGTGATCCGTAACGTAGAGAGCCTGAGCATGGCCGATATTGAGAAAAAAGTAATTGAACTGGCAGGTAAGGCCCGCGACAGTAAATTAACGGCTGATGAGCTGACCGGTGGTACTTTCACCATTACCAATGGTGGTGTATTTGGTTCTTTAATGAGCACACCTATCATCAACATACCGCAATCGGCTATTTTGGGTATGCATAAAATTCAGGAGCGCCCGATGGCTATTAACGGCCAGGTGGTGATCCGCCCCATGATGTACATTGCGCTTAGCTATGACCACCGTATTATTGATGGTCGTGAATCAGTAAGCTTCCTGGTAAGGGTAAAAGAATTGCTGGAAAGCCCTGAGCAATTACTGGCTGCAAAAGACCCTGTTAAATTGTTATTGGAACTGTAATAGTTTCTGAGTATAAAATTAACGGCCCGGTTTACCGGGCCGTTTTTATAGTGTAAAATAGTGAACATGGGTGTACAGTTATACCAGCTGAAGTACACAGGCGATTGTAATATTGCAGAATAAGTTTTACCTTAACATTACTTATTATTTTCTGTTTTAAAGCCACAGGCATGTACAAAAGGAGTATACTATTTTTGTTTTTGGTGTGTATGGGAGTAATGTCGTTAACGGCACAAACTAACCTGGAGAAGATACGGCAGGGAGTGGCCTTGCATGAGCATGCACAATACGAAGCCGCTATAAAATTATACGATGAGGTAATTGCTGCCGATGACAAGAATGTACTGGCTTACTACGAAAAATCATACTCTCTCCTCATGCTGCGTAAATATGATGAATCCATCCGGCTGAGTAAGAGCATTATTGAAAGCTTTCCGGGGGATGATAATATTCCCAACGCGTATATTAACTGGGGAACTGCGCTCGATTACCAGGGTAAAACCAAAGATGCTTTAAAAGTATATTCAAAGGGACTAAAAGCTTTTCCTGGGAATTACTTACTACACTTTAATAAGGCTATTTCCTATAACAGCCGTGGCGATAAGCAAGAGGCGATAGAGGAGTTACAACTGGCATTAAAGAGTAATCCTTTGCACCCCAGTTCGCATCATGTATTAGGTATATTTACCGCCGGCAGTAATAAAATTGCTGCCATGTTAAGTAACCTGGCTTACCTGGCCATACAACCACAGGCAACTGAAAGGGCTAACTACAACCGTGAAAGAGTAGAACGGATCATTGGCCTGAGTGCAGAGAAAAAAGATGATAAAAATATAACCATCAGTTTATCCCTGCCGGATAAGAAGAAAAAAGAAAACGATTTCAGTTCGCTGGAACTGATCATAGGGCTTACTGCTGCCTCCAACCATACCAAAGAGCATGAGAACGAAACAGCCATAGAACGTATGCAACGTAACCTGGAGATGGTATTCAGCGGTTTGAGTGCCGGGCAAAAGGACGGCAAAGGTTTTTACTGGGAGTTTTATGCACCTTTTTTTGCCAGCCTGGAGAAGGAAGGCTTCCGCGAAACCTTTGTACACATTATGTACACTAGTTCGGGGGCTGTTTTAAATGAGTTATGGCTGCACGATAATAAAGTGAAAGTAGAAGCGTTTAAAAAATGGCTGGCCGCATATAAATGGATATAGGTTGATGCTGAAAGGCTGCCCGATTGGCAGCAGTAGCTGCAGGTGTGTTTGGGGTTTAAAGGGGCGTGGGCTGCACTACTGCCAAAAGCGGGAACTGTGACTGACCGGAGTTACCTGCGCTGATAGCTCCAAAGAATGAACACCCGTAGCCGAGTTTTCCCCACCACCAGGCTATTAACCGGCAGCCCGTTATTTCTTGTTAACTTGCACCCATGCAACAGTATTTAGATTTATTGCAACATATTTTAGATAAGGGCAGTGAAAAAACTGACCGTACCGGCACCGGCACCATCAGCACTTTCGGTTACCAGATGCGTTTTAACCTGCAGGAGGGCTTTCCCCTGGTGACCACGAAAAAAGTACACTTAAAAAGTATTATCCACGAGCTGTTGTGGTTTTTAAAAGGTGATACCAATATCGCTTACTTAAAAGAAAACGGTGTTCGTATATGGGATGAATGGGCCGATGAAAATGGTGACCTGGGGCCTGTATATGGCAAACAATGGCGTAGCTGGGAAACCAAAGGTGGTAAAGTAATTGACCAGATAAGTGATGTAATTGCACAGATAAAAAAGAACCCCGACAGCAGGCGCCTGGTAGTAAGTGCCTGGAACGTGGGTGAACTGGGTGAGATGGCGTTGATGCCCTGTCACAATATGTTCCAGTTTTATGTGGCTGATGGTAAATTAAGCTGCCAGCTGTACCAGCGCAGCGCCGATGTTTTTTTAGGTGTGCCTTTTAATATTGCCTCCTATGCTTTACTTACCTTAATGATAGCACAGGTATGTGATTTGCAGCCCGGTGATTTTGTACATACGTTTGGGGATGTGCATATTTACAGTAATCATAAAGAGCAGGTGAACCTGCAGTTAAGCCGGTCGCCGCTGCCCTTGCCGGTAATGAAAATTAATCCGGCGGTAAAAGATATTTTTTCGTTCCGGTACGAGGATTTTACACTGGAAAATTATGAAAGCCACCCGGCTATAAAAGCGCAGGTAGCGGTATAGGATTTAACAACCTGTTAACAGTGTATACTCCGGAACGCATGTCAATGGCTTTGTTGATAAAGCCACTTAAAAACTTAAACCCGCCGTTATGAGACTATGTATTGCTGTTATATTAAGTATTGTGCTGTTTTCCTGTAGCTCGCCCCGTTACGTTAATTCACCTGCAGCCTATAATGCCACATTTTTTAAAGAAAGGGGAGATTTTAAAGTAGCTGCTTCCGGCTCTATTAATCCCGGCCGTATTGTACAGGATATTGATGGTGCAGACAGTGACGGTGAACGGAACTATTCCACCGGCCTGGATGGACAGGTAGCCTATGCCCTGACCAATAATTTTATGGTTACGGTGGGTGGTTTGTACCGCAACGAAACCGACCGCTTTGATGAGGACGAACTTAGCTCCGGCAGCACAGGAAGCAAGGTGAAGTATAAACGTTATATGGTAGATGCGGGTGTGGGTTTTTACCTGCCTATGGGGCGTAGCAAACGTCATTACTTTAATATTATTGCCGGTGCCGGTTTTGGTAACAGTCGTCATACCGACTATGGTATGCCGGATAGTGTACCTACCAGGATGACGAGAAATTATAAAGCCAATGTAGCCAAGTTTTACCTGCAACCCGCCTTTAATTTTTCTTTCAGCGAGCAATTCAGGATGTCCTTAAGCCCTAAGATATCGGGCCTTACCTTTAGTAATATTAAAACGGATTATAGTTCCGTTGAAGAAAGTACGCTGAACCTGGATGGTGTAAGAGGCAGGACCATGATGGTGTTTGAGCCCAGTATATTCTTCCAGGTAGGGTTTAAAAATGCGGATTGGATAAAACTGGATATAGGCATGAACTTTTCAACCCCTCCGTTTTACCTGAATGTGAGTGACGACGGCGGTCCGGAACTTTATTCAAGGGGCTTTTTATTGTCGCTGGGAACCTCTTTCTATCCTTTTGCGGGCAGGAATAAATAATAAAACACTTATAATAACTGAAAAGCGTACGGGATAGCTACCTGTACGCTTTTTTTATACCTTTACCGGCATATATGATCATTTCTTTAGTAGTAGCCGCATCTAATAACAACGCCATTGGCAAGGACGGTAAAATGCCCTGGCATTTGCCCAACGATTTAAAACATTTTAAAAACGTAACCTGGGGCTTACCGGTGGTGATGGGCCGTAAAACCTTTGACTCGCTGGGTAAACCTTTGCCGGGCCGTAAAAACATTGTGATAAGCCGTAACGGCGGCTGGAAACATGATAATGCCGTAGGGGTAAAGAGTATTGAGGATGCCATGTTTTTAGCCAAACAGATGGACGTGAAAGAGCTGATGGTGATTGGTGGCGGTGAGATATACAAACTGTTATTTGAAAAGGCCAAAAGAATTTATTTAACCAGGGTAGATGCCGAGTTTGAGGCTGATACTTTTTTTCCGGCGGTGGATGATACGGTATGGAAGCTGGTGAGTAATGATACTTACAAGGCAGACGAAAAGAATAATTATGATCATGCTTTCCAGGTATGGGAACGTATAAAATAACCGCAAGGCAACACCTGATATGTATTCACCGGTAAAGCTTACAAAAAAATATATACAGTATTACTGGCAGGCTAACAACAGCAAAGGGCATGGTATGCATTCGCCTTTTGTATTTAGTTTTATAACCAAAGTACTGAACGATACCACAGCTTATAAGGACTATGCCAGGGTAGAAGCCATGAGGCAGGCCCTGTTACAGGATCATACGGTGATTGAAGTACAGGATTTTGGGGCCGGCTCGGTTACCACTAATTCCAACCAGCGAAAAATTAGTGCCATTGCACGGCATGCGGCCAAACCTAAAAAATTTGGACAATTGTTATACCGTATGGTACAGTTTTATAAACCCCAGACCATACTGGAATTAGGCACTTCGCTGGGTATTACGAGTGCTTACCTGGCATTGGGTAACCCGCAGGGCCGGTTAATTACACTGGAAGGCGCACCTGCCATTGCTACTGCTGCACAACACAATTTTACCCGCCTGCAACTGCAGAATACAGAACAGGTGGTGGGCCCTTTTGAAAATACGCTGGAGAATGTATTGGTCAAAAACGCGCCCATAGATTTTGCTTTTCTGGACGGCAACCACCGGCTGCAGCCTACCCTGGATTATTTTGAGCAGCTGTTACCTCGTATTCACAACGATACCATATTGGTATTTGACGATATACACTGGAGCCTGGAAATGGAAGAGGCCTGGCGGCAAATAACCGCTCACGAGGCGGTACGATGCAGTATTGACCTGTTTTTTGTAGGCGTGGTTTTATTCCGTAAAGAGTTTTTAGAAAAACAACATTTTGCCATCCGGTTTTAGCGGTTGCCTGTATTCAAATATTTTACAACACCTCCTTTTTTCACATTGGCATATTACCAAATTTTCAAATTGACTAATTATATATTATCTTCGGTACGTTCCGTATAAGTTACTTACTTAAACCTGATGCATGATAATTGGCCTGCTTAAAGAACCGGATTTTGAAACAAGGGTATCGATGGTGGCAGAGACAGTTGCCGCAATTACCAAAAAAGGAATTACCGTTTTAGTAGAAGAGGATGCCGGTGCAAAAGCCTTTTGTGCCAATGACGAGTATGAAAAAGCCGGCGCTACCATTACCACCCGTGCCAATGTTATAACCCAGTCAACAATCATTGCTGTTATCCATCCACCCGTTGCTACGGAACTGGGCCAATATGCCGTGCAGGGAAAAGTATGTATAGGTATGTACCAGCCTTTATTTCATCCGGGTTTAATGCAGGAGTATGCGGCACAGCAACTCACTGTTTTTTCGCTGGATATGTTGCCTCGTACTACCCGTGCCCAGTCAATGGACGTATTGAGCTCACAGGCCAATATTGCCGGGTATAAAGCGGTATTAACGGCAGCAGCTTCGTACGGCCGTTATTTTCCCATGTTCATGACCGCTGCCGGAAGTATTGCTCCTGCCAAGGTGTTGATACTGGGTGCCGGTGTGGCGGGCTTACAGGCCATTGCAACGGCCCGGCGTTTGGGTGCGGTAGTAGAAGTATTTGATACCCGCCCGGCAGTGAAGGAAGAAGTAATGAGCCTGGGGGCTAAGTTTGTAGAAGTAGAAGGCGCTGCCGATGCCAGTAAGGCCGGTGGTTATGCGGTGGAACAAACGGAGGAGTATAAACAAAAACAACAACAGCGTATTGCCGAGAGTGTGGCCAAGGCCGATATAATTATTACCACCGCCCAGATACCGGGTAAAAAAGCGCCTGTATTAATTACTGAGGCCATGTTGCAATCCATGCGGAATGGTTCTGTTGTTATTGACCTGGCAGCAGCTACTGGCGGTAATACACCGGTTACGCAAAATGCACAAACCGTTCATTACAATGGGGTAAGTATAATTGGTAACTCTTCGTTACAAAGTACCATGCCGGCTGATGCAAGCAAACTGTATGGTAAAAACCTGCTCAATTTTTTACAACTGATCATTGATAAAGAAAACCAGTTGCATTTAAACTGGGAGGACGACCTGGTAAAGGGGGCCTGTATTACACATGAGGGCGCAGTGGTGCATGAAAGGGTAGTCGGTGCATAGTCAGGAAGACGGAAAGTACAAGCAATGAGCAAAAGGCAATGAGCAAAAGGCAATGAGCAAAAGGCAATGCGGCAATTAGCCAGCGGAATAGTGAAAAGGGAAATCTGTCAGCAAGACGGGGAGTTAGGAAGCATCTGACTTCTCAAATCTCAGGTCTTTCGTCTGAAAGTTTAGTGCCTAATAACAATTAACGTTTAACAATTAACGAATAACCATGAGCGATTTTTTAAACTGGATCACCCTGCACCAGCAAATCATTTACATTGTGATACTCATGATCTTTGTGGGTATTGAAGTAATAGGCCGTGTGCCCAGTGTACTGCATACACCATTAATGAGTGGTGCCAATGCCATACATGGTGTAGTGATCATCGGGGCTATTATTGTAATGGGTAAGGCAGAGCATGATAATTACCTGGCCCTGATACTTGGTTTTTTAGCGGTAGTACTGGGAACATTAAACGTGGTGGGGGGCTTTGTGGTAACGGACAGGATGCTGGAGATGTTCAAGGGAAAAAACAAACCTGCAAAAGGAAATAAAACCGGCCATTAAGCCGGAACATGTTATGATATGTTCCTATAACCTCCACTGATAATTTTATGATGCTTACTTTAATATACCTGATCGGCAGTGTTACTTTTATCCTGGGTTTAAAAATGTTATCCAACCCGGCTACGGCACGCAGGGGCAACCTGATAGCCGCAGGCGGTATGGTACTGGCCATATTAGGCACTATTTTCCTGTACGAAGAGAACGGCGAAAAACTGGGCAACTATGGCTGGATATTCGGTGGTATTGCCATTGGTACGGTCATCGGTTTTTTAGCAGCCAAAAAAGTAAAGATGACGGCGATGCCCGAGATGGTGAGCCTGTTCAATGGGATGGGTGGGGCCTGTGCCATGCTGATCTCTATTGTAGAGTTCAATCATCTGGTAAATCTGCATACTAGTCATGTAGATTATGAATGGTTTGCGTTTGGCCCAGCTAACAGGGGTTCTTTGGTTATTAGTATAATACCAGCCGGACAATTATTTATTATTGTACTTGGATTAATAATCGGGACAGTTTCGTTTGCCGGAAGTATTGTAGCCTGGGGGAAGTTAAATGGTAAGATCAGGGATTTTTCTTTTAAAGGGCAGCAGGTACTAAATATTATTGTGCTTTTATTAATTGTAGGTCTTGCAAGCTATTTAGTATGGAAAGCCAGCCAAACGGGGATCGAAATTTCAGGTTTTGCATTGGAAAAAAACCTTCCTGATGAGTCATTTTTTACTGAGATCAAATTTTTATTCTACAGTATTTTTATACTATCAATTTTCTACGGTGTCTTTTTTGTACTACCCATTGGTGGTGCCGATATGCCGGTGGTTATTTCTCTCCTCAATTCTTTTACGGGGGTGGCGGCTGCCTGCGGTGGTTTTTTATACGACAACAAAGTAATGCTCACCGGCGGTATACTGGTGGGTGCAGCCGGTACCTTGTTAACCATACTCATGTGTAAAGCCATGAACCGTTCCCTGGCTAATGTATTAATAGGTTCCTTTGGTGGCAATAAAACCACTGCCGGTGGCGCGGGTGGTAAAGAACAGGGTACTTATAAAGAAATATCATTGACCGATACAGCCGTGGTGATGGCTTATGCCAATAAAGTATTTATTGTGCCGGGTTATGGCCTGGCGGTGGCGCAGGCGCAACATGTATGCCATGAGCTGGAAAAATTACTGGAGAGTAAAGGGGTAGAAGTAAAATACGCTATTCACCCGGTGGCAGGACGTATGCCCGGGCATATGAATGTATTACTGGCCGAAGCCGATGTGCCTTATGAAAAGCTGCTGGAGATGGAACAGGCCAATGAAGAGTTTGCTACTACCGATGTAGTACTGGTATTAGGGGCCAATGATGTGGTGAACCCTGCTGCCAAAACCGATCCGGCTTCTCCTATTTATGGTATGCCGATCCTGGATGTGGAGCTTGCTAAAAATGTAATTGTCAACAAGCGCAGTATGAAACCCGGTTATGCCGGTATTGAGAATGCCCTGTTCTTTCAACCCAAAACCTCTATGTTATTTGGCGATGCTAAAAAGGTATTGCAGGATCTGGTAGGAGAGATAAAAAATTTGTGACCTATATTTAAATTTCATGGAATTAAATATAAGACGACATAAACCTTTTTTAATAGGGGCTTGGGTTAATGCAATTACTTTACTGTTAATAGTATGTGTGAATATTATTTCAATTTGGTATTTCCGTAAAGAGGGAATTAAGGGTTCATACCTTAGTCCATGGATAATAATTTGGAGCATAATATTACTTGCGGAGGTCATTGTTTATATTAAAATACGAAGATTAATATATCGTAAACTTTGGGTTTGGATACATGTTTTATTAATTAACATAGCTTTATTTATCATTCCAATGTCTGCTGGTTTTTTAGGTACATTGGTTTATGATGAAAGTGAAAATGTGCGTACCACCGCTCTTTGGTTGTTTAAAAATTTAATTTATTTTATTTTTGCGTTCTTAATATTAGGGCACCTTTTCTTCGCCTTAACTTTGTTTAAAAGTTTTCAACTCAAAAAATCTGCTGGAAAGAATGATGAAGCTCCCGGACTCCTTGATGAATTCGTTAACTAATGCCAATGGCTTTAACCGGGAAGCTTTTGAAGCTGTACACACATCAGGCGAACAGATCACTTCTATCCGCATCAATCCCAATAAAATAAAGGATAATGCCGTATTGCCTTTTACGATTGATACGCTTCCCCCTGTCCCCTGGACCACTAACGGTTACTACCTGCCTGAACGCCCTTCCTTTACATTTGACCCCTTATTCCATGCAGGTACTTACTATGTACAGGAGGCCAGCAGTATGTTTGTGGAACAGGCTTTGCGCCAGACAACCGACCTGTCACAGCCTTTAAAGGTATTGGACCTATGCGCCGCCCCGGGTGGTAAATCTACCCATTTACAATCATTGATCAGTCCTCACAGTTTACTCGTGAGTAATGAGGTAATTCGCAGCCGGGCTAATATTTTAAAAGATAATATCATTAAATGGGGAGCAGATAATGTGGTGATCACTAATAATGATCCGGCACATTTTAAACCGCTTACCGGGTATTTTGATGTGATACTGGTAGATGCACCCTGCAGTGGCAGCGGCCTTTTCAGGCGTGATGAAGAAGCGATAGCCGAATGGAGCGAGGATAATGTAAACCTCTGCTGCCAGCGCCAGCAGCGAATCCTGGCTGATATATGGCCCTGTCTGAAGGAAGGCGGTATACTCATCTATTCCACCTGTTCCTTTTCGCAAAAAGAAGATGAGGATATTGTACAATGGATGGTGGAGGAATACAATGCCCTGGTAAAACCATTGACCCTTCAAGCGGAATGGGGCATAGTTGCCGGTGAAAATGGTTATCGTTTCTGGCCCGACCAGGTAAAGGGCGAAGGATTTTTCCTCGCCTGTTTGCAAAAGCAAACACCCGAAGCCGAGGTAGCGATTAAAACAAAAAGAAAAACGGAATCCCCGGCTAAATCACAGTTAACAGGTATACAGCAATGGCTGGCACCAGCTGCGGCACAACAGTTCATCGTACATGAACAGACCGTGTATGCCTGGTCGGGTATGTTATTAACGCAGGGCAGCTTTTTACTGGATAAATTAAAAGTGATCTACTCCGGTACCAAACTCGGAGAACTAATGCGGGATAAATTAATTCCCGATCATGCCCTGGCCATGAATCCTGCTTTGCAGGGTAAAATACAGTCGGCGGACTTAGATCATGACGATGCTATTGCTTTTTTGCAACGTAAAGATATTAAGCAGTTACCGGCAACCAAAGGCTGGCAACTGGCTGCATACAAAGGGCACGCCCTGGGTTGGATGAATGTATTTCCGAACCGTATTAATAACTATTATCCGAAAGAATTAAGGATATTGAAAGATAGCCTGTGATTATAGGTATAGGGTGTAAGGTGTAGGGTATGAGGTGTAAGGTTTAAGATATAAGGTGTAAGGCCTAAGGTGTTTATTTTTCGCCGGGCTCATAGTCCTGCGGTAACATGGTGCTTATTTTTTCATTAAAGCCCCACCAGGCCGTAGCCAGTAATTTATCGGGATAAAAATAACTTCCATCCGGAGCAATGAACAAGGGTGTTTCTTCTGTAATGAAAATAAGGGAACGCTGGTAATATGGTTTCCGGTTCTCATGAAAAAAATCAAGATAAGCCTGGTCTTCCATACCGTTTTTATAGGTAATAGACAGGTAGTTGGGAAAGTAGATCAGTTTATACTGACCCTCTTTACCAATGGAAATACTATCCAGTGTCATAAAATCCCTGCCATACTCTTCAATAAAATCATTCTGGCGTAAAACCCGCCTGTAATATTCTGTTGAATCGGGTGAAACAGCCCCAGGTTTTACCTGTACAGCCGAATCTTTTGTAGCCGGTGTATTGCTGCGTGTACTTACAAAAATATTTCCGCTCATGCCAACTGGCCCCAGTTTACGCACCCTTTGTTTTTCGAGGTTGGGGTGTTTCACCATACGGCGTACTTCAAACCCTTCTTCCAGCAGCTTATCATTGTACAGGGCTGTAAAAAAATGTTTCATCGATCCGTAATAGGCTTTCTCCCTGTTCTTTACCCAGCGTTTTTTAGGATCTTTATCATCCTTTCCCAGTTGTGTAAACAAAGTATAACCATAATAAGTAGTCGATCCTTCTCTGAACTTCATTTCAAAAGCTTCCAGCTGGTATTCAATTTTATAACCCAGTACTTTATTTTCAATAACCAGTGGTTTATCGGCAATAGCTTCTAAGCGGTTACTGCGTTTATAATAACGGAACCGGATATCCTTATGATTTTTTAAAATACAATCTTTGGCGTTGGTGTTATTGCCGATAAAACTTCCTAAAAAAGTTTTGCCCCACTTCTCCCAGCTTTCCTCTACAAATGGCTCCAGTACTACATTATCCAGCTCCACCAGCTTTTCCTTCATTTCCACGCGCAGTTTAAGCGGCAGCTGCTCAGTGGTAAATGAAAAAACAGTTGTCTCAAAACCTACCGATGTGGACACCAGCTCATACTTCCCCGGTTTAATATCGGTTATTTCAAAATACCCGGATGAGTTGGTGGTGGTGCCCTTGGAGGTATTGGTTAAAAATACACTTACGCCACTGATGGGTTGCCTGGTTACACCATTCACCACCGTTCCCCTGATAGTTTGCTGGGATAAAACATTACCTGCCAGCCACAATAATAAAATGGATGTAAGTATCAGTCGCATCTTACGAAGATAGTAATATGTTGCGAAGATTTCGTAATGATTGAATGTTAATTATGGTTAAGAAGGGGGGTGTAGGGTATAGGGTTTAAGGTGTAGGGCATAAGGTATAGGGTGTAGGGCGAAAGCTTTAGGGCTTAAAGTGTGGGGTAAATGGCTTAGCGTGCAGCGGCATAAAAAAAGGCGTAAGTCCTTTCGTTCTTACGCCTTTCTCATTATTTACTTTGTTTAGCCCATATTGTGAAACACTTTCTGCACGTCTTCGTCCTGCTCCAGTCTTTCAATCAGTTTACTCACGTCCTCGGCCTGTGCATCGGTTACCGGTACTGTTGTAGTAGGTATCCATTCCAGCTCGGCGCTGATAGGCGTAATATTTTTTTCTTCCAGCGCATTTTGCATATTACCAAAATCGGTAAAGCCAACACGCACCACAATCACTTCTTTTCCTTCTTCAGTGGTACTTTCGCCTAATTCCTCCAGGCCAAAATCAATCAGTTCCAGTTCCAGGTCATCCGTATTCAACCCTTCAGGGTTTAATTTAAATACCCCCATTTTTTTAAACTGGAATGCCACACTGCCGCTGTTACCCATCGCGCCATGACCTTTTGTAAAATGACTTTTTACATTGGCTACTGTACGCACATGGTTATCGGTGGCCGTTTCTACCAGCAGGGCTACCCCATGCGGTGCGTAACCTTCGTATAATATCTCGTCATACGTTTCCATCTCCTTGCCCTGTGCCCGTTTAATAGCCGCTTCTACGCGGTCTTTGGGCATGTTCACACTCTTGGCATTCTGAAAACAACGGCGTAAGGCAGCGTTGCTCGATGGGTCCGGTCCGCCGGCTTTCACTGCAATTGCAATCTCTTTTCCAATACGTGTAAACTGTTTGGCCATACGGTCGTAACGGGCAAACATACTGGCCTTACGTACCTCAAAAATTCTTCCCATAATATACTATTATACCTTTACCCGCCTGGGTCAAGGCTGCTTATTTATTTTATTATTTGTTGGTCAGCAGCAATGCTGTTATCAGCTTCCGTTGCGTCGCACACTGCATCGTTCCCGCCGCTTATCAGCTATTAATAATCTCCCGGTAGAATGAGTTATAACAATAAACGGTGCCGCAAATGTACAAAACCTGTGCTTACGAATAACGCACCGCTGTACCCGAAGCTACCACCATTAACATACTGCCACCGCTGCCTACTGTTTCAAAATCAAGATCAATACCAATTACGGCATTGGCACCCAGGGCCTGGGCCTTATGGCTCAGCTCATTCAATGCATTTTGACGGGCTTCTTCCAGCACTTTTTCATAAGTACCGCTACGGCCGCCAAAAAAGTCACGCAGGCCTCCCATGATGTCTTTTAAAAAATTAGCACCGATGATTACTTCAGCTGATATTACGCCTTTATAATCTTCTATTGTGCGTCCTTCAATGTTGTTGGTGGTAGTTAATAACATAAAGTCAGGTTTATCCTGCAAAGATAATAACAGGAAACATATCCGCCGGTTTGTTATTAGGCTACAATTTCCTGATACTGATGGCCACACCGCCGCTGGGGGCCAGTTTTTGGGCAATTTTGGTTTTAGAGGTGATCGTTTTTTTATAAATATGGTAGGCCTGTGGGTTGGTAATATAATGGGCATCTTTGGCATCCTCGTAAATAATAGCCTCGTATTTTGCCCCCGGGTCCAGGAAACTGAACTGAATGTCAAGGGTCCTGGCATTCTCGTCCGTAATGCCACCCACAAACCAGTCATCTTTCCCTTTTGCTTTACGGGATGTTAAAATATAATCACCCGGCTCAGCGGCCAGTATTTTGGTGTCATCCCAATCCACGGCCACGTCCTTAATAAACCGGAAGGCATCGGGAAAACGTTCATAATTATCAATAATATCTGCTGCCATCTGTAAAGGACTATACATCACCACGTATAAGGCCAGCTGTTTAACCAGGGTGGTCTTTACAAAACGGGTATCGTCTTTTTTATAATAACTCAGCTGTGTCTGGAAAATGCCGGGTGTATAATCCATTGGTCCGCCCATAAACCGGGTAAAGGGTAATATGGTCTGGTGGTCGGGGTTATTGCCCCCAAAAGCTTCATATTCTGTGCCTCGGGCTGCTTCGGCTGCTATCCAGTTGGGGTAAGTACGGTGCAGGCCGGTAGGGTGTACCGATTCATGCGAGTTCACCATCATTTTATATTGGGCGGCTTTATCCACTACCCGCTGGTAATGCTCAATCATCCATTGGCTGTAATGGTGTTCGCCGCGGGGAATAATATTCCCTACATAACCTGTTTTTACCGCGTTATACCCATAGTTCCGCATCAGTTTAAAAGCAGTATCCAGGTGTCTTTCGTAATTCGTTACTGCCGAGGATGTTTCATGGTGCATAATGATCTTTACGCCTTTGGCATGAGCATAGGCATTCAGTTCTTTCAAATCAAAATCCGGGTAGGGTGTTACAAAATCAAATACATACTCCTTCGATTTACCAAACCAGTCTTCCCAGCCTTCATTCCAGCCCTCTACCAGTACACCGTCAAAGCCATGTTTGGCAGCAAAATCAATATACTTTTTTACATAACTGTTGTTCGCTCCATGGGTGCCGTTCGGGGTGGTTTTAGTATAATCGGTTTTACCCAAGTGTACATTGTCCAGGTTGGTATAACTCCAGCTTTTCTGGCCAAATATCATCTCCCACCAAACGCCTACATACTTTACAGGTTTTATCCAGTCGGTAGAAGTATACGGGGTTGGGTCATTCAGGTTCAAAATTAACTTAGAGCTTAACATGGCCGGTGCATTATCAGCCACTACAATGGTACGCCAGGGTGTATGAAAAGGTGTTTGTATATAGCCTTTATTACCTTGCCCGTCGGGTGTTAAATGCGCTTTAAATGTATAATTCTTCGCATCAATATTCAAACAATAACCGGGGTAACCTATCAGGGCTGCTTCATGTATATTTACATATACTTTACCATCCGGCGATTTTAATTGTACCGGGGTTTGTACCGATAGCGGAACAATCTTTTGGGAGGCATTGCCGTCATAGGATTTATCAAACAGGGCGGGTATGGCCGATAAGGTGGAACGGGTATAATTATATTCCTCCGTATCATAATCACCCGGTATCCACCAGGCCGTATAATCTTCGGTCAGTTTTATCTCGGTATCTTCTTCGGTAATAACAAAGTAGTTCAGGTTTTGCTGCTCGGGAAATTCATAACGAAATCCCAGGCCATCATTGAATAACCTGAAACGGATACGAATGCTCCTTTTTTCTTTGGGCTGTTGTAAGGTAACCAGTAACTCGTTATAATGGTTGGTAATGCTTTTAACCTCTCCCAATACAGGCTGCCATTGCTCATTAAAGGTGTTTTGTTGCTGGTCGCTTATGGTAAAACCGCCATGCAGGGAAGCGCCTTCTTTCAGGGTAAGTCCTAGCTTACTGTTGTTTACCAGTAGCTTATTTTTAAAACTTAACTGGTAATATGGCACACTATCCGTTAGTTTAAATTGTAACTGTAATTGTCCGTCCGGGGAGCTTATCTGTTGTGCACGGGTAACAACCTGCAGCAATACCAGGCAAAATAGTACAAGCAAATTTTTCATATAGCTGTATTTTAATAATAAAGAGAGTAAGCAAATGTAGGGTTTTTTATAATTGTGTACTAAGTACATATTAAATTGTAGTTATAAAAAAGCCGCCCGTATAACAGGCGGCTTTAATTTATACAGGCAATAATAGTTATTTACCCGGGTTATTAAGTTTACTGTTTTTCTTACTGTAACCGAAGTAGATGATAAAGCCAAGTGCTAACCAGGCGCCTAAACGAGCCCAGTTTTCCCAGCCTAAACCAAATATCATGGCACCGCAGGCAACAATGCCCAGGATAGGAACAAAAGGCACCAATGGTGTTTTGAACTGGCGTGGCATATTCGGCTCGGTCTTACGTAAAATAATTACCGCGGCACATACCAGCATAAAGGCAAACAGGGTACCGATGCTGGTCATATGACCCACCACATCACCCGGTACAAAAGCGGCAAATAAGGCTACCAGTATCAGGATCACCATATTTCCTTTATAAGGTGTTTTGTATTTAGGGTGTACTTCAGAAAATACTTTGGGTAATAAACCGTCTTTACTCATGGAGAAGAATACACGGCTTTGGCCTAATAACATTACCAGGATCACCGAAGAGAAACCGGCTAAGATGGCAACCGTTACCGATTTGCTTAACCAGCCATATTCCGGCATTGACTCCCTGATAGCCGCTACTACCGATGCTTCACCACCTTTTGACGGGTCACGGAAGAACTCCAGCGGAGCCAGACCGGTCAGTACGTGAGAGAACAGAACATATAAAATAGTACAAACGATCAGTGAACCCAGGATACCGAAAGGCATAGCTTTTTTAGGATTCTTGGTTTCCTGCGCTGCTGTACTTACCGCATCAAAACCAATGAATGCAAAGAACACCGTACCGGCTGCACCCAGTATACCCATTATACCACCGAAGTTGTGGGTAATACCCTGGTGATCTACATACTTGGTAGCTTCAGGTATATATGGTACGTGGTAAGCAGGATTGATATGGCTCCAGCCTAATGCAATGATCAGTACTACGATGGCCACTTTAATGATCACAATAAGGTTATTCACAAAAGCAGATTCCTGTGTACCTCTTATAAGCAGTAAACTAATGGCGGTTACAATACCCAGTGCCGGTAAATTAATAATACCATTTTTTACCGATACCGTTTCCTGCAGGGCTTGCGGTAATTTTTGCAACACATCATTATCAATGGCTACCCGATTGTTGGCCAGCAGGTTTTGCATGGAAGCTTCACTTAAAAAGCCGCTGTACTGTGCTGCTTCCGAAGCATTGGCAATATTAATGGTGTTTAAATGCTGGAAAGGGGAGTGACACCATTCATACGGGACGGGACTGGTGTTAAACACTTCTACTAATAAATTATTTAAATACTCGCTCCAGGCTATACCTACCGTGGCGGCACCTACTGCATACTCCAGTACAAGGTCCCAACCAATGATCCAGGCCAGTAATTCACCCATGGTAGCATAAGTATAGGTATAAGCACTACCCGAGATTGGAATGGAAGAGGAGAGCTCCGCGTAACACAGACCCGCCAGCGCACAACCCACAGCAGCCAGTAAAAAGGCCAGTGTTACCGAAGGACCGGCATTTTGAGAGGCGGCGGCGGCGGTGCGTACAAACAGGCCTGCACCAATAATGGCACCAATACCTAACGCAACCAAACCCCAGCCGGTTAAGGTTCTTTTTAGTGAGTGTTCACCCGTTTCATTTGCCTCAGCCAGTAAGGAATCAATGGGCTTTTTAATAAAAATACTCATAAGTTGGAAATTGTAGTTTTATATGCAGTTTTTTAAATGCAGCCTGAAAAGTAAGGATTTATCGGAAAACAGCATGAAAAAGATTTACTTAATCATTAACTTTTCAGATATTAAATATTTTAAATCATTTTTTGACCCGAAACCTTTAGTTTTGAAACCAATGCTTTTACCAACTGTTTACACATGAATAAACGTAATGTAGGGTTCTCCGCTTTTATATTATTTACGATTGCCGTTTTACTACACCTGGTACATTATGAAGGTTGGTTAACTATTGGCGAGCAGCCCTTATTTATTATAAGGTGGCTTTTAATTACCAACCTGGTGGTTTTTGCCTGGTTTAAAAAATCATTGACCACCTGGATATTGGTGGCCATGGCCCTGGGTATAGAAATAGGCCTGGATTTCAGGGAGTTCTCGCAAAATCTCCAGTTCCTCAGTAAAATATTCCTGCGCCTGGTAAAAACAATTGTGGCGCCTTTACTTTTCTCTACCCTGGTTGTGGGTATTGCCAGCCATAGTAATTTAAAGCAGGTAGGACGTATCGGCTGGAAATCACTTTTATACTTTGAAGTTGTAACCACCCTGGCCCTGGTGATAGGCCTGGTATTTATTAATATTACCCAGGCCGGTAAGGGAATTGCCGTTCCGGAACACCTGGAATTACCCAAGTCCAATGAAAAAATATTCCAGCAAAAGGTTATTAATATATTGGATAGTGCCGGTGCTGATATACCTGAAGGCCTGATCAATAAATTACCGGATGCCCCCGGTAAAACCTGGCAGGACCATATAATAGATATATTCCCGGAAAATATCATCAAGTCCATTTACGAGGGTAATGTATTACCCATCGTAGTATTCAGTGTGGTATTTGGTATTGCCCTGGCCCTGCTGAATGAAAAGAAGAAAAAGCCCATGCTGGACTTTACCGAAAGCCTGGCGGAAACCATGTTCAAGTTCACCAATATCATCATGTACTTTGCGCCGTTTGGCGTAGGTGCAGCGATCGCCGTAACGGTGGGGCACCTGGGAATTGATATATTAAAGAACCTGTTCTTATTATTGGCTACTTTATACCTGGCCTTATTTGCCTTTATATTATTTGTACTGCTTCCTATTGCATTATGGATCGCCAAAGTACCCGTTAAAAAATTCATCCAGGCTATCAGGGAGCCGGTATCAATAGCTTTTGCCACCACCAGCTCCGACTCGGCCTTACCCAAGGCCCTGGAGAATATGGAGAAATTTGGTGTGCCCCGTAAAATAGTTTCCTTTGTTATACCTACCGGTTATACATTTAACCTGGACGGTACCACGCTCTATCTTTCACTGGCATCCATCTTCGTGGCCCAGGCTGCGGGTATTGACCTCTCCATTGGCGCCCAGCTGATGATTGGTTTATCCTTAATGCTTACCAGCAAAGGGGTGGCGGCAGTACCCAGGGCATCGCTGGTAATATTAATTGCCACGGCCGATTCCTTTAATTTCCCTATCTGGCCCATCATGGCTATATATGGTATTGATGAGTTAATGGATATGGCCCGTACTTCGGTAAATGTGATCGGTAATACCCTGGCCAGCTGCGTTATTGCCCGCTGGGAAGGAGAGTTTGATGATGAAAAAGCTAAGAACTTCTCCGAAGCAAGTGCAGATGCAGTAGTGGGAGAGGGCTAAGGTTTAACGTTTTATGTTAAACCAGGGACGGAAAAACTTGTTATGGTAAAGCAAAGTTGAAAAGGTAATAGTTTAAATAATAATTACCCGTAAAGGGGCTCATTCATACCTTATTTTATGTTTGAATTATTAGATGCCGCATTTCATTGGACCAATTTGTTACAGCCACAATGGTATATTGAACATGGCGGACTGTGGATTTTATTATTAATTGTGTTTGCCGAAACCGGCTTGTTTATCGGCTTCTTCTTCCCTGGTGATTCGTTGTTGTTTGTATCGGGTATTTACAGTAACAGCCTGGCCAAATGGTTGTACGATACGGAAAGTGATTTTACTAACCTGCTCATGATCATGACCCTGGTAACCCTGGCGGGTATTATAGGGAATTTTGTGGGGTACTGGTTTGGCAAAAAAAGCGGACCCGCATTATATAACCGGAAGGATAGTTTTTTATTTAAACAACGTTACCTGCAGCAGGCAAAATCATTTTATGAAAAAAATGGTGGCTTTACCATTATCGTTGCCAGGTTCATTCCTTTTGTGCGCACATTTGCGCCTATTGTGGCGGGCATTGTGAAGATGGATACCAAAAAATTTGCTTTTTACAATGTGGTGGGTTGTGTGGCCTGGGTATTCAGTATGATGGCTGCCGGGCACTACCTGTATAAATACTTTTTAACCCAGCATAATTTTGACCTTACCCAACACCTGGAATGGATTGTATTAGGTATAGTGATCGTAACCACTTTACCGGTAATTTTAAAACTGATCAGGGGTAAGAAGAAAAAAGAAATAAGCGAGTTATAATATTTGAAATGGTTGCTGTAACAGCAACCATTTTTTGCTGAATAAATAGGATAACCTGCGGATTTCAATAAATCCTAAATCTTAATTAAAAATCCTGTATTACCTTTAAGCTTAAACCAAAAACTATTGCTTCCGTGAAATCTTCCTCCTCTATATTCAGTGTAGCTGTATTGGTGGCTGCATTGGGCTATTTTGTAGATATATATGATCTGCTCTTGTTTGGCATTATACGTATTCCCAGTTTAAATGATATGGGGCTAAGTCCCGAACAGGTATTGACCGATGGTGAGTCTATTTTGCAATGGCAGATGTGGGGCCTATTACTGGGCGGCATCATCTGGGGCGTAATGGGTGATAAACGCGGACGTCTCAGTGTACTGTTCGGCTCTATTGTATTATACTCACTTGCCAATATCGCCAATGGTTTTGTGGAGACAGTGGACCAATACAAATGGATACGTTTTATTGCCGGCCTGGGCCTGGCGGGCGAACTGGGCGCTGGTATTACGTTGGTGTCAGAACTGACCCCAAAAGAAAAAAGAGGAATTGCCACTTCGCTGGTAGCCGGCATTGGTCTTACCGGGGCGGTCGTGGCTTTTTTAATGAAAGAATATTTTCACTGGCGTACCTGTTATTTTATTGGCGGCGGCCTGGGTATGTTATTACTGGTATTGCGTATCTCGGTTTTCGAATCGGGTATGTTTAACCAGGTAAAAACAATGGAAGTACAAAGGGGCAACCTGTTCATGTTGTTTAACAACTGGGACCGGTTTAAGCGTTACCTCTTTGGCATACTCATCGGGTTGCCTACCTGGTTTGTAATAGGCGTACTGGTTACTTTCTCCAGCGAGTTTGGTAAACAGTTTGGTATCACCGAACCCATCGATCCCGGTAAGGCCATCATGTTTGCCTATGCCGCTATTTCTATAGGTGATATAGCGGTTGGTTTTGTGAGCCAGTGGTTAAAGAGCAGGAAAAATGCCTTATATGTTTTTTATGCCATTACGGCCTTATTCATGGTATTATTCTTTACCACACAATGGAATGGCTCTGCCGCAAAAATGTACTGGATATGCGCCGGATTAGGCTTTGGCACCGGCTTTTGGGCCATCTTTGTCACCATGGGGGCCGAGCAGTTTGGCACTAACTTAAGGGCAACAGCAGCCACCACTATTCCTAATATGGTAAGAGGTATGCTGGCTATTTTTATTTTACCATTATTTCAATGGTTGCGGGGCATGGATGGTATCGGCTTTGTGAATGGAGGGGTCATTACGGGTATCGTTGTAATGAGCATTGGCATCCTGGCGGCCATTCTTACAAAGGAAACTTTTGGTAAGGATCTGAATTTTGTCGAGAAATAATAAGAATAACAATGGGCGATAGTATAATTATCGCCCATTGTTTATATACCGAAATGACTCCGTGTTACCATAAAGGATTACCGGAATGTGAGTAAATATTTGCATCAGCATCGCCTACAATTCGGTGATACATACTACCAGATATATTGATAACCCATTTTGCACCAGGAACCTTTGTTCCTGATCCCAGGTAGCGTCCTAAAGGAACAGAGTAGTCGCCAGCCTGTGTAACACTACCGGAATAATTTACAAATTGAGGTAGCTCATAAGTACCAGTATATATTCCATTGCTTACCGATGCGGTACCCTGAAGATTCCATTGCATAAATCTAACCTCACCGGGTGATGAGTTCCAACTACCACCACCTCTATATTCTAACTTAATTCTTAATGTTAAATAGGTTTTCCAATATGGCCCACCTACGAAATCCTCATAAAAAACCGCCAGTTCATGAACATATTTTCTTTTTTTACTTAAGTCCGAAGTTTTGTAAAACTCCATTTGATGTGGAGAGTGCAATGCTCCAGAAATAGGAAGGTCAGTAGTTAAAGTACCCGATAACTGCTCGTCGGCTTCATTAGAAAGGGAAATTGTTTTACCAAACCGGGCTTTCTTCTCTATTAAAGCAGGGTTGGCTTTTAAATGAGCAATTTCATTTTCCTGGCTTGCAGGGATATAATATTTTTGATTTTTATTATACCAAACGATGTTGGCTCCTATTTTTACTTCACCTTTAGCATTGAGTAATTGCTGATGAGCTAGAGGTAAGCCGGCATTATATAAATCTATAAGGCTTGCATCAGTAGCACTTTCATTTTCCCAGTTGATTGCTGAAAAAGCCTTTTCTAAGGAGAGAAAAGATTTGTTGTTAGGGAGAACAGATTTGTCTAGTTTACCATCGAAAAGGGCATCGACAGTTTTTTGAAAGGCTTCCTGGGAACTAAAAACTAAACGGTTGTTTTCAACTTTTATTTCGTTATCCAGGTTTGTTTGTTGTTCTAAATTACTTTTTTTGCATGAGACAAATGTTAAAAGCAGCAGTGTTGTAAAAATACCGGTGATGACTGGTTTCATAATGATTAATGTTTTAAAAGTTTGAGCAAATCTATTGCTATGACAAATAGAAACTTCGTGAATTCATGTTATTCATCTGTTAAATGAAATATGTGAATAAAATAATATATTATTATTTCTTTAAGTGTATTGCTGAAAATTGACGATAAAAAATTACTTTTAAGGATAAACAAGACACATGAATGTTGATATTAGTATTGTTGTTGTAAACTATAATACATCAGCACTTACCCGAAAATGTATTGAGTCAATTAATAGATATGTTCCCGCTAATTTATCATATGAGATTATAGTTGTTGATAATAATTCAAAGTTTGAAGATTATATTGATTTAACTAACAGTGTTGAAACTGCTAGCGGATTAAAGATGATCCGGAACAGGAAAAACCTGGGTTTTGCCGGAGGCTTCATGACAGGCGCTTTAAGAGCTAATGGTAATTTTTTATTTTTTGTAAACAGTGATGTATTAGTTATTGAAGATTCCTTTACGCCTTTTGTTACTTTAATGAATGCGCAAACGGATATCGGCGTTTGCGGTGGCCAGGTACTCACCTGCGAATATAAACATGAAAAATCCTTTGATCATTTTATAACCTTCGGGTACAAGGTATTAGGTCCCTGGTTATATGAAAAAATGTATCCCGGTAAAAAATCAAGAACAAAAGAATATTTTGAACCTATTGATGTGGACATGACACATGGCTGTTATATGGTGTTCAGGAAAAAATATTTTGATGAAGTGGGTGGCTTGGATGATAATATATTTCTTTATTATGAGGAGATGGACATCTGTAAAAGACTACAGAAAAAAGGACATAGGGTAGTGATGGAACCCCGTACAAAGATCGTTCACTTAGGCGGAGCCAGTACCCCTAAAAATATGTTGATCAAGAAAGAACTGCTGATCTCTTATCTCTATGTGCTGCAAAAGAATTTTGGGGTTTTCCAGTTCCTGCTGGCTCATGTTTTTTTAAGTGTTGTTTTCTTCTTCAAATCTATTGTGAAGCCCAAGTATTTCAGTATTTTTTTCATGCTGTTGTTTCATGGTAACGGACTTACAAAGTCATTAAAACATAAGCAAAAAATTTCCCCGGCATAGGCTATTTTTGTCATAAGCGAATAGTATCATCAAACCGTTTAGCATATTAACATGAAAGTATTACATCTGGCAGGTGCTATGGAATGGGGTGGCGGCGATCAGCAAATGATGGACCTGATTGCCAACCTGTCTGACCTGGATATACAAAGCGTTATCCTGTGTTTCAATCATTCGGCCATTAAAGCTCATGCCGAGAAGCATGGTGTCAGCACCCTGGCCGTTGATAAATCAAAACGATACTCCTCCAAGGTTCTCCGATATATAAAAGAACAGGTGCAGCAACTGGAAATTGATGTGATACATATCCATACCAGTAATTTTGTAATGACCTATATGCTGGCCGACGTTTTTTATAAGCTGAAAGTACCGGCTGTCTTTTCTAAAAAATCAATCAGCGAAAGTTCCAGTTTATTGAGCCCGGTAAAATATAACTATAAAGGCATCAAAAAAATAGTATGTGTATCCAATGCCATACTGGAATCTTTTAAAAATACCATTAAACCAAGGAACCGGCATAAACTGGTAACGGTTTATGATGGTATACGCCTGGATAAAAAATTTCCCCCGGTTCCATCCTTAAGAGAAACTTTTAACCTGCCGGCAGGCATAACCATTGTCGGTAATATTGCCAATCATTACCTGGCCAAGGATATCGGTGTTTTTGTAAAAACGGCTAATCATCTGGTCAACGAACTGCACCGAAAAGATCTTTTCTTTGTCCAGATCGGCAGCCCTTCGCCGTACACCCCTGAATATGAAGCGCTGGTGGATGAATATAATTTAAGGGATTCGGTTAAAATGATGGGTTTTACCCCTAATGCCGGCTCTTATTTACCCCAGTTTGATATTTTCCTGATGACCTCACAAAGAGAGGGCTTACCCCTGGTGATCATGGAGGCTTTTAATGCCCGCGTGCCGGTAGTGTCAACCAGCGGTGGCGGTATACCCGAGGCCATTACGCATGAAGAAAATGGCCTTTTATCGCCCATTAAAGACCATGTTTCGCTGGCCGGTAATATTATTGCCTTGCAGGCGGATGGAGCGCTAAAACAACAACTTGTTGAAAATGCCTATAAAAGACTGCACGAGGAGTTTGACTCCATTACCTGTGCCCGTAAAATGGCGGGGATATATGCTGAAGTGACCGGTAATAAAAACTAACTGTATTTCGGGCGTATTTACAGGCAACACTTGCTTAAATTTGCGGTTTAATAGCTTATAGTATGAATATTGCCCAAAGCATTCAAATATTCCAGCAGAGTATTGCCGATTATCATATAACGGATGATGTGGATACCCCCATCAACAATCCCTACGCAAAAGAAACGATTGAACATTTATTATACCTGAAAAACTGGGTAGATACGGTGCAATGGCACCTGGAGGATATTATCCGTAGCCCGGCCATTGACCCGGTGGAAGCCCTGGCATTAAAGCGCCGTATTGATGCATCTAACCAACAGCGTACCGACCTGGTGGAATATATTGACAGCTGGTTCCTGCAACAATATGCATCAGTAACGCCGAAAGAGAATGCCACTTTTAATACCGAAAGTCCGGCCTGGGCTATTGACCGACTCTCTATCCTGGAACTGAAAATCTATCATATGCAGATCGAAGCCGATAGAGCGGAAGCATCCGAGGAACACAGGCTTAACTGCAGCAAAAAATTACAGGTATTGCTTACCCAGCGGGAAGATCTGTCAACGGCCATCATCCAATTACTGGCCGATTTTACAAACGGCAATAAGTACATGAAAGTGTACAAACAAATGAAGATGTACAACGACGAAAGCCTGAATCCCGTTTTATACAATAACAAATAATTACATGAAAAAAGATATTCATATTTTTTGTATGAAATGGGGTACACTCTATGGCCCCGAATATGTGAACACCTTATACTCCATGGTAAAACGCAACCTGACCCTGCCGTTTACGATGGTTTGTTTTACGGATAATACCGAGGGTATTGATGCAGATGTAAAATGTTTTCCCATTCCTGAAATGGAATTACCCACCAATATACCGGAGCGGATGTGGAAGAAGCTGACCACTTTTAAAAAAGACCTGTATGGCCTGCATGGTACAGCACTTTTCCTTGACCTGGATATTGTGATCGTAGATAATATTGATTCTTTCTTTGAAGATGATAACCCGTTTATGATCATCAAAGATTATAACAAACAATGGCGCATAACCGGCAACTCTTCAGTATACCGTTTCGAAATAGGACAGCATTCCTATGTATATGATTATTTCATTGCCAACTTTGATAGTGTAAGGCAGCAACACCGGAATGAACAGGAGTATTTATCCTGGGCGGTTAATGAAAAAGGTATTTTAAAGTACTGGCCTACTCCCTGGTGTCCCAGTTATAAGTATGACTGTGCTTCCCGTTTCCCCTTAGCTTTCTGGAAAATACCATCCATACCGGAAGGGGCTAAGATCATTATCTTCCATGGAGAATTTAACCCGCATAAAGCCATTAAAGGTGGCTGGGGAAAATGGTATCGTTTTCTTCGCCCGGCCAAGTGGATCAAGAAATATTGGTATTAAGCATGTACTATAAAAAAACGGTTGGTGCAAACCAACCGTTTTTCTTTTATTTACTTAGTTCACTTAGTTCCAGCCAGCGTAATTCCTTTTCATCCAACAGGTCATTTATTTCCGTAATGCGGTTGGATAGTTTTTGCAGGGCCTCAAAGTCGGTTTCGCCGCCGCTCAGTTTATGTGTCACCAGGTCTTTTTCAATGTTCAGCTGTTTCATCTCCTTCTCCAGTGTTTCCAGCTCATGTTTTTCTTTAAAACTTAAACGACGGGGCGGGGTAGCGGATGCAGTAGTTGTAGCCGGGACTGTTTCGGTCTTCGGCTCTTCTTTTTTAACCGGCTCTTTTTCTGTTTTATTGTTTTCCCTGTTCAGCAGGTCAATTCGGTATTGGGTATAGTTGCCGGGAAAGTCCCTTATTTCTCCTTCACCTTCAAATACAAAAAGGTGATCTACCAGGCGGTCCATAAAATAACGGTCATGCGATACAATTAACAAACAACCGGGATACTCACTTAAAAAATTCTCCAGTACACTTAAAGTAGGCAGGTCCAGGTCGTTGGTAGGCTCATCCAGTATCAGGAAATTCGGGTTACGGAATAATATGGATAATAAGTGCAGGCGTCTTTTTTCACCCCCGCTTAATTTACTGATATACGTGTATTGCTTGTCGGGATCAAACAGGAACAGTTGTAAAAACTGAGCGGCGCTCATGGTGCTGCCATCGGCTAAAGGGAAATGCTCGGCAATATCTTTTACAAACTCAATTACCCGCATATCCTCTTTTATCACCAGGCCCTGCTGCGAGTAATTACCAAATACTACTGTATCACCAATATTTATCTTGCCGCTATCAGGCTGTTCAATTTGTTGAACAATATTGATAAAGGTTGATTTACCAGCCCCGTTTTTACCTACTACACCAACCCGTTCTCCTTTTGAAAAGGTGTAATCAAAACCTTTTAAGATAACTTTCTCCCCAAAATTTTTATACACTTTTTTCATCTCCACCACCTTGCCGCCCAGGCGGTTCATCTTCATCTGCAGTTCTACCTGCTGGTCTTCAATTTTTTGTTTGGCTTTCTTCTCTACATCGTAAAAATTATCCTGCCGGCTTTTACTTTTGGTGGTACGGGCCTTGGGTTGCTTGCGCATCCACTCCAGCTCTTTACGGTAAGTATTACGGGCTTTATCAATACTGGCCGATTCACTCTCTATACGTGCCGCTTTTTTCTCCAGGTAATTGGCATAGTCACCGGTATGGGTGTATAAATTGCTGCCATCCATCTCCCATATTTCTTCGCAAACAGCGTCTAAAAAATAACGGTCGTGGGTAACCAGCAATAAGGTTACTTTTTCTTTATCCAGGTAATGTTCCAGCCATTCTACCATCTCCACGTCCAGGTGGTTGGTCGGTTCGTCCATGATCAGTAAAACATGTTTATGCTCAAACCCGATATCGATCAGGGTTTTGGCCAGTGCCACACGTTTACGCTGACCACCGCTTAAAGTATTTACCGGCTGGTTCAGTATATGGTGAATATTCAGCTTGCCGATGATCTGTTTTACCTTGGTATCAAAATCCCAGGCATTTAATTCGTCCATTCTGGAAATGGCATCGGTTAAGCGTTCTACATCTTCCGTTTCACCCAGGGCTTCAAACTCGCGGATGGCTTTAATGGTGGGATGGTCATGAAAGAAAATATTATCCAGCGCCGATTTGGTCTCTTCAAAAATGGGGTCCTGTTCAAATAAAACCACATCCACATCCTTGTGTATCCATACTTTACCGTTATCAGCCGTTTCTTTGCCCGATAAAATACGTAACAGGGTCGATTTACCTGAACCATTCCTGGCTACCAGGGCAATTTTATCACCTTCGGAAATATGAAAGGATATATTACTGAACAAGGGCTTGATGCCGTAACTTTTACTCAAATTCTCTACCGATACATAATGCATCCGGCAAAGATAGTCAGGCAATTTGGTAAAGAAGACTAGTGGGATGAAATAATTGATCCTGGCCTGTTGCCGATTTTTAGCTGGTCACCTGCATTAACACCGGTCATCGTCCCTTGCGTCGCACTCTTTTACTGCACCAACACGGGGCATCAATAAAACCTGTTTGACAATATATATCGTCAGGTCTGTGGCAAAAATTCGGTTGCTAACGACTGGGCTTAAAATTTTTTACCAATATTTAATCTTAATTGGCTCATAAAAGGAAGGTCATCATACTTATAGGGCTCCCCGTCAAAAATGAAAGGTTTGTTCTGAAAAATATAACGTCCGCCAAATGAAAAATCTAAACCGATATAATAATTATTTTTAAACGTGTAACTGAACTGTACTGCCAACGGCGAAATATATAATTCATTTTTATTTTCTTTTCTCATTTGTTTATTGGAGGAGACAGAGAACTGCCTGTATAAAGTGCTGTTAACAAAAGCAATATCGGTGCCTAACGCAAAACTAAATGGCCTTTGTTTAAAAAAATAAATTCTGTGACCAATAATGGCTCCAAATGCCGGCCTGTTTAAACTTATCGTTGGCGCAATACGTAACCCGAGCATACCCCTGTAAACTAACCTTTCATAAGTGGGTTGTAAAAATATGACATACTGAGAGGGTGTTTTGGTAGAGCCTAATACATCAATAGTTAAATCGAATGTACTAAGAGAAGTATAGGATAAGCCTACCGATACAATATTTTTAACTGTCCTTAGTTCCTGGAGCCTTTTTATTTTATTATAATTTTTATAAATAAATTGAATCGTATGTTTCTGGTGTTCATCGTATAAAATTTTTTCTACCGATAAAGCATCTAGTTCTGCCTGGTCAGGCCGTTTAATCATTTTCCCGTCAGCAAGGATCTTTTTATCCTTTTCGGTAAGATGGAAGTTTTCGTATGGGACATAACTTATTTCTTTTGCAAAATAGACCCTGGCCAACTTAACAATTAAGGTGTCCCCCTGTGGTTTTTTTGGGGTGGGTTTTAGTATTAAAGTATCCTGTGCCGGTAATGCCAAAGGGGTTAATAATAAACATAAAACCGGCAGATACAATCTTACCAGGGATAAAGAGTTGGCTAGCATGTTTATAAGGTTTTCAGCATGACCGCAGAATACTCATAAACGATGCAGCATCAGGACGCAAAAAAATATATAAACAAACAGATTAATATTACTGCTGTTATTACTAAAAAAGGCAGTGATTTTTCAAATAAATTTTCCAGTTTTTTTTCCCGCACCATTTTTTGTAACAAAGTTTGTGGCGTATTACCGGTATTTATTTTTTGTAAAACGGGAACTAAGGGATGAAAGTTTTTATAGTTCAATAACTGTGTCATTTTCAGCACAGTGGTAAGGATCGTATCATTGATATCCGTTTCGTTAAAGGCGTTTAGCTTTTCAATATGATCGGCAGTGAATAATTGTTCAATTGCATGTGTTATTACTATCTGGTTGGCGGGGTTACTGCTGTTTAATAAGAAAAACTGTTTTTCGAGTATGATACATTTTTGCAGTACACTGACCGGTGTTAGCACAAAACTGCTGTTCTTTATGCCGCCGCTTTTTTTAAGCCACCTTTCATTATGATACTCGTCCCGCCGGCTGGTATTGGTAAGGGTTTCGTAAGCCTCTTTAACCGCATCAAAATAAGCCCTGGCATAAGGGTCGTTATTCGTCTTGTCAGGATGATATTGCTGTACCAGCCTGCGGTAAGCTTTTTTTATTTCTTCCTGTGTGGCCGATGGCGCTAATTCTAGTATTGTATAATGATCATTCTGTTGCACAGGTTACAAATGTAGCACCTCAGCGGTTAGCTTTTTTTGCCGTTAACATATTTTTCAAAAAAGTTAATGGTGCGTTGCCAGGCCAAAGTGGCTGCTTCCTTATTGTAACGCGTAGGTGCGGTATCATTATGAAAAGCATGGTTCACATTTTCGTAAACATATTGTTCATACGTAACACCGGCAGCTTTTAAGGCTGCTTCATAGGCATCTTTACCTTCGTTTACGCGGGTATCCAGGCCGCCGTAATGTAACTGTACTGCTGCTTTTATTTTAGCCACATCTTCCGTTTTTGGTTGGCGGCCATAAAAGGCAACTGCCGCTTTTAAATCCGGTACATTCACTGCTAATGTATTGGCCATGGCCCCGCCCCAGCAAAAACCAACACAGCCATAATTGCCGTTGGTATCTTTCCGGGTTTTGAGATAGTCAAATACTTTTATAAAATTAGCATTGCTGTCTTCCTGTTTTAGTTCCTGGAATTTTGTGCGGGCCTCATCTTCATTGGCCGGTGTGCCACCAATAGGTGCCAGTGCGTTGGGGGCGATGGCTAAAAAACCTGCTTTGGCAACTCTGCGTGCAACGTCTTCAATATGTGCATTCAGTCCGCGGTTTTCATGTATCACCACAATCGCCCCATATTTCCCTTCTTTTTTCGGGCGTGCTACATACGCCGACATGGTACCATTAACACCTGCATAGCTAATGGTTTCGGTAAACAGGTCCTCATCATTGGTAATGGCAGCATTGGTACCATTTACTTCAATGGAAGGTAATATGGCTAATGCGGTGGCCATACTGCCGGTTAATAACGCTAATCTTTTTATAAACGAACTCCTGCTAAGGGGCTTGTGGGTATACTCGTCGTACAAATCAATTATGCGCTGATCCATGGTTGTCAGATTTTGTACTAAGTTAGGTTATATTTTGGTAAGGGGGTAATTGGCAGTTGACAATGGACAGTTGACAAGTGACAATGGGGCAATAAGCAATTGGCAAGAACATGCTCATTACGTATTACTCACTTTTCACTGCCGATTAACGAAACGGAGGATGAACGGAGCGTCGCAACAGCAGTCCGATCAGGGAACTGCAGCCGGTAACAAACTTATAGTATGCAGTATCAAGTATTTAGTATAGAGAAGGAGAAGCCGATACAGCAGCCCAACCTTAAAACATCTTGAACATTTGAACTTCATGAACCCGCTTACAATAACCTTGAACTTTTGAACCTTTGGAACCTTTTTTCGTCTCGACAACCTTAAACAGTAAACTTTAAACTGTTTTCCATTAAATGTTAAAGATTTTTACCAAAAGTTTTGCTAACACTTGGTAGTTATAACATTTTTATGCAACTAGATGGAATGATATTAGCTCATATTTGTGTACGACAATAACGTTTTACAAAACATTTTTTAACCCTAAATAAGAGAGCCATGAAACGGATACTTACAAATACAATGATGGCAGTAGGTTTGGTAATGGGTAGCATATTTGCTACAAAAACGCAGGCGCAGGTATCGGTGCAGGCAGAAGTGAGCTATCAAACATTTTATGATGAGCTGAGTCCTTATGGTACCTGGATTGATAATCCGGAGTATGGCTATGTATGGGCTCCGAACGTAGGCGCCGATTTCCAGCCCTACAGTACCAATGGTAACTGGGTATGGAATGACCAGTATGAATGGATGTGGGCCTCCAATTATTCATGGGGCTGGGCGCCGTTTCACTATGGCCGCTGGTTCATGGATCCTTTCTATGGATGGATGTGGGTACCGGGTTATGAGTGGTCGCCGGCCTGGGTAGCCTGGCGTGATGGTGGCGATTATTATGGCTGGGCACCTATTCGCCCCGGCTTTAGCATCAGCATAGGTTTTTCCAGTTATAACCCGCCGATCAACTACTGGAGCTTTGCTCCCCGCAGGTATATTGCATCGCCACGTATTTATGACTATTGCTTACCACGTAGCCGCAATACCACGATCATTAATAATACAACCATCATTAACATAAACAACCGTACCCGTGTTAATAATAACTACTTTATTAATAATGGTCCGAGGCGTAATGATGCAGAACGTTATACCGGTCGTATCCGTTCGGTAAGGTTCAACGAGGTGAACCGCCCCGGTCGTAATGAAGTGCGTGGTAACCGTATCAATGTGTACCGGCCAAGTATCCAGCAGAATAATGACCGTAACCGTATTGCACCCCGTAATGTTGAACGTTATGACAGGGAGAATGCAAGCAACCGTAACCGCACCATGAATAACAATAATGGCCGCGTAAGTGACCGTAACAACGACAACCGTAATAACCGGACCCTTGATCGTAACGACAGGACCAATAACAACGACCGTACTGCCGCTGACAGATTTAATAACCGTAACAATGCGGACAGGAGAGTTGACAGGACAAATGATAATAATGTAATCCGTGACAGGCGTACAAGAGATGCAGAAGCCACAAACAGGAATAGCGAAAACCGTGCGGCCAATGGCAATAATCTGCCCACCCGTCGTTACGAACCTAATAACAACAATAACAGGCAACCGGGTAATGCAGAACCAAGGCAGCCTCAGCGCAGGATGGAAACCATGCCGGATAATAACAGGAACAGGGAACGTACTAATTTTGAACGTCCCCAAACACAAAGAAGAATGGAACCTTCTGTACAGCCTCGCCAGCAGCGGACGATGGAGCAAAGACCTTCGGAGCAAATGCGTAGTCCAAGGCAGGAAGCACCACGCCAGCAACAAATGCAGAACCGTGGTGGTGGCAGGTCAGGTGGTAATGAAGGTGGTGGCGGCCGCAGATCCGAAAGACCCGGAAGAGGTTAATAAATAATGAACTGTGAAAACTAAACTAAAGCCCCGCAAGGGGCTTTTTTGTGTTTGGTATAAATTGCGGCGCTTAAGGCAGAGCAAGTTTCTTTCCTAAAAACCATCTTATTAGTATTACATTCGTTAACCTAAATGCTACTTTTTTGAAAATACTCTGGAACTACCTGAAACCGCATCGCAAACTCATCATCCTGTCACTGGTACTAGCAGGTGTTGCCCAGTTACTCCTGTTATTGGATCCGCTGATATTCGGAAAGATAATTGATGATTATGCCACTAACCCCGGCGATAAGACCGAACCGGAGTTGGTAAAAGGAGTGGTGTTCTGGTTATTAATTGCCGTTGGCATTGCACTGGCATCCAGGTTAATAAAAGCTTTCCAGGATTATGTAATGCGGCTGGCCGTGCAGAAATTTGGCATGCAGATATTTAACGATGGCTTAAAGCAAACCCTGCGGTTATCATTTGTGGAGTATGAGAACCAGCGTAGTGGCGAAACCTTATCTACCCTGCAAAAAGTACGTACCGATACGGAACGGTTCATCAACTCGTTTATCAATATCCTGTTTTCCTCCATCATTGGTGTGGGGTTTTTAATATGGTATGCCATTACCAAACACTGGTTACTGATACCGGTGTTTTTAATCGGGGTGGTGGTGTTAGGTGGTTTAACCGGTTTGCTAAGCAAAAAAATAAAAACGCTGCAACGTTCTATCAATAAAGAAACCAACCAGATGTCAGGAGCTATCACCGAGTCACTGCGGAATATAGAACTGGTAAAAAGCCTGGGACTTACTTTCCCGGAAATTAGAAGGTTAAGAGAGCATACGCAAAAGATATTTGACCTGGAGATGATGAAGACCCGGAAAGTGCGCACCCTGTCTTTTTTGCAAAGCTCCGCCCTCACCCTGTTGCGGCAATCCATCTTATTTATTTTGCTATGGCTGATATTCAGGAACGTATTGACCACCGGTGAGCTGATCAGCATGCAGTTTATATCTACTACCATTTTCGGGCCTTTGCAGGATCTGGGCAATATTATTATTTCTTACCGCGAAGCGGAAGCATCTATACAGACCTTTGATAAGTTAATGCACAAACCTGTTGAACAAAGACCGGAAGCGCCTGTTGAACTGGGTAAGCTGCAGCAGATACAATTTGAAGATGTTTATTTTAAACACCAGACAGCAGATTATAATGCCATTGACGGGATCAATTTCACTGCTAAAAGCGGTGATACAATAGCGTTTGTTGGCCCATCTGGTTCCGGTAAATCAACCCTGGTAAAATTGCTGGTGGGTTTATACCGCCCGGTTGAAGGAACCATTCATTTTAATAATGTACCTGCCGAAAATATCCGCTATAATGAAATGCGCCGCCAGATTGGCTTTGTAACCCAGGAAACACAGTTGTTCTATGGAACCATCAGGGACAACTTACTGTTTGTACAACCCACAGCAACCGATGAAGAGCTGATCGATGCCATGAAAAAAGCATCCTGTTATAACCTGTTACAAAAAACGGATAAAGGCCTTGATACGGTACTGGGTGAAGGTGGCATGAAACTGTCCGGCGGTGAAAAACAAAGACTGGCTATAGCCCGGGCTTTATTACGTCAGCCCAAGCTGCTGATCTTTGATGAAGCCACTTCGGCCCTGGACTCGTTAACGGAAGAAGCCATTACAGAAACAGTGAAAAATATTGCCGCACAGCGTGATCCTATTACCATTATGATCGCTCACCGCTTGTCGACCATTATGTATGCCGATGTGATTTATGTGCTGGAAAAAGGTAAGATAGCCGAACAGGGTACACACCTGGAGCTGGTGGCTAAAAAAGGGTTGTATTATGCCATGTGGCGGCAGCAGATAGGTGAGAGGAGGTAGAGGAATGTTCAAGAGGTTTAAAAGGTTCAAAAGTTCAAATGTTCAAATGTTCAAGGTTATCGTAAGCGGTTCATGAAGTTCAAATGTTCAAGATGTTGAAGGTTGGCGTGTTATATCGGCTTCTCCTTCTCTATACTAAATACTTTATATTGCATACTATAAGTTTGTTACCGGCTGCAGTACTACTATCATCGTCTGTTGCGTCGCACACTTGTGCACCTGTAATTTTACGCAGCATTTTACATAAACTCATAAACAAAAAGCTGAACGGATTATCCGTTCAGCTTTTTGTTTTATAATGTTTCATCGTTCTTCCGATGCTGGTCTAACTTCTGAGTAATTTAACTTTTGCGGCCAGGAAGATGATGGCAAAGCCCATTAAACCAATAGCGGCAAATGAATAGCGCAGGCTGGATAGTTCAGCAATATAACCGATCAGGGGTGGGCCCATTAAAAAGCCCAGGTAGCTGATGCTGGAAACCGATGCCAAAGCCACACTGGGCGATATATTGGATACTTTACCGGCAGCGCTGTATACCATCGGTACAATTGACGATACGCCCAGGCCTACCATTAAAAAGCCTAAAGTAGCTGTGGGTAAATAAGGTAAGAAAACGGATAAGAATAAACCACCGGCAATGAACAGGCCGCTATACCTTAATAATCTCTGACGACCGAATTTTATAATTAAACGATCACCCATAAATCTCCCGGTAGCCATCATGATCATAAAAGCAGCATAACCCAAAATGGTCAGCGCTTCAGGGGCCTGCACCACCTGTTTGAAATATACCCCGCTCCAGTCGAACATGGCACCTTCACTGGCCATACTACAGAAGCCGATAATGCCTAACTGTACCAGTATCATATTGGGTTTGCCAATTAAAGATTTTTTCTTTTCTGTTTTTGCAGTAGCGGCAGTAGTGCCGGATTTTAAATAACGTTGGGCCAGTATACAGGTAATGGTAATCAACACCGCCATGATACAAAAATGTATATGCGGTGTTACATTGGTCGCGATCATCAGTAAACCAATGAGTGCACCGGTGAAACCGGCAATGCTCCATACCCCATGAAAACTGGTCATGATGGGGCGGCCATACATTTTTTCGGCTATAATGGCTTGTGTGTTCACCGATATATTACAGAAGTTACCAAATACACCAAAGATGAACAGGGCCAGGGTCAGTTGCCAGGCCGATGTGGCCAGGGCCAGGTTGGTGAGGCCAATGGTATACAATATCAAAGCAATACGGATAACATTCCGGCTGCCAAACCGGGCTACAATACGGCCGGAAAAGGGCAGGGTAACCAGCTGACCGGCAGGCAGGGCCAGTAAGATACTTCCCAGGGCTGCATCCGAAAGGGATAAAGCCGTTTTAATATCCGGGATACGACTGGCCCAGGTGGCAAAAGTAATGCCCTGGCAAAAGAAAAAGATAGATACGGCAATACGTAAGCGCCGGCGGTAGAAAGCGCTGGCTTCTTCGTAGCTCAGGGTGCCTTTTTGCCTCGCAGGAAAAAACAAACTGTTCACCTTATACAGGCTCCTGTTAATAATACTATTGTTCATCTTGGTAATAAAGTTGTTTTTGTACGAACTATGGCAAACAACTTTGGGTGTGAATGAAACAACAAAATTACCACGAGAAAGTTTGATAACAAAACCGCTCTTCAAAAACTGATCTGAATTAACCTTTTGTTGACGGGTTTGGGTACAATTGTACTAAGTCAGGCCAGGCTATCTATTGTAAATAACTTATTGGCATTTAGGGAAAAAATTGAATGTGAATGAAAATTCTTGAGTATATAAATTAGAATCTGACTTCATATAAATTTTTGTAATCTCTCCTTTCGTATTGAACGTGTATGTATAGGTATAAGATTCCAGGTCTTCCGCATTGGGTTCATTCCGGCGGTTATCGGTAATCTTTTTTATAAGGTTTTTACCACTCCACGCAATTGGTTGGCTGGGCAGATCATTGGAAGATTGTGTGAACAAGGTGAGAAAAGGAGTATGAGGATTAAAGGGGTTGGTTTTAGATAAATCATATTCAAAAGAAATATCATCCGATGGTATATAAGGGGTAAAACTGCCATCCATTTCGATATTATAAACATAATTTTTTAAATGAGTGATATTATCTCCGGTCCACGTTAATACGATACTGTCACTTACAAGATATGGTTGATAGGCAATAAGCGATGGGTTCATATGGGCATATGTCCGTTGCGCGAAAGGCTCCAGTTTAATGATTGTACTTAATTTGTCACCAACGTAACGATACAAAATAATTAAAGAATCAGTTTCTGCAGGGGTTTCGTTGTTATGCCAGGTAGCTAATTCTCTACTTACCTTTCCATCGGCGCTGTAGCTGATTTCTGTTCTCTTATGGGTAGAATAATTGTTTGGCGGCACAAATGACGAAGAATATATTTCTTTTAATCTTTTCTGATTATCATACACTAAACTGTCTACATACTTAAAATTATCATCACTGCTGTCCACGTAAGTGATAGTATTAAAGTTCAATGCTTTTTTAGGTGTAAATAAAAAAGACTGGCCTTCACTTTTCATCTCAATCTGAAAGGTATCTAATACACATGTTGCAGGGTCCACGGGCGGTGGTGTTTCTTCCTCCGGTAATACATCCAATGGTTCACGCTGGCAGGAAAAGAACAAAATGGTAATGATACAGGTGCAAAGGGTAAAGATTATTTTCATGACTGGTGTTGATGAGGGGCAAAGATAATATCAGGGTACAGAAAATGCAATAGCAAATCTTTATGATATGTATTGTAAATCTGCTTAAATAACAAACCCCTCGATCAGAGGGGTTTGTTGCTTTATTAACTTACTGATTCTTCCATATAACTTTCTATCGGTTCACAGGTACAAATCAGGTTCCTGTCGCCATGGGTATTATTTACCCTTGATACGGAAGGCCAGAATTTATTCTGCTGTACATAGGGTAACGGGAATACCGCTTCTTCACGGGAGTAAGGTTTATCCCAGTTGCTGCTGATAACCGTAGTTTGTGTATGCGGTGCATTTTTTAAAGGATTGTTCTTTTTGTCCGCACCTTGTTCAATGGCTTTGATTTCTTCACGGATGCTTAACATGGCATCGCAGAAGCGGTCCAGCTCGGCTTTATCTTCACTTTCTGTAGGCTCAATCATAATAGTGCCGGCTACAGGGAAGCTCATGGTAGGAGCGTGGAAACCATAGTCCATTAAACGTTTGGCTACATCTTCGGCTTCTACCTCGGCCGTTTTTTTGAAAGGACGCAGGTCAACAATAAACTCATGTGCGCAAGTGCCATTGGTTCCCAAGTACAGTACATCATATGCACCATCCAGGCGGGCACGCATGTAGTTGGCGTTTAGTATGGCATTTTGGGTAGCGGCTTTCACGCCATCACGTCCCAGTAACCGGATATAACCGTAACTGATCAGTAATATAGAGGCCGAACCATAAGGAGCAGCTGATACCGCTGTTTGTGTGCTGCCTTCCAGGTTTACGTGACCAGGCAGATAAGGCGCTAAATGTGCTTTTACACAAATTGGGCCAACACCCGGGCCACCACCACCATGTGGAATGGCAAATGTTTTATGTAAGTTCAGGTGACAAACGTCCGCACCAATTAAACCGGGAGCAGTTAAGCCTACCTGTGCATTCATATTGGCCCCGTCCATATATACCTGGCCGCCATTTTCGTGAATAATGGCAGTGATCTCTTTTACTGTTTCCTCATATACACCGTAGGTACTGGGGTAGGTGATCATAATACCAGCCAGGTTGGCGGCATGCTGTGTGGCTTTTTGTTTCAGGTCTTCTACATCAATATAACCATTCTCCAAAGCTTTTACTACTACCACTTTCATGCCTACCATTACAGCAGAGGCCGGGTTGGTACCGTGTGCACTGATCGGGATAAGCATTACATTACGGTGATGATCACCATTGGCTTCGTGGAAGGCTTTGATGGTCAGCAGGCCTGCATACTCACCCTGAGCACCACTATTGGGCTGTAAGCTACAGGCATCAAAGGCGGTGATGGTACATAAGTATTTGCTTAAATTGTCTACCACGGTTTTATAACCCAATGCCTGGTCCTGTGGTACAAAAGGATGTATTTTACTAAAGTGTGACCAGCTAAGGGGGATCATTTCGGTAGCGGCATTCAGCTTCATGGTACAGCTACCTAATGATATCATTGAGGTATTTAAAGACAGGTCTTTATTCTCCAGTGATTTGATATAACGCATCATCTGGCTTTCACTGCGGTGGGTATTAAATACCGGGTGTGTCAGGTAAGCGCTGTTACGGGTTAAAGCAGCCGGTAAATGCTGTAAACCGGCATCCATATGTATATCAAAACTTACCGGGTCGGTATCGTTTTCAAAACAATTGATCAGGTCAAACAGGTCATCTGTATTGGTGGTTTCATCTACCGAAATACCTACCAGGTTGCTGCCGATATAACGTAAGTTGATCTGTTGCTGTAATGCTTTTTCGCGGATAGCCTGCTGGTTGTTTACGTTTACAACAATGGTATCGAAGAAGTATTGGTTTGCTAAAGTATAACCTCTTGCTACCAGTGAGTCGGCTACGGTTTGGGCCAGTAAGGCAACACGGGATGCGATATCTTTCAGCCCATCAGGACCATGATATACGGCATACATGGCCGCCATATTGGCTAATAATGCCTGGGCAGTACAAATATTGGAAGTAGCTTTCTCTCTTTTAATATGCTGCTCACGGGTTTGCAGTGCCATGCGTAAAGCACGGTTGCCTTCCGCATCCACACTCACACCAATGATACGGCCGGGAATGCTGCGTTTAAATTCGTCTTTGGTCGAAAAGAAGGCAGCATGTGGTCCGCCATAACCCAGGGGAACACCAAAGCGTTGTGCACTTCCTAATGCGGCATCGGCACCTAATTCACCGGGAGGGGTTAATAAGGTTAATGCCAGCAGGTCGGTAGCCATGGCCACATAACCGTTTACGGCATGTATGCTGTCAATAAAAGAACGGTAATCTTCAATAGCGCCTTTATCGTTGGGGTATTGTACAATAGCGCCAAAATACGAATCGTCAATAATGGCAGTAGCGTATGCACCAAATACGAGTTCCACACCAATAGGCTGGGCACGGGTAACCAGTACATCCTTGGTCTGGGCGAAGATCTCTTCATCCACAAAGAATTTAGGTTTTGTGGGAACAGCACCTTTATTCACGGTGTGGAAGAACATGGCCATGGCTTCGGCGGCGGCAGTTGCTTCGTCCAGTAAAGAAGCATTGGCGATCGGCAGACCGGTCAGATCGCTTACCATGGTCTGGAAGTTCAGTAAACTTTCCAGGCGGCCCTGGGAAATTTCGGCCTGGTAAGGTGTGTATTGGGTGTACCAACCCGGGTTTTCGAAAACATTACGTAAAATAACCGAGGGCGTAATGGTGTCATAATAACCCTGGCCGATATAGGTTTTGTATACTTTGTTTAGCAGGGATACTTCCTTAATATGCTGTAAATAAGCATGTTCGCTTAAAGAAGGTGGCAGGTCCAGGTCCTTGTCCATGCGGATGGCCGGGGGCACCGTTTTGTCGATCAGGCTATCCAGTGAAGGCTCGCCAATTACTTGTAACATGTGCTCGGTATCTGCTGCGGTAGGGCCGATATGGCGGGGTAAAAATTCCCCGGCCTGTTTACTAAACAAACTCATATTATATAATGAACTTAATTGTGTAAAAAGATGCGCAAAGGTACGATAGTTATTATCATTTTTAAAGTACTTCTGCAAGACTGTGCATAACCCCTGAATAGCCGGGAAATCAAACGATTGAGTTGAGTAAGAGAGCATAACTGAAGCAGGTCTTCCGCAGGATGACCTGCGTGGGCAAAACCTGCCCGATTGTATCGGGATTATGGAAGGGTTTTTTACTATTGGATCAAAATCAGATTCGCAAAAACTGTAGAACTTACCCGATTTAATCGGTTTTTAAAAGAAGGCTTTAAATATATTTGGTAACACCAACACGCTAACCTTATGTCATCCAATTATAAAGTGGGTGAAGACAGTACACCTCATTTTGTAACATTTACCGTGGTTGCCTGGATAGATGTATTCAGCCGGGAACTGTATAAAGAGATGTTCGTTAAAAGCCTCCATTACTGCTGCGAGCATAAAGGGCTGATCTTACATGCATGGGTGATCATGACCAACCATGTTCATCTTATCATCAGCACTACCGATAATAAAATTGAATACCTGGTCAGGGATATTAAAAAGTATACCAGCAAACAGATCATTAAAGCCATACAGGAGAACCCTGCCGAAAGCAGGAAAGAGTGGATGGTGAATATTTTTAGATTTACAGGCAGGAATAATAACAATAACAAGGATTTCCAGTTCTGGAAGCAGGATTATCATCCTATTGAATTACATAATGATCAGAAGTTACAGCAACGCCTGCATTATTTACATGAGAACCCGGTAAAAAGTGGCCTGGTATGGGAGCCGCAACATTATAAGTACAGCAGTGCAATTGATTATTATACGAATGGGCGTGGGTTGTTAAAAGTGCAGCATTTGTAGTTCCGATGCAATCGGACGGATTTATATCGTCATAAGTCGCCCTTCGGAAGACTTGCGACAGATAAGTAGTTATATAGCATTAAAGTTGTTCCCGATACAATCGGGTAGATTTATTGAGTCACAAGTGATCCTTCGGAACACTTGCGACAGATAAGTAGTTATATAGTGTTAAAGCTGTTCCCGATACAATCGGGTAGATTTATGGGGTCACAAGTGATCCTTCGGAACATTTGCGACAGATAAGTAGTTATATAGTAATAAAGCTGTTCCCGATACAATCGGTTAGATTTATTGAGTCACAAGTGATCCTTCGGAACACTTGCGACAGATAAGTAGTTATATAGTATTAAAGCTGTTCCCGATACAATCGGGTAGATTTATTGAGTCACAAGTCGCCCTTCGGAAGACTTGCGACAGATAAGTAGTTATATAGCATTAAAGCTGTTCCCGATACAATCGGGTAGATTTGTTTAGTCACAAGTGATCCTTCGGAACACTTGCGACAGATAGTAATTAGCACATCAGCAAATTAGCTCATCAGCACATTAACCTAATAATCAAGGTCCAGTTTTAGCTTGTCCTTTAATTCCTTGATCACCGGGTACATTTCTACCATTTTAATGAATTGTTCGCTGGAAGAGAGCGGTGCATCGCCGCCTACCAGTATTTCCTGGTTCTCAATTTTGGTAATGATGAATTCTATCTTGGCATTGTCGAGTTTTTCTTTTAAAAACTCGGTAGCCCGGCGGGAATTACTTTCAATAAAACGGTATTGAATGGTATTACCGGCTTTAGCATAAAAACTATCGGGTCCGGTGATGACCAGTTCGGACATTTCAAAGTTCTGACCGGCCGCATTTTTTTCGTCCTTTAATATTTGGGCAAATTCATTCCAGGCAGCCTGCAGGGTTTCCATGTGCAGGGGTTTGTTTTCCCGTTTATTTTCTTCGGCATTTTTATACTGGTTACGTATTTTTTCCAAAGCCGAGAGTTTACTGCCGCCACCCAATGGTTTGGTTGCGCTGGCAGGCTGGGGTGTAGCCACCGGTTGCCTGGCTGGTGGTTGTGGTTTTGTTTCAGTAATAGTTAACCTGGCTTCCGGCTCCCTGGCTACCATTGTATTGGTGGGTGCAGGTAAAGTTTCTTTAACCGGGGTAACAGCGGGAGCTATTGCTTTGGGTTTATGCTCCAGCATTCGCAGTTGCCTGAAACCTACCGGCCGGGTTGTTTCAACTATTTTTTTTTTACTTACACCGTCATCAGCAGTAGTAAGTTGCATGGCCTGTTGCAGGTAACAGAGCTTTATTAAGGCCATTTCCACATGCAGGCGTTTGTTACGGGCTGCTTTAAAGCTTATTTCTGTTTCAGTCAGTATATTAAGGGCGCTGATGAGTACAGCTGCCGATACTTCCTTGGCCTTTTCGAGGTAACGGGATTTATGATTTTCCACTGCTTCCAGTAAAGCGGCGGCTCTTTCATCTTTACATACCAGCAGGTTGCGGATGAATTCGGCCATACCGTTTAATACCATATCACCTTCAAAACCTTTGCGGTTAATATCATCATATAATAACATGGCACCGGCAAGATCCTGTTGTAACATACATTCCAGTACCTTAAAATAATAATCAGCATCCAGTATGTTCAGGTGTTCCAGCGTATTGGCGTAGTTGAGCTCGCCACCGGTGAAGCTTACAATTTTATCCATAATGCTCAGCGCATCACGCATACAGCCTTCACTTTTCTGGGCTATTACCTGTAAAGCTGCTTTATCGGCCGTTACTTCTTCTTTTTCACATATCTCCTGCAGGTGCTCTACCGTATCGTTATTGGTAATACGTTTAAAGTCGAAGATCTGGCAACGGCTCAGGATGGTAGGCAATATTTTATGCTTTTCGGTGGTAGCCAGGATAAAGATGGCATAGGAAGGAGGTTCTTCCAGTGTTTTTAAGAAGGCGTTGAAAGCCGAGGCACTTAACATGTGCACCTCATCTATGATATACACTTTGTAGCGGCCGGCCTGGGGAGCAAAACGCACCTGTTCTACCAGGGCCCGGATATCATCTACCGAGTTATTACTGGCCGCATCCAGCTCATGTATGTTCATGGAAGTACCTTCGTTGAAGGACACACAGGAGTTACATTTATTACAGGCTTCACCATCGGCCGTACGATCCTCGCAGTTAATGGTTTTTGCCAGTATACGGGCGCAGGTGGTTTTACCTACACCACGCGGACCGCAAAATAAAAACGCATGCGCCAGCTGGTCGTTCTTTATGGCATTTTTGAGGGTTGTAGTAATATGTGACTGCCCTACAACTGTATTAAACAATTGGGGCCTGTATTTACGTGCTGATACAATAAATTTTTCCATACCTGAGCGGCTAAATTAGCTATTTATAAACAAACATGAGTGGTATTTGGTTGGGTTAATATGCACATTCGGTTTGGGAGTAAAGCAGAAGGCAGAAAGCTTAACGCTGAAGGCTCAGTAATGATGTTTTTGATAATGCAAAATAGCGGCCCGGCTTTTGGCATTCAGCTTTTGGCTTTGAGCTTAAGTACACGGACTGCCCGACTGGCAGTAGTAGCTGTACCGGTGTGTTTGGCAGGAGCATGGCGGGTGCACTACTACCAAAGGCGGGGACAATAGCTGATAAGCGATATGCAGTTGATAGCCCCAAATACTTCTTCTACTAAAAGTAAAAATAACAACGAATAATTGGTTGAATTACGAATTATTCGTAACATTGTTTGTCTGTTCGTAGTTTGTTATCAACTTGTTAAAGAAATTTATAATATTTTTATAGTACGAATTACTTCGTATTATTGTGCCTCCATCACAAAAAGAGTTTATGAGAAAAGTTTTTTATTCGCTGGTACTGTCAGTTATCTGTTTATTAGGTGTTAAGGCAGGATTTGCACAAAAAGGTCAAATAAGCGGCTCCTTAACTGATTCATCGGGAAAGTCACCGGTAGCCTATGCCACCATTACCGTTTTTACAGCACAGGACACCAGCATCGTTACCTATAGAATGAGCGACGAAACCGGTAAGTTTAAAGTGCCGGGTTTACCGGTTAATAAGGCTTTAAGGGCTGTGATCACTGCCACAGGTTTTGATGTATGGCGACATGAATTCACACTGACGGCAGAAAATAATCAATTAGAGATACCCGCAATAAAGATGTTACCCAATGTACAGGAACTGGAAGAAGTGCTGGTGGTATCGGAAAGGCCGCCCGTGGTGGTAAGGAAAGACACTATTGAGTTTAATGCCGCAGCATTTAAAACCTTACCAACAGCCCTGGTGGAAGACCTGTTAAAGAAGTTTCCCGGTGTGGACGTGGATAAGGAAGGAAATATTACAGTGAATGGCCGTAAGGTAAATAAGATGCTGGTAGAAGGGAAGGAGTTTTTTGGCACCGACCCAAAAATTGCCTCGAAAAACCTGCCGGCCAATTTAATTGATAAGGTACAGGTGGTAGATGATAAGGAAGAGTTGCAACGTAACCCTGACCTGTCTGCCGGCGAAGTAGGGCAGGTGATTAACCTGAAGCTGAAGAAAAGTATTAAACAGGGCTGGTTTGGTAAGTTGTATGCAGGCGCCGGTACCGATGAACGTTATGAAGCAGGCGGTATCGTGAATATGTTCCGGGATACTTTACAGGTAAGCGCCCTGGGTTATACCAATAACTTAAACCGGTCGGGCTTTGGCTACCAGGATGTAATGAATATCGGCGGTTTTAACCGTAATAATATTAACAGTATGATGGTGAGCAGCACCGGCGGTTTTGCTTTAAATGATATTTCTTTTGGTGGTCTTGGACAGGGCCTACAACGCACCAGCGGCGGCGGTATTAATGCAAACACATTGCTTGGCAAAAAAACAACCCTGAGCCTGCAGTATTTTTACGGTCAAAACAACGGCGTGGTACAGCAAAAAACATTACGCCAGCAGTTTTTTAGTGATACCACTTTATACAGCGACCGGGTAAATGATGCCGAAACCAATGATTACTCGCACCGTATTTCCGCATATCTGAAAACAAAACTGGATTCGACCAGTACCCTGGAATACCGGCCAAGTTTCAGCTTTGTAAAAAAGGATGCGAACAGTACAGACAGTTCGATGACTACATCAAATTTTGATCCGCTCATTAATAAAAGTATCAACGAGCAACGTCAGCGTTCCAAAGGTTTTTCCATGCAACAGGAATTGTCGTATAGTAAACAGTTTAAGAAAAAAGGACGGTCTTTTTACGCTACCCTGAATTTTAATCTGAACAATAACAAGGCCGATCAGTATAATGATGTGGAGAACCAGTTTTATAAAACAAACAGCAGTACTTTATTACAGCAGTTAAGAAATCAGGACCAGCATTCATGGAACGGCAGGTTGTACGTTAATTATAACGAACCGCTGACCAAATCCCTCTCCCTGCGTTTGACCCAAACACTGGAGTTATTTCATGATAAGGATAATATTGCTTCTTTTGAATATGACCATGCCACCGGCGAATATATTATACCCGACGAAGCTTTTACCAATGGCCTGGAGCGGGACGGTTTAAGGAACAGCACTTTTGCCGGTGTGAGTTATAAGTATAAAAAATGGACCATTACGCCCGGCGCTACCTGGCGGTATTTACAGATAGATAATGAATTTAAGAAAGACCCTTCGTTAAAACAAAGTTTTTCGTTTATCATGCCCGCTATCAGTGTACGCTGGGATAAATGGAACTTTAATTACAATGTATTTGTAAACGAGCCGCAGATCACCGACCTGCAACCAACAGTAAACAATACCAATCCTTTGTTTATCAGCATGGGTAACCCCGCATTGAAGCCTACCAAATCACATTCCTTATCGGTGAACGCTTATTCCTACGATGCTAAAAACTCTATTAATTATAACCTGTATCTGAACGGAAACATCAGTGAGGATGCGGTAATAAGGCAGCGTACCATTAATGAGAATGGTGTGCAGGTTTCTTCACCGGTGAATACAGATGGCGTATGGCGTGGGCAGATGAGTGCCAGTATGCGTAAGCAATATAAATATGGATCTAAATGGAAGATATCTGCTGGACCATCCATATACGCTACCTATAACCAGAGCCTTGTATTACTGAACCAGAATCGCAGTACTACCAGGAATTTCATGTTCAACCCCGGTGTGAATGCCTCTATTAACTGGGATGATAAAATTGAACTGAACCCGCGTTATGGTCCGGCATGGAGTAAAGCATCCTATGAAGATAATATTTACCCGGGCCTGGAATTATGGCGCCATACGGCTGCTACCGACCTGATCGTACGTATGCCTAAGAAGATAGTTTGGGAAACCTCCCTGGATTATAATTATAACCCGCAGGTTGCTGCCGGTTTACAAAAGAATATTTATCGCTGGAATGCGGCTGTTAATTTCTTATTCCTGAAACAGGACAAAGGCCAGTTAAAACTATCAGTATTTGATATACTGAACCAGAACAATACTGTGTACCGTAACATAGCCGAGAACTTTATCACCGATACCGAAATATTATCACTGCGCCGTTATTTTTTACTGACCTTCACTTATAATATCAGGAATTTTGCCGGTAAGGTGGGTGGAAGAGATCGTTTTCTCATGTTTTAATCAATATCCCAAACCAACTGTTTGTTATGATGGAGTGTTGTATGACACTCCATTTTTTTTATGATATTACCTGCTTTAAGTGCGCATTGCTAATTATACAGCATTCATTAAAGTGTTGGATGCATGGGATGTGTAGTTGTATCAAACATATAACGGTAGGTAACCAGTTTGCGGCTGCGATAAGTACCCAGTGACTCGGCTACGCTGATCATTTTGGGATTGAATTCACCGATCCATTGCATTTCATATTCATTGTAAACAGGCTTGCCAATACTGCCATTGGTTTGTATGTCCTGGATAACTTTACTTCCTTCCACTATGATATAGGCATCTACTCCCTTACCCTGGAATTCGGGTACCACACCAAATACAAGTCCGGTGAATTTTTTATTAGGACGGGTGCGTTTTATCCATAAGAAGTAAAGCTTCTGCCATAGGCCAAACCTTCCATCCAGGTATTTAAACCATTGGTTAAGATCGGGCAGGTTGATCCAGATGGCAATGGGTTCGTTTTTATAGTAGGCGAACCAGCAGATACGCTCATCCAACACCGGCTTCATGGCATTGAACATATTCAGTACTACAGCTTCATCTAATTGCTTGATGCCTCCATGGCCTGCCCAGGCTTTATTATATACCTTCGCAAAATCAGCTGCAAATTTTTCAATATTATTGCGTTGAATAGGGGAGGCGCTGAAGTTTTCATCGGCAGCAATGGCAGCATGCCGGGAGAAGAATTTTTCCTGTAAAGGTTTTCTTACATCTAATGCAAAACATACCTGGTTGAAGAAAGATTTGAAACCATAGTTTTCTAACAGTTGCTGATAATAGGGTGGGTTATAATTAAGTCCGTATACAGGCGGTGTAAACCCTTCTGTCAGCAGGCCCCACCAGCGGTCTCTTTCTCCAAAATTAATGGGGCCATCCATGGCTTCCATCCCCTTTTGCTGTAACCAGGTTTTAGCCGTATCCAATAACAGGTTGGCGGCTTGCTGGTTGTTTATGCATTCAAAGAAGCCCATACCACCAACGGGTATGGTATCGCCTTTGTTTTTATACCGGCTGTTAACAAAAGCGGCAATACGCCCAATGAGTTTATTGTTATTATCTTTTAAGATCCAACGGGCCACTTCACCATGGCGGAAAGCCTTGTTCTTTTGCGGATCAAATACGGTTGCTATATCCTTGTTTAAAGGACGGATATAGTTGGGATCATCTTTTTGTAAAAGATAGTTTACCTGTATAAATTGTCTGGCAGTATCGGGGGTATTTACTTCAACTAAACGCATATAACTACAGGTTAGTATAAGTTAATAATAAGGCTTGAGTGGTTAAGAATATAAAGTGAATAGCCAATAGTGATTCAAATATTCACTATTGACTATTCACAGTTTACAAGTTGTTTACCCCAATATTTTATTTCTTAGTGAACATTTTTTCCGCCAGTTTTTTGTCATGGCCATAAATGTCATCACGGAAATTGAGTTTTCCTTCATTATCAACCCATGCGGTGAAATAACCGATCACAACAGGCACAGTAGGATTAAGTGTTACATATTTTTCTTTACCGGCATTCATGGCCGCGGTAATTTTTTCTTCCGTCCATGCCGTATCCTTACGTAACAGGTATTCTGCCAGGCGTTTAGGCTCGGCCAGGCGGATACAACCATGGCTGAAGGCACGGCTGGCCTCATTAAATAAACCTTTGCTGGGTGTATCGTGTAAATAAATATTGTAGCTGTTGGGGAATAGGAATTTCACCAGTCCTAATGAGTTGCGCGGGCCGGGTTTTTGGCGGATACCACCATTATACCTTTCCATATTATTACGGGCCAGGTAATTGGGGTTACGCTGTAAGGCCGGCATAATTTCTTTTCTTACTATGCTGTTGGGCACATTCCAGTAAGGGCTGAAAACAATGTATTTCATTTGCCCGTTAAATATGACGGTGCTGTGTGCTATGGAACCAACTACCACATTCATACTCCAGGCTAACTGGCCCTTTTCGTAAACATATAAGCGATATGCCGGAATATTAACCAATAAATAATCCTGGTCGGTGTTACCCGGCAGCCAGCGCATACGCTCCATATTGATCAATAATTGTTCAATACGTTGTTGTATGGGGCGGTTGATCTCTTTTAACAGGTCGTTACCGATAGCGCCGTCTTCTTTCAATCCATACCGGCGCTGGAAATGTTTTACCGCTGCCAGTAAAGTGGTATCAAAAACAGTAGTAGTATCATCTTTTTCAGCATCACCGGTGAGGAATAAGCGGTGTTTTATTTTTGCAATTGCCGCGGAAGTATCGCCTATTTTATAAAACTTTTTGGTAATGGCAATGCTATCCCATTCACCCTCTTTCTGGTAACCGTAATATTTTAGTAACTGTTCCTTTAGTAAATTATATTGTTTGTTCAGCGGTTCATAATTCTCCATGTTTTTGCCCTTGTTGCTGATGAGGGAATCCAGTAGGCCGGTCATATCGGTTTTTTTACGCGGAATGAACCAGCCAAGGTCCTGTAGGTTGATGGATGAGTCACCCACATAGGCTTTAAAGGCATAACGGAAGAATTGGGTTGTTAAAGCCAGTTCTGTACCTAATCTTTTTTTGGAAGGTACCTGGTATTTGCTGCTGTCCGATGTTAAGGAGTCATGCAACTGCTGCAGGTCTTCGTTATATAAACTGCTGTCTTTTGAGTATAAAATATACTGGCTTTGCGCATTTAAGAAACTACCTGCATATTCAGCTACCCCGCTACTGTCAAACCAGGCAAACTGGTAGTTACGACTGTTATAGAAACTACGTATACGTTGTGCCAGGGTATCGCCAAGGGATTGTTTGGCAATATAATCTTCCATAGCAGCACTGTCTAAAAACAGGTCGTTATAGGCATTTTTTACAGTGATGGTAGTATCGCGGGGCTGAACAACAAATTCCTTGGGTTGCTGGTTATTACAGGCAACAAAAAACAAGGCGGTTAATAATACTAGTCCGGTGAATTTTAACATACATTGCGTCTTTGGTGAACAATACCAATTTAATAATAATAATAATGCCATTTATTACACAAGGGCAATAAATGGCATTAATTCTACAAAAATCTGTAATAAATCTTATTAATACTGCAGTAATCCGTTGGGAGTTGTGATCACTACTTCTTTTTTATCGGAGGCTTCTACACGGCCAATAATTTGTGCCGCAACGCCATATCCATTGGCGATATTGATAATATTATCGGCTTCTGCTTCTGTGGTATAAATTTCCATACGGGTTCCCATATTAAATACCTGGTACATTTCCCTGTCGTCGGAGCCACTGGCCGATTGTATGATCCTGAAAATTTCGGGAGGTGTGAACAGGTTATCTTTTACAATACGTAAAGGAGCCGGTAAGTATTTTAAACATTTGGTTTGTCCGCCGCCACTGCAATGGATGAGACCATGTATGGCATCGAAATGTTTAACCAGTATATCTTTTAAGATAGGTGCAAATGTGCGGGTGGGGGATAGCAATAGTTCCCCGATTGTCTGCATGCCGAATTGTGTATCTATTATTTCGGTAAAACGGTGTGGTCCGATATATACTACCGATTCATCCAGCTCGGTATCATAAGATTCAGGAAAGTCTTCGGCATAAATTTTATGTAATACATCGTGACGGGCACTGGTCAGGCCATTGCTTGCCAGGCCACTGTTATAGGCATTTTCATAATTGGCTTTACCAAATGAGGCTAAACCTACGATCACGTCACCGGCGACAATTTTATCGTTGGTAATTAATTTGTTTTTAGGCCAGCGGGCTGCCATGGTACCGTTAACAGCCATAGTACGTACCACATCGCCTACGTCGGCAGTTTCGCCACCCATATAAGTAATGTTTACGCCAAAGTTTTTCATGGTATCAAAAAACTCCTGGCTGCCGTTGATCACCGCTTCCAGTACTTCGGCAGGGATGATCCTTTTATTCCGGTCAATAGTAGATGAAAAAAGTAACTGGTCGTAAATGCCCACACAAAGCAGGTCGTCCAGGTTCATCACAATAGCATCCTGGGCAATACCTTTCCATACACTTACATCGCCTGTTTCTTTCCAGTATAGATAAGCCAGAATACTTTTTGTGCCGGCACCATCCGCATGCATAATGTTCACCCAATCGGCATCGCCGCATAATACATCGGTATAAATTTTACAGAAAGCATTGGGATATAATCCTTTATCTAATTTTTCGGTAGCGGCATGCACTTCTTCTTTTTGTGCACTTACGCCTCTTTTGTTATACAGGCTCATGTAAATATTTAAGCCGCAAAGGTAATAAATTTAGACGGGAGATCGAAGGAAAATGGACAAACGAAAATTAGCAATTGGCAAGGAGCGGGTACCTCATTCATAACTCATCATTCATCACTCTCCCGGAACCTTTGAACCTTTGAACTTTTGAACTTCTTCTACACAATTGCTGCTCTCAGTTTCACTAATTGTTCCAGTAAACCTCCCAGCAGGTCCAGTTTAAGCATATTGGCGCCGTCACTCAGGGCTACTGCCGGGTTGGGGTGGGTTTCAATAAATAAACCATCGGCTCCGGTAGCAATCGCGGCCTTGGCAATGGTGCTAATGAGTTGCGGGTTACCGCCTGTTACCCCGCTGGTCTGGTTGGGTTGCTGTAAAGAGTGGGTCACATCCATTACCACCGGTGTTTGGTGGGCCTGCATCCAGGGTATATTGCGGTAATCCACTACCAGGTCCTGGTAGCCAAAGGTGGTGCCACGTTCGGTCAGGATGATCTTATTATTACCGGCATTTTTAATTTTTTCCACGGCAAATTTCATGGAAGGGCCGCTGAGGAACTGGCCTTTTTTTACGTTGACAATTTTGCCTGTTTCGGCGGCAGCTACCAGCAAGTCGGTCTGGCGGCATAAAAAGGCGGGGATCTGTAAGATGTCCACGTATTTGGCAGCTTCTGCAGCTTCTTCATGTGCATGTATATCAGATGTAGTAGGTAGTTTATAGGTTTCACCTACTTTTTTTACCAATGCTAAACCGGTTTCATCACCGAGGCCGGTAAAGGAGCTGGCGCTGGTACGGTTGGCTTTACGGTAAGAGGCCTTAAAAACATAGGGGATGCCCAGGTTTTTGCAGATGCCTGATACTTTATCAGCGACTTCCATTACCAGTTCTTCACTTTCCACTACACAGGGGCCTGCGATTAAAAAAAAGCTTTTTTCATTGTACGATTGTCCGGCGAACAGATCTTTTAGCATGGGTTCCATTACACAAAATTAAGGAGAAATAAACTGGACATCAAGCCTATCTTTTATCAGTCATAAAAACTTCGGCAAACGATTGACAATAACGGGCTGCTGTTGTCTTTAAGTTGAAAGAATACGACAGAATAAAGTACCACAAAGGGTTTCACAAGTGTAGGTAATAAAGCTTTTTATTTTTTACTTTTTAATTAAAATGTTAACGACCATAAATAATTTTTACACTTGCTCTTTGGCCTTTACTTTTACAGCTAAATTATCAGTATGGTAAGAGAAAAAATATTGGTTATTGGCGCCAGCGGACAAATAGGCGTGGAGTTGACAATGGCCCTTAGAAAGATATATGGTAACAGTAACGTAATTGCTTCCGATCTGCGGGAACAAAACCCTTTACTGGAAGGAACAGGGCCTTATGTAAGCCTGGATGTAATGAACAAAGAAATGTTACATGTGCAGGTAATACGCCAGGGTATTACACAGATCTATTTACTGGCGGCAATTTTATCCGCTACCGGTGAAAAAAATCCCGGCCTTGCCTGGCATTTAAATATGCAGAGCCTGCTGAACGTACTGGATATAGCCCGCGAGGAAAACCTGACAAAAGTGTACTGGCCATCTTCCATCGCTGTATTCGGACCTACATCGCCCAAGAAAAATTGCCCGCAGCAAACCATTATTGAACCTACTACGGTATATGGTATCAGTAAATATGCCGGTGAATTCTGGTGTAACTATTACCACCTTAAATATGGCATTGATGTAAGAAGCCTGCGTTATCCCGGTTTGATCTCTTACAAATCGGCGCCTGGTGGTGGTACTACCGATTATGCCGTGGAGATTTATCATGAAGCATTGGAAGAAGGAAAGTATACCAGCTTTTTATCGGAAGATACTTACCTGCCGATGATGTATATGCCCGACGCTATCAGGGCAACCATTGAATTAATGGAAGCGCCGGCTGATAAAATCAAAGTACGCACTTCTTATAATCTTTCAGGCATGAGTTTTTCTCCTAAAGAGATAGGTGCTGAGATACAAAAACATATCCCTAGTTTTACTATGAGCTATGAGCCGGATTACCGCCAGGAGATTGCCAACAGCTGGCCACAGAGTATTGATGACAGTGTTGCCCGGGCCGACTGGGGTTGGAAAGAAGAATTCAGCCTGGCAGATATGACCAGGGACATGCTGGAGAACCTGAAGAAATAATCAACTTGTTTTAATAAAAGATAAACGGGCTGCACAGTTAACTGGCAGCCCGTTTTATATTACTTAACGTAGAATGCTGAAATCATCGTAGGATGTGAGTGGCATATCGGTAACGGTAATATGCCCGACCTTTGCCAGGGGCGGCCCCTGTTTACACCAGCTTATCAACTGGTCTAACTGTTCCTGCGTTCCGGTAGCAATGATACTTACACTACCATCGGCATTGTTTTTTACGGTACCGTTAATATGTAATGATAGCGCCTGTTTGCGGGTACTTTGCCTGTAGTAGACACCCTGTACTTTACCACTTACTATAATACTGATAGTTTTGATAAACCTTGTTTAAAAAGTTTTATACCTTTTAAAGAAATAACCTGCCGTTACACCAAAGCTGCGGTTTTTAATGCTGGGGCCTTCCTCGTGGTTATTAATAGATCCTACTCCTAAAGAATATTGTAAGGAGAGATTGAAGCGGTTACTTACTTCATAACCCAACTGACCGATCAGGCTGGCGCCGATATAACTGTAACTGTTAAAATCAAATACCATTTTACGGTCTACATGTGTATTATTGTTCAGGTCCATTTTTTCCTTCCCGCTTATATTTACATCAATGGACGGTCCTACTTTAATGAAGAAATGTTTTTCTTTTTTACTCAGGTCAAACTGCAGTAAGGGCGCTACTTCAATGGTATGCAGGGTTACATTGTTATTGAGTGCATTGGGTTCAGGAAAAGGAGAGCTGCGGTTATAATCTACCTTGTATCCTTTTAAGCTATAAAAAATAGCGGGAGCAAAAGAGAAAATGCCTTCCAGGCGCATTTTTGATCCAATGCCTACCATGGCACCCACTTTATAATCGGTTTCCTGTTTGGCGCCACCAATTACATAACGTGCGGTAGTGGCTTGTGGTCCTCCAAAAACAAAGAGGTCGATCTGTGCATTACCTGCAAATGATAAGCAACATACAAGTGCTAAACTGAGTAAATACTTCATAAATGTTTTTACGTTAAACAGTGTTTAATAATTAAAAAACGAATAAAGTTTTACATAAAAGTGTGATTAGCACTTACTTAGGGATTTGGAAGCAGGTAAAGAGGTGCGCAAAACTAGCTATTAAAGGCATAATTCCAAAATCGGCCTTTCAGCAGCGATCATTAAAATTTTTTTGCCGGGTCTTTTATGTCCTTGCTATTGTTGTAGGCCTCTGAACCGTTTTTAACAATGGAGAGGCTTTGCCATTCTTCATTTTTCAACATCCGGCCTATGTATACGATCTGTCCAACGTGGTAAGGGTAATGTGCCAGTTGCCGGTTAATGGCATCTATTAAACTAAGCCCTTCCTGGCGGATATAAATGGTTTTTAACAGGTCTTCCTCTGTAAAAGAAGCCAGTGCATCAAACAGGCAGGCCCAGCCGGCTTCCCATTTTTCCAATAGTTCGGCCCTTGTCTGACCGGGAAAGATGCCAAATTCATCATCTCTTTTGCGCCAGGGTTTTTCGCCGTCCTCGGTTAATATATTGGTCCAGCGGCTTACCATATTGCCGCTCATATGCTGTATAATAACGGCAATGCTGTTAGATGCGGCATCCGGCTGGTAATGATAATCTGCATCATTGGTTAATTGCACAAATGTTTTATCGCCCAGATCTTTATAATTTTTAAAGCGCCTGGTAACGGCATTTAAATATTCGGTTGCTATACTCATAAATGATAATTAAGAATGAATAATTAATAATTAAAAATGAAAGCAGGTAACAGCAGTCGGGTGAGTTGATGAATAGACTTGTTGCAGTACAAGTGTGCGACGCAACCACAGTTGATAGTAGTTATATAGCCCGCACCAATATAGACCGTATTCTGTATACTATATACTCAATACTATATACTATACACCCACCACTACCATCCCCTCGCATCATCATCACCACGTTTATCGGCCACGGCTTCAAACTTTCCATTGGGTAATACCTTGATCACTTCGGTACGGCCAATGGCGCCGCGTTTGTATAATTTATAACCCATCATCTCCAGGGCAATAGCCGTGGCGCTGCTGAAATCATTTTCTATATCCACCCGGTCCGGTAACCACTGGTGATGGAATTTAGGTTTGTTAACCGCATCAATGGTACTCAGGTTAAATTCAATAATATTCACCAATGTCTGGAAAACTGAAGTGGGAATAGTAGTGCCGCCCGGTGTACCTACTACGAGATAGGGTTTATTGTTTTGTAATACGATAGTAGGGGTCATAGAGCTCAACATACGTTTGCCTGGTTTAATGGCATTGGCTTCACCACCTACAGCGCCATACATATTGGGAACGCCGGGTTTAATGCTGAAATCGTCCATTTCATTGTTTAAGAAAAAACCTGCCCCGCCTACAACTGTTCTGCTGCCATAGCCACCGTTAAGTGTGGTTGTTACAGCTACGGCATTGCCTTCGTTATCAATAACACTTAAATGCGTGGTTTCTTCATGTTCGGGTACAGGTACTACACCCGGTTTAATATCGTTGCTGTTACTGGCCTTACCTGGTGTAAAGGTCTTCATGCGATCGGTTAAATAGGCCGTTGCAGCCAAGGCTTTTTCAGGAACAGGATAAAAATCTTTATCACCCATGTATTCTGCACGATCTGCATAAGCCCTGCGTTCGGCTTCCACCATCAGTTGTACAGCTTCGGCCGATTGAAAGCCCATTGTACTGATCTGGTAGGGTTCGATCATCTTCATCATCTGGTGTAATAATAAGCCGCCGCTGCTAGGCATGGGCATACCCACTATGGTGTACGTTTTGTAATCAAATACATGTGGTTCGCGGGGTTGGGCCGTATATTTTTTTAAATCTTCGAGCGTGATAATGCCTTTGCCTCTTTGCATTTCGGCAACAATGAGTTTTGCGGTTTCACCTTCATAAAAACCCGCCGCCCCTTTTTCTTTAACACGCTGTAAGGTACGGGCCAGGTCGGTTTGCACCAGTGTATCGCCGGCCTTCCAGGGAGTATTTTTCATGAACGCATTGGGTTGCGTGTTGTATTTTTTCAGGTCCTCCTGCAGGTTGTTTAAGGAGCGGGCTTCTCTTTCGGTGAGCACAAATCCCTTTTCGGCTAAAAGGATCGCCGGTGTTATGAGTTTTTCAAAACTGAGTTTAGCATAAGGCATAGAAGCAAATAAACCTGCGATGGTGCCCGGTACGCCTGCTGCCAGGTGCCCGTTCTGGCTTTTATCGGTACTGGCATTACCTGCAGCATCCAGGTACATATCACGATGGCCTGCTGCGGGAGCTTTCTCGCGGTAATCCAGTGTAATGTTCCTGCCATCCTTTAAATGCGCTACCAGAAAGCCTCCCCCGCCAATATTACCCGCACCGGGATATACTACAGCTAATGCCAGTTGTGTGGCAATGGCTGCATCAACAGCATTGCCACCTTGCTGTAATACGAGCAGACCGGCCTGGCTGGCCAGGGGATGTGCCGATACCACAGCCCCTTTACCGGCTGTAATATTTTTCTGATTGGTATAACTGTAAGGGGTAAGAACCGGTGTACTGCTTTTTTTGGCGGTCCCGCATGCAGTAAAAAAGGCAATAAACAGCAGGCAATGATATAGTCGCATAATGTGGACATTAAAATAAGCCGAAAGATACTGTTTATTTTATTAGACAAAACATGTAAGGAAACACCGGTTACCTACACCGATCCGGGTTTTGTTGTTCCGGGATAATTGCCTGTATGGGTATAAAAGGAGTTTTAACGTTTAACTTTTCTCCCCTTCGCAACATAGTTTTATATTCGTGACCTATAAGCTACTACGTAATGCGAATGATAAAATATTTCCTGCCGGTCTTTATAATTTGTTTACAATGTTTTAAGTTAACGGCGCAGGCCCCCCAACAACTGACCACTGCTGAAATGTACCTGGCTTTAAAAAAGCTGAATGTGCTGGGATCGGTTTTATACATTGCGGCACACCCGGATGATGAGAATACCCGGTTGCTCACTTATTTCTCCAAGGAAAAATTATACCGTACAGGTTACTTATCGCTGACCCGGGGCGACGGTGGCCAAAATTTAATTGGTGATGAACAAGGCGTTGAACTGGGGTTGATCCGTACCCAGGAATTACTGGCGGCAAGACGATTGGATGGTGCAGAACAGTTTTTCTCCAGTGCGTATGATTTTGGTTATTCTAAAAATCCCGAAGAGACTTTTAAGATCTGGCATAAAGAGGCCATACTGGGTGATGTAGTATGGATCATCCGGAAGTTTCAGCCTGATGTAGTGATAACCCGGTTTCCCACTACAGGTGAGGGCGGGCATGGGCATCATACGGCATCGGCCATATTGGCGAACGAAGCTTTTTTTGCCGCAGCTGACCCCGCTAAATATCCTGAACAATTAAAGTATGTACAATCCTGGCAGGTAAAGCGGGTATTATGGAATGGCTTTGGCGGCAGCGGTGCAAATGATTACCGGCTGGATGTAGGAGGCTTTAATGCCTTACTGGGCAAGAGTTATGGTGAAGTAGCAGCATTAAGCCGTAGCCAGCATAAAAGCCAGGGTTTTGGTGTGGCCGCCACCAGAGGCGAAGTGTTTGAAAGCTTTACCACCACCAATGGTACGGCGCCCCAACAGGATATAATGGAAGGAGCGGAGCTTACCTGGAAACGTGTACCAGGCGCATCTCATATTACCGACAATATCAATGCATTGGTTGCCGGCTTTGATATTACGGCGCCGGAAAAGACAGTGCCGGGATTAATAAAACTATACCAGGCAATAAAAGCATTACCTGCCGGTTACTGGCGCGAACAAAAATTAAAGGAAATACAGGAACTGATAGTACAGTGTGGCGGTTTATATATTGAAGGTGTTACATCGCAGCAGTTTGCCATTAAAACGGATTCTATCCGTATTACCGTAACCGTGAACAACCGCCTGGGTATAGCCGATGCTGGTTTGCAGCAGATTACCATTGATAAGCTGGACACGGCTGTATTAAAACCTTTGTTTAAAAACAGGAACGTCGTATTCTCTACTGTTATCCCGGTTACAGAAGCTAAACCGAATACACAACCTTACTGGCTGGTTAATAAAATGACCGATGGGCGTTTTGCTATTGATGACCAGTTGAAAATAGGGCAGCCTGATGCCGATGCTGCCTATAATGTAATAGTAGGGTTAACAATCGGCGGTGAAAGATTTAACTATACCGTACCGGTTAAATATAAATTTACCGACCCGGTAAAAGGCGAATTATACCAGCCTGTATTTGTGGTTCCTGCCGCTACGGTAATGACCTCACCCTCAACCATATTATTTAAAAAAGGAAAACAGGAGATACACCCTGTTTATTTGCAGGTTAATGCCAATACTGACCTGAAAGGAAAACTGTCAGTTTCCTTACTCACCCCTGATTCTGTATTAACAGTAAAGGAAAAGGAAACATTTGCAGCCAGGACCAGTAAAACCTATCCCTTCCTCCTTAAAAATAAACGCCTGGATGTAACAGGACAAACCACCCTGTTAGGTGTGGCAAACGAGGACAAGGGTACCGATACGGCAGATTACTATTTATCGGTACGGGCCATCAATTACGATCATATTCCCTCCATCAAATACTTTTACCCGGATGCGGTGAAACAACTGCATGTTGACCTGAAAACCGAAGGACATAAGATCGGGTATATTGTCGGGGCCGGTGATAAAGTACCCGATGCGCTGCTACAGATGGGGTATGATGTTACCTTAATTACTGAAAAAGAAATTGCTGCACTGGACCTGAAAGGCTTTGATGCCATCTTAACCGGCGTAAGGGCTTATAATACCAATGAATGGATGCCGGCTTATTACACCAAACTCATGCAATATGTACAAAACGGGGGTAACCTGATTGTACAATATAATACCAACAGCAATGCTGGTCCGTTGCGCACTACCATGGGGCCTTATCCTTTTACCTTATCCAGGACAAGGGTAACCGATGAGAATGCCGCGGTAAAATTTGTGAAGCCGGAACACCAGGTATTGAACTATCCCAATAAAATAACCGCTAACGATTTTAAGGACTGGATACAGGAGCGCAGTATTTACCATGGCAGTAACTGGGATAAAAATTATGAGACCATCCTCTCCATGGGCGATGCCGGGGAAGCACCGGATGAAGGCAGCCTGTTGATCGCTAAATATGGTAAAGGATATTTTACTTATACCGGCATTGTATTTTTCAGGCAACTGCCAGCAGCTGTTCCGGGTGCATACAGGTTATTGGCTAATATAATTGCATTGAATAAAAAGAAAGCATTTTAAAATATGGCACAGGAAAAAAGCCCCAGTATACGGCGTGGCGAAATGGCCTTTATTGCGGCTATTGTGTTAGGGCTGATCTTAGGTGTATTGATCAAAAAGGTAAAACTGGGTATCATACTCGGTCTGATCATTGGTGTGGCGATTGTTTTTTTAGGCTGGACAAGGGTTAAGCGACAGTGATTTTTTTACCAGGTTGTAGGTTGATATACCCCAACCTCCAGGGGCGGCCGGTTGTGCTGAGGCGCAACAGCATCGTTGCTGGGCATACACTTGTGCTGTATCAATGTTATTGAGCCGGGAGCTGTGCTATTGGAATGAGCTATATCGTATTCATTTTATTTACCTGTCAGCATGGGAGGATATTTAGTAACAACAACTGTTCATATAATCGTATAACGATAAACTGGCATTATGGAAACGGAACAAAAAGATAAAGTGCCATTATTTAAAAAATGGTCACACTGGTATGCCCTGGCAATTGCCTGGCTGCTGGTACAGATCATTGCATTTTATTTGTTCACACAATATTTTTCATGAGTACACCCGATTGGATAGTATTAATAACCACGCTGACGGTTATCATTATTTTTGGCGTGTATAAAAGCAAAAGCGCTAAAAGTTTAGAAGGCTACTTTCTATCAAACCGCAGTATGCCCTGGTGGGTAGTATTGCTGAGCATTATGGGTACACAGGCGAGCGCCGTTACGTTTTTAGCGGCTCCCGGCCAGGCCTATACCGATGGAATGCGTTTTGTACAATACTATTTTGGTTTACCCCTGGCGGCCATTGTTATCTGTATCACTTTTATCCCTGCCTTCAGTAAACTAAAAATATTCACGGCTTACGAATACCTGGAAACACGTTTTGATGGTAAGACCAGGACATTGACCTCCCTGCTTTTTTTGTTACAACGTGGTCTGTCCACTGGTATCAGCATTTTTGCCCCTTCTCTTATTTTATCGGCCCTGTTGGGCTGGAATATTTACTGGACCAACCTGGTAATGGGTGGTCTCTTGATTATATATACCGTTACCGGCGGCGCCCGGGCAGTGGCCTATACCCAGACCCTGCAGTTATTTATCATTTTTAGCGGCATGTTCATTGCCGGTGTATACGTGGTACAGGGACTTCCACAAAATGTGGGCTTCTTCGATGCACTGGAAGTAGGAGGTAAACTGGATAAATTAAATGTGATCACTACGGGCTTTAAGGATGGCTCTTTTGACTGGAGCGACCGGTATAATATCATCAGTGGTACTATTGGCGGTTTCTTTTTACTGTTATCCTATTTCGGCACCGATCAGTCGCAGGTAGGGCGTTTCATGACCGCCAAATCCACCACCGAAAGTAAACTGGGTGTATTGATGAACGGTATCGTCAAGATCCCCATGCAGTTCTTTATTCTATTGATCGGGGTGCTGGTCTTCTCTTTTTACCAGTTTACCAAACCGCCCGTTTTCTTCAATGATAAAGAACTGCAACGTTTGGAGACCTCTGTTTACAAGGACTCTTTATCACGCATAAAAGAGCAGGCGGGGCAACTGCAGCAGCAGAAGGAAGTATTATTAACGGCGTATGCGCAGGATAAACAACCGGTGCACCTGGAGCAGTTAAAAGCCGTACAATCGCAAACTGATACTTTACGCAATGAAGTAAAATCGCTGGTAAAAAAGAACGGGGGCGATGATAATGATACCAACTATATTTTCCTCCGGTTTGTAATTGATTATTTACCGGTCGGCTTAATAGGCTTACTGATCGCTGTGATATTCTTAGCCTCGTGGGGAAGTATTGCCGCGGCCTTAAACTCCCTGGCTTCCAGTACAGTGATCGACCTGCATAAAAGATACAAACCTAAAGATTGTACGGATACACAGGATTATAATATGTCGCGCTGGTATAGCTTTGGCTGGGGAGTGTTTTGTATTGCGGTAGCCATGTTTGCCTCTAATATTGGTAATAGCCTGATAGAAGCGGTTAATATCCTGGGTTCCTTATTTTATGGTACCATTCTCGGGATATTCCTGGTGGCATTTTATTGTAAAAAAATTAAAGGGAATGCTGTTTTCTATGCGGCCTTAATAGTAGAAGCGGCCATTATTGTTTTGTTTATTCTTTCTAAAAACGGCACTATCGGTTTAGGCTTTTTATGGTTAAACGCTATTGGCGCTCTTGGCGTAGTGATCATTAGCTGGCTTTTGCAACAATTTCCAGGGAATAAAATAAGTCCTGTTAAGGTATAATTTTTCCGTAAGTGTTTTACATTGTTACAATAAGAACGCCGGCCAAAGGCCGGCGTTCTTATTGTCATTCTAAAGTCTAAATACTAAAGTCTAAAATCAATATTCTGAACGCTATATCCCTTATTTACCCAACGATTTCAGCAATTTCTCATTCAACCTTACATAATCATTATTCTTGCCTTCAATCGCCAGCTCTTTTGATTTTTCTGCAGCAGCACGGGCTTCATTGGTCTTACCCAATTTGGCTAAACAGTTAGCCCAGTTATACTGTATCCAGTAAGCTTTAGGGTTTTGTTCTACTGCTTTGTTAAAATACTCCAAAGCCTGGTTCAGGTCTTTACCCGATTCCATGTAATACATGGCAGCCTGGAAATATTGTGGTTTGTCCGTTTTTAAGTTCTTCTCAATGCTGGCCATTATTTTACTGTCAATTTCAGTAGAAATAGGTAAGGTCACCATCGATTTATCCCACAGTATCTGCAGGTCCATAGTAGAGGCGGCTACATTGGCAAACTGTATGGTGAAAGTTTCTACTTTCGAGTTCTTCTTTACATCAACCGGTATACGTACCACATCCTTGCTTTGGTCGTAAGCGGTAGGGTTGGTTACATCCGTTTGTTTACTGATGATCAGTGTCCATTGTTTTTTACCGGGGATACTTAATAAACCATACTTACCGGCAGGCACAGCGGTGCCGCCAATAATTACATCATCGCCAAAATTTAATACGGTGGCACTGTTGGCACCCGTACGCCATACGGCATCATAAGGTACAATGTCACCAAAAATTTTACGGCCTTTTACATTCGGGCGGGCATAGGAAAGTTCCACAGTAGCCAGGCCAAAATCCTGTTTTACGGTTTGTGAAGTACTGGCAGCAGGTGTTTTGATCTGGGCATCACTGGTAGCAACGATCAAACTGCCGATAATAGCAAATACGAGTTGTTTCATAAAAAATAGTTGTGTTATAATAATGACAAGTTTCTTCCGGGTGCGAAGATAAGACAGCACATGCATATGCGGCAGCCGGGAGGTAGTTATTGTTACAGAATTAATAAGTATAAAGCAACAGGTGAACTGCAGGTATACGGGTATAATTAAAAGCTCACTTTTATGGAAGTGGTATGTTTTTTTCCTTTACTGCTTCTTTTCCATTTTGGCCCTTCTTTCAATAAACGGATAGCTTCTTTATCACAGGCATCACATAAAGATTTTTCCACCTTTATGTTGATAGGGCGACCGTGTTTACTTACCTCGAAAGATAACTGTACTTCACCCACAAACTCCGGTACTTGTTTTTTAGCTTTCAGGTATTCGTTTTCCGGTACGCGTATATTATTGGCCAGGTAATTATCAAAATTATACCAGCCGGCTTCAGGAACCGGTTCGTCAAATACCAAATTGTTCTGGCGGGTAGGTAAATTACTGTTCAGTCTTTTTTGGTTTAACACAATAGCCGATATACTTTGGTCGTCCTGTAATACTACCTGGTTGGTAGCAGCACTGGTTTGTAAAGCAATATTTTTATCCTTAAAACCTAAAGACCGTACCTGCACACGTAATACCGAATCGGGTGATAATAACGCAAATCGCCCTTGTGCATCACTGTAAGTGCCTACATTATCCACGGGATTGGTAATATTAGCAAAGGGAACGGGGTTTTGCTGGGCATCTACTATCTGGCCACGGTAAATATTTGCCCGGTTGCCAGCATCGGGTCCATGAGCTTTTTGCTGACGGCCAAACTGGTTACTGTTTCTCAGCATAGCATTATCAGACTCTTCTTTATAAGCAATCGCTTTTTGCCTGGGAGTCTGGCTGATACTTTTATATTCAGCTACAGGCGTATTGCTCACCTTCATTGCTTTTTTCTCTTGTGTGCCATCTGCTGTTACAACTACTTCATTTAAGGCTATGGAATCCTGTTTTACGGCCAGGTCGGCTGTTTGGGCCGGCGGGGCCACAAGGGCATTTATTTTTTGTTCCTGTTCTGCAACAGCGGGTGCCTGAACTTCTTGTCCTGATTTCTTATCTGTTACCGCCACTTTTTCTTTTTCCGCAGGTAAACTGCCAACGCTTTGTGCATTACTATCGCTTACAATAGCCGGAGCAGCAACAGGGGCCTGTTTTACAGTTGCCTTATTATCCTCAAGCGCCAGTTCTTTTTTATCATTGTCAAAAGCGAACCGGTAACCGGCATAACCCAGGCCGGCAAATATCACCAGCATGGCCGCAATACGCCACCAGGTACCAGCCCCGCCACTTTTACCGGTGATAGGTACTATTTTTTTTTCTTCTTTCCTTTCCTGTAAACGATTGGTAAGTTCAGCCAGGTCGGCACTGAGATTCACCGGTGTTTCGGCATAACCATCAAGGGCATCCGCTAAAAACGGGTCTTCAAGGGCAGCACGTTCCAGCTTATTCATCTCGGCAGCAGACAATAAGCCTTTGTGATATTTTTCAATATCGTATGCGGTATAGGTTGATATATTTGTTTGATCTGCCATGGATATCCCTGATCCTCTGTCTAATTTTCTTTGGTTAAATAAATATCATTGGTACTTTCTGCTGCTATGGCTTTTTCCATACATAACTTTAAATTCCTGCGGCCGTTCTGTATCAGGCTGCGCACTGCATTCCATTCAATACCGGAAATGGCCACTATTTCATTGTATGACTTCCCGTCCAGGTAAAACAGGCGGATAGCCGTTTCCTGGTCGCCGGTCAGGCTTTCCATACAGCCGGCCAGTTTTTTAAAGTTTTCTTCTTTTTCCAATACACTATCAAGATGCATGTTTTCTCCTGATTGCATAAGCTCGGTATTGAATTCCACCGTTTTAACTTTCTGGGTTTTACGGAGCTGCATAAGACAGTGATTTTTAGCCACTTGATGCAGCCAGCCCTTAAAGTTATCAACCTCGTGTTTCTTCAGTTTCTCAACCAGTTCTTCAAAAATCTGCATCACGGCATCCTTGGCCGTTTCCGGCTCTTTATAATATTTTAAACATACGCCATAAACGAGGTCCATATAGCGCTGGTACAAATCGCCCAATACTGCCACATCCCCGTTTTGTTTATAGGTTACCAATAATTCGTTATCGGTCAACCCGTTTGACGATATGTTTTTTATAAATGCCAATAAGTAAAATTAACAAAAAAAGCGGAATGCTTGGTATATCAACAGTGGCTGCTGACATAATCATAAAGTAAGAGGAAGACGTGTTATAGAGTGGGGAAGGTAGTAAAATTTCGTGGTTAAAGTTTTTACCACAGAGGGCACAGAGGGCTTTCACTGAGTAACATAGAGTTTTTTGGGGACGCGTAAATTAACTCCGTTAACGCTGTGAACAAACTCCTTTACCTCTGTGATATGACAAAATATTGCTGATCGCGAAGTCTCGTCCAAATTACAGGATCTGTCAATTATAACTCGTTTAACGGATTGGCAGGGTTAATAAAAATCTTGGCCAATAGTTCATAAGATGTTAAACGATCTTCCCGGCTATCGGCAAAAGTGGCTATCACAATTTCATTGGTGCCCATCTGGCGGGCCAGTTGCTCAAGCTGCGGTTTAATGGTTTGCGGTGTACCGGCAATAAACCTGTTCTGGTGAAACAAAAGACGTTGCTTTTCACCCTCGGTATATTCGTAATCTTTAATATCGTTATAGCTGTAAAACTTATCAAACTCACCTTTCTCAAAACTTAAAAAGCGATACTGCATCAGGGCAACAGCTTCCTGCACCTTTTGTTCGCTTTCACTGCAAAAAGCAAAAATACCCACATTACTGATGGGTGCTGCCAATTGCTGCGAGGGCATAAAACGCGCTTCATACTCCCGGATGGCCTGTGCTCCGCCAATGGGGTTAATGAACTGTGCATATGACAATCCCATACCAAAATGTGCGGCAATATAGGCGCTCTCCCCGCTGGAGGTCAATGCCCACATAACAGGTTGGGTTTCCACATTCGGTATTGCCCTTATTTTACCGAACATATTCTCACTAATGGGATCATTACTGAAAAAGGCCTGCAACTCCTTCAATTGCTGCACGTATTCCTGCGGATTAAAAGTATTGGAAGGGTTTAATAACTGTGCGGTAGCACGGTCTGTACCGGGCGCCCGGCCAATGCCCATATCAATCCGGTTGGGATACAGCGCTTCCAGCAGGCGAAAATTCTCGGCCATTTTTAAACTGCTGTGATTGGGCAGCATAATACCCCCTGAGCCTAAACGGATGTTTTGTGTAACGGCACCCAGCCTGGCCAGTAGTATCTCCGGTGCTGCATTGGCCAGTGTAAGCGTATTATGGTGTTCAGATAACCAGTAACGGGTATAACCCAGTTTGTCCGTTAATGCGGCCAGTTCCAGGCTTTCGGCCAAAGAATCAGCGGCCGTTTCGTTTTTCCTGATGGGGGTTTGGTCTAATACGCTCAGTTTAATATTCATGTGGTAAAAACAACCACGGCTTTAAAAAGGTTGCGGGAAACGAGAAATTATTTAGTAAGGGTTCAGTTCGTGAGACACGAACCGCAACAATGGGGTATCCCACAAACCATTCTGAATGTTCCAGGAGCCACTGTTCGTGGAGCCATGGTTCGTGTCTCACGAACCAATTTTGATAAGTTTTAAAGTACGTCAAACAAATGATGCAGGAAACCAAAACGGTCAACCCCATATTCATAAAACCTGGCAGAGGAAAAATCATAATCAAGGTATGATGCGGATAAATTCCATTTTCCTCTCACCGGGTTTAAATGAATATAATTAAGCTTTTGTGTAGCAAAATAACGGCTGTAAAGCTCAATACCCAATGCATCACGTTGCCATATTTCATATTGTTTATTGGCAGCATTCACATAATATTGATGTGTTATATTGGTCTGTTTGATGTGTTTAAGAAGGATATGTGCCGTAAATTTTAAAAAACTTCCTTTGGGCGTTTCTTTACCATTCATACTTACTTGTTCCCATATCAAGTGAATGTGATTGGGCATAATGACAAAGGCATAGACCTTGATCAGTTTTTTTAGGGATAGTGTTTGTAAGGAGTTGATAATGATAAGCTTGTTTTCTACAGAGGTTAGCAGGGGTAACCAATTATGGATTGTAGCGGTCCAAAAGTAAATTTTGCCAAAATGGGTGGTTGATTTTCTTAAAGGAGTTAGCATATTTAAATTTACTCCATTATTGTTGAATATATAGGCATGGCGGTTAGTGGGACACGAACCGGGGCTGGAAAACAAGCGTTATGATTGAGGTTCTCGAAGTGACCGGGGGAACATGGGAAGCCATGGTTCGTGTCTCACAAACCGTTTTTTTAAGTATGTCGTATGTCAAATACCCGCTGTCATTCCTGTCCGGTTCTCAATGATGAAATGTATTGAATGATAAAGGAATTAACCCCAGCAGGGATTATTGTAAAACTACGTCCTACAATAAGGATACGCCTGTAACTGTCACAGGTTTTGTATTAAATTTTTCAATACTGTGTAAGTTTTCTTATTTTTGCAACGTTGTATCAACTTTGAAAAGAGTAAAACATATACGTTTCTGGGCTGCCTGGGTATTATTGGTAGTGTTTGCATTGGGTGTTACACCCAAGCCTTTGCTGCATGAATTGTTTGTAGCACATATAGAGGCAGGCACTGCCGACCTGACGCATCATGAGCATGGAAAACAAACCACTGTTTGCAGTACGCCTGTTTCCTGTGAGTGTAACAACATCGAACCCCTGGCACCTTTTACGGATGTTCCGACAAACAAAGTAGTAAGTATTACAACACCGGAAAATGCCACACCTGTTCATTTCGCGGTTCGCATTCACTCTGCGCCGCATAATTACTTTTCGTTACGGGGTCCGCCTCGGCTTGCATAATTTTTAGTTGGTGAAAGCAGTAAGCAACCATGGGTATGGTTGTACTGTTCCTATTTTTTATGCAGTAAATCTTATTTCATTGCGATTACTATTATTGATTGCCTTTTGGGCAATGTCTGCCATCACACTATGGGCGCAGGATTGTACATTACGTTTTAGCGGACATGTGGAAGATGCGGATACAAAGGAAAAACTATCCGGCGCAGCGGTATTGATCCGTGGCGTGAACCGGCAGATTGTTACGGATGCAAAAGGCGATTTTGTATTCACCAATCTCTGTGCCGGTACCTACGAGGTGGTGATCAGCCATGCCGGCTGTGAAACCATTACACAAACCATACAGCTGGATAAAGCCCGGCACGTAGATTTTTTCCTGCCGCATGCCCGTAAGGAATTAGGCGATGTAGTAGTAACCACGCAAAAAGGAATAAGTACCGGTAGTTTTAAAAAAACATTATCAGGTACCGAACTGGATGAGGTGAAAGGGCTGTCCATTGCCGATGCACTGGGCCGTATAAATGGTGTTACATTATTACAAACCGGCTCTAATATTGCCAAGCCCATGATACATGGTTTGCATAGCAGCCGGATACTGACCATTAATAATGGTGTACGCCAGGAAGGGCAGCAGTGGGGTAATGAGCATGCCCTGGAAATTGATCCCTTCATTGCCGATAATTTAACCATTATAAAAGGAGTGGATGAACTGCGTTATGGCAGTGATGCCATCGGCGGTGTTATTCTGGTAAATCCTAAAGCATTGCTTCATACACCCGGTTATAATGCGGAGTTCAACACCATGTACTTTACCAATAACAATGCTTATGTGGTATCGGGCATGTTCGAACAGCAGTTAAAAAAACTACCGGCCTTCAGTTACCGTTTACAGGGAACATTCAAACAAGGTGGCAATGTAGCAGCTCCTGATTACCGGTTAAACAATACAGGTAACCGCGAGGCCAACTTTTCCGTTACGGCCGGCTGGAAAAAAAGCAATTATAATATAGAAACTTTTTACAGCCAGTTTTTTACCAAAGTGGGCATCTTCCAGGGGGCGCATATCGGTAATGTAACCGATCTGCTGCATGCCATTGAGGTAGGCAAACCCGATGCCGGTTTTTTAGGAGAAAAAACGTATAAAATAGAACGTCCCTCGCAGGAAGTGCAACATAATTTGTTTAAACTGAAATCAACTGTAAAAACGGGTTTAAGCAGGTGGAATTTTCAGTTCGCTGCGCAGTTTAATAAAAGAAAAGAGTACGACGTTATCAGGAACAGCACCAGTACCCAGCCCCAGTTAACCTTTGGTGTATTAACCCTGTCCGAAGATATTTCATGGGAACACCGGCCATGGGGAAACTTCCAGGGGGTAATAGGGGCATCGGCCATACAACAGAACAACTGGTACACGGGACGTTACCTTATTCCCGATTACCAATCATATAGCGGAGGTTTATATTGGATAGAAAAATGGAGCCGTCATCAATGGGATGTACAGGGCGGCCTGCGTTTCGATTACAAAACCTTATCTACCAAACGGTATATGTTTGGTGGTGATACCAGCGCACATGATTTTAATTTCAGTACCATGGCCGGTTCGCTTAACGGTGGTTACCGCCTGAACAATAATGGCGGCAGGTTCAATGCCGGTATTAGTGTCAGCAGCAGGGCGCCGCATGTTAACGAGTTGCTTACTGACGGGGTGCATCACGGCTCTGCTACTTACGAGCAGGGTGATATTAATTTGAAAACAGAAAAATCGGTTCATGTATCGCTGGGTTATGTATGGGATAATCCCAACAGCAAATGGAGCCTGGATATAAGTCTTTATCACCAGCGGATCAATGATTTTATATACCAGCAACCCAAACCCGATGAGCCGGTGATCACTATCCGGGGCAGTTTCCCCCTTCTGGTGTATCAGCAAACAGATGCTACATTACAGGGTATAGACGTAACGGCGGGTTACCGTTTGTTGCCACGTTTAACACTGGTCGGTAAAACAGCCTTATTATGGGCCAGGAACCGCAGCATTGATGACTGGCTCATTGGTATGCCTGGACACAGAGTTACAGGTGAGATCGTTTACCTGTTGCCGGATAGGGGAAGGTTTTCAAAAACAGATATCAGGGTAGAAGTGCCAACGGTATTTAAACAAACACGTATGCCTGATGAAACCATACATGGTAAACAGGACTACGCCATGCCACCGGATGGTTATACCCTGCTGAATGTGCAGGCCAACACAACAGTAATGATAGGTAAAGTGCCCGTGGGCTTTGGCGTGGGAGCGTATAACCTGTTAAACCAGCGTTACCGCGATTACCTGAACAGTTTCAGGTACTACACCGATGCGCAGGGCACCAATATTAATTTCCGGGTTAAAGTTCCCTTGCAATCAATTTTTAAACATTAGTAGAAAAAAAGTAAAGCATGAAAACTCTATTGAAATCGTTTTTAGCTGTTAGTATGTTAGCGGTATTTGTAACGTCGTGTAAAAAAGATAAAGATGATGATCAGCACGAGCACGATCATGAAGTAATTGGCACGGTAAACCTCAGGTTTACAAAAGTTGGTACAGGTGAAGTAAAAACCTTTTCCTGGAAGGACCTGGACGGGGATGGCGGAAATGCACCGGTTATACAGGACCTGGAATTGGCTGAAAATGCCGTGTACAATGTAAGTGTGGAGTTGCTGGATATAGAAGGACATGACCTTACCCACGATATTCAGGATCACGAAGCTGACCATCACCGTTTTTATTACGAGGTTACAGTTACAGGCGGTGCTATTACCATTTCCGATCTGGATAAGGACGATGATGGTGTAACCCTTGGCCTTAAAAGCAAATGGACCACAACCGCCCACAGCGAAGGCACTGTAAAAATAACCTTACGTCACTACCAGAACGATAATAAGGCCGAAGCTGACCTGGTGAACAGCAGCAAATCTGCTACTGATGCCGAGCTGATCTTCCCCGTACATGTGCATTAATAATTAAAACAAGTTTTTAAATAAAAGAGGAAGTATCAAAAATAAACGAAGGCCTTGAGAATGGCTTAAACGACAATCAGTCTCCATCAGGGATCCGAATAAAACGAGGCTGCCTCATACTTTTGAGACAGCCTCGTTTTTATTACTTAAAATATTCTTTCTCTAAAGCCGCCCAGTTAAATTCCTGATCCGGTAAACGGAGTATTGCCAGGACATTTTTAGGTTGCCAGAAATGTTGTGATGCTCGTTGCAGGTCGTTATACTGGTAAAACCGGTATAAATTTTTAGAAGCAAATTCAAATGAATAAGTAGCTGAATTATTGTTATATGCTTTTCCTTTACGGTAATATTCAGGTATCTGCTCATCAGTTGGCAAACTATCAGCTTTTAGTATGTATAAACTATCTATTACGGTTTGCCAGCTGTTTTTCAGTGGTGTAACGGTTACCTTTTTATAATCGGTTATTGTTTCCGACAATGTGTTGGCTACAAAATTAACCTTCATAAAATATATAGTGGCATTATATTGCTCTTCGTTCCGGGTAATTTCTATTAACGAATGCGGTTGATTATATGTTCCGTTCTGACGGGTAACCCAGGTGCGGAAAATAAAATCGGAAGATGATGTTTCCGGTTGTTCCAGCTTGAGTTGTTTTTCTTTTTGTTTATCCAGGTGCCAGTAAACAAAGGGATATCCGTTAAACTGGTGACCTTTATCATAGTAAGGGATATCCAGCTTTTTGGAAGATTCAGGAACAGGGGTGAAAAGCTGTGCGAGCGCAACACTGTTAACCTTTGAGCTGAAACAGCCGGCGCCGGTAAAGGCTAAGCTAATAAGTATAATAAAGGTATTTCTTTTCATAGCTTTTAATATATCGTGTTTATTGAACAATAAACTTAATGTAGTTTATTTAGAATCACCTGAAATTTTTATCAGTTGAAATTGGCATAGATTATTTTCAGTATTCACATTTCCAGATGGTTCTTTACATGTTTCAACGCCTGCCGGGTACAATAAGTTTGATATGGGATAGAAAATACCGGTGCTACTAACCGGGTCAGCTAATTTCCGGGTTGTGAAAAAGTATGTATTTTAAATATTATCTGACCGTCTTTTGTTTGTTCAAGCATAAATGTGGAAATACCTTTTTCTGCGTGCCCCTGTAATGTTTCGTAACTAAAGCCAATACGTTCCGGGGTTATAATGAGTTCGCTGATCCTTACACCGAATATAATTTTTTGAGACAGGTTTCTGTAAGGAGGAAGATAAACCTGCTGCACGATTGTATCACCCACCTGCATTTTCCGGTTTTCGGCCTGCCATTGTGAGTAGGAGGACATGATATGTGGCGGGAAGATTTGATAATTAAATAAAAAGCGTGTGTCGATAGCAGAGAGCGGTTTGGCAAGGGCTACCGGAATGCCGGTCTCTTTTTCTGTAAGCCCCTGTTTACGATAATCCATAACAGGTTGCAGCTTTAGTTGCTGCAGGTGTTTGTCAAAATATGGACTTTGGTCGGTGAAGTATAATTTCATGATCCTGTTATCTTATACAATTAATCCTGGCGAATAACCTTACCGGACGATGAACGGAGCGTCGCAACAGTTGCTCAATCAGGGCACTGCAGCCGGTACCCAACAAAATACTGCATTATTTAATTATCTGATTAACTTTGCGCCATGACAATAGAAAAATTACAGGATATGCGGTCCCGCATTGCCGGGATAAGGAGGTTTCTTTGACGTTGCTAATAAAGAAGCAAAGATCGAAGAACAAAAACAATTCTCACTAAGTCCGGGTTTTTGGGACGATAACAAACGTGCCACCGAAATTCTTAAAACCATTAAGGTAAACGAGTACTGGGTAAAACTGTTCCACACTGCGGAAACGGCGGTGGAGGATTTTGCCATTTTGTTTGATTTCTGGAAAAGTGGCGATGCCACTGAAGAGGAAACAAAGGAAGCGTATGAAAAGGCCTTACATGAACTGGAGGATGCGGAGTTTAAAGCCACACTGAATGAACCTGAGGACGAGTTAACTGCCATTGTACAGATAAACTCCGGCGCCGGTGGTACCGAGAGCCAGGACTGGGCCGAAATGCTGGCCCGTATGTACCGGATGTATGGCGAAAAACAAGGCTGGAAAATTACCGAGATGGACTGGCAGTGGGGCGATGGTGCCGGTATTAAAACCGCCACTTTACAGTTTGAAGGTGCCTTTGCCTACGGCTTTTTAAAAGGTGAAAGCGGGGTACACCGCCTGGTGCGTATATCGCCTTTCGACAGTAATGCCCGCCGTCATACCTCTTTTGTATCGGTATTTGTGTACCCGCTGGTAGACGATACGATCAATATCGAGATCAACCCGGCTGATGTGAAGATGGAAACCTCACGTAGTGGTGGTGCAGGCGGACAGAACGTAAATAAGGTAGAAACCAAAGTACAGTTAACGCATATTCCCACGGGTATAGTAGTGGTTTGTCAGCAGGACAGGAGCCAGTTGGGCAACCGCGAATTGGCCATGCAAATGTTACGCAGCCGTTTATACGAGGAGGAGTTGCGCAAACGCCAGGCCATTAAAGATGCGGCCAACAGTAAAAAGAAAAAGATTGAATGGGGCAGCCAGATACGCAGCTACGTATTCCATCCCTATAAAATGATTAAAGACCACCGTACGGATTTTGAAGTGGGTAATGTACAACCGGTGATGGATGGCGAACTGGACGGGTTTATAAAGGCGTATTTGATGAGTGAGAAAGAAGGAGAGAGTTAATTAGCAAATTAGGTAATGTGCTAATTTGAAAATGAATACCAGAAAATGTAGCGCAAGTGTTTAGTTTTTTGTAAATAAACAGTTGCAAATAGGGAAAGTAAAAATAGGTTAAACGATTGCAAATATTGATCAAAAATTATATCCATTTCACAAGCTAATTAATTTTAATTAAGGGTATTTTTGTATTAATTGTCTAATTAACAAATTATCTAATTATCAAATTAAAAATATGTCTTTAGGAACATTTTCATATCCATTGCCGGCAAATGAACCGGTATTAAATTACGGACCGGGATCGGCAGAGAAGAAACGTTTAAAGGAAGTATTGGCGCTTTTGAAAAAGGAGAAAGCGGATATACCCATGTATATAGGTGGTAAAGAAGTGCGTACCAATAAAACGCAGAGTATTCATCCGCCACATGAAATAAAACATACGCTGGGCCATTTTCATATTGGTACGGAGAAACATGTGCAACAGGCCATTGATGCGGCGCTGGCTGCAAAGGATAGCTGGGCTGCTATGTCATGGGAAGACAGGGCCGGCATTTTTTTGAAAGCCGCTGACCTGATTGCTACCAAGTACCGTCCTTATATGAACGGCACTACCATGCTGGGCCAGAGTAAGAATGCTTACCAGGCGGAGATTGATGCCGCCTGTGAGATCGTTGATTTTTTACGCTTTAATGTTCACTACTTAAGCGAGATCTATAAACAACAGCCGATAAGCGGACCGGGTATGCATAACCGTTTGGAGTTTCGTCCTTTAGAAGGTTTTGTACTGGCGGTTACACCTTTCAACTTTACAGCTATCGGTGGTAACCTGCCTACCAGTGCTGCCATGTGTGGTAATACCGTGGTATGGAAGCCTGCCAACACGCAGGTATATTCTGCACAGATGTTCATGCGTATTCTGCAGGAAGCAGGTTTGCCGGATGGTGTCATTAACCTGATCTATGTTGACGGACCTACTTTAGGTAAAATTTGTTTTGCCCACCGTGATTTTACAGGTGTACACTTTACCGGCTCAACAGGTGTGTTTAACAATATGTGGGAGACCATTGGTAAAAACATGGGTAACTATAAAACCTATCCCCGTATTGTTGGCGAAACCGGTGGTAAGGACTTTGTAGTAGCACACCCCAGTGCCAAGGCCGATGTAGTGGCAACCGCTTTACTGCGTGGGGCTTTTGAGTTCCAGGGACAAAAATGTTCTGCTGCTTCCCGCGCTTATATCCCCTCTAACCTGGCAGAAGAAGTGAAGAAAAAACTGGTGGCCGGTATTAAGAGCTTTAAAATGGGTACGGTAGAAGACTTTACCAATTTTATTAACGCGGTTATTGACGAAAAGAGTTTTGATAAAATTGCCGCTTATATTGACAATGCAAAAAAAGATAAGAAAGCGGAAATATGGGCCGGTGGTAAATACGATAAAAGCAAGGGGTATTTTATCCAGCCTACCGTTATTGAAGCCAAAGATCCCAAATATGTAACCATGTGCGAGGAAATATTTGGCCCGGTATTAACGGTATACGTATACCCTGAGAAGAAATTTGAAGAAGTACTTGAACTGGTTGATACAACCTCTCCTTATGCTTTAACAGGATCTATTATCTCAACCGATCGCAACGCAATTGCATTGGCTACCGATAAGCTGCGTAACGCGGCCGGTAATTTTTACGTAAATGATAAACCTACCGGTGCTGTTGTAGGCCAACAACCTTTCGGTGGCGCCCGTGCAAGCGGTACCAACGATAAAGCAGGCAGTATTTTAAACCTGTATCGCTGGTTAAGTCCCCGCACCATTAAAGAAACATTTAACCCGCCAACGGATTATGCTTATCCGTTTATGCAGGAGAAATAAATACACCTTTTAATAAGTGGTAAGTAAATATTTACTTACCACTTATTACTTAAAACTTATAACTTCATTGAAACCTATACTTACCGCACAGCAACTATCCATCACCGTTCGCCGCCTGGCACAACAGGTGCTGGAAGATCATATTGACCTGGAAAATACCGTTATCATTGGCCTGCAGCCAAGAGGCATTTACCTGTCCGACAAAATTGTGGCGGAGATCGGTAAGGAAATTCCGATGGAACAGGTTAAGTATGGTCAACTGGACATTACTTTTTACAGGGATGATGTGCGGAACCAGTTACATATTGCCAATGCTACCCATATTCCCTTTTCTATTGAAGGCAAAAAAGTAGTGTTGATTGATGATGTACTGTTCACGGGTCGTACTATCCGTGCGGCATTGGACGCTTTACTGGATTTTGGCCGCCCGCAGAAAGTGGAGTTATGCGTGCTGATTGACAGGAGGTTTAGCCGGGAATTGCCCATTCAACCCAACTATGTAGGCCGTTCAGTAGATGCCCTGGTAAGCCAGAAGATCAAAGTGTTCTGGCAGGATAAGGACGGTAAAGACGAAGTGGCTTTACTGGACAACGAATAAGTCTGTATTCATATTCATTCGGTTGTTACATACCACCGGATCTTTTCATAGACCATATTGTCGATACTCATTATTTTTTGCAGCTCCTGTATATTATGAAACAGGCCGTGCTGCAGGCGAAAGGCCACAATACTTTTTGCCATACTGCCTTTAATGTAAGGGTGTGCAGCCAGTACCTCTGCGGTTGCAGTATTAATATTCAGCTTTTTTATACCGTCGGCATTCACCGCTAAATAAGGTTTAATTTTTTGAAAGGTAGAATCGGGTACACCATAGGTCTCCGCTACCTGCTCAACCCGGTAAAACCCACCCAGCTTTTCCCTGAAATTAACGATACGCCTGGCAAGGGCAGCGCCAATACCGGGCAGGGAGCTATACTCAGCTGTATCGGCCTTGTTTATATCAAGGGTATGGTAGGTTTTTTTAGTGTAGGCAGGGTAGGAGGGTTTATTGGTGGATGCATGCTGTGGATCAGGTGTAACAGGGTAAACCGGCTTTTCACGTGCCGGGATCTGTACATAAGGTAATAAAGCAAGATAATCGGCCTGGCTAAGGCCATATACTTTCTGCAGGTCTTCCGGTTTTCTAAACTCCCCGCCTTTGTTCCGGTAATTCATGATCGTACGAATGGTTTTGGGCCTTATCCCCAGTTTTTGCCAGCCTTCGGCGGATAATTCATTGGGATTAAAGTAAAAAAGCGTTCTGCCGGGGGTATTGAAATAACTTTTCGGTGTAACCTGGTCAAACAGGTTATTGGCTGCGTAATCATTTTGTGAATCTCCTGCCGCGGCCTGTTCCTTTAAACGTGCGGCTGCGAGTAACCAGGCTGAATCCTGTTTATTGAGGCTAGCCGGTTGCTTTACAAAATACCCGGTGTAATGGGCTGCTATATATAAAAGGAGAATAATGACAAGCAGGGTGATCACCCCTGTTACCTCTTTTTTTGAAAACCCGGGTAAGGTTTTGGTGGCTGGTTTCATGATGGTGGATGGTTAGCCTTACTAATGTACAATTTTACAGGGATTTATTAAAAAAAACTGCGGTAAATTGCGGGTGCGTTTTTGCAAAATAAAATGCCCCAAAATGCCTTTTTTGGCCTTATTCTTGTTGGCAAAAAAGTCTTGTTTGTATGCCGTATCTTTCTTACCTTTGCAATCCTTTATTTTGGCCAAATATATTTTGACGTTCCTAAATACATTCAATTGATTGAATTTCAATGGCTTTCATTTTAGTAAAATGATGGCCTGTTTGTGTTTTGTGTACTCAAAATTTTTAAAAACCGGTAATTACGCATATGTCTTCTACAAAATTGACCTCAAGAGTGGATTTTGGAAAAATCAAGCATCTGGCAGAAACCCCAGATTTACTTGAAGTTCAAATTCAGTCGTTCAAAGAGTTTTTCCAGTTAGAAACAACACCAGACAAACGTGATATAGAAGGTTTGTTCCGGGTGTTTAAAGACAATTTTCCCATTACTGATACCCGTAACATCTTTGTACTGGAGTTCTTGGATTACTTTATCGATCCGCCCCGTTACTCTATTGAAGAGTGTATGGAGCGTGGTTTAACTTACGCTGTTCCCCTGAAAGCCAAACTTCGTTTGAGCTGTAATGATGAGGAGCACGTTGACTTCCAAACTATCGTTCAGGACGTGTTTTTGGGTAATATTCCTTACATGACTCCCCGTGGTACTTTTGTTATCAACGGTGCCGAGCGTGTAGTGGTATCTCAATTACACCGTTCTCCGGGTGTATTCTTTGGTCAGTCCGTTCACCCGAATGGTACAAAAATATACTCTGCAAGGGTTATTCCTTTCAAAGGAGCCTGGATGGAGTTTGCTACGGATATCAATAACGTAATGTACGCGTATATTGACCGTAAGAAAAAATTCCCTGTTACCACTTTATTACGTTCTATCGGCTTTGAAACCGATAAAGATATCCTGACCCTGTTCGGTATGGCCGATGAGGTGAAAGGTGAGCGTAAAGCTTTGGAAAAATATGTTGGACGCCGATTAGCTGCCCGTGTATTAAGAACATGGGTTGAGGATTTCGTAGACGAGGATACCGGTGAGGTAGTGTCTATTGAGCGTAACGAGATCGTAATGGAGCGTGACACTATTTTAGATGAAGAAGCTATTGATACCATTGCTGATATGGATGTAGCCAGCGTATTTATTCAACGTGAAGATGTTGGTGGTGACTACGCTATTATCTACAATACTTTAAATAAAGATACTTCCAACTCTGAGCTGGAAGCGGTTCAGTTTATCTACCGCCAGTTACGTGGTGCCGATGCGCCTGATAACGAAACTGCCCGTGGTATTATTGACAAGTTGTTCTTTAGTGACAAGCGTTATGACCTGGGTGAAGTAGGCCGTTACAAGATCAACCGTAAACTGAATATTGATCAGCCTTTAACTAAAAAGGTACTGACCAAGGAAGATATTATCCTGATCATTAAATACCTGGTTCGTTTAACCAATGGTAAAGCGGAGATTGATGATATTGACCACTTAAGCAACCGTCGTGTACGTACAGTAGGTGAGCAGTTATATGCCCAGTTCGGTGTAGGTCTGGCGCGTATGGCACGTACTATCCGTGAAAGGATGAACGTACGTGATAACGAGGTATTTACTCCTGTTGACCTGATCAATGCGAGAACACTTTCTTCGGTTATCAACTCGTTCTTTGGTACATCCCAGTTATCACAGTTCTTAGACCAGACCAACCCGCTTTCCGAGATCACGCACAAGCGTCGTATTTCAGCGTTAGGGCCAGGTGGTTTAAGCCGTGAGCGTGCGGGCTTTGAGGTTCGTGACGTACACTATTCTCACTACGGTCGTTTATGTACCATTGAAACACCGGAAGGACCCAACATCGGTCTGATCTCTACTTTATGCGTTCACGCAAAAATCAACGATATGGGCTTTATTGAAACCCCTTATCGTAAAGTGAAGAACGGTAAAGTAAATATGAATGAGTTAGAGCTGTTAAGTGCCGAGGAAGAAGATGAAGCAAAAATTGCACAGGCTAACTCACCACTGGATGCCAATGGCAACTTTGTGGAAGACCGTATTGTAAGCCGTGAAACAGGTGATTTCCCGATTTTAGATAAAAATGACGTGGAGTTCATGGACGTTGCACCTAACCAGATCGTGGGTCTGAGTGCTTCCCTGATTCCTTTCTTAGAGCATGATGATGCCAACCGTGCGCTGATGGGATCGAACATGCAACGCCAGGCTGTACCGTTATTACGCCCGGATGCCCCGATCGTAGGTACCGGTTTGGAAGGTAAAGCAGCCCGTGATGCACGTATCCAGATACACGCTGACGGTAATGGTGTGGTAGAATTTGTAGATGCTAACGAAATTCATGTACGTTACACCCGTGACGAATCTGAAAAATTAGTAAGCTTTGAAGATGACCTGCGTGTGTATAAACTGACCAAGTTTATTAAAACCAACCAGGAAACCTGCATTAACTTAAAGCCTGCTGTTAAAAAAGGCCAGAAAGTGGTGAACGGTGATTTCTTAACGGAAGGTTATGCTACACAGAACGGTGAGCTGGCGCTGGGTAAAAACCTGAAAGTGGCCTTCATGCCATGGAAAGGGTACAACTTTGAGGATGCCATCGTGATCAGTGAGCGTGTGGTAAAAGAAGATATGTACACATCGGTTCACATTTCTGAATATGAACTGGAAGTGCGTGATACCAAATTAGGTGAAGAGGAATTAACCCCGGATATCCCTAACGTATCAGAAGAAGCAACCCGTGAGTTAGATGAGAACGGTATTATCCGTATTGGTGCGCAGGTAAAAGAAGGTGATATCTTAATTGGTAAGATCACTCCTAAAGGTGAAAGTGATCCTACACCTGAAGAAAAACTTTTACGTGCCATCTTTGGTGACAAAGCCGGTGATGCGAAAGATGCTTCTTTAAAAGCACCAAACGGTGTGGAAGGTATTGTAATTGGTAAAAAATTATTCCAGCGTGCCAAAAAAGATAAGAACGCCAAGATCCGTGAAAAAGCAGCTATTGAGAAGCTGGAAAAAATTCACGAGAAAAACGAAGCCGACTTATTACAGGTATTGTTAGATAAATTAACAGCATTATTAAAAGACCATTCATCAGCCGGTGTTAGCAATAACTTTGGTGAGGTACAAATAGGTAAGGGCGCTAAGTTCACTCCTAAAAACCTTTCCGGTTTAGACTATGCCAACATCAACCCATTAGGTTGGACCGGTGACAGCAAAATTGATGGTCAGATCAATATACTGTTACACAACTATAACATTAAATACAACGAAGAATTAGGCCGTTACAAAAGAGAGAAATTCAATATTTCTATCGGTGACGAGTTACCTGCCGGTGTATTGAAACTGGCAAAAATTTACCTGGCTGTAAAACGTAAGTTGAAAGTGGGTGATAAAATGGCCGGTCGTCACGGTAACAAAGGTATCGTTGCTAAAATTGTACGCCAGGAGGATATGCCGTTCCTGGAAGACGGAACACCGGTTGACGTTGTCTTGAACCCCTTAGGTGTACCCAGCCGTATGAACTTAGGACAGATTTATGAAACTGTTTTAGGTTGGGCTGGTCAGAAATTAGGATTGAAATTCGCCACACCGATTTTTGATGGTGCTACCACCGATGAAATTGAGAAATACTGTGACGAAGCCGGCATTCCTAAATTCGGTCACACTTACCTGTATGATGGTGAAACCGGAGAACGTTTCCACCAGAAAGCAACCGTGGGTATTATTTACGTTATCAAGCTGCACCACATGGTGGATGATAAAATGCACGCCCGTTCGATAGGACCATATTCATTAATTACGCAACAGCCTTTAGGTGGTAAAGCACAGTTTGGTGGTCAGCGTTTTGGTGAGATGGAGGTGTGGGCCCTGGAAGCATACGGTGCTTCTAACATTTTACAGGAATTATTAACCCTGAAATCGGATGACATTATAGGTCGTGCAAAAACCTATGAGGCCATTGTGAAAGGTGATAATATTCCAAGAGCAGGTGTACCGGAATCGTTCAACGTACTGGTACATGAGTTGAGAGGTTTAGGTTTAGATCTTCATTTTGATTAAGACATAATATTCTTTTCGGGCCTTGCCTTTGGCGAGGCTTTGAAAAGGATGATGCACTTACAAAATGCTGATAAGGGAACAGAACCCTGAAGCGTGCGACGCAACGAAAGTTGATAGTAGTACTGCAGCTGGTAACAAAAACAAATAACAAGTAATTAGAAACTAAATATGGCTATCAAAAAAGAAAATCGTCCTAAATCAACGTTTTCAAAAATTACTATTGGCCTTGCTTCTCCCGATGCTATACTGGAGAGAAGTTATGGCGAAGTGTTGAAGCCCGAAACCATTAACTACCGTACTTACAAACCTGAGCGTGATGGTTTGTTTTGCGAAAGAATTTTTGGTCCGGTAAAAGATTACGAATGTGCCTGTGGTAAGTACAAGCGTATTCGTTATAAAGGTATCGTGTGTGACCGTTGTGGTGTGGAAGTTACCGAGAAGAAAGTACGTCGCGAGCGTATGGGTCACATTAAACTGGTTGTACCGGTGGTACATATCTGGTACTTTAAATCTTTACCTAACAAGATCGGTTATTTATTAGGTGTAAGCTCTAAAAAATTAGAGACTATCATTTACTACGAGCGCTATGTTGTAATACAGGGTGGCGTACGTGCCGATAAAGGTCAGAACCCCGGTGATCTGTTAACAGAAGAAGAGTACCTGGATATACTGGATACCTTACCAAAAGATAACCAATACTTACCGGATGATGATCCGAATAAGTTTATTGCCAAGATGGGTGCAGAAGCTGTACACGATATGTTACAGCGTATTGACCTTGACCAGTTATCATTTGACCTGCGTAATGCTGCGGCAAACGAAACATCGCAACAACGTAAGGCTGATGCCTTGAAACGTTTGAGCGTTGTAGAAGCTTTCCGTGAAGCCAATACACGTTTAACCAACCGTCCTGAGTGGATGGTGATGCAATATATCCCGGTTATTCCACCGGAACTGCGTCCGTTAGTTCCTTTGGATGGTGGCCGTTTTGCCTCATCTGATCTGAACGACTTATACCGTCGTGTGATCATCCGTAACAACCGTTTAAAAAGATTACTGGAGATCAAAGCTCCTGAAGTGATCTTACGTAACGAGAAACGTATGTTACAGGAAGCTATTGACAGCCTGTTCGATAACAGCCGTAAATCAAACGCGGTGAAAGCGGAAGGTGGTCGTGCTTTAAAATCATTATCGGATGTATTAAAAGGTAAGCAAGGTCGTTTCCGTCAGAACTTATTAGGTAAACGTGTTGACTATTCCGGTCGTTCGGTTATCGTGGTAGGTCCTGAGTTAAAATTACATGAGTGTGGTTTACCGAAGGATATGGCAGCCGAGCTGTTTAAGCCATTTATTATCCGTAAATTAATTGAAAGAGGTATTGTAAAAACAGTGAAGTCGGCCCGTAAACTGGTTGACAAGAAGGAAGCTGTGGTTTGGGATATCTTAGAGAACATATTAAAAGGTCACCCGGTAATGTTAAACCGTGCCCCAACGCTGCACCGTTTATCTATCCAGGCCTTCCAGCCTAAATTAATTGAAGGTAAAGCGATACAGTTACACCCGCTGGTAACTTCGGCATTCAACGCCGACTTTGACGGTGACCAGATGGCGGTACACGTACCTTTAAGTGCTTCGGCAATATTGGAAGCCCAGTTATTAATGCTGGCTTCGCACAATATATTAAACCCGCAGAATGGTACACCTATTACCCTTCCTTCACAGGACATGGTACTCGGTTTATACTACATTACCAAGGGTAAACGCACTAACGAAACGGAAACTTTACGTGGTGAGGGCATGCATTTTTATTCGGCAGAGGAAGTTATCATTGCTTACAATGAGAAGCAGGTTGACTTACATGCATGGATTAAAGTAAAAGCCAATATCCGTAACAGCGATGGTTTGTTAGAGCACAAATTAATTGAAACCACTGTAGGCCGTGTGATATTTAACCAGCACGTACCAGCCGAGGTAGGTTTTGTAAATGCTTTATTGACCAAGAAGAATTTACGGGAGATCATTGGTGATATTATTGATATTACCAACGTTCCTAAAACCGCTAAATTCCTGGATGATATTAAACAATTAGGTTTCCGTACTGCCTTCCAGGGTGGTTTATCATTTAGCATTAATGACTTAATTATTCCTGACGTTAAGGAAGAGTTACTGGAAAATGCGAAAAGCGAAGTTGATGAGGTTTGGGACAACTATAACATGGGTCTTATTACCAACAACGAACGTTATAACCAGATAGTGGATATCTGGAGCCGTGTGGATACACGTATTACAGAAACACTGATCCGCGAATTAAGCAGCGATAAACAAGGTTTTAACTCTGTTTACATGATGCTTGATTCCGGTGCCCGTGGTAGTAAACAGCAGATCAAACAGCTGGCTGGTATCAGGGGTCTGATGGCTAAACCAAGAAAATCAGGTTCTACCGGTTCGGAAATTATCGAAAACCCGATCCTTTCCAACTTTAAAGGTGGTCTGAACGTATTGGATTACTTTATCTCTACCCACGGTGCCCGTAAGGGTCTGGCGGATACGGCCTTAAAAACAGCGGATGCCGGTTACTTAACCCGTCGTCTGGTGGACGTATCACAGGATGTTGTAATTACCGAGGAAGATTGTGAAACCTTAAGGGGTATCACTACATCGGCCTTAAAAGATAACGAGGATATTATTGAGCCATTAGCTGACAGGATCATTGGTCGTACTTCACTGCACGACGTGTTTAACCCGGTTAGTGAAGAGCTGATCGTATCTGCAGGTGAGATCATTACCCCGGATCTGGCCAGAAAAGTAGAAGAGGCCGGTATTGAAACTTTAGATATCCGTTCGGTATTAACCTGCGAAAGCAAGCGCGGATGTTGCGTTAAATGTTATGGTAAAAACCTTGCCAGCGGTAATATTGCTCAGAAAGGTGACGCTGTAGGTATCATTGCCGCCCAGTCAATTGGTGAGCCTGGTACACAGCTTACACTTCGTACCTTCCACGTGGGGGGTGTGGCCGGATCTGCTGCTACCGATTCTACCATGCTGGCTAAGTTCGACGGCACCATTCAGTTTGACGGCTTACGTACCGTAACTACTGAAAATGCTGAAGGCGATAAAGTTCAGATCGTAATTGGACGTACCGGTGAGGTTCGTATCATTGATACTAAAAATGACCGCCTGCTGATCACCAATAACATTCCTTATGGTTCTATCCTGAATGTAAAAGATGGTCAGAAAATAAATAAAGGTGATGTGATCTGTTCATGGGACCCATACAACAACGTAATCGTTGCTGAGATCAATGGTACCATGAAATTTGAAAACGTTATTGAAGGTGTAACTTACCGTGAAGAAGCGGATGAGCAAACCGGTCACCGTGAAAAAGTGGTAATTGAAACCCGTGATAAAACCAAGATCCCGTCCATTCTTGTGGAAGGAAAAGAGATCAAATCTTACAACTTACCTACCGGTAGTCATATCATGATCGAGGAAGGTGAGGAAGTGAAAGCTGGTAAGGTATTGGTTAAAATTCCAAGGATCTTAGGTAAATTAAGAGATATCACCGGTGGTCTTCCACGTGTAACTGAATTGTTTGAAGCCCGTAACCCAAGCAACCCTGCTGTTGTTTCTGAAATTGACGGTGTGGTATCAATGGGTGCTGTAAAACGTGGTAACCGTGAGATCATTATTGAAGCGAAAGATGGTGTAGTACGTAAATACCTGGTTCCGCTGACACGCCAGATCCTGGCCCAGGATGGTGACTTTGTGAAAGCCGGCTCGCCAATGAGTGACGGACAGATCTCTCCGCAGGACATTCTTTCTATCCAGGGACCATTTGCCGTACAGCAGTACGTGGTAAATGAGATCCAGGAAGTATACCGTTTACAGGGTGTAAAAATCAACGATAAACACATCGAGGTGATCGTTCGCCAGATGATGCGTAAAGTTAGCATCGTTGATCCGGGCGATACAAGATTCCTGGAAGATGACCTGGTAGATAAGTTTGAGTTTGTGGAAGAGAATGACCTGATCTTTGATAAAAAAGTGGTAACCAATCCAGGTGATTCCAGTAAATTAAAAGCCGGCCAGATCATCAGCTTACGTGAGTTAAGAGAGGAAAACTCTATCCTGCGTCGTGCCGATAAAGCACTGGTGGAGTACCGCGATACAGCGCCTGCAACTTCAGCGCCTACCTTGTTAGGTATCACCAAAGCATCTTTAGGTGTACAAAGCTGGATATCTGCGGCCTCGTTCCAGGAAACTACTAAAGTACTGTCTTCTGCAGCCATCCATGGTAAATCAGATGACATGTTAGGCCTGAAAGAAAACGTAATTACCGGTCACTTAATACCTGCGGGTACCGGCTTACGTGACTTTGAAAACATGATTGTTGGTAGCAAGGAAGAATATGAATTGTTACAAACAACCCGTGAGGCGATGAACTTTGACGACGAAGAATAAGTAATAAAAACTTATCCATACAAAGGAGCAGGCAACTGCTCCTTTTTTTTATGCAGTCAACCGCATTACTACTATCATCGTCTGTTGTGTCACTCACTTGTGCTGCAACAATTCTATTGGCCACTTTGCAGTACTCCGTTTTTTTATCGGGGCCGCTCCCTTTGTTAATTATCAGAAAAAAAGTCCGAAACTCAGGAAGTCAGAAAGGGCGAAAGACGGTAAGATGCTTGTACCGGATCATGCGCATCTACCAATCTACAATCTTCAAGATAAAATATTAAATCCCTCTCAATTCTGAATTATCAAATCTATAATCTCCCCAAATCCCACCTCTTTAAATCAGAAATCCTAAATCCTCAATTGTTTTCTCACTTCAGTTCATTAAATTTGGAAACACATCAAAACGATATTGCCCATGTCCAAAAAATCACTATCACAGAGTCGCAGAAATTTTATTAAGAACGGCGCTATAGCTGCAGCCAGCTTTTTTATTGTACCACGCCATGTATTGGGCCGTGGATTTATTGCACCCAGTGATAAATTAAATATTGCCGGCATAGGGGTAGGAGGCATGGGAGCCGGTGACCTGGCCGAACTGGCCAAGAGCCCGCTTGTTAATATTGTTTCTTTATGTGACGTGGATGATAGAATGGCAAAAGGAGCCAGGGAAAAGTATACCAAAGCCAGTTATTATAAAGATTTCAGGGAAATGCTGGCCAAGGAAAAAAATACCATTGATGCCTGCTGTATTTCCACACCCGACCATACCCATGCCGTAGCAACCATTGCTGCTATGCAATTAGGTAAACACGTATATACACAAAAACCGCTTACGCACGATATTTATGAAGCCAGGGTACTGACCAATGCGGCTAAAAAATATAAAGTAGTTACGCAGATGGGTAACCAGGGCGGCTCAGGCGAAGGTGTACGCAGAACACAGGAAATATACAAGGCCGGTTTAATTGGTGAAGTGAAGGAAGTACAGGCGTGGACCAACCGCCCTATATGGCCGCAGAGCATTCCTACACCTACCGGTACCCATACTGTTCCGAATGAATTGAACTGGGACCTGTGGTTAGGCCCTGCCAAACATATTGATTATAACCCTGCCTACCTGCCCTTTAACTGGCGTGGCTGGTGGGCTTTTGGTACAGGTGCCCTTGGTGATATGGCCTGCCATATTTTAGATCCATTCTTCCGGATGTTACCGGTTGATTACCCCAATAGTGCAGAATGCAGCGTAGCCAATGTTTACCGGGAAATGTGGAGGGAAACTATTTATACCGACAGTTGTCCTATGTCATCCATCATTCATTTAAACTATCCGCGTAAGGATGGCAAAGGCAATATTAAACTATCCTGGTATGATGGGGGTTTAATGCCGCAACGCCCGGAAGAATTATCGCCGGAAGAAGCATTTGGTGACTGGGGCGGTGGCATATTGTTTATAGGAACCAAAGGCAAGTTATTGTGCGATTGTTATGGTGCTAATCCGCGTTTATTACCCTTAAAGAAAAATGAAGGGCTGAATGTACCTAAAACCCTTGCCCGTGTACCTGAGGGACATTATATACAATGGGTGAATGCCTGTATTGCCGGATATGGCAAGGCAAAAACAAGTTCTCCGTTCGAATATGCAGGTCCGTTTACCGAAAGCATATTAATGGGCAACCTCGCATTAAGAAGCTGGGTACTGGAAACAAAAACGGCTGACGGCAAAACAAAACTGCCCGGCCGTAAAAAACTGGTATGGGATGCAAAAAATATGAAAGTGACCAACTTTGATGAGGCCAATGCTTTTGTACGTATTCCTTACCGTGAAGGCTGGAGTTTGAATGAAACCATTTAATACATGAGTGATACGTTGGAAGTATGGATGCGCGGGCCTGTGGAAGGTGTACCGGCTTTATTGCAACCGGTGGCACATGCTTTACTGCAGGCGGTGGAAGATGCTGAAGATAAATTAATACATATAGCGCCTGCGGATTTATGGCAGCGACCTAACGGTGTTGCATCGGTTGGCTTTCATTTATTGCATATGCGTGGTGTGGTAGACCGGATGTTTACTTATTCATTGGAAAAACCATTAAGTGAAACTCAATTTGCGGCGCTAAAAGCCGAAACGGAAGTGCATGATCACCTCACAGCTTCAGATCTGGTAACAGGGTTTAAACAACAGGTAACAGAGGCCATAACGCAATTAAAACAGACAAAGGAAACCGGATTAACAGCAACCCGTTACCTGGGACGCAAACGTATTCCCGTTACATTAATAGGGTTATTATTTCATGCTGCCGAGCATATACAAAGACATACCGGACAGGCCCTGGTAACAGCCAGGATGTTGTGATATGAGAAATGGAGAGGTTATAAAAAGATTATCCCGATCACTTATTTTGTTTCACTACTTTAAAGGGGTAGATGGTGCCATTATCCTGCACCAGGCGTAACATATAAATGCCTGCTGTGTATTGCTGCATATTGATAACAATACGGTTACTGTTTACCGGTTGTTGATAAACCTGTTTACCGGTTATATCGTAACAGAATACATGGGTTATTTTTTTATTTGCCCAGCTAATAGTAAGGTTATCGGTAACAGGGTTGGGTGAAAGTTTTACCCAGTTCACCGGTTCAAAATATACCACCTGTATACGGCTATAGGTAAATGTATTATCCTTGTCGCGCATAATAAGCCGGTAAAAATTATTTCCTTCCAGTGGTGCGTGATCAATAAAACTATAATTATTTACTATGCTGGTACCCGTGGTTGCCGGTACGGAGCCAATTGTTGTCCATTGCCGGCCATTACTGCTGCGGGATATATCGTAATGGGAGAAGTTGACTTCTTTTTCAGTCTGCCATTGTAACAAACTTGTTTGTTGCTGTCGCCTGGCAGTGAAAGAAAGTAAGGTAACCGGTAAGGGTTCATTATTTACCACAATATATACAGTAGCAATATTGCTGATAACACCGTTGATATCGGTAACGGTATATAACAGGCTATCCATGCCGCCAAAAGCACTGTTTGCGGTATAAAATAGTACACCGTCTGGCCGGATGGTTACCGAACCATGCACGGGTGGTTTGTATATACTGATAGTGGTAAGATTAAAAGGCGCACAGGGGCTGGTATCATTTTCCAGCACAGCAATGCTTACCGTATCCTGGGTTTCCGTCATATCATTTACGGTAACGGGCGTAGCCGGAACAATATATACGGCGGTTGAGCTATCGGATACACAGCCTGTAGCAGCGGTACAAATTACCTTATAGGTAGCTGTTTCGCTTACTACCAGCGAAGGAAGTATGGCGCCGGGTATAGCCGTACCATTTTTAAACCATTGATAGGAGATCGCATTTTCCGCATGAGCGGTTAAGGTTTTGGTCTGACCAATACAAACAGGTGTTGTTTGCTGTGCATGGGCTGTTAACCCATACACAACAAACAACACAATAAATAATATAATTTTTCCTGTTTGCATGTATTGATGTGACTGTTATTGATTACTCAATTACAACTACCGGTGTTGTTGGAGCGGTTAATACAGTTACGGTGTGGGCTGCTGTACCGTTACAGCTGCTTAATTTGCTGCCATCGTTGGCAGGTAAGGTATAGGCTACGCTTACATTGTAAGCACCTGCAGTAGTAAGCGAGTACGTGTTATTATTGGTGCCGCTGGCTACGCTGCCTGTACCACCTGTCCAGCTAAAGTTATAACCGGTGCCGGGGGCAGCCGTTAAATTAAGTGTACTGTAATTGGTAGTGGCGCTGAGATTACCTGAGATAGTTACGCCTGCGCAAAACTCGGTACTACCGGTAATGCTGGCGGTAAGCTGGGGTAATACATACACGGTGTGTGTGGCCAGATCAGACCAACAGCCGTCGGAGTTTTGTACACGCAACCTGTAGGTTTTTGCTTCGGCAGTGGTAGCAGTAGCTAAGGTAACCGTAGTGGTGTAGTTGGCGGTTGCACCGGTTTGTAATACAGTGCTGGTACCGTCGGTCCATTCATAGGTAGTGTAAGTAATGGTACTTACATCGGGTTTTAAGGTAAAGGAAGTGCCGCTACATACATAGAAGTTGCCGGCAAAAGCGGGTAATACCATTGCAAGCGTGGCAATTGCACAAAGCAGTGTTGTTTTAAGATACATTTTTTTCATGATTGGATTTGTTTGTGTTTAATAATTGTTTATTGTAAAGAGGTATTAGGTGTTAATGGATTTGGTTTTACCGTTACTGTAACCGGGGTGCGGCCTGACGGATAATTGGTGCTGTTTTCAAATGCGACCACATGGTAGTTTTTGGTACTGGTAAGGTTAGCGGTGGTTAAAGTATGGGTAGTAGTGTTTAAGGTAGCGGCTATTTCAGTTGTATTCTCATACAACTTATAGGTATAACCTGCCTGGTAGTTTTGTATGCTCAATACAGCGGGGTTGCCTGTACAAATGGATATACTATTTACCTGTGGCGCTACAATAAAAAAAGCATAGTATAAATTAATACTGCCCAACACTCCGGTCATGTACAACCGTACACCATCATACGCTACATTGGGAGCGCCATAATTATTTTCGCCATTTACATAAGTAAGGGCAGTACCTACCAGGGTGGTATTGTTGGTAGGCTGTATTCTGGTGCCAGCCAGTACTGACAGGGAGGTGGAGGCCCTGACAAAGATGGGCGTAGTGCTGATAGGCTTATTAGTGCCTGTAAATTGCAGGTTTTGCCAGGCAAAGCCGGCTACAACGGTGGAAAGACTGGAAAAATTGGTATAATCGCCGTCGGTTGCACGAAGCGGGTTACTGACAGAACAGGTAATAATGGTATAATCGTTTTGTTGTGCGTTGGCGTACACACGCTGGGCAAATGCAAAAGAGGGGCATAGGTATAAACACAGCAGCAGGAGTATAGCTGTGCGCAGGGCCATAATAATGGCTATATTATTTTTATAGGGCCTACTTGACAATGTAGTTAACGTGCTGTTTTTTATAATGATATTGGAACAGCAAAACTAGCCGCTTTATGCAAAAAAAACTATAAGCAAAAAGCCCAAAACTTATTGAGTATTAACCATTAAGAAAGTATTTTGGGTTGATAAATGTCAACCAACCAAGGTGTTTTTTGCTTTAGTGTAACAGGGGCAGGGGACAGGAGATCTGGGTTTTTAAGATCATGATTTTTTAAAACTAACCGACCTTCTTTAGCAGTGGATGCGGATATAGTAAAGGACTGCAAGGGAGGAATAGGTTTAATAAAATGAGTGAACAGGCATGCAGGATGCAGGGCCGTATGTTAAACCAGCGGATATAAATGGGGAATAACTTATATAGGGGTTTGATTTTTAATTGTTTGTATATGAATCAATTGTAGATAACTCCAGACAGGAAATAGAAACTTTGGTATTGTTTTTTTACAAAAATCCTTACCTTTGCGGCGCCATAAGGGAAAACTGTATACGTAAGTGTACCAGAAATGCGGAGTTTTCTTTACATGGCAAATTATGAGAGTCTAATCAAACATATCGGCAAATTAATGGCAAAGTGATATTCATTTTGCGCAATAATACCTACATACCCTGCCGATAATCAACTTACCATAGCTGATAAGCGAACGGAACGATGAACGGAGCGTCGCAACATCAGCCGATAGTATTACTACAGTTGACACAATAAATATTTTAATAAACAACACGTAAACATTCAAATTAAATAGTCATGGCTGACTTAAAACTTCAAAGGAACTTTGGTATTGCCGCCCACATTGATGCGGGTAAGACCACAACGACAGAACGTATCTTACGTTACACCGGTATGATTCACCGTATTGGTGAGGTGCATGACGGTGGTGCTACAACCGACTGGATGGAGCAGGAGAAAGAAAGAGGTATTACCATTACTTCTGCAGCGGTAAGCTGTAACTGGAATTTTCCTACCGTAAAAGGTACTGCTGATGCAAACAGTAAAAAATATTCTTTTAACATTATCGATACTCCGGGTCACGTGGACTTTACCGTAGAGGTGGAGCGTAGTATGCGTGTACTGGATGGTCTGATCGCTTTATTTTCTGCGGTTGACGGTGTAGAACCTCAATCTGAAACTGTATGGCGCCAGGCTAACCGTTACAATGTACCCCGTATTGGTTTTGTAAATAAAATGGACCGTAGCGGTGCCGATTTCTTAAACGTGGTAAAACAGGTGAAAGAAATGTTAGGCTCTAAAGCTGTGCCTTTGCAGTTACCAATTGGTGCTGAAGATAATTTCCAGGGTGTGGTTGACCTTATTAAAATGAAAGGTATCATCTGGCACATGGAAACTGAAGGTATGACCTTTGACGAGATTGATATTCCTGCTGATATGCAGGCAGAAGCGGAAGAATGGCGTGCAAGCCTGGTTGAGGCAGTAGCAGAATACGATGATAAGTTAATGGAGAAATTCTTTGAAGATCCTAACAGCATCAGCGAAGACGAAATTCATGAAGCTATCCGCAAGGCTACTATTGACCTGAGCATTGTACCTATGATGTGCGGTTCTTCATTCAAAAATAAAGGTGTACAAACTGCTTTAGACGCGGTTTGCCGTTACCTGCCTTCTCCGGTAGACGTTGAAGCTATCGAAGGTACTGACCCTAACGATCCTGAAGTGAAAATGTACCGTAAACCGGATCCTAAAGAGCCGTTTGCTGCATTGGCCTTTAAAATTATGACTGACCCGTTCGTAGGTCGTCTGGCTTTCTTCCGGGCTTATTCTGGTCACCTGGATGCCGGTTCTTATGTACTGAACGTACGTAGCGGTAAGAAAGAGCGTATCAGCCGTATCATGAAAATGTTTGCCAATAAACAAAACCCTATCGACTTTATCGAAGCAGGTGATATTGGTGCAGCGGTTGGTTTTAAAGAAATTAAAACCGGTGATACCCTTTGTGACGAGAACCACCCGATTGTACTGGAGAACATGTTTATTCCTGAGCCGGTAATTGCTATTGCCGTTGAGCCTAAAACACAGGCCGACGTTGATAAAATGGGTATGGCTATTGCCAAGCTGGTTGAGGAAGATCCTACATTACGTGTGAACACTGACGAAGATACCGGCCAGACCATCTTACGTGGTATGGGTGAGCTTCACCTGGAAATCATCATTGACCGTATGCGTCGTGAGTTTAAGGTAGAAGTGAACCAGGGTGCTCCGCAGGTTGCTTATAAAGAGGCTTTCAATGCCACTGTACAACACCGTGAGACGTTGAAAAAACAAACCGGTGGTCGTGGTAAATTTGCCGACGTTATGTTTGAGTTAGGCCCTGTTGATGAAGATTGGAAAAAAGAGAATCCTGATAAAAACTTCCAGTTTGTTAACAATATCGTAGGTGGTTCTATTCCACGTGAGTTCATTGCTCCGATCCAGAAAGGATTTGAAGCTTCTATGACCACTGGTGTATTGGCCAACTACCCTGTTGACAACATGAAGATCCGTATTTTCGACGGTAGCTTCCACGCAGTTGACTCTGATGGTATGTCGTTTGAGTTATGTGCCAAACAAGGTTTCCGTGAAGCGGCACGTAAAGCTAAACCTGTATTATTAGAGCCTATTATGAAAGTGGAAGTAATTACTCCTGCTCAGTACATGGGTGATGTAACAGGTGACCTGAACCGTCGTCGTGGTATGATGGAAGGTATGGACAGCCGTGCCGGTGCCGAGGTGATCAAAGCCAAAGTACCTTTGAGCGAAATGTTTGGTTATGTAACCCAGCTGCGTTCATTGTCTTCTGGCCGTGCATCTTCTACCATGGAGTTCTCTCATTACGCTGCTGCTCCAAGCAATATTTCTGAAGAAGTAGTTGCTAAAGCAAAAGGTAAAGTAAATGCATAATTAAAATTGTAATTACTACATATCAACGCCCCGCAGTTTACTGCGGGGCGTTTTGTTTTTTGGTGCTGGCAGCAACAAGGGTTATCATCGTTCCCCGAGCAATGCCAAAACATTGTTTTAGTTACACACTTATTATGCCGGTAGTTTTACCGGCTGTTGAAAATGGTACCCCTATGCCGTTACGGGTGTAACGCTAAAGAGGTACAAGGGCGGTTTAAACTTTTTAAAATAGTGCATAGGATCAGAAAAATAATGTGGCACATTATGTAATACTGCCGGTAAATATTATTTTTAACTATTATAAATCTCCACCATGTTTAAGACATTAAGATCAGCCGGTATTATTGTGTTACTGTTATTTGCCCTGTCCGTAAGGGCCCAGCAATTTGAATCGGCCATTGACTACAACGATTATTTAAGTTCGGTTACGGATACTTTGTATACGCTTGGGGGCAAATGGGGCAGTAAATTCAGCGAGGTGAAGGATAAACGGGAATTTGAAAAACTTACTCCTGTGCGTAAAGAGATACAGGCTTTTATTGAGCGTAAGAAGATGGAGTATTTTTTATTGAAGGACTTTAAAGGGTCGGCACGGTTGCGCCTGGCGATGGTGGAATTTCTGGTGTTCCAGGGCTATATGATTGAGCAGGGGTTTATGCCTTTTGAAAGTTTAAGTAAAACAGCTTCTGATACTGTAATAGATGACTACGTAAAAAAACTGACCACTCTTTCCGAGGGGGAGGGTAATATGCTGCAAAAGGTGATAAAAGAACAGGAAGCCTATGCCGAAAAAAACGGGTTCAGAATAGGTGATTAACCTGTTAATGGGGTGGAAGCACTTTCCGCCGGGGTATTTTATAAGTATGCCTCCATCCCGGATTGCCGTGCCTGACGCTTAAATTTCTTTACTTTTGCGTACCAACTCAAATACATGGCACAATCTTACAGTCAGTTCAGGGCATTATGGGCGATTACAAGGGCGAGTTTTAAAGCCATTTTCAAACAGCCCGCTTCTATTATTTTCAGTTTACTGTTTCCCATTGTTTTTATTTTAATCTTTGGCGCCTTCAGTAATGGTGGCGGTGGCAGCCAGCCCATTGCAATTATACCAGGCAGTGATACGACCAATGCTTTATTTGACAGTATCAAAGCCAATCCATATATCAGGATATCCACTTTGAAAGATACTGCCCGCATGCGGGATGCCATTGAAAGAGGGAACCTGACCGCCATGCTGAAAATTGATAAAGTGCCGGTGGATTCGTTTAACAGTTATAAAGTAAAAGTAATTGCTACTTCGGCCAGTGGCAGCAATTTAGGCGAGTTATTACAACAACTGGATTACCTGGCCATGAAGACGGAACTGGACGAAGCGCATATAAGCGAACGGCATTACCATTTACAGCCTATGGTGTATGAAGGGCGGAAATACAGGCGTATAGATTTTATTTTACCGGGCCAGCTTGGCTTTTCCATTTTATTTGCCACTTTATTTGGTATTGCCATTACCTTTTTTAACCTGCGGGAACAACTGGTATTAAAACGGTTTTATGCCACGCCGGTGAAAAAGATCAATATTTTAATAGGTATTGGGGCCAGCCGTTTATTTTTCCAGGTAGTGAATGTGCTGGTATTGATACTTTTCGGGTATTTCTTTCTGAACTTTACCCTGGTACATGGTGTTGTAACGGTTGTTGAGATGTTACTGCTGACCCTGGTGATGCTTTTCCTGTTAATGGGAGTAGGCCTCATCATCAGCAGTGTGGCTAAATCGGATGCGATCATTCCTTTATTGATAAATATTTTCGGCTTTCCGCAAATGTTATTATCGGGTACTTTTTTCCCCATTGAAGTATTTCCCAAATGGTTGCAGGACCTTTGCCAGGCGCTACCCTTAACGCAGTTCAATAATGCCATGCGCAAAATATCGTTCGATGGGCTGCATTTGTTTGACTGCTGGAAAGAGCTGGGCATATTGGGTATATGGATAGCTGTGGTTTACCTGGTGGTGAATAAGGTGATGAAGTGGGAGTAGGGTTAATTTGATGATTGGTTAATTTGATGATTTGGTAATGGGTGACAAGGGAAAGAGTGATGTGTTTATTGTATGCTACTGAGAAGAAAATAGTTTACAGTTTCTATAAAAAGGTTGATTAAAAATTAGAGTTTTGAAAGTAATAAAATTAGCGCTGATCAGTTTTTTAGTCCTGTTCCTGCTGGTAACAGCGATCACTTTTTTTATCCCTTCCAAAATACGGATATCAAGGGCGGTAAATATTAAAGCGGAGTCTGGCACCATCATTGCGCAGCTGAATGATATCCGTAACTGGAAAAACTGGTATCCCGGCTTTGATACCCTTAGCCTGAATAAGCCATTGGAAGAGGGCGGAAAAGTAACTTTTGCAGAAGTAAGGGGATCGCAGATTGCATTGATACAGGACAGTGCCACGCATATCAGTGCTACCTTCAATAAGCCGGATGCACAAAAAATGAATATGGGCTGGCAGGTGATCAGTCATGAAGGTTCGGACCTGGTAACGGTGCAATGGTATATAGATTTTAAACTGAAATGGTACCCCTGGGAGAAGTTCTCCAGTCTTTCGTTTGAAGCCCGTTACGGCTCTATGCTGGAGAACGGACTGGCCGCTTTGAAAAACTTTTTAGAGACCAAATAATATCATAAACCTCAAATCTGAATAACATGAAATCGGTATTTTTTATGGCATTAGCCATGTGTACCATGCTGGTATCGCAGGCGCAGAATGAAGATAAATCTAAAAGAAAAAGCCCGCCGGCAGTAGCAAAAGCTACCATTGCCAGTGGTGCTACCGTTACTATCGATTACAGCCAGCCCTCTGTAAAAGGCCGGGTGATAGGGGAATCGCTGGAACCCAAAAAAGGGGAAGTATGGCGTGCAGGTGCCAACGAATCAACCATTTTTGAAGTGGACAAGGATGTAACCATCAACGGTAAAAAACTGCCTGCCGGTAAATATTCTTTCTTTACACTGGACAATGGCGATAACTGGACCCTGATCTTTAATAAAGTATGGAAAGACTGGGGCGCTTATAAATACAAGGAAAGTGAAGATGCACTACGTGTAACGGTACAACCTGACCGCAAGCACAAACCTTTTACCGAAACCCTTACCTATAAAGTAGAAAAAAATGGTGCGGTAAGCCTGTTATGGGGTGACCTGAAGGTTGGGTTTACAGTAAAGTAATTGATTATTAATTATTTAGATAAGGCTGAAACAGGCTGGGATGTTCGTGCAGGACATTTTAGTTTGTTTCGGCCTTTTTTGTGCTTATGTTGCACCGGGAATGCAGCGGTTGCAAAGCACCCGTTGTCAATCTGGTGAATGAATGACAGATGATAAGCGTCTAATAACGGATTGCCTCAAAGGCAAATTAAGTGCACAAAGGGAGTTGTACGAAAAATACGCCGGTACTATGCTGGGCGTATGTTTTCGTTATACCCGTTCGTTACCGGATGCCGAAGATGTATTACAGGAAGGGTTTGTAAAAGTATATAACAAGTTAGGCCAGTTTAAATTTGAAGGAGAGCTGGGTGGCTGGATCAGGAGGATCATGGTAACAACAGCCCTGAACTTTTTAAAAAAGAACAAGCGTTACCAGACTGAAATGTTCTTTACCGAAGAGTACATGCACCCTGTAACCAATGATAATCCCGAAATAAATATGGAAGCCAAGGAAATTGCCGGCCTGATCAGGCAGTTACCACAGGGTTACCAGGTTATTTTTAACCTGCATGCCGTGGAAGGCTATTCCCATGTGGAAATAGGGCAGATACTCGGGATCAGTGACAGTACATCCCGGTCCCAATATGCCCGCGCCAGGGCTGTATTGGTAAGCTGGATAAAGACCTTGCAGGAGGAAAGATTGGCGAATAATGAAACCTTAACTTATGTCGGCAAATAATTTTGAACAAGAGGTGGAGCAAAGGCTGGCCCGGTTACAAATGAAGCCATCAGATGGGGTATGGCAGAAACTGGAAGCCGGTTTGCAAAGAAAAAAACGGAGAAGGACGTTCTTCCTGTTTTTTCTTGCTGCCTTGTTATGTGCCGGCGGGGGATATGGGGTTTGGACGCAATCCGGACTGAATAATAAGGAACTGGCCGATACAAAACCAGTAACCACCGTGCCTGGTTCAAACGAGCCGGCAACAGCTAATACAGTCGTGAAGGAAAATGATCATGAAACGGTAAATACCGTTACCCAGGAAGAAAAAGTAAAGACTATCCCGTCAGATCCGGCTGTTCCCGGTGTTACCCATCAGCCTGTAACTGTTACCAGGAACGTCCGCCAGGATCAGGCCGTTACCCAAAAATTTAAACAGCCTACATTAAAGCAGGTGCCCGTTAGTGACCGCACTTTGCATAGCAATAACAATAATATAGCCGTACCTGATAATAAGGGCGATGTAACGGATGCGGGAAATACAATGGTGTTTGTAAATAATGATTCAGCAGCCTTACAGCAGTACCGTTTAATAAATGAGGGTGCGTTTGCTGACAGGGACTATACCGGATTAAATGATACGGACCAGGTGAGCGCTTTATTACCTGATCCGGCAAAATTCCCGCAACCGGTAAACGCAAATGAACCGGTTATACAAAAGGTCAAACAAAAATATCCTTTTTACTGGGGTGTAGAAGTGCTGGCAGGTGTATCCGGTTCGGTGGAAAAGAAAGAGCCGTTTAGTAAGCCCGCACAGACGGATATGATCAATAGCCCAAACCCTAACCCTAGTATGGGGTATTATAATGCTTCCAGCCCCCTGCTGAACAACACGGCTATATGGGAAAGCCAGAATGTTCACCGGGCTTCTACCTCCCATTCGTTCGGTGTAGCGGGGTATAAACAATTTACCAAAAGGAGCGCTGTGTCCTTCGGTGTATCTTATCAATACTTGTCAACCGCTACCAAAGTAGGGGATAGCACCACAACGGTAAACACTAACAATACCATGCGTACCTATTACTCGGGTAGCGAGATGAAAAATTATATCAATAAATTTCATTTCATTAATATTCCTGTAACCCATCATTTAATATTGAACCGGAATGAAAATATGCCCTTTAGCTGGGACCTGGGCATGTCGGCCAGTCAATTACTGAGCACCAATGCACTGGTGATGTCATCCTACCTGGGTGGTAGCTTACATGAGGATAAACAGGCATTTACTAAAACACATTTCTTTATACATACCGGCCTGACCATTGGTTTAACCAACAATAAAAACAGGCTTTGGCAGTTAGGTCCGGTAGTAAGTTACGGGCTTAATAAAATTGGACAGGAAAAAAGCGATGACAAAAACTTCTGGCAGGTAGGGATCAGATTAAGGTGCCTGTTACGTTAATAATAGTTTATGCTGTTGTATTGATGAATTTAAGGTTACGCATGATACCCTTGTATTTACTGCGTTTCAAAGGCGAATGTTTAAATATCTTTTTAAAGCTGTCTTCGGTCATATGCTCCCATTCCTTTGTGCTGAGGTTTAATAATTCAGGTATAGGTCTGAACCCTTCTTCTTGATTGGCTTTACTGAAACGGTTCCAGGGACAAACATCCTGGCAGGTATCACAGCCAAACATCCAGTTATCAAACCGGCCCTGCATATGCTCGGGGATCAGCTCATCTTTTAATTCAATGGTAAAATAAGAGATACACTGGCTGCCATTTACTACTTTATTGGGTAATATGGCCTGTGTAGGGCAGGCGTCAATACATTTTGTACAGGTGCCGCAGAAATCACGGGCAAAGGGATCATCGGGTATAAGTGGCAGATCGGTGATCAGAGTGGCAATAAAGAAAAATGAGCCGCTTTGCTTATTGATCAGGTTACCGTTTTTACCTACCCAGCCCAGGCCGCTTTTTTGTGCCCAGGTACGTTCTAACACCGGAGCAGAGTCAACAAAGCCTCTTCCGCTGATAGCGCCTACCTCTTCATGTAATATGGCCAGTAACTGATTGAGCGATTGCCTGATGACAGTATGATAATCTTCGCCAAATGCATATTTGGATATTTTGGGGGCGTCAGCTTCCTGCAGTTGGGAGGGATAGTAATTCTTTAAAAAGGTAATGACCGATTTGGCGCCGGGTACCAGTTTGGTAGGGTCAACCCGCATATCAAAATGGTTTTCCATATAGTGCATACTTCCCTGCATGCCTTTGTTTAACCAGCTTTCCAGTTTACGGGCGTCCTCATCTAAAAAACCGGCCTGGGCAATGCCGCAATAATCAAAACCGCAACGTGTTGCGGCCTGTTTAACCAGTTGTGTATTTTTTTCAATTACTCCCAAAAAGCTTATTTACTGCAAATTTACTTAATGCTTCCGGCATTGCGATGGGTAACGGGAAAACTGCGTGATCATTAACTGTATTTATTCTATTATTTCTTTATATGATAACCAGGTAAGGGTGTTCTATGTAAATAGTTGTACTTAAAACAAGTAGTACTTATATAGTTTGCGTTATAAAATATTAAAAATGAAGCAGGTACTATGTTTTTTGCTAAAAAATAATTAGGTTTGAAAAATTACAAAACCTGTTAAGCCATGCTCACCCGCCACCTTTTGTTAGTAACTTCCGTGTTACTGTTATCGTTGTGTACCTATGCGCAGGATAAGTCGCCTCATAAATACGGAAAAGTAACCCCCGACGATTTTAAAACCAAGATTTATAGTATTGACTCAAGTGCAAATGCAGTTGTTATTGCTCATATTGGTTCTACGGAACTGGTAGGTAATTCCAAAGGCTGGTTTTCCCTCGAATTCAAAGTATATAAACGCATGCATATCCTGAATAAAAACGGTTATGATATTGCCAATGTTAATATACAGCTTTATACAAACGGGCAAAGCGAGGAAAAACTGGATAAGTTAAAGGCGACTACCTATAACCTGGAAGATGGGAAAGTAGTGGCTACCAAACTGGAAAACAAGTCAGGTGTGTTTAAAGATAAACTTTCTAAAAACCACGTGTTGAACAAATTCACTTTTCCCAATGTAAAAGAAGGCTCTATTATAGAATATGAATATCAGATCACTTCTGATTTTTTATTTAACCTGCAACCATGGGAGTTCCAGGGAAGTTATCCCCGTTTATGGAGCGAATACAATGTTTCCATGCCCCAGTTTTTTTATTATGTAACATTGATCCAGGGATACCAGCCTTTTCATATAAGAGATCAAAAGAACCGGAGAGAAAATTATACGATAACAGATGTGGGAACCAGTATGAGCACCGAACGATACAATATTGCTTCCGGTGTTACTGATTTCAGGTGGGTAATGAAGGAGGTACCGGCTTTAAAGGAAGAATCGTTTACTTCCACGCTGGACAACCATATTGCAAAAATTGAATTTCAATTAGCAGAAAAAAGGGATCCGTTGGTATACCAGAAAATTATGGGCTCCTGGCCTGATGCTACCAAACAATTACTGGAGGATGAAGATTTTGGTACTGTTTTAAGCAAAGACAATAACTGGTTAAATGAAACCTTACAATCAATCACACTAACAAGCGATTCAAAAGAGGATAAGGCCAGGAAGATATACAGTTTTGTAAGAGACAATTTTATTTGTAGCAGCAGGGGGAGTATTTATCCAAAACAATCCATGCGGGACGTATTGAAAAAAAGAAATGGTACCGTTGCGGAGTTGAATATGCTGTTGGTTTGCTTATTACGTAAAGCCGATATTACGGCCGACCCGGTGTTAATGAGTACAAGGGGTAATTCGGCCATGTATTCTATGTACCCGATAATGGACAGGGTAAACTATGTAATAGCGCAGGTAACGCTGGATGATAAATCCTACTATTTAGACGCCAGTGAGCCCTACTACGGCTTCGGTAAACTTGATTATAGCTGTTATAACGGGCATGCGCGGGTAGTAAATAAATCAGCGGACCCTTTACATTTTTCAGCCGATTCTTTATATGAAAAAAAGCTGACCTCCATGTTCTTTATTTATGATAAAGACAATGGATTTAAAGGAACCCTGCAACAAAATCTCGGGCAGTTTGAATCTGCAATGATCCGTGGAAAAATAAAAAACAAAGGCCGCGACCAGGTATTTGCTGACATAAGAAAGGAATACGCTGCCGAAACGGAATTAAGTGAAGAGAAAATAGATTCCTTAACCAATTACGATCAGCCGTTAGGCATTAAATACGATCTTAAGTTAAAAGGTTTTGATGAGGATATCATTTATTTCAGCCCGTTGTTTGCCGAAGGTTATAAAACCAATCCTTTTAAATCTGCAGAAAGGTTCTATCCGGTGGAAATGCCATACTGTATGGATGAAACCTTTTTGCTACGTATGGATATTCCTGAAGGATATAAGATAGACGAGCTGCCCAAATCCATGATGTTGAAATTAAATGAAGAGGGCGATGGTGTTTTTGAATATCGTATTGCTGCTTCGGGTGATGCCATTTCCCTGCGTGCACGCCTGACCATAAAAAGAACTTATTTTAGTCCTGATGAATACGAAATGCTGCGGGAGTTTTTTAATGTTGTGGTTAAAAAACAAAATGAACAAATAGTATTTAAAAAGAAATAACACCGGCTGATGAAAAAAATAAGTACAATAACAGTAATCGTTTGCTCCCTGCTTACCTCCGTACTATTTGCCAATAACGGCGATTACGCGGTTAGTAATATTCCGGCAGCCTTACTGGCAAATGCCAATGCGGTAATACGCTTAGAAGAGGAGAAGTTTAACCTGGTGAATGAAGGGGAGGCCATTTCGCAAAGAACATTTGTTGTTACTATATTAAATGAGAACGGTGATAAGTTTTCCGGTTTTTTTGATTACTATAACAGTTTCCGGGATATTCGTTCGGTGGAAGGCAACCTGTATGATGCTTCCGGGAAAAAAATAAGAAGTTTAAAAAAGAAAGACATACAGGACCTGAGCGGGGTGAGTGAAGGGAGCTTAATGGATAATGACCGCATTAAACAACACAGTTTTTACTACAAAGTATATCCGTATACTGTGGAGTACATTGTAGAGGTAAAACAAAACGGTACGATGTTTTACCCGTCCTGGCGACCCCAGGATGCGGAATACTTAGCGATACAAAAAAGTATCTTTCGTATTGCAACCCCCGAAGCCTACCAGTTCAGGCATAAAACCTATAACTATGAGGGCAAGCCCGCCGTTACCAGTGAAAAAGGAAAAACGCTTTATACCTGGCAAGCTGAAAATTTGCCCGCATTTGTAAAAGAACCTTATGCACCCGAGATCAGTAGTTTTACACCATTGGTGTTAGTGGGGCCTACTGCTTTTGAAATGGAAAAATACAAAGGCAATATGAATACCTGGAAAGACTTCGGGTTATTTGTTTACCAGTTGATTGCCAATCGCGATCAATTACCGGATAATGTAAAGACAAAAGTGCACCAGTTGGTAGACGGCATCACGGATCCGGAGGAAAAGGTGAAAATATTATACAATTATCTACAAAATAACTCCCGCTATATCAGTATCCAGTTAGGTATTGGTGGCTGGCAACCCTTTGATGCCCGGTTTGTAGCGGAAAAAAAGTACGGCGATTGTAAAGCGCTTACCAACTTTATGCTGGCTTTGTTAAAGGAAGCAGGAATTAAATCGGATTATGCGTTAATACGTGCCGGTGATGGCGGAGGGAAGATATACGATGATTTTCCGACGCAACAATTCAATCATGTTATTTTATGTGTACCGATGCAGAAAGACACTATCTGGTTGGAATGTACCAGCCAGGATGTCTCCGCCGGGTATATGGGTAGCTTTACCGGGAACCGTTATGCTTTACTGGTAAATGAAAAAGGAGGACATTTGGTACGTACACCTGCTTATGCGGCTTTGGATAACAGGCAGGTACGTGTTATTGATGCTACACTGCTGCCGGACGCTACTTTAAAAATAAAAACCAGGAATCTTTACACAGGTCTGCAGCAGGATGATATACATTCCATGATCAGCAGTTTATCAAAAGATAAAGTAAAAGAATACCTGCATGACAACTTTAATTTAAGTACTTACGATATAAATAATTTTGATTACAAAATAGAAAAGCAATTGATACCGGCTATACAGGAAGCCCTGGATATTACTGTTTATAATTATGCCACCATTACCGGCAAAAGATTATTTATTACACCTAATATACTCACACGCTCCGGCAGCCGGCCGCAGGCTAATGATAAGCGTAAATACGATGTTTACCTCTCCATGCCTTATGTGGATGTTGATTCGGTGACCATTGCCATACCCACCGGTTATAAAACAGAATCGGTGCCGAAAGAGGTAAGTCTTCAGTCAAAATTCGGCACCTATACAGTAAGTTGTAAAGTAATGGCCGATAAGATCATTTATTACCGGAAAATGCAACTGGACAGCGGCTTATACCCGGCTGCAACCTATAATGAACTTGTCAGTTTTTATCAGTCGGTGTACCAGGCCGACAGAACAAGGATCGTATTGGTAAAAGACGAGGAGGAGAAAAAAGCTTTTTAAGGACATTGCGATTTAAACTCCTTATCCGTGATCGCTTTGATCTCTTTTGTTACTATAGCGCCTTCCAGGCGTTGTGGCTCTTTTACAAGGCTCACATAACCGTATTGTTTACACATGTCAATAGTAAGGGTATTGCCCTCAAAATCAAATAAACTGATGGATGCGGCACTGTCATTGGTAGTGGTATTGCCCCATCCGGCTAAAGTATAGGGCATGCCTTCTGTTAACCTGGAGGCAGTTTTAATTACGCCACTGGTAGTGTGGATTTTAAACAGTTCGTCTACCGATTCACTGCTCAATACCTGTTTGCCTTTATACGTTCCTTTATTGAGTAATACACGTACCAGGATGGCCATATCTTCCGCACTGCTGTTAGCGCCATCTGCCGGTCTTACGGCCGAAAAGTCGGTATTATTGAAGTTGGTGCGGCGCATACCCAGCGGCGACAGCAAATATTGCTTCACCAGTACTTCAAACTTTCGTTTACCTACTACTTCCAGTACTCTCCCCGCAATATTGGGCCCGGCCAGGCCATAACTGAAAGCCTCGCCTGCATTATAATCAATCTCTCTCGAAGCAAAATGATCGGCCAGTTCTTCCAGCGACTTAAATTTTTTAGCATAACGGGAGCCGGCTTTTTCCTGTTTAATGCCTGTATAATGTGATAAACAGTGACGGATGGTAATATAATTCTTATTGTAACGGGCAAAAGAAGGGATATAAGTGGCTATTTTATCATCCAGGGATATTTTTCCTTCCTCCACAAATTTCATCACCAGCATGGCGGTTATCAGCTGGCTGCAGTCACCTATGGGCAAAACGGTTTTGGTACTATGTACATCACCCGCTTCTTTTTTATAAATACTGGTATCGGCATTGGTGATAACAGCAACAAAATTACCACCCAGTTGTTTTTGTTTTGATGTAAGCAGGCTGCTTAATTCACTATCATTAAACGATTGGGCGTTTACCAACTGAAATAATAGCAGGAATGCTCCGATAAAACTGAATTTCAGGCAGTTAAATTGAAATTTATATGACATAGTTGCTTGTTTTTTGATATGGATTGTGATTTGATATACCTGTACCAGTAAAGAAAACCTGCTTACCGGCAGGCAACTAAAATAATATTAAAAAGCTAATATTCATCACCATGACCTGTTAATTAATATAGCGGGTATGTTTTACAGGCAATGTTATTGAACCGGTATGAAGGATTTTGTTGAAGAGTGACCTGTAAGCAGGAAAATTGAATAAGAAAATCAGGCATTAAAAATGCTGTAATAAATAAACTATCCAACTACAATAAAAATTAAAATATGAACTTAGGAAATTTTACCATCAAAGCAGCCGAAGCGTTTCAACAGGCGCAGCAAATTGCTTTTAATGCACAAGCTCCTAATATTGAAACAGAGCATATATTAAAAGCATTACTGGAGCAACAGGATTCGCCGGTTGACTATTTATTAAAAAAGAACAATGTTACCATTAACTTACTGGATAGTAAGTTAGATGACAGTATTGCCCGGTTACCCAAAACCTCGGGTGATGCCGCTCAGCAGATCAGCCGTGATGCCAATAATGTGGTATTGCGTGCCGGTGCCGTGGTGAAACAATTCAATGATGAATTTGTAACCCCCGAGCATATACTGTTGGCCATTGTGCAGGGAAATGACAATGCTGCCAAATTATTAAAGGAAGCAGGCCTGACCGAATCGGGTTTGGTAACAGCGATTAAAGACCTGCGAAAGGGAGAGACGGTTACTTCGCAAACCCAGTCGCAGGAGTTTAATGCCTTGAATAAATATGCCAAGAACTTAAATGAACTGGCAAGACAAGGTAAACTGGACCCTGTTATCGGCCGTGACGAAGAGATCCGCCGTACCCTGCATATATTATCACGCCGTACGAAAAATAACCCTATCCTGGTTGGTGAACCCGGTGTAGGTAAAACCGCTATTGCCGAAGGTATAGCACACCGTATTGTAAATGGTGATGTACCGGAGAACCTGAAGTCAAAAATTATCTATGCACTGGATATGGGATTATTGATAGCCGGTGCAAAATATAAAGGTGAATTTGAAGAAAGGTTGAAAGCTGTAGTAAAAGAAGTGACCGGCAGTGACGGCGAAATTATTTTGTTTATCGATGAGATCCATACCCTGGTGGGCGCCGGTGGTGGTGAAGGTGCTATGGATGCGGCCAATATTTTAAAACCAGCCCTGGCCCGTGGTGAGTTAAGGGCTGTAGGTGCCACAACTTTAAATGAGTACCAGAAATTCTTTGAAAAAGATAAGGCCCTGGAGCGGCGTTTTCAACGCGTATTGATTGATGAGCCTTCAGTGGAAGATGCTATTTCTATTTTACGTGGCCTGAAAGATAAATACGAAACACACCACCACGTGCGCATTAAAGATGAAGCTATTATTGCGGCAGTTGAATTATCTGACCGGTATATTACCGATCGTTTTTTACCGGATAAAGCAATTGACCTGATAGATGAAAGTGCAGCAAAGCTCAGGCTGGAAATGAACAGTATGCCGGAAGAGCTGGATACCCTGGAAAGGCAGATCCGTCAACTGGAAATTGAACGGGAAGCTATCAAACGGGAGAACGATGAAGCGAAATTAAAACAGTTGAATACCGATATCGCTAACCTCTCTGTACAGCGCGATACATTCAAAGCCAAATGGGCTGAAGAAAAAGAGATCGTGGATAAAATACAGAATGCCAAAGCCAGCATCGAACAATTAAAACTGGAAGCGGAGAAAGCGGAGAGGGAAGGTGATTACGGAAAAGTTGCGGAGATCAGGTATGGTAAAGTAAAAGAACAGGAGCAGTTAATTACTGCAGAAACACAGCGACTGAACGATATCAGCGAAAAAAGGCTACTGAAAGAAGAAGTAGATGCAGAGGATATTGCAGAAAGTGTAGGCAAGGCAACGGGTATACCTGTAACAAAAATGTTACAAAGCGATAAGGAAAAACTGTTACACCTGGAAGCTCACCTGCATGAACGTGTAGTAGGGCAGGATGAAGCTATTACGGCATTGGCCGATGCTATCCGCCGTAGCCGTGCGGGCCTGCATGATCCGCGTAAACCTATTGGTTCGTTCATCTTTTTGGGAACTACCGGTGTGGGTAAAACCGAACTGGCCAAAGCCCTGGCTGAATACCTGTTCAACGACGAAAGTATGATGACCCGTATTGACATGAGTGAATACCAGGAAAAACATACGGTAAGCCGTTTGGTGGGTGCGCCTCCGGGATATGTGGGTTATGATGAAGGTGGACAATTAACCGAAGCTGTAAGACGTAAACCCTATAGCGTAGTGTTGCTGGATGAGATTGAGAAAGCACACCCGGATGTATGGAATGTATTACTGCAGGTGTTGGATGACGGCCGTTTAACTGATAATAAAGGCCGTGTGGTGAACTTTAAAAATACCATCATCATCATGACCAGTAATATCGGTAGTCATTTGATATCCGATGCTTTTGATGGTGTAAGTGATGCCAACCTGGAAGACGCAGCAGAAAAAGCAAAATCTGATGTAATGAATTTATTGCGTCAAACCATTCGTCCTGAGTTCTTAAACAGGGTTGATGATATTATCATGTTCCAGCCTTTACGGAAAAAACAAATTGAGGCTATTGTAAAAATACAATTACGGCAGTTAAGTGACCTGGTAGCTAAAAACGGTATACAGCTTGAGTTTAGTGATTATGCACTGGAGTTTTTAGCGGAGCAGGGATTTGATCCGCAATTCGGGGCCAGGCCTTTAAAAAGACTGATCCAGAAAGAAATTGTAAATGGCCTGAGTAAAAAAATACTGGCAGGTGATGTGGACAGAACCCATCCTGTATTGATAGATGTGTTTGACAATACGGTGGTGTTCAGAAATGAAACATCGTCGGAAAAAGTGTAGCGTAGGATGGAGTGACAGTGAACGATGAATGTGGGAGTAAGAATGAGCTGGCCGGTTTACCGGTCAGCTCATATTGTTTATAGCGCTTCTCAATGCTCAAACTTCTTGATCGCCTTTTCGGCACGGTTGATGGCGATCTGTTTTTTATAATTGAACCATTTATCCTTACGCCAGATACGCATCAGGTTATCAAATCGTCGTGTGATAAATAAATTACGTGCTCCCTGTAAACGCTGTATATAAGAGTTTGATAAAGCACGGTGGCTGACTGAATAGCCCTGTGTTTCGTATTGAATATAATGCCAGTAATGAGCCGGCATAAACAGGGTATCACCAAAATGTAAGGTACACTCCCAGCCGTGCAAATACTTTAACGCCGGAAATTTTTCGTAATCCGGATTTTTCAGATCGGCAATGCCGTGAAAGTTATAAGGAAGTTTGTATAAAAGGTCCGATTGTTCCGGCGGGAACAGCCATACTTTTTTAGCCCCTTCAAATTGGGATAGAAATACATGGCTGATATCGATATCAAAATGATAACGGGTGCTGGATCCCTCACCTCCAAAGAACATAAAGGGTAGTGATGATAAAATATTACTGGTAACCCTGTTAATGACCAGCTGTTTTTTGAATTCCGGTCTTTCGGTTAACAGGTTAAAAAGAAATAACCTGGCTTCTGTGGGGCCCGCCTGTATATAATCCAGGTATTCCGAAAACTTCATCTTTTTAGCCGCCTGACTGACGACCTTATCGGGGTGGGCATTTTCATGACCATGTACCGATACGATCAGGTCGCCTGCCTGCTCTTTAAAATAATCATAGTTCCATAATTGTAAAGCCGGGCTGTCTTTTAAAAAGTCCTTTATAATAACAGGTGTTCCGGTCTTAACATACTGCTCGGTAAAATCTTTTTTGTTGATCCCCGAGATACTGTCAATGGGAAGAAGCTGCATCGTATAAAATTTTATTAGTCTACTAAATTGGTAGGGTAAAGTTAATGAAAATGCAATTAGGATGATTGTTTTTGCAAACCGTTAACATTTTAAGGGAAAAGGGGAAGTTTAAAATAGGTGCAGGACGCTACCAACTGTTAGTGTTGTGTCGGTGAATAAGGTTTCTGGCTTCAGGGATAGCCATATTTTAGCCCGCTTTTTAAACTTTTTAGCAATTAAACCGTCCCTGTGAAAGGATTTTTTATAAACAGCTTCTAATACTCAAAATCTACATTTTGTCAGCCACCAAACTACTCATACTGCCTTTCCTCCTGTTATCCCTCACCCTCTTTGCTCAAAAAAAGGTAGACATAACGGGAATAGCCATTGATTCAGCCGGTACTAAACTTTCCGGTGCTACTATCAAAGCGATGAATGCGAAGGATAGTGTTTTCGCGTTTACCGATAAAGACGGAAAGTTTGCATTGAGTATTACGCCATTATTCCCGGTTGATATTACGATCAGCCTGGTGGGGTATATTCCTTATACAAAAAGAGTGAACACTATACCTATTGGCACAGACGGTATCAGGCTGGACTCTGTGTTAATGGAAACAGATGTGGCGTTACTGCCCGGTGTGGAAGTGACTTCCGTACAGCCCATAGTAGTAAAGGAAGATACTATTGAATACAATGCCAGGGCCTATAAAGTAGAAGAAGGCGCACCGGTAGAGGACGCGATTAAAAAAATGCCCGGCCTGGAAGTAGGCAAAGATGGTGCCATTACGGCCCAGGGAAAACCGGTGTCCAGGGTACGGGTGAACGGAAAAGATTTCTTTGGCGGTGATGTACAAACCGCCACTAAGAATTTACCTGCTGATATTATTGAGAATATACAGATCATTGATGATTATGGCGATGAGGCCAATCTTACCGGGATCAAAACCGGTGAACCAGAAAAAATAATTAATATCAATATCCAGAAGAATAAGAACCGTGGTTTTTTTGGTAATGCCAGTGCTTCGGCCGGGGATAAGGGACGTTTTGGTTCCGGCATTTCGGCCAACTTATTCCGTGATGAAACCCAGATCAATTTCCTGGGTTCGGTTAACAATACCAATGCCGACCTGTTTAATTTTAATGGAGGTGGCCGTGGTGGCGGTAACCGCGGTGGTAATAACTTCGGGAATGAGAGCCGTGGCGGTGGTGGCGGCAATGGTATTACGTTATCACAGTCGGCAGGGTTGAATTACCGGAGCAATATTGGTAAAAAAGTTACGATCAACGGAAGTTATAGTTTTTCGGCCCGGCACCTGAATGCGGAAAGCAGTTCGTACAGGCAGGATCTGAACCCCTCTAATGTCATTACCACGAACAGCCAGAACAGGAGTCATAATTCCAGTTACAACCACCGTATAACAGCGGATATAGAATACCGTATGGATTCTGCGAATTATTTTAAATTCACTCCCTATTTATCATTGTCAAACTCCTCCTCGGAAAGTGCAGGTACTTCCCAGATCAGGAGAACGCTTTACCATACCGATAATATATTCCAGTCCTCCGGCAACTCTACTGCACCAAACGGCGGTGGTAATATAATGTACCATCACGCTTTTCGTAAAAAAGGTCGCAGTATTAATATTTCAACCGGGGTTAATATTTCTTACAGTGAACAGAACAGGGAAAGCCTGAATGACTATCATAATATCGATTATGATTCCAGCGGCAATATCATCAGGCAGATGGATACGCTCCAGTCACAACGCATCTTTACAGAAAATAAGAACACCACTACCAATATCAACCTGTCATACAACGAACCGGTTAATAAGCGTAAAACCATGTTCTTGGAGCTGAGCTACCGCTGGAATCAATCCAATACCGAGAATGTACGGGAGGTAGATGATATTGATCCTTTTACCAATGAAGCCACTACGAATATTGCGCAGACCAATTATTTCGATTATAAATTTACCACGCATCGTGCCGGTATTAATTTTAAAGGCAGGGAAACAAAATATAATTATACTGTGGGGCTGGTAGTGCAGCCGAGTATATTGACCGGTCAGTCGGTAGGTAAGGATATTGCTACCAGTTATAAAAACCTGAACTGGATACCCACGGCCAGGTTTGTTTATAACTTTGCACGCAGCCACAGCTTAACGGTAACTTATGACGGATCGAGCCGTGAACCGGGTTTTAACCAGCTGCAACCTGTATACGATAGTTCCAATTTAAACAATGTATCGGTAGGTAACCCCAATCTCCAGGCCGAGTTTACTTCCCGGTTCGGTTTAAACTATAATAAGTTTGATAACAAGGCGGGTACCTCACTTTTTGCCAACCTGAATTTTGACCAGACCCAGGATAAAATTGTATCCAGCAGGGTAAACAATAAAGTGGGTACGGGACGTACTACTTCTTATATCAATACCAATGGCTTTTATAACCTGGGCGGTAATGCTGGTTATACCAAACCATTTAATAACAGGAAATATTCGGTAACCCTGGGTGTAAATGGTAATTTTAGTAACAATATCACATTTGTAGATGGCATGCGTAATAACGGTAATACCTGGCGTTTATCGCCCCGGACCAGTTTTCGTTTAGACCTGGAAGGCATTATTGACGTTGCTGCGAATGTAAGCTACTCTTTTCAGCAGATCATTACCCGTTATGATACCGGGGGTAAAAGGGTGAGCGATAACGAAACTTTACAGTTGGGATTAAGTGGCAAAAACTATATTAAAAAACAATGGATATTCGGGTACGATGTTTCCAAGATGATGAACTTTGGTTTACAGGGGAACGTCAATGCCAATCCGTTAATCATTAACCTTTCGGCAGAATACCGTTTTCTTAAACGGCAAATGGCGGCCATCCGTTTCCAGGCATTTGACCTGTTAAATGAGAATGCCGATATCCGCCGCACCATCAACGGCGATATTACTACCGATAGCCGTACCAATCGCCTGGCCCGTTACTTTTTGCTGACGCTGAATTTCCGAATACAGAAATTTACCGGTAGCGGAAATGGCAATAACCCCGGCAGAAGGGGAGAGGGCATGAGGCCGGGTGGAGGTAATCGCGGTGGCGGTGGTAACAGTGGCGGCGGAAGAGGAAACAGGCCGTAGTACAACATTAAAAAAGGCTTATACCATGTATAAGCCTTTTTTAATAATAGTTTTTGCCGGTTAGTACCAGGCCTGAATATTAAGGAACGATCATTGTTTTTGTATCAATACCATGTACACTGAAATAACCCAATGCGCCGCCTTTGATATTGGTTACCGGGTTTGCCGGTGTGGCCTGGCCACTGCCGCCGGTAGCACTGCGATCAAGACTAAACCAGTATTTATATATATCGGGGGTGATGCTCAGCATTTCTACCCGTACATGGTCACCGCTTTTTAATTCTGGTGCATCTTCATCTCCATCATCGCTGAAATAAAACAGGCTGGATTCGGTGATTCTACCATCACTATAGTCATCATTCCGTATCAGGTTACCACTGATCTTATTCCCATTAAAATATTGTATATACCGGTAATTATTACCCAGGCCTACAGGATCCGGATGTACTACGGTCACGATCTTTCTTGTTTCACCGAACAGCGTTTCATCTTTTGCAAAGATGGTATCTATTAAAACCGGCTGCGCCATCGTGCTATTCGCTGTAAAGGTTTGGCCGGCTACCGTTACTTTAAGTTCGTAGTTATTGCCGGTTGCCCCTATCAGCGCCGGGGCGGTGTATTGACCGGGTGTACTTGTCTCTGTTAAAGGTGTAACGGTAGTACCGTTGGTAGTGATGGTAATGGTGGCACCGCTGATTCCGGGGAAAGTGTTATCCTCGTCAAAATCTTTGGTTTGCGATAGTAAGACCACGCAGCCGCCGGCCTTATTGGTGAGATTGGCTTCAATAACGTATTTTTTTTCAGCGGTGTTTAAATTAAGATCGATCACTTTTTCACAGGAGGTAAAAGAAGCAATACTGACCATTGCCAGGAGATAGATCCATGGCTTTCTGATTATTGTTGTAGCGTTATACAGGCTCATGGTACTAGAATTTGAAGTTGTAAGAAATGGAAGGAATGAACTTGAACAGGGCATATTGCACGGCCTCCGTTTTGGTAGGATCGTTCTCGTTATCCCTGAAATTAATGGTATAGGCATTCTCCCTGCCATAGGCATTGAACAGGCTAAAGCTAAGTTCAGATAACCTGTTCTTTTTGGCTTTCAATGTCCAGGTAGCACCGATATCCAAACGGTGGTAATCCGGCATGCGGTAACCATTACGTTCGGTGTAATAAAATATGGTTTGATCATTGATGCGGTATTTACCGGCAGGGAAGGTAACCGCATCACCGGTATAATATACCCAGGTAGCAGATAGTACCCATTTTTTATTGAGCTGGTAAGAGCCTACAATGGCTACATCATGCGTGCGGTCCTGGCGGGCATTATACCATTCGTTATTGTTGATACCCGGGATATTTTTTTCTGTTTTGGATAAGGTATAGCTTAACCAGCCGGTAAACTTACCGCTGGTTTTTTTCAATAACCATTCTAAACCATAAGCACGTCCTTTACCAAACAGCAATTGCGATTCAATGGCATCGCTGTTACTGAATACATCGGCACCGTCACGGTAATCGATCTGGTTTTTCATGTCTTTATAGTAGGCTTCCACCGTAAGTTCCAGTTGGCCCTTGATCAGGTCCTGGTAATACCCCACTGATACCTGGTCGGATATTTCTGGTTTGATAATATTCGTACTGGCGATCCACTTGTCCGTTGGATTGGAGGAAGTGGAGTTGGAAATAAGGTGTAAGCTTTGCGTATTACGTACATAAGAGGCTTTTACGGAAGTACGCGGATTAAGGATATAACTGAAGGCTACACGTGGTTCGGGATTATAATAGGTTTTTACAAATTCGCCACGGCCATAACTAAGTGTATCGGTCACTTTGCCATCGGCATCTATATTGTAAAAATCTCCTTTGCCCAAAATACTGAATGCCGACATACGCAGGCCATAGGTTACATTTAATTTGGGCGTCATCTTCCAGGTATCAGTTATGTACAGGGCATTTTCCCAGGAATATCTTTTTTGTAAAGAAGAGGAGTTGATGCCAGAATTGGCATCAGCCGTTACCCTGCCCGGCAGGATATTGTGGAAGATAGTATTGAGGCCTATCCGTACATTGTTTTTATTGCCGGCAAACCACTGGAACTCATGTTTCAGGTTCCAGTCCCTGATCTGCGAAAAAATATCAAACTTGTTGGCACCGCTCCTGATATTAATATTGTAGTTGTAGTTACTGTATATAACGGAGGTGTTGGAGAAAAGTTTGTTATTGTAAATATGGTTCCAGCGTAAGGTAGCAGTTGTATTACCCCAATCCAGCCCGAAGGTTTCACCTACGCCTAATACGTCTTTACCAAAGTAACCGGAAAGGTATATCTTGTCCTTTTCGCCCAACTGGTAGTTTAACTTGGCGTTAAAGTCGTAGAAGAACAATTTGTTGTTATTGATATTGGAATCACTGGACAGCTTTAAGAACATATCGGCATAGGTTCTTCTGCCGGTCAGCAAAAAAGAAGATTTATCTTTTTGCAAGGGACCTTCCACATTTAGTTTGGCAGATATTAAACCCAGTCCGCCGCTTACATTATAATCCTGGTTATTACCATCGTTCATCTTAATATCTAATACAGACGACAGGCGTCCGCCATACTGCGCAGGCATGGCTCCTTTGTACACCGTCATATCTTTAATGGCATCTGAATTGAAAGTAGAGAAAAAGCCCAGCAGGTGGGATGCGTTGTAAACCGGCGCTTCGTCCAGTAATATCAGGTTTTGATCGGCTGCGCCACCACGGACAAAGAAGCCGCTGTTACCATCGCCGGCCGATTTGATACCGGGTAATAACTGTACCGTTTTTAAAATGTCCCTTTCCCCGAATAATACCGGGATGTTTTTAATTTCCTTGGTAGACAACCTCTCCACACCCATCTGGGCATTGGTAAGGCTGCGGCCCCGGCTGGTAGCGGTTACTACTACATCTTCCAGGTCTTTTACTTCATCATCCAGGGCTATGTTCAGTTTCTGGTCCCGGGTAAGGGTTATTTCTTTTTCCTGCGATTGTAAACCTACAGCCGAAAAAATGACCTTGTATTTTCCTTCGGGCAGGGTGAGGGAGTAAAAACCATATTCGTTACTGTTGGTACCGAATTGACCGGCTATGATAGAAGCCCCGATGATCGTTTCACCTTTTCCTTTGGAGGTGATGGTACCACTGATGGTGAACTTTTGCTGGGCCTGGATATGGAAGCTGATGCCCAGTAAAAGCAAAAGAACTAATGATCTGCTCATGATTTTGGTATAATAAGGCGTGAAGTTAACAGGCATAGTTTTACAGGGAACGTATTAATTGTTAAATTTAAAATAACAGTGGTTGAGCGGTTATGGAAAACTTTGACCGGGCAACTTTATAATTTACCGAAGGTAATAGTGCTTGTACAAACAACATAACCGTTTACCAACAATGACGAAAAACTGACCTTTTAATTAACAAAGGTTAACCGGTTCCAGGAGTTCCCGGGGTTCAAAAGGTTCAAGAAGTTAAAGAGGTTCAAGGTTCAAAGAACCGTTCTTGTCTTTCCGGTTTCCGGCCTTTTCATACTGATGGATGCTATGCAGTACAAGTATGCGGCCCGCAACAATACTATTGAGACTTAGCACAACCAGGCTCCCGCCAGGGAGCATCAGGTACTGCGGCCGGTAACATGACCATTATTCCGCAAACTGGTACTGGTAATCAATACGGCCTGTCTGGTCTTTGTTCTTATCAAACAATACTTCTTTTGTTTTCAGGCCGGCATTATTAAATATATAACGCCAGATAATATAATCCCTAGTCACACTGCTTACCACCTGCGTTTTTTGAATTACCCGGTTGTTTTCATCGTATTCAAACATCAGTTCGGGCATCAGCATTTTAATACGGGTATTGTATCGTACAATATCGGTTAAACGGTTTTTATCATCATAATAATAATACAGCGGCTGGCCAAAAGGGAGGTTCAGGCGGTATTGTCTTTCTTCGCCTATATTGCCCTGTTCGTCACGGGCAAACCTGTATTCGGTTGTATCGGTTTTATTGATAATACGTTTCATGGTCAGCGGTAAACCATCGCTGGCATATTCCCAGGTAAATACTTCGGTCTGGTTGGTGTTGAGGGCGGGTTCAAATATATGTTTGGTAATAGCAGTAACCTGGTTTTTATTATTGTACCTGTATTGTATATTATTGATAATTCCCCCCGACGTATCGGCAATATCTACAACACGGAATTGTTCATCCACACGGGTATAAACGGTTGTTTTGGTCAGGCGGTCACGGGTGGTTTGCCTGATGATACGGTCGCGGTGGTTAATATCCTGCCAATCATTAAAATCGGTGTTTTTTTGCCCCCGGTTATTGTACTCCGTAGCGGTGATATTGGTGACTTTATTGTTGAACAGTGAAGCTATGGCCACATTATTTTCCCCTGTGGTAACAATGTCACGATAATAATACTGGCCAAAGGTATTTTGCTGATAAAGGAACACAATAAACAAAAACAAATACTTCATGAACAGGGGTTTAATTGGCAAATTTATATCATTTATGCAGTAAACGTAAAAAGCGCCCGGGTCGTGTATATTTGTACTATTATTTTATAAATAGTTCTGTACGGCATTTTATATCTTATCCGGGGACTACCTTTTTAAGCAAATACATTATGCAAACTACCAGCAAAAACGGTTTACAACGATTACTCACAATTATGGACGAATTGCGGGAGAAATGTCCCTGGGACAGGAAACAGACCGAACAAACCCTGCGCAGCCTGACCATTGAAGAAACCTATGAACTGGCAGATGCCATTACCAACAATGACTGGCAGGGGATAAAAGAGGAGCTGGGAGATATCCTGTTACATATTGTTTTTTATGCCAAAATAGGGGCTGAACAGAATAAGTTCACCATTGATGAGGTGATTGACGGGGTTTGCGAAAAACTGATCCGGAGGCATCCGCATATTTACGGGGATGTAAAAGTGGAGAACGAGGAGGATGTAAAGAAAAACTGGGAAAAGATCAAACTGCAGGAAGGGAAAAAATCAGTACTGGGCGGGGTGCCGGCCAGCTTACCGGCCACGGTAAAAGCCATCCGTTTACAGGAAAAAGCCCGCCAGGTAGGCTTTGAGTGGGAAGAGAAGGAGCAGGTTTGGGAGAAGGTAGAAGAGGAGATAGGGGAGATGCAGGAAGCGATTACAGCCGGTGATCAGGCGGCTATTGAAGCAGAATTTGGGGATTTAATGTTCTCCCTGATCAATTATGCACGGTTTTTGCGGGTGGATGCGGAAACTGCGCTGGAACTAACCAATAGGAAGTTTATTGACCGATTTACAAAGATGGAGCTGCTGGCAACTGGTAAGGGCAAAGTTTTGAGTGAGATGAGCCTGGAGGAGATGGACGAATTATGGACTACAATAAAAAAACAAAAGGCCGGTGGCGCGTAACAAAAACAACATGTTATCCAGGTATACATTGGTAATAGTGGCATTGGCATTTTTTGCCGCATCTTTTATTACCGAGAAAATATATTTCAGTAAACCTGCTATTATCGGTGATATTGCCCAGGCTGAGCAATACTTAAAAAGAGAAAGTAAAAGGTTTGATCACTTCCTGAGTGATACTAACTTGTTACGTAAACTGGCCCTGCATACCAATAATTTAAAGGATATTGAGGAAACGGCCTATACTAATCTCAGTGTTTTCCTGTACAAGGAAGCGCCTTATGAACCCAACCTCTTATACTGGAGCACCCAGAAAATATTACCCCCCCAGGAAGTACTGGACGAAGAGAACGGCGAATATTTTTATAAGCTCACCAACGGGGAGTATTATGTTATTAAAAAGCCGGTCCCGACGCTGCCCGGGGTAACAGCATACGGTATGGTATTGGTGCGGTCGTCTTTTTTTATACAGACCGATTATTTACCGCATGAGTTTGCCTTTAACGCTACGGCCGAAAACAGGATCGCTATTGCAGATAAAGCCACTGACTACCCCGTAAAAACAGAAGCTGGTAAAACATTGTTTTACCTGGATAAAAAGGCAGCGGATAATATATTAAAGACCAACTGGATCACAATTTTATTGAGGCTGTGCGGCCTGTTTTTATTATTGCTGGCCATGCAGGCAAATGCCGACCGGCTTTCCAATGCAAGATCGCCCTGGGCAGGTATCAGTGTAGTGGCAATAACGCTGATCGGTTTAAGGGCCATCTGTTACCTGTATCCCGATTTTTTTAATTTAAGGCAATATGAATTATTTGACCCGGCTATTTACGGTTCAAATGTTATTCAACGTTCTTTAGGCGACCTGCTGATCAATACTACCATCTTTTCCTGGATCATTATTTACAGCTGGTTCAAGCTGCAGCAACGCCCCATCAATTTCTCCGGGTGGAAAAAAAGGAAGACATGGGCCATAGGAATAATATGCCTGGCCTCGCTTATTGCCTCTACTTTTTTTATTGCTGCCACCATTCGCAGTATTGTAGCCGATTCCAAGATATCTTTTGACGTAACCGATTTTTTCAGTTTAACCATTTATACAGGCTTCGGCTTCCTGGTGCTGGCCAATCTTTCCTTATCTTATTATTATTTTACGCAGTTGTTATTCCGGGCAATGATCGTGGTATTCAAAGGCCGTACCTTTCTTATCTACATGGCCATTGGTTTTTCCGGCTTAATATACCTGACATTCAACTCCAGCAATAAGGATGTATTATTTTATTTACCGGTATTACTCTGGCTTATTGGCTATACTTGGCTGGTAAGCCGTGACGGACTCATATTATACCGGATACGTTTTAATATAGCCGGCATCCTTTTCTGGATATTTGTATTCTGTACCTCCATTTCGGTGATCATGTTACATGAGAATAAAAATGCCGAATGGGCCAGGCGGAAATTCTATATCCAGAAAATTGCCGAGCAATATGACCCGTCCAGTGAAAACCTGATGAGCATTGCCATTGCTTACCTGGACAATGATTTTTTAAGTCATAATTTTCACCGTTTTTCCGATTCGGCGGATAACCGTGAAATAAGGGACAGTATCATTAATTCCAGTTACTCCGGTTACCGCGATAAATTCACCACCAATCTTTTTGTATACGACTCGCTTAATAATCCTGTTAATAATACCGAATCCAGTACCTATAATGACCTGAGCACCATCATTAAAGTGCAGTCACGTCCTACAGGTATCAGCGACCTGTTTTATTACGAAACCTCTTTTGATAAATATGCGTATATAACCGAAAGGGTGATCAGGGATTCGGCTGGCAGCAGGATGGGTTCTTTCTTTTTTGTATCCATACCTAAAAAATACAGCAGTGATGCGCTTTTTCCTGAACTGTTCCGGCAGTTCAAGAAAAATGATCCCGAAAGTTCGCCTATCTATTCCTATGCAGTGTATAATGCAGGCCGGTTAATGACCTCTACGGGCAAGTATCCTTTTCCTACCTGGTTGTCGCAGGACCAGGTGCCTAAGGACCAGTTTGTAACCAGGCCTAATGGCGATTATGATGAATTATGGTATCGTGCCAGCAATGAAAAAGTAGCGGTGATGGTGCGTAAACGCGATACCCTCATTGAATCGATCAGTTTATTCTCTTACTTATTTTGTGCCTTCCTGTTACTGGTGGCTATTGTAAAACTGTTATCCATACTGTTTAAATATGGCTATAAGGTAAGGGAGCTGCGGTCTGTATTTTATGTCAGCATACGTAACCAGGTACATAACACTTTTATCTTTGTCAGCCTTTTTTCTTTCGTGGTTATCGGTGTGGCCACCATTTCCTTCTTCATTAACCGGTATGAAAAAAATAACAGTGATAAACTGAGCCGTACCATGAATATCATGCTCAACCAGATGCAGCAGGAAATGGGTATCGGGGCTAACCTGTTGACAGGTGCGGAAGCTGATGAAAAAGATTCGCTGGTAGCTGAGCAGGGAAGGGTAGAGAAAATATTAGAGGAGGTATCGGATATACATGGGGTGGATGTGAATATATATGATCTCAGCGGCGATCTTAAAGTATCCTCGCAAAAAGAAGTGTATACACAGGGCGTATTGAGCAGTAAAATTGATCCCGTAGCGTTTTATAACTTAAGCAAATTGCGGTATGTACAACATGTACAGAAAGAAAAAATAGGCCGTCTTTCTTACCTGAGTGTGTATGCGCCGGTGCGTGATCAGAATGGATTGGTATATGCCTACCTGGGCATCCCTTATTTTACTTCGGAGCAGGAGCTGAAACAGGAGATATCCAACTTCCTGATCACTATTATTATTTTAAATGCCTTTATCTTTTTAATTGCGGGTGTTATTGCGCTTATTATTACCAACAGGATCACCCGTTCCTTCTCCCTGATCAGTTTGAAAATGCGAGAAGTGAACCTGAGTAAGAACAATGAAAAGATCGACTGGCCGCGGAACGATGAAATAGGACAACTGGTAAGCGAATACAATACCATGGTGGGCAAGCTGGATGAGAGCGCTACAGCGCTGGCAAAATCGGAAAGAGAAGGGGCATGGCGTGAAATGGCCAGGCAGGTGGCGCATGAAATTAAAAACCCGCTTACTCCCATGAAACTCAGCCTGCAATACCTGCAAAAAGCTATTAACAGTAATCACCCCGATGTGGCGAAATTATCACAGAACGTAGCGAATACATTGGTAGAGCAGATCGATCACTTGTCAAAAATCGCATCGGATTTCTCCCAGTTCGCAAATATCGGCAATGTAAAAGTGGAAGTGTTTGACGTGCATGATAAAATAAAAAAACAGATCGACCTGCACAGTGCCAACAACGCTGTTACTATTCACTGGAAACCTGTTCCGCAACCGGTATATATAGCGGCCGACAGAACACAGATGAACCGGCTGTTTACCAACCTGATGATCAATGCGATTGATGCGCTTGGACAGAAGGAAGATGCTACCATTACCATATCGGAAAGCCTCAGCGAAACCGCTATACTGATCAGCATTGCGGATAACGGCGCCGGTATTCCCAAGGAATTCCAGGCAAATATCTTCACGCCCAACTTTACCACTAAAACCTCGGGCACAGGTCTGGGCCTTGCCATGTGTAAAGGTATCGTGGAGCAGGCGCATGGAGATATATGGTTTACCACTACAGAAAATGTTGGTACCACATTCTTTGTACAACTGCCACTGTTAAAAGAGGAAGTGTAGCTGGCTTTCCGTCCCTGTTATTGAATAATATTAAAGGGGCGTTTCTTCCGGCTTTACATACTCTTCTTCAGGGTCAGGCAGACTGTGTAGTAAAGAACTTTGCAGGGATATTACTGATGAGGCGGAATAAAGGCCCACACCTTTTCCTGAAAAGGAATAATCCATAAGGGTCAGTTTTACCACACCGTTAACCGAAAGCTCAAAATAATTGCCATACCGGATCAGACTAAAATGCAGCGAGTCTGTCGTTGTCATATTAAAAAAGGCCGTCTGGATATTATTGAATATAAAATTATTACGGTTATCCTTTGGATTAAAACCCCAGGTCCTGATATTGGTACTGCCATGGGTAATGTCAAAGGAAATAAAATAACCATTGCCTTCCTCATCCATATCGCAAACAAGCCCCAGTTTTCCCATCCCTTCCACTGTTAATATCCCTTCCCATTTAAAGGAGTCCGAAGGTTTTTGAAAACAAAAGATCTCATACCCGCTTCTTGATCCGCAAAACAACTTTTCTTCTTCTACAGTAAAAAAAGCGGTCGGGTTGTTTAATAAGGGAATAAAGTTGTCAAACTCGGGTTGTTTGTATGATCTGATGATCATCTCATCCCAGCGGTAATAACTCTTTAAAATTAAACGTCCCCGGTCATCAGTACTCAACTGTTTGGGCGGCGGTAATACCCTTAGTGCATTGATCTCCCCAAAGGCATAGAAAAAATTATACACCAGTAAATGATCTCCATCCTGTACTACTCTTGCGGCATAATTGCCAGGTGGCAACAATACATCTTCGTGAAAAGAGTGATACTCACCCATGAATTCAGGAGCAAACCAGTACCTTACTTTAATATCTTCCCTGATAGAACCGAGTAAATAGAACCTGCTGTTCAATTCAAATACACAGGGGCATTCAATATCATCATATACCAAAGGATATAATAAAGGCGGGAGGTATTCAATAATATCATTGGTGATTTTAACCAGGCCTACACAACCCCTGCGGGATACAGGTCCCGTTACACTGCGGGCTGCGATGAGTAAATAACTTTCGCCCTTATGTTCAAACTTATAGGGGTCACGGAAGCTGATCCATTTGCGCGGGTTTTTTTCGTATGCTTCGTAATAATGATCGTCGGGTTGAATGGGGTAGCCTTTCTTATTGATCTTTGTCCAGTCAATAAGATCATTTGATATAGCATAACCTATCCGGGAAATAACGCCACGGTCTTTACGCTGAAGACCGGTATAATACATGCCAAATATATCTTCTTCCTGTACCACATGCATGGTCCATAACATATCATCATCCCATTCGCCGGGATGGCCTACGAACAAGGCATTATTCACCCGTTTCCATGAAATACCATCTTCAGAAACCGCATGTGCGATATAATCGTGATTAGGAATAATGAGATGAAATAAATGATAAACACCATTGTGTATGATAACTGTGATATCGCCGATCTCCCAATCGCTGAAACCTGAACCCGAATACATAATCTTCTTTTTCAGTTAATGAATAGTATATGACCTCATACAGAAGAGTTTTGGTTACCTTTACGAAGTTAACAAAAAGGAAAGGGATGGAAGAATATTATGTACAGTTATACAGCCCCCATGGATTAATAAGATTTAACGAACCCGAAATTGGAAGAGATCCGGATACAGGAGGACAGGTAAAATACCTCCTGGAAATGTTAGATAATCTTTCAAAACATCCACAGATAAGAAAGGTTGACCTCTTTACCCGAAGGATCAGCGATAAGAGAGTAGCTCCCTCGTATGAAGAGGAAATAGAAAAGGTGAATGATAAAGCCCGCATCATACGGATCAGTTGTGGTGGCAATACGTACAGGAAAAAAGAAACATTGTGGGATCATCTTGATGAGTTCATTGATAAAACCCTCCACTTTATTGAACGCGATGCCGATGTTCCCGATGTAGTACATGGTCACTATGCCGATGGTAATTACCTGGCCAGCCAGATCAGCGAGATATTTGGTATTCCTTTCCTGGCAACCAGTCATTCACTGGGCCGCAATAAAAAAGAATTGCTGTTACAGGAAGGTTTATCCGAAGAAAAGATCGATGAGAAATTCAATATGGAAAAACGTATTGAAGTGGAAGAGATGGTGCTGAAAACAGCCGATGCCATTGTGGCGAGCACGCAGCATATTATTGAAAGCCAGTACACACGTTATAATAATTACCGGTATGGTAAATTTCATGTCATTCCGCCGGGTGTAAGTACAGATATTTTTTACCCGTTTTACAGGTTGGATATGCCTTCCTTTACCATGTCGGTAGAGCAGGAGCAGACATTGTATAAGGTTAATTCAGAAATGGAACGTTTCTTATTTAATCCCAATAAGCCATTGATATTGTCTATCGGTCGGGCCGATAAAAGAAAAAACTTTGAAACCATTATTCAATCTTACGGGCAGGATAAAGAGCTGCAGGCTATGGCTAACCTGGCCATCTTTGCCGGTGTGAGAAAAGATATTGCGGTAATGCCCGATGATGAAAAAGATATCCTGACAAACCTGTTGTTGTTGCTGGATAAGTATGATCTCTATGGCAAAATGGCCATACCCAAAAAAAATGATCCCAAACTGGATGTGCCTGAAATATACCGTTTGGCTGCCCGTAAAAAAGGCGTATTTGTCAACGCCACGCCGGGTGAGAATTTTGGTTTAACCATTGTTGAGGCAGCGGCCTGCGGCTTACCGGTGGTTGCATCACCTACCGGTGGACCTAAAGAAATACTGGAGCAATGTGATAATGGTTTACTGGTTGATGTGGAAGATCCTGAAGCCATTGCTGCTGCGTTGAAAAAAATTATTGCCGACCAGGCACTCTGGGAAAAATATTCCGGCAATGGAGTAGTAGCTGCTACCGAATTATATTCCTGGACCTCCTTCGCCGATAAATATATAACGATCATCAATGACCTGTTCCGTCAGAAAAATAATACAGCGCTAAACTTTGTCAATAAAACGGCGTATGGTAAAAAACTGGCGAATGCCAGACTATTCGTGATCACTGACCTGGATGGTACACTCGTTGATGGAGCCGATACCGAAGGGCTGGAAGCTTTTACCAAATGGATAAGGGACAACCAGGCGCAGGTGGTATTTGGTTTGGCCAGCGGTCGTAACAGGATCATCACCGAACAGGCTATTGAAAAATATAACCTGCCTTTTCCGGATATGCTGATCTGCTCGGCTGGAACTGAAATATATTATACTGATAAATTGATACCGGATAAGGGCTGGGAAAGTCATATTGATAACCAGTGGAAAAGGGAAGAGTTGCTGGAAGCATTAAAACGTTTTCCGGGTATTCGTTTACAGGAGGAAGATGCACAATGGCCTTTTAAACTGAGTTATTATGTGGAGGATTATTTTAATGAAAATGATCTTTCAGACCTCTATAAGTTTTTAGATGATAACAAATTCAGGGCGAAAATATTACTTACCGATAATAAGTTCCTTGACCTCTTACCCTTCAGGGCCAGTAAGGGAAGTGCTGTCCGTTACCTGAGTTATAAATGGAACCAGCCTTTACACCAGATTATAACAGCCGGCAATGGAGGTAATGATAAGGATATGCTGAGTGGAAAAACAAAAGCCATAGTAGTTTCAAATTATAGTCCTGAGTTGGAAGAGCTGAAAAAATACAAATCTATTTACTTTGCTAAAAACAGGATAGCTGCGGGAGTATTGGAAGGAATACAACATCACCTGGCAGGTTTAAAGGAGTTTGTTATATAAGTAAAAGGAGGACAAAAAACTGTATCCGATTTTTGCACCGAATTTTATAAAAGTGTAAGGGGGCAAAAGCCCCCCATACACATGACACATGAGAAAAATTGCAACCAAACTAATAGGTGTAGGTTGTTGAAAAAGGTGCCCCTTCGGCAACAACAATATCTTTCTGATCGTGTTTTGCGGAATTGTTTACCTCTGCTTTATAACTATAGGTAAAGGGCGCATCAAAGTTGATGAATTGCACAGAAACCTGTGCATGGGTTAAAGGTTTGACAGATTCTATTACATAGGTTTTTGTGCTTCCTGCAAAGTCAACGGTGTTAAAGCCTACTCCCTGTTCGTTATTCCTTGTAACGCCGTTCACTTTCCACATAGTTGTTTCTCCGCCAGGACTTCCTCCAACGATCATGAACTGCGCCCTGTCTGATGCAACAGCACCATTCACTGTAATAGTAAACCTGTACGATTTTTCTTTAGGCAGATCATCTCCTTTATCTGAGCAACGGCTGAATAACAGCGGTACAAACACCAGCAGGAGAACTATAAAACGGGATAATTTGTTTGTCTTCATATTGGTTACTTTTTTAGGTATGAACGGATGTAAGAAACAAGGAAGGAGCAATGCTTCACCCCCTGAAGCATTGCTCTCCTTGAGTGGTTTAATTATCAGTCATCAGGTTATTGTATGAAAGTTCACTGTTAGGAATGGGCCATATATACCCGTTACCTCCGGGTGGAATGGGAGAATCAGCACTTGTCCTGGCCGGTAAGCTTAACCCCAGGCGCATGATATCATTATTCCTAAGGCCTTCACCCAGAAATTCGATCCTTCTTTCTTTTAAAATGGCGTTTAATAAATCGGTGTAGGTGGCAAAACTGGCAGCGGTAAAAGTAGTGGTGGCGTCGGACCTGTTCCTGACGGCATTTAAAAGGGCAACGGCCTGCGCATCAATGCTATTGGTTGTTCTCACCCTGGCTTCGGCTAAATTCAATAATACTTCGGAGTAACGGATCACGGGTGCAAAATCCAGGAAGGGCGAGGGTAATGTATACTTTCCTCCCAGGAATGTTTTTCCACCTGATACGGTGAAGAAACTTCTCCTGGCATCACCAGCTTTCCATCCGGCATCAGCCATGATGCCATCGGCTTTTATATAAAACTCACCGGCATAATATGTAGCTAACTGGTTCTGCGTTCCGGCCACATCAGCGCTGTTGTTAGAAAAAGGCATGGATAGGATAGATTCAATATCTGTAAAAGGTGTTTTAAATACTACTTTAATATCAGGATTCAAAGTATGTTGTACACCCGTATTTGCTTTAAACGGCGCAGTGGCAGATACGATCTTATTGGCTTCCGTAACAACGGCCGGGTAATTTTGCATACTTAAATACACCCTTGTTTTTAAGGCAATGGCGGTATTCCTGTGTGCCCGTGTTGTCCTGGTTAAGGCGGCAGTAGTGGCAGTGCCGTAATCCAGGGGCAGGTTATTCTCGGCAAAATTCAGGTCGTCTAATATTTGTGTATAAACCTGTGCAACCGTACTCCTGGCCAGGTCAGATTGGCCCGGACCTTTTATACCGGTTAAGCGCAGTGGCAATCCAGGTTTGGCGCCTTGTCCGTCAAGATAAGGTTGTGCATAAAACTGTAAAAGGCTATAGTATGCCAGTGCACGGATAAACCTGGCTTCACCATTATAATTCTTTGCTAGTGTTTCGCCCACAGTAGCATTGCCCTTGGCGGCCATACCATCCAGGAAAAGGTTACAATGATTGATGGTAGAGTAGGCCCGTGACCATAATCCTTCTATGCTTGTGGCTGTATTATTGGGGTTAAATAACCAAACATCCCAGGCAGTAATATTGTTAGAACCGTTATTTACCAGGTCCTCACCCCTGATATCACCATAAGCAATAAATCTTCCGCCGTAAAAATGACCACCTTTCAGTGCGGCATACATAGAGCGTACCTGGTTCTCCACCCGTAAAGGAGAATCAAAGGCCGTAGCATCGGAAATAGCGGTTTGTAATACAGGGTTCAGGTATTCTTTTTTCTTACTGCAGCCCTGGGTAAACAGTAATGCTGCGGCAAAAGAGGATAAGAAAAATATTTTTTTTGACATGATCTGAAGTTTGAGTGTTTGAAATTTAAAATCCTACATTAAGTCCTACTGTAAGTGTTCTGGCATTACCAATGGTATTACGGTCAACACCCTGGCCCTGCACACTGTTACCATTGGAAGAAACTTCGGGATCAGGCCCAATGTATTTTGTCCATATAGCCAGGTTCTGGCCACTTACATACAGCCTGGCTGTATTAATTTTTACTTTGCTCAATACACTTTCGGGTAAGCTATAACCAAGAGAGAGGTTTCTTAATTTAATAAAATCACCTTTATGCACATTGGCCGACATGGTGAGTGCACTGCCATTGGAAACATTGTCGCCATATACGGTCCTGGGAACATCGGTAATATCACCTGCTTTCTTCCAGCTCTTTAATACATCGGTCGAGTTATTCCAGAAACGCTGGTCCAGTAAGCCGGCACCTGATCCGTAATAGATATAATAACCGGCCTGGTAGGTAACCAGTGCAGAGAAATCAAAGTTTTTGTACCGTAAGGTATTGGTCCAACCACCAAATTGTTTGGGTTGTGAATTGCCGTACATGACACCGTCAGCTGCCTGTGAAACACTGGTTTCGCCATTAGGACCCGCATACTTTGTACCATCGGCAAAAGACCAGGTATACTGACCTGCAGGCGCATAATGCTGGTAAAAGACCTGTTTGCCTTCTGAGTTCAATACTATTCTTCTGCCCGTTGCCGGATCAACACCGCCGTTCCTTACCATAAACAGGTAACCTACAGGATAACCCACTTTGGTTTTATTGGTAAGCTCACTGCCCGAGGTGGAATAAGTTATTTCTTCCAGGCCGGGGGCCAGGGAGGTAACCATATTTTTATTTAAGGTCAGGTTGAAAGAAGTATTCCAGGAAAAATCTTTTTTCATCACCGGTGTGGCATTCAATTCAAACTCCCAGCCTTTGTTATACATAGAGCCGATATTGGCGGCCACTGAACCAAGACCTGTAGACGCTGCCTGCGGAACGTTCAGGATGAGGTTGTCCACATCATTTTTGAAATAAGTAATTTCAGCGCCTATACGTTTATCCAGTAAAGAAAAAGATAAGCCTACATCCAGTTTTTTACTGGTTTCCCATTCCAGTGAAGGGTTACCAACACCGGAGAAAGAAAGGGTGGGGAGGCCTCCGTACAGGCTGCTGCCATATGTTGAATAAGGGCTATAATCGCCTATACCTGCAATATTTCCCACTGTACCATAACTGGCTTTGATCCTTAAACCACTGAACAGGCTGTTCAACGCACTCATCTTTTTCCAGAAACCTTCTTCCGTTACTTCCCAGCCAATGGAGCCTCCGCCGAATACACCTTTCTTTTTACCTAAACCTGAATACTCATCCTGTCTTAATGTAGCGGCTATATAATATCTTTTTGCATAATCATAGGTTAACCTCCCAAAAACGGAAGTCAGGTAGTTCTCCCCGAATCCCATTCCTGCGGTATTATTGGTAACCCAACCGGCCTGGATCTCGGTAAATACAGGATCAGATAAGGTTTGCCTGTTGATACCAAATCCCCTGCCTGTTCTTCTTTGTTGTTCGTGCCCGGCTAAAATGCCAATATTATGATTACCGATCTGTTTATCATACTGTAAGGTATTGGTCCATAACCAGGTTTTGTTTTTACTGTAGGTAGCACTGGCAAATCCGCCATAGGTCTGGCCATCGCCGTGTAAAGGATTCCAGAAAAGATCATTATCAACATTTAAATAATCAATACCATACACACTGCGGAAAGCAAGGCCCTGCAGCAGGTTTAATTGAATAAAGGCATTGGCCTGTATATGATTGCTTTCGCTGTTGGAGCGGTTTTTATCCAATAATATAGCGGGGTTAAAAAAGCCTACCTGTGGTACTGCGTTATTCATCACGCCAATAAAATCCGGGGATGCCGGTGGGGTAGCCCTGATAACAATATTGTACGATCCGTCGGCTTTATGAGTAGCAATATTCGGTGCATTAACCAGTGCGGTTCTTCCCAGGCCGGCAATACCAAATGCCTCCCCGTTCAATGAACCGGAAGATGTGGCTATATTATTCTTTTCATTAGAGAAAGCAATTTTACCACCTACAGAAATAAGTTTGCTAACCCTGCTGTCAACATTGAACAACACATTCTGCCTGATAAAATTATTGGATTTTACTATGCCCTCTTGGTTGGTATAACCCACACCAAAATAGTACTTGGTAGCATCATTACCGCCGGAAACATTCAGGGCATGATTATGGGATAAGGCAGAGCGATACACTTCGTCGTACCAGTTGGTATTGATCGGGTTGCCATTGGCATCATTGGTCAGTTTAAACGGATTGGCGCCTAATGAGGCTAATTGTGAAGGGTTATTGGCCACCGCCTGGTTTTTTACTTCCACATACTGGAAAGCATCCAGTAATTCCGGTAAACGGAATGCCTTTGAAAAACCCAGCCATCCGTCATAACTTACCCTGGCTTTACCCGCCTTACCTTTTTTAGTAGTAACAAACACTACACCATTTGCAGCACGGCTGCCATAAATAGCCGTAGCAGCGGCATCTTTGGCTATATCAATACTTTCAATATCATTAGGGTTAATACTGGCCAGGGCATTGCCCGGTGCATTGGTACCGCTGGCATCACCGGTATACGTGGGCACACCGTCAATTACGATCAGCGGGTATGAGCTTAATGATATGGAGTTGGTTCCCCTGATCCTGAATACCGGCGGGTTATTCAATAAACCATTGGGTGAAGTGATCTGTACCCCGGTAGCTTTACCGGCCAGGCCGGCTTCAAAACTCTGTATAGGTCGTTGCGCAATTTCCACCCCTTTGATAGAGGAAACAGAACCTACATTATCTAATTTACGTTGTGTACCATAACCTACCACCACTACTTCCTGTAAAGACTTATCCTGCAATTTCAGTTTTACTTCATAGCTATTGTTATTGCCAATGCTTACTTCCTGGCTGGTAAAATCAACAGCTGAAATAACAAGGGTTTTTGCATTGGCCGTAATAGTGAATGAAAAAGCCCCTGCAGCATCAGTTACAGTACCGTTGGACGTACCTTTTACCGTAACAGAAGCATTGGAAATGGGCTCACCTTTTTCATCGGTAACCTTTCCTGTAATTGTTTTTTGTGCTAATAATATTCCCCCTGTAAAAAACAGGAATATCACTAAGAGTAATTTTTTTCTCATTTGGTTAATTAGTTTTAAATAATGAAGCAGTGTTTTCTTCGGTTGCTGTTTTGCCTGGTATCAGGGTATGGAGACCGGCAAAACCAGCTTTGGCATTGGTATAACCGTGTGATGTGACGAAAATAGATGGTGTATAAACTGCTTTTTTATATTTTCAACGAATGACTTATACCGGATAACAAAAGCTTAAAAAACGACCATATCCGGATACCTGATAGGTAGGATGCATTGGTTGACGGATTCCGGCTGTTGGTTGAAAATTTGGCAGGCTTTTGCGGAATATGCCTTCAAATGATACGCTTTCCCGATTTTTGTGCCGGTGAAAAGGTTTTTACTGCATATATCTTTTTGGTGTTGTTACTTTCTCTTCAGGGGAGTGATAGAGTACTTATGGTTACAGGGTAGCCTGGAGGGATTTACCACTATACAGTATATGATCGCTGCCTTTGAGGCCGTGGTGCTGGAAGGCCTGCCCGAGCTGTTTTATGCTTATTACTTTACTTACAGGATATGGCCACGCCTGACACAGAAAAAACAACCCTGGTATACCCTTCTGTGGTATGTAACAGAGATGCTAGTGGTACTGGTAGGATGTATATACCTGGTACGCTTTTCTTTTTATTATATCATATTGCCGGTGGTATTCGATGGCAGGTTTCCCCCTTCGCCAACATTTGAGTTCCGCCGGTTCATGTCCATCCTCTTCAACTTTGTGGCAACCTCAGGATTGATGTTTGCCATTAAATCGTTTCGCCTGCAACTTAAAATGAAGGAAAGGGAAAAGGTGCTCATTAAGGAAAAGCTGGAAACGGAACTTAAAATGCTCCGCAACCAGATGAACCCGCATTTTTTATTCAATACCCTGAATAATATATATGCATTGACCAAGAAAAAATCGGACAAGGCTGAGGAAGCGATCATGAAACTTTCCGATCTGCTAAGCTTTATGTTATACCGGTCTAACAAAGCCAGTATTACCATTGAAGAGGAAATGCGTATACTGGACGATTATATAGAACTGGAAAAATTGCGTTATGACCGGCTCTCCATTGCCTTTAACAAACAAGTGGATGATCATACCGTTACCATCGCACCCTTATTACTGTTGCCACTGGTGGAGAATGCCTTTAAGCACGGCCCCAGCGGCAGTCGTTTCGATTCATTTATTCATATTGATTTTATACTGAAAGAAAAAGTCCTTTTTTTCGAGATCAGCAACTCATTTGAAACGGGTTCTTCACAGGCCGTCATCACTGAAAATATAGGCCTGAACAATACCCGCAGGCAACTGGAACTGATGTACCAGTCCTACAACCTGGAAATTGATAATGATAACAATATATTTCATGTAAAACTGCATATAAACCTCGATACCTATGCGGAAAATTAATTGCCTGATAGTAGAGGATGAGCCATTGGCGGCAGAGATCATTCAGGGTTATATCACTGAAATCCCCTCTTTGCATCTGGCGGGTATCGCAACCGATGCTATTTACGCCATGGAAATGTTGCAGCGGGAAAAAATAGATGTGATTTTTTTAGATATTCATTTGCCAAAGATCAAAGGGCTTGACTTTATCAAAACACTCAACCATCCGCCAAAAGTTATTCTCACTACTGCTTACCGGGAATATGCTTTGGATGGGTACGAGTTAAACGTAGTAGATTACTTATTAAAACCGGTCAGCTTTAACCGTTTTATGCAGGCGGTGAACAAACTGACACATTTGTATGTGGAGGTGGGCGCTAAGGAAGAAACCCAGCCGGCTAAAACTTATATATTCGTCAACATCAATAAAAAGAAAGTCAAGATAGAGTTCAATAAAATTATTTACGTGGAAAGCCGGAAAGAGTATGTGTACATCGTGACCAGAGAACAGAATTACCTGATTAAAATGTCGTTGAACGAACTGGAATTGCAATTGGGTAATGAATTCTTTTTACGTATTCACCGGTCATTCATTGTTTCCAAGCAAATGGTAACGGCCTACAATGCCACAGAAATAGAGATACAGGGCCAGCTGTTGCCCATCGGGCGGAACTATAAGGAAATAGTTGCCAAACGGATGGGAGAGGCCTTACATTAAGTTAGAATGGCAGCCAGCTTAAACTGTTCCTGTTATAACCCATATTTATCTACCAGGTAGATCAAGGCGGCCATATTTACGGCGCCCAGGTCCAGTTCCCGTTTATTAACAGCTTCAAACACATCATTGCGGGCATGATGGTAATCAAAATAACGTTGTGAGTCGGGCATTAAACCGGCAATAGTGGTGCCCAGGGTACGGTTAAGCGGTGCAATATCCACGCCACTGCCTTCCGGCGCAAAATAGCCGCCGCCATAGGGCCTTAATAAGTGTTCCCATGATTTTATTTTGGCAAATACTTCAGGCTTTGCCGTAAAGCCGAATCCTCTTGGCGTAAAGCCGCCGGCATCGCTTTCCAGTGCAAAAACATGTTGTTCATTTTTTTCTTTGGCTACAGCCGCATATTTATTGCCACCTCTTACTCCGTTTTCTTCATTGGCAAATAAAACAAAACGGATGGTTCTTTTAGGCTGGTAACCGATCGCTTTAAAAGCTCTTACAATTTCAATGGTCTGTATACAACCTGCCCCGTCATCATGAGCACCTTCGCAATTATCCCAGCTGTCTAAATGGGCGCCTACAGTAATGATCTCATCAGGAAAAGCCGATCCTTTCCATTCGGCAATTACATTATGCCCGATGGTATCGGGTTTAAAATAACCGTAGGTTTTGATGGTCATGTTTAATTTTTTGCTTTCTAATTCCTTACTTAACCAGTCAGCATCCTGTAAGCCTACAGCTACTGCCGGTATTTTGGGATAAGCCGAATCATAACGGGTGCCGCCGGTATGCGGGTGATTATTCTCACCATGACTGATGCTCCGGATGATAACGCCCGCCGCGCCATATTTTGCCGCATTGCCGGGCCCGCCGCCGCGGTATTTCACGGCGTCGCTGTAACCATCAAATGTTTCTACAAAATCCTTTTTAAAGTGATAATTATAAAATACTATTTTGCCTTTTACCTGGTCTTTTTTTTGTTCAAGGTCTTCAAACGAACTTACTTCCACTACTTCTCCGGCAATGCCTTTAGGTCCTGATCCTATACTGTTACCTAATGCAATTACATCCAGCGATTTTTTTGTGATACGGGCATCGGCCAGTCCTTTTACTTTAGCCGATTGAATACCTGTTACAAACGCTTCATCTTTACCGCCTCTTACCCAGTATGGGACCATACATTCCTGCATGAAAACCTTATCGGCTCCGGCTTTTTGAAAAGCCTGGTAGCCCCATTTTTCAGACTTTACCATACCGCCTGAGCCTGCCAAGCGCGGACCGATTTGTTTGGTGAGGTAACGCAGGTTTTCGTATGCCTGTGAATTGACCAGTATCTCGCTTGCAATTTTACGGATCATTAAAGAATCATCTGTTTGCGCTGTACAATAAACAATAGATACTGAAGCAAAGGCGGATAAAATAAATCTTCTCATAAGTGAATACTATTCTGCATTAAATGTAGGCAAAAGATAGCAGGAACAGAAACACCCGGCGGCTAATTTAATGGCAGCATGTAAGGAAAGCGAATGGCGTGTGTGTATTATGAACGATGATCACCGGATCCCGGCTTTCCGCTGTTGTACATAATCATCAAACTGCTGCAATGAAAAACTGCTCAGGTTGTTTTCTTTTGTCAAACCTCCCTTCTGCGCTGCCAGTACACCATAGGTTACATCATTAAACCCTTCAATAAAGTGTGCGTCGGGATTAATAGAGATCAGCACATTTTTTTCCAGTGCATAAGGTATCCATTGCCAGTCAATATCCAAACGGCGGGGGTGGGCATTTAATTCAATGGCTACGTTATGCGCAGCGCAGGCGTCAATAATGGTTTTATGATCAACCGGGTAACCATTGCGGCTTAATAATAAGCGGCCTGTCATATGGCCTAAAATAGTTGTATAGGGGTTTTGTATAGCGGTCAGTAAACGCTGCATGGCTTTCTCTTCATTCATTTGCAGGTTACTGTGTACTGAAGCGATCACCAGGTCGAACGTGGATAATACATCATTACTGTAATCCAACTGCCCGGTACCTAATATATCGCACTCAATACTCTTATATATTTTAAAAGGCGCCAGTTTTTTGTTCAGCTCATCAATATAACGATGTTGCTCGGCTATACGCTGCTCAGTTAAGCCATTGGCATAGGTAGCCGATTTGGAGTGGTCGGATAACACCAGGTATTCTTTTCCCTGCGCAATTAAAGCCTGTGCCATCTCTTCAATGGTATTGGTGCCATCGCTCCAGTTACTATGGTTATGTATGATGCCTTTGATATCGCCCGGCTGGATCAGTACCGGCAGTTGCTTTTGTGCTGCGGTTTTGATAATAGTCGTTGTTTCACGCAGGCAGGGTGGTATATAGGCAATGCCTGCAGCAGTAAAATACTGTGTATCGTCAGGACTCGCAGTATCAATTGCCAGGTTAGGAAACTCCTGGTAAAAGCTGGTAACAAATTCCGGTGATCCGCTATGGTCAAACACACGTTGGGCAAAATGGGTGGTGCCCGTATACAGCCTTAACCGTAGGCCATTTTTTAGCTGGTATAATAAACTGTTATCAGTCTCTTCCAGTAAATCCGGGGGAAAGGCCGATATGAATTTAGGTTTAATGGTATCGTTCGTTTCATTCACCACAAAAGCCATCTCTTCAATAGTGGGCATCTGCCGTTTAAAAGCACCTGTAAGCGCTACTTTACCGGCCCCGAATAATTGTTGTAAATATTGCTGTACCTGCGGAAAAACAGGATGCAGTTGGGCATATAAAAAATGTCCCTGGTTGGCCAGGTAAAAATTAATGGCTTCTAAAACCTTTTGCTGGGTAGTAGCACCAAAACCTTTATACAGGGTCAGGCGGTTTTCATTACAGGCATACTGCAGTTCACCAATACTTTCAATACCCATTTCCTTCCAGATGGTATGGATCTTTTTAGGGCCGATGCCTTTTATATTCAGCAGTTCAATCACGCCCGGGGGAGTGTCGGCTATTATTTCGTTCAGCACGGTTAAAGCACCGGTATCCAGCATTTCAATGATCTTTTTTGCTACGCTGTCGCCAATGCCTTTGATACGGGCGAAGGCACTGCGATCGGTATTGCCCAGTTGTTCCGGTAGTTTTTCAATATAAAAAGCGGCGATGGAATAAGTCTTGGATTTAAAACTATTCTCACCATGTATATCCATCAGTTTTGATAACAGCGAAAAATTATCGGCAATAGCGGCATTATCCATCATTGTTTACTGAAATATTAGGTGACGAAGTTATTGCAATATTATTATACCATAATAAGCAGGGGAGTGTTGTACCTCTTTGGCGGTATTTCAAAATTTATGGTCCGGTATTATTTTTCGGTATCAAAATACCTGTTTAACCATCAATTTTATGAAAGCATTTAAATTAAGTATTGTATTTTTCTGTGTGTCCCTGTTGTTGTCGTCCTGCATCAAAAAAAAGATCGACGACCTACTGGATCCTGATATAGAAGATCCCGTAGCCGAATATGAGATCTATTACCGGTGGACAGAAAACCTGAGTTTCCCGTCCGGCTCCAATGCTTCGGGGTGTACCACTATCGGGTCTAATTACAACAACTCTCATCCGGGTTTGTCATCCGGCATCAGTAAGAACCAGTTTTACGGACCTTTAACGCCCGGGAGTTTTGTGATTGATCTGCGATCAACCGGGGGAGGTACTTATAACGGAACGCTGGAGGCTCCGGCCAAAGGGTACAGGCGTTATTATACCCACCTGATCAAAGAGTACACAACAAATGTTAACCGTTGCCTGGTGGTGTATAAAATTTCTTATGTAGATGAGAAGATGTAGTGGGAGTAAACCAGGATAGATCACTGAATGAAAAAGCCTCCAATTACTTGGAGGCTTCTTATTTTTTCTAAAAGAAATCTTTTATTATTTCTTTGCTTTTTTAGGAGCTGCTTTTTTCGCTGCTTTTTTAGGAGCTGCTTTTTTTGCTGCTTTCTTTGGAGCTGCTTTTTTAGGAGCCGCTTTTTTTGCTGCTTTTTTAGGAGCTGCTTTTTTTACTGCTTTCTTAGGGGCTGCTGCTTTTTTAGGAGCCGCTTTTTTTGCTGCTTTCTTAGGAGCTGCTTTTTTAGTTGCCATTTTTTGTGAATTTAATGTTTAGTAAATGGGTTATCAATAGTAAAAATAATAATTATTTTATACTACCCAAATTTTTTTCACAAAAAATAGTTAACCTGCAAGTATTAAGCAGTTGCCTCTACGTTAAGAACAGAAACAAAAGTTCTGTCTTTAGCGCCTTTTCTAAACTCTACAACACCATCGTTTAACGCAAAAAGCGTAAAGTCTTTACCTACACCAACGTTCTTACCAGGATGGTAAACAGTACCACGTTGACGAACGATGATATTACCGGTAACAGCAGGCTGACCACCAAAGATTTTTACACCAAGACGTTTACTTCTTGAGTCGCGGCCATTCTTTACACTACCTTCACCTTTCTTATGTGCCATGATAGATTAATTTTATTTTTCTGACTTAAATTTTCTTTATCTAATAACAGACCAGTATTACTTAACGTAATTAAGCAATGTTGGTAACTTTAATTTTAGTATAAGCGGTACGGTGGCCTTTCTTTTTGTGAAAGCCTTTTCTTCTTTTTTGTTTGTACGCTATTACTGTATCACCTTTCACCTGGTCTAAGATCTCGGCAGTTACTTTTGCACTTACTGCAGAACCAACTGATACGCTACCACCGGCATCCGCCAGTAATACCTCCAGGTTTAATGTATCACCTGCTTTACCTTCCACACGTGGTACATATAATGTTTGGTCTTTTTCTACTTTATATTGCTGACCCGCAACTTTAATTACTGCTAACATAGTCTGAAAATTAGGACGGCAAAGGTAAGGGGAAAATTTCAACTAACCAATAATCGTTTAAACTTTTGAATAGTTAAATTAGGTATTTTATGTAAACGCTTCCTGTATCTTTGCTTATGCCTGTACAGGAATGGCTGGCTTGATTGTTGTAACTCGCAGCAAATCAAACAGTTTAAACGTTAATACAAAATTAAGGAAAGCCGGTGAGCTTTCACTGAAAAGTAGTTAAGTATATGAAAATCAAATCGTTCCTGGCTAAACCACTTGCCGCCATCATACATAAATCCATTAAAAAGGGTATGTTGTCCGCCGTGGATGATCAGGAAGCAATCCTGAAAACTTTATTAAAAGTTGGCCGCAATACGCAGTTCGGAAAAGATGTTAATTTAGCTCAAGTACATAATTACCAGGAATTTAAGCAAGCCGTTGCCGTTAAAGATTACGAGCAGATCAAACCTTATATAGAATTAATAAAGGAAGGCAAGCATAATATATTATGGAAAGGGGTACCCGCTTATTTTGCCAAAACCTCGGGCACTACCAGCGGCACCAAATATATTCCCATTACCAAAGATTCTATTCCCAATCATATCAATTCGGCCCGCAACGCCTTATTATCTTATATGGCCGAAACCGGTAATACCCGTTTTGCGGATGGAAATATGATCTTTTTGTCCGGCTCGCCGGTACTGGAACGTATTGCCGATATTCCTACCGGGCGCCTAAGCGGTATTGTAAACCACCATGTGCCCCGTTACCTGCGCAAAAACCAGTTGCCCAGTTACGAAACCAATTGTATCGAGGATTGGGAAACCAAGCTGAATAAAATAGTAGATGAGACCATCAATAAAAACATGACCCTCATCAGCGGTATACCACCATGGATGCAGATGTACTTTGATGAGATCATGCGCCGTACCGGTAAAAACATCAGTGAGGTGTTCCCTAACTTCTCCGTACTGGTACATGGGGGCGTGAACTTTGAACCTTATAAAGCCAAATTGTTTCAGAGCATTGGCAAAAAACTGGACAGTATTGAAACCTACCCGGCTTCGGAAGGGTTCTTTGCCTTCCAGGATTCACAGGAAGCAGAGGGCTTATTATTAAATACCAACAGCGGCATCTTCTTTGAATTTGTTCCCGTTAGCGAGATACATAATGATAACCCCACCAGGTTATCACTGGCCGATGTGAAAGTGGGTGAGAACTATGCTATCATTATCAGCAGCAATGCCGGGTTATGGGGGTATAATATCGGCGATACCGTTAAGTTTGTATCCACTAACCCATACCGTATTGTCGTAACAGGACGTATAAAGCATTATATATCGGCATTTGGTGAACACGTTATCGGCGAAGAAGTGGAGCACAGCTTATTAAAAGCTGCCGATGAAGAAAATGTGCGGATCACCGAATTTACGGTAGCACCTTTTGTGAGCGAAGGCGAGGGCCGCTCTTATCATGAGTGGTTCATTGAGTTTGAGAACAAACCCGGCGATATGCAGGCCTTTGCGCAAAAGGTAGACCAGAACCTTCGTAAAAAGAATGTATATTACGATGATTTAATCAGCGGTAATATACTGCAGCCTTTAAAGCTGACGGCGGTTAAAAAGAATGCCTTTATCGACTATATGAAATCGATCGGTAAACTGGGCGGACAGAATAAAGTACCCCGTTTAAGCAATGACAGGAAAATTGCCAATGAACTGGAAAAGTGGGCGGAGTAGAAAAATTGACAATGGAAAATTGACAGTGGACAATGAGCGCTGCGTTTTTTATGCTCCGGGCTTTTGTACAAATGGCATCGTCCCTTGCGTCGCACACTTGTACTACAGCTCGTTATTCAGCAAGATAAAACGTCTGGAAGTCGGAAAGACCGAAAGCAAGGAATTGTCCATTGAACCTTTTGAAGCCTGGCTATGAGCCATGAACTATTAACTATGAACTATTGACCCTTTGGAACTATTGAACCTCTGGAATTTTTAACAATGACTGAACAACAACTCATAAAACGGATAGCCATATTCGGATCAACAGGGTCCATAGGTACCCAGTGTTTAGATGTTATTGCGGCTAATCCTGATAAATTTTCGGCTGAAATATTAACGGCCCATAAAAATGAAGACCTGCTGATACAACAGGCCCTGCGTTTTAATCCCAATATTATTGTTATTGGCGATGAATCAAAATACCAGAAAGTAAAACAGGCCCTGGCCAATACTGATGTAAAAGTATTTGCCGGCGAAGCAGCTTTGGATGAAGTAGCTGCTATGGATAATTATGATATGATGATCGCGGCCATTGTAGGTTATGCCGGTTTAAAGCCTACTTTAAAAGCCATTGAAAATGGCAAGCCCATTGGCCTGGCCAATAAGGAAACATTAGTAGTGGCGGGTGATATTGTGATGCAAAAAGCCATTGAACACCGTGTGCCGGTAATACCGGTGGACAGTGAGCACTCTGCCATTTTCCAATGCCTGGTAGGGGAGGGAAGAAATAAAATTGAAAAAATAATTTTAACCGCATCCGGCGGTCCGTTCTTAGGACGTAAACCCAATTACCTGGTAAATGTAAAACGTGAACATGCTTTACAACATCCAAACTGGGCAATGGGCGCCAAGATCACCATTGATTCGGCAACCCTGATGAACAAGGGCCTGGAAATGATAGAGGCGAAATGGCTGTTTAACCTAACCCCCGACCAGATACAGGTAGTGGTGCATCCGCAAAGTATTATTCACAGTATGGTGCAGTTTGAGGATGGCAGTATCAAAGCCCAGATGGGCCTGCCCGATATGAAGCTGCCTATTCAATATGCCATGGCTTTTCCGCAAAGGATAGCCAATAACTTTCCGCGTTTTGACTTTAAAAAAATAAACACCCTGAATTTCGAGGAGCCGGATATTAAAACTTTCCGTAACCTGGCCCTGGCCATTGAGGCTTTGGAAAAAGGGGGCAACCTGCCCTGTGTGTTAAATGCCGCCAATGAAATAGTGGTATATGCTTTTTTAAAAAACCGGATCGGCTTCCTGGAAATGACCGACGTAATTGAAAAAGTGATGCACAAAATACCTTTTGTTCAGCAACCTACTTTAGATCAATACTTTATGAGCGATGGCGAAGCCCGGGCCATGACTGCTGATATTATAGGCCTTTAACCATGCTTCAAAATCTTAACAAAATCAAATAATTCATGGGCGGTAAGCATATATCTGGCAATTAGCGGATATTTGCGTTCAAAATTTATAATACCTTATAATAATACATGACACTTTTAGCTATTGACTGGTCAGCATTTGCGGCCAACCTGGGACAGTTTATACTGGCATTTTCCATCTTAATTGTGTTACACGAACTGGGGCACTTTTTAACGGCCAAATGGTTTGGCTGCCGTGTAGAAAAATTTTACTTATTCTTTAACCCCTGGTTCTCACTTTGGAAAAAGAAGATCGGTGAAACGGAATATGGTATTGGCTGGATACCGTTGGGTGGTTATGTGAAGATATCGGGCATGATTGATGAGAGCATGGATAAAGAAGCCATGAAATTACCACCTCAGCCTTATGAGTTCAGGGCCAAGCCGGCCTGGCAGCGTTTAATTATTATGCTGGCAGGTGTTATCATCAACTTTGTACTGGCACTCGTGATTTTTGCCATGATACTGTTTGTATGGGGCGAAGAAAAAATACCGGTGGCTAATTTAAAATATGGTATTTATGCTGACTCGCTGGCTACCTCCGCGGGTTTAAGAAGCGGTGACCTGGTTACAGCTATTAACGGTAAAACACTGGTGTACCAGGATGATTTACCAAAAGGCATTTTCATGAGTGAGAATGCTAAACTTACAGTTAAACGTGATGGCAAAGATACCACGGTTATTATACCCGACGGCTTTGTAAGCAAATTGACCAAAAGCAAACAAAAACGTTTTGTATACCCTGCCTTATTACCGATAGTAGATACGGTTACCGATGCAAAATTTGTAGAGGGTGATTTTAAAAAGGGCGATAAATTCCTGGCTTTAAACGGCACGCCTTATACCTATGCCCAGGATTACCAGATTGCCATACCACGCTTCAGTGGAAAAGATGTAACGCTGACATTATTACGTAATAATACAGATACATTAAATACAATAGTAAAAGTAAAAGACGACGGTGCCATAGGCTTTGGCTTTAATACCGTTTTTGATGTGATTGAAACCGAGAAAAAAGAATACTCTTTCTTTCAATCCATACCTGCAGGTGCAAGATTCGGAATGGAAAAACTGGGTGAGTATATTGAAGGTATCCGTTTATTATTTGTATCCAAAGAGCATAAGGTGAACGAAAACCTGGGTAGTGTGATCAGTATTGGTAAAACATTTGGTGGTGAATGGGACTGGCACCGTTTCTGGACCATGACCGCTTTATTCTCCATTATCCTTGCCTTTATGAATATACTGCCGATACCGGCTTTGGATGGCGGACATGCCCTGTTCACTTTAATAGAAATGATCACCGGCCGCAAACCCAGCGATAAGTTTATGGAATATGCACAGCTGGTAGGCATGGTATTATTATTAGGCCTAATGGCGTATGCGATCGGGTTGGATATATTCAGGTTGTTCAGATAGGGGTAGTTCATAGTTAATAGTTCATAGTAGAAGAAGTTCCGGGAGTTCAAAGGTTCAAAAGTTTAAGGGACAATTCCGCTTTCGGTCTTTCTGACTTCCTGACTTTTTTGTCTTGTTGAGTAAAGAGCTGCAGTACAAGTGTGCGACGCAAGGAACGATGCCATTGGCACTAAAGCCGGGTTAATAAAAAACAATTGTCAATTGTTCTTTGTCAATTTTCAATTGTCAACTGGCTAATCTGTCGTATATTTGCAGACTGATCTGTCGGGGGTGTTTGGTTTTGACAGCGTAGATCTTTGAAGGTGTAAGCATGTGGTGCGTTGGATAATTAGCACCTTAATCTGAATATTCAAACTATAAATGGCAATACTCAGTATGCCATGGCTGCCTAATCAGTGATTAGTTAGTCATTAGGGCCGCCGGGCCGGTTGGTCTGTTACCACGCCCCGCCGCCGACTTAAAAAACAAAACAGGCTGCTGCAACAGAAGGCTGTGCCTGTTGCCTAAGACCATCCAGCTAAGTGATCAATTGGTTTGTTCTTTTCCGGTTGGTTGCCGACAAACAATAAAGAAATAAACATGTAGAAAGCTTTTGAGGAATATGTTTGGACACCGGTTCGAATCCGGTCACCTCCACCAATTATAATACTAAAAACGGTCTGGTTTTCCCGGCCGTTTTTTTTATACCCGTTATTAAAAAGATTGCAAGTTGTTGTTTTTCAGGCAATCGTTTGTGTTGCGGAGCTTAATTTCTTCCTATTTTCAGGCAATCGTTTGTGCGATTTTTGCGTATGTATTTGTATTATTTTGTCCCTCATTAGGACCGTTTTGCATAATAACAACTCTATTACGAACCTGCATGATTGAAGTTATACCTAATACTATTGAGAAAACTAAGCTTGCCCATGTGGTGCAACAATATGGATGTACAAACGACAACTTTACCATTGAACGTTTAGGCGGTGGTTTAATTAATAGTACCTGGAAAGTGGCTTTTGACGATACGGAATTAGTATTGCAAAAAGTGAACACAAATGTATTTGCTTCCCCTGCGCATATTGCAGATAATATTGAGGCGGTAAACAGCTACCTCAAAAAACATGCTCCTGAGTATTATTTCCCGGCTCCTTTATTAACCACAGGTGGCGCCTCTTTTTATAAGGATGCGCATAACAACTGGTTCAGGGCTTTTAAGTTCTTAAAAGGTTCACAAACCATTTCAATAGTAGAGAACGCCGAACAGGCCTATGAAGCCGCCCGCCAGTTTGGCCGTTTCACCGCCCTGTTAACCGATTTCCCTGCTGAAACACTGCATGAAAATATTGTCGGTTTCCACGATCTTACAAAACGGTACAATGATTTTTTAACTGTATTGAAAACCGGTGACCCGGCCCGCCTGAAAGAAGCCCGCCAATGGATTGAACTGGTGCTGGAACAGGCGGACATTGTAAAGCAGTTTAATGAGCTCTCGGCCAATTCCCTTATTAAAAAAAGGGTAGCCCATCACGATACCAAGATCAGTAATGTATTGTTTAACCCTTCAGGCAAAGCCTTTGCCGTTATTGACCTGGATACCATAATGGCCGGGTACTATATCAGTGATGTGGGGGATATGATGCGTACCTATTTATCGCTGACGGGGGAGGAAGAGCAGGACTTTGATGAAGTGGACATCCGCCCGGATGTATATAAAGCCATTAAAGAGGGCTATATGTCAGAAATGTCCTTACAGTTATCTTCCACCGAACAATCCTACTTTTACTATTCCGGTGAATTTATCATTTTCATGCAGGCTATCCGTTTTTTAAGCGATTACCTGTCCGGCGACCACTATTATACACCGGCCTATCCCGGACATAATTTCAAACGGGCCCAGCACCAGTTACAGTTATTACGGTCTTACAAAAACATTCCCACCGCTCAACGGTAAAGAACTTACGCGGGCCAGTTATTGTTTTTTTGTTACCTTCCTTAGACTTATTAAACTTACATAGGTGTATTGACGTTCCTGTAATTATATACCCCATATAAACCCATTATTACACAAGCGGTAATGTAAACTTTTGTTTATAACGTACCTGTGTTTACTTTTGGTATAACATAAAAATGTATTTTACAATGTTTTATGTGTAATATGTACACTTTTTTAGCAGTGGTGCGGCTATGGTGAATGAACATCCAATAGCACAGGACAGATTTACTTTTTTTTTTGGTTTATTTTATATCCCACTTTTTTATTATAAATTTAGGTAGCAATAATCAAACCTATAAACCTTAAGCTCTTTTGTTATGGAACAAATTAAAATTTTGTTAGTTGACGACCATAAACTTATCCGCGATTCATGGGCATTTATTTTAAACAGTGATCCCAGGTTTAATGTGATAGAGGCCACCGGTGATGGGGACGAAGCCATAGAAATTGCAAAGGAAAAAGATCCGGATGTGATATTAATGGATGTGCATATGACACCCGTGAACGGGTTTGATGCTACCAAGGCCATCCGCGCTGAGGTGCCCAGAGCTAAAATTATAGGAGTTTCCATGCATAGCATGCCTGCATATGCTAAACGGCTGATACAGCTGGGCGCTATGGGGTATGTTACCAAAAATTCTTCTAAGGAGGAAATGATACATGCCATACTGGAAGTACATGCAGGCAAAAAATACGTGTGTGAGGAAGTGAAAAGTATCCTGGCCGAGCATGAGATCCAGGAGCAGGAGGCCAATACCAATATCAATCTTTTATCACGCAGGGAAATTGATGTGGCCAAACTGATAAAAGAAGGCCTGCCTTCCAAAGAAATTGCTCAAAAGCTTGATATAACATTGAAAACCGTTGAAGTACACCGCTATAATATCCTTAAAAAATTAAATTTGCGTAACACGGCATCACTTGTGAATTTTATTAATGCACAGGGGTTATAATTGACCGGAGCTACCAGATTGTAAAACCAATTATCCTTAATGTCAAAGCAAAATGGTGTAGCTGCAACTTGTTTTAATTATTTAAATGAGGCATTTGATAATGCCCCCCAACCTGTTATACTTGTTACCCATAACCTGGGTATCATTTACCTGAATAAAGCTGCCCGCAGGGCTTTCCATATTGACCAGGCCGATCTGCAAAACCTGGACCTGCCCGCTATTTTCTCGCTCAAATATGAAGAGGTTCATTATTTTTTAAGCACTTATACAATTACAGAACCCTATCTGCCGGACGAACAGTTGAAACTGATAGGCCAAGTGGTTTTCAATATTCATATTATTCCCCTGGTAGGCAGTTTGTTACTGAATATGACACCGGCACCCGTGGAGGAGCCTCCCGTTGCCATGCCTAAAAACAAGTGGATTTTAACATCCAGTAAAAGGCATACGAATACTGAAAAGGAAATGAGCGCCTATGATGATTATGTATTGCGTAACCTGATAAAGGAAAAAGAGTTCCACCATATGGTATTAAAAGCTACCAATGATATTATCTGGGACCTTGATATTGCAACGGGTCATGTATTGTGGAATAATAATTTTTATACACACCTGGGATATGTGCAGAGTGAAAGTTTGTATGACATGGACTTCTGGCTGAATGCTTTGCATCCCGATGATCATGCAGCAGTAGAGGCCAGTCTGAGAGATGCGCTGGAGCAAGGTGTTGACCAATGGGCTTATGAATACCGGTTCAGAAAACAAAACGGCAGCTACGTTTCTATATACGACAGGGGCTATGTAGTAAAGAACAAACAGGGAAAACCCCAGCGTATGATAGGCTCCATGATGGATATTACCCGGTTAAAAATAGTGGAGGAAGAGCTGGCCTTATCTTACAAAGAGATCAGGGAGCTGAGTGAACATGTACTGTACGTACGGGAAGAGAATAAAAAGAAAATTGCCCGGGAAATGCACGACGAGCTGGGGCAGCAGATAACTGTAATGAAAATACAGGTAGCCTGGCTGGCGAGTAAACTGCAGCCGGTGGATGATGATATTAAACAGCGCCTGAACAACCTGGATGAGATGCTGAATGATTCTATTAAATCCATCAGGAGAATTTCGGCAGAACTAAGACCCAGTTTACTGGACGACCTGGGGCTGATAGCCGCACTGGAGTGGCATATAAAAGAAGTGGGTTTAAAGTTGGGTATACAGGTAAAGTTTTCTGCCAATATGCACGAACCCGACCTGTCCGAGAATACCAAAACTTCTTTATTCAGGATCGTGCAGGAATCACTCACTAATATAGCCCGGCATGCCAATGCCGGCAGTGTTGCCGTATCCCTTCATGAAAAGGACAACGCACTAATACTTACGATTGTTGATGACGGTATTGGTATGGACCTGCAGGAACTAAAAAATACCAAAACAATGGGGATAGTAGGTATGCGGGAAAGGGCCTTAACGATGGGTGGTATCTTTACTGTAGAAAGCAGCCCGGGTAAAGGGACCATGATCACCGTTACCGTACCCCTGGCAAGTGCTAATTAGTTTTGCCAGGCTGCCCGGCCGGTTTTGGCTCCGGCTCCTTTTTTTTCTTTTTACTGTTGCGTCTTAAAAACTCGCCCAGGTTATCAAACTCTTTACGGTAGGAGATGCTGGCGCCGGACCGTTTATTACGGTTATTATTGGTCAGGTAATCGAGGTTTTCGCGGTAGAAGAAACTTACCCGGATAGTACCGCTCTGGTTGATGAGCCACTCCGCCGTTACATCGGGCAGATATTGTATGGTTTGTTGCAAGCTGGCCTGTAAGGGTACGTCCAGGGTATTGCCTAAGGTAACCACTAACCTGTCTTTAAATAAGGAGATAGGTATATTCAGGTTAAAATTACTCTGGTTAATATTAAAACCTCCGCCCTGTTGTCCGCCCAATAGATCACGATTATAGTTGTATACCGAACCGCTGAAATTAAGACTTACCTTATCCGTTTTCAGGATCTTTGATAACTCACTGTTCAGCTTTTTATTGATCTCGTTAAAAATAATACCCGATATACTGGTGATGGTGCTATAGGTAAATTCGTTAATAGCACTGCCTAAACCGGCGCTTCCGGCCTGACCGGTTTCGGGTGGGGCAAAGCTGTTAAATACAATAAGGTAGGTAACCTGTTTATTGATCTGGTTGGGATCGTTCTCCATTTGCTGGATGGCTGATACCACGGAAAAATCATTCTTAAAGCTACTGTTTGGTTCAAAGCCCAGGCTGAATTTAAATTGCGGATCAAACAGCTGCCCGGTAAGGTCGGCATATACATATACGTTCTCACGCCTGTCGGAGTAGGTTTGGTTAAGATTTAAACCTGTTACCAGGGGCGCAAAACTTACCCGTTCCGCTTTATACTGGGCCTCAAATTTTATCTGTGCATTCATGGGGTCGCCGCTCCAGGTAATATAACTATCGCCTCCTTTTCTTAACTCAAATGGTTTTTTAAAGAAGGACTGGAAGGTGAACAGGTAATCACCCTCTTCAATATTGAATTTACCACGAATAGCCAAAGGCTCGGCCGAGCCGCTGCGGATATTTAATGTTCCCGAGCCTCTTCCCTTGATCTCATCACCGGTAAAATCGTCCAGTACCACCCGCACGCTCACCATGTTGTTGGCCGTGATATCTACATCGTACACAATATTACCATTGCCTTTGGCAAAATTGGAGTCTACCATTTCTCTACCAAACTTTCTTTCTACTAAAAAGTCAGCCATGCCGGAGGCCTTGCTGTTGGAGGATGGTATGGTAACAGAACTGCTATCCGTGGTAGAAGCAATGGCATCTATTTTCATATACATATCCGACTCCTGGCCGGATAAGGTAAATGATCCCGTACCTCTTACTTTGCCGTAAAACTGTTTATTATCGTTATAGGTAGTATTTAATAATAAAATAGGCCGGTTATTGTCGGCAGATTGAGTGCCGGGCTTACGGGTAGACACGGAAAGGTCAAAGAACATATTCTTAAAGCCGCTGTGCATAATACTACCGTTTAAATACACCGGGTTATTGCTTACGGGATCTTTTAAGGTAATGCCGTCTAAGTTGATCTCACCTGATTTCAGTTCTATATCCCGGTCATCGATCTGGTAATAACATTGGGTGAACTTTACCTTCAGGCCAGCTTCAGATAAACGTCCTTTACCCGTTACATCTAAATTATCAAACGGTCCTTTGATGCTGAACTTACCGGTAATATAACCGTTCATATCGCTGAACAATGTACCCAGGAAGCGTTCCAGGTATTTCAGGTGGAAGGTTTTTGCCGTCAGGTCAATCACGTTTTTTTGCTGGCTGGCTTTATCCTGCAAAAACAAATGCATGTCAAAAGCAATACCGTGATCGGGGTTGGCATTTTGCCCATTCACAAAAAGCTCGCCCGTTTTATTTTCGTAAATAACAGAAGCGTTCACTTCACCAATGGAATCATTATCCAGCCGAACATACTCGCCTTTAAAATTATTGCTGATGATGCGCAGGTCGTTAAAAGGGTTTTCTATTAATACATCACCCGATGCCAGGCCTTCGAGCCGGTTGTGCGGCATAATAAAAGGACCTAAGTCGCCCAGGTTTACTTTGCTGAGTTTTACACTTACATCATTCCATTCCCCAATTTCGGAGGGCAGGGTTTTGATCACGATCTCCTGGTTGTTCTCTCTTAAACGCAGTTCACCAATGGCGGGTGCATTTTTCCGGAACTCCAGTTCACCGTTCTCATCAATGGTCCAGGTTTTACCATTTACCACCAGGTTGGACGGGTTCATTTCAATACGTACCCCGTTATAATAGGTTAATACCGCGGCACTGATCTTTGCCTGGTCGATACCCTGGTTGGCCCCCGTAAGAATATTTACATAGGAGGTATCGTGAAAGGCGGTGATATCAAAAGTAGCTAAGGGGACATTCAGGCTATCGCCGATCATGATATTGGAAGCACTGCCGTTTACTTTCAGGGTATCTAAGCCACCCGCACCTTCCAGGTTTACATTATCAAAATTATAAGTAAGGTATTTAAACTGCGGTACATTGGCTTTAAGCGTTAAACTATTGTCGATGGTGTTTAAGGAACCATTGATGGTGCTGTGGTTAAAGCCGCTGATCTTTTTGGTGAACAGGCGCAGGTAATCATCAATATAACCTGTTTCAATGGTAAAATGCAGTTGTTCGTTAATACCGCTTAGTCTGGGTGCGGCTATATAGGCCGGGTAATAATTATTTAAAAAGGTTTTAAAGGCATCGGGTAGTTCGCGGATGGTATAATTACCGGTAACACTGGCTTTAAGTTCGTTGGTATGTACACTTAATATTTTTTTCCCGTCCACAAAGGCGGAGGAGAGGGTCAGCGAATCGAAAGGTAATTGCAGTTCATCATGTGTTAAACTTGCATCGGTAATATTGGCAACGCCTAAAAAGTCGTCGATGGTTTTGCCGGAGAAATTGGCATTTACCTTACCGGTAAAAGCAATTTGTTCGTCGGCCAGTTTCAGGTTCTTTATATTGGCTTCCTGTACGTCGGCAATAAAATTAAATACCGGCAGGGTATCATTAATATTGATAAGCCCGTTAAGGGTAAGTTTCACATTTTCATCGTTAACCGATGCAATACCATCAAACTCGTTTTTATTCAGGTGACCGTTTAAATGAATGTTCTGGTAACGGTAGCCGTTAAAATCTATGAACTTTACATCGCCTTTAAACTCGGCAATACGTCTTTTCTCCTGGGTACCGCTGCCTTTTAAGGAGCTGTTAAGGGCAATAGCGCCCAATAAAGGTTCGTGTAAAAACTTACCCAGCATAAAATTATCTGTTACCAGGGTGCCCGAATAAACAGGGTCGCGGCCTTTGGCCAGTTTCATGTTGATATCTGTTTTAACCGTACCAAGGGCGGTTTTAATGGTACCAAAGGTTACAAAGTCGCGGATAAAGCCGGTAAAGTTGCCGGTGAAATGTACATACTGCAGCTCTGACAGATCAGGCTTTTTTAGTTTTTTGATCTGCGGCACAAAAGTGGCTGCTTCCGTATAAGTGGTCTTAAAATCCTCGGCGCTGAAATCGATAAAGGTTTGTTCAATATCAGGTAGACCTACCAGGCTTATATGACCTTTAAGACGTGTATTATTGCCGGCTTCTATTAAAAAGTCACGACCACTTAAATTAGATACAGGTCCGCTGAACCTGCCCGATAAATTAATACGCCTGTTCCAGTCGGCCAGGGACGGGGCAAAATAAGCAATATCATCACTGTCCACCACCGTATTTTCAAAATCGCCTACAAGGGTTATCTTGTTAATAAAATCGCTCATGTCGTTGAACTGGTCGTAACGCATGCTGTAATAATTGCCGATGGTGCTGTTATTGGTTTTAATGAGCAGGTTGGCAAAGCTCATTTCACGTGGCGTTACCTTGGCCGATGCGGTAAGCTGTTTTACTTCAAAGCCGCTTTTCTCCCTGGTGCTTAGGGTAAGCTGTGTACTAATGGTATCTTTCTGCCACCGTACATTCTTCATCGTAAGATCAATATCGTTAAAAGCAATATGCTGCCCGTCAAACACACCGGCAGGGCCTTCGGGTATGCTGAGGTTATCGTTTTTAAAAGTACCGTTGGTGAGGTTTACCTGTCCAATTTCAATGGACCAGTCGCCTTTATTCCATTCCAGTTGTTGCGGTGTTGCGGGGGTGTTGCTAACTACACGGGGACTTACCGGTTTATTGCCTTTATAAACGGAAAGGCTTACTACCGGCTTATCGGTATTGATACTTTCGACCACCACCCGTTTTTTATCAAAATCGGTTACCCGGGCATCTGCGTTAAGCAGGACAAAATGAATTTTCATATCCTGGCCAACCCAGGCATCATGCTGCCAGAACAATACATTCTGACAATCCAGCTGTTTGATGGCCAGGGACAGGCTGCTTTTTTTCCTGGGTTTGGTACTGGGCGGGGAGGAGAAATAATCAATTAAAAACTGGTGCCGCCATACGGAGTCGGTATCACGCTGCAGTTTAACCACGGCGTTTTTAAGGCCGATATATTTAAGCTCGATATTCTTTTTCAGGAAAAACCAATCGGTAATGCGTACGGTTACTTCGCCGGCAGAGAGGATCGTATCTTTTTGCCGGTCCAGTACCAGTGTATTCAATAAATGCATTTTATTGAAAAGGGAAAAATCAACCCGTTTAATAGAGACCTCGGTATTAAGATCTTTTGACAGGCGGGCGGTAACTTGCTGCACCAGCCAGTTTTGTACAAACGGCGTTTGTATTAATAACCATACAGCTACTATTAATAGTATAATTGATAGGAGCGTCCATTTTGCTATTTTCTTTAGCCGTTTCAGATAGGTTTTTGCCCGTAAAATTAGTCGAATACGGGGCTAATTACAAATTTAACGATAAAGGAATACAGGCGTTTAACTAAGTTTTAATATTGGGTGGGTTAAGTGGTGTGTACAGTCCATGAATGGTGATAGCAGGGGTTGGGTAAACAGGCGGCAACTGGTGTTTATTGTTAAAAAGAAGTCCTGGTTGTATAGCGGTGAATAAAAGTCCGGTTCTTTAAGATTTTTTTTGCTAAAAACGGCCGTTTAGCCAATATACTTTAACAACTGTTAGCGTAACTTTTGCAACCTGTTCACGGTCTTATATACAGAAACGAAAAATAGTGAGCCCGGATTTTTTCACTGATTAAAACCATGTAACATGAAACGAATTTTTACTTTATCAGCTTTGTTTATGACAGTTGTTGTGCTGCTGGCCAGCTGTGTTAAAAGATCAGACCAGTACTTTGATGAAAGCTATTGGTTAAGCAAGGAAAGAGGTGTGGTGGTGTACAGCAGCGGCGCCTGTTCCTACTATGTGGTGGAAACCTTCAGGGGTTATACAGTGATACGCTCCGGCGACGGGTATATGCCATTTGAAGGTGATATACTATACGGTAACTTCAGTAACACCGGCAGCCGAGATATATATAATTACTCCGACCGCAGTTTAATGCGTGGTAATATTATTGAGTACTGGCTGGACTATTTTGATGCCCAGGATGCCATTGACTACTATTGCGGTTACTATGGTGTAAACGGTACCGATAAAACCCTGAGTAAAGACAGCGGTAGCAGCAGTAAAAAAATGATCATGAAAGCAGACAAAAATGTATTGAACGCAAAACCTTAAGAGGATTGATACATGATAAGTGGAGCGGCACAGCAATGTGCCGCTTTTTTATACCTGTAAGGTTTCATAAACCTTACAGGTATAAAAAACCTCACAGGTATAACAGGTAGCGCTGTACAAAATCCCGGCAATAATCTTTAATCAGATCACGGGTTTGCCGGAACTGTTCTTTTATTTCATCGTCGCTACCGGTGGCTTTGGCAGGGTCGGGAAAGTTGTGGTGAAACTGTTGTGCCTTACCGGGGAAAACGGGGCAACGTTCTTTGGCATGGTCGCATACGGTAATGACATAATCGAAAGGAATATGCCGGTACTCCTGCACATTGTTGGAAGTATGGTGCGATATATCGATGCCATCTTCCAGCATGGTGGCCACGGCGCCGGGGTTAAGGCCATGGGTTTCTACGCCGGCACTGTAAATGATGGCTTTGCTATTGGCAAAATGCCGCAGGTAGGCTTCGGCCATCTGGCTGCGGCAACTGTTACCGGTGCAGAGCACCAGGATTGTTTTGTTTTCCATTTTTTAAGTTTATACGAGTAACCAGATGATATTGATGATGCAGAACTTAGGATCGAACCCGAAGAGGAGCTGCAATACTATCACCGCCGTGGTAATAATAACGGGCTTACGGTAACGTGCCCAGGTATTTGGTTTATCAGCAGGTACCGTTGCCACAGCAGGATGTAGTTTTCAGATCAGTTAAACTGGTTTTTGGTTTGGCTGGTATACCGCAGGCATCCTGGGCCAGGCAGGCCGTGGTTTTATTTTGCAGTACAAAATGTTCGCCGTTAAAATGCAGGTTATACCGGCCGATGGTATTGCTTTGGTATTCTACTTCAATCTCCAGGTCGGGTATGCCCAGTTTTGTTTCGGACAGGCGGATAATGTTCAGCAATTTTTGCGGCTTTAACCGGTGTTCGTGATTATCGGCATTCCATAGCTGGAAATTAACCACCTGCTCCTGCCGGATGGTGCCACCACAATCGATAAAATCCCGGTTTACCAGGCCTACTTCGGTTACATGAAAATGTTCGGGTACTAAGCTGTTATCGGGCAGCTCAAACACCACATTGTTGAGGGAAGGTAGTATTGCTTTTAATTGGGAGAGTATCATATTTATTCATTTATTGTTATAACGCAATATTGCGATTAATTGAAACAAAAAAAATCAACAGCACTTATTGGCGGTAATGTTTTCGGTAAAAAATACGTTCAGCTCTTTTTTAAACTGCAGCCATACTTTTTCATCAATACAGTAACAAACACTGGTGCCTTCAATATTGCCTTTAATGATGCCCGTATTTTTCAGCTCTTTTAAATGCTGCGATATGGTGGCCTGGGCTAGTCCCAGTTCCTGCACCAGGTCGTTACAGATACAGGCATTTTGTTTAATAATATGCTGCAGAATGGCAATACGGGCAGGGTGGGCCAGGGCTTTAAATATGGCCGCCAGGTGGTTTTGTTTGTTGGTAAATATATCTGATCTGGTTACACCCATTGTTTTGTTTGTATCGCAATATTACGATGATTGTTTTGAATAACAAATTGTTTTTAACAAGACTATGAGATTTAATAGAGAGAGTAGATGTAGGATTTAGGATTTTTTGATTTACGATTTTGGAATCTAAGATCTCAGATATGTGAAGTAAGATTTAAGTCGTGTATGTGGGAGTGTTGACTTGTATTTGGGTTTCCTGTGTTTTGGGAGGCCTCTCCTGCGTCGGGGTGATGGGTAGTGATGTAGGATTTAGGATTTAAGGGAATCTAAGATCTCGGATCTTTGAAGTAAGATCTTAGTCGTGTATGTGGGAGTGTTAACTTGTGTTTTTGGTTGCCAGTGGTTGCGGGAGCCCCTCCTGCGTCGGGGTGACGGGAAAGGTTGATAACGTGGAAGATTAGCTGTAGCGGAAAGAGATATACCTTTATATGAACATAAGATCAAAAAATCTTAGATCAGAGATCTCGGATCTGTATAAATCCTATTTCCTAAATCAAAAAATCATAAATTTAAAAACAGGGACCATAGATGGTTCGTGCTACAGTCCCTGTTAAGAAATTACAATAGGGTTTCCAGTGCTGCTTTGGTGCGGGCAAAGGTTTCCTCCTGTGACAGTTGCTCAGGAACAAATTTTTGCCCGATCACCTGCTCATATAGTTCAATGTATCGTTTGGAGATGGTGTCGATCCATTCATCGCTCATGTGCGGAACGGTCTGGCCATCCTTGCCCATAAAGTTGTTGGCTATTAACCACTCACGTACAAACTCTTTGCTCAGCTGTTTTTGCTTTTCACCTTTTGCCTGGCGTTCTTCAAAACCATCGGCATAAAAATAACGGGAGCTGTCGGGGGTATGAATTTCATCCATCAGGTAAATGGTATCGCCAATTTTACCGAATTCGTATTTGGTATCAACCAGTATCAGTCCCTGTTTTTTAGCCAGCTCCTTGCCTTTTTCAAATAAAGCACGGGTATAGGTTACGAGGGTATTCCAGTCCTGCTCGGATACCAGTCCCTGTTTTAAAATGTCTTCGGGTGCAATATCCTCATCGTGTCCTTCGCTGGCCTTGGTAGAGGGCGTAATGATGGGAGTGGGGAAATAGTCGTTCTCCTTCATACCCTCGGGTAATACCGCGCCGCACAGTACACGTTTGCCGCTGGCATAGGTACGCCAGGCATGGCCGGTAAGGTTGCCACGGATAACCATTTCAATTTTAATGGGTTCGCAACGTTTGCCGATGGAGGTGGTTGGCGCCGGGGTACTGAGTAACCAGTTGGGACAAATCTGGGCCGTAGCCTGCAGCATATAGGCCGCTACCTGGTTCAATACCTGTCCTTTGTAAGGGATGGGGCGGGGTAAAATAACATCGAAGGCCGAAATACGGTCCGAAGCCTGCATCACCAGCAGGTCGGGGGCTATGGTGTATACATCACGCACTTTACCACGGTAAAAGGCGGTTTGCTGGGGAAAGTTAAACTCGTTCATAAATCGAAATTATGAAGGGAATGATAATAAGTAAGTTATGCGTTAATGAAGATTTCAACATTTTATTCTTTTTATGGAAATAAAATTTTCAATTCAACCTTACATTCCTTATTTTTCCATTCGAATTAAAACCAAATCTGCCATTATATGAGAAAAAGTGCTTGCCTATTGGTAGTCATGATTGCTGCCTGCCTCTTTTCTTTAACCACTTTTGCACAAACCAGCGTTAGTGGTACGGTTAAAAATAATACCACGGGCGAAGTTGTTCCCGCCGTATCTGTTACCGTAAAAGGAACCACCCAGGGTACATTTACCGACCAGGATGGAAATTTCACTTTAAAAGTTGCCAAGCTGCCCGTAACACTGGTGTTTTCATCAGTAGGATACGATAGCTACGAAACCACGGTATCGAATGCTAGTGCATCGGTAGAAGTGAGTTTTAAGCCTAACCCTTTAATGGGACAGGAAGTAGTGGTATCGGCCAACAGAACGCCGCAGCGTATACTGGAATCGCCGGTAACGGTGGAGCGTATGAGCAACAGCACCATCCGCAACGTGGCAGCACCAAACTATTACGATGCCATTGCCAACCTGAAAGGGGTGGATATGCATACTGCCAGCTTAACTTTCCGTACGGTAACCACCCGTGGCTTTGTAAGCAGTGGTAATACCAAGCTGAACCAGTTGGTGGATGGTATGGATAACCAGGCACCCGGTTTAAATTTTGCCGTAGGTAATATCATTGGCCCCAACGAACTTGATGTTGATAACGTAGAGTTACTGGCCGGTGCCTCATCGGCTTTATATGGCTCGGGCGGTATTAACGGTACTTTACTGATTAACAGTAAAAACCCTTTTAAATACCAGGGCTTAAGCTTTAATATTAAACAGGGTGTAAACCATGTGGATGGCAAGCAAAGGGATCCGGCGCCTTATTATGACTGGTCATTACGCTGGGCAAAAGCCTTTAACGACAAGTTTGCCTTTAAAATTTCGGCCTCTATGGTAAGTGCACAGGACTGGCAGGCCGATGATTACCGCAATAAACAACAGATTGGTGTATTGAGTAAAGTAACAGGTGGTAACCGTGGTAACGACCCTAACTTTAACGGTGTAAATATTTATGGTGATGAGGCCAGTGCTAATATGTTAGCGTTTGCCAACGTGTTCAGCAATACGGTAAGAAGCAACCCGCTATCCTTAGCATTTGCCAATGCAGCCAGCGGTGGCGCAACCACTAACCTGGCAGCCGTTGCCAACGGCTTTTTAGGTAATAATCCTTCACAGGCACAGATAGGCGCTTTCCTGGGGAATGTACAAACCTTCCTCGCATCGCCCCAGGTAGTAGGTTCTACCACTGCTGAGCAGCGTGCTGCTTACCTGGCCGCCATACAAGGCTTTGTACCCATTAACTTAGGTATTAATAACGGTACCATTTCCAACCAGAATGTATCACGTACCGGTTATAACGAAAGAGACCTGGTGGATTATAATACCCTGAACGTAAAACTGAATGGCAGCTTACATTATAAAATCACTCCTGATATTGAAGCTTCCTGGCATACTTATTTTGGTACCGGTACTACAGTATATACTGGTGCAGACCGTTATTCTTTAAGAAACTTAAAGATGTCGCAGCATAAACTGGAGTTTAAAGGTAAATCATGGATGGTACGTGGCTATACCACACAGGAAGATGCCGGTGCCTCATACAATGCTACAGCGTTAGGTGCTTATATTAATGATAGCTGGAAAGCCAACAATACCTGGTTTACCCAGTATGTGGCTACCTTCTCAGAAAACCGTCGCCAGGGTGGTGCAGCCATCAGCGATATTACCGCCCACGCCAATGCACGTGCAGCCGCCGACCAGGGACGTTTAGTACCCGGTACGCCTGCTTTTGACGCGGCTAAAGCAAAAGTAATGGCCACACCTATTGTGGATGGTGGAGCTTTGTTCTTAGATAAATCGGACCTGTATGCGGCAGAAGGACAATTGAATATTTCAGACGCCTTTAACTTTAGCGATAAAGTAGAAATTATTGCCGGTGTACAATGGCGCCAGTTTGTAATGAATTCAAAAGGAACCCTGTTTGCTGATACCTTAGGTATTTTAAAAATTAACGAGACCGGTGGTTACCTGCAGATCAAAAAATCTTTCTTTGACGAGTTCTTAACCGTAACTGCTTCGGGCCGTTTTGATAAACAGACCAATTTTGATGGCCGTTTCACTCCCCGTGTAACCGGCGTGTTTAAAGTGGCTAAGGATAACAATGTGCGTGTATCCTACCAGACCGCTTACCGTTTCCCAACCAACCAGAACCAGTATATCAGTTTAATTACCGGTTCGGGTACGTTGATCGGTTGTTTACCTGAGTTCCAGTCTTACTACAAATTAAACTCAACCTTACCCGGTTATACAGCTGAAAGTATTTTAGCTTACCGTAACAGCGGCAGTGCCGGCAATACCGGTTTACTGGAAAGAGCAGAGTACAGGGAAGTGAAACCGGAGACCGTTAACTCTTACGAAATTGGTTATAAAGGCGTATTAGGCGGCCGTTTATTAATCGATGCCTATGCTTATTACAGCCAGTATAAAAACATGTTGGGTGCAGTAGCCCTGGGGCAGACAAAAACAGGTAACGAGGCCGAACTGTTTAATCCTTTAACTACTACCAATATTTCATATACCCAAAACTCCTCTCAAAACATTAATGTAACAGGCTGGGGTATTGGCGCCGAGTATAAATTTGGTAAAAGCTATTTTATTTACGGTAACGTGTATTCTGACGTAATCGGTGATCTGCCGGAAGATTATGTATCTTTCTTTAATGCACCAAAATACCGTTTCAATATTGGTTTACGCAACGAGAATTTTTACAAAAACGTAGGCTTTAACGTGGTGGTAAAATACCAGGGTAATAACTATTACGAAGGCACATTTGTAAGCGGTACCTTACCTTATTTTACCTGGGTTGATGCACAGGTAACGTACAAGGTACCAAAAACCAAAAGCACTTTCCGTATAGGTGGTACCAATATTGGTAACAACTACTACCGTACCGGCTTTGGTAGCCCGTATGTAGGCGGCCTGTACTATGTTAGCTACGGCTTTAATTTATAATTTCCTTTGTTACTGTATCAAGAAGCGGCCATTTGTTTTACAAATGGCCGCTCTTTTTTTATGGTTGTGTAATTTTTTATACAGTGCAAGTCATTCGCCCAGGGCTTCATCCAGCAATTGTTCCATTTTATTCAGGCGTTGCTGTACATTGGCTATTTCCACGTTAGCCTCGGTATTGGCGCCTTCGGTGGCTATCCATATCAACACCATGGCAATATAATCCTGCATGTCCTTGCCGGCAAACTGGCTTTTAAATTCCAGTAACTTTTCATTCACCAGCTTGGTAGTATGCCGCACTTTTTCTTCATCGGAAGGCTTTAATTTAAGCCGGTAGGTCCTGTCGGCAATTACCACGTTTACGGCAATTAATTCGTCCTTTGCTTGCATATTTTAAAAATATTATATATATTGTTTCCTTTTTCTGCTAATCTGTTCGAAATCCGCTACTTAACTACCTACCAGATGAAGACCTTGACAAACCAAAATATGAGTGTTTATGTTCGCAAAAATCAAGTCGCCAACATTTATTGACGCATTACAACTGGAATGTTCCGGTATTGCCGGTAATTTTTTTAAAGCCGTGCTTAAAGATGATACCGGCAGTATTTGCAGCAGCCTGGAAAGAAAGCTGTCGCAGGTAACTGAAAAAATAACCTGGTCCGGTTTAAACGATTTGCCTTATGGCCGCTATACCCTTGAGCTTACACAAGGTGATGATGAAGTAAAATTGCCCCTTGTAAAAAGAGTTTGATCATTATCCTTCCAGGTAGGCAATACATTTATCTATTTCTTTCAGGTAGGTATTAATGCGGCGTTCAAATTGTTTTTTCTCCTCGTCCGTCATGGGGGTACCTGTAAACTTTAACAACTCCACCTGTTGCTCCAACCGGCCAATGGCTTCCTGGGCCTGTACCAGTTTATTTTTGTGCTGGCTTATCTCGTTTTCCAGTAACTCCTTTTCCCTGCGCAGGGAGGCATTCACTTTCAGCATTTGCTGCAGCTTCTCCAAAATCCGTTTAGCCTGTTCTTCGCTTAATGCCATAGTGTTTAGTTACCACTAAAGTTAATGTATTTATTTGTGACCTTACGCCACAGTCCCTCAGCCTTTCACCTTATACCTTCAATCTTATTTCCTTATTTCCGCCTGTAATTCCTTCTCCAAATTGGTCATTATTTTATTCATCCAGCCGTCGATCTCCTTATCGGTTAATGTTTTTTCGGTATCGAGGAAGGTGAAGCTAACGGCCATCGATTTTTTATCGTTGCCCAGTTTGTCGCCTTCGTAAACATCAAACAATTCAAAAGAGCTCAGTTTGTTGAGCCTGATATTTTTAACCGATTTTTCAATATCGCCATAGTTCAAACTGCGGGGTACTACCAGTGCCAGGTCGCGCTGAACCGATGGATACTTTGGTATTTCTACAAACTCCACCTTGGTGTTTACGGCAATGGCAGAAGCCAGTTTCCAGTTAATGCAGGCATAATAAACAGGCTGTTTAATAGAAAAAGCCGACAGGGTAGCAGCATTTACCGCAGCCAGCTGTACCAGACTTTCCTTATTTACGAGGGCCTGTAAACCGTTATCAAATTTATTGTGCTCCCAGGTTTCAAAATCCAGGGCTTTAATACCCAGTACCTGGGCAAGCCTTTGTACCACACCTTTTAATACATAGAAGTCGGTATTACCGGGCTTAATACGCCAGCTGTCATTATTCTGGGCGCCGGTAATATATAAACAAAGTTGTTCTGTCTCCTGGTATTGACTGTCCTCCAGTTTTTTATAGGTTTTACCAAACTCAAAAAAGCGTAACTGGTTGTTCTTACGGTTTAAGTTATGGGTTACCACCTGCAAACCGGTTTCCAGCATAGAGGGACGCAGGATGTTCAGCTCGGCACTTAAACTGTTCAGCATTTTTACCGAATCGGCCAGCTCTTCGGCACTGAAGAAAGATTCGTTGGTAATGGAGTTGGTCAGTATTTCATGATATCCCAGTCCTACTAAATAATCGGCTACTTTCTCTTTGAATTTTTCCTGCGCATAATTCTCTTCTACCGATGGTGTAATGGTAATGCTGTTGGGTATCTCTACATTATCCAGGCCATCAATACGCAATATCTCTTCCACGATATCGGCCGGTAAGGAAATATCAGGTTTATGATATGGCACAGCTATTCTTAATTCATCAATACCTTCCTTAATGATCTCGAAACCAAGGCTGGTTAAAATACCTTTCACGGAATCCGGGTGGTAGTTTTTACCACTCAGTTTTTTCAAAAAATGGTATTTAATGGCCACTTCTTTTTTCTCCGGCACTTCAGGATAAATATCCACAATATCGGAGCTGATGGTACCCCCGGCAATTTCTTTAATTAATAAAGCAGCACGCTTTAATACATTAACAGTAGCCGAAATATCGGTACCTTTTTCAAAACGGCTGGCGGCATCGGTACGCAGGCCATGCCTGAACGATGTTTTACGGATGGTAATGCCATCGAAGAAAGCACTCTCTAAAAATATATTTTGTGTGGCATCGGTTACACCGCTGTTCAAACCGCCAAATACACCGGCAATACACATGCCGCCGTTCTCATCACAGATCATCAGGTCATCGGCATGCAGTTTTCTTTCTTTAGTATCCAGTGTAACAAATGGGGTATCAGCTGCCAGGTTTTTAACGATCACTTTTTTGCCGGCAATTTTATCGGCATCAAAAGCATGTAAAGGTTGACCTGTTTCGTGTTGTATATAGTTGGTAATATCTACTATATTATTAATTGGCCTCTGACCAATGGCTTTTAGTTTTTCCTGCAACCATTTGGGCGAAGGCGCTACGGTAATACCACTGAGGCTGATACCACTATAGCGTGGACAGGCTGTAATATTTTCTACTACCACCTCGATCTTCAGGTCCTGGTTATCGGCTTTAAATCCATTGCTGTTGGGTATTTTGGCACGCAGCTCTTTTTTATCGTGGTGCGATAAGTAAGCACATACATCACGGGCAACACCCCAATGACTCATGGCATCCATACGGTTGGGTGTTAAACCTATTTCGTAAATGGTATCGGTATAAGGCTGGAAATAATCTGCTGCCGGCATACCGGGTTTCAGTTCTTCGGGCAAAACCATAATACCGGCATGTGAAGTACCTAAGCCCAGTTCATCCTCGGCGCAGATCATGCCCTGGCTTTCCTCGCCACGGATCTTGGCCAGCTTCATGGTCAAAGGATCACCGGTAGTAGGGTAGATCGTAGCTCCTACAGGGGCAACCACCACTTTTTGACCGGCGGCTACATTGGGAGCGCCGCAAACAATATGTAAAGGTGTATCTGTACCAATATCTACTTTGGTCAGGGTAAGTTTATCTGCATTGGGGTGTTTCTCAGTACTTAATACATGGCCTATCACCAGGCCCTTAAGCCCGCCTTTTACCTCCTCAAAATCTTCCATGTGCTCTACTTCCAGCCCGATAGAGGTTAAAATGCGACTAAGACGTTCGGTATCTACAACTACAGGCAGGTATTCACTCAGCCATTTATACGATATGGTCATTGTTCTATATAAATTTTCGGCTGCGAAGATACGGAAAGAGAGGAAGGATTAGGAAGAGGGTTTAAGGTTTAGGGTTTAAAGTTTAAGGTGGGGACCGGGAGTTCAAAGGTTCAAAAGTTCAAGAGTTCAAGTGGTTGGGGAGAGGTGTAAGGTATAAGGTGTAAGGTATAAGGTTATTGGGAGGTTGCTGAAGTTCAGGGAGTTCAAAGGTTCAAAAGTTCTAGAGGAAGATATTTCTACTTCAAAGTCCCGTTTCTGCCTTTACCTTTCGTCTTACAGCTTATACCTTCTCTTTTAATTCCCAAATCCCCCTGACTTTTTAAATTTTTTCACAAGTATACCTCATTTACCGTCGGAGCAGGGCTTGCAAAGTTTTACAGTTTTTTCAATCGTTTGCGTAAAGAGTTTATATATTTGTTGCAAAAACACGCAAAAAATATGTGCGGAATAGTAGGCTATACAGGACCGAGAGAGGCATATCCCGTTATTATCAAAGGTTTAAAAAGACTGGAATACCGTGGTTACGATAGTTCGGGCGTGGCGTTACAGAACGGCGGCCTGAATGTGTATAAGAAAAAAGGAAAAGTAGCTGAGCTGGAAGAGTCGGTGGTTGGTAAAAACCTTCATGCACATGTTGGTATCGGGCATACCCGCTGGGCTACCCACGGTGAACCCAATGACCGCAATGCCCACCCTCATCAATCGGCCAGTGGTAAATTGGCCATGATACATAACGGTATTATTGAAAACTATGCGCAGCTGAAAGGCGAACTGGTTAAAAAGGGCTACACTTTTAAAAGCGATACCGATACGGAAGTACTCCTGAATTTTATTGAAGAAATCAAGATCAATAACGACTGTTCACTGGAAGAAGCTATCCGTATTGCCCTGAAGCGGGTAGTAGGCGCTTATGTTATTTTGTTACTGGACGAGGATAACCCGGATACCATCATCGCTGCCCGTAAAGGCAGTCCCCTGGTAATTGGTGTAGGTAAGGGCGAACATTTTTTAGGGTCGGATGCTTCACCTATGCTGGAGTACACCAAGGAAGTGGTATATGTAAACGATTATGAACTGGCTATTATTAAGCCGGATGAACTGATATTAAAAAACCTGGGGAACGAAAAGCTTACTCCCTATGTACAAAAGCTGGATATTGAACTGGCTGCGATTGAAAAAGGTGGTTACGATCACTTTATGCTGAAAGAGATATTTGAACAGCCACAAACGATTTACGATTGTTTACGCGGACGCCTGGATGCAGTAGCAGGAACCATCACGATGAGTGGCGTACAACAATATGCCGAGCAGATCATGCAGGCCAACCGTATCATTATGGTGGCATGCGGTACCAGCTGGCATTCCGGCCTTGTAGCAGAATATATTTTTGAAGAGCTGTGCCGCATAAATGTGGAAGTGGAATATGCATCGGAGTTCCGGTACCGTAACCCGGTGATCAATAAAGGAGATATTATAATAGCCATTTCGCAAAGTGGCGAAACGGCCGATACGCTGGTGGCCATTGAAACGGCGAAAGAAAAAGGAGCGATCATACTGGGCGTAGTAAATGTGGTAGGATCTTCCATTGCCCGTATCTCGCATGCAGGCGCTTATACCCATGCCGGCCCCGAAATTGGTGTAGCCAGTACCAAGGCCTTTACCGGCCAGCTGGCGGTATTGACCATGATCGCGTTGAAAGTGGGGTATATGAAGGGTACTATTAACGAAGCACGTTACCGCCAGTTACTGAACGAGCTGAATGAAGTGCCTGAGAAAGTAGCCTGGGTGTTAAACCACCATGAGCATATTAAAAAAATTGCGGAAAAGTATAAGGATGCCAGGGACTTTTTATACCTGGGTCGCGGCTACAATTTTGCCGTGGCACTGGAAGGGGCTTTAAAGCTGAAGGAGATATCCTATATACATGCGGAGGGTTACCCTGCGGCAGAAATGAAACATGGTCCTATTGCCCTGGTTGATGAAAACCTGCCGGTAGTATTTATTGCTACCCGGGATGCTTACCATGAAAAAATTGTAAGCAATATGCAGGAGATTAAGGCCCGTAAAGGCCAGGTGATCTCTGTTATTACCGAAGGGGACGAGCATTCTGCTTCTTTATCACAGGATGTAATGGTGATACCTGAAGCGGATGAAATTGTAGCACCTTTATTAAGTGTAGTGCCTTTACAATTACTGGCTTATTATATTGGTGTTGCCAAAGGCCTGGATGTGGACAAACCCCGTAACCTGGCTAAAAGTGTAACTGTTGAATAAATTTTTTTGCCATACAATCACGACTGCTTGCTAATGAGGGCGCTGTAACTGCAATGTTACGGCGCCACTTTTTTAGTAAGGTTTGGCATTATTATCGCAACCCATCTTTAAACTGCATCTACTTTAACTGTTGTGAATGAATACCATTACAAAAAAAAGTGTAAAAGACTACGGCTATAATTTTATAAGCGGAGATCAGTTACCAAAGGGTAAAGACGAGTATTACTTACGTTTCGTTCAAAATACAAGATCGGATTATAAAAAAGTAACGGCTAAACAAATAGCTGTATTACAGGCCAACGGCAATGTGTCGGGTAACTGGTCGCATGTGCTGGTAGCGCCGGGCTGTGACGTATCCCTCATTAAAAACTGCCGGTTTTATGGCCTGGTACGTATTGGTAACCTGGAGCCGCTGATCCTCAGTTTCAGCGACCTGGAAATACCGGTGGGTTTATACAACAGTACTATTATCAGCAGCGATATTGGGGATAATGTTGCCATTGACCAGGTACTGTATTTAAGTCATTATATCATTGGTAACGATGTTATATTGACCAATATCAGCGAGCTTATCACCAGCAACCGGAGTAAATTTGGTAACGGTGTGATTAAAAAAGGTGAGAAGGAATCGGTACGTATATGGCTGGAGCTTTGTAACGAAAATGCCGGCCGCAGTGTAATGCCTTTTGAAGGTATGTTACCCGGCGATGCCTGGTTGTGGACCCGGTACCGCGATGATGCGGCCCTGATGGATAAATTCAAAGCTTTTACGGAAAAAGACCATGGCAGCGAAAGGGGGTATTATGGCACTATCGGTGACAGGACGGTGATAAAAAATACGGCCATTGTAAAAGATGTAAAAATTGGAACAGATGCCTATATAAAAGGCGCTAATAAATTAAAGAACCTGACTATTAATTCAGCTCCCAATGCCAAGTCGCAAATAGGGGAGGGCTGTGAAATGGTAAACGGTATTATAGGGTATGGTTGCCGGTCTTTCTATGGTGTAAAAGCCGTGCGTTTTATTATGGGCTCTTTTTCGCAGTTGAAATATGGAGCAAGGCTGATTAACTCCTACCTGGGCGATAACTCTACCATCTCCTGTTGCGAAGTGCTGAACTCACTTATTTTCCCTGCGCATGAGCAGCATCATAATAATTCATTTTTATGTGCCGCTACTTTAATGGGACAAACCAATATGGCTGCTGGAGCCACTATCGGGTCAAACCATAATTCACGGGGGGCAGATGGCGAACTGATAGCCGGGCGTGGCTTCTGGCCGGGGCTTTGTGTAAGTCTGAAACATAATTCCATGTTTGCAGCTTTTACCTTACTGGCCAAGGGCGATTTCCCGGCTGAATTAAATATCCCGGTTCCTTTTTCACTCATCAGTAATGATGTTACCCATAATAAACTGGTGGTGATGCCGGCTTACTGGTTCATGTACAATATGTATGCCCTGGCCCGTAATGAAGGCAAATACTCTGCCCGTGATAAAAGGGTAGTAAAGGCGCAGCAATTGGAATATGATTTTTTAGCTCCCGATACGGTGGGTGAAATTGCAAAGGCCATTACCCTGCTGGAACAACTGACAGGCAAGGCATTTTATGCGCAAAAAAATAAAACCGCCACTGTTGAAAACTGTATTGAACAGGGCAGGAAAATATTACAAAAGAAACCGGAAAGTGTAAAGCAATTAACGGTGCTGGCCGAAGGCTTTGAAAACAGCAGCCGTCCCGTAGAGGTCATAAAAGTAGCCGAAGCCTATGTTATCTTTAAACAGCTGATTGTATACAATGCGGTACTCGCTTTTAAATCTGCTGTAAAGGAGGGAAGGATAAAGAGCGGTAAACAATTGATCAAAACCCTGCTGAGTACCAAACAACCGGGTGACTGGATAAATGTGGGAGGACAGTTATTGCCTGAAAGTGTAGTTAAAAATTGGGTAAAACAAATTAAGAGCGGCGTTATCGATAGCTGGTCCGCTTTACATAAAGCTTATACCGAACAGGAAACTAATTATCCCTTACAAAAAGAGCAACAGGCATTTGCAACCCTGGCCAACCTGTTACAGCTGGATGAAACAAATTGTACACCGGCGGTCATCAATAATTTACTGGACGAAGCGATAGCCACACGCCGCTGGATGGTAGAAAAAATTTATGCTTCCCGTGCAAAGGACTACCAGAGTCCTTTCAGGAAAATGGTTTACGAAACCGAACAGGAGATGGAAAAAGTGATCGGTAAACTAAGCGACAATAGTTTTATTAATGAACAGAAAACGGTGCAGCAGGTATTTGAACAGGAGATAGGCGATCTGCGCCAGCTGCTGTTACAAACACCTGTTAAAAAGAAATAACTATTGCACGGTAAAACGGAAAGGCATTTTTGCCTGGTGGCCGGTGATGCGGTTGATCTTCTGCATTTCTTCAAACAACCGGAACTGTTCGGCGCCTAATTCTTTTTTCAATGTCTGGGTATACAGGTCGGCTTCGTTACGGCCGAATAATTTATCCAGGAAGTTCATCTTACCGGGATATTCGGCAACATGATAACTTTCTAATTTAGCCAGTGCGGCAGCACTTTTAATGGCATCTTCAATACCGCCAAAGCGATCAATAAGGCCTATTTCCAGGGCTCTTTTACCGGTCCAAACACGGCCCTGGGCTATTTCTTCCACCGCAGCGGTATCCATCTTACGTCCATTAGCCACACGTTGTTTAAACTGTGCGTAGATCACTTCTATCTGTGTTTGCTGTAAACGTTTTTCTGCATCGGTCATAGGACGGGTAATGGTTAAGCCGCCGGCATAAGGGCCCGTTTTTACCTCATCGAAAGTAATGCCCAGTTTACCTTTAAAAAAGTTGGACAGGTTAGGTACAATACCAAATACACCGATAGAGCCGGTAATGGTAGAAGGGAGGGCAAAGATGCTGTCAGCATCACAGGAAACATAATAACCACCTGATGCCGATACATCACCAAAACTTACCACTACAGGTTTTTCTTTTTTAGTAATGGATAGTTCGCGCCAGATATTTTCACTGGCCAGTACACTGCCACCACCGGAATTAATACGGAATACTACGGCTTTAATACTTTTATCCAAACGGGCTTTACGGATCAGGCTTACATAGGTAATATCACCGATAGTACCTTCTTCGCTTTTGCCATCAACAATATCACCTTCGGCATAAATAAGGGCAATCTTTTCACCACCGCCCTGTACATAATTATTGGCCGCAAAATAACTGTTGATCGTCACAGTACTCAGCTTCTCATACTTGTCAACGTTCAAGCGGCGTTTGATGGCATCTTTTAATTCATCATCATAACGTAAACCATCTACCAGTTTATGCGTTACGGCATCTTTGGCAAATTGTATAGCAGCTGTATTGGCCAGCTGGCGCAGGGTAGCAGTATCGGTTTTACGGGCGGCAGCGGTATTCTCCAGGAAATGAGTATACAGGTCGTTTAACCAAACTGATGTCTGCAATTTATTCTCCGGCGACATTTTATCCAGGCGTAATGGCTCGGTAGCGCTTTTAAATTTACCGGCGTAAAATATCTGCGGCTCAATGCCCAGTTTATCCAGGGTGCCTTTTAAAAAAGTATATTCTACCTGCATGCCCGACCAGTCCAGCATACCAATGGGGTTTAAGAATACCGAGTCGGCAACATTGGCAATATAGTAGGCTTTCTGTGTCATTACACTGCCATATGCATAAATGAATTTGCCGCTGGTTTTAAAATCGTTTAAGGCGCTTCTTATTTCATCGCTGGCTGCAAAGCCGTTTGGGTTATTATTGGCCATTAAATAAATGCCGCCGATGTTTTTATCGGACTTGGCATTCCTAATCAGCCTTACCAGGTCATATAAGCCGGGTGTTTCGCTGTCACCGGAATTTAAAGAGGCAAAGAAATTCTCCCTTGACTGTTCATTGAATTGTTTACTGAGGTCAATCACCAGTACGGCATTGGTAGGTGTCTTGGGTATTTTTTTACTGGCTACACCACCAATAAATGCAATAAAGAAAAATATCGATAAAACCGAGAATACCAGCAATGCCAGAAAAGTGGCAAAGAATATTTTAAAAAAGCTACGCATGAGTCAGGTTTAATATGCAATACACTATTAACAGTTGGTGCAGCAATAGTGATTGATTCAATTTTTTAGAAAACGGTCAATTTTTTGGGTTCACCTCCAAAAATAATGATATTTGGCGCTTAAGCCATGATAACAGGTATGAATATAGCTTATTTATTGATTGGTGGTAATTTAGGCGACAGGGAGCAAAACCTTGCCCTGGCGGTGGCCCGTATTTTAAAGGCAGCGGGAGGGCAATTACTGGCCCGTTCTGCTTTGTACGAAACAGCGGCCTGGGGTAATACCGATCAACCGGCATTTTTAAACCAGGCATTACAAATAAGCACCCGGTACACTGCGGCCACCTTGTTAAAGAAGATGCTGGCTGCGGAGCAGGAACTGGGCCGTGTTCGTGCGGAGAAATTTGGCCCGCGGGTAATTGATATAGATATTATTTTTTTTAATGATCAGGTCATTCATACCAAAAACCTGACGGTACCACATCCCTATATGCAGGAAAGGCGTTTTGTATTAACCCCTTTGCAGGAAATTGCGCCGGATCTTATTCACCCTGTATTGCAAAAAACAGTAACGGAACTCCTGGAAATATGCCCGGATGATCTTGCGGTTACAAAGTATTCCTGATTTTTTCCACAACGGGAAAGAGGTTTTTTAGTTGCGCACGATTTAAACTACATTGCGCTTTATTTGTTGCAACGGGCAACATTCTTTTTTCTGCATGAACCACAGTTTTATTACCATAGAAGGAAATATCGGGGCAGGTAAAACCACTTTGTCGCACCTGTTATCCAAACATTACAATACCAGGCTTATTTTAGAAGAGTTTGCCGATAACCCCTTCCTGCCCAAGTTTTACGAAAACCCCGGGCAGTATGCTTTTCCTTTAGAACTGTTTTTTATGGCCGAAAGGTTTAAGCAGTTAAAGGAACTGTTGCAGCAAAAAGATATGTTCCAGCAAATAACCATCTCCGATTATTTGTTTACCAAATGTTTGCTGTTTGCCAAGGTGAATTTACCCGATGATGAGTTCCGCCTGTACCAGCGGTTATTCGATATCATCCACCAGCAACTCATTAAACCGGATATCCTGGTGTACTTACATGCGCCCGTAAAAAAACTGCAGGCCAATATCAAAAAACGTAACCGCAGTTACGAACAAAATATCCCGGATGAATACCTGTTCAATATACAGGAGACTTATACCAACTACATTAAACAGCAGAATATCACCACCATTTTTGTGGATGCTTCCAATGCCGATTTCCTGGGTAATCCCCAACACCTGCAGGTAATTACAGAAGCCCTGGAACGTGATTATGAGGATGGGCAACACTATGTTACTCTACCATAATTAAAATAATAGCGATGTTTTTGTGTTACCGGCTGTGGTAACACGGATCGGCCGTGTTGCGTCGCACTCTGCATCTTTCTGTTCGCTGCTCAGCATACTTTAAGAGTTATTACGATAACAATTAACAGGCTGCAAACAGACACTGCCAACGCTTTGTAAAGAAGGTCATAGCATTCACTATTTTTTTAGTTTGGATAAAATGGTTAATTTAAGCGTATGGAAAATAGTAGTTGTATTAACTGCCAGCACCGGTATGCGGGGAATTTTTGTCCGCAATGCGGGCAGTCTTCACACGAAGGCAGGATCAATGCCCATTATTTTTTGCATGATATCCCGCATTCCGTTTTTCATATTGACAAAGGCTTTTTTTATACGCTGAAATGCCTGTTCACCCGGCCGGGTTATATGATCGAAGAATACCTGGAAGGTAAAAGGGTAAAACATTTCCGTCCCTTTGCTTATGTGATTATCATGTCGGCCATCTGTACTTTTTTAATCAAAGGTATTGAGTGGCTCACCCATAAAATAATAACAGTCAATTACCCGGATACGGTAATAGCTGTACATGAAAATTTCTTTGCCCACTATTTCAGTGTGTTCATCTTTATCATGATTCCCTTTGCGAGCCTGGTAACCTGGCTTACTTTTTATAAGAGAAAATATAATTACTGGGAACATTTCCTGGCCAATACCTATATAGCTGCCCAGCTTAATCTTATCCTGGTATTGATCAGGCTGGTGGGCCTGCTCGTGGTGTTATTTACACAAAAGCAGGATACCAATATTGATTTCAAGTGGTTTTTAATGGTGTTTATGATGGGTTTTCTCTTTATGTATGGCAATGTATTTGGAGTGCTAATGAGAGCAAAATATAAGCTTGCTAAAATTATACTCATACTCACACTTATGAATTCCATTTTGGCCATCCTATATTTGCTGGGCTTTTCTTTAACCGGCCTCGTGAAGTTTATGTAGGACAGCTGCACCTTTTATTGCTGCCCCTTTACCAGGTCAGCCACTACTTTATCAATAGGTAAAGTAACAGAAGATGCGGAAAACGCTTCCCAGTCAATAAAACGAAAGGTCTCTATTTCCTTCCTTGTTTCGTAAACCTGTAGTTGTTGCTCATCAAATGCGAATGGGGTAGTACGTAACGGTACCGTTATAGGTGCTAAAGCTTCTGCATAATAGTAAATAGAGATGATCTGGTCACTGGGTCTGAAGGCAGAGCGTTGAAAAAAATCGGTGGTATAAATATGCTGGGTTACTCTTACGGCGAGGTTCATCTCTTCCATAAATTCTCTTACCAGGCAATCGCGGGTGCCTTCGCCAAACTCCAGGCCACCGCCGGGAAATTTGGTGTAATAGGCGCCACGGATGTATTCATCGCTCACCAATACCTGTTTAGCCTCATTGATAAGAATGCCATATACCCTTACATTGAAATTAGACATAACGGGTTAGAATATTTTTTTGCGTAAGAAAAGCCAGCCAATGGTTAAGGCAATGGCTAAGGATAATAATACCACCACGTAAAAGGCATAACCCGATTCTTCAAAGCCATTGGGCACGTTCATGCCGAATATACTGGCTATTAATACCGGGAAACTTAATACAATGGTAATAACCGATAAACGGCGTAAAACCTGGTTCTGGTTGTTGGCAATAATACTGGCAAATGCATCCAGGGTACTGCTCAGGATATTGGCGTAAATATTAGCCATCTCCAGGGCCTGGGAATTATCTACAATAAGGTCATCCAGGTATTCTTTCTCTTCATCGTTCAGTGATAAAAAATTGGTACGCTGAAGCTTCATTAATAACAACTCATTAGAGCGAAGGGCAGTAACAAAATACACCAGGCTTTTTTGTATGCGCATCAGTTGGAGTAATTGTTCGTTTTCACTGGAAACATATAGTTTTTGTTCCAGTACATTTCTTTGCTGGTTGATCTGTTTCAGGTACTCCATAAAATTCTGCACGATCTTTTCAATGATCTTCAACACCATCATGCTTTTTTTATCAGGCTGGCGGTTTTGAAAAGTAACCAGGAATTTTTTTATAGCCGGGTTTTCAAAGGAGTTGACCGTTACAATTTGCGAGTGGGTAAGGATGATACAAATAGGAATAGTAATATAATACGCGTCACTTTCATTAAAGGAATGATTTTCCGTCGGCGTTTTTATCACGATCAGTTTTACCTTATCCTCCTCTTCAAAACGGCTCCGTTCATCTATATCCAGCGAGTCGGTTAAGAAGTCGATGGGTATGTCCAGGCTCTCGGACAGGTCGGCAAACTCTTCCTGCTTTAATGGCGGCAGCAGGTTTACCCATACGGCTTCCCCTGTTTTATCAACCTCTACGGTTTTCTGATCAATATTTTTGAATAATTGTATCATGACAACAAAGGTAGGAGGGAATTGGAATAGTTCATAGTTAATAGTTCATGGTTCATAGCGGGGCTTCAAAAGGTTCAAAGGTTCAATAGTTCAAAGGTTCAAAGGTTCAAAGGACCTGGAATGTGTTTGTATGTTCATTGTCAATTGTCAACTGTCAATTGTCCCTTGTCCCTTGTCAACTGTCAATTGTCCATTGATAAAGTTATCTTATTAACGTGGCTGTTCCTTTTAGGAAAATTTTCTGGCCGGTATAGTCAATTGCATCAACCATCCATACATAGGTATTGGTGGCCTGCAGGGTGCCGTTAATGCGGCCATCCCATCCGTGCCCGTTAATGGTGGTAGCAAAAACCATTTGGCCCCAGCGGTTAAATACCCGGAAATAACGGATCTCACGTACACCTACGGCAATGGGTTTCAGCACATCGTTGAGCCCGTCACCATTGGGGGTAAAGCCGGTAGGCACAAATACGTATGGGTTGGTTTTAAATACAGTTACCTTAACCGAGGTAGAGTCGTAACAGCCGGCCTGGTTGTACACCAGTACTTTATACCGGATACTGTCAATGCTGGCCGGGTAACGTCCGATAGGCGTAGCAATATTAGGATCATCCAGGAAAGTGGATGGATCCCATACATAACGGGTTCCTCCTGTGGCCTGTAATTGTAAAGGTTGATTGACCACAACAGCTGTATCATTACCGGCATATGGTATGATCTTGGGCAATACGGTAACCAATACGGTATCCCTTCCGGGTTTTGGACAACCCAGGTCATCCCACGAAGACAGTACATATTGCAGGGTACGCGGTGGGTAGGCAATGGGATTTAGTGAACCGCTGTTCAGCAGGGAAGCGGCCGGCGACCAGGTAAAACGGTTGCCATCATGCGACCCATGCAAATAGGCCGGTTCATTATAACAGATCACCGTATCGTTACCGGCGTTGGCTACCGGGTAGGGAATGGTTGTTACATTAATGCTGGCATTGGCCGAACAGGAGCCAATGGTGGCAAGCACACTATAGGTAGTGAAGGGATCTGTGGGCCGCGCTACCGGGTTTTGTAAAGCCGGGTTGACAATGGTTGCGGCCGGTGTCCAGGTATACCGTAAACCATCCGAGGTAACCCTTAACCTTACTTCATCGGTACGGCAGATCACCGTGTCGTTCATCGGGATAAGTGTTACTTCCGATACTACTCTTACCCGCACTGAATCATTATTGATACAGCCTTGTTCATTAAGCTCCACGTAATACATGGTAGTAGTAGTGGGTGCTACTGTGGGTGAAGGATTATTGGTTGCAAAAGTGCCGGCTGCCGTAGCCCAGCTGAATATACCGGTGCCTGATGCCTGTAACTGTATAGGATCGGGGATACAAATAAGCGTATCCTTAAAAGCCAGGGTAATAGGCGGTTTATCAATGATAGTAAGCACCCTTTCTATGGTGTCCACACATCCCATACTATTACCTACAATCAGCTGAACCGTTTTGGGTCCTATATTGGCATACTGCCAGCTGGAGTTTTGTAAACGTGAGGTATCGGCCAGGGTGGTCTGGTCGCCAAAATTCCAGCGCCAGTAATTCACCACACCATAGTTGGTGGTAGTGGCATCGGTAAAATTCACCGGGTTGGTGATACAGATGCCGGCTGTGTTGAATGCAGGGAAAAAACCGGGCCATACACCTACAGGTACTTCGATAGAGTCGGCACAAAGTTCACCACGGTTGGCCACTACTTTTAAGGTATAATTACCTGCCGCTGCATATTGGTGGGTAGGCGTTGTTTCTGTTGAAAAGTTACCATCACCAAAATCCCAGTACAGGGTCCTGATATCGGGATTGGTATTAAAATTACGGAAGGTCAGGGTAAAGCCATCACAGGTAATATACCGTGGTTCTAACCTGGGCTTTATGGGTTGACAGGCGCCTACTTTGATATGCAGTTCTTTACGGGAACGGCCAATAATCAGACCGTTACGCGTTTCTGTTACACAAACGGTAACAACATATTCGCCCTGCCCGGTAAGGGGAGGAGCTATGCCACTGATCAGGCCTGTAGTGGGGTTGATAGTTACACCACTGCCCAAGGGCTGGGATTCGGAATAAGGGAAAACATAGGGAACCGTGTTATAAGGCGGGGGCGCTGCCGGATCGGGAGCCGGTCCGTTTTGCCCGCTGCCACTCGGGCCACCATTGCCGGGGCCGCCACCTACCCATGCGGAACAGAATTCATATGTCAATATATCGTTCGGATCTTTATCGGTAGCCTGGAAAGGATATTCAAAATAACTATCGGCACAAACCACTACTGTATCATTTACCAGGAACATGGGGCTGCTGTTGGTAGGCGCGGCGGCAGAAACATTTGTACCGGGAATAGTGATGGAATAGGTATTGCCTACTTCGCCGGAGTTACTGATATTGGATACACCGGCAATACGGCAGCAACGCTGGTAGGAAACGGTATAACCATTAGGATTGTTAGGAAGAGAAACCTCATTAAGTGTATAAACGACTATGGTATAGTAACAACCACGCTGGTCTCCCGATAAACATTCTTCATCGCGTACTTTGTTCAAGTTATATTGGGAAGTTACACGTACTGATTCCTGTCTTACCTGGGTGTTGGTGGCAGCGTCAAAAAAAGTAAAATTAATAGGGTCACTAACCTGGTTAGTGTTGGGGTTACACTGCATGTAAACCGTTAAAGTAATACGGTACTTGTGTGAATTGCCGTTACCAGCCTCCAGGTATTCATAAGTAAAAAAGCCACCCTTGATATGTGCTGCAAAGCTGGTGGCGGAGAACAATAATAATATTACAACTAAAATTCGTTTCATTAAGCTGGGCTTACTAACAAGGATTCGCGGATAAATTCCTGCAGGATCCCGTTGGTCTTCTCTTCCTCTTCCAACATGCCCATATGGCCGGACTGTTGTAAGGTATAAAAATAAGTTTTATTAGCCATATATGCCAGTTTTAGCGCTTCGTCATAGGGGATAGCCTGATCATCCTTTCCCAATACCAGTAAAACAGGGACCGTCGTATTTTTGAGCACAGCTGTCCTGTCGGGCCGGTTGATCATAGCCCTGTAATAAGAAACGAGAGAAGTATCGGAAAAGTTGTTCATCGAATGTAGAAAATCTTTTATTAACTGCGGGTTATCCTTTTTAGTTTTGGTCGAGAAAAGATTCCCAACGGTCGATTCAATAAAAGCTGCCGCCCCGTTTTTTTCAATAAAAGCAATGCCTTTTTCCCTAACCTGCTTTTTTTCAGCACTATCAGCCACTGCGGTGGAGTGAAAAAGTCCCCAGCTTTTTAATAATTCCTGGTATTTTTCTGCAAAGGCCAGGGTAACATAACCGCCCATACTATGGCCTATCAATATTATTTTTTCTTTTGGGAAAACATCCAGTGCCGGCTGGGCCAATAACTGTTGTACGGCCTGGGCCATAGTTTCCATGGACAGGTTTTCCGTTAATTCGGATTGCGCCGTACCCGGAAAATGCGGAGCTATTACACGGTAATTTTGCTGCAGCAGTTTTATTTGTGCTGCCCACACCGTAGCATCTTCGCCAAAACCATGTAACAAGACCACCACCGGGCCTTTGCCCTCATCGTAATATCCTATCTTATGTCCGTTAACAACTGTTTCTAAATAGGGCATAGTATATGTTTTAAGGTGAGGTGATGAGCTGCAAACAAACGCATCCACAGGTACGGACAATGATCAACGAAAAAGGGATGCTTACACTTTTTCTTTTTTCTTTCTCCGCTCTATGAATTGTTTTACAGCTGTTGCAACTGATAACAGCAATAATAATGCCCCTATCCATAACATACTGCAGGAAATATAGTCGCCGTGTTTTACAAAATAAGTTTGGCCTTCTGTAGCAGGAACATTCATTTTAATAGTTGCGGCCACATCCCAGGGTTGTGGTTGTAACACATTTCCCAGAGGATCAATAAAACAACTGATACCGGTATTGGCGCTGCGGGCTATCCATTTACGGGTTTCTATGGCGCGCAGTCGGGCATAGTTCATATGTTGTTTATGGCCCTGTGTATTGCCCCACCAGCCATCATTGGTGATGATACAAATGATATCGGCGCCTTTGCGGATAAAGGATGTGAGATAATCGCCATAGATACTCTCGTAACAAATGGCCGGTGCAATTTTGTAGGATTGATTGGGCAGGGCCAATACTTTAGCTGCCGTATCACGGGCATAGCCACCACTGGTGCCGCCAAATTTTTCAAAAGCCTCTGACATAAAACCCAGGAAACGGGGTAATACTTCTACACCCGGCACCAGTTTTGACTTATGATAAATGGATGCCGAAGCTGTATCTAACAATAAGGCACTGTTATAACTTTCGTAATAACCGGAATAACCTCCCCGGAAAGCTTTTGAGTAGGCACTGTTTTTAGATGCAAAAACCTTTGTTCCTTCCAGGCCGGTTAATAAATTTATTTGTGGATTGTTACGTAAAAACCCCCAAACAGGACTAAGGTTCCTATTGTGCCAGAGCTGGTCTTCATCGGCCTGGAAGGGGATAGCCGTTTCGGGCCATACAACCAGCGAAGTATTGGCATCAATAGCACTTTCCGATAGGGCTATTAATTTTTGTAACTGGGCTTCTTCTTTTCCCAACTCAAACTTTTCATCCCAGGGGTCAATATTGGGTTGTACCACTACTATATTATGTTCCTGTGTATAGTTCAGTGAACCGGGTGTAACCAGCCGTGAAATGATAATGGGTAATACCACGCAGGCGATCCATACGGCCAGTGATTTAAAATACCTGCCTGTCCGGCCTTCCTTAGTAAAAACGGTGAAGGCGAAATAGGCGATCACATTGCTCAGCAATATCCATAAACTGCCGCCGCTGCTGCCGGTGTATTCGTACCATTGTATCCAGCCGGGTTGCATGGCAAAGGCATTGCCCAGGGTTAGCCAGGGCCAGCTAAGGTCCCAGTTCAGGTGTATATATTCAAAAGCCAGCCAGTAGATTATAAAAGAGCCGTAGCCGATCCAGCGTCCCCACTGTTTTTTGGTTTGCCTGAATAACAGGATGGGGATACACATGAGTAAACTGTTCACAAAAAAAGCACTCAGTCCGCCAATGATCGTAGAGTTGGCCACCCACCAGGTAACCAGCACATTCCATAGTAACATATGCAGGTAGGTAAGTGCTGCAAAAGCTTTGGTGTTCTTCATATTATCCTCGGCCCATAACAAGGGCAGCCAGGCCAGGAAAATGAGTACAGTGAATGACGATGTTGGCCAGGCGGCCCACAGCAATACACTACCCAATATGGCGGCTAATAAAAAACGGAACCGGAATATGAATGATTTGGCGGTAGATGAAGCGCTCACGGGAAATATTTGTGTAAAAATAGCAGTTTTTGCAGAAGTGGGTTTAGTAGCAAGAAATAATGAATACTTAATATTGGTCTATTGCCTGCCTCTTCAATAAAACTTATCCCTTAATAAATGCATTTACTCAGATTCAATATTCAACATTTTTCATTCCAGGTCCATAACTTATAATTCATCATTCTTCATTCATAATTCATTAAATTTAGGTATCAAAACTTGCTATATGGAAACTTACGGCAAAATATTGCTGATGGCCATGCCCGTTTTTTTAGTGCTGGTTTTGTTTGAAAAATGGTACGGCTGGCGCAAGGGGAATGATACAGTACAAACCATGGATATGATCAGCAGCCTGACCAGTGGCATCACCAATGTGACCAAGGATGTACTGGGTTTAAGTATCGCCATTATATCGTACCAGTGGTTGGTGAACAAAGTAGCATTAGTGCATATTGAATCTATTGTGTGGGTATACATCATTGCTTTTATTGCCCTAGATTTTATGGGGTATTGGGCCCACCGCCTAAATCATGTATATAATATTTTCTGGAATAATCACCTGGTACATCATAGCAGCGAGGAGTTTAACCTGGCCTGTGCCTTAAGGCAGAGTATCTCGGAGATCGTAAAACTCTTTGTCATCTTTTTGTTACCTGCTGCTTTGCTGGGTATACCGGCAAAAGTAATTGCCATAGTAGCGCCGATACAATTGTTTGCACAGTTCTGGTACCATACCCGTCATATCGGTAAAATGGGCTGGCTGGAAAAAGTGATTGTTACACCTTCACATCACCGGGTACACCATGCCATTAATAAAGAATACCTGGATAAAAACTTTGCCCAGATATTTATTGTGTGGGATAAATGGTTTGGCACTTACCAGGAGGAGTTGGCAAACGTACCGCCGGTATATGGCATTACCCGGCCGGTAAGAACCTGGAACCCCGTTAAAATTAATTTCCAGCATATCTGGTTACTGGTACAGGATGCCTGGCGTGCCCGTTACTGGAAAGATAAACTTCGTATCTGGTTTATGCCAACGGGATGGCGGCCGGCCGATGTGGCGGAAAAATACCCGGTCTTTAAAATTGAAGATCCTTATCATTTTGAAAAATACAACCCGCCTGCATCAGCATGGCTGAAAGCCTGGAGCTGGTTCCAGTTGTCGGCCATTTTATTTTTCATCAGTTATTTCTTTGCCAGCATTGCGGCCATTAACCAGCTAAATAATGCGGCGATTTACCTGTACGGGCTGTTTATTTTTTTATCGGTGTATGCGTTAACGGAATTAATGGACCGTAACCCAATGGCTGTTTTCTGGGAATTATTAAAGAACAGTTTTGGTATTTACCTGTTTATAAGCCAGGGTGATTGGTTTGGCATTGGCCGGCAATGGCCTTTTACCACCTATATTATACTGGTTTACCTGGGAGTATCTACCTTTATAACAGGCTGGCTGGCGTTTAAAAACAAACAGGAGGACAGGTTACGGGTGCAACTGGCCGTTTAAAAAGGGGCATTTACCCAAAATCTTTCCGCTAACTATACAAATGCATTACTTTTATCATCTAACAAAAACATCTTAAACATGAAAGGGAAAAGTTTAATCTGGATTATTGTACTGGTAGTAATTGTCATTATCGGCTTTATGGGCTGTAATGGATATAATGGTGTTATTAAACAGGACGAGAATGTAAAGAAAGCCTGGGGTAATGTGGAAGTAGAATACCAGAAGCGTGCAGATCTTACACAACAACTGATCAATACTGTTCAGGGAGCAGCCGACTTTGAACGTAAAACGTTGACGGATGTAATTGAAGCCCGTGCAAAAGCAACCGGCGTAAATGTATCTGCCGATAACCTGACACCGGAAAATGTGGCCAAGTTCCAGGAAGCCCAAAGCCAGTTAACCGGAGCTTTAAGCCGTTTAATGGTAGTGGTGGAAAGATACCCTGACCTGAAAGCCAACCAGAACTTTTTGCAATTACAAACCAGCCTGGAGGGCATGGCTAATGGCATCAATACTGCACAACGTACTTTTAACAGTGCTGTGAATGATTATAATGTAAAAGTTCGTTCTTTCCCAATGAATATTCTGGCCGGTATGTTTGGGTTTAAGGCAAAAGAAGGATTTAAAGCCGAAGAAGGCGCCAATAAAGCCCCTGATGTAAAGTTTAATTTTTAAGAGGGCATGAACAAAAAGCTTGGCTTATATATATTACTGGGTATTGTACTGGTAGCAGGTTTATATACTGCTACCAGTTACAATCGTTTTATTAATAAACAGGAAAACGTAAACAAATACTGGGCTGATGTGCAGCGTACTTACCAGCGCAGGGCCGACCTTATTCCAAGTTTGGTACAAACTGTAAAGGGAATGGCCAATTACGAAAAAGAGACCCTGGAAAAGATCACCGAGCTGCGTAACAGGATCACCGGCGCTTCGCTTAACACTGATGCCAGTCCGGAGAGTATTGCCTTACAGGAACAGTTACAGCAGGAACTGGCAGTGAATGCCAACCGGCTGATCGCAACTGTGGAGGCCTATCCCAATCTGCGGGGAACGGAAGGTTTTTTAAACCTGCAAACCCAGATGGAAGGAACAGAAAGACGCATTAAGGTAGCCCGCCAGGATTATAACGAGGCCGTAAATGAGTACAACGTTAGGGTAAGGACCTTTCCTTCCAGCATGACCGCAAAACTGTTTGGCTTTACCGTTAAACCACCATTTGCAGCCGATGCGGGTACCGAAAAAGCAATTGAAATAAAGTTTAAATAATAGCCGTGTTCCCATTTTCAAAAAATAAACCGCAGTTCTTCCTGGCCAGCGAAAAGGAGCAGATAGTAAATGCTATCCGCCAGGCGGAAAAAACAACCAGTGGAGAAATAAGACTGTTTGTGGAAAGCCGTTGCCGTTTTATGGATGCGCTGGACAGGGCAGCAGAGGTTTTCTTTCATTTAAAAATGGACCTGACAGAAGACCGGAACGGAGTATTGGTATACATAGCCATGCGGGACAGGCAAATCGCCATATTTGGTGATGAGAATATCCATAAACGTTTGGGAGCCTCGTTCTGGCAGACAGAGGTGGAACAGATGATGGAAAAGTTCCAGGGTGAACATATTGTAGATGGTATTGTACAATGTATGGCCGATATCGGGCAGGCCTTGCATAAAGAGTTCCCTTTTGAACCGGGACACGATAAAAATGAGTTGCCTGATGATATCGTTTTCGGACATTAACAGGGGTAACATAGGACACCAGGTTAAACACTATCAAACAGTATTCGGCAGATAATACAGCGCATGAAAAAATTTCTCACAGTTTTATCCTTACTATTAACAGTAGTACTATTTGCACAGAATAGTATTCCCAACAGGCCTAATCCGCCCAAACTGGTCAATGATCTTACTAACACTACTTTGACCGCTTCGCAAATAGCGGCACTGGAGACAAAGCTGTACCAGTATGATGATACTACTTCTAACCAGATAGCCATTGTGATCGTGAATTCGCTGGATGGCATGTCGGTCGAAGATTATGCCCTGCAGCTGGGACGTAAATGGGGGGTAGGAAATAAGGATTTTAATAATGGGGTAGTAATACTGGTGAGCACCGGTGGTGGCGATGGCAACCGTGACCTGACCATTGCCGTTGGGTATGGGTTGGAAAGAGCGATACCCGATATTACGGCCAAACAGATTATTGACCATGAAATGATCCCCAATTTTAAAGCAGGGGATATTTACAGTGGTTTAAATAAAGGAGTAGATGCACTGATACTGGCGGCCCAGGGCGAATACAAGGCACCGGAAGGCTGGGCTAACCGTGGTCAGAAAGATGGTATTCCTATCTTTTTTGTGATATTAGCTGTTATTGTTTTCCTGGTCATTATTTCGGCCATGGGTGGCAAGGGCGGCGGCGGTTATGTATCGCGCCGTGGTTATAGCGACTGGGGCGGCTGGCCCGGCGGAGGCTGGACAGGTGGCGGCGGTGGCGGTGGTTGGTCCGGAGGCGGATCATCCGGCGGTGGCTTCGGTGGTTTTGGCGGCGGTAGCTTTGGCGGCGGCGGGGCCAGTGGTAAATGGTAGTATTGTTACACCCGTCTGTGTGCCTAAATCTATATACTATTGTCTATATACTAAAGTCTGTTATTAACTGCAATTATGCAACTGGTCCATAGTACTCTTGCTATTATATTTTAAATTCCCGTTTTAAGAGATTAATTTTAAGGATAAAACACCAACTCATGATCCTTAAATTAATCAATGCGGCCCTGATTATTTTCGCTGTTTTTATGGGCTTTAAACAGGGCTATGCCATGTTTTCCGGCAAGCCCGAAATGCTGGCCATGTTCGGTAAATGGGGCTTTTCTAAAACAGCGGTGATGGTCAATGGTATTGTTACCATACTGGCGGCAGTGCTGATACTTTTTCCAAAAACATTTTTATGGGGTAACTTTTTAATGGCGGCGGGCATCCTGCTCATCATTTGCCTGCAACTGTTACACAGGGATTTCAGAGGTGCTTTAATTGAAGTGCCTTTCCTGTTATTAAACCTGCTGATCATTTATTTACAACACCCGTTGAAAACGGGGACTTCATAACAGGGTTAACCAGTCTTGTTTATAAACACAAAATGATAACCATGAAAACAATCCCACTGATACTGGCGGTGCTGTTATGCTTATCGATGACGGCCTGCGCACAAAAAAACAATCAACCTAAAAAACAACAAACCACAACCATGGATCTGTCAAAAATTACAAACACCGTTGCCCGGGAGGCAATCGAAGCATTACAAGCCAACGATCTTAAAAAATGGTACAGTTATTTTACCGCTGATGCCATATTTACGGATGATGGCCGGACCTTAGGGTTAAAATCTTTCTTTGATAATGCATTTGATAAAAAAGAAAAATTCTTAAGCATTGATAGGGTAGCAAATGAGGGGAAAGATATTTACGGGGATTTTTATGCGGGCCAGTGGGGCACTTTTAAAGTATTCTTTAAATTTCATATCAATGCCGAAGGAAAGATAAGCCGGTTGGATATCGGGCAGGGGAAGTAAAACACGCACTGATGTATTAATTATAACAGTAACATCTGCGGTATGCGAAGCTTTTAGCTTCGCATTTTTTTTTATAACTCCGGGCTATGCGAAAAATGGATAATGTGAAACAACGGCTATGCGAAACTTATCGTTTCGTATTTTCATTTTATCGCCTTTGGCGATGACAGTAGAACAAACAACCTACTCTTAAAATGTCACTGCTAACATTCCTGTTAATCCTGGCTGGCGGGTTATCCCATCGCGGCCTAAAAAATATTTCAAAAAGAATTTGATTATCTGCTTTTCTTCTATTTACTTTGTATTTCAAAGTGCTTTTATATGTCTTCAACACAATCGTTCGAGCCTTTACATGAGATGCAGCACATCCAGCAACTGATGGAGCGTTCTACCCGGTTTACCAGCCTGAGTGGCCTGAGTTGTATTGCAGCCGGTGTCTGCGCCCTCATAGGTGGAGCTATTGCCTATACATTATTAGGCAACTATTATGGCAGCGATCTTACATTGTGGGAATACAGTAATGCATCGTTTGCCGAATTAAAAAGGCAATTATTAGTATTAGCGGCCATCGTATTTGCAGTGGCGGCTATGAGCGCCTTCTTTTTTACCTGGCGTAAAACAAGAAAACAAGGCCTGAGCATGTGGGAACCTAGTTCCAAACGGGTATTCTGGGCCATGCTTGTTCCGTTGGTAAGCGGAGGTGTTTTTGTATTGGGTATATTGCACTTTGATAACTGGTACCTGGTGGCGCCGGCATGCCTGGTATTTTATGGGCTGGCGCTGGTGAATGCAGGAAAGTTTACCATATCCGATATCCGTTACCTGGGTTATTGCCAGATATTACTGGGTTTAATAAATATCTGGTGGATAGGATATGGGTTGTATTTTTGGGTGCTGGGGTTTGGTGTCTTACACATTGTATATGGTGTAAAGATGTACCTGAAGGAAAAAAATAATAATCAATAAAGCAATTGAGATGCTCAATCCTATAGAAGGATTAAATAAAATTTTTGATAACCGTATCCGGCTGGGGGTCATGTCTATCCTTATGGTAAATGAGGAGATGAGTTTTAATGACCTCAAGTCCTTGTTGCAGCTGACCGACGGTAACCTGGCCTCACACCTGACCAGCCTGGAAACGGCTGCCTTTATAAAAGTGCATAAAGGGTTTGTAGGACGAAAAACAAACACAACCTACAGCGTGACCAAGGCCGGTGAAAAAGCGTTCAAGTTGCATGTGGCGGCACTGGAGAGTATGATCAAAGGAGTAAAGTAATTTTTTTTGTATTTATACTTTGTATTTCAAAGTGCTTTTAAAATAAAATAAACAATATGGAATCAGTTGTAAAAACTGCCTGGGAAAAAAGCAAGCTGCTGGTAAAAGGCCTCATTATAGGTGGCATAGCTTTATTATTACTCATCCCCGCTTATTTTGTAAAAGAGGTGATTATAGAAAGAGAGAAAAGACAGGAGGAAGTGTATAAGGAAGTAAGCAGTAAATGGGCCAGTGACCAGACCCTGACCGGTCCGGTATTGAATATACCGTATACAGAGGTAGTGAACATAACCAATCAAAACGGGCAACAGGAAAAGAGAACGACCAAGTACCTGTACCTGTTACCCGAAAGCTTGCAGGTAGATGCGCTGGCGGTGCCGGAGAAAAGAAAAAGAGGCATTTTCCAGGTAATGCTCTACAGCGCCGATCTGCAATTGAACGGAAGCTTTAACCTGCAACAAATAAATGAACTGCGTATTGATCCTGCATTGATCCACTGGAACGACGCTTACCTGAGTATTGGCTTAACGGATTTATCCGGCTTACAAAACCCGCCGTTGCTGAACTGGAAAGACACCAACATTAGCCTGAAAAGCGGTACCAGGGAAGGAAGTTTTTTAAAGGAGACACTGGTAGCTCCTGTAAGTATTGCCGCCGATGAGAAGATCAGCTTTTCCACCAGGCTGGAGGTAAATGGTTCCCGTAACCTGCAATTCGTACCTGCAGGTAGCGAAACAACGGTTAAAATGCGTTCAGCATGGCCCGATCCGAGTTTTACGGGAACCATCCTACCTAAACATGTTGTCAGTGATTCGGGGTTTACGGCCAACTGGAAAGCCCTGGCGCATACCCGGAATTTCCCGCAGGTATGGACACAGGATACTTACCACAAACTGGATGCTGCTGCTTTTGGGGTAGACCTGCATATACCGGTGAATGGCTACCAGAAAACATTACGTTCGGTTAAGTATGCGTTGTTATGTATCGTTTTAACTTTTGCCGGTTTCTTTTTAATTGAAACCAATAATAAAAAATCCGTGCACCCATTTCATTATGGTTTAATTGGTGTGGCGCTGATATTGTTTTATACCCTGTTATTATCCTTCACAGAATACATTGGTTTTAACGCGGCCTACCTGGTGGCTTCCGTTGCGGTGATAGGCCTGATAGCCTGGTTTGTAAAAAGTTTACTGGCGCTTTCCAGGCCGGCCATTTTAGTAGGTCTTATACTAGTATTGGTGTATGCTTACGTATTTACCACTTTACAGTTAAATGATTACTCGTTAATTATGGGAAGTGTAGGATTGTTCCTGGCGCTGGCCGTGATCATGAAATTCTCTAAAAAGATACAATGGTAACGTTTCATATTATTTCCATTAAACCCACCTTATGAATAGGATGTAATAACTATAGCTATTCCTGGTTTGTAGTTAGTGATAAGGACCGCCGGAAGGCGGTCTTTGTCTTGTTAGCCCGGGATGTTGCAGGTTGATACGCAGATTTTCGCTAATGAACTTATTGATGTAATATCATTAAAAGATGAGGACCGTCTGTTGACATTCTTTATCTTTTTACCTGCAGATTTTCGCTGATGGTTATATTAATGGTACATATATAGCAGGTATGATTGAATATGAATGGATAACCAATAAAATGCTGATAAGCGAATGGGACGATGCAGTGTGCGACGCAAGGAACGATGATCAGGGTACTACGGCTGGTAACATAAAAAAAGCCACCTTGTATAAAGGTGGCTTTGTATGGAGGAAAGATGAATTAAAATCCTTTTTTATCGTCAGCACTGATCTTGCTGTTCAGGAATTCAACCAGCTCTTTTAAAGCGGCATCATTCGGCGCAGCCTGTGATGCTTTTGTTTTGGCATCAACAATTTGTTTTAAGATCATACCATTGATATAGGCATCTGTTTGTGCACGGTAAGAAGCCGGTATTTTTTCACGGAAATCGATAATAGCTTCTACGCCTTTTTTCACCAGGCCTGCATTTTTCAGTTTGGCCAGGTAAGTGCCAAAGCCAACGGCATTCTCAAACTTATCGTTTAAAGACATCCTGGTAAAATCTTCTACCAGTTTGCCGGCAATGGTTTCATCATCCGAAGAGAATAACTGGGCCATGATAGCCGATTGTAATACTCTTTTAGCGGGTTTTTTATACAATTCTACTGCGGCGGTTTGCGCTAAAGGATCGCCGGTAGCGGATAAAGCATACAATGCATTACCTGCTACAGTATAAGAAGAATCGTAGATCGCTTTTTTGAAAATATCAAGATAAGCTGCCGTAGGTTCATAGGCACCTAAAGCGCCGATAGCATTACCGCGTATGGTTGACTTGGGATCATTTTTGGCCAGGTCACTGATAACAGGCTCTACCGCTTTTTTCAATGCGGCATTCTTGAAATCAAGTTTTTGTAGAGTATAGGTACGCAAACCATCATACTTATCTTTCAGGGCAGTTTTAAGCAGGTCGATGGCTTTTGTTTCTGTAGCATTTTTAGCGGCAAAGTCTACAGCTTCTTTCCTGTCTAAGTAGTTGCCCGCATATTTATACTGGTGTATAAAATTATCTAAGGTCTTGTTATCCTTTTTCACCCAAAGGGTTACTTTATCTGCATCCACATTGATCAGGTCAGGACGTTTGGTGTATTTAAAAGTAAAGCTGTCCACAGCCTGGCTTGCCAGTACCTGGTGCCTGGTTTTGGTGGCGCCGTTATAAATTTCCACTGCTAAGGGTAACTGGTACAGGTAACCGCTTTTCTGCAATTGTTTTACAATTACAGTGGCAATACCTTTTTCATCGTTATAGTCGTAACTGATATCCACTACCGGGTGGCCGTTGTTAAAGTACCACTGGTTAAAGAAGGGGTTCATGTCCCTGCCGGTTACTTCTTCAAAAGCTAAACGTAACTGGTGCGCTTCCGCTGCTTTATACTTATTGGTAGTTAGGTAATTGTTCATGCCTTTAAAGAAAGCGCTGTCACCTATCTGGTTACGTAACATATGTAAAATACGTCCGCCTTTGTTATAGCTAACGGCATCAAACATATCTTCCTTGTCACGGTAATGAAAACGTACCAGGTCTTTTGACTCGCTGTTGCTGCCTAAATAACCCTGTAGTTCACCATAGCCTTTATCATCAGCATAGTCCTTGCCATATTTGTATTCATTCCATAAGGTTTCGCTGTAATTGGCAAAGGATTCGTTCACGGTGAGGTTGCTCCAACTTTCACTGGTAACATAATCGCCAAACCAATGGTGAAACAATTCGTGTGCAATAACATGCTCCCATTCGTTGCCATCTATCAGTTCACGGGCATCCTGTTGGGCACTTTCCTGGTGTAGGGTAGCGGTAGTATTCTCCATCGCTCCGCTAACATAATCACGTCCCACAATCTGCGCATATTTTACCCAGGGATATTCCACGCCGGTGATTTTTGAAAAATAGGTCATCATCTCAGGCGTATTACCAAAGATCTTACGGGCTACAGGGGCATATTCTTTTTCTACATAGTAAGTAACGTCCTTGCCTTTCCACTTGTCCGTGATCACGGCATAATCACCTACACCCATAAAGAATAAATAAGGCGCATGTGGCAGGTCCATCTTCCAGTAATCGGTACGTGTGCCGTCAGTGTTTTTCTTCTGGCTCATTAATTTACCATTGCTCAGGGTTACATATTTTGCCGGCACGGTCATATAAATTTCCTGCGTGGTTTTCTGGTTGGGCCTGTCAATAGTAGGGAACCAAACCGAGCTGGCTTCCGTTTCGCCCTGTGTCCATATTTGTGTAGGCTTGTTGGCTTCTTCGCCTTTGGGGTTAATAAAGTATAAGCCTTTGGCATCAGTGATGGCTTCACTGCCTTCTACTTTAAATTCATCCGGTTTGGCGGTATACTCAATATATACCGTGTATTTTTCTTTGCCTTTATAGCTTTTATCCAGTTTAATGCGTAAAAACAGGCCATCATATTTGTAAGCCAGTTTTTGATTGGCAGAACCTTTTACCAGGGCAACCTGGTGTATGTCCATGCCTTTGGCATCCAGTGTTAAAGAATCGGTAGCATAAAAATGTGGTTGTAAGGTTAACCAGGCTTTGCCCAAAAGATAACTTTTGTTGTAATCAAACTTAACATCCAGTTTGGTATGTACCAGTTGGTTAATAACGGGTGCCGTTTCCCTGTACTCCTTTTTCCAGCTGGTATCGGCGGGTGCTTCGGCATGTTGTGCATAGGTTAACAAACTACAGCAAACTGCAGCTAAAACCAGTATTGTCTGCTTCATTTTCATGTTTTTTATAATAATAAACTACAAATATATATGGCACAAAAGGTAAAAAAATTAAAAAAGGATGAAAGGTAAGCAGATTTTAACGTGTTGTTATAGCGGTAATTGCGTTATTTTTGAGCTACAAACAATCCGGTAGTGGCATGAGAAAGATAGTTTTTGGAATGAGTTTTTTATTGATGGCGTCTGTTGTTTTAGCACAAAGAACCAATTTTGTGTACTTACAAACTGACCCGCAACAACCTTTTTTCATCAAATTAAATGAAAAGGGTATCAGCTCTTCGGCAGCTGGTTACCTTATATTGCCTAAACTAACTGCGGGTACATATACTATTACCATTGGTTTTGCCGGCGGTAAACTGGTTGAGCAAAAATTTGACCTGCAGGTGCAAAACAGTGATAAAGGATACCTTATCAAGCAGCTGGGTGGGGGAGAACTGAGTTTATTTGACCTGCAAACGGCGGCTTTATTACCGGCAGCCAATGCCAAAGGAAGTACCGTTGTTACCAAACTGGAAAAAGAAAATGTATCGGCTTTCACCAATGCCTTGTCAAAAGCTTCTGCCGATACTACCTTATTATATGGTAAACCCAAACAGGAAACACCGGTAACAGCACCTGTTGTGGTAAAACAGGAACCAAAACCCGCGGAAACACAGCCTGCGGCTGTACAAACACCGGCGGCAGTGACTAAGGAAATAAAAGATACGTTGCTGCCGTTAAAAGAAACCCTTGTTGCTGAAAAAGAAACCAAAGCCGTGGTAAAAGAAACGGTTACCCCGGTTAAAGAAGAAGCAGTGGCAGTTACCGAAACGGTGAAAGAAACTGTTGTACCACCTGCCGTACCGGCAGACAAACCGGTGATTACGCCGGCTGAAACAGCAGTACTCAGTTCAACCATACAACGCAAAGCCGTTACGGAAACAGGGGAGGGTACTACGGTTGTGTATGAAGAGGCATTTGAAAATGGCAGTAAGGAACTGATCACCATCATTGTACCGCCGGCTAAAGAGATTTTTAAAGAAACGCCTGCAACCACTACACAACAACCCATTCTGAAGGCGAATATCTGTAAGAACAATGCCAGTGAAAAGGACTTCCTGGCGGTAAGACGTAAGATGGTGGCCAAAACCAATGATGAAGCCATGATTGAAGAGGCGGAAAAAGTATTTAAAACAAAATGTTTTACTACCACGCAGGTGAAAAACCTGGGGAATATGTTTTTGTCCAATGCCGGTAAATACAACTTCTTTGCCATGGCCAAAAACTATGTTTCTGATATCAATAACTTTCCCGGCCTTGCGGCGGAGTTAAAGGATAACTTTTACATTGGCCAGTTCAACAAACTCATCCAGTAAAAACAATGATCTTTCAGCTTTCTGCCTTTAGCTTTGAGCTTTACGCTTTCAGCTTTATCAGCACAAATAATAACCAGCATGCCGGTGCGATACTTTCTCGAATTATCCTATAAAGGAACAAACTACAGCGGGTTTCAGACCCAGCAAAATGCCAATACGGTCCAGGATGAAGTGGAGAAAGCATTTAAAATTTTGCAAAGGGCGCCGGTAATGCTTACCGGCTCGTCCCGTACCGATGCCGGTGTACACGCTTTACAAAACTTTTTCCATTTTGACTTTGAGGACAAGATCCATCCCGATTTTGTGTATAAGATGAATGCAATATTGCCCGATGATATTGTGATCAGGGGCCTGTACCCGGTGGGTGCTGAACAGCATTCCCGTTTTGATGCGCTGAGCCGGTTATACCACTACTATATATATAACAGTAAAAATCCTTTCCTGGAGGACAGGGCCTATTACTTCCCTTATACTATCGACTTTGATAAATTACAGCAGGCCGCACAGCTTTTATTTGGGTATAATGACTTTACCAGTTTCTCCAAACGCAATACCCAGGTGAAAACCTTTCAATGTGTGATCAAAAAGAGCGAATGGTTTTGGGAAAAGGACTGCCTGGTGTACAGGGTAGAGGCCGACCGTTTCCTGCGGGGAATGGTACGGGCCCTAACGGCTACCATGCTCAAAGTAGGCAGGGGCAAGCTGACATTGGATGATCTCAGGCAAATTATTGAGGACAAGGACAATACAAAAGCCCATTTTGATGTGCCGGGGCATGGTTTATTCCTGCAGCAGGTGATCTTTCCGGAGGCGCTGAAAAAAAATTTTACGCTGTAATGCCCTGTTTTCGGCACTTTCATGCAGGGCGAAAAAATACTTTTAAAAAACATTTGTGAGGGGAGGATCAGCTCCCTATCTTTGCCGCCCATTCGGCAAAACGGTGGAAAAAGTTCTCTGAAAAAGCAAAGATGGTCTTCAAAAAAATATCGAAAAACTTTTCAAAAAAAGTTGGCCGGTAAATGAGAAGCTCCTATCTTTGCCCTCCGCTTTTAAAATGAGGCTCTTTGCATAAGTAATTGATAATCACTAAGTAGTATTAAAAAATTTGTTAAAAACTTTAAATATTATTTGGCAGATAAAATGAATCACTTACCTTTGCCCTCCGCTTTGAAATAAAGCAACGCTCTTTACAAAACAAATTGATACTCACCAGGTTCTGAAGAAAAATTCTTCAAAAGTTTCAAAATAAAATTTGGTAGTTTAGTAAAAAGTTCTACATTTGCACTCCCAATCGCGATAAGCGGTAAGAAAAAAGGGAAAAAGTTCTTAAAAACAGGTGTGACGGAAGGGTCTAAAATCTCGCAGATTTAACATCTACTTTGTCCTTTGAT
>NZ_JBHUOZ010000002.1:0-323585 GCF_042686025.1 Terrimonas rubra
TGGTTTTGTTCTAAAAACTGTTTGGCTTTCAGGCTATCCGTCTTTTGTAGTTTTTTGTAAATACGGTTTTCCTGTTGTTGCAATTTGCGTAGCAACTTATCTGTTTTCTTATCCAGGCTAGATTCTAATTTGTCCGCTGTTTTATTGATCGAGGAAAGGTATTTGTCCGAAACCAGGGCGGTGCTGCTATCCGGGGAGGAGACATCCTGCGCATGCAGTTGCATAAAACAACATAGGCATGAACATAAATATATAAGCAGGTATCTAATGGTTTGGTTCAAGCGACTCGGTTTTATCCTTGGTCTATCTTGCACAGATCAAATGGCACTCTATGAAATTAGGAGATGTTTTCAGAATAAAAATGTAAAAGAATTATTAATTCACTCTTTTATTGAAAAATGAAAACATTCCTAGAAAGAATACTATATATTTACCGCAACAATTACGTATCAGATAAATTATTTTGACATATATCATATCATCATATACATTTTAGTATTCAACTACAATTTTTTATGGGTTTGTAATACCTAAAAACAACAATTTGAAAATTAATTTCTAGTATTGGGTCATAATAATTTTGACAATATAGGAGAAACTCTCCCACACATTAGATCGGATTCTTATTGTACATGTATTTGCTACACTTAGCGAGTACCAGCTGTCTCGCCCTGCGGCTGTACAAGCAGCCTCTTTTTATTAATAGAATACTTATTCTTCTATTACCTCCATACCTGCCAGGCGGGCTTTGTAAACAATCTTATCACGTAACCCCGACATACTCCAGTTACGTAATAAAAAACTATTTTCTTTTTCTTTGAGTGCAACCTGCTTATCGGTATGGTTCAATAAAAGAATGGTACTGACCGCGTGTTTTTTACAAAGGTCAACCAGGCGACGACTATACAGGTGCAGCTTATGTACCACATAATTCTTCTCGGCATCTTTATATTTTGTTACCAGGCTGAATTTCTTTTTCTTTCCATGCCCGCCGGAAGTATAACCCGCTGCGGCCTGCGCCCTTTTAATGGCCGCCTGTATGGCCAGGCGACGATGCAGGAATTCCTCTTTATTGCCGATATTGTAGATATGCTTTTCAATTTTTACCTGTAAAGGATAATCCATAGAAAGGTTAACCTCCGCTACTATATTAGTAGCCACCGGCCCGTCAGCCACTGCCTCGAAAGTCGCCAGCAAATAGATCTTCCTGTCCTTTAACTGTAAAGCACTATTACAGAGCGTAGCATGACCAGCCGTTATTTTTTGCAATAAGATCCGTTTATCATCATACCCTCTGCCCAATACCGTACAAAAGGGAATACCCAATAATACAAAATGGAGGTTCCTGGCTTCTTCATCCCAATACAGGGAACGCAGATTACGCCCCTTTACCGGCATGGGTATATCCTGCCGGTAATTAGGCATGCTTTTCTTACCGTTGATGTAGTGTTGCCTTTCCCTGTTATAATCGCTTACCAGGCGATTATTAAGGCCGGTATAAATATCCGATGGCAGCTTGTTCTTAAAATAGTGTGCCAGTACCTGGTAAGTGGTATTGAGGCGTGAAGTGGTCAATACACCTTCACCATCTTTCAACATAGAAGCAAGCTTTAGTTTTATCCCTTCCTTAAAATAAAAGAGACTGGCTATATTATCCTGCAAAAACTGGTGTGTAAAAATATAGTTCGCACTACGGAAAGTATTGTACTGCCAGTTATAGAGTTTATCATATAGCTGCTGTTTTTCAACCGGGTCAGGATGATTGATCCTTAACTGGATTTTACGGGTGAGATAATGTTTGTTGGGTATCATAACAATAGATTTTTCATGGTTAGTTTTTGCTCATTATTTTCAATGCTTCAATATACAGGCACCTGACTTCAGGGGTATCTAAACCTATACTGGCGGCTATACATTCAAAACTCTTATTTTCATTACGACGCATGCAGACAATTTTTTCTTTAACTGCATCCAGTTGTACCAGGTTAAATACTTTGCTTCTTTTTTGCTCTTTCTTTTCAAACATGTAAGAAGCATGAATGATCTGTTTTAAATGGCTGGCAGCATCCTGTAATTGTAAGGAAACGGCTGTAGCGGAAGAACCAATACGTGCTGCGATCTGTTTACAGCTGAGACCATATTTTAAAGACAGGGTGGTAATATTTTGTTTGGTAGGTGTCAGATAAGGAATAGCATTGTAAACCAACTGCCGTCTTTCCTCATCCTGCTCCACCATTTCCATTTGTTTTTCATCGGCCAGCACCACTTTGTATTCTTCTTCCAGCACATCATCGAGGTTGCTGCAACGATTACTGTAAAATGTATGTTGTTTACTACGTAACCAGGCAAAACATTTCCAGAGAAGATCCTGCCGGATAAAAAAGTAAATATGTTTGGTGCTTTTCATGGTATGCCGGTGTTCCCAGCCATGCAGCATGGCTTCCTGTAAAATGCAGGAGATAACAAACTCGTTATTAAGGATACGTAAGCCTATATGTTGCAGGGGTAGCCAGGCATGTTTATAAATATAGGCCAGCGACCGTTCCTCGCCCGCCACAAAGCCACGGTAATGCAGGTGATTGTCAGCACAATCCTGCAAAAGAATATTGTACATAAAAAGTAGTTTGGTTAAAATGAATAGTTGTTTGTGTTCATTTAACCAGCCTACACCGGGTTTTTGGGTTTACAGGCAAACCTGGTAAGTAACAGGTGAATGGTGGTGTAATGATAAATGGCTAGCATGGTCAATATGTTTTTCAAAAATTATGGCTTGTAATAGCGGTGTTATACGGCTCTTTTTACACTTTTTTACACGAACATATATAAAAAGTAAACAATATTACACACGATTTTGTTTACAAGTTACCATTTTTGTCCAATTTTTTATACATATCTGTTAATTTCTTTACTGCGGTGAAAGGAAAGCGTACAAAACTTAACCGTGGGCAGGTATTAGCTACTGCTGTTGAGGCTACAGGTCTGAACAAGGAAGATATTGCCAATAAGGCCGGTTACAGCCGTTCGGCTTATTACAAACATATTGAGAACCCGGAACTGGACTACCATATCCTGATGGCATATGGCCGGGCGATCCGTTACGATTTTACCGAAGAGTTTCCCGATATGCCCAAGTACATTGCGGAAGAACCCGACGATACCTTCAACAAGCCAACCACTTTTGAAGAAGCCCTTCAGCAGATGGAGCGATGGAAGGATAAATACCTGGAATTATTGGAAAAGTATAACCAGATCATTGAAGAAAGGCTGATGAAGAAATGATCTTGCGGCGTACAGCCTGACATAAAACAGAAAGAGGCTGGTGTTTGTTACACCGGCCTCTTTGTTGATATAAGATCTACTTAATTAATCGTCACCGTTTGGGTATACTCATTTAAAGTAATAGTATAGGTACCCGCAGTTGCCGGGGTTTTAAAGTTCTTATCACCATTCCATACAATAGGCTTGGCAGTACCGGTGGCATTACTTTGCCCGCTGTTATCTTCATAGTCAAACGCACCCCAGGCGTTACCAGCCAGGAATTTAATTTCCATATTGGCTTTTAGCGCCAGGCTAATGGTCCACACTCCATTGCCGGAATAGGTCATTTGCGGTGAACTGCCCGGATCCCAGTCATTTACACCGGTCATACCATTACCCACTACCCGCATTTCAGCTGCAGGACTCATTTCATATTTTAATTCCTGGCCGTTAGTTCCATCCCATATAAGTCTTGTACGGGGTGAAGTAGCTGCTACCAGGTTAGGATCGCCGCCATCATGATTTAACTTACCGCTGCCGGCATCACCCCACCAGCGTGCTTTATCAGGCGTACTGTTATTCCATTCAGGACCATCGTGAAATTTAAACGCATCACTGCCATTTGAATTCGCTATGATGAGGAAATGGTCTCTTTTAATATACCCGCCGGTTAAAGGCGCAGCAGCATCCCAGCCTTGCATATTGCCCACAACGCCTACCTGTTTCTGTTGTACATAGGCCATATTGGTTCCTACATCCAGTGTTAAACGATAGATACCCGCCGTAGCTATTACAAAGTTACCGCCCACATTGAAGCCGGTACTAAATCCTGCTCCCGAAGTACCATTGTTACCATAGCCGGAACCCCAGTCACCTTTTGTTTTAAAGAACTTAAATTCGCCTCCGGCATCTATTTTTATATAAGTATAGAATACTTTACCATACCGGTCGGCTCTTTTATCGGTGATAAGCTCCAGGGGGTCATTGATATTCCAGCCCTGTACCGAGCCCACCAGGTACATTTTTACCTGGCGTAAAAAGAAAAGATCATTTTTGTAATCTGAATTTTGTTTCCAGGAGCCGGAAGTAGCCTGTACGGTCCATTTTAAGTTAGCTTGTAATCCCAGGTCACTGTATCCATGGTTAGCAATGGAATCACTCAACGCTTTATAGGTAACCGTAGCAAAGCTATCTACACCATTACTATTTGAGGTGATGCTGAACAACGTACCGGTTGTCCAGTCAATAGGCAGTTCGAGTCCTTCGCTGTCCAGTTTACGCTCGGCAAATAAAATTTTATATGTTACTGCCGGTCCGCCCGCAGCCGGTTTGGAACGGGTCCAGTTAAATGTAAAACTCTCTGTAGTTGAAGTTGGATTTATTTCTAATATGCTTGTACTTGATACGGGGCCTAACAGGTAAAAAGGAGAAGCTCCGTCTTTAAATCTTGTAACAGTAATAAAGAAAGTGCTTTGAGACAGCAGCTGTTTACTTCCGTTATCGGCAGTTACCGACCATTTCAGATCAGCAGTAGCTCCGGCCGCAATTCCTTTGGCACCCAGTGCATCATCTAATTGTTTGTAGGTGAGTGTTAACTTATTGGCTACTCCGGCATTATCAGCATCAAAAGAAAGTAAAGGTGCATTAAAATCACCGCCCTCGCGTAATACGGCCACCACTTTATATTTTGGAGCAGTATTGAGGCCGGGCTTTGCAGCATTCCAGGTAAAGGAAATAGCAGTTGTGGGAATAGCGGCATTTAACTGTAGCACTGCGCCGGAAGAAGGTGTCAGAAGGGTAAAATCGACAAGGCCTTCACCCGTCACCGTATTATCATTGAAATCTGCTTTTTTACAACCCGCCAGGATCATATACACTGCAGTAACAAATAATATAATTTTTTTCATTTGCAACATTTTAAATATGACAAGAAGGGTAGCTTAGTTAAGGTTTACAAATTCATAAGTAGCTTCTGAAGAGCTTACATTAACCGGTGCACCGGTTGTACCCAGCACCGTGCCATTAAACTTATAGATAAACTTTTTTAAAGTATGCCCGGCGGCCGGTGTAAATCTTGTTTTAGGGTCAAATGTAGCTGCCCATATATTGGTTTGTAACACGCGTACCGGGATCGTTACAGCGGTTCCTATCTGTGCATTGGTTTCGTCAAATGCCGTAATGGTAGCGGTTTGAGGCGTCATACGTTGCTCGTTTACCGTACCGCCTAAAGTTCTGTCAAAGTTGATAGTAATGATATCAGTACGGCTGGCTTTGCTAGGAAATACCCTCAACATGGTAGGCGTAAACACCAGAGGGTCAAAAGTAAAGCCCTCGTAGTTAGAGGTTTGTTTGGAACCTGTTTTTGTTTTTACCAGGAAGGCAAATGTTGTGAGGTCAGAAGGCGGACGCCCCCATAAAAGAGTAGCAGTAAAAGTAAAACTCCATTTATTACCACCCACATTGGTCAGTTTAGCCGTTTCCGGAGAGTTGCTCCAGGCTGTGTTTAATGGACTGTCACCGGCGCTGCCCCACATCCACAAATAAGCTTCCGCTTCACCAGCCATCGGAGTACCGGTTACATCAACTGTTAAAGTAACTTCATCCTCGGCTGTAAAAATTGCCGGTGAAAAGGTTGGGTTCTGTGCTCTTATAACAAAAGCTAAGCCCATTATTAAACATGTAAATAATATCTTTTTCATACAACAGCAGTTTTATTGTTTTGTAAATTCATAGGTGTAAGAGATCATCACTTTCCCCGCAGCATCCTTACGTTCAATTCTGAAGGTAAGTTTATTATTGCCGCCTATCGGATAAGCACCTAAAGTAACCTGCTCTGTCGTTGCACCATTTTTAAAAATAAGTGTCTTAGGAGCTTTACCGTCGTCCACAGACCAATTGCCGGCTGTTAACCCGATGATAGCAGGAGAGCCACCTGCATTAGCGGTGAACGTAGTAGGGCTGCCGCTATTATCAGCATTCAGGGTTAAGGTAAAATCTGTATAGGGAAATAAAGTAGTCAGGTCAATTGTATTGAAAATAAAACTGCTTCCTTTACGCTTTACGTCCTCATCTACCTGTAATGCTTTCGTCAGTTTCCAGCTACCCACAAAACTGGAAGGGATATCCCTGGGTGCACCAATGGCCTCAATTTTATCGGGCTGACATGCCACCAGCGACACCATCACCAGCAGCAGGATTGTTATTTTTAGCGAAATATTTTTCATATTACAATCATTTAATTTTTTAGAAACAACCGCCTTCTGGGTTTAATTTAAAACTGGTCATGGCATCCTGCTCTGCCTTAGGGAACTGCAGTATAAAACCATTACAGTTCCAGGGCGAACCCCGGCGATCCACACTGATACCGTTCCTGGCACCTATACGTTTGATCTCGTGATAACGATTACCCTCGCCCACCATTTCCAGCTCTCTTTCTTTACGGGCAGTACTGATTACTAAACCGGCCGTTGCATTAACACCCAGGTTACGAGTGGTCCCACCATAAGCTCTTGTGAGAATCTGGTTCATATTGGTGATAGCAGCTGATAAAGCACCTGCATTACCCGCAGCAATTTCAGCACCGCTCTCTGCCAGTATTAGTTTTATCTCGGTTAAATGTACAATAGGCAGATCGAAGAAATCACGATTGTATTTAGTCAATACATTATAGCCGGATTGTAAAGAATTACTGTACCAGGCTTTCCTCACATCCAGGGGATCTTGTGTTGCTATACCATAAAACTGATTAGTATAGCTTAATAAAGGAATATTCTGATCCGAACGATAATTACCTCTCAACTCTCCACCCGGACTATAATAGTTTGTTACATTTTGAATAACCAATATCCCTTCCTTACTTAAAGCCGGTGAATAACGCAGGTTGTAGGCATTATCTAAAACAAAGGCTGGGTTTGCTACCACTTGTGAAGCATAGTTATAGGCATTTGCAAAGTCATTCATTTGAAAATATACTTTGGCTAAAATTGCTTTAGCTGCCCATTTGGTGGCTTTGTAATTACCGGCATAAGTATCCGGTAACAGCTGTTCTGCTTCTTTCAGGTCACTAATAATTTGTGCATATACTGCAGCTACTGTTGAACGTTGCACCGACCCTATTAATACTTCTGTGCGTAATGGGATGCCATCCTGGCTATTATCCGGTGAGTATCCATAAGGCTGTGCAAAGAACCGAACCATTTCAAAATGGCCCATTGCACGGAACAATAATACCTGACCTTTAGCATTATCCTGATTCGCAGGGGAAACCAACGACATCTTGGTTAACAATAAATTACTCACATTGATTACCCTGTAAGCATTTTTATAAAAGTCGTCCCTAAATCCGCCAAAAATTGAATTCTGTCTTCTGAATATTTCAGAATAATCGCCCTGAAGACGGCTTCCATCCATTTCATCGGCTAAGAACTCAGCTATTGTCTGCAAGCGGCCCCCATACATTTGCGGGTTAGCAATTAATGTATATTGACCATTTATCATAGTCATGAAATCAGACTCATTTTTTAAGGCATCTTCTTCTTTCATCTGCCCATCAGGAGGTCGTTCCAAAAATTTTTTACAACTACTAAAAACTCCTGCAATTAACACGGACATCAGGGTTATATATAATATCTTTTTCATACTTGCAATCTGTTTAAGGCTTAAAAGGAAAGGTTTAATCCAAAAATGATATTACGTTGCGATGGCGCGGTTAAGTAAGTAATATTAGGACTTAAGTTACGATCCTGCGCATTTTCAAAATCACGGGTAATTTCAGGGTCACCGCCAGGGTATTTGGTGAACGTAAATAAGTTACTGCCTGTTGCAAACAGGCTCAATCCTTTGATACGGCATTTGGCCAGTTTAGCCGGATCGAAACGATAGCTTAATGTCAGCTCACGTAACCTTAGATAACTCGCATCCCTCAAAAACATGGTGGAGTTAAACTGGTCTTCACTGGGTACACCCGGGTAGTTCGCCGCATTATATAATAATTTAGGATATTGCGCTTCATCACCAGGATTTACCCAACGGTCAAGAAAATCGGTTCTATAATTCCAGTTACGTGTTGATGCACCCAGGAACTGGTATTTAGCGGAGTTTTCATAAATATTACCGCCAATAACAAAAGTGAACAAGGCGCTTAATTCAAAATTTTTATACCCGACAGCAGTATTAAAACCACCGATATAATCGGGTAATACTGAGCCTGCAAATACACGATGATTCAGCGAGAAGGTTTTGGTTTGTTTACCGGTATTGTCTAACCAGATAGGCAAGCCATCAACCGGGTCAACACCGTGGTAACGTACCAGGTAGTTAACACCCAGTGGCAAACCTGCGACAATACGGGTATCGTTAGTACCGCCGCTTACCGCATCCGGACCTAATTCGTATTTCAATACTTCGTTGTAGTTACGGGCTATATTACCGCCAACCGACCATCTTATATTTTTGCGATCGATCAGTTTAATATTGGCGCTGAATTCAATGCCTTCATTTAATATCTCAGTGTTGTTCAGGTTGCGCCAGATATCACCCAATCCGGTTGCAGAAGGTGAGATACCGGGTGCCAATAAAATATTGGTAGAGTTTTTACGGTAGTAAGCAAGCTCACCGGTAACACGCCCTTTAAATAAACCAAATTCAACGGCCGCATCCAGGTTACGCATATTCTCCCACTGCAGATCAGGATTACCTAAATTATTTAAATATAAAGTTTGGGCCCCGTTGTAATTGGTACCTCCTAGTTGAAAATTATCATAATATACACCCGATGGAATATTGGCATTACCTACCAAACCATAACTGGCCCTGATTTTTACCAGGTCTATCCAGTTAACATCCTGCAGGAAGTTTTCTTCCGAAACTGTCCAGGCTGCTGAAGCAGAAGGGAAGAAACCATATTTGTTATTGGTACCGAATTTAGACGATCCGTCCAAACGGCCGGTAAGCTGGAAGAAATATTTATCGGAGATATTATAGTTTAAACGACCGAAGAAACTGGTAAAGGTCCAGGCATCTCTTTGTCTTTCTACAATCTGATCATTATCCAGCATTCTTTTACGCAGGTTACGATAGCCCTGGCGGGAGTTGACATCGGTCCAGTAAGGTTTACCTGACCATTGAAAGAAGTCGTAACCAGTATAGTCTTTTAAAGAAACAGATTGGTTCTCCTGTCCTACTAACAGGTTGAATTTATGGTTATCACCCATATTCCATAAATAGTTGGCCGTAATAGATGTGTTCCAGTTAGTACCCCAGTAAGGAGAACGACGTATAACACCTGAATCAGCAACCGGTTTCTGTGTCCAGATATAAGTTTCGAACTGGTCATCAAAAGCGTTCCTGTATTCGAGGTTACCGGAAGCCTTTAAGAAAAGATTTTTAACAGGTTGAACTTCTACCGACAAACCTCCTAAAAACCGGTTATCCACTTCGCGACGTTTGGTTTGCTCCAGTCTTCTGAGAGGATTAATGGCGTCCTGGGTACTTAACACATAATTCCCATTTGCATCAAATACAGAATAAATAGGTAATGCCCTTGACATGGCTTCACCTATACCGCCATCCCAGGCAGCGGGTACACGTTTATTGATACCGCGGTTAAAACCGGTTGTTAATGCAATTTTCACGGCTTTAACCGGAGAATAATCCATATTTAACCTCGCTGCCATACGGGTATAAGAGTTAGCTTTAATATACCCTTCGTTATCACTGTAGGAGATATTGGCAAAGGTTTTTAATTTTTTTGTACCGGCGTTTAAGGATAAGTTATGCTCATTGATGATGCCGGTTTGTGTTAACAGGTCCCACCAGTTTGTATTATTAGTTTTAGCTTCCGGATATAAAACAGGTAAAGGAGCATCTCCTGGATTACCGCTGTTATGCCAGGCTTCCTGCCTTAACTGCAACCATTCCTGGCCATTTACAAATTCGGGCTTCATGGATGCGCTGGAGAAACCAATTTTATTGGAATAATTAAAAGAAGGCTTACCGCTTTTACCACGTTTGGTAGTTACCAGTATAACGCCATTGGCGCCACGGCTACCGTAAATACCGGTAGCACCGGCATCTTTTAAAATTTCAACAGACTCAATATCTGCCGGGTTGATAGAAGCTAACGGATTCTGGTTCATACCACCACTGTTACCACGTAAGAAAGGATCGGCTACAATGGGCACTCCATCAATTACGTATAAAGGATCGCCGCTGGCAGATATAGAGCCTATACCACGGATACGGATTACCGAACCTGAGCCGGCCAAGCCGTTACCCTGCATGATCTGTACACCGGGTGCTTTACCCTGTAAAGCCGCTTCGAAGCTGGGAACCGGTATCGCATTCATTTTTTCGCCGCTTACTTTGGCAATGGCGCCTGTAACTTCTTTTTTACGTTGTGTACCATAACCTACCACCACCACATCATCCAGGTCGGTACTGCCCGATACCAGGGAAATATCCACGGTGCTTTTACCGGTTATATCCACTTCCCGGGTAACAAAGCCCACCGACGAAATAACCAGTGTAGTGGCATTGCCCGAGATGGTTATACTGAAAGCGCCGTCAACACCGGTTTGGGTGATACGTGCGGTACCTTTTACGGCCACGTTGGCTCCGGCAACAGGGCTGCCATCGCGGGTATCCAATACCTTACCCGTAATAACCTTATCCTGCGCTAACGCAAACAACGATATAAATAACAGGGAAAATGTTACGGCTGCACGAAGCCATTTTGTGCACAACATAAGCAATCGTTAAGAGTTAAGCAATTCGTTTTAAAATACGATAATGTGTATTTAATACACAATGTTAAAACAAATTTATTGATACCGCAAAAATATTTTTTATACGTCCCTTACCGGCCCGGACAGGGCAAACCATCCCTGGTGAACGCTGCCGGTAAAATTCTTGTAAGCTTTTGTTTATTATATATACGATTGACAAAGGGCTGCCGGATTGCAGGGGAAAGCCCGTAATTACCAGGTGTATACCAGCCGGCTTTTATATGGGAAAGAAGAGCGGGAAAGCGTTTTAGCCCGAACTAAAGGGCTTGTACCGGAAAGCCGGGACTGCAGCTGACCGGAGCGGTAAAGCTGACAGCCCCCATAGTAAGCTGATTGTTTAGACCTTCTCTACCTTTTTCTGGCCGCTTTTTTTGCGCAGTACTGTCTTTAATTTGTAGAGTTTGCCGGGGCGATGCGGCACATCTACTTCCATTTCGTCCAGGTCGTGTAACCAGTCCTTGATGGCCATTTTTTTACGGAAGTTACGCCTGTCCAGCTCCGTATTTAAAATAGCCTCGTACAGCTCCTGCAGTTCCCGTAAGGAGAATTTTTCGGGCAACAGGTTAAACACCACCGGGTGCTCCATTACCTGCTCCCGTAAGCGATGTAAACAGGTATCCAGTATGGTTTTATGGTCAAAGGCCATTTTTTTAATATCGTTCACCGGGTGCCAGTGCAGGTGATTGTTGTTGATCTTTAGCTTGACATTATTGATATCCAGCAAGGCAAAATAAGCCGTGGTAATTACACGTCCTGAAGGGTGGCGGTTAATGGTACCGAAAGTATGTACCTGCTGCAGGAAAATATCATCCAGGCCGGTACGCTCCCGCAGTATACGGTAGGAGGCCGCGTCCAGGTCCTCATCAGGATTTACCAGGTCGCCCAGTAAGGAGTACAGGTTGGAGAACTCTTTTAAGTCGGATTTAATTAACAGCACTTTCAGTTCCTGCTGCTCATACCCAAGAATAACACAGTCCACCGAGATCGCTATTTTAAAATAATCGAGGTGACTGATCTTTTCCGCCTCGGCAGTTTTTAAGAGTGACTTATTGCCCATAGATCTATCCATATTGAGATCGCAAAATTAAATGACTGATGCAGTACAATGTGAAATTACGGGAAACTTTGTGACCGCATGATGTTTGCAAAAGGATTGGTTGTTTTCCACGGCTGAGCCTTGCTGTTTATAAAACCAGCTTTATGGTTTTAGTGGCAGAGCCGGCTACTACCTTTATCCAGTATAAACCTTTCATGGCATTGGTATACCGGGTATTGACCGGCAGGTTATGCACACCACGGGCAAGGGTACCATCATAAATAGTACCCAGCGGCCTGCCGGACCCATCAAATATACTGGCCTGAACCCTACCCGATGCAGGCAGGTTTATTTTTATATAGGCTTGTTTGCCGGCCGAAGGATTGGGGAAAACGCTGGCCAGTACTTCATTGGCAACAGGCTCTTCGGGTTCTTCCGGCTCTTCCGGATCAACCGGGTTGGTATTAATATTTAAGAGGTTCCTGTTCAGGTAAACAATATACTCCCCCGGAGCCAGCGTAACATTTTGTGCTGTAGCCGTGATGCTGATAAAGGTACTGTCGAGGTAGCTGAACCAGTTGCCCGTAACCGGGAAGTTTACCTGTTGCGTTACCGTACTAAGGCCAAAATTACCCACCACCAGCAAACAGGACGTATCACTGGCCGAACGTAAACGCATCCACTTGAAAGCCCCGTCCAGCCCATGTTCTATCTGGGTGTTCTGCGCAGCAAATACATGCTGGTAAGCTGTACTGAAACGCAGAGTTCCCATTTTTTGGTACAACTTGTAAATATTGTAACGGCGGGCCTGTTGCAGGTAATCCCAGCGGATCGGTTTTTTATTGGTACGGCAATCATTGTTAACCGTACCATTTTCGCAATAGTTGATGGAGTAATCATAACCCAGCTCGCCAAACTGCCAGATGAGTTTAGGCCCGGGCATGGACAGGAAGAAAGCGGCTGCCAATTGTGAGCGTTTCAAAGCTGTGGCCGTATCCCGTATATTGTAATTACCGGATGCATTACCAAAGTTAATGTTCTTGTATACCACCCTTTCCTCATCATGACTTTCCATATAGGTTACCAGGTTGGGATTGGCCCAGCCACGGGTAGTATGTAAACCCCAGGAAAAGTTGGACTGATCCAGCCAACCCATAGAAGCTTCGGTAAATGCATGGTTGGAATTTCCCCAGAACATCATACCATAATCTGATAGTTCTTTTTCCTCCTGGTTATCGGCAAAATGTTCCAGTATAGCATAAGTGCCGGTTGCGGCTGCCTGCTGTGCATTGTAATAATCTTTCCAGATAGCCACACGGCTGGCATCGTATTGTGCCATTAAGGCCTCGTTGCCTATAGAATAGGTTTGTGTAAACCCTTTTGACAGGTCATACCGATAACCATCAATTTTATATTCTTTTAACCAGTGCTCAATGACCCGCTTGGTAAAGTATTTGGTAGGCGCCGCTTCGTGGTTAAAGTCGTGAAATACATTAAAAGGGTGCCTGGCCGTTACATTGAACCAGGGGTTATCGGCCGCTGTTTCGTTGGTGGCGCTATTCCAGTATAAGGCTGCTAAAGGATTGCTGCCGGTAGAATGGTTTAAGGCTATGTCCATTACCACGGCCATGCCCTTGCTATGGCATACATCAATAAATTGTTTTAAACTGTTTTTGGTACCGTAATATTTATCGGGTGCAAAAAAGTAAGCAGGATTATAGCCCCAGCTCTCATTACCATCAAATTCATTGAAAGGCATAATTTCAATAGCATTAATGCCGATGCGTTTTAAGTAATCCAGGGTATCCTTTAAAGTTTGCCAGTTATGGGTGGCTATAAAATCACGCACCAGTAACTCATACACCATCAGGCTGCGTTTATCGGGCCGGCTGAAGTTGGGTATAGTCCAGGTATAGGCAGGTGCTGCTGTTTGCAGGATGCTCACGATACCTGTTTGCCCCGCAGGATAAGCTTTTAAGTTAGGGTAAGTAGCAGCACTGATATACTGGTCATTCCAGGGGTCCAGTATTTTTTCCGCATAAGGCTCGCCCACTTTTAAAGTACCATCTACCAGGTACTGGAAAGCATATTCGGTGCCGGGTGTTAAGCCGGTAATCGTCTTCCACCAGTAATTGCCATCGGGCGTTTTATTCATCTGGAAGGCGGTGTTCTCCTGCCAGTTACTGCCTGCAAATTCGCCAATAACACATACGCGGCCTTTATTGGGTGCGTATAATACCAGGGTAACTTCGGTATTGTTAGGGTTATAGTTTATACCGTCTCTTACACCTGCTGGTAAAGGTGCTATGTTAGCGGCATTGTTTACCATAAAGGTTATTTCCTGTGAGCGGACATCGGTTCCGTTCACCGCCTCCAGTTTCAGGCGGGTATTGCCGGCTACGTTCAACACAGGGTTTGCCGTAATAACTGTAGCCGCAGCTGCCGTTTGTACAAGGTTATCGTTAATATACAGGTTAAGGGTAGAAGGTTTATTAGCTGCGCCGCTGATGGCAATGGTTTCACCCACGGTTTTACTGATCGTTTCCGGTATAGGCACAAAATAAGGCTGCATATAGGGCTGCGTTAAACCTACTACCAGTGAGTCGCCACCATACAATTTAATATACATATCGCCGCCATTACTGTTACGCTGTACCGTATTGCCATTACCGCTCCTGAATAACAGTGCAATGTTTTGAATATACTCCGTGCCGGTTACATTAAAAAAGCTGCGGATATTATTAATGGTAAAACTATACTTATTATTTCCCAGGTAGCTTGCCTTGTTCTGTGCCGTATTGGAGCTCCACTCAAAAGGCACATGTTTCCAGTCAGCAGGACCGGTACTCAGGTTGGTGATCACCCCCACATGTACATATACATCGCCGGTATTGGCATAATTCAGTAAAGCCTTGTTGCCAAAATTGGCATCCATAGTTATGATAATATTATCCGTTTCCCGGGCAAACTGTGGAGTAGTGCCCAGTAACTGTGCCTTGGCTGCACAAAAAAATAACAGGAAAAACTGTAGCAGGTAAACCTTTTTCATTGGCAATATTTTGCAGATAAATAACCGTTAGTGATGTGAAGATATAAAATATGTACTTAATACACATTAAAAATTAAGCAAATTGTTCTGCCAATCCTGAAACATTACCCAGCGTCTTCATTATCAACCCGTTTCCATACCGGCCGCAGTTTTTCCCGAAATAGTAACCCCTTATCTCAGGCAGTGAATACTTTTACTTAAAATATACCATGATGATGCGATTGACGCTTTTTGTTTTAGCAGCTCTATTACTTACAACCACCGTACAGGCACAGGAAGAAAAAAAACAGTATAACCTGAATGCCGCTGACGGCATTGTATATTATGACCTGGAAACCAACCAGCCGGTAGCCAAAACCAATAAAAGCTGGGATATTGCTTTTAATAAAACTGCCATACAGTTAAATAGTGCTGAAGGCAAAGTAGAAGCACAAATAGTAAGCGGTAACAATTTTGATAAAGTATTGAAAGCTCCGGCCGGCGGCTACAAAAAAGATGCTGCAGGTAGCAGCGCCATCCCCACAGGCAGTGGAAATGGCTGGTATAATTATAATATGGACGACCATACCATTCAGCCTATTGCCGACAGGGTACTGGTGATAAAAACCACCGAGGGCAAGTATGTAAAACTGGCTATTACCAGTTATTATAAGGACCAGAAAGATTTTAACCCAGGCGGTTATTACAATTTTAAGTACAGCTTTATTAAATAAGCTTAGCGCTTATCAATAAACTTAATGGGCTTACGGCCCCCATCGGGGAACTGCAGTTTTTGCATCTCCTCCGGTGTTAAGTATTTAATTTGCGGGCTTACTCTCAGGCGTGCCTGAAGGTAGGCCCGTATTTTATTGGCCGTTTCGGCGGTGGTATTTACCGGCACCACATGCAGCAGCACTTCATCTGTACCAATTTCATTGGCGCTTACTTCGGCCACATAGTCTTTAATGTTTTCCATGCCGTTCAGTATTTCAAACAGGGCGGGCGCAAATAAGGTTGTGCCCTTGTATTTGATCATTTGTTTTTTACGCCCCAGCACCGGTGACAAACGTAAACTATGCCGGCCACAACTGCAGGTATCGGTATAGGCAATACAGATATCCCCTGTTTTATAACGCAGCAACGGTGTGCCTTCTACTCCTAAGGTAGTAATGGTTACTTCGCCAGGCGTACCGGGTATTACCGGCTGGTTATTATCATCCAGCAGTTCAACAATCAGCAGGTCGGGTTGCAGGTGGCCGCCTTTACCTGCATGACATTCGGTAAATGCCGTTTGCATTTCGGTAGAAGCATAGGTGGAATACAGTTCAATATTCCAGGCATCGGTAATACGTTTACCCAGCACATTCAGGGACAGATCCTCATCCCGTATATTTTCACCGATACAGATCGCTTTTTTTACCGAGGAGCGGTTAATATCAATACCCTGCTCCTGTGCATATTGTATGAGCTTTACAATAAAAGAGGGCACGGCTACAATGGCCGTAGGTTTTATTCTTTCAATAGTTTCCCATTGTAAGGAAGGTACACCCGGTCCTACCCTTACAATGCCTGCACCCAGTTTACGCAGGCCTGTATAATAAGCCATACCCGCCATAAACTGCCGGTCCAGCGTAAGCATTAACTGGTAAATATCTGATACAGTACCATTGGCACAAACAAAGGAGTTGTATTCGTTGGTGGCCAGCCGCTGCAGGTCATTATCTGTTAACGCAATGGTCACCGGCTTGCCTAAAGTACCCGAAGTAGCCACATATTCCACGATCTGGCTGGCTGGTACACAGAAAAAATGTTCATTTTCCGATTGCAGGTGTTCCTTTTCAATAGGCGGAATTTTTTGCAGATCGTCCAGGGTTTTGATCTCCTCCACTCTTACCCCCTGTGCATAAAACCATTTCTGATAAAACCGGGAGTGGGTATGCAGGTACTGTAACAGCTCCTGTAAACGTTGTTCCTGGAATTGTTTGATAGCGGTTTCTTTTTCAAATGCAATGGAGGTAGATATAGTCATAGCCATGATACCATTTAATAGGCCGATAAAGTTAGGAAACTAGGAGGAAAGAGATTTAATAAGGTTCAAAAGGTTCGGCAAGTGCTGCCTTTTTGTTCCCAAAGATTATCGCTGGGTAATATCTGATTTGCTAAGATCCGCGGCGTACTCACTCTGCGATGATCTGCGGGAAACCTTTATTTTTTGCCCGCTGATGAACGCCGATGTTTACGCAGATTACCGCTAAATAATATCCAAATTTGTGAACATCTGCGGTGCACTCAATCTGCGACGATCTGCGGGAACCTTTTTTGCCCGCTGATGAACGCCGATGTATACGCAGATTACCGCTGAATAATATCTTATTTGCGAAGATTCGCGGTGTACTCAATCTGCGATGATCTGCGGGAAACCTTTGTTCTTTTACCCGCTGATGAACGCCGATGTATACGCAGATTGCCGCTGAGTAATATCTGATTTGCGAAGATCCGCGGTGTACTCACTCTGCGAAGATCCGCGGTGTACTCACTCTGCGAAGATCTGCGGGCAAAAAACTTAATCACTTAACAACAAAATAATTACTTTCACGCATGCCTACCGAAGTAATTATAACCAAAGATGGTTCTCACAGCATTGCCATTCCCGAACTGAATGTTACCTACCATTCACATCACGGCGCCATACAGGAGTCCATGCATGTGTTTATACAGGCAGGACTGGAATACCTGGTACAGCAGGCGGCCACATCCCCGGTACGTATTTTTGAAATGGGCCTGGGAACAGGATTAAATAGTTTACTGGCCATGCAATATGCAGAATTACACCAGTTGCCCATAAAATATGAAGCAGTGGAGCTGCATCCTTTGGCAGATGAGCTGGTGCAGCAATTGAATTACTGTACTGAAATTGATGAAAGTTTAGCTCCTGCTTTTGCCACTTTACATCAATCACCCTGGCAGCAGCCCATTGCGCTTACACCTTATTTTAATTTCACCAAACACCGGTTGTCTTTACACGATTTTGCATTTAATAATCCCTTTCACCTTGTTTTTTATGATGCTTTTGCCCCGGCTGCACAACCGGACCTCTGGACAACCGAAGTCTTCACTAAAATATATAATGGCTTATTACCCGGTGGGATTTTTGTTACCTATTGCAGCAAAGGCGATGTAAGGCGGGCCCTGCAGGCCGCAGGATTTATCATTGAAAAAATACCCGGGCCACCCGGTAAACGCGAAATGATCCGGGCAATAAAAACGGAAAAGGTATAAGCTGAAAGATATAGCATTCCTTCAACCTTACACCTTATACCCTTTACCTTATACCTTTTTAATCGGCCGACCAGGTGGTATTACCGTCCTTCTCGTCCTTTAATGATATACCTAACTGGCTTAACTGGTTACGGATGGCATCAGAAGTAACAAAATCTTTTTTGGTCTTTGCTTCCTTCCTGATGGTGATCAGTAGCTCCATCACTCCTTTCAGCTTATCGCTGGTTTCTTCGGTCACACCCTGTAATCCTAAAATATCTTCCAGGTACAGTTTCATCTGCTGTTGCAACAAAACAAATGTTCCGGCCGAAATACTTGTCAGTGCAATGGATTTATCTTTAAACGAATTGATCACCGAAGTAAGGTCAAACATATTGGCCAGCACTTTTGCCGTGCTGAAATCATCGTTCATAAACTCGGCAAACTCGGTCACCAGTTTTACAATCTTTGCATCCAGGTCCGCATCAACCGTTCCGGCAGTTTCCGGATAACTCAGTTTATTCAGGTTCTCGTAAGCCTCCCATAAACGTTTCAGCCCTTTTTCCGATGCTATCAGGGCTTCGTTGCTAAAATCAAGCGTACTGCGGTAATGGGTCTGTAAAATAAAAAACCGGATCACCATCGGGTGAAAAGCTTTTTCCAATATCGGGTGACTGCCGCTGAACAGCTCGGTAAAAGTGATCACGTTGCCATAGCTTTTACCCATCTTACGGCCGTTGATGGTGATCATGTTATTGTGCATCCAGTACCGCACCGGCTTTTCATGATTGCAGATGGTGCTTTGCGCTATCTCACTTTCATGGTGCGGAAACTGCAGGTCCATACCACCACCATGAATATCAAACTGGCTGCCCAGGTATTTGGTGGCCATGGCCGAGCACTCAATATGCCAGCCCGGAAAGCCTACGCCCCAGGGGCTTTGCCAGCGCATGATATGTTCCGGCGCCGCACTTTTCCATAAGGCAAAATCGGCACGGTCACGCTTCTCTTCCTGCCCGTCCAGCTCACGGGTGGTCTCTAACAGGTCTTCAATTTTACGGCCGCTCAGTTTACCGTAATCGTAATTGGCGGCGTATTTATTTACATCAAAATAAACCGATCCGTTCACCTCATAAGCATAACCATCGGCAATAATTTTTTCAATCATGCCGATCTGCTCTACTATATGGCCCGTTGCTGTGGGTTCAATGGAAGGTGGCAGGGTATTGAACTGCTGCATACCCCAGTGAAACAGGTTGGTGTATTTCTGCACCAGCTCCATGGGTTCCAGCTTTTCCAGCACCGCTTTTTTCGAAATTTTATCTTCGGCTTCACGGCCCTCCTCTTCAAAATGCCCGGCATCGGTTATATTGCGTACGTAGCGCACTTTATAACCCAGGTGTTGTAAATAACGGTACACCACGTCAAACGTAATGTAGGGGCGTGAGTGCCCTAAATGACTTTCACCGCTTACGGTAGGTCCGCACACATACATACCCACATGTCCCGGTACCAGCGGGGTAAATACTTCCTTGGTTCTGCTTAATGAATTATAAACTTTTAACTCGCTCATGGTATTTTTTTATGTTACCGGCTGTAGTGCTGGTGGCATCGTTCCTTGCGTCGCACTCTTCGGCTTTTGTACTGGTATCAACAATTTAAAATGGAAAATCAGGCTGCAAAAATAGCGTTTAAACCGCCAAACAACAGCAACAGGAGTAAGAATCAGGTATATGTGACAGGATGTACATACAACAAAAATAGGGTTATTCTTGTAACCAAAAAATCCGTTCATGGCCTTTCCGGCCGGTATTGGCAAAAAATTAAAGGTAATTTGCTATACCCTCAACCGGCCCGGCACATATATTTTGGTCTGCCTGTAACAAATTCCGCAGATGTCCGTCCTACGGTATCTTTTTATTGCTAAAAACAAAAAATGAAACTTACTACTGTTCTGCTGCTATCCCTTGTATGTTGTTCCCAAACGGTTATGGCCCAAAAAAAATTACCGGTTATTAAAGCATCCTCTCTCCAGGTTGATATTAAGGATGATGGGGACCTGCAAAAAAATGCCTGGCGTATTGAGCCGGAAACCAACCCGGATGTATACACCACATCGGCAAAAAAAGTCACTTTTTACACTGATATTGATTCTATTTCATTTAATGTTGACCCCAAAATAGGTACTTACGATTTTGTCATTTTACTGAACGGCAAGGACTCTGCAAGAACCCAGGTCAAATACCAGCCATCGCGCCTGGATATGTTAAAAAAGGCCGACAAATATAACTATGCCGATAACCGTTTTGTTCCTTCATTCACCTACCAGCAGGCAGATCATCCTGCCCTGGTAAAGATCAGGACCGATCTAAAACTGGACTCCATTGCCGGTAAGGGATCCGAACTGTCGCAGGTGTTTAACCTGCTGCACTGGGTACACAACCTTATTAAACACGATGGCAGCAGCGATAACCCTTCATTAAAAAACGCTATTGACCTTATTAATACCTGTAAAGCCAATAATCGTGGTGTAAACTGCCGTATGCTGGCCATTATTTTAAATGAATGTTATTTATCACTGGGCATTAAATCGCGTTATATTACCTGTATGCCCCGCGAAACCAAGTTTGATGATTGCCATGTGATCAATATGGTGTACATCAAAGACCTGGATAAATGGATATGGATTGACCCTACTTTTGATGCCTACGTAATGGACGAAAAAGGCAACCTGCTGGGCGTACAGGAAGTAAGAGAAAGGCTCATCAAAGGCCAGCCCCTGGTATTAAATGCCGATGCCAACTGGAACCGGGAAACCCTGCAAACCCGGAAAGGTTACCTGGAAAATTATATGGCCAAAAACCTGTATCGCCTGGAAACACCCGTGGCAAGCGAGTACAATGCCGAAACCTGGACCAAGGGCGGCTCTATTACCTACGTTGAACTATTACCATTGGATGGCATTGAGCAAAGCCCGCAAAAAAAGGAGAGTACGCTTACACAATCGGGTGTAAAGTTTATACAGTATAAAACCAATAACCCTAACCTATTCTGGACAAAGCCGCAGTAACTTTAGGTAGGTTAGTGAAGTGTTTTGTATTTTTATTATAATACATTTCGTTTTCCAGGTCTTTTTAAGACCTGGAAAAATAGTAAAGACAAAATTTCTTTATAACTACTAAACCGGCAATATGGGTTTTGTACGCTCTTTTTTACTAAACAGGTACAACTATATTTTCATACTATTTATCCCTTGCTTGTTTTACTCAAGTTGTAAAACTCCCAGGGTTTATATATGTGGACTCGCAGTTTCTACACTGCAATGTGAGCAGGCTTATCTTCAACTTACCCCAGCCCTTAACAGGCCGGTTATCATTACCTCTAAAACAATTGCAATGGATAGTATCAGAAGCAAAAATATTAAACATTGCGATGTACCGGAAAGTTATGTAAACACGTTTGAAAGTTGCATACTAAAAAGGGGAAACACAAAATTTGTGAAGCGCCAAACAGCTTTTTACGATCTTTCGCAAAACCTTCTTGCTGTAAACTGGTATGCTCCGATGGGGGTTGTAAGTTATACTTACGAGGAGATGGTTAATGACCGGTTATTATTAGTCAATATGGATATTTCATTATTGGCAAACTTTACATTATGCAAAACCAGAAGGCACATTATTGATAATAATGATACCTTATGGATAACCGCTCATTGGCCGGAACAAAAGCTGCTATTTACTCATTCAGACAAATTACCCAAAGACCGTGTAGTGATTTATGGGTACGAATAAGCTGTTCAACAGCGAACAGCACCCCGAACGGAGCCCACCACAATAACTGTGGGGGCAAGCTGCCGCAACAGCCCTTTCCGATAGGATTGGGTTACCGGGTTATACAACCGGTAATCAAATAAAAAAAATTATCCCCCAATATTGGTTAATTTTACTGTTCTAAATTTTGCATGCTTCATGAATTTTGACAGAAAGGATTACACCGACCAGCAATTGACCGGTTTTTATGAAAGATTGTTGTGGCCCCGGATGATAGAGGAGAAAATGCTGGTGTTATTAAGACAGGGAAAAATATCCAAATGGTTCAGTGGTATTGGCCAGGAGGCCATTGCAGTAGGCGCTAGCATGGCGCTGGATAGTGATGAATGGATCATGCCCCTGCACCGCAACCTGGGTGTATTTACCACCCGTGATATGCCTTTACATAAATTATTTAAACAATGGCAGGGTAACCAGGATGGTTACAGCAAAGGCCGCGAAAGGAGTTTTCATTTCGGCAGCCGGGAACATCATGTATGCGGCATGATCTCGCACCTGGGCCCCCAACTGGCCCTGGCCGATGGTGTAGCCCTGGCACATAAATTAAGTAACGAGAAAAAAGTGGCCCTGGCTTTCAGCGGCGAAGGCGGTACCAGCGAAGGCGATTTTCATGAAGCATTGAACGTAGCAGCCGTATGGGACCTGCCAGTAATATTTTTAATTGAAAATAATGGCTATGGTTTAAGTACGCCTACCAGCGAACAGTACCGTTGTGTAAGCCTGGTAGATAAGGCCAAAGGCTACGGCATGGAAGGTGTAACAGTAGACGGCAATAATATTTTAGCCGTGTATGATACCCTGAAAGGCGTAAGGGAATATTGTTTAAAAAACCAAAAGCCCTATTTCATTGAAGCCATTACTTTCCGCATGCGTGGCCATGAGGAGGCCAGCGGCACCAAGTATGTACCCACCCATTTGTTTGAACTGTGGAAACAGAAAGACCCCATAGATAATTACGAAAAATACCTGTTGCAGCAAGGTGTATTACAATCCGCACAGGTAGAGCAGATAAAGGCAGACCTTAAAGAAAAACTGGAAGCAGAATTAAGTATTGGTTTTGATGCGGCACCTTTAACGATCTCTACACCAAATGAATTACAGGATGTATATGCCCCCCTGCCACTTAATAACAGTGTACAGGTCATCAATCATTCCCGCTCTTTCAGCAATGATGTGCCGGAAGGCAATGAACTGCGCATGCTGGATGCCATTAAGCAAGGCTTACAGCAAAGCCTGCAAAAACATGACAAGCTGGTGATCATGGGCCAGGATATTGCCGAATATGGCGGAGCCTTTAAAATAACCGAAGGCTTTGTACAGGAATTTGGTAAACAGCGTATCCGTAATACCCCCATCTGCGAAAGTGCCATTGTAGGCGCGGCATTGGGTTTAAGCCTGAAAGGTTATAAATCGGTAATGGAAATGCAGTTTGCCGATTTTGTGACCGTGGGCTTTAACCAGATCATTAATAACCTGGCTAAAATATATTACCGCTGGGGCCAGAATGCCGATGTGGTGGTGCGTATGCCCACCGGCGGTGGTGTAGGCGCCGGACCTTTTCACAGCCAGAGTAATGAAGCCTGGTTTGTGCATACACCGGGATTAAAGGTGGTATATCCTTCCACCCCGCTGGATGCAAAAGGTTTACTGATCGCTGCCATCAATGACCCCAACCCCGTATTGTTTTTTGAACATAAAGCTTTATACCGCAGTGTAAGCGGCCCGGTTCCCGATAGCTATTACGAAATTGAAATAGGCAAAGCCCGTCATGTACGGGAAGGCGATGAACTGTCTATTATCACTTATGGCAGCGGCGTGTTATGGGCCGAGGATTATGCCGCCGCACACCCGGAAATTGCTATTGATATTTTAGACCTGCGTACTTTATTACCACTGGATTATGATGCCATTGCCGCGGCCGTAAAACGTACCGGCCGTGTGATTGTATTACACGAAGACACCCTTACCGGCGGTATTGGTGGTGAAATAGTGGCCTGGATTGCCGAAAACTGTTTTACCTACCTCGATGCACCGGTGATGCGTTGTGCCAGTTTAGACACACCTATTCCATTTAATATTGAACTGGAAAAGAATTTTATGGCGCAGGGACGGCTGGAGGAAACGGTGAATAAGATCATGCGATATTAACAGATCTTAGATCTCAGATTTTTAGATCTAAGATCTATTGGATGCGCCATGGCGGGGACTTACGGTTCTCACCGGCATAATAAAAGATAAGGATATTGCCGTCGGGGTCTTTGCATCTTGCTTCCCGCCATAACCAGGATTGATCGGTGGGCAGGCTTTCAAATACGATTCCGTCTTGTATTAATATGTCAACGTCGGCATCCAGGTTTTCAGTTTCAAAATAGATCCAGGTGCTGTTACCGGTAATATCATCATCCGTTTGGTGCAGGGAAAAAGTGGTATCACCACTTACACATTCAAACCGGGCATAATGCGGCAGGGCTTTTACAATAAGCTTTAATCCCAGCTTTTCATAAAAGGCAATGGACTGCTCCACATTTTTTACCGAAACGGTAACCTGGTTAAGGTTTAACTGCATTACTTATTGCTTTAATCATTTGTGATTCGTAAGACACAAAGCATAGTCTCCTTGTCAATATTCAAATATTAAATCTTCCCTCTTCCATCACTTACCACCCAATACCATAATCCTCACCGTTATTACTGCTGCCACCCCATAAGGTTTTGTGTTTCTGGTCAAAATAAATGGCGTTGATAGGCCCGCTGGTACGATTGCCCAGGGCTATAATATAACCCATTTTCTTTAAGGCGGCCTGCACCGTTTCGCTGGTGGTGCGGCCAATTAAAATGCTGCCGGGTTTTGGTTTGCGGTCATCCAGTTTTGTACCGCCCAAGGATAACCAGAGTTGGTTGGAATTAATATTAGCGGCTTCGCTGGCCTGTTGTACCGTCATATCAAACTCCACCATATTCAGGAAAAACTGTAACAGGTTCTGGTCCTGTGTATCGCCTCCCTGCACAGCAAAGGACAGGAAAGGTTTGCCATCTTTTAAAGCCATTGATGGGGTTAAGGTTACACGAGGACGCTTTCCAGGCTCTACCACGTTAAAAGGCGACAATATAGAGTCCAGTACAAAACTCTGCATACGCTGGCTCATACCAATGCCGGTATTACCTGCTATACAGGCCGGCAGCCAGCCACCACTGGGTGTTATGGAAACTACCCAGCCTTCTTCATCTGCCGCTTCCACACTGGTAGTACCACGCCATAAACGGTCCTGGTACAAACTATCTTCCTGTGCTGCATTCATTGCCATATCACTGAAGCCGGGTAAAAATCCCAGGCCGGGAACCGCATCATGTTTGGGAACAAAGTCAGCCGGTGTTTTACCTTTGGTCGTATCCGTTAATAAAGCACGTTGCTCCAGTAAATTTTTGTAAGGGTTGGTTTTGTTTTCATATGGATAAGGATCACCCGGCAATACGTTCGCTACATTATGGTTGGCATTGATGAGGGCCGCCCGCTGTTTGCCATATGTTTTACTTAATAACCCCTGTATGGGTGTTTGTACAAAAGCCGGATCGCCATAATAAAAATCCCTGTCGGCAAAAGCCAGGCTCATGGTCTGGTATACGGTGTTGATATACTCCGCCGAATTATAACCCATCTTCTTCAGGTCAAAGTTCTCCAGTATGTTCAGGCTTTGCAGCAAAGCCGGGCCCTGGGTCCAGCTCTGCAGTTTGTATACATCAATGCCTTTATAATTTACCGATAAAGGCTCTTCTTCTACAGGCTTCCATTGGGCCAGGTCCTGCATGGTAATCAAACCACCCTGCTCCTTACTGCCTCTCACAAATTCCTGTGCAATATCACCTTTATAAAAACGGTCATAAGCCGCCATGATGGCTTCTTTTCTCGACTTCTTTTTACGCAATGCTTCCTGTTCGGCTTCCACCATTTTAGTTAGGGTAGCCAGCAGGTCTTTTTGTACAAATAATTCACCGGCTTCCGGTGCCTCCCGTTTTTCACCTTCATGGGTAAGAAAAACTTTTTTACTGTAGGGCCATTGTTTAATTCTTTCTTTACCCCGTTCAATACTGTTCGCCGTTTGTGCATCAATAGGATAACCGGCCGCCATTTGCATGGCCGGTTCCAGCACTTCCTTTAAACTTAACTTACCGTAATTAGCCAGCATCAGGCAAAGTCCGCCGGGCGTGCCGGGAGTAACGGCTGCCAGTGGTCCGTATTCGGGCGGAAAATTATACCCCTGCTTTTTAAAAAAGCCGGCAGTGGCACCGGTAGGCGCCACACCCAGGGCATTAATAGCAATTACTTTTTTTGTTTTCGGATTATAGATCAACGCCTGGGTTTCACCACCCCAACTTAATACATCCCACATGGTACAGGTGGCAGCCAGCATGGCGCAGGCAGCATCCACCGCGTTCCCACCCTTTTGAAAAACAATGGCACCGGCTGTTGCGGCCAATGGTTTACCCGTAATGGCCATCCAGTGCTTGCCATGCAAAGGTGGCTTTTGCGTGGCCTGGGCCATAGCAGGCATCACAAAAAACCGGCTGCACCATGCTAAGGCGATCAATAAAAATAAACGGCTCACTTGTTGTACAGTATATTTTTTACACAGCGACTTACTCATAAAATAAAAGCATTTAGAAGGCCTTTAAAGGTAACTTTTTTATTTATGGAACGATCAGGAAGATGGAACAAGGCAGCACCACGCCTGTTAAACCTTTATAAAGCTTATTTTGTAATAACTTTACATAAATAACGATCATGAATTTACTTCAAATAAATAGCGCCCCCTGGGGTTTATATGTAGTAGGCGGATTGTTATTGGTGGCCCTGCTGGTTATTATTGTACTGGTAAAAAAAACCTATCGCCAGCAACAGGTAGTGACCGATGCCGTAAATAAGTACAACAGCCTGCAACAGAAAGTAGATTCGCTGGAATTGCAGTCGCTGGAAGCAAGACTGAACCCGCATTTGTTTAAAAATGTACTGAACTCCATACAGTCGCATGCATACCAAACTTATTTTGCCCTGGACAAGCTGGCCAATGTACTGGATTATATTTTATACGAAAGCCGGAATAAACTGGTAACACCCAAGGAAGAGATTGAGTTTGCCCTCAACCTGATAGAGATCAATAAAATAAAAGTAAGTCCCCTGTTTGAACTGAAGGTAAAGACCAGGATCAGCGACAATGACCCCTTATATGAAGAAGCCATACTGGCGCCGCTGATCTCAATTGACCTGATTGAAAATGCTTTTAAACACGCCGACCTGCAAAGCCAGGATGCTTTTATCTCCATTGTGTTTGAGTTTAAGGACGGTTGCTTTTATTTAACCGTATCCAATAAAATATCTACCAAAAAAAGTATGGTAAAAACCAATAGCGGCATTGGTACCAAAACACTGGATCAGCGCCTGCATATTTTGTATAACGATGCCTACAAGCTGGACCGGTTTATTGAGGAAGACGTTTATATTGCACATCTAAAAATAAATTTACTTGAAAGAAAAGCTAAAGTGTTTACTACTGGATGATGAGTTACCGGGCTTAACCTACCTAAAAATGTTATGTGACCAGATCCCCGAACTGGAAGTGGTAAAGGCATTTAATAACCCCCAGACACTTTTAGCCGAAGCCCCCCGGCTGGATTTTGACCTCTGCATTTTAGATATTGAAATGCCCGAGATGTCGGGCCTGCAGGTAGCCAATTTACTCAACGGTAAACCGGTTATTTTCACTACCGCCTATAAAGAATATGCCGCCGAAGCTTTTGACCTGAACGCCATTGATTATGTACGCAAGCCCGTAAAAATGGAAAGGCTGCACCAGGCCGTACAAAAAGCCGCCCAGCGTTTACAGACAGACACCCGGGTACGACAGTATTTTCAATGGAATACCGAAAAAGGAAAAACCCTGGTATTTTTTGATCAGCTGCTGTATGTAAAAACTTCAGAAAATGATAGCCGGGATAAGATTGCTTATTTATCGGATAATATTACATTTACACTCAAGAATATATCCTTTGAAAAGCTACTGGAAATGTTGCCTTCCGGCGATTTTTGCCGGATCAACAAACGGGAACTAATTGCTATTAAAACGGTACAGGTATTTTCATTTGATGAAATAACCCTGAACCTGGCGGATGAATCCGGTCAGCCTGTACGCCTGACCCTGAGCGATATTTACAGGCAAAACTTTCTTCAGCAATTAAAAAATTAGTTTTCGTTACAGCATTTAATTGCCTTGTTACATTCTTAAAGCGATTGCTTACTTTTTTAAAATTATGAGCAAAAGGTACTGCATTTTTGCAGCGCATTTTTGCCGGGTATCTGCCGTACAAGGGTTATTATTAACAACCTTTATGTATTGCCAGGCCCGGGATGAGGAAAAACATTAGCCCTGGCGCTAAACCAACCATACATGAAGAAGTTTAGAAATAGTTTTTTTTACCTGGGCATTATCGGCTTTTTTTCCGTGCTGATCTTTGGCGTTATTCATTACGGCAAAGGTTTACAAGCCGGCCGCCAATTTAAAATGCCGGCCAGTAATGGCTCGCAATGGCAGGAGTTCCTTAACTCCATGCAGGCCAACCTGGGGCACCCGCTGGCTATTCTGCTCATCCAGATCGTTACTATTATCTTAGTGGCGCGGATGTTTGGCTGGGCTTTTAAAAAAATAGGACAACCCGCCGTGATCGGTGAGATCATTGCCGGTATTGTTTTAGGCCCCTCCCTGTTCGGCCTGTACTTTCCCGATTTTTCGGCCACTTTATTTCCCACAGAATCCTTTGGTAACCTTAAAATTTTAAGCCAGTTCGGACTTATCATGTTCATGTTCGTGGTAGGTATGGAACTTGATTTAAAAGTACTGCGTACCAAAGCCAAGGATGCCGTGGTCATCAGTCATGCCAGCATCATCATTCCCTTTGCGCTGGGCCTGGTACTGGCCTATTTTATATACGAAACTTTTGCACCGGCCAATGTACGGTTCACCTCCTTCGGCTTATTTATGGGTATTGCTTTAAGTATTACGGCATTCCCGGTACTGGCCCGCATACTGCAGGAAAGAGGTATTAATAAAACCCGCCTGGGTTCTGTTGTTATCACCTGTGCCGCCGCCGACGATATTACCGCCTGGTGTATCCTGGCCATTGTTATAGCCATTGTAAAAGCCGGTACATTTGTCAGCGCCCTGTACACCATTGTGGCCGCCATAGCCTATGTACTGCTGATGATAAAAGTGGTAAGGCCTTTCTTAAAACGTGTGGGCGACCTGCACGCGGTAAGAGAAAACCTGAGCAAATCGGTGGTCGCTATATTCTTCCTTACCCTTTTACTATCCTCCTTTGCCACCGAGGTAATTGGTATTCATGCTTTATTCGGGGCCTTTATGGCAGGCGCCATTATGCCGGAGAATACCAAATTCCGCAGCATCTTTATTGAAAAGGTAGAGGATGTTGCCCTGGTTTTATTACTCCCCATATTTTTTGTATACACCGGTCTTCGTACAGAAATAGGTTTATTGAACGATCCTTACCTATGGAAGGTAACCGGGGTAATTATACTGGTGGCTGTAGCCGGTAAATTCCTGGGTAGTGCCATTGCCGCCCGCTTTGTAGGACAGAACTGGAAGGACAGTCTCATCATTGGCGCCTTAATGAATACCCGTGGTCTGATGGAACTGGTAGTACTGAATATCGGGTACGACCTGGGCGTATTAACCCCGCAGATATTTGCCATGATGGTGATCATGGCCCTTGCCACCACCATGATGACGGGGCCTGCGCTGGACCTTATCAATTTTATTTTCCGTAAAAAGCCTGAGCCCGTACCATATGAAGTGAAAGAAAACCGGAAGTTCAAGATCTTACTGTCTTTTGATACACCACAATCGGGTAAAGCCCTGTTACTGCTGGCGAACAGCCTGGTAAAAAAATTAGGCAAAAACGCCTCGGTTACCGCCATGCATTTAACCCCGCACCAGGTACATCATTTTAACGAGGAGGATTATGAACAGGAGAGTTTTACACCGGTAGTGGAAGAAGCCCAAAAACTGAACCAGCCTGTAACCACACTGTTTAAAGCAGCAACTGATATTGATACAGAGATTGCCGAGGTTGCCAACAAAGGCGAATACGACCTGCTGCTGATGAATATGAGCGAATCTATTTTTGAAGGAACCCTGCTGGGTAAATTATTAGGCTTTACCACCCGTATCATTAACCCTGAAAAAATATTGAATACCGTAACCGGTAAAGAAAAATTATTTGAAACCTCGCCTTTTGATGAGCGCACCCGCCTCATCATGGCCAGGTCCAATACACCTATTGGTATTTTTATTAATAAGGACCTGAAGCGTGTGAACAATATCTGTGTGCCTTTGCTGGATGCCAATGACAGCTACCTTATCACCTATGTACAAAAACTGATACATAATAATGGCGCACAGGTAACCGTACTGGATATTAACGGCGAAATTAAAAACGATGCCAATATCAAAGAGCGTATCCGGTCCATTGAACAAATGGCGCCCAATCACATCAACCTGCTACAACTCGCCACCATCGACAGCCAGTTTATGCAACTACACGACCTCATGATCGTGAGTATGGACAGCTGGACTAAATTAACAGAGGATGACAGTCCCTGGCTGGCCCATATTCCTTCCACTTTAATAGTTTCCCGTTTCGAAGAATAGCATCAAACTAATCGTTAAAATAATCAGTTACATAGGGCATACAATGTTGTATGCCCTATCTTCGTATGAATGGTTGCCTTGTTACACGGTTGAATAATTGAATAAGCCTTTACAATAGTAAATGCTACTGTATAATTCACTGAGGAAACAATACTTCCATACCACCACTATAATAAAAATGACCGCCATTATGTTAAAACAAAGCCTGTTTATTGCTTTTGTATGTTTATCTCTTTGTGTATCTGTTACCACCGGTGCGCAAAATGCACCTGCCGCTGCCACCCATCATTACAATAGCTGGGCAGCCTGGTTCAACAACGTTAAGTTCAGTAACAAATGGGGGTTAAACAACGATATACAATTAAGGGTGGGCGAATCCTGGAACCAGGGCGCCTTATTACTGGTTCGCCCGGGTGTGAACTATTATTTAAAACCTAACCAGACCATTACTGCCGGTTATGCCTTTACTTTATCGTTAAATGATCTGCCTTCCGGTCAGCCGCGTATCGGTGAACACCGCATCTGGGAGCAATATATTTTTACCCATAAAATAGGGGGTGTGTCTGTACAGCACCGTGCCCGCCTGGAGCAACGTTTCCTGCAACGCCCTGCCGATGCTGACTTTTTTGCCCAGCGTGCCCGTTATTTTTTCAGGGGTATTATCCCTTTAACCCAGCCCACATCCAAACCCTTTGCCCGGGGTCTTTTTGCATCAGTTCAAAACGAGTTGTTCTTTAACATTCAGAACAAGGAAAAGCTTAACGGTAAAGTGTTTGACCAGAACCGGGCCTATGCCTCGGTAGGCTACCGTTTCAGTCCTAAGTACGACCTGGAACTGGGCTATATGTACCAGTTTATTGAACGCAGCACCGGTACACCCAATACCAATAACCATATAGCACAAATTGCTTTTTATACCCGACTGTAAACAGTAATGTATAAACCGGCAGCCAGATTAAAACAACCCGGTTGCGCAATACTCATTAGTTTTGCAGGGTATGATACTGATACTCGCAAGCATACTGTTTTTAACCGGCTATGGTGCATTGATCACCTATTACTGGCTTAGCTGGAAAAAAATAAAACCGGTTACAGCCGGTGACAGTATTGCACAAACAGCTATTTCAGTTATCATCCCCGCCCGTAATGAGGCAACGAATATCGCTGCCTTACTGGAAGGGTTGCTCACGCAGGACTATCCCCGGCATTTACTGGAGATCATTGTGGTAGACGATCATTCCGATGATGATACCGCTGCTATTGTACGGAACAACTTTCCGGAGGTACACTTACTATCCTTACAACAGGATGCCATTAACTCCTATAAGAAAAAAGCCATTGAAACCGGCATTGCACAGGCAAAGGGCCGGCTTATTGTTTGTACCGATGCCGATTGTATTGTACCGCCCAACTGGCTGCGTACCATTGAGCACTGCTACCGCCAGACCAATGCAGCTTTTATTGTAGCACCGGTTGTATTTACCACCGGTAAAAGCCTGGTACAGTTATTCCAGCAAATGGACTTTATGGTGCTGCAGGGCGTCACCGGGGCTTCGGTTACACAGGGTGTACACGCCATGTGTAATGGCGCCAACCTGGCTTATGAACGCAGCGTGTTTTACGAAGTGAACGGCTTTGCAGGCATCGACAATATTGCTTCAGGTGATGATATGCTGCTGATGCATAAAATAGCGCAGCAATACCCGCACCGTATCCGTTATATTTTATCGCAGGATGTGATTGTATCTACAGCCGCCATGCCCGACTGGAAAAGTTTTATTAACCAGCGTATCCGCTGGGCCAGTAAGGCAAAATATTACGAGGATAAAAAAATTTTCGGCGTACTCCTATGGGTATATATTACCAACTGCCTGTTCCTGTTATGGCCCTTACTCGCCATTATTACCGGCAGTATGTTTTATATAGCGGGTGGGTTATTAGTATGGGTAAGCAAAACCCTGCTGGAATTACCTTTTTACGCAGCTGTAGCCCGTTTTTTTAATAAACAACACACAGTCAGATATTTCTTCTTCTTCCAACCCCTGCATGTGTTATACACCGTTATTGCCGGCTTTATGGGTGCTTTTGGTAAATATGAATGGAAAGGCCGTAAGGTGAAATAACCATATTTTATAATGGCGCCAGCTATAGTAACCATCATCGGCACTCGTTGCGACGCTCCGTTTATCGTTCCGTTCGCTTATCATCACTTGTAATCCTGCAGTTTCTCTAAGTCCGGCCATCCGCCAGGCAACTTTGCTGATATGCCCGACAAAGGCTAACTTTGCGCCTCGAAAAAATACATTTTAATGAGCGAACAACAATTGTCGGAACAGGAACTGATCAGGAGAGAAAAACTGCAAAAAATGCAGGCCGCGGGCATTGATGCCTACCCGGCTCCTCTTTTCCCTGTTTCGCATTATTCGGCAGATATTAAAGCTGCTTACACCGAAGAGACAAAAGATAGTTTTGCCGACGTATGTCTGGCAGGAAGGGTAATGAGTATTAACGATAAGGGTAAGGTATTTTTTATAAAGATCCAGGACAGCAAAGGCATTATACAGTTATATGTAAAACGTGATGAGATTTGCCCTGATGAGGATAAAAGTTTCTGGGACCTCGTAATAAAGCCACTTGACCTGGGCGATTTCCTGGGTGTAAAAGGATTTGTATTTACCACTAAAACCGGTGAAACTTCTATCCATGCACAACAGATCACCCTACTGGCCAAATCATTAAAACCTTTACCCATTGTAAAAAGGGATGAGGAGGGCAATGCATTTGACGAAGTAACCGACCCCGAGTTCCGTTACCGCCAGCGTTATGCCGACCTAGTGATCAACCCTTCGGTGAAAGAGACATTCCTGAAAAGAACCAAACTCATCAATTCCATCCGCAACTTTTTAAACGAAAGAGGCGGCCTGGAAGTAGATACCCCGGTATTACAAAGCATTCCCGGTGGTGCAGCGGCCCGCCCGTTCGAAACCCACCACAATGCCCTGGACATACCTTTTTACCTGCGTATTGCCAATGAGCTATATTTAAAACGTTTGATCGTTGGTGGTTTTGACTGGGTATACGAGTTCAGCCGCAATTTCCGTAACGAAGGCATGGACCGTACGCATAACCCCGAGTTTACCGTACTGGAGTTTTACGTGGCCTATAAAGATTATCTGTGGATGATGGATACCACGGAACAATTACTGGAAAAAGCAGCGCTGGATGTAAATGGTACCACCGATGTGACTATTGGTGATAAGACCATCTCCTTTAAAGCGCCTTACAAACGTATCAGTATTTACGATGCCATTAAGGAGCATACCGGTTACGATGTAAGTAATATGAACGAGGAGGAATTAAGAGCAACCTGTAAGGCTTTACATATTCCCGTTGAAAACAGTATGGGTAAGGGTAAACTGGTGGATGCCCTGTTTGGCGAAAAATGTGAGCATCATTACATTGAGCCTACTTTTATTATTGATTACCCGGTAGAAATGAGCCCGCTTACTAAAAAGCACCGCAGCAAACCCGGTCTGGTAGAGCGTTTTGAGCTAATGATAAACGGTAAGGAAGTGGCCAATGCTTACAGTGAGCTGAACGACCCCATTGACCAGCGTGAGCGTTTTGAGGACCAGGTGAAATTAATGGAACGTGGTGATGATGAAGCCATGTTCATTGATTATGACTTTTTAAGAGCCCTTGAATACGGCATGCCCCCAACATCGGGTATCGGCTTTGGCATTGACAGGTTATGCATGATGCTGACCAACCAGCCTTCCATACAGGATGTACTGTTTTTCCCGCAAATGCGTCCGGAGAATAACGGGTAATAGGTTACCTCATTATATCAAAAAGCGTCGTTTTGTTCATCCGAAACGGCGCTTTTTTTATTTTTTAAACAGCTGGCCAACATGTAGCATTACACCCAATGCCAGGTTAATACGCCGGAAATAAACGTTACTACGCATTATGTGATCATCGTCGTCAGCTGGTAAAGCCAGGAGGTTAATATTTATATTAAAACTTACCGGGCTGTTTTCAGGTACAAACTGCATACTGGTGGCTGGCTCAGCTAAAAATATTGTCCTTTGGCTATAACGGGAAAAACCAATATCCAGCAAATCCTGTTCTGTAAAACTGGTAGCTGGTGTTTGGAACTGTAACCAACTGGCTTTTAAAGCAACCCCCATCCTAAAATGTTCACCCATCATAAAGTTAAGCGAGGGCTGTATAAACCATTTTTGTAAGGGTATCCGGTATACATCTTCTTTCGGAGCAGCCTGTTCCTGTTTTTTGTTTTGTGTAAATATGTTTTTTCCAAAGCCCCAGCCACCATACATGTTAAAATAAACTGTTTTAGCGGTATTGATGGGTGTAAAATACCCCACGGCAAACTCGGCGTTATTACGCATATAACGCAGGCCGGCACTATCCGGGCTTTGCGAAAATATATTATCATGTTCTTTATACTTATTTCTTTCCGGCCTTTTGGAAAATGAGGCAGTAAAGGCCAGATGATCGCTTATTGCATAAGCCGATTGAAAATCCAGGCCCGGCGTTGCAATGCCCTCGCCCAATAGTACATTCGCTGTTAATTGTATATCATTCTTTTCTTTTAAAAACGGGTTGTTTACAGGCGTCGGTGCATGAACAAAGTACTTAGGGCTTCCACAAGCCGCCAATAACCAAATAATTGAACAACCTAGTACCATCAACCTATAATTATGACGTTGCATCATGTACTTATTTAAAGAGTTTTTTAATGTCTGCACTTAATCCTATATGAAACATAAAAGACCTGCTCCGCATACGTCTGGTATCATCTACTATACCGTATTGATCGGTACGTACATCGGGGCAAAAAACAAAGCCCACATCTAAGTTCAACCAACGCGGAAAAACAGCTACCTGCATCAAAATGGAGGGTTCAATATAAAAAAACATCTTGGAGCCTAATTTGTCCAGGTCCCTTGCCTTCAGCTGCTCTTCGGTCCAGTTGGTGTGTAACTTTTTCTGATCCAGTAAGGTTAACCGGGTGGCAATCCCAATATTAAAACGTCTACCGGTAATATGGTGTACCGATGGCTGCAACCAATATTTTTTAACGGTTGTATTAAGGTAAGAAAGGAGGTAAGTATTGTCGGTTAACTGAGCTATATCGGTTATCTTATTTTTTCCAAAACCTACCCCTCCATATATATTGAGGGTTGTTTTACCGTTTTGCAGGGTAGTAAAATAACCAGCCCCCAGCTCAGTAATCCGGTTGTTGTATCTTATAAAATTGCTGTCATAGTTATGTAATCCGTCGCTCCAGTTTTTACTGTAGGCTTCTACCTGTTTATTACCGCTAAAAGAAGCAGTTATAGCCAGGTGGTCTGTTATAGCGTAAGCTCCTTTTGCCTGTATACCGGAATTCAGTTTTTCTCCATCTTCAGATACAACGGTTAAGGCCGCTCCTGCTGTAGCATCACCCTTTTCTTTAAAAAAAGGCATCACGCCCGGCGAAGGTGTATAAGTATAATACCTTGGACCACTACAGGCCGATAATATTAACAGCAAGAAAATTACACCCGGGTATTGATTGACAAGTATTCTCATGGCATGTTAATTAAGTTGTGCGTTAACTGCTTAACAACGATGTGTAGGGAAACGTTGCATGCTGCTGTATAAAACAAAAAAGCAAACAACAAGATTTGCTGTTTGCTTTACTTATAATTTATATCCTTTTTTACATATTCATACCGCCGCACACGCTCAATACCTGGCCGGTAACATAACGGCCCATATCGCTGCATAAATACAAAGCTGCATTGGCAATTTCAATAGGCTCGGCAAAACGACCCAAAGGAATATCTGCTTTATACTTTTCTGCGCCTTCGCCGTCTTTTAAGTAACTGGTCATATCGGTTTCCACAAAACCCGGGGCAATGGCATTACAGCGGATGTTGCGGCTGCCCAGTTCGCGGGCTACCGATTTGGTAAAGCCTATAACACCGGCTTTAGAAGCAGCATAACTGCTTTGCCCGGCATTACCCAACTCACCGATAACCGAACTCATGTTGATGATCACACCGCTTTTTGCTTTCATCATAGGTTTAATTACCTGTTTGGTCATATAAAATGCGCCGTTCAGGTTTACCTGTATCACATCGTTCCATTGCTCAGGCGTCATACGTAATAAAAGGTTGTCTTTTGAAATGCCGGCATTGTTAATACAGATATCTACGGTACCAAACTCTTTTAATACATCGGCCACAAAACTTTCACATTGAGCAAAATCGCCGGCGTTGCTTTGGTAGGCTTTTGCTTTAACACCAAAGGCCTGTAATTTAGTTTCCAAAGCAGCCGCTTTTTCAGCACTGCTATCGCTAACATAGGTGAAGGCCACATGAGCGCCCTGTTCGGCAAATAATAAAGCAATGGCTTCCCCAATTCCGCGGGCAGCGCCGGTAACAATGGCCACTTTGTTTTCAAGTAACTTCATAAACGTATTGATAGTTGTGATTTAATTTTCTCCTGCCGGCTCAAAAGCCCGGCAGCGGCGGCAAAATAAACATATTTTACCTAACCCGTCATATTTTATCTGCGTAAAAAGTGTTTTCGTTCAACCTGCCATTACTTTGCCAAAATCGGCTAACCATTTTTCCTGCAGTAACTGGTGCCCTGTAGCCAGGATGATCATTTGTCCCTGTTCGGGTATGTGTTTAATAAAACGTTCGCCCACTACCGGCACAATAATTTTATCGTATTGCCCGTATACCAAACGTACCGGTGTTTGCTGTTGCCGGATCATTGTTTGCAGTTTTTGCAGGTTGGGCCTGAAAGGTGAAAGTACAGTCCAGCGCTGGTACAATAAGGAACGCACTGTTGCATCGCCAATATAAAAGTTGACAAACTTAAAAATGCTGGTATTAACCATACCTGCTTTGTTTAACAGTTGCAGCATGTTGAAAAACCAACCGGGATGTTGCATGGTAAATTTAAATAAGCGATTGCCCAAAAAAGTTTGAGTGGCCAGCCAGTACCAGCGATTGAGTTTTAAGCCATCGGGTGCCAGCAATACCAGTTTGCTGAACAGGGAGGGCTGGTGCTGGTACAGACTGAGTGCTACCCTGCCACCCATGCTATAACCCAGCAGGATAAGCTTATCATATAAAGCCGTATCACGCTTACGTAAATTTTGCAGGAGTTGCCCGATGAGTTCCAGTAACTGAACCGGCAGTAACTTTTTTTTATCCTGCCAGATGGTATCGCCATGATAAGGCAGGTCAATAGCCGCAATGGTATACTTACTGCCAAGCTGTTGTAAAAAACTAAAATGCATAGCGCTTTCGCCATAACCATGCAGGCACAACACCAGCTGCGGACCATTGCCCCAGGTTTTTACCGCAAAGGATGATTGTTTAAAAGGAAGTACCCATTGTTGCATACAGCCGAAAGTTATAGCATTTTATTTATTCGGTTTTACAAGGCCGGGCAGATGGAGGGTTGTAACAATTATCAACAAGGGTAAAAGCTAATGCTTTCATTTTCCACGGATTAACAATATTTTCCGCTTTGACGGCATTTTATTTTTTGCTTTATGAAAAAATAAATTAATTTTATATAAATTAGTTGCACAAACAACTGTATGCCAAACAACCATTTTAAAAGAGGAGAATTATACAGCTTTATCACGGGTAAGGCCTCTATTGCCATTGCCCGGCGGCTGCAAAAAAAATTCAACACCGCCACGCTTAATTTAACTATTGAGCAGTGGAGTGTGCTGTATCATTTGTGGAAACAGGATGGCATTAGTCAGCAGGATTTATGCAAAGCCACTTTCAGGGATAAACCCAGCATTACCCGCCTGGTGGACAACCTTGAAAAGGCAGGCCTGGTAAAACGTATTGCTGCCGAAAACGATCGCCGTATTAACCGTATTTACCTGACCAAGCAGGCGCAGAAACTACAGCAGGAGAGTATGGATATTGCCGAAGAAACCCTGAACGAAGCACTGGAAGGCGTATCGCCGGAAAAAGTGGAAATATGCAAGGAAGTGCTGCAGGTGGTGTATGATAACCTGAAGTGAGCTGAAAGCTTAAAGCTCAATGCTGAAAGCTGAATAGCATTACTGCAGTACAAGTGTGCGACGCAAGGAACGATGCCAGCAGTACTACAGCCGGTAACATAAAATAAAAGTTTATGCTTTGTGCTTTTTGCTTCAGGCTTTAAGCATTCAGCCAATATAATACTTATAACTTAACACATATAGCTATGCCAACAGAGACTGTACAACAAACATTAAAAGGTGGCGAGTGGTTAATTAAGCCTTCGGCGCCGGAGAGCACTTTTACTGCTGATGATTTTTCGGAGGAGCAGTTAATGATCAAAGATATGTGCGACCAGTTTTTGGATATGGAAGTATATCCGAAGCTGGACCGTATTGATGCCCTGGAAGCGGGTTTAATGCCCTCGCTGGTTGCAAAAGCCGGAGAGCAGGGCTTACTGGCTACCGCCTTCCCCGAAGCTTATGGCGGTATGGGTAAGGATTTTGTGACCTCCACCATTATTAACGAGTACCTGGGTGGTGGTTATTCATTTTCTGTTGCCGTGGCGGCGCATACCGGCATTGGTACTTTACCTATTTTATATTTTGGTACCGAGGAGCAAAAACAAAAATATATTCCCAAGCTGATCACCGGCGAATGGGCAGGCGCATACGGCCTTACCGAGCCTAACAGCGGCAGTGATGCCCTAAGTGCCAAAACCACCGCCAAACTGAGTGATGATGGCAAACATTATATCTTAAACGGGCAGAAATGCTGGATCACCAATGGCGGCTTTGCCCATGTGTACACGGTATTTGCCAAAGTAGACGGCGATAAGTTCACCGGTTTTATTGTGGAAAGGGGTACCGAAGGTTTTACACAGGGACCTGAAGAACATAAAATGGGTATTAAAGGCTCTTCAACCGTACAGTTATATTTCCAGGATGCTAAAGTACCGGTAGAGAATGTACTGGGTGAGATTGGCAAAGGCCATAAGATCGCTTTTAATATTTTAAATATCGGACGTTTAAAATTATGTGCAGCAGCATTGGGTGGCGCACGCCGTTCTATGAACATATCGGTAGAGTACGCCAAAACCCGCGAACAGTTTAAACAGCCTATTGCCAATTTCGGCGCTATCAAACATAAGATTGCCGAAATGACCATTAAAACCTTTGTGGCCGAATCGGCATTGTACCGTACCGCCGCCTGGATTGATGAGAAAGAGAAAGAACAACTGGAAAGCGGCAAACATTTTAATGAAGCCTTGCTGAGTGCAGCGGAAGAGTACGCCATTGAATGTGCCATGTTAAAAGTATATGGCAGCGAGGTATTGGATTTTGTAGTGGATGAAGGCGTGCAGATACATGGCGGTAACGGTTTTAGTGCGGAGTATAATATTTCCCGTGCTTACCGCGACAGCCGCATTAACCGTATTTATGAAGGCACCAACGAAATCAATCGCCTGCTGACCCTTGACATGACCCTGAAACGTGCCATGGGCGGACGTTTAGACCTGATGGGACCTGCCATGAATGCACAGAAGGACCTGATGAGCATTCCTGATTTCAGCAGTGAAGAAGAAACCACCTTTAGCCGTGAATTAAAACTGGTAGCCAATTTTAAGAAAGCTATTTTAATAGCTGCCGGCGCTGCGGTACAAAAACTGATGATGAAAATTGAGCAGGAACAGGAAGTATTGATGAACCTGGCCGATATGGCGATTGAAACCTTTAATGCCGAGAGTGTATTGCTGCGTGTTATAAAACTATCCCAGGCAAAAGGCGAAGCCAGTACACAATTGCAACAGGATATGATGCGCACTTATTTATATGATGCTGCAGACAGGATTTTAAAATCGGGTAAAGATGCGGTGAACGCTTTTGCCGAAGGTGATGAACAACGTATGATATTAATGGGACTGCGCCGTTTTACCAAGGCAGAGCCATTTAATGTAAAAGATGCCCGCAGGCGTATTGCCGATAAAGTAATAGCTGAAGGGAAATATTGTTTTTAAGTTCAGAACAAATGTTCACCCGGAAATAAGGCCGCTTCTAACAGAGTGGCCTTATTTGATTTCTGGCCACCATAGATCTGTGACAGTTCTTTACGGGTTACCTGTAACTCTTTTAATTTAAAAAACCTTTTGCTTTCGAAATAGGCACCCACGCTAATAGCTATACAGGCAATGGTAGTACACAGGTAAAATAGTAATAATGCTTCATCAATATGTGGATCCTTGAGCACGTATACAATGGTATAAAGAATGACGTATGAACCATACATGAATAATAGACCGGAGGAGATAATGGCCCTGCCCGTAGCACCCTTGCGGCGCACACTGATACGCAGGTTGTTCCAGGTAAGGTATACGCTTAACATGAACACAATTAAAACACCAGGCCCCAGTACATAGGTTGCCGTAGTGGTGCTGAAACCAAGAATACTGATGATGAGTATGGAAGTTAATACAAGTAACACCACCGCAACTGTGATAATACCCTTGTATAATTTAGAAGGGTATAATGATAACATGAATAATAACATCAGGGGTGCATCCAGAAAATTATTGGTGGCCGCTGCATTATTAATAAAGGTATCACTGGCAGAAATATAGTTTAATTCCAAAAAATTATACCCAAAGATCATGATCAGGTAGAACAGTAAGAAGGCGTACGTTTTAAAAGTGGTTAAACGTAATACAATAATTGCTATAATAGGTAAGGCTATAGCAATACTGGAGATTAATCCTATGGTATCTAATACGGGCATGTTAACTGGTTTTCATAAAGGGATAATGGGGTGTTATTAATACGTTAGGCCCGACAAGATAACGCCATATTTTTGGTATATAGTACTATCTATTACTGTTTTATAAAAAATTCAGTAAAACTAACTTTCCCCTTAGTAATATTACGCTTGCGTTTTTTTGCGTGGTTTTTACGTAAGATTGTAAATTTATGCAAACGTTTGCATAAATGATGGATTTAGACCTCCCTGCAATTATCTCATTTTGTTTGTATTATATATTATCCCCTCTCAGGAACACTGTGGATTTTACGGGTAGGGGTCGCCCCTGTGGCAGGTAATACAGGTAACGCTGGTTAAATACGCCGCCGGCGTGTTTTTATCGTAATGAAAATAGTTTTTATTGATATCCATGGTAAGGCGGATCATTTTTCTCCCCTCCTCTTTCATGGGGTTATCATCCAGGGAATAGTCAAGGCTGTCTTTAATAGTGGCATGCGGTGAATGGCAAAAAGCGCAGTTAACGCCTAAGGCTTTGTTATAGGTGTGCATGATGCTGTCCAGCTTTGCATCGCTGATATCTTTGGGTAATACTTTCAGGTTCCTTTTTTTTCCCTGCTCTATTTTAGTGGCCGCTACACCGCTTACCACCATCAGTATAATACCCGAGATCACGGTCCAGGTATTTATTTTTTGCTTCATACGCCAGATATTTACTGTTTACCGCTATACATTTTATCACACCGTGTTTGCTGCAATGATACGGATCATCGCCTGTTGTGCAGCCCCACCCTATTATTGTTACGTACCGCAGGCTTCAACTGCTGTAATACTGCTGAACAGTTTGTTGAGCCGCCGGAATACATACAGGATGTAAGATAGCTTTTTAAGGTTGTATGCAAATGATAAGTGCGGGCTTTCACCGTACTGTACTTTCCTGTACAGGTGCAGGCATTAAAAAATAAGGTCGTAAATTTGGGAATGCTTTTACATATACATCCTGATAATCCGCAGCCACGCCAGATCAAGGCCGTGGTGGAATGCCTGGCCAGGGGTGGTGTAATTATTTATCCCACCGATACCATTTATGGACTGGGCTGTGATATTTTGCAGCATAAGGCCATTGAAAAGATCTGCCGGCTAAAAAAAGTTGACCCCAAAAAAGCACAGCTTTCTTTTATCTGTAACAGCTTAAGTCATTTAAGCGATTACAGCAAACAATTACCTACTTCTACCTACCGTATATTAAAAGAATACCTGCCGGGACCCTACACCTTTATTTTACCGGCCAGTAAAATGGTGCCTAAAATATTACAGAGTAAAAAAGACACGATTGGTTTGCGTGTGCCGGATAATAATATTGCCCAGGCCATTGTACAGGAACTGGGCCGCCCCATTCTCAGCGCCTCTTTACCCGGTGAGAATATTGAAGATTATACCGACCCTGAAATCATGTATGAAAACTTTATGAACGAAGTGGACATCGTGGTTGATGGCGGCATTGGCGGCATTATTCCCTCCACCGTTATTGACTGTACCAAGGATCATTATGAAGTGATCAGGAAAGGTTTGGGAGAATGGCCCGAGGAAGAATAAGTTTATGACGGAAGCAGACAGACCCATCTTATAAAAAAATCCCCTTTTGCTGTAAAGGGGATTTTATCATTAACTGAACAGGTACTCCACATCCTCGCGTGTAAGCGATTTTACAAAGCCTGTATCATCGGAAATAATATCCTTGGCCAGCGCACGTTTCTTTTCCTGCAGCTGTACAATTTTATCTTCAATGGTATCTTTACAGATCATACGGTAGGCAAAAATATTCTTCGTTTGCCCGATACGGTGCGTACGGTCAATAGCCTGCTGCTCCACTGCCGGGTTCCACCAGGGGTCAACAATGTACACGTAATCCGCTGCTGTAAGGTTTAAACCCACACCACCTGCTTTTAAAGATATCAGGAATACCCGCACTTCATCATCCTTCTGGAAGCTCTGGATGGCTTTTTCCCTGTCAGGCGCTGAAGTACTGCCGTCAAAGTATTCGTATTTGATACCCAACTCTTCCAGTTTCTTTCTTATCAGTCCAAGCATACCCAGGAATTGTGAGAATACCAGGGCCTTGTGATCACCGATATTTTCCGTTATTTCACGGGCCAGTTCATCCAGTTTAATGGAGTGGTTCTCAAACTTCTCCTCCTCGTTGAGGATAGCCGGTGAGTCACATATCTGGCGCAGTTTCATTAAACCCTGTAAGATGGTCAGCTGTGATTTCTGGATACCCTGGGTTTCAATAGTGCCTAAAATTTTATTTCGGAAGTCGTTACGGTAGGCATCGTAAATATTTCTTTGCTCATCCTCCATCTCACACCAAAGGATCATCTCCTGTTTTTCCGGAAGGTCCTTTGCCACCTGTTCCTTGGTACGGCGCAAGATAAAAGGGTATAGTATTTTTCTTAAATGTTCTTTCCTGTCGGCCTCCCCAAACTTATCAATGGGTATGGCAAATTCCTGGCGGAAAAACTCCATGGTACCCAGCATACCGGGGTTCAGGAAGTTCATCTGCGCAAACACATCAAAGGTATTGTTCTGCAGCGGTGTACCACTCATACACAAACGGTGTTTGGCATTTAATAAACTGGCGGCCTTGGTTACTTTACTGGCCGGGTTTTTAATGGCCTGGCTTTCATCAAGCACCACATAATCCAGGTCAATGCTTACCAGTAGTTTAATATCGCTGCGTAAAGTGCCGTAAGTAGTAATGATAATATTTTTACTCAGCAACTCCTCCCGGTTGCGTGTACGTAAAGCACCATGGTGGATACAATAGGTTAAATGCGGCGTGAATTTTTTGATCTCGTTCTCCCAGTTATAGATCAGCGTGGTAGGACAAACCACCAGCGCCTGCAGTTTTCCATCCTGTATACGGTGAAAATATTCCATGAAGGATAAAGCCTGTAAGGTTTTACCCAAACCCATATCGTCCGCTAAAATACCACCCCATTTTATTTCTTTCAGGTAGTTAAGCCATTGGAAGCCCGATACCTGGTAAGGCCTTAAAATAGGCATTAAGGTATCTGATGGTGGTACTTCCTCAATTTTATTAAACTCCCGCAGGTTTTCATATTTACCCTCCAGTTGTATACTCAGCTCCTCTTCATCACGGTTTTCGTATAACTCATCTACTACGCTTAAATGGTAACGCGACAGTTTCAGGTTATTGGTATTGCCTTCACCCACACGGAACAGCAAAGCATATTTTTTTAACCATTCTTCGGGTAGTATACCCAGAGTACCATCATTCAGTTGTACAAATTGCTGTTTATTGGCCAGGGCTTTTTTTACATCAGCCACCGATACTTTCTGGTCGCCAAAAACAATATCCACTTTCGCATCGAACCAATCGGTATTGCTGCTGATAAATATTTTGGTCTGGGGTTTTGCCGTATTAAACCTGAAGTTTTTTAAAGCCTCAAAACCAAACACCGGTGTTTTCAGGTCCTTCATCGCATCTACAAATAAAAAGAACCAGTTATTTTTTAAAACATCGGTGCCTTTTAATGCCAGTGAACCATTATCCTCGTTGTAAATAAAATTCGAGTGCAGGTTTTGCAGTTTGTCCACGTGTACCCGTTCCAGGTCGCGGTTACGGTGAACCACGATCACTTTATCGTTCTGCGGTACAATCACTGCATCACGGTCTTTGGCCTTGGTAGCATACCCTTTATAAGAGAAAGAGGGTTGAAAGATGAGGTAATCACCTTTTTCAATTAAAAACAGTTTTACTTCCGGCTCGCCGTCTTTAACTTCCTGTATCAGTCCCTGGTCAAAGTTTACCTTATATTCCCTGGTAAGCGGTAATACAAAATTGCTCAGGGCAGCGGGCCATTCTTCTTTGTTAAACTTTTTTACACCGCCTGGTAAAAATTGTTCTACCAGGTGCAGGGTATCCTTATCGTTCCATAATGATAACCGGTTGTTGTATAAAAAGAATAAAGGGCCGGGTGCTTCATTGTCCTGCAATTCAAACTCCATATGCCCCACAGCAGCCTTACCTTCCACCAGGTAATCGTCCCCTTCCTGTTTTACATAAAAAACCGGGTTAACAGGCTGGCCTTCTATCTCCAGGCTTTCCAGGGAGGCAGTCTTAAATGTTTTGCCTTTGGGCAAGAGATATAAAAAATTACTGCCTGCATTGTCCGAGCATATTTTTTTCAGCTTCGGCAGCAGGTATTCTGCCATCAGCGATTTTGTTTCATCCGGCAGTTCTTCATCTTCGGCATGAATGATATTTTCCCAGATGCCGGAGAAAGGGGAATTGCGGCTTACATATTTATTCAGTTCCGCATCCTGTAATTTTCTTACAGCGGTTAACAACAGTGCATCTTCCTCGGTGTACTGTTGTGTATCCACAAAACGGCTGATATCCACTTTTTCAATATTGCCGACAAAACCATCCTTTGCTTCATTCATATCACCCGTTACAATATCGAGTGTAAAATAAGGATAGGTTGTTTTATTCAGGTTGATCACCAGGCCGAAGCGTTTATTCTGCTCCTTTTTTTCTTCGGTGATCACTTCTTCCGTTTCTTCCTCCTTTTGCTTAATGGGCAGTAATACAGGACGGGGTTGCAGTGCAGGGGCCACTACTCTTTTAATAGAAGGATCCAGTACCCTTAAGAAAGGTTTTCCTTCTTTAAATACAAATTCAAATTTACCGGCAAGGTCATCGCTTAAAGAGTAACCATAAGCTTCGAGTAATTTATTTTTTACATTATCCCAGTTGCGGATCGAATCAAAGTAAAGCGGGCCATGTTCCTGCAAGAGGTGTAAAAAAACGATCACTTTGGGTAAACACAGTAAATGATTGGGATCGTCATAATCACAACTGGTATCAAAACTGCGTTCTTCGTTTTTACGTAAAATAACTTCGTATACTTTACCGTGTAAAGTAACATCGGCCTTTACCGTTTCATTCTCGGCAAAGTTTATCTTAACGTCTTTTTTATTTTTCGATAAAAAATCATCGGCCTCGGCCACAATATCATGCGAGGATAATAAACGCAGGGTTTTATGATCGAGTGTTTTAATTTTTGCTACGGTATGGCGCTGGTCATAACGGGTATCTTCTGTACGTAACTGGCCTTTATCCATCAGGTCCTGGATATAGAAAAGGGCCGCACTTTCATGCCGGCATATATCGCCTAAGTTATAGGGACAGGTACAACGTACCGATAAGGAGTCTGCATCTTTTATTCGTTGCAGGTACACTTTATAAAAAGTGGCATAGGTATCGTCTTTTACCCGTAATACAGCCGAGCCAAAAAGGTCGTCGTATTCGATCAGTTCAACAAAACCCGTTGCATGAATCTTCTTGCCTCTGCGAATCACTTCATCGCTTCCATGCGTGTATATGTACTTTACAAGGTGTGGTAACGCCATAATAATAAAAACAAATTAACAGCCCTGCGGTTCAGCCGGTAAACACAATGTTATACATCCTGCCCGCACCACCCGGTTAATAGTTTAACCAAAGCGTTCTCTGTTCCGCTTTTCCTGTCCGGTTTAATGGGCGAGGAAAGACAGGCACACAGAGGAGCTGTCCTATCCGTCATAACATTGCACCTGCCATAGCCGGCAAAGGGCAATCGGCAAAAATAAAAGAATGTAAAGCGTAATTCCTTGTAAAAAGCGAAGAATTTATAAATAGTTTTTTCCACGGCATAATGCCGCATAAAAGCCGTATCTTTATAGATTTTGCCCGCCAATGATCAATTTCCCGTCTTTATAATAGGGTAACACATTTGCCACATCCGGCGTTAAGCAAAAAGCAATATCATCAATTAAGCCAAAACGTTCTACCAGGCGATGGTAGTGTGTCATTTTTGAAGCAAAACCCAGCAGGTTGTTTTTATGTTTTGCGTACATGGCTTCTGCCATTAAAGAACTGTCGCAATGTATTTCAAAATGTTTTTTTACCTGGTGTATCACTGCGCCGGCAAATAAAGTGTCTTCTAAATTAAAACGGTCTTTCCAGCCGGAACAACCCAGTATCACGTTCTTTTTCTCCGCCACTAAAAAATTACATACTGCAGACAGGTTGGGGAAAGAGCCGGTAACCACGGTATCTGCATTTTTATCAAGGGCCATATGTAATAACCTGGTGCCATTGGTAGTTGTTAACACCAGTATCTTATTTTCAATAAAACCACGGTCATACTCCAGCGGTGAGTTGCCATAAGACAATCCCTCTGCCAGTTTACCATCACGTTCACCCGCTGCAATACCATCAATTTGTTTGCTGATCTCGATGGCCTTGGGTACCGAATCAACAGGAATAACACTTTTAGCACCATTGAATAAAGCAGAGGCGATGGTAGAAGTAGCCCTGAAAACATCTATAATAACTACTACACTGTTACTCAGGTCGTATAAATGTAATAATGCCGGACTAAGTGAAGTATGAAGCGAAGGTTTGTTACTCATAATTTAGAAGGCGCAAATTAATAATTTGCCCAACAACATTATTTTTTTTGTTTTCGGGTAAAATAGTATAAGAGCCAATTAGACAATGAGATAATCTGGTAATAAAATCTTAGATCTCAGATCTGATGATCTAAGATCTTTCAGAACCATCCGCGTTTTTTAAAAGCGCCGATCATCCAGATGGGTATCAGTAACATAGCGCCCATGGCAAACCAGAACCCCCAGTGATTGCTTAAGAGCGGCACATTTTCAAAGTTCATCCCGAATATGCCCCCGATCACCGTGGCAGGCGCCAGTAAACAGGTTACAATGGCCATTACTTTCATTACTTCATTCATCTTCAGGTTTACGTTGTTGATGTAGAGGTCCTGTAAACTCATCATCATATCACGGTAGTTCTCCGTGAGATCGATGGCCTGTACAATATGATCGTACACGTCTTTGAAGTATTTGGTGGTACGGTCTTCCAGCAGTTCATTCTCGCTGCGGATAATACCGCTTAAAAGGTCACGTACCGGAACAATATTACGTTTAAGTACAATGAGCTCTTTACGCAGCTGGTTTACTTTTGCCAGCGATCGTTTATTGCTGTTGCGGATCACTTCTTCCTCCAGGTCTTCTATACGCTCGCCTATTTTTTCCATCACCAGGAAGTAATTGTCTACGATCAAATCCAGCAACACATAACACAAATAATCAGCTGTCCGGCCACGGGCCTTACTGGTAGGCATTTTCAGCTTATCCCTTAAAGGATTGAACACGTCACGGCTGGCATCTTCCTGGAAACTGATCACAAAATTTTGTCCCAGTACAATACTGATCTGCTCCTGTTCTACCGTTTGTTTGGTAGCATTGTAGTATAACATGTTCAGCAGGCAAAACATCACGCCTTCCACTTCATCCGTTTTAGGTCTTTGCCCAACACTTAAAATATCTTCCACCAATAAAGGGTGTATATTAAAATGCTGGCAAATAGCTTCCACATCGTTTTTTCGCAGGCCATCTATATTTATCCAGCTGATCTTATCCGTATTTTTATACGGGAAAGTTTCTTTTATATCATCAAAAACTTTTTCGTTAATGGTAGTGGCATCGTATTCATAAGCCGTAATCACTACTTCCTGTGCTTCCTCCCTTACCGGTAATACTGTTGGGTTTACGGACAAAATTTCTTTTGTACGCTGTGTGCCGATAATATTAGGCAGGTATAAATATTTCAGGTATTTATCGGGGCGCAGATTTACACTCATACAATAACGTATTTGCTAATAAAACAACAAGGTATTAAAAAAATACGAAGGGCTGCGGCACTGCATAAAAATAGCCCCTTTGATATACGCAGGGGCTACCCGTCTCTGGTGCCATAACTATGGTTGGCTAAAACCGTTACTGTCTGGTATAACAAAGTAATGGCAAGTATTGTATACAGGCTATACCCTCCCGGCGGTATATCCTGTTTGTTGTAAGTAAAGGGAATAACTATTCAATAACCACCACCGCACCGGCTGTTGTTCTGGTATGGGTAAGCGATAAACTGATATGGTTATATGCCAGCACCGCAATGGTTTGGGCCGTAGTGCCGGTGAAAACCAGCTGAGGCTTACCGGTGGAGGTATTTTGTACTATTATTTCATTAAATGCCGTGCCGGAAACCCAGCCTGTGCCCAGTGCTTTTAAAAAGGCTTCCTTGGCGGCAAAGCGGGCCGCATAGTGCTCATATTTTTGGGTCTTGCTTTCGCAATAACTGATTTCCTCCGGCGCAAAAACCAGTTCACGAAAACCATTATCTTTTTGCAGGCTGGTGGCTATGCGTTCAATCTCCACCAGGTCAATACCAACACCTTTAATAGCCATTTGTTATTGTTTAGTGGTGATTGTTGCAATACGTTCCTCAATATGTTTTTTCTCAGCCACGGTGGCTATTTCTTTGGTTAATGCCTGGCGGTAATAAGGCAATGCCTGCTGATAGTTTTTTTGTTTGTATAAATAATCCCCGGCCAGCATGTAAGCAAGATAGGATTGCGGATTAGCGGCCACCATACTATCGGGGGAGATAGTGCCACCATCCATATACCGGTGTTTCATATTGTAGAACAAGCGGAAATTATTGAAAGCCGGTGTTTGCAATAAAGTATCAGCTGCTATGGTATAAGCACTGTCAATAATCTCGGTATTGTGCTGCAAACCCTGTAAGCTGAATATTTTATTCAGGTCGTAACAAACAAATTGTCCCAGTTGCCATGGCGCGGTAGATACCCATACCCGGAGCTGTTTGGGTTGAAAAACCACCGCATGATGAGCAATGAGCTGGTTAACCGCTTTTTCATTACCCAGGCCAATATCATTGCCGTCAAGCCCCCGTGTATCACGTAAAATATCAATGGTTTTTTGCACCGTGTTGGGACCATTGTTCTGTAATAACTGTGTTAAACGCTGGTAACGGTAAGGTGAAGCACTTTCTGCCAGTGACTCTTTATTGATCTTTGTAGTACCGAGGTTATTACTCTGAAAATGGTTGGTACATAAAATACTGTTGCGGTTGGGATCATAAATATCCAGGGCCTTGGGTGTTTTTTCAATAATAACTGCTTTGTTATCTTCTGCACTGCCTACCAAAAATGATTCGGATACAAACATCTTCCTGCTTTTGGCGATGGCTATGGCTTCATTGATATTTTTAGCATACTGTAATATTTCCCTTGCCACCAGCGATACGGGTGTGGCCGAACCCGTAGGTATATTACTTTTGGCCGCATTAATGGTAACGGTCAATCCCTTTTCATTCATACCCGATACCACCCCGATAAAACCTCCCCAGGTAACGCTCATAAACTTATAGCCTGCCTTAGGATTGGCGAATAAGACAATTTTATTTTTGGCAAAATTGTCGCCCACATAAAAATCAAAATTCCGGCCAATGATCAGGCTGCTGTCCTGCGAAGCCGTACCCCAGGTGCCAAAGGAGGTACAACCCACCAGCATAAGGTTTTGCAAAGCATGCCCTATATCGTGAGCTGAATGATAGTTAAGTATACGCTGATACTTTGTGCCGATATACCCGTAGTTATCTGATGCGGATTGCGATACGCCATAGATCTCCTGTTTATATTCGGGTGTTACATGGTTAACCAGGTTACGGTTAAACCAGCCGATCACATACTTTAAAAAATACTGGTAGTTTTTGGAGGGCACCATTTTATCGATCTGCTCGGTAAAATAATCTTCCTGGGTTTGTATCAGCTCCGCCGATAGTTTGCCATTGATCACCCCTCTTTCAAAAGCATCACCGGATACATACATTTCATATAAACCGGAATTACTTTTCCGTAACCAGTTATTACCAATTGTATACAGGCCGGGCTCAGGTTGGTTTCTTTGTAAACTTAAAGCTGACTTATCATCTACCTTAGGCGGCTTTATATTACTTACCCAAACCAGGTAAAGGAAAAACAGCAACAGGAGGGTAACCAGTACACCCAGCACTCTTAACAATCTTCTCCAAAACCGGTATGGCCTTTTAACCTTTTGCATACTGATACTAATTCAAATTTTTGACCGGCAAAATTAACACATTAAAAAAAGTATTAAATAGGTACCGTTTTTTGTTTTCGTGGTTTTACGATAAAACGTCAGATAGTTTTTTTTAATATAATTATCAAAATATTAAAACTAACTCGTTTATACATACCACAAAATAAATATCTATCTCCCACCCCATACCACAAAGTGGTAAGTATAAATCCCTAGGGTATTTTCATCCCAAAATTGACTAAAACAATCAGTTTTTTACACAAATTTGCATAAACCTAAGAACTAACACTTATGGCAATTACAGCATTAATCATCCTCTTTATTACCCTTGTAGGTGCCGCCTTCATTACCCTGAATACCATCCGGGAATCAAAAAAAGCCCGTCTTCGCCTGGAACAGGAACGAAAGAAATACGGACTTTAATTACTCCGGGCAGGTTTACAAAATAGCTTTTACCGCCTTTATCACCGCATCCAGGCTGCTGATGTCCTGGCCACCGGCAGTAGCCAGTGTTTTTTGGCCCCCGCCGCCGCCTTTTATCAGGGGCGCAATATGTTGTTTAATGATCTTACCGGCATCCAGGTCACGTGCTGCGGCAACCGTATCGGCAATGGATACTGCTACCGAAGCCTTCCCGTCAATATTGGCGCATAGTACGATCACGTAATCGTTCAGGTTATTTTTGAAATCGTGGCTCAGTTTTTTTAAGGCATCCGCACTGCTTACCTCCACAATATCGCCAATGAAAGTGATCCCGTTAACGATCTCATCTTTTTGTAATAGTTCATTACGCAGTTGTACCAGCTGGCGGGCTTCCAGGCGCTCAATTTTCTTTTCCAGGGCCAGTTTATCCTCAATCAGCTTTTCAATACTTTTCAATGGATCTTTTGCTTTCAGTAATTCGCCTATGTATTTAAACTGGCTGATACGTTCACCAATGTATTGAATGGCGGCTGCGCCGGTTAAAGCTTCAATTCTTCTTACGCCTGCAGCTACAGCAGTTTCGTTCACAATATTGAACATGCCGATCATGCCGGTATTGGACACGTGTGTACCACCGCACAACTCTACAGAGTAAGCGGGATCAATAATAACCACCCTTACCGTATCGCCGTATTTTTCGCCAAACAGGGCCATGGCTCCCAGTTGCAGGGCTTCATCCTTTGGCATTTCTTTGATCACCACCGGTATATTGGCCCTTATTTTTTCGTTCACCAGCAAATTGATGGTGCGTAGTTCCTCCTCGCTTATTTTGGAAAAATGAGAGAAGTCGAAACGCAGTTCTTTCGCACTCACCATCGAACCTTTTTGGGTAACATGTGTACCCAATACCTCCCTTAATGCGGCATGCAGTAAGTGAGTGGCCGTATGGTTATAAGTGGTATTTAAACGGTTATTCCAGTCTACGGCAGCCACTACTTCCACCCCGATATCACCAGGCAGTTTATCAGTGAAATGTATGATCAGGTCATTTTCCTTTTTGGTATCCACTACCGCAATCACTTCCTCACCAAAACCAAGGGTACCGGTATCACCTAACTGTCCGCCGCTTTCGGCATAGAAAGGAGTAACAGCCAGTACTACCTGGTACTGTTCTTTACCTTTGGCTTTTACTTTACGGTATTTTACCACCTGCGTGTTTACCAACAGGTCATGATAGCCTACAAATACCGGTTTGGTATCGGGTAATAGTTCAACCCAGTCGTCCGTATCAATGGCAGTAGCCTGGCGCGAACGGGTTTTCTGTGCTTCCAGTGCTTCATTAAATCCTTTTTCATCTACCAGCAGGTTTTGTTCCTGGGCAATTAAACGGGTAAGGTCAACCGGGAAACCATAAGTATCGTATAGTTCAAATACATCATTGCCGTCGATCATATTGGACGACAGGTTTTTGATGATATCGTCAATACGTTTCAACCCTTTTTCCAGCGTACGCAGGAAAGATTCTTCCTCTTCACGAATAACACGGGCCACAAAATCCAGTTGCTGCTGCAACTCGGGAAATACCTGCTCAAATTGTTTGGCCAATACCGGCACCAGCTGGTGTAACAGCGGTTGCTGGTAGTTCAGGTAAGTATAGTAATACCTTACAGCCCGGCGTAAAATACGGCGGATCACATAACCCGCGCCGGTACTGGCAGGTAATTGTCCGTCAGCAACCGTAAAGCTGATAGCCCGGATATGATCGGCCAGTACCCGGAAGGCAATGGCTTCCTTGCTATCGCTGTAATCATATTTTTTACCGGTAATATTTTCCACGGCAGCAATAGTGCCGGTAAATACATCGGTATCGTAGTTACTTTGTTTTTGCTGCAGCACCCTTACCAGGCGCTCAAAGCCCATCCCGGTATCTACGTGTTTGGCGGGTAACAATTCCAGTGACCCGTTTTTTAACCGGTTGAACTGCATGAATACATTGTTCCATATTTCAATTACCTGGGGGTGGTCGTTGTTCACCAGGGTTTTGCCATCCACAGCAGCACGTTCCGCTTCGGTACGGCAATCCACATGTATTTCGGAACAGGGGCCGCAGGGGCCCGTATCGCCCATTTCCCAGAAGTTATCCTTTTTATTTCCCAGCAGGATCCGGTCTTCGGCTATGTATTTTTTCCACTCATCAAATGCTTCCTGGTCCATCGGCAGGCCTTCGGCGGCGTCACCTTCAAACACGGTCACATACAGGCGGTCCTTTTCTATTTTGTATACATCGGTCAGCAACTCCCAGCTCCAGGCAATGGCTTCGGCTTTAAAATAATCGCCAAAACTCCAGTTACCCAGCATTTCAAACATGGTATGGTGATAGGTATCCACCCCTACTTCCTCCAGGTCGTTGTGTTTACCGCTTACACGGAGACATTTCTGGGTATCGGCCACCCGGCTGTGCGCAGGTTTGGCGTTGCCCAGGAAAAAATCCTTAAACTGGTTCATACCGGCATTGGTGAACATGAGGGTGGGGTCGTTTTTCACCACAATAGGGGCCGATGGTACGATCTGGTGGCCTTTCCCGGCAAAAAAGTCTAAAAACTGCTTCCTTATGTCTGCACTGGTCATCATGATAATGCTTCTTAATTTTTGGGTTGATTTTTGCTTACGAACGGCCTATATTTGTTAGCTGTTGTGCCGGCCATCATTGGATAAGGATGGCGATTTTGTTTTACCCTGTACTTTTACCATTACGATGATGCCGTTTTTTAGTTGCCCAATAGTATTGGTGCAGTTGAACGGAGCGTCGCAAGTAAAGCCCCATCAGGGCCGTACAGCCGGGAAAACAAAATGCAGGCTTAACATAACAGTAATTACTTTTATGCCGTTAGTAAACGTGGCGCAAAGGTAATTGTTTCAATTGTGATTTAATTAAGCGGTATAAGTTGGTGTAAACCGACAAAACGGGTTCATGAAGAAGATAAAATATTTTTACAATACCAATACACTCCGATACGAAAAACTCGAGATGCCGCTTCGTGTGAAGTTGTTGCGCATATTCGGTTTTATAGCAACTGCCCTGGTTACCGCCTTCCTGATCTCCTATTTTGCCTTCCAGTTCGTGGGCTCGCCCAATGAAAAACTGCTGCGGATGCAGAACAGCAGCCTGAAGGAGAATTACCAGGACCTGAACGATGAGCTGAAAAACCTGGAAAAACAGATCAAAGAACTGGAAAAAAGGGATAATAATGTGTACCGCTCCATTTTTGAAGCCAACCCCATACCCGACAGTGCCCGGGCCAAGGAAATTGAAATGGAGGAGGAAATAAAAACCGTATCGGGTATGACCGATAACCAGCTGTTATCCTCTATTTACTATTCCATTAAAAATATTAAGAGCAGGGTGAATGTGCAGATGGAGTCGTACAAGGAAATTGACAGCCTGATCAAGAATAAAGAACAGCTTTTAGCCCATACCCCCGCCATACAGCCGGTAAGCAACCAGGACCTTTCCCGCATTGCATCCGGCTTTGGCTACCGTATTGACCCGGTGTATAAAACCGTTAAAATGCACGCCGGTCTTGACTTTGCCGCCCCCCAGGGAACGCCCATTTACGCTACGGCCGATGGCCGCATTACCCTTGCCGGCAATGCCGGTGATGGTTATGGCAACCACGTAATTATTAATCATGGTTATGGTTACCAGACCCTGTACGGGCATATGGTGAAGGTAAAGGGTAAAGTGGGCCAGAATGTAAAACGCGGGGAAGTGATAGGCTGGGTAGGCAGTACCGGCAAAAGTACCGGCCCTCACTGCCATTACGAAGTACATAAGAACGGCAACAAAATTGACCCTGTTTATTTCTTCTACAACGATATTTCACCGGAGCAGTTTGACCGCCTGCTGAAACAGGCTGCGGCCAGTAACCAAAGCTTTGATTAGATCTCAGATCTGAGATCTTAGATCTAAGATTTTAAGCATTTTACAAGCGGTTGTGTTTGTGTAAACCCCATTATTAATTATTAAATCTTAATTATTAATTCTTTCCTTTGCGTCATGTTACTGAGCTGTTATCAACAACAATTAATCGAAGCAGGCTGCGATGAGGCCGGGCGGGGTTGTTATGCAGGTCCTGTATTTGCGGCAGCCGTTATTCTGCCTAAAGACTTCAGCCATCCCCTGCTGAACGATTCCAAGCAGGTGAATGAGCAAAACCGGTACCAGCTCAGGAGTATTATTGAGCAGGAAGCGCTGGCCTATGCTGTTGCCAGTATTGATAATGAGGAAATTGATACCATTAATATATTAAAAGCCTCTTTTAAGGCCATGCACCTGGCTATTGACCAGCTGCGTATTGTTCCGGAAATGTTACTGATAGACGGTAACCGCTTTGTTCCCTATAAAAAAACGCCCCACGAATGTATGGTGAAGGGGGACGGGCGTTTTGCCAGCATTGCCGCGGCCAGTATCCTGGCCAAAACCTACAGGGATGATTATATGAAGACCATCCACGAGGAATATCCCATGTACGACTGGATCAATAATAAAGGTTATGGCACCCTGAACCACCGTACAGCCATTGAACAAAACGGTATTTGCAAATACCACCGCAAAAGTTTTAATATTTTACCGCAGCAATTAACCATTTTCAGCGAATAACGGATGATAACAATCATCCTTTCTTATTCCTTCATTACCGTACTTTGCAACTTATAAGACACTTTACTGACCGGAACTAGTGTGTAGCTGAAACAGAAAATTATTTGATCATCATAACCGTGTAACCACCCTTGCGTTGTTACCTTTGCCCCGCTATGAATAAAAATAAGGCCTATATACGTTATACCCGTTTTGTGCTGGTTTGGATTTTTGTGGTGATACTTGCCGGTGGCGTTGTACGCATGACCCAGAGTGGTATGGGCTGCCCGGACTGGCCCAAATGTTTCGGACGCTGGGTGCCTCCTACCGATGCCAGCCAGTTACCTGCCGACTTTGAAAAATATTTAAGCACGCAGGATATTGATCATAGTTTTAACGCTTACCATACCTGGATAGAATATATTAACCGTTTAACAGGCGCTGTGCTGGGCATCCTGGTTTTTGCCCACATGATCTGGAGCTTCCGCTTATATTTTAAAACCCAAAGAAGTATTTTCTGGTGGTCGCTGCTGCTGGTGCTCACCACCGGCTTCCAGGCCTGGCTGGGTAAAATGGTGGTGGCCCATAACCTGGCCGTTGTAAAAGTGACCACGCATATGCTGGTAGCTATTGTGATTGCCGCAATCCCTTTAATCATACTGGCTTTACTGAATAAACGTAAAGAAAACGTACCAGCTTACTTAAAACACCTCACGGTGGTGGCATTAGTGCTGGTATTGTTACAGGTAGTGTTGGGCACGGATGTACGTGAACAGATAGACGAAATATCCAAACCCCTGGGTTACCAGCAAAGAGAACTGTGGTTAAGCGGGCTGGATAATATGTTCCTGTTACATCGTAGCACCTCCTGGCTGGTACTGGCAGTGTGCCTGTTCCTTTTCTGGCGCAGCAGGCCTTATACTTCCCTGCGTTTGCATGGCAACCTGACCGCCGCTTTTGTATTGATCGCTTTAGGTGCGGGGTTATCCCTTTACTTTTTTAATATGCCGGCCATTATGCAGCCGGTGCATTTATTAACAGCTTGTTTATTATCTGTTACGCTTTTCTCTTTTCGTTTGCAAATGAAATGATTACTTTTATTGCCATCGAACTGATATTGCAATGAAAGCCTGGCTCCGCGGTTTTATATTTTCCTTTCCTGTACAACTGGTGTTTTTACATTTCAGAAAATACCAGGTGTTGCTGCTGTTCTGGTTTATCCTGTTCAGCACCGTAGGCGGTAGTTTTATGAGCACTTTTGGCGCCGGGGCTTTGTACCTGGCCCCTGAATACCTGGGCAGCATTAATATACTGGGCGCCATTATTGTGGGCTTTGCCGTGGGCATGTTCATCATGAGCTGGAATATCAGCACCTTTATTCTATTCAGTAAATACTTCCGTTTTCTTTCGGCTACCACCAACCCCTTTTTAAAATACTGTATTAATAATGCCATTATTCCCCTGAGCTTTATTGTATTTTACTGCATCAAGGCATACCAGTTTAACCGTTATAAAGAGCTAATGCCGGTTAACGAGATCTTGTTACTGGGTTTTGGTTTTATCGGAGGCCTGATATTACTGATATTATTTTCCTTTATCTACTTTTTCCGGGCCGATAAAAACATCCTGCGGCAGATGATGCCGCTGTTAAGCAACCCGGGCGAATATATTACCCACCTGCAGCCGTCAAAAGAGATATACAAAAGTGATAGTATCATTAAAGTGGAATGGTACCTGGATAACCCCATTCATGTGCGCCGCAGCCGCGATGTAAAACACTATACCAGCAATTTTGTGAACACACTTTTCAAACGCCACCACTTTGCCGCCATTTTATCGGTATTTGCTGCCTTTTTGTTTTTGATCGTTATTGGATTTTTTCTTGACTACCCTTTTTTCCAGATACCTGCAGCTGCCAGTATCACCATCTTTTTTTCTATCCTGATCGGTGTGGCCGGGGCCTTCTCGTATTTTTTACAAAGCTGGGCAGTACCCTATCTTATTTTACTGATAGCGGCGCTGAACCTGATGTACAAGTTTAACTGGATCGATCCGCGTAACAAAGCCTATGGCTTAAATTACAGTACCGAAACAAAAAGACCGTCCTACTCACCCGAAGGACTACTGGCTATTTGTAGCAATGAACAGATAGCGAAGGATAAAGCCAATATGATCACCATACTGGAAAAATGGAAGGCCAAACAGGGCACGGATAAGCCGGTAATGATTATTATCAACACCAGTGGTGGCGGGCACCGCAGCGCTACCTTTACCATGCGGGTATTACAAAAGCTGGACAGTTTATCGGGCGGTAATTTAATGAAGCAGACCTTTTTAATTAATGGCGCTTCGGGTGGTATGATCGGCGCTACCTATTACCGGGAACTGTATAAAGAAAAATTAAAGGGCGCTCCTATCGACCTGAACAGTTCGGTGTATATTGATAATATTTCCAATGACCTGCTGAACTCCATGTTCTCCTCATTTGTAGCCCGTGATATATTATCGCCGGCGCAGAAATTTAAAGTAGGCGATTACAGTTATATTAAAGACCGGGGCTATGCATTTGAACAGAAACTGAACAGCAATACCCATGGGTTATTGAACCACCACCTGGGTGATTATATTGAAGATGAAGGTGAAGCCCGTATTCCACTGATATTCTTTAATTCGGTAATTACCCGTGACAGCCGTAAAATGCTCATCAGCACACAACCGGTGAGCTTTATGATGCGCCCATTGGATGACAGTACCCGTATACCAATAGCCGACCCCGATGCAATAGATTTTGCTGCATTTTTTAAAGACCAGGACCCCTATAACCTGCGCATGTTAACCGCCCTGCGCATGAATGCCACTTTCCCTATTGTTCTGCCCAATGTATGGCTGCCCTCCGAGCCGGTAATTGATGTGATGGATGCAGGCCTGCGGGACAATTACGGCCAGGAGACCAGCTTACGTTTTTTATCAGTATTTGAGGACTGGATAGCGGCCAATACAGGCGGTGTATTACTGCTGCAGATAAGGGACCGTGGCGTAGGCGGCTGGGAAGCACCTTATTTATCCGATGATATCAGCGATCATGCCACCAAACCTTTTTTATTACTGCAGCATAACTGGTTTAAGATGATGGAGTATTCACAAAACGATATACTCAGCTATTATGCCGCCAATGCCAGGCATACTATTCATAAAATGTTATTCCAGTATATACCGGCAAAGAACGAGAGCAAGGCCACGCTTAATTTCCGGCTGGGGCAGCACGAAAAAAAGGCCGTGATCAATGCAGTGAACGCCAGTGCCAATATGGAGAGCTTTGAAAAAGTAGTGGAGCTGATGAAAAAGCCGCAATGATCAGCCATTGCTTTTTTCTCCCACAAACCAGTCTTCCTTGTTTTTAAACAGCACATTGAAGGTGGTAAGTGAGCCATAACAACGGGTAATGTATTGCTGGATATTTACCTTCTCTTCGTCAGACAGGTTTTTGCTGCTGTTGATATTTTGTTCCAGCACACGCAGGCGGTCACGCAGCATGACTATTTTATGAAAAAAATCCTCTACCGGTATTTCCTTGGGTTTTAAAGACGCATCCGCAGGTTGTAATATCATTTTACCACCCGGCCATTTATCGCCTAAAGCTACCGGCTCGGCAATGCCGTTCCATAAACGTAATATCTTTAACAGCGATCTTTCACCATCACTTAATGTTTCTATTTCGGCCGATACATTTTCAGGAATTATTTCTTCCAGCTGGTCATCGGTTTTGTCAATTTCCTTTATGCCGTGATGAATAAATGAAATAAGGTAAGTAGCATATTTTACACCGGCAATAACACCGGGACCGTATTGAGTATGTTGTAAACGGGTGCCTATACCTAAAGTAGTCTGGTCCATAATAGTTTTGGTTTATATAGCCGGGATAAACTTATTGTAAAACATCCTCATCTTCTGTCCTGTAAGGTGGCAGCGGCATGAGTCCTTTTTTAAAACGTTCACCGGAATCTTTTACATATTTCTGGAAAGTATAATCGTCTGCTGATTGTACAAACCAGTAAGGTGGTACAAATGTATTGACAAAGTAATCCAAAGAATCCCCTTCCAGTTTGGTAAGCCTGCGTACCAGGGCTTTGCTGAAGCGGTGTTTTACAAACTTTTCTTTTTCTTCATTCAGCAACCTGTTTTGAAAGGCCATAGTACTCCTGTTTTTCCTGAAGCGGAATACATTGATAATTTCATTGAGGTCAAAACCCACGCCTGAATTGTTTACCGATGCACTTAGGCCAGGTTTCTGGTAATTAAATACTTTGGCATAATCCTCACGGTTCTGTAAGGAGTCTAAATAATAGTTCCTGTTTTTAACCGTTACCTCGGCCAGCACCGGTACATACACGGCCAATGAAACATCAAAGGCAAAGGGTGTGGCAATTTTAAGTACAGGGTATTTTTTAGTGGGTTTATTCAGATAACTGAACCAGATAGAATCAGTTTCCTCTACCTCCACGGTATAAGTGCCGTCTTTGGAAGTTACCGTACCCCGTCCTGATGAAGTTAGTACCGATACCGATTGTACCGGGTAATGATGCGTACTGTCGTACACCGTACCTTTTACTTTATAGAGCGTAGGTTGGGCTTTTACCTGTGTAAACCCCATGCCCGCACCGGCAAACAGGGCTGCACCAACCAATAAAAGCGGTAATATGGAACGGTAAAATTTCATCAATAACCGGCAAGTAACAAAAGAAAGTGCAAAATAAACGCTAAGAAAGACAGAATTTGCCATTTTATTGATAATCATGTTTAAAACGCATTACACCGCACAGGTAATTGCAGGCAACAGACCATAATAATGTTAATGGTTATGGGTTAACCGGCAGTTGCTACCAGTTCTGCCGTTTTATCATCTCACCAAGATGAAATACCAAACAAAAAAATAGCTGATCAACATTCCTGCTGACCAGCTATCTCTTTAAACGATCATGACCATCTTAATACCGCCATCTCATATCCCAATTCTGAAGTCTCAATTCTGAAATCTCCCACCTTAATTAAAACGGATATTCCTGTCCATCATCCTGTTCATACCCGGAGGCATTGGCATACCCTGTGACTGCGGTTTACCACTCATGCGGTTGATACTGAACAGGAAGCTGACCATAAAGTAGCGGCGTAATACCATGCTCCTTACGTCCTGGATATAGTTGTCGCCATTGGTACGCTGTATGCTCTGGTTCTGGTTTAATAAGTCACGCACGGAGAATTTTATCTCGCCGTTCTTTTTCTTGAATATTTGTTTGGCAATGCTGGCATTCCATAAAGGAATGGTTTGGTTAAACCCTTCTGCACGACCGGTGTTCAGGATATAATCAAAATCGGTAGCAATAATGAAATTAGCCGGTAAGGTATAGGTAATATCGGTTGAATAGGTTTGTGTAAAGTAATCCTCGTTCAGCATTTTATTAACCGAATAGTTGATACTGGTATAGGTAATATTGGCATTTAAACCCAGGTTCAGTTTATTCTTGCTGATGTTTACACCCACACCCTGTGTAGCAGAGAATGTTTGCCCGATATTTTTTTGTTTGTATAACAAAGTAACATCACGCAGGTAGGTCAGGTTATTGGTGAAGTTAACGCTGGACCCTCTCCAGTCAGGATTTTTAAAGGGCAGGCCCAGGGTTACAAAAGAGAATGCACGGGTATAGCCATCCATATTTACCGGGCGGGTAAGCTGCACGCCCTGGCCCATAGAATCAATACTGTTCACAATTTTATTGGATGTGGTATTCAACGTAATATTCGCCGCAAAGAATTTAAAGTTTAAAATATTAAAGCTGTTATAGCCTACCGTGAAGTTGTGGTTAAACTCCTGTTTCAGATCGGGATTACCGGTGCGGATATTCAAAGGATCCGATACGTCGGGTACATTTTGTAACTGGGTAATAGTAGGCTGGTTGGTACGGCCATTATAGGAAAAGCGCAGGTTTTTGCTACGTGCCGGTGTAAAGTTGAAATTGGCCGTAGGGAAGAAGTTAACATAACTGGCTTTGCTGGTAGAATCCTTATTGGTAGCCGCCTGGTAACTATCGCTGGTAAGGGTAGACTGCTGTACACCAATGCCTAACTGGTAATTGTATTTGGGATTTTGTACCCTGAAGTTGGCACCCACACGGTGTGCGGTGAATTTATTCTCAAAATTATTGGTCAGCAATAAATTCGGATCATCAAACTTATCATTAAGCGGGTTGAAGTTATAGGTTTCTTTTTCCGAGTTGTTTTTGTTGTTGGTATAAGCATAGTTAAACTCCAGCAGTTTATTCAATGCCAGGGGCTCGGTATAAGAAGCGCTCACCACATTGTTGTTAGTGGTATTGCTTTGTTTATCCTGCTGGTGCTGTGATATATTACGGATAAGATCGCCGGTTGAGTTATAAAACAGGTTATCGGATAACAAGAAACCTTTGGAATTACTATTACCCCAGGTATTAGACCAGCCCAGGGTTAAAGTGCGGCCGGTTTTTCTGAACCGTTTACGCAACAGTATATTGTTGTTCCAGTTAAAGCCGTCCCGTTCGTTGGTATTTTCCCGGTTACCGGTCTGGCCCAGGTAATAATCACCCAGTCCTCTTTTAACATTGGTGAAAGAAGTATCGACATTCTCATTTTCAGAATGCTGGAAAGTTAAGCTGGGTGTATACAGGATAGAGGTCATAGAATCCAGCTGTGCCTCCAGCCTGATATTGAACCGGTGATTCTGGTTGATACTGTTGGAATATACCTGCCGGTCAAGACTGGCGCTTGAGTCGTTAGGAAAGGTACTCTGGCGTAAAGTTCTTTGCTCCTGGTCGGCATTGCTGTTGGAGAAGAAGTAACTGCCGGTAAGTTTTACTTTAGGCCCCCATTCATCGCTGTAGTTAAGACCGGTTGACAAAGACCGGGTAATACCGGTAACACCGCTGCCTCCACCGCCAAAACCGCCCATCATACCACCACCGCCGCCTCTCACGGAAACAGCCTGCATGGTACCACCGCCCATGCCACCACCACCGCCGCCAAAGCCGCTGAAGCCACCCATGGTACTGATCACATCACTGAATGAAAAGCCGGTTTCGTTGATATTGTTGACATTTAATAAAGCAGATATCCTGCGCGGGCCCGAGAAGTAGTTGGCACTCAGGTTACCTTTATAAGTACCACGATCGCCATAACCAGCTAAAGCCCGTGCAAACAGGCCTTTGTTCCTGTCTTTTTTCAGTTTGATATTAATGGTCTTGGCCCTGCTGCCATCATCAATTTTGGTGAATTTGGCCTGGTCACTCATATCATCATATACCTGGATACTCTCTACCATATCGGCCGTTAAGTTTTTGGTAGCGAGTTTGGGATCGGTACCAAAGAACTCCTTACCATCTACATATACTTTCTGGATGTTCTCGCCCTGGGCTTTAATATTACCATCTTTATCTACCTGTACGCCGGGTAATTTTTTCAGCAGGTCTTCCACTGTTGCATTGGGTGCTGTTTTAAAAGCGCTGGCATTAAATTGTGTAGTATCGCCCTTTACCACAATGGGCGCTTCGCTGGTCACCACCACTTCATTCAACAGTTTGGCATCGTTGACGGGTTGTATGGTTCCCAGGTCAATGTTTTTATTTTCTTCGGTAAGGGTAACCGGTTTTTTAGTTTCGATATAGGACTGGTGGGAGATAATGACCCGGTAAGCTTTAATCGCCAGGCCTTTAAAGCTGAATACACCTTCCTTATTACTTAAGGTAAAAGTAACCAGGCTGGAGTCAGCTGCGGATAATAAGGTGATCGTTGCATCGGCAATGCCCTGCTTTGTGGTACTATCGATAAGTTTGCCGGTAATACTGCCATCTGATTTTTGGGCTTGTGCATACAGTACGGAACAAATGCCCAGGAGGAACAATAAATAAATTTTTCTCATAAACGGTGGTAACAATTAGTACGAAATTAGACGTATGTTTTTGCAAAACCTTCCGTTATTCCGTAAAATATTTAAAAAAATAGATGAACGGTAATCGGGAACACTTTGCCAGTAAAGGGTTTAACCGCTGTAAACTATTGTTTGTATGTTTAAACAGGCTGATTATCTATTTTCTTAGTAACTTAAACACTCATTTATTTTGCCATGTGGGATAATATCATCAATTACTTTTCAACGCTGGAACAGCATCCGTTACAACGAATGGCCATTTTAGTGGGCGGACTTTTGTTATTCTGGATCATAGAAGGCGCCATACCGCTGTTACCCCTGCGGTATAAGAAAAACAAACTACGCCATGCTGCGGTGAATTTTGGCTTTACCGTTATTCATTTAATTATACATACTTTTTTGGCTATACTGATAGTAATGTTGTCGGACTGGTGCCGGGAACAGGATTTTGGTATGGTGTACTGGTTTAATGCCAATGTAGCGGGCGCTATTGTTATTGGGGTACTGGCTTTGGATTTCAGCAGCTGGCTGGTTCATTTAGTTATGCATAAAGTGCCGCTGTTATGGCGCTTTCATTTAATACACCATAGTGATAATAACGTGGATGTAACAACAGGCCTGCGCCACCACCCGGGCGATAGTTTACTGCGGGGCATTTTTTTCCTGCTGCTGATATTTGTTTCCGGGGCACCCATGTACAGTGTTATGATCTACCAGACACTGGTAGTACTGGCCACTGCTTTTACACATGCCAATATCAGTTTACCTAAACGGGTAGATAAAGCGCTGAGTTATTTCCTGGTTTCGCCCAATATGCATAAGGTACACCATCATTGGGTACAGCCTTATACCGATAGTAATTACGGGGCTGTATTCTCCATCTGGGACCACCTGTTCAGGACCTTTACCACCCTTGACCCGAAGAAGATAAGATATGGACTGGATAAGTATTACCCGAATGAGAAGGATGAAGATTTTATGGCGCTGATGAAAAGACCGTTTCAGAAATTGAAGGAGTGATGAATTATGAATGATGAATTATGAATTGACAATTAGTTTTACTACGGGATGGAGGTTACGGGTGAGGGATGGAAGCGGCATCCTTTTGCGCAGGGATGGTAAGTGCGCAGGCGCAAAAGATATAGCGGACAGCCCGGCCCGAGGCACGAGGGACACCCCATAAAACGTATGGACCAGCTGATAAAAGTTAACAAAATGCCAAAAAACGGAACTAATTCCGAAATGCTTCGTAAGTAGAAAAAAGTTCCTATATTTGATGTACGAAGATTAACGTACTTAAAAACATTTCTTATATGCAATTCAAAAAATTATCTGCACTGGGCCTGGGTCTGTTCCTGTTGGGCAGTGCGCCTGTGTTTGCCCAGAAGGATGTAACCGTAACGGCCAAGGGAAAAACCAAAGAGCAGGTTACCATTTCTTTTGACAAGAACAACACCGAAAAAATTGTGGTGGAAGTTGACGGTGATAAAGTGACCGTGAACGGGAAACCCGTAGAGAATTATGAATCGGGTAATGTGAGTGTGATCCGCAGCAAAGGTGTGCCGGTTCGTGGTTATGGCGCCCAGAATTTGACTGGCCTTAATTTTTATAATGAAAATTTCAGCAACAAAGCCATGCTGGGTGTTACAACCGATAAAACCGAGGAGGGAGCCCGTGTACAGAGTGTAACCAAAGAAAGCGCAGCCGCTATTGCCGGTATTAAAGAAGGTGATATTATTACCAAGATAGGCAGCACAAAAATTACTGACCCTGATGTACTGAGCGAAACCATTAAGGAGAAGAAACCAGGTGATAAAGTGGATGTGTATGTATTGCGTGATAAAAAAGAACAAAAGCTGACCGCCGAATTAAAAAAATGGTCTGGTGTAAGCACTTATAGTTTTACACCCGGACAGTTTGAAATAAAGGATTTGGAACTGGGTAATATATTTAAAGACCTGGGTGAGTTAAACCCCAGCGACCGTTTCGCTACTCCCCGTTCCCGCTCGTACAACGACGTGATCGTTACCGGTTATGGTACCCCTAAATTTGGTTTATCGGTACAGGATACTGATGACGGTGTAGGTGTGAAAGTAATTAAAGTAACCGACGAAAGCACTGCAGCCAAAGCCGGTTTACAGGTTGATGATATTGTTACCAGTATTGATGACAAAGAGGTGAACAGCACTGACGAAATAAGCAAAATTCTGCGTGATAGCAAGGATAAAGCTTCTGTGAAAATGAAAGTTAAACGCAATGGTAAGTCCCAGACAATTGATGTAAAAATTCCACGTAAAATAAAGACCGCGAATTTGTAAATCTTTCTCATGTGTTAATAATAATATCCCCCGGAGTTTTCTAGCTGCCGGGGTTTTTATTTTATTACCCTTTATACTGTTGTAAATATAAAACGATGAACCGCCCCCTTCAAACGGGTAACTGCATCTGCCATTGATTTAAAGAATTGATTTTATACTCACCGTTACTTCCTGTAGTTTTCCATCGCGGCGTATGACCATTTTTACTTTTTGTTTGGGCGCCTGCATAGCTACTTTGTAACGGTTAAGGTTTTGGGTAAAATCATTATTAACCCCAATCACCACATCCCCCATCTTCAGTCCCGCTTTTTCGGCCGGTGAGTTTTTAGCCACTTCAGCAATTTGAATATCCCCGTCGATCATATACATTTCCAGGCCGGAATAGGCATAGTCGAAACTTTCGTTATAGTGTGTATTAGGTTTTAAATGAAACTCCCTTTTTGAATAGTTGAGTATACAGTTGAAGCGCCGCAACAGATCGTTACCAATGATACCGCCCATGCTGGGATAGGAGGTCACATTAAATTCATCATCAAAAATATTAACCGGTATTTTTTTAAACTTATAAGGGCCTAAACGGAATTCCTTTAAGATGGTGATATGCATATCAATTTTGCCACCCAATCCTTCGGCCTGTTTGGCATAGACCTTTCTTTTCTTTTTCAGGAAAGCGCTGTCTTCGATAAAGTCTTTGGAAAATAACACACAAAGTCCTGCACCGATATCATATAAGAACCGGCTTTGTACAGTACGGTTGTCTTTTACCGCTGCCGCCTGTACAGGCAAGGTATTAATGAAGGGCCTGAACAGGTAACCCCCTTTTGGATATTTGATACTGCCACGGCTGCATACATCGATATAGGCACTGTCATAATTTATTTTAAGGATATACCTGCTTAAGAAGGAGTAGCCGATAATACCATCAATTTTTTCGCCATACACGGAGGTAAGGGTCTGGTAATCGTTCACATGAAAATCGAGGCTATCCACTGCCAGACCGGGGAAGTAGAGGGTACGGTCGTTGAGCATACCTACCCTTTTTAAACCGGCAATGCCCCGGATGGTTTTTTGGGGTTCGGTAGGTTTGAGCTTTAGATAGTCGGTAGTAGTAGAATCGAGCGAAATACCACTACTGCCTGTATCCAGGATAAAGTTCAGGGTATCTGGGTGATCATCCAGGCGGGCCCGCAATACAATAACGCCGCCGGTAAAGAGGGTAATGGGTAAACGGGTAATGAATTTACTGGGCGGTTCAATGTATTCTTCCTGGGCATGAGCAGGTTTTGCCTGCCATAAAGTGAATAGGAGCAGGATAGCAGGAACGAATTTTCTTTCCCCGTGTAAGCAGCAAGCTAATGGCATAAACAGCATTTAAGTGGTTATTAAAAACCCCATGCGTCATAGTTATGTTATCAAGGCCGGCTTATACGGTATAAGGCAGCAATAATGACATACCTGTTGAAAATTACAACATTTTTACAGAAACCAGAAGACCGTTGCCCGCAATTATTGCTGCATCGTGTGGATTTATTCCACCAGGAAAATAATTTTAGTATGCCATTGAGCCGTGTCTTTTACGGTGGCCGGGTTAGTGAGGTATTGCTCGATGACAGGTTGTTTTTTGGTGAGTTTATTCTCTTTTAAGAATTTTTCGAGGCTTTCGTAGGCAGCTTCTGTTTTCCTGTAGTCGCCATAGAAGTTAACGCTAATGGCCTTGGATGCTTCGATGGTCACAGGTTTAATGGATAATTGTGATTCCAGTTCAGTACCATCCGGGATGGCTACCGCCGCGGCCATATCGGTGGTCTGGTTTTTATTATCCCACTCGTAAAACAAACCCGCATGACCGTTGCCCGTAACCTGTATGTTCTGTAATACGCCGTCAATATGGTTAAAGTGACTGGTTAAGAATTGAGGTATTTCGATCCAGCCCATTTTCTGGCGCATGCCGGCATATAAGGTAGCGGGGAAATTGATCTGCTCTACCGTATAAGCCGGTGTTTTGGCCATTTGCGGGGTGTTGGGTTCGGTGAGTTTTTTTAAATTGGTAAGGCCCTGTTCAAAATCGCCGGCCATTTGTTTTTCCATTTTATAGAAGAGGTTGGAGATATTCCAGGGCCTGGGTGTGGGTACAGTGAAGCGCCAGGTAACGATGGTCTGGCCATTTTTTTCTTCGAGTGTGATGGCTGAGCGGGCATCAATTTTTTTAGGCTCCATGAACCGGATGGCAAATACCGCTTCCTTGTTTTCTTTCAATGATATTATTTCCATCTCGCCCTTACCGGATATGGCCGGATCGCCGGTCCAGGTGGCTTTAGCCCCTGTCATACCATCTTTTTCGGAGTAGGTATTACGCAGGCTGGAATCGCCCTGGCTCCATACGGACCAGCTGTTGAACTTGCTTAAGCTGCTGATGTTTTTGTATACTTCGGCAATGGGTGCATTGATGGTAACCGATCGTTCTACTTTTTGTTCTGTTGGCAAAAAGAAAGATAACAAAGCGGCAGAGAGTACCACGAAGAAGAGGAATACCAGTATTTTTTTAAGCGCAGCCATAGCCAAAATTTTGGCCAAGATACTACTATTTCGCAGAGCATTGTACCGGGCAATGACCACTGGTTACATCCGTATATGGACCAATAAAAAACGCTCACCGGGTGGTAAGCGTTAAGCATGTAATGGGTTAGTATTTCTGAATTATTTTTTGGAATAATTTTTAACAAACAGGCCGCTTAATAAAAAGCCCGTAACATATCTCACTACGCCAAAGGGGTTGAATGTGGGCCGGTATAAATGTTTGTAAATTTTTGCTTCCTCGTGGTAAAATGATAATCGTTTATTTTTCATACAATAAATAGGGTTTATACGTGCTTAACGCAAAAGCAACACCGTTAGTATGTTTTATTGGGACAATTTCTATATTTTGCGGACTTAACGAACCCATACATCCAATTTTTATGAATTATTTTTTACGGATGTTGCTGCTGGTTATTGGCAGTAACATAGCGATCGCCGGTTATGCCCAACCCAAGATGGGCTTATTGAAAGGAAACAGCCTGGCAGGCGATATACAGAAAGTGATCACCGATCTTCCCAATCATTTTGTCAATATCATCGGCGAAAAGATAAACGATGTGGCCAATGGCAATAATTACCACAGTAAGATAGTGCCTGCCGGTGCCGAGGAGTGTACCATTACCAGTTTCAGCAGCACTAATAAACCTGTATTCAGCTGGAAGGCGCAGATGCTGACCACCGAGGATTTTGATGAGGCAAAGAAGAAGTACCGTGAGCTGTACAGCCAACTGAACAATAAAGCCATTCTTTTTTACAATGAAACCCATCGCCTGAAAGCGGTATACATTGCACCCACAGAGGAGAAAAAATTTGCCGCCACTATTTTTAACCTGGCCCCCCAGGGTGATGATGCCAATAAACTGAAAGTGGAGATCACCATGCAGTATCATTTTATGGAATGGCAGGTGGCTGTGGTGGTGTATAACCGTGACCGTGCGGATAATGAGCAGGGCGAGATTTATGAAGATTAGGTATTGTTAAGCCCTTTGCCGGTTTACTGTTAAAACTCCCCGTAAAATACGGTTTCTGTACCCTGTTTTTAATAACTTTACAGGCTGACAGCCTGCTGCCATAGGCTGCAGCTGTTACCGGCCACTATTTGATCTGGAAAATTACCCGTTGTGTATGCACTAAAAAGCCGGGCGTTTTGCTGCTGCTGAAGTGAGTGACACAAGGGACGATGAAGAGCGTGATGAAGCCGGTAAAAAAAAACTGGATAACAGCAATATTGCTGTGCCGATCATAGTTATAAAAGCATGAAGCAGATACTGGTATTTATTGGTCTTATTGTATTGGGTAACACGGTATGGGCGCAACAGCCCGGTTATGAAATAAAAGTAACTTTTAAGCCTTTTAAGAACCAGTATATCTACCTGGGTTATTATAACGGTAAACAGCTGCCGATAAAGGACTCCGTAAAACTGAACGAGCAAAGCGAAGCCGTGTTTAAAGGCAGTGAAGCCCTGGGCGGTGGTATTTATTATATCGGTTACCCCTCCCGCGACCGTTTTTTCGAGTTTTTACTGGATAAGAACCAGCATTTTTCCATTATTGCCGATACGATGGATATTGATAATAAAAAATTCATCAACTCTCCCGATAACGACCTGTTTGTAAGCTATCAAAAAAACATGAGTGAGAAAGGCAGGGCCCGTTCGGCACTGACCAATAGACTGGCCACCGTTAAAACACCTGCGGATTCGGCGGCCATCCATAAAAGCATTAACTATATTGATTCGGGTATTGCTGTATACCGTAAGCAACTGATCACGCAAAACCCGGAAAGTTTTTTAAGCCTGTTCCTGCGTATGATGAGTGAGCCTGAGCCACCGGCCAATCCCATTGCCCCTGGTAAGCCTGGTTATGATTCGCTGTTTGCCTATCACTATGTAAAAAACCATTACTGGGATGGGTTAAACTTCTGGGACGACCGTTTAAGCCGTACGCCCTCGGTATTGTTCGAGGACCGCGTAGATAAGTATTTTAAAACACTGGTGTATTATCATCCTGATTCGGTGAACAAGGAAATTGACCATATGATGTCCTATGCCGCGGCCAGTGAGGAGATGACCAAGACTCTTTTATTAAAATTTGTGAACCGGTATATACGCCAGCAGTATATGTGGGAGGATGCCGTGTTTGTGCACCTGTATGAAAAATACTTTGCGAACACCAACTATACATGGCTGAATGAACAGGGCCGCAAGACCATTACCGAAAGGGCTTATAGTTTAATGGCCAATATAATGGGCAAGCCCGCTGAGAATATGGTATTGCCGGATAAAAATAATAAGAAGATAGAGCTGTACCAGGTGAAAGCGCCTTATACCATGGTGATATTTTATGATCCGCAATGCGGGCATTGCAAGGAAGTAATACCCAAGATAGATTCGGCCTACCAGGCCAGCCTGCGTGCCGGTGGTTTACAGATCTATGCCGTGGCCAAGGAAGCAGATGGTACCCGCAACGACTGGTTAGCTTTTGTGGAGAAGAATGGCTTACAGGGCTGGACCAATGTATTCTACAGCAAGGCCGAGGAGAAAAGCCGTACGGATAATGGTATACCGGGTTATTCGCAGTTATACGATATACAAAGCTTTCCTACTATTTACCTGCTGGATAAAGAGAAAAGGATTGTGGCCAAGAAACTGGCCTGGGACCAGATGATCAGTATACTGGAACAAAGAAAGAAGACGGATAAACCTTAACCGGACCGATTGAAACACACATGAATTTTAATACAAGCTTATTTATGCATACCAGGACCATATTCACGTTATTGTTAGTATTGACAGGCTGGAGCCTGCAGGCACAGACACTTTTCACCTATGGCAAGTATACCGCCACAGTGCCGGAGTTTTTAAGAGCTTTTGAGAAGAATAACGCGGTGACGGCAGGCACGAATAAGGCCAATGCGAAGAAAGAATATTTGGACCTGTATATTAATTCCCGTTTAAAGATACGCCAGGCTTATGACCGTGGTTATGACAGCCTGCCCGGTTTACAGAATGAGCTGGTGAACCTGCGCAGCCAGGTGATTGATAATTACCTGACCGACCAGAAAGTAATTGATAAACTGACCAGTGAAGCATTCAGCCGCAGCCAGAAGGATATTCATGCCGCCCATATTTTTATTGCTTTTAATACGGTGAATGGAAATATAGATACGGTACAGGCATATAAAAAACTGCAAACCATATTGGGGCAGTTAAAAGCCGGGCAGGATTTTGGTACGGTGGCAGCCACTTATTCCGATGATCCATCTGCCAAAACCAATAAGGGCGACCTGGGTTTTATTACCGTATTCACCCTGCCTTATAACCTGGAGACTTTAATTTATACCACACCGGTTGGAAAATACTCCCCTGTATATACTTCAACAGCCGGTTACCATATTGTAAAGAATATAGCCGAGCGTAAAGCATTGGGCAAAATGAAAGCACAGCAGATACTACTGGCTTTTCCGCCGGATGCTACGGCAGCAGATAAAGCAGCCATTGCCAAAACTGCTGACTCTTTATACAATGCCATCCGTAAGGGCAGCGATTTTGTACAATTGATCGGGACATTCAGCAATGATTATATCAGCGCCAGTGCCGGCGGTACCATGCCCGATATCAGTGTGGGGCATTATAGTCCTGTTTTTGAAAATGTATTATTCAGCCTGAAGAAGGATGGCGAGGTAAGCAAGCCCTTTTTAACAGAACATGGCTGGCATATTGTAAAACGTGTAGGCGCCAAGCCGGTGCCGGTTACTAATACCAGGGAATACCAGGAGGAACTAAAACAAAAAGTATTGTATGATGACCGCTGGAAAACATCCCGCAATCATATTTACACCGCCGTAGAACAAAAAGGCAATTATGTAAAGGCCAAATATAATACTACCGCTTTATGGGAATATTCGGACAGCGCTTTGTATTTAAAGCCGGCAGGTGTATCCAACTGGGATATCCATGGCTCAACTGCCTTATTCAGCATTAACGGTAAAGTATATACGGCGCAGGACTGGATCAATTATGCACAGGCCTACCGCAACCAGGCATCGCAGGGTGCGGCTGCTTATACCGCTTTATTACAGGACTATACCAAACAGAGTATGTATAACTATTACCGCGAGCACCTGGAAGATTTTAATCCTGATTTTAAAGCCCAGATGGAGGAGTTCACCGAAGGCAATCTCTTTTTCGAGATCATGCAGCAGGAGGTATGGAATAAATCGCAGAACGATACAACCAAGCTATTGGAATTATACAACAGCAACCCGGCTAAGTATAACTGGGGTAAGAGTGCAGATGCGGTAGTGTTCTTTTGTAATGATGCCGCCACTGCCAAAGCCTTATACGCACAAATAAAAGCCAACCCGGCTAAATGGCGTACCTATGTCAATGCCGTGAATGAAAAAGTGGTAGCTGACTCCGCCCGCTACGAACTAGACCAGATACCCGGCTTTAAAACAGGTGTAAAGGAGAAAAGTCTTTCCCCCTTATCCACCAATAGCCAGGACAACAGCACTACTTTCAGCTATGTATTTAAAGTATACAATACCCCCACCCCCCGCAGCTTTAATGAAGCCCGTGGCCTGGTGATAAGCGATTACCAGAACCAATTGGAAGCGGCGTGGTTAAAGGAGTTAAAAGAAATTTACCCGGTTAAGGTGAATGAGGCAGAGTGGAATAAGATCAAGTGATTTGATGATTTGGAAATTTGATGATGTGTTAATGAGAGACATAAAAGCCGGTTAATTATATTGATTATAAAACACCTTGTTTACGGGGTGTTTTTTTTGTTTACCAGCTGTAGTAACACTGATGATCGCCTATTGCGTCGCACACTTCAACGTTCCGTTCACAAACTCATGTGCTCTTTCGTTGATTACTGAAATCTACTATTTTTTAAAAATATTTTTACACTATCGTTACCGTATTGACGAACAAAGGTACTCCACCAAAAACCTCTCTGGTTATAACGATTACTCCACCGGTTGAATGAATCAATCCCGTAATAGATTATCATAAGCCATAAAACAAACCCCGCCAATTATAGCGGGGTAATAACATAATAGTATGTAGTATAAAGTATTTAGATAATAGATAAGCTATTAACTGTCACACGCTTTCAGCTTTAAGCCTTAAGCTTTCCGCTTCCCTACAACTCCTTCACCACATCCACCACCATATTCGGGCGACCCAGGGTGTAATAGTGTAATACGGGTACGCCGTTAGCCTTCAGGTCTTTTGACTGGGCGAGTAACCACTCGGTGCCAACTTTTTCTACATCCGCATCGGTTTTACATTTCAGTATTTCGTTGGACAATTCGTTGGGCAGGTCAATATGGAAGGTCTTGGGTAATACCGTCAGTTGTTTTTTGGTATAAATAGGTTTCAGGCCAGGGATGATGGGCACGGTAATGCCGTTATCGCGACAGGCTTTTACAAACGCATAGTACTTGGCGTTGTCGAAGAACATCTGGGTGATGATATAATCGGCACCGGCATCGATCTTGGCCTTGAGGTAGTACATGTCGCTGTTCATATTAGGGGCCTCGAAATGTTTTTCGGGGTAACCGGCCACACCAATACAGAAGTCGGTTTTCTGGGTGCCTTTCAGGTCATCCTCCAGGTAAATGCCTTTGTTCAGGTCTACCACCTGTTTTAACAGGTCGCTGGCATAATGGTGACCACCGGGTTCAGGCACAAAGGAGGTTTCGCTTTTGGCCGCATCACCACGTAATACCAGTACATTATCAATACCCAGGTAACGCAGGTTAATCAGGGCATCTTCAGTTTCGTTGATATCGAAGCCGCCACAGATCAGGTGGGGAACGGTATCTACATTGTATTTATTCATGATAGCGGCACAGATACTCTCCGTACCGGGACGTTTACGCACGATCACTTTGGCAAAGCTGCCATCGGGATTCTTTTTAAATACGTGCTCGCTGCGGTGATAGGTAACATTGATGAAAGAGGGGTTAAACTCCATCAGGGGATCTAAATGGTTGTATAATGCATCAATGCCTTTGCCTTTCAGGGGCGGTAAAACTTCAAAAGAGATAAGGGTATCCTTGGCATTGTTAATATGGTCGATAACTTTCATGAACTATAGTTTAAGCCCGGCTATTTTTAACCAGCCGCCAAATGTACTATCAAAACAGGGATAATCAAAGGGCAAGGGACAATTGACAGGTGACAATTGACAATTAGACGCTCATCCCGGAGAAGGAGGAGTTATGAATGAGGAATGATGAATGGAGCTTTGGTAAAGCCCTGCGCCTTACTGATTCGGCCTTAAACCCTACCTTAAAAGATGAATGAAGAATTATGAGTTATCAGGCTGCTTCGCCTTTATGCACTGATATCCAACCTTACATCACTCTCCTTAACCCTTAAACCCTATAGCTTAAACCATATACCCTTAAAGGGCGACCCAAACATTAAACTTAAAACCTTAAACTTTAAACCTGCTACGCTTCCGTAACGTATTGTTTACAGAATCTTTTATACAGTATCTCGTATTGGGGAATAATGTTCTTGATGTCGAATAACTGGGCATGGGCGGCTGCGTTATCGCGGAAGGTCTGCAGGGTAGCATCATCGCTGAGTATATGGATGGCCTGGCTGCTCATGGTCTGTACATCGCCTACATCGGCCATAAAGCCTGTTTTGCCATTAATGTTGATCTCACCCAGTCCACCGGCATTGGTAGATACCACGGGTACGCCTGCGGCCATGGCTTCCAGGGCGGCAAGGCCAAAGCTTTCGTAATCGGACGTGAGTAAGAAGAGGTCGGCAATGGCCAGGATATCTTCCATCTGCTCCTGTTTACCTACAAAACGTACATCCTCACTTACACCCAGGTTACGGCTCAGTTCCTCGGCCATCTGGCGCTCGGGGCCATCGCCTACAAACAGCAGTTTGGCGGGCATTTCACGACGTACTTCGTTAAAGATCTTTACCACATCCTGCACCCTTTTTACCTTACGGAAGTTGGAAGCGTGTAACAGGATCCGTTCACCATTGGGTGATATTACTTTACGGAAAGCATCAATAGGTTTGCGGCGGAAACGCTCTACATCCACAAAATTGTAGATCACTTCAATATTCTTTTCAATGGGGAAGTTCTGGTAGGTTTCGTCGCGCAGGTTGTTCGATACGGCCGTTATCACATCACTCTGGTTAATGGAGAAAGCCACTACGGGAGCGTAGGTCTTGTCCTTGCCCACCAGGGTAATATCGGTACCGTGCAGGGTGGTGATCACTGGTATATTACGGCCTTCCTGTTCCAGTATCTTCTTGGCCATATAGGCGGCAGAAGCATGGGGAATGGCATAGTGTACATGTAACAGGTCCAGGTCGTGATTTTTAATGGTATCCACCATGGCGCTGGCCAGGGCTGTTTCGTAGGGAGGATAATCGAACAAAGGGTATTTGGGAACCTGTACCTCGTGGTAAAATATGTTGGGAATAAAACCGCTGAGCCTTACCGGCTGCTGGTAGGTAATAAAGTGTACATGATGCCCCTGTTGTGCCAAAGCCTTGCCTAGTTCGGTTGCCAATACACCGCTACCACCGAAAGTGGGATAGCAAACAATACCTATTTTCATTATTCGAGTTTAGTTGTTTTTACCGTTTTTGTGGTACCGTACCACCCGCCGCCCTGTTATGAATGATTGACCGGCAGGAAAAACGGCTCTAAGGTAACAGTTTTGCGGATGGAAGGTTTACCGCATAACCAGATAAATTTTGAGTGCGGGGATCATAAGCCGGTTTTTTGTTTAAATAAAACACCCGCTCATGCCCAACCGTAAGGATAAATACGGGGATTATTGAAAAAATTATATTTTCTATGTTTGAAAGCGTTAACCTGCAAACCGGCCGGTATTTAACCAGGTCTTTCACTAAAGCATATGGAAATACTTAAAAAAAAGCTGGTGGATTACCCGGGACCATTTCTGGTCCTTTTAGGTGCTTTTATCGGCATCGGGCTGATCGTCTTTTTACAGTCATTCTATTTGATCCGGGATGAGAATGTTTTTTTTATCGGCTCCTTCGGTGAAGAACGGCCCGCTGATATACGCAGATTAAATACACCACTGATTAGCGCAGCATTATTATACCCATCCTTCTATTACTTATCTGCGACCATCTGCGGAAAACATCTCCGAAAATCTGCGGGAAAAACTACCCGCTGATCCACGCAGATTAAATACACCGCTGATTGGCGCAGAACTATCATAACCTTCCTTCTATTCCTTATCTGCGACCATCTGCCGTAAACATCTCCGAAAATCTGCGGGAAAAAACAAAAGGTTGCCCGATATGAGCAACCTTATATTTTAAAAACGTTTTTCTTTTATCGTATGCCGTGCATCAGCTTTTTCAATATCGGCCCCAGCAGCACACAGAGTACCGAAGCGGCAATAGAGATGCCCGTTAATAACCAGAAGAAATAACTGAAGCCGCGCTCCTCTGCCACTTTCTCTGACATTTCACCGAACATGCCGGCCAGTTTCATACCTATGGCCACCGCCAGGTACCATACGCCAAACATCACCGCGATCATACGACCCGGCACCAGTTTACTCACATAGGACAGCGCCACCGGCGATACACAGAGCTCGCCCATGGTATGGAAAAGATAAACAAGTATCAGCCAGATAATACTTGCCGATGCCGATTTAGCACCCGGCGCAATATCGCTGGCACCCAGGGCAACAAAAGCAGTACCAATACCCAGGAACAACATACCAATGGCATACTTGTAATGCGCCCTCGGGTTGTATTTACTGCTCCACCACCTGGAGAATAATGGCGCCAGGGTAATGATGAATAGAGAGTTGAGGATATTGAACCAGCTGGCACCGATTTCCGTAGCAGATACTTTTGATTTTACGACTGCCGGCACGCCAGTACCTTCCTTCTTGCTTTGTTTAATATCGTGGTTAATAATTAAACCGGTTTTGTCACCTACCTTGAAAGTTTTTTTCTGGTCTTTATTCAACTTTACATTCCGTGTAAGTTGCTCGCCTTTGCCATTGGTAAAGGCAATATTGGCAAAAGTTATTACCGTACCAAAAGCACCGATCTTTTCCTGCTCTTCAAAGCCGGTGATCGTACCGTCAAAATATTCGCCCAGGGAATTATTATCCTTGTCATAAATAGCAAAGTCCTTCACGGATTTTTTCTCTTTCTCCAGGTTGGCCACATCATACAGGGACAATTTTTCATCGTCCAGTATACTCACACTCTGGTTATCGCTGTACGAATCAGATGATACGATCTTGGCCGGTGTGGCATTGCCATTTACATTGGTGTACTCCACATTATACGAAGCCGATTTATACTCGTTCACCACCATCCAGATAGCAATACCCCATATAATGATAAAGCTGCAGGAAAGGATGATATTGGAAAGCGAATATTTTTTAAAGGTCTTGCCAAACAATTTAATCAGTACCCAGGTAATAACCGATAGCGGTACTATGGTAATAAGCGCATTGGCAATTTTAAAAATAGTACCCGATGTACCTTCCATGATCCGTTGTGTATAGTCGCGTGCAAATAAAGTAAGTGAACCCGGGGCCTGCTCAAAGATGGACCAGAAGAACATGGTAATAATGGCAAAGAACAAAATGGCCAGCATGCGGTCACGTACAATATTATCATACTTCACCAGGCGCACTGCCAGCAATACCAGGAACAATACCAGGGCCAGTAATATAATAAAACTGGAGCCACTTAAGGGGCCTACGGTAAAGTCAAACAAATTAGTACTGCCTTCTGATATTTTGGAGATAGGGTCATTTAATATCCAGCCCAGACCTAATACCACGCAGGCGGCGATCAGTATATAATGGAAAGTGGTAAAGGGATTTCTTTTACCTTCCGAGAGGTCGGTTGTAACAGCAACAGCAGCATTCTTCTTTGGTGGCTTTAAACCTACATGCCCGAAAATGCCCTGTGCAAACCAGAACTGTAATAAACCGAATAACATAAAGATACCGGCTACGCCAAAGCCCCAGCTCCAGCCTATTTTTTCACCCAGGTAACCGCAGAGCATAATACCAAAAAAAGCACCTGCATTCACACCCATGTAAAAAATAGTATAAGCACCGTCTTTCTTCTCCGGTTTGTATTTATACATTTCCGATACAATAGAGGTCATATTGGGTTTAAAAAAGCCGCTACCAAAAACCAACAGTACCAGGCCGGTATAAATGGAGAAGGGTGTTTCAACCGCCATGGCTGCATGACCCAGGGTCATGAGCAGGGCGCCCACTACCACCGCCCACCGGAAACCAATTATTTTATCGGCGAAATAACCTCCCAGCATTGTTGACAGATATACCAGGGCGGTATAGGAACCAAAAATAGCCAAAGCATGCTCTTTAGGCCAGCCCCAGCCATGGTCCATCAGCGAGGCGGTAAAAAACAATACCAATAAGGCACGCATGCCATAGTAAGAAAACCGCTCCCACATTTCGGTAAAAAACAACACAAACAAACCAGCCGGATGACCGATCACCTGTGTCTGAAAAAATGATTCCGAATCCTTTTTTAATTGTTCTTCTGAAATTGAACTCATGGTAACTTATTTGATAAATAAATTTATTTAACCCCGTGCATCAGCTTTTTAACCAGGGGCGAAAGTAACAAAAGTACAGCACCTGCAATTAATCCTGTATACAGTAAAAACTCAAACAAATTCATATAAGAGGCTTTGGCAACAGCCAGGCTGGCGGCTTCATCGCCTGAGTGGTCAATACTGGCAATATTGGCCAGTAAAGCTGCAATATACTCAGACCCTGCAGTTGCCAGGAACCATACCCCCATCATAAAACCGACAATTTTGGTAGGTGACAGTTTGGTTACCGAAGACAAGCCAACCGGCGACAGGCAAAGCTCACCGAATGTATGCAGCATATACATAAATATGATCCAGATAAACGCCACTTTTTCAGTACCCGACACATTACCCCCAATTACCAGGGCACCAAAACCAAGACCCGCAAATATTAACGACAAACTGAATTTTATTACGGTATTCGGGTTTGCATTCACTTTTGATAGTTTATTCCATATCCAGGCGAATATGGGCGCAAACAATACAATGAAAAGGGCATTGAATAAATTCACCTGGCCCGGTTTTAACTCCATACCAAAAACATTCCTGTCCAGCGCCCTTTCCGAGAACAGGCTCAGTGAAGTATAAGCCTGTTCAAACAAGGCCCAGAATACTACTGAGAACAGGATGAGTATGGTAAGTGCGATCAACCGGTCCCTTCCAACCTTATCCAGCTTAGTGGCTTCCCAGCCAATATAAATCAAGGATATTACACCCGAGCCTAACAACAAGCTGCCTACCACGCTATGGCGCTGTATCATTTGCCATACAACAAAACTTCCCAAAAAGCCTAACAGGTAGATCAGGTTTTCTCTTGAAATAATGCCGGCAACTTTTTCCTTCAATATAGCCGGGTTCTTGGGCTCTCCCTTACCCATGAAATGTTTTTTACCGGAGATAAAAACGAGTAAGCCCAGCAGCATACCTATGCCCGCGGATCCAAAACCATATGCCCAGCCATACTCTTCACCCAGCCATACGCATACAATGGTGGCTAATAAGGAGCCCAGGTTAATACCCATATAAAAAATGGTAAAGCCCGATTCTTTCCTAGGGTCCTGCTTCTCATATAATTCACCTACGATGGATGATATATTGGCTTTTAAAAAACCTACTCCCATTACAATTAAAGAAAGAGAAAAATAAAATACCTGTAAGGCCGCGCTGTCTCTTTTTACCACACCATCAACTATTTCGGCCGCATGACCTTCGTAAGCCATACCTAAATGGCCCAACACCAATAATATGGCGCCAAAAGTTACCGCCTTTCTAAAGCCCAGGTATTTATCGGCTAAATAACCGCCTAAAACCGGCATGGCATATACCAATGCAGCATAACTTCCAACCAGTAAGTTTCCATTTGTATCGGTAAAAAGATGGTACCGGACTAAGTAGTAGATCAATAAACCTTTCATCCCGTAGAACGAAAAGCGTTCCCACATCTCGGTAAAAAACAAAACAAAAAGCCCTTTGGGGTGGCCCAGGATCTCTCCTTCGCGTTTGCTCATGCAATTAAGTTTTAAAAAATAAAAAGCTACTTATAAAATTATGGTCCGTTACTTTTTATGGCGTGTCCCTGCGGGCCGGGTTATCCGCTGCTACTCCGGCACAAAGCCCTGCACCTGGCCTCACCGGGGTATCCGCTGCTACCCCTCACGCAACCCAACCAAAAGATAAAACATTTCCGGTTGTATTATATACATCGGGCCGGTATCATTTTGCAGGAGAACTGTTAATTAATCTTTCACTAACAAAATGGCAATACGGGCAAACCGCTGCGGGCAATGGCTCCTAATCGTTTTTGCTTATTAACTGTAAGGCCTGTTTCCTAAGCCCAAAGCCAAAAGCAAGGGCTCAAAATACAGAAAAATAGCCACTAAGAAATAATTAAGTTTCTTTTGCTAAACATTACGATATTCGCCACATTTTAAGGCCAATATTAGCTTAAACCATGAATATTTTATTATTAGGCTCCGGTGGAAGGGAGCATGCCCTTGCCTGGAAACTGTCTCAAAGCCCCAACTGTACCCAGCTCTTCATCGCCCCGGGCAATCCCGGTACGGCGCAATTTGGTAAAAACCTTTCTTTTTCCGTTACCGATTTCGAGGCTATTACAAACTGCTGTATCGAAGAAAAGATCGATATGGTGATAGTAGGTCCCGAAGAACCCCTGGTAAAAGGTATTTACGATCACCTGAAGATAAACCCCGAATTAAAACAGCTGCTGATCATTGGCCCTTCGCAATACGGGGCACAACTGGAAGGCAGTAAGGCCTTTGCCAAAGCTTTTATGCAGCGCCATAATATTCCTACTGCGGCGTATAAAGAGTTTACCCTGGATAATTACGCAGAAGGCGTACAATATATACAGCAACATAATTTACCCATTGTATTAAAGGCCGATGGCCTGGCAGCGGGTAAAGGCGTAGTGATCTGCCAGACCCATATTGAGGCAATGGCGGAATTTGAGTTAATGATCCAGCAGGCAAAATTTGGCGATGCCAGTAAAAAGGTAGTGGTGGAAGAATTTTTAAGCGGTATTGAATTAAGCGTATTTGCCCTGACCGATGGTGAGCATTATGTTTTATTACCAAACGCTAAAGACTACAAGCGCATTGGTGAAGGCGATACCGGCCTTAACACCGGCGGTATGGGCGCTATCAGCCCCGTTCCACTGGCTACACCTGCCTTTATGCAAAAAGTGGAAGAGCAAATTGTTAAACCCACTATTAAAGGCCTGCAAAGCGAAAAGATCAACTACACCGGTTTTGTTTTTATCGGCCTGATATCGGTAAACGACAACCCTTATGTTATTGAATATAACTGCCGCATGGGCGATCCCGAAACGGAAGTAGTGCTGCCCCGTTTACAGAACGACCTGGTTGAGCTGTTAACGGCTGCCGCCAATAAACAACTGGCCACACAAACCATCCTTACCGACCCCCGTGCTGCCGCTACCATTGTTGCCGTAAGCGCCGGCTATCCGGGTAATTTTGAAAAAGGCTTTGTTATTTCCGGTCACAATGAGCATTATGGTAAACAATCCATCGTGTTCCAGGCCGGCACTACGGAAAAAGAGGGTGAAGTAGTAACCAATGGCGGACGTGTACTATGTATTACTTCCTATGCCAATGATATACAGGAAGCGGTTAATACTTCCCTGGATGTATTATCCAATATCAACTACGAAGGCATTACCTATCGTACCGATATAGGTTACGAATTTAAATAAACTGCATTACCTGTGGGTGAATAAAATATAAAGCTACCGGTTTAAACCGGTAGCTTTTTTTGTGCCATTGCTACTGATAAACGTCTTTCTTCTGCATAGCATGATGATGCGTAAGCGGTAATTATAAAAGGCATTATTCGTAAACTTGCATCCGGCCTCACTTCCTTTATACCGTTTTTTAAAATAACTTACATACGCAAATACCTACATCTACCAAACAATCCCCTCAAATTGATACCTAACAGAATGACATGGTTATTTTGTATGTTATTGCCTTTATATGCAATAAGCCAGCCTGTGAACCCTGTTTATATTGAAAAAAAATTAGCCGCCGCCAGGGAGCAATACCAGCAGTTTGATTATACCGATGCACAAAAAACGCTGGATGAACTGTATACACAGTCTGTTAAAAGCAACAACTATTACGGGGCAGCCATGGCCCTTATAAAGAAAAACCTGTATGGTATTGAAAGGGGCGATTATACCCGCTCCGAACCCGACTGGCAGGCTATCGATAACCTGCATATGACGGATAAAACGGAACAGACCCAGGTAAAAGTAGAGCTGCTTAACCTGCGTGCCCGGTACGAACAAAAACAGAAGAACAACAGTAAACAGGCAGAACAATTTTTAGACGAGGCCATTAAAATGGCCAGCCACTTACCGGCCAATGCCTATGTACTCGGCGAATCCTATTATTTATATGGCCAGATAAAAAGTAAAAACTCCCAGTTCATTGAGGCCAATAAATACTTACTGGCCGCCATTAAAATTTTTGAAGCCAATAACGACCCCGCCTCTATCGGCCTGGTATGGGGCGACCTGGCACATGCCTCCTTCCTCATTGGCGAAAAAGAAAGAGCCATTGCCTATGCCTATCAATCCATAGACGCACTCAAAAAAAACAGGGACTATGAAAGCCTGAGCATACAGTTAAGTAACCTGGGGCGGATGTACCAGCTGGACAATAAGCCGGACTCAGCCGTTAAATATTTTTTAGCTTCGGCCGAATACCTGAACCGGTCTACTCGTAAGGAAACAAAGTTTATCAGTAAGGTTGATCTTGCCCTGGCCTACCATGCACAAAAAAACAGGCCCGAGGCTTTCCGGTATATGGAAGAAGCAGTGCAGATCGGTCGTGAGATCAGCCAGCCTAAACTACACCGCTACATACGCATGTGTGCCATGTTAGCGGGGTATGCGGGCAACGAAAAATTAATGGACCAGTATTATGAAGAGAGCTACCGGCTGGCCTCAAAGGATAATGACCGGGAGGCATTACGCGACTGGCATGGCTCCCTGAATTTTTATTATGCCAATATTAAAAAAGATACCGCGAGGGCCTTCCCTTATTTAGAAAAATTTCACGCCTATAAGGATTCACTGGTGAACGAAAGATCTAAAAAGGATTTTAATACCCTGGAAGTACAATACCAGACAGAAAAAAAACAAGCCGAGATTGAAAGACTGGCCATTGAACAAAGACTGCAAAGCCTGGAACTGGAAAAAAAGAATGCCCTGATAAAAGGCAACCTGATAGAAGCTGCTCAAAAGGAAAAGGAGATACAATTACTTACGCAGGAAAAACTGATCAACAACCTGAAAATTGAACAACAGGCCAAATCACTCAGCCTGGCCGGATCGGAATTAAAAAACCTGCAGCAGCAACAGAAAATAGCCGAACAGGAAAGTTTATTAAAGGAAGAAAAGATCCGGAATGAACAATTAAAAAGAAACCTGATCATTGCCATGCTTATAGCGGCCGTAATAGGTTTTGTATTTATCTTAAACCGGGTGCTCTTAAAAAAGAAGATAGAACAAAAGAATTTATTGCTGCACGAACGGAACCGTATCTCCACCGAGCTGCACGATGAAGTGGGCAGTACCCTTACGGCCATCAATCTTTTATCCCATTCAGCTATTCACCAGTTAAATACCGATAACGGCGATGCCTCTAAAAAACAGGTGGAGAAGATCAAAGAGAATACGCAATCTGTCATGGAAAATATCAGTGACATTGTATGGAGTATGAACCCCGAAAATGATAGTTTTCAGCAGGTGATTGTGCGTATGAAAGAGTTTACCGGTAATATACTGGAGCCGCAAAACATAACATATCATTTTCATATTGATGATAACCTGAATACCATTAAACTTTCACCGGAGAAAAGGAGAGATCTCTACCTGGTCTTTAAAGAAGCGGTCAATAATATGGCCAAGTATTCGCAGGCTACACAGGCGGTTATCAGGCTTACCCGCTCAGGAAAGAACATTGTACTCACCATTACCGATAATGGTACCGGCTTTGATCCAACGCTTGTAAAAAAAGGTAACGGGCTTAATAATATGCACAGCAGAACAGAGAGGAACCATGGATATTTTGAGCTGCAAAGCGGTGAAAGCGGCACTACTGTTACCGTTCATTACCCTTACGCATAATCATGTTATCATCATAATTATTACGATATCTTTATTTTGCTATCATTAAATAACCTATTATGATCAGGCTGGCCATTTTTGAGGACAATGCACTGTTACGGGAACAATTGATGTTGTTCCTGAACAATGTCAACCAGGATATTCAATGTGTAGGGGGCTGGGAGAATTGTTTGCAGGTTGAAAAAATAATGGACTTCCATAAGCCCGATGTGGTGCTGATGGATATTGATATGCCGGAAGCCAATGGTTTTTTCGGTTTAAAATATATTACCCAAAATCAGCCGCAGGTACCTGTTATTATGCTCACTGTTTTTGAGGACGACCAGCATGTATTTGAAAGTATCTGCCTGGGCGCAAAAGGTTATCTCTTAAAAAAATCATCGCCCGAAAAGATCATCGAATCGATAAAGGATGTACTGGAAGGCGGCTCACCCATGAGCCCCTTTATTGCCCGTAAGGTACTGGAAAGTTTCAGTGCCATGAAAGCGCTGCCCAATGAAGACTATAACCTCACCAACCGCGAAAAAGATATACTACGCTCACTGGTAAATGGCAACAGTTATAAAATGACAGCCGCGGCGCTCTCCATCTCCATCAACACCGTAAGGCAATATATCCGCAAAGTGTATGAAAAGTTACAGGTAAACTCGATGAACGAGGCGGTGGCAAAAGCGATTAAACAGAATATTGTTTAGTGTATCATAATATTGTAGCATAAAAAAGACAAACACATTACTGTATTTGTCTTTTTCAATCTTATACTTTCAGTTCTACATCTTTATCTGCTCACCGTTCTGGTCGTAAAACTTATACTCGGTCAGGTGATAGTTATTATCCTTTTCGAGTTTTGTTTTCTGGCCGAACTGTTTGTTCCATTTGGCCATTTTAGTTTTCCAGAACCAGCCTTTGGACAGGTAGGCATGCATAATGGGATGTACTACCAGTTTCAGGCCTTTGTGCTGGTGGGTAATTAAATAGTTCAGGTTCTTTTCTATTTCATCCTCCAGTAACAAGGTAGAAGTTATTTTACCTGTGCCGTTACAACTGGGGCAGGTTTCCTGGGTATTGATGTTTACTTCAGGCTTCATACGCTGCCTGGTAATTTGCATTAACCCGAATTTGGAAATAGGCAATACCGCATGCTTGGCCCTGTCGGGCTGCATGAACTCTTCCATTTTTTCAACCAGCTTGCGCTTGTTGTCAGGAAGTTTCATATCAATAAAATCCACCACGATAATGCCGCCCAGGTCACGCAACCTTAACTGGCGTGCAATTTCTTCCGCTGCCTCAAGATTGGTTTCCAGAGCATTCTGCTCCTGGTTATTGCCAACGCTTTTGTAACCGCTGTTTACGTCCACCACATGCAGGGCTTCGGTATGTTCAATGATCAGGTAAGCGCCGCTGTTCAGGTTAACGGTTTTACCAAAAGAGCCTTTCACCTGCTTGGTAATACCAAAGGAATCAAAAATGGGTGAGTTGCTGTTATAATAGCTAACGATCTCCGCTTTCTCCGGGGCAATACGCTGAATATAACTTTTTGTATCCTGGAAAATATTACGGTCGTTCACCACAATCTTGTTAAAATCGGCGTTTAACAGGTCGCGGAGAATACTGTTGGTCTTGGTTTGTTCGCTTAAAATTTTGGCAGGAGGTGTAGCCCCTTTCAGGTTTTTCTGAATGGTTTTCCAGGTGGTTACCAGTTCAGAAAGATCTTCGTGTAACTCGGCCGTATTCTTGCCTTCGGCAGCCGTACGTACAATTACACCAAAATTTTTTGGTTTGATGGCTTCAACAATTTTTTGCAGGCGTTTTCTTTCTTCGGAAGAATGGATCTTCCGGGAAACCGCTACAATATTGTTAAAGGGAGTAATAACGATAAAACGGCCGGGCAGCGAAATTTCGCAGCTAAGCCTGGGGCCTTTGGCAGCAATAGGTTCCTTTAAAATCTGTACCAGTATATTGGGTTTGCCCCCTAATACCTCGTTAATTTTACCGGTTTTAACTATTTCAGCTTCTACTTCAAACTTTTCAAAGTCTAAGCCGTTCTCCGATTTATCGTTGGTAGAAAGTTGTGTGAATTTCAGCAGTGATTTTGCGTAGGGGCTCAGATCCGTATAATGCAAAAATGCATCCTTTTCAAAGCCAACATCAACAAAAGCAGCGTTCAGGCCGGGGATCAGTTTTTTTACCTTGCCCAGGTACAGGTCGCCCACAGCAAAGCGGGCATCGCTTTTCTCGTTGTGTAATTCCACAAGTTTCCTGTCTTCCAGCAAGGCAATCTCTACGCCCTGCGGAGCCGCATTAATAATAAGTTCTTTGTTCATTACAGCATGTGTAATTATATCACCTTGGTATATACGCTGTAAACTGGATAAGATAATTCATACATTGTAAGCGGTGGGAATAGTTGCAGCTACCACAGGAGGGCCAAACTTGTATGATTAACAGCCAGCAGACAATTTAGAGCACAGGCACAGCAAATGAAGTTTACAAATACAGTATTTGTAAAACAAGTTGGGTAAAACAATTCTGTTATTGAATTACCCAACTCATTTCATCTGAAAAATTTATTGCCAGACAAAACCGGTTACCGTCAAACTTCTTTTATAAAAATTCAACCCTCACCGTTTCATGCCATGCTTTATGATAACAAGCGTTTTCCGTAACTATGTACGAAAAACAGCTTCGTTATTTTCTTTTCTTATGACGATTTTTTCTTAGTCTTTTTTTACGTTTGTGCGTCGCAATCTTATGACGTTTTCTTTTTTTACCGCAAGGCATACAACAATGTTTTTTAAAAATGAATAAAATGTAATATCGTCAGGCCGATATAATGCCGTTTATTTTCAAGGTCAATGCCGGTTAAAGCATTATCCTTTATTTCTGTAATTCTTTGATCCTCTTTTCTATCTCCCCCTTTATTTCGCCTGTTTCCGTGTGCTGCAAACCTTTTTTGTACCATTCCACCGCGTTCTTTTTATCACCGGTACGGTCATATACATCGGCCAGTTGCAGGATATACCCCGCGTTTTGCGGGTGAAGGGTTACCAGGGTTTTTAACCTTTTGATGGCATTATCATACTGACCGGAGATCATGCTGCCGGTAACCAGCATATTCAGGGCAAACTCATTGGTACTATCCTTATCATGTACTTTCTTAACATGCGATAACCACTCCATCGGTTTATCGGGGCTCAGGTTGCCATATAAATGGGCAGCGCCTAAACCAACGATCGAGGAATCGTTACCAGGGTTCAATTTCAAAGAGCGTTCAAAAAGGTCCTTTGCCTGTAATCCTTCCCAGGTTCTTAACTCCGGGTTTTTCTCCCGTGGAAGAAAGGTTAACAGCAAATGGGCTGCAAAGGTGAGGGATTTTTCTGAATTTTCCAATCTTGCGGCCTCCGAAGTGTACCAGGCATAAGGTATAAATATACCCACCGAGTCGCGCCAGAAGTTCGCTAACTGGTGATATACATGGAGTTGCTGCTCTTTTACATCACCCCGGGTAATGCCTTTTTCCAGTGTGGTAAGGCGTAATTGTTGTTCAGGATTCAGTTGTTTTTTGGCTAAGTTTAACAATGTATCGGTAGCAATAACGTGCAAACCGCCTTCATGGTCGTGTCCTTCGTGGTTACCGCCCTGTTCGTCATGCCCGGTTACCGCAGCCGGTTTGGGCTGGCCTTTTGGCGGCTTGATAGAAGTAAATGCATAAATAGAGGCTACGCAGGCAAGTGCCACACCAATTGTGATCCACTGAGGTTTGTTCATGTAACTGTTTTTTATCCCGGTTAAGCCAGGTTTTCCGGATGGCAAAGGTACACATTAGCGGCTACCTAATGGTAATATCAGCAAGTAAAACTGATCGTACACAAAACAAAACGGTGTGCAATATGTTTGACCGGGTAAAAAATGAGCGGGATTTTTTCAGTGGTTATCGCAGGCCGGATAACCGAATGCAGCATGTATGAATAAGCCAACTTATCCATTATACTCATGCCCAACCAAGAGGAGATGTATAAAACTATTGTACGGTGACAGGATAACCGGTATTTGAATACTGGCGCACAGCAAAACAAAACCCTTACCGGTAAAGGGTTTTGTTTACTATTATTTATAAACCGTTAATAGTTAATCATCACCATCCTCACCGGGACCAGTGTCAGGCTTGGGCTCTTTCAGCTTTTTCACATCAGCTACAAATTCCTTTGCAGGCTTAAAGGCCGGGATATAATGTTCCGGGATATGAACGGCAACATTCTTTTTAATGTTACGTCCAATCTTGGCGGCTCTTTTTTTAGTAATAAAACTGCCAAAACCTCTTATATAAATGTTCTCCCCGGAAGCAAGGGTATCCTTTACTTCCTTGAACATTCTTTCCAAGGTTACTAATACATCCACTTTAGGGATGCCGGTCTTGTCCGAAATTTTGTTTACAAGGTCTGCTTTTCTCATTATTTGCAGGATTTAGCGGTTTGAGAATGCCAATTTATGATAAAATTCTATGATTGTCAACAGGATAGCAATTTTTTTGTAACAATTTCCAGGCCGATTTTAAAAAAAGCGGATATTTAGCCGCTGCATAATAGCATGATCGTGAAAATTAAACATATAAATAATACTTCGGAGTTCGCCCAAACCCTCCTGCAGTGGAATAAACTGGATAATACCCGGCAAATGCCCTGGAAAGGTGAAAAAGACCCTTATAAAGTATGGCTGAGCGAAATTATTTTACAGCAAACCCGGGTTGAACAGGGATTAGCCTATTATAATTCGTTTATTAAAAAATTTTCTAATATAAAAAAATTAGCGGCTGCACCCGATGATACGGTGTTTAAACTGTGGGAAGGACTGGGTTATTACAGTCGCTGCCGTAATTTACTGGCCACTGCACGCTATATCAGCAAAGAAAAGGATGGTGTATTTCCCTCCACCTATGAAGAAATAGTACAGCTGAAAGGGGTTGGCCCCTACACCGCAGCGGCCATTGCCTCTTTTGTGTATAACCTTCCCCACGCTGTAGTTGACGGGAATGTATTCCGGGTTTTATCACGGGTATTTGGTATTGATACCCCTATTGATACCACTGCCGGCAAAAAATATTTCACCCAGCTGGCCGATGAATTATTACCGGTTAAACAGGCCGGTATCTATAACCAGGCCCTGATGGATTTTGGGGCCGTAGTATGTAAGCCGGCAGCCCCTTTATGCGAAACCTGCCCTTTTAACACCAGTTGTATTGCTTTAAAAAACAAGGTGGTAGACTTCCTCCCGGTAAAAGAAAAAAAACTGGTGCAGAAAACCCGTTTCTTCTATTTTATGGCCCTGCAACAGGATGGCAAGACCTATATACAACAACGCACGGGTAAGGATATATGGAAAGACCTGTACCAGTACCCGCTGGTAGAAACAGCAGATGCCCAACCGGTTGCTGCCGTTATAAAAATGGCAAAGGCTGCGGGCATCATTCCGGCCGGGGCCGCACTCATTCATGCGTCCCAACCGGTAAAACAACAACTGACCCACCAGAAAGTACATGGCATACTGGTGCAGGTAAAAGTGCCTGCTGCTTACAAGGCCCCGGCCACGTATATTGCTGTTACGCCCAAAACCCTGCAACAGTACGCTTTCCCCAAACTGATACACCTGTTATGGCAGCAGGAGAATAATTAGTTCGTGCTGCCAATTCCCCGGGGTTGGTTAAACCGGCCTAAAAACCCGTTAGCTAATTTGGGGGTAATTATGTATTTTTGAAAGATTGGATATGTCAGAACCCAGGTTTTGACATGGTGAAAAGGGAAAAATTGGTACACCAAACCGGTTGGTGATTAGTTAACAATGACAGTTATTTTTAGCATATATATCAAAGATCTACTTACAAAGGCAAGTCCCGGAGCGGCTTGTAATGCTTAAAAATCAGGGCTTTTACGCTTTTTACTGCGTAGTACGGCCTTTTTCATTGTTACCTGATACATTATAGTTTAAAGACAGCAGGATGTTTCCTGTACTACAGCATCGGGTATGTGATCCGCAACAGTGCTGTCGGGTCAATGCACAGGGAACGATCAGCTGTGTTAACTATAGCCGGCTACCAAAAAATCCCCGTATTAAATTAATTGTCTGAAAAAACAGGATAAGTATGGGCTGTAGTAGTTGTGGCACATCGAAAGGAAGTAAACCGGGAGGTTGTAAAAGTAATGGCGGGTGCAGCACCGGGGGGTGTAACCGTATGAATACCTATGACTGGTTGCGTAACCTGCCCATGGCAGATACAGAAAGTTATTGCCACGTAGTGGAGGTGAGTTTTAATAAAGGTACCCGTAAGGACTTTTTCAGAAATACCACCTTACAGCAATTTGAAAAAGGCGACCTGATCAGTGTAGAAGGTGTAAGCGGATTTGATGTGGGTGAAATATCGCTGACCGGTGAGATTGTACGCCTGCAAATGAAAAAACGCGGTGTTAAGGAAGATAACCCGGAAATGAAAAAAGTGTTGCGTTATGCTACCGACCGCGACCTTGACCTGCGCCAGCAGAATAAGGCCCGTGAGCCGGAGGCGGTAATACGCAGCCGGGCCATTGCCCGCCAACTGAACCTGGATATGAAGATAAGCCAGGTGGAAATGCAGGCCGATGGCCGTAAAGCCACTTTTTTTTACATTGCTGACGGCCGGGTGGATTTCAGGGAACTGATCAAGGTATATGCATCGGAGTTTAAGGTAAAGGTGGAAATGCGCCAGATAGGCGCCCGCCAGGAAGCCGGTAAAGTAGGCGGCATTGGCAGCTGCGGCCGTGAATTATGCTGCAGTACCTGGTTAACTGATTTTAAATCGGTAAATACCACCATGGCCCGGTACCAGAACCTGTCCATTAACCAGGCCAAATTAAGCGGGCAATGCGGCCGTTTAAAATGCTGCCTGAACTATGAGCTGGATACTTACCTGGACGCCTTACAGCACTTCCCTAATAACTGTGATACCATTCAGGTAGCCAAGGGTACCGCCTACCTGATTAAGAAAGATATTTTCAAGGACCTGATGTGGTATACCCTGCCGGGCAGTACCAAACAGTACCCGGTTACGATTGATGCGGTTAAAAAAATAAAATCGCAGAACCAGCAGGGCATTATTCCTGAAGAACTGGAAACAGTTGAAGTGACCAGCAACAAACCCAAAGAAGTAGAACCCGAATTTGTGGATGTAGTGGGCCAGATAAGCTTACGCAGCCTGGAAAAGGCCGATAAGAAACGCCGGCAACAGCAACACCAGCAAAAAAGGGAGCAGCGCCCGCAACAGCAGGCACAGGGCGGTGGCAACCAGCAAAGAAGGCCCCAGCAAAATAAAAATACCGAAGGCGCTAACCAGGCCAATAAGCCCCAGCAACAGCAAAGAAGGGAACAACGTCCGCAACAACAGGGACAGGCCGGAACAAATCAACAAGGCGGTAAACAGCAAGGCGGCAATCAACAACGCCCGCAGCAAAGGAGTGGTAACCGCCCTAATCCTAACCGTAACCGGCAAAGGGATAACAGGAACGATAAAGGGAATACGAAAGAACAACAATAGTTTTTATACAAAACGGGAGCTTAAAACTCCCGTTTTATTTTACCGGCCCGGTGATAATACTTTTTTTATGAAGCTCCGTATAAATCAGTTTAGCAGCTTCCTTATACTGCGCCCTTTTTGTCAAATCAACATCCACTTTCAAATTACCCTCCCATACCAGTTTAAGCCATTCATCTTTTTGATACAATGTTGTTTGAAAAGTCTGAACAAACCGACTGCCATAGCTGTCAGCCGCATCAACGAAGACCAGCGTAAATTTTAACCTGGTCATATTTAGTTTAGCTGTAGTGGTGGAATTAAACACAAGGAAAGCATCAAACCGGTCGTAGTTAATACTATCCCCCTTCGAATAGCTGTCTATAATTAAGGTTTCTGTTTGTATATCACTGGTTTGAAACAATTTTTTTAGTTCATTGGAAAGCTCTTCCAGGAAAATACGGGTAGGCATACTTCCTCCGCCCATTATCAATACCCGTTGCAGTTTTTGACCCGAAACATGTTGGTCTGTTGTTTTTAACGAACTGCCGATGGTATGCCTGACACATCCGGATAAAAGCATACTAGAAACAAGGAAAAATAGTATAATGCGCATAATGCAGGTCAATAGTTAAATATTGATTGGTAAAAAAGCAGTTCCTGAAATATTATCGTCCCAGTACTGTAGCAACATAGTCCGATTTATCTATAAAACCCATATACCGCGAGTCCTGTGAATAAGAGCGGTTATCACCCAGTACAAAATACTTACCCTTAGGCACGATAACCGGACCGAAGTGGTCCTGATTCCACGCACTTCCAAATTGCTGATAGATATATTCATTCTTTTCATCCGCAGGAACAATAATCCTCCGGGCTTTTAAAGCAAGCTTTTCAACTGTTTTAACCGGCAAATAACTTGTCATGGAATCGGCAGAAACATATCTTGTATGCATATCATCCAGGGTCATGACCTCACTTATTTTTTCTGATTCATGAAAAGGAAAAATATATACGTGCGACACCGGGAACTCATTATCGGCAAATTTATTATTCACATATAAGTCGCCGTTTTTAATTTCAATTTTATCACCTTCCAGGCCGCATAACCTATGTGCCCACACCTCCTTGCCAAACTCCGGGGTTGTAGCATAATAGGAAATAATACTAAATCGATCCGGTTTTACGAGGTTAGAAGTAAAAACCCAATCTCCCGGTTTTATAGCAGGATAACATGCTGTTGTAGATGCCGAAAACCATTGTAACATACGGGTTACACTTGCTATGATCAAAATACCTGCTAATACACCTAAACTGAGAAGTGTTATTTTTATTACTCTTTTCTTCATACAGAAGCAGCTAAAACAAAGAAAAATTATTGTATCTCCATAAATATACACTTGTTTCACTGATACAATCAGTTTACTGCCTTCCGCTTTCTGCTTTTAGCTTTCAGCCTTACTGCAGCACGTCTGCTTCCACTGCTTCCGCCTGGTATTTCTTAGGTACCGGCTGCAATAAAACTTTATACAGTTCATCCTGGATGTTGCCACGTACATTTAAACGGGACAACTGGGGGCTGTCACGGGTTGGGTATACCCTGTTGGATAAGAAAATATAGAGGATATTATACCGCGGGTCAACCCATACACAGGTGCCGGTATAGCCGGTATGACCATAGGTTTGCAGGGATACTTTTTTGGCAGGATACGGATCTTTACGTTTGGCATTATCTTTTTCCGGTTTATCAAAGCCAAGTCCGCGGCGACTGATGGCGCTTTTGTAAGCGGTAAACTCGTGAATGGTTTCCCATTTTAAGAACCGGTGGCCATTTAATTCACCGCCATTCAGTAACATCTGGTATAACTTACCCAGGTCGTAGGCATTGGAAAATAGCCCGGCATGGCCGGCCACATTGCCAAACATGGAAGCGCCTTCGTCATGTACATCGCCCCATAGCAGCTGCTGACGAAAAAAAGTATCGTTTTCGGTAGGTACTATATCCGCTTTGGTAAAACGGTCCAAAGGTTTATAACCCGTGGTTGTCATATTCATGGGTATGTAAAAGCTATCGCGTACATACTCGTCCAGTGTTTTACCGGTAAGCTCCTCTACAATATTACCCAGGAAAATAAAATCGTTATCGCTGTAAACGTATTTGTTCTTAGGGCCTAATTTACTTGTGAGAATACGGTTGCGCAGGGTGTCACGCCAGTCGTTACGGATATACATATTCTCCGCCACCCTTTGTGTATAATTTTCTGAAGGCAACGGTGCATAGATGGCGCTGCTGGGTTTACCATCAGCCCCCATGGTTTCTTTATAAAACTGGATAAAAGAAATCAAGCCGCCCTGGTGCAACAAAAGATCCTGTATTTTAATATTGGCCTTATCCGTTTTTTTTACCCAGGGCAGGTAGTCAGATAATTTTTTTTTTAGATCGAGTTTTTTTTCTTCGTATAACTTCATGACAGCAACCGTGGTGGCCGATATTTTTGTTACCGATGCCAGGTCAAAAATGCTTTCTAACTGTACAGGCAGGGAGCCGCTTTCGTACTGGTAGTTACCAAAAGCTTTGTAATAAGCAATCTGCCCGTCTTTGGCAGCCAGTACCACACAACCGGGGAAAGCCCTTTTAGCAATTGCGTCATTGGCGATGGAATCAATTGCTGCAAACCTTTCATCGCCGATCGGAAAAAGTGTGACATCACCCGATGCAGGAAGGACAATGCCATGCCCCTCCTTATAGTTACATACGCGTACCGGTAGTTTGCCGGTAGCGGTAAACCTGCCCTGCAACCAGTCAGCTGCCGTGTTCTGGAATACGGCATCATCCTCATTACAGGCTATTAATGTTTTAGCCGTACAGAAGTTGGCCGCTGACAGTACATTACCAAACACCATGGTAATAGCACGGCGGTTATTTAACTGCTGCCAGAATTTTACGGCATTTTTGCTGATGCCATAGTTATTGGCACGGCCTGTTCTGATATCATGTATACCCACTATCACCGCATCGTACTTACCATTGGTAATGGCTTTTAAAATAGTGCCGCCCTTACTTACTTCGTCTTTATAGGAGAAGAAGAATACATCGGCATTCAGATCGGTCTTTAACCTTTGTGTAATGGTATTATCCGCATTGTTACCAATAACCACATACGCTACTTTGTTTCCCTGCTTTAAAGGAAATTTAAAGTAGTCGTTCCTGAAATTATCTTTTACCACGTAGTTCAGTACTGTCAGCGATTTTTCAGCAACCGCTTTACGGATATTGTTGGTTGCCACATTAATATCTTCTAACAGGTTGGTGGTATTTACCGGCTGCATATTCTGCAGGCCCAGTTTATATTTTTCGGTGAGCACTTTTTTACACTTGGCATTAATGTCATCCCAGCTAAGCTTACCATCCGTGATGGCTTTTTTAATAGCGGCAATAGATTGCTGCACACTTTCCGGTAAACATAACATATCGTTGCCGGCTGCTAATGCTTCCACTGAAATGGTTCCACCCGGAAAGAATTTGGCCACGCCTTTCATCTCCAGTGCATCAGTAAAGGTTAAGCCGTCATACCCCATCTCTTCCCTTAAAATGCCGGTGATATTTTTTTTGGATAAGGAGGTAGCCCTGTTGGCCGTATTATCAATGGCCGGTATATACAGGTGCGCTACCATCACGCTGCCTATACCCGCATTGGCAATGGCCCTGAAGGGGTATAGCTCCATAGAGTCTAACTGGCTGCGTACTTTTTTTATTACCGGCAGGTCGTAATGTGAATCCACATCTACATCACCATGACCGGGAAAGTGTTTGGCACAGGCCATAATACCTGCATCCTGCATGCCTTTCATGTAGGCAATACCCATGCTGGTAACCTTGTATTTATTTTCGCCAAAAGAACGGAAGCCGATAACAGGGTTGTTGGGATTATTATTAATATCCACCACCGGTGCATAGTTTACATGCACACCAATACGTTTGCATTGTTCGCCTACCGCTTTACCTAACTGGTATACCAGGTCAGTATCGCTCATTGCGCCCAGTGTAAGCTGGTAAGGAAATTTAATGGCGCTGTCCAGCCGCATGCCCAGGCCCCACTCACCATCAATAGTAATCATAATGGGGGTTTGTGCAATGGATTGGTAATAGTTAGTGAGGTTGGCCTGCCTTACAGGACCTCCCTGGAAAAAACAGAGGGCTCCAATATTGTATTGTTTAATATCATTGACCACTTTGGCCACATGATCGGCCCCCAGGTTGGAGTGTGCCCGCACCACCATTAACTGCGCAATGCGTTGTTCCGGAGTAAGCGATTGAAAAACACTATCTACCCATGCCTGGGCAGGTAAATTACTTTTAAACTGTGCCGCCGAAAAAAACGGCGTTACCAATAAACATACAATAAGCAACCTGTATAACCTCATGATATAACTTTCCTGTGTTTACGAAAAAAATAAAATTACTGTTTTTAACCCATTGACCTCCTGTAAATCAGCATTTACGCCTATAATTTTAACAGTTATCTCTGTAATAAACGGGTTTATGCAACCCACATAAAACAATCATTATAAAATAAAATTGCTGCTGGCAAAATACAGCATATATGTTTCATCAATTTAAAACTAATCACACAACAGCTGCCTGCAATCTGGGGCTATCGGCTTTAGTACTACTATCGGCTACAGTTCCCGCTGTACGCTGTACTTCGCCACAGTCCTTGCCCCAAACCTTCAGCGAGGTGCCGCTTCCATCGGGCAGCCCTTCAGCTGTATTACCAGCTTAAGCAACTATTATCGCAAAAAGCCTACCAGTAGTCCCACATTATCATACAAATAAAAATGCCGGCCTTACGGGGCCGGCGGAACAGCGCAGTAAGCGTTAACTTATTGCACCATTAATTTATGGGAATAGATGGTGTGTTTATCGTTATTAATTACCTGCAACAAATAAATACCCGATGTAGTAATAGCAGGTAAACTAAGCTGCTGGTTATGTACTTTACCACCGCTGTTAACGGTGCGCTGCATTACCTGTTTACCGCCGCCGTCCAATACCTTTACCGTGTACACACCGGCAGGTATATCTTTCAGCTGCAGGGTGAATGTTTTTTCGGTTACCGGGTTGGGAAATACCTCTACACCTGTATTGCCCGTTGTTTTATCATTTACTACAGCCAGCATATCCGGTGTACCAAATTCTTTTTTACCGGAACGGAGTATATTACTGTTGGCCAGGTCCGATGTACGCCAGGGTTTTGCCGTTGTGGTTAACGCAGTGGCGGTCATGGTTTTTATATTCAGCTGAAAAATACCGCTGTTATCGGTAGCACTGGTGATCACAATATTTTTTCCATCGGCACTTACTGCTGCACCGTTCATGGTAAAACTTGCCGGCAGCCCGCTAACCACGCCCAGGTGAGTAGCTACTTTGGTTTGTGTATTTACACTAAACACATGGTTACGGGCCGATAGGATGATGAGGTTACCATCATCATCCGCCACCATATCACCACCATAGCTGGTACAGTTATTATAAATAGAAACTGATTGATTGGCCGGCGCATCTACCAGCTGGCCCAGGTCGGTTACGGTAATACCTTTCTTTTTAGAAGCACTTACCTGGTATACTTTTTTAGCATCATTACTAATGGCATATACATACCCATCGTTACCAATGGTCATACGCGTAATAATATCGCTTTGGTCTGCTGCTTTTTGTGCAATGCCTGTTAAAGGTTTACCGGTTACATATACCTGCATGGTGCTTAAATCAATATACCTTAACTGGTCAATTAACATGGGGGTAAACCAAAGGCGGTTGTTTGCCTTATCATAAGCAAGGGCCGCCACACCGTTTACAAAAGCAGCGTTGGCCAGGCTGCCATATACTTTATCTACCTGTGGTGTTAATTGTTTTTTATCGGCTGCATTATATAATACAGTCTGCGGGTTGTTTCCCTGCAGCAATACATCACTATAGGTATTGATAGTAAGATCCAGCTTACGTAAAGTGGTCCAGTTAAACCCTTCCTGCTGTACATCGGTAATAGCATAGGCAAACCGGTCGTTTTGCCCTGACAGTGCAGGTGATAAACCAATAAAAGCGGTAGCAATAAATAATTGGGGTAGATATAGCTTCATAAGCGGTTATTGAGGTTATAATTGGTCTGTTAAGTTACACCCATTTTTTGGTAAGCCCCAAATATTTCTGGCAGGCAATGCCATGCCAGACAAGCTTTTTGATCGTTAATATTGTGCGCTAAGTAATTACACATAAAAAGGCCTCCTGAAAAATACCAGGAGGCCTTTGTTGTTTATTCTAAGTAGTTTTATTTCTTCGTTATTTTATGCGTGGTTTTACCATCTCCGGTAATTACTTCCAGCACATAGTTACCGGTTTTTAAGTTCTGCAGATCCTGTACCACAATGATGTTTTCACCAGGCTGCACGCCTATTTTACGTACCAGTTCCTGCTGACCCAGCATGTTTACCACACGTACAGTTATTTCAGTTTCGGTACGGCTGTTCAACTGTAATTTAACGTTGGATACAAAAGGATTGGGGAATACCGAAATAGCATTTAAGGTGGTAGTGCCGGACAGGCGCACCATTACTATTTTACTGAACGTGCTCTTACCATCAAAATCCACTATGCGTAAACGATAGTAAACAATACTATTGCCTGCAGGTAAGTTATCGTTGAAATTATAATATTGTTTTATATCAGTAGTACCCTTACCGTTCAGTGCACCCACTTTGTTAAAGGTTAAACCATCAGTACTTCTTTCCACTTCAAAACGGTCATTCTTCAGCTCACCGGCAGTGATCCAGTTAAGCTGTGCCGTATTACCATCGCGGGTTACTTTAAACTCGGTAAGCGTAACAGGTAACATAATATTACCGGGGCCGAATATATACGTACCATCATCGGTAAAAGCCTGGTTGTCGGAAGCATTATTGCCATAAATACGGCCGGTATTGGATACCGATATCCATGGAGTGGCATAAGTGGGTGTTTTGCATTTAAAGCCTACGGAATAAGTTTGTCCCGGAGTTAACAGACCGCCTTGTGTAGCGGTAGCGCCTGTACCCACAAAAAACTTAACCCATGATTTACCGCCGGTGGAAGCATAATATCCCAGGTCGTCGCCGGTAGCATCGGTTAACGGGGTTTGAGGACCACTGGCCCCACCAATGAACATGGAGTTGGCTATATAGTTTAAGCCTACCGGTATAGTATCTACCACTATATTATTGATAGCATTACCCAGGCCATTGTTTTTACCCGAAAGAATATAGGTAATGGTTTCTTCAGGGTATAATAAGCCGGTTGCGCTGCCCGGACCTGTGATGGTACCTGTTTTATCGAGTATTACAGCCGGTGGATTGGCCGCCATGGAAATACCGAATACACTGGGGAAATACTGATCGGCCTCGGTACCGAATTCAACACTCATATTGGTCATACCCGGCGTAATATTATAACCGCTGCCTATATTGATATCGTCGATATCAATACCCATCTGGTTAATATAGTTGGGGGTTTTAGTAGTAACATGTTGCCCGTTGCGGGTAATAGTACCATTCCAGAAATTTTGTGCGGGGTTTAACGCGTCGCTTACCACTACATTGTTCAGCTTCACATAATCACCGGCAGGGTTGGTAGCCGTAGCTCCCAGGTTAGCATCGCCTTCCCAGGCAAAGAAGGACATATGGGCGTCGGCCTGGCCTGCAAAAGCAGAAGAAGGATTAAGCCCCGATAATTGTATGGTTTGTGAAGTAGGTGCAGAGGAGTTGCTTACCAATATAAAGCCGTCGTAGATACGGATATTAGAGAAAGTAGCATTGGCATCCTCATAAGCTACCATGATGGTCCAGCCGCCAAAGTTACCGCCGCCGCCGCCGGTACTGCCGGTATTGAGCTTTATATTGGCAACTGTATAGCTTCCGGCTTTATTGGCGTTAACAAAAGCCGTAATATCAAAATAAGCCTGGTAGGCGGTTGCCGAGGTACCCGGTATCGCTACTTTATCAACCTGTGATACAGGAGCCGTAATGGTTTGGTAAGCACCGCTTGCCTTCCTGATCTTTACAGTACGCACATTAACATCATCGGTACCCAGATCGGTGGTAGTAATACGGCCACCCCAATATAAACGGGCAAATTTAATGGTGGGGTTGGTAATGCCCGCAGGTAAAACCAGGTCGGCAGATGATGAGTTGAAGGTATTGATGGCATTGCCCTGTAACTGCAGGTTAAAGTATACATCGGCATTACAACCACTGCCCTGATGCACTTCTACGGCAATAACATTATTACCGTTTACAAACGCCGATGAAGGAATGGTAATGGTACCATCGCCATCAGTGGAGTTACGGCAGGTGGATGCCAGTGTACTAAAGTTCACAGCGCCGGCAGGCATACTAACTCTTCCCACTTCGGTACCGTTTACATATACTACGGCACCATCATCATATTGAAGGGTCATTACAAAATTCTGGAAGGATGCCGGGTTGGTAATGCTGACAGTAGTTCTGAAATAATTGGTATTCCTGTCTGCTGCCAGGGTGGTGCCCCCGCTGCCGGTACCCCGGCGTAAAGGACTTGCAGCCGGTCCTGACCAGGAGGCATCACTGTAACCGGTTTGGGTCCAGTTAAAGCCGCCGTTATCGGCAGGTGCGGCTGTGCCGTTGGAGTACTTCCAACTGGCGCCGTAGCTGATAAAGGTAGTAGCGGCAATGGTGCCATCCACATCAATATTTTGCATATCGGTATTATCATTACCGCTTTCGCTGGTACGGTAACCATTAGTGCTGGTGGGAGCCTGCCATTCATTCATTACCGTGGCCGAACCGCCAAGGATGGTATTGCCAAACATAGTGTGGCTGCCGCGGATATTTTCGGAATATACGGGTGCACCGTAAGCACGTATTACCTGTGCAAAAACACGGGTTTGGGGTTGAAGAAATGTAAAAGCAAGTACAAACAGACCAGCTTTTACAATAGGTAAAGCTAATTTCATACTCTTAGGGTTTGAATTACAGAATAGGGAAAGATGGTAGTTGAAGGAGAGAGGATGTTTTTTGGTGTATCAACAGGATGTTGAGATTGTAATTCCCTAAGTGGTGCTTAGGTTGAGTACCGGAATTGTGGTTAGCAATTTTTGAATACAATAACGAAATTAGAATGAAAAAAGTAATATTGCAAGTTTTTACGATATTTCTTGAGTAAAATCACTTTTTTATTTGCGTATTTTTCCACGGTTTATACACGATGCCGGTAGGCTTACCGGAGGTTTTAGCTGGTTCAGTCATTGGCTCACAGGCAATTAAGCTGTTTTTACACTGTTGCGGCAGCTGCTGGTAAATGGCTGTACCCTGTTTTTTCCATTGCAGCATTTCGGCACTTACTTTTTTGATCATTTTGGCCGGATTGCCCACAATCAGGCTGCGTTTGGCATAAGTTTCACCCTGTTTAATGAAGGATAAAGCGCCTACAATACATTCATCGCCCAGTACTACCTCGTCCATAATAACGGCATTCATGCCTATTAAACAGTGTTTGCCAAGGGTTGCCCCATGTATGATAGCGCCATGGCCAATATGGGCACCCTTATGCAGGTGTACCGTTACCCCGGGAAACATGTGAATGGTACAGTTCTCCTGCACATTGCAGCCATCCTCAATAATGATCTTACCCCAATCGCCACGGATTGCAGCGCCCGGACCGATATAACATTTTTTACCGATCACCACCTGCCCGGTTACTGCCGCCTGCGGATGAACAAAGGAAGAAGGGTGTACTACCGGCACATGGCCCTGGAAAGCATAGATCATACGGGGTATTTTTACAAATATAAGATGGACCGCGTTGCAAGCGGGTTGACGAGCAGGGATATACTGCTGACGGGCTGCCCGATGGAAGTGGCACCGAAGTGAAACAAAGGTATAACGGACAGCGGGAACTGTAGCTGAACGGTGTTACAGCAGCTGACAGCCCCAAATTATTAAGGGACGGGATCGTAACCACTGCCACCCCAGGGATGACAACGGGCAATACGTTTTACGGCCAGCCAGAAACCTTTGAACACCCCATGTTTTTTAAACGCCTCAATGGCGTAATGTGAACAGGTGGGGGTATAACGGCACTTGGGGCCAAACCAGGGCGATATGACCCACTGGTATAGCTTTATAATGAAAATAAAGGGGTAGCTAAGCAGTTTTAGTATGAATTTTACCGGCTTCATGTAATAGTTTATTTAATAGAACCGCTATTTTTTCCTGTACCAGCTGCCATTCGGGTAGCTCGTTGGCGGTAAAAATAACAAAGACTTCCATCCGGCGGTTTTGCTGTACCAGCAATTCCTGCAATGCCGTTTTTTGTAAGCGCCAGGCTTCCCGCATTTGTCTTTTGATGCGGTTACGGTCAACCGCATGTTTGAAATACTTTTTGGAAACCCCCACCCCAAACTGTACACCGGGATTGTTTTTGCCGGTAAAGGGTTGTATAATGAAGAAGGCCTTACAGGGTGAAGCGTTTATTTTTTGCCCCGTTTTAAAAATGGCATCGATACTCTTACGGCTTTTAAGCCGTAAATGTTTGCCTAAGGTATATGTAGGTTGCGGGGTCATGCGCCGTTAAAACTAATATATATTAAGGGTGCAAAAAAATAGCCCCGGATGAACCAGAGCTATCAGCACATGTATAGTAAGTTACTATGATTACTTTAATCTGCGTTCGTCAGAAACGGTCAGTTTTTTACGGCCTTTTGCACGACGGCTGGCTAATACTTTACGACCATTAGCGCTTTCCATACGTTTACGGAAGCCATGAACTGTTTTACGACGACGACGATGAGGTTGGAATGTACGTTTCATTTTATTTTTTACTTTTTCACGTTGTTGAATATGGCACGGGAGAACATGCCGGTTTCAATATTTCCAACAACAGGTCACCACACCCGTTGTTTGTGAAAGGATGGCAAAGGTAGGTAAATTAGTTTAATTTAAAAGTAAAAATGAAAAAGTAAAAATGCCGGTACCGGGGTTTGAGCGCAGTGGCTTTGTACCCGGGTTTATGATAAAATAACATGCTGAGAATCAATTTTTTCACCATAAAAGATAACGGCATGGTTATCAAAATCGGTGGTATCGTCGGTGGTATTAAAACTGCGGCTGCCGTTTTTACTGCAAACAGCCTCTATTTCCGGGTGGCGCTGCAGGTATTGTACCAGGCTTTGGGCCACAATTTCGCCCTGGGCCAGCAGCTGTACCTGTGCCGGTAAGTATTGCTTTATTTTTTGTTTTAATAAAGGATAGTGGGTACAGCCCAGCAGGAGTACATCAATATTTGGTCCGGCGGTAAGCAGGGCATTTATATCCTGCTGAATAAAATAATCGGCGCCGGGTTTTTCATGTTCATTGTTCTCTACCAGTGGTACCCACATAGGGCAGGCATGCTGGTAAACTTTTACCTGCGGAAAAAATTTATTGATCTCGATGGGGTAAGAGTTGGAATTAACCGTGCCTTTTGTGGCTACAATACCTACTTCTTTAGTATGGGTAAAGCTGCCGATAGCTTCTGTTGTTGGCCGTATTACGCCCAGTACCCGGCGGTCGGGGGCTATGATGGGCAGATCTTTTTGCTGGATGGTACGCAGGGCTTTGGCCGAAGCCGTATTACAGGCAAGGATGACCAGCTGACAGCCCTGTTTAAAGAACCAGTTCACGGCCTGCAGGGTGTATTCGTAAATAGTATCGAAAGAGCGGTTGCCGTATGGCGTGCGGGCATTATCGCCCAGGTAAATATAATCGTATTGAGGAAGCGCTTTTACTATTTCCTGCATAACGGTTAAGCCGCCATAGCCGGAATCGAAAATACCAATAGGTGCTGCTTGTTGTTGCATGCAATAAAATTAAGGCAGCAGTATGGATTAAAAGGCAAAAAAATACCCCGATGTATTATCGGGGTACAAGTTTTTTATTTAATGGCCGGGGCGGTTGGTTTATAACCCGGTAAGAATTGCGGGGCGATGGTTATTTTTAACTTATCAGCCACTGCTTTAATAATATTATCGCCATCAGGTTTTACAAGAAAGGCTGTTTCATCCATAATATGCGTGTAACCTTTTTCTTTTGCTACGGCACGTACGGCTGCCATTACTTCCTGGTAAATAGGCATTACCAGTTCCTGTTGTTTGTTTTGTACCGCTTCGTCAACCACCTGACGCCATTGTGCCAGGGTCATGTACAATTGCTGTACATCTCTTTCGTGTTGTTTACGTACGCTTTCAGGCATTACTCTTCCACCCGGTACTTTTTTCAGGCTATCGTCTAATTTTAAAATACTGTCTTTGTAGTTAAAGTCTTCTTCAATTCTTGTTCTTTCTGCACCAATGGTATCAATCTGATAACGATCTAACAGAGAGTCGATCTTTGCAGCAGCAGGCATATGTCCAACTACTGTTTGTATATTGAGGTAACCGATCTTGGTAGTTTGAGCTTGTAAGCCGGAAGCTAAAGCAAAGAAACAAACAGCGGCTAAGGCCAGCGCTTTCATTTTTTTCATCATTTTTCTTTTTTACAAATGGCTGAAGCCATTTTGTTGTGATTTTTTGTTTAGTTTATTTTGGTTTAAAGACAACCCCCATACCGGCAAAGTTGCTTATAAATTTATTTTAACAATTCGGGATGGCAGTTAAACCTGCTACCCTGTTATTTTATACCTAGCTCTTTCAGCACATCATCACTTTTGTCCAGCTTAGGGTCGGCAAATATAACGGTAATTCCTTCACTTTTATCCAACACAAAATCGTAACCCCGCTGGGTGGCCATTTTTTGAACGGTATTGTACACTTTATCCTGTACGGGTTTTACCAGTTCCTGGCGTTTTTTAAACAGATCGCCCTCAAAACCAAAGCGTTGTCTTTGCAATTCCCTTAATTCCTTTTCTTTTAAAAAAAGCTGGTCCTGGCGTTTTTTCTTTAAATCGTCGCTTAACATTACCTGTTCGGCCTCGTAAGCCTTGTACATACGGTCCAGGTCCGATTGTTTGGTATCAATATCTTTTTGCCATCCGGCCGCTACGGCATCCAGTTGTTTCTGGGCTGCGGCATATTCAGGCATTTTGTCTAAAATATAACGGGTGTCAATGATCGCATATTTCTGTGCGCTGGCAGTGAACAGTACAGCCAGTACAAACCCGAAAACAAACATCAATTTTTTCATATCCAATACGTTTAATTTTTTATAAAATAAATTATCGTACCATGATTGGTTAAACAACTACTATTATTCCGGCTCAAACCCTAACATAAAGGTAAAGCGGGTAGCATTTTTAAGCCCCTGGCCGGGTTGCATCCTGTCAAGACCAATGCCGTAGTCAAATCCTAACAGACCGAACATTGGAAGGAAGAAACGCATACCAACACCCACGCTTCGGCGTAAGCGGAAGGGGTTATAACTTTTATAATCGTACCAGCCGTTTGCTGCTTCAAAGAATGCCAGACCATAGATGGTACTACCCGGGTTGGTTACTAAGGGGTACCTTAACTCGGTTTGGTATTTATTAAAGATAGTAAAGAACCTGGTTGCGTTTTGCTGATCGGGGTTAACCGTAGGATCGGAGTTGTCGTAAACAGGGTATCCGCGGTGCGCCACGATATCGTAACCCAGGAGACCAAAGTTGTTGGTCAGACCGGCATCACCCACCTGGAATCTTTCAAACGGTGAGTAGTCCAGTTTTTTGTTGTAACGGCCCATGAAACCATATTTGGCCGCAATTTTTAACACAAACTGTTTATCCTTGTCGGCGCCCATGGCACGGCCGATAGGCATATACCATTCTGCATTGAACCTCCATTTATGGTACTCCGGTGTTTTATACGGGTTACTGGAGTTTACCAGGTTGGGGTTAAAGGCCGAGTATGGCGGCGTAAACTGTACACTGGCCATTAGGTTAGAACCACTGCGTGGGAAAATGGGGTCGAATACAGAAGAACGCTGTAAAGCAATTTTAAAGCTTAAGTTATTGGATGTACCATCTTTAATACCCTCGAAGATCGGGTAGTTCCGCATTTTGTATTGCTGGAAGCTGGCAGTAAATACCAGGTTAAAGAAGTCATCGGGCCATTTCAACTGTTTGCCGAATGCCGCTGAAATACCATTTACAATTAAGTATGTAGTATCCGAACGTTTACGGTCAATACGGCCGGTGTATGGGTCAAAGCTATTGGTGTACTTACTGTTATTGTAAGCCAGTGTAAGCGAGTTACGTTTTTTGCCACCTAACCATGGCTCGGTGAATGAGAAGTTATAGGAACGGAAGGCCGCACCATTTGACTGTACACGCAGGCTCAGTTTCTGACCATCGCCTGTTGGCAACGGATCCCATGATTCTTTTTTCCAGATATTACGGATGGAGAAGTTATTAAAGGTAACACCCAGCGTACCGGTTAAACCGATACCACCACCCCAACCGGCAGACAGCTCCAATTGGTCGGATGATTTTTCCTCCAGTTTCCAGTTAATATCCACGGTACCATCATCCGCGTTTGGTACAGGTACCGGGTTAATAGATTCCTGGTTAAAGTAGTTCAGGTTGGCCAGCTCACGGATAGAGCGGATCATATCCGAACGGCTGAACAGTTCACCCGGCATTGTTCTTAACTCACGGCGTATAACATGGTCCTTGGTACGGTCGTTACCGGCAATGGTAACATTTTTAATACGGGCCTGCGGACCTTCACGTAAACGTATTTCGTGGTCAATGGTATCATTGTATACCGCAGTTTCAATGGCATCGGCCTGGTAAAACAGGTAACCATCGTCCATATACAGACCCTGGATATCCATACCGCCATCGGTGGATTGTTCTTTACCCAGTCTTTTATTTAAGATGTCCAGGTTATAAATATCACCTTTGCGGATATCCAGTATCCTGTTCAGGATAGAGTCGCCATATTTGGCATTACCTTTCCAGGTAATATTACCAAAGTAGTATTTACGGCCTTCAGATACTTTCAGGTCAACATATAAACTGTTGCCGCTGGCAGTAACCGTATCGGCTATGATCTGTGCATCACGGAAACCTAAGGAGTTATAATATTTTAATACCTTATCCTTGTCCTCTTCGTATTTAACCGGGTTGTATTTACCGTTACCAAAACGGACACGCAGGTAGGGGTCCAGTATACGGCGGGTTTTGGTAAAGGACAGGAAGCCGTAATCTTTCAGGTATTCCTTAAAGGTCACCTCTTCATGCGCACCATACGGGTTTTTATGTTCGGTAGGGTATAAAGAGATCCTCATTCTTTCTTTGGTCCCCTTCATTTGCTTTTTCAGCTTCATCTCGTCAACCGACTCATTGCCTACAAAACTTACCCCGTCAATTTTTACTTTTTTGCCTTTGGTTACATATATATTTAAGGCATTGGTATTAACATAGTTGGCTTCAGGTTTTTCCTCTACCCTTATTTTTACGTTCTGGAAGCCTTTTTCCTGGTAAAATTTAGTGGTTACCTCGTTGATGTTCCGGCGCATGTGCTCGGTGATAAGGGTTTGTTTTACCAGTGCAATTTTACCCTGTAATTCGTCGGCATCAGATTTTTTAATGCCATGCCATTTAATGGTGCCCAGGCGCGGACGCTCCATTACATTTAATTCCAGGCTTACTTTATCGTCAACAATTTTAGTAATATAAATATCTACGTCGGAGAAAAGTTTTTGTTTCCAGAGATTGGTGATCGCTTTTGAGAAGATATCGGAACCGGGGTGACGGAATTTGTCGCCTACCTGTAATCCTGAAATGGACAGTACAATGGCAGTGTCCAGGTGCTTGATACCCTGTACCCGTATTTCGGCCACGGTGTACTCCCTGGGTAAGCGGGCATTCTGCCACTCCAATAATTTGGGATCAAGGGAGGTGGGAGGTAGTGTATCGGTTTGCACTTGTGCTGCAGTGGTTTGCATTAATAAAAATGCAAAGAAAGTTGCAATGGCACCGGCCTTAAATAAAAAACGTAGTCTCATTTTTATAGATCAAGTAGGTCTGATTATTCACGTTAAATGCAAACCTTTAAACAATTAGTTTGTTAAACCTAAGCAAGTAAACATGTTTAAACCCTATTCTTGCGTCGGCAAATTAACAGTAAATATCGTAAGTGTTTGTTAAAACCTATCATTGGCCCTTTGCAGCTGCCGACAGGCTGTAATTCTTATATTAATTTAGTTTATACCTGTTCACTGGTTTTACCAAAGCGTCTTTCCCTTAACTGGTAGTCCTCAATGGCTTCGTACAAATTTTGTTTCCTGAAGTCGGGCCAGCGCACGTTGGTAAAATACAGCTCGGCATAGGCTAACTGGTATAACAAAAAGTTACTGATACGGTACTCCCCGCTTGTCCTGATCATCAGTTCCGGATCGGGAAACTCCCCCGTAGCCAGGTGCCGGTGCAATACTTCCTGCGTAATATCCTCAACAGCCAGGGAGCCTTCCTTTACCTTTTGGGCAATTTTTTTGGCGGCATGGGCCAGTTCCCAGCGACCGCTATAACTTAAAGCCATTACCAGGTTCAGGCCGGTATTGTCTTTTGTCATGTCCAGCGCCTCGTTCAACTCCTGCTGTGCCGATTCGGGTAACATATCAAAGTCGCCGATCATGCGCAGCCGGATATTGTTCTTATGTAAAGATTCCACTTCCTTCCTGATAGTATTGACCAGCAGTTCCATCAGGCCATTTACTTCATATTCGGGGCGGTCCCAGTTTTCGGTAGAAAATGCATATAAGGTAAGGTATTCCACACCTAATTCAGCACAGCCTTCCACAATATTTCTTACACTTTCCACGCCCTGGTAATGTCCAAAAAGCCGGTCTTGCCCCTGCTCCTTCGCCCAACGCCCGTTACCATCCATAATGATGGCAATATGGCGCGGAAGCCTGGTTTTATCAATGCGTTGCAGTACGTCAGACATATTTTTACCGGTTTGTAAAAGTGCACAAAGGTATAAAACCCTTGCATAGCACGGATAATATTTATATGTTAATGAAAATTAAGGCTACAAGATCAATTAAAATTCAGTAAATCAACATGTTACAGGTTCTGCATAATTATTTATTTCCTTTCCCCGGCAGGTTTGGCCATAAAAGCCGGCAGGCAGCAGGTAAAACGGAGCGGCGGGGCACCCATTAACTATACAGCCGGTAACCCGGAAAAGGAAACCCGGCTTGGGGCCGGGTTTGTACTATGTTAGCTAACTAATGTTCCTACTTTTTCGCCGGTAACCACCCTGCGTAAGTTGCCTTCCTTGTTCATATCAAAAACAATGATCGGCAGGTTATTTTCCATACAGAGTGTAAAGGCAGTCATATCCATTACACGCAGGTTTTTACTTAAACATTCCTGGAAGGTAATGGTGCCGTATTTGGTAGCTGTGGGGTCTTTTTCCGGATCGGCAGTGTAAATACCATCTACACGGGTGCCTTTTAATATTACATCGGCATTGATCTCAATGGCACGTAATGAGCCTGCGGTGTCGGTAGTAAAGTAAGGGTTACCGGTGCCGGCGCCAAAGATCACCACACGTCCTTTTTCAACGTGACGGATGGCACGGCGACGGATATAAGGTTCCGCGATCTGTTCCATTTTAATAGCACTTTGCAAGCGGGTATATACACCCACTTTTTCAAGGCCAGCCTGTAAAGCCATACCATTGATAACGGTGGCCAGCATACCCATATAATCGCCATGAGCACGTTCAATACCTGTTTCGGCCTCGTTCATACCGCGGTAAATATTACCACCGCCAATTACAATGGCTACCTGCACGCCCAACTCGGTTATCGATTTTACATCACGGGCATACTGGGCAATAACATCGGAGTCCATACCAAAACTTTTGTCGCCCATTAACGATTCACCGGATAATTTTAATAGTACACGTTTATACTTTGGAAGCATAGCCTGTAGTTGTGTTGTTAGTAATAAATTAGGTAAGTAATAATCGGTGGCGAAGATAGGTGAAAATAGTTTTTATAAAAACCGCAATACGCTATCTGATATCTAAGATCTTAAGATCTCAGATCTTAAATGGGATGATACTTCAAATTTTCCCCAAATAAAGTAATGATAAAGTGTGGCCGGGGTTATTTTTTAGTTTTTCCTTTTCGGCGGCTTTTGTATCTTTAAACCTGCTACAAAATAGCAGAACCTTATGCCTGTGCGTACCATTCAAAAGATATGTCTTTTACTGGGGCTTAGTTTTTTTTCCTTTCTGCAAGCCTTTACACAAAGCCTGAACGGCCAGAAGATCATGGTAGGCGCCGATGCTCCCGCATTTGTGGTTTTTAATGATGATATAGTGAATGCCGAGTTTAATACTCCGGAGGGCAGTAAGTTTTATGCGCTTAAAGGCCGCAGCGATAAATCCATGTCCATTACCTATAAAGCGGACGGTAAGGAAATTCCGGATAATATTGGCCTTACCATACAGGAAGGCAAGCGCAGCCATTACCTCATCATCAGCTTTAATAAGAATTATGACATTAATAAGGACCCTTCCCTATGGTATGATTTTGCCAATTTAAAGGAATTAAAGAAAATAGCGGACAGGCAGAAAGCCAGTAATAAAGAAGAACTGGCCAAACTGGAACAGGAGCAGGAACAGGAAAGGCAGCAACAGGTCAAAGAAAGAGACCAGGAAGCATCAGCATCCCGCAAACAACAGGAAGCTGACGCCGCTAAACGCAAAAAGGAAATAGAGGAGGCCGGTAAAAAAGATATTGCCTTACAGGCAGAGAATGAAAAAAAATTAGCCAAAGCAAGGGAGGAAGAAAAGAAAAAAGACGACGAACGTAAAAAAGCCGAAGCTGCCGCCAAAGCACAGGAGGAAGAACGCAGGAAGATTGAAGCCCTGCTGAAACAGGAGGAAGAGGCCAATAAACTGGCATTGGATAAAACTAAAAAACAGGCCGAGGAGGAACGTAAGAAAGCCGAAGCTGCCGCCAAAGCCCGCGATGAAGAAGATAAACGTATTGCCGCCGCTGCAGCAAAGAAAAAGGAGGAGGAAGAAAAAGCCCGCCAGGCTGCCCTGGTAAAAGAACAGGAAGAGGAGAAGAAACTGGCCGAAGCTGCCGCCAAACGCAAACAGGAGGAAGACCGGAAACTGGAAGAACAACTGGCTAAACTGAAAGAAGAAGACCGGAAGAAGGCAGAAGCGGCCGCTAAAAAGAAAAGGGAGGAAGAGGAGAAGAAAGAAGCCGCCCTGGCACAGGCCCGTATGGATGCAGCCAAAAAGAAAGAGGAAGAGGACCGGAAGAAAAAAGCACAGGAAGAGGCCATTGCCAAAGCTGCCGCCAAAAAACGTGAAGAAGAACGTTTGAAAGCGGAGGAAGCAGAGAACAAACGCATTGCAGCCGAAAAGAAAAAAGCCGATGACCTGGCAAAGGCCGAGGCCAAACGGAAAGAGGACGAACGCAAACTGGCAGAGGCTGTTGCCAAAGCCAAAGCAGAGGAAGAGCGTAAGAAAAAAGAACATGAGGAGGCCCTGGCCTTGTTGAAAAAGATAGAGGAAGAAAAGGAAAAAGCGAAAAGAGAGAAAGCCTATTCCCGTGCCGGTTTATGGGAACGTTACGGCAGCAAGGGCATTAATGTATTTGATCCGCCTAAAATGCAGATGGATTACCTGAATGCGGATTGTTATTTAATAGCCGATACGATTAAGAATTATAAATATGCCATGGATCTCATCGCCAAACCGGCCACCCTGAACGTAACATCAGAGAAAACGGTAAACGGCGGCGTATCGCTTGTACTGGAGAATATTTCCTTTAACGAGGCCAATGTGTACTTTAAAATAAAAGTAAGTAACAAGAGTAAGGACGACTTTTTAATGGGCGCCACCATGGTATACTGGTATAATGAAGACGGCTCGCCGAAAAAAATATTAAAACTGAGCTACCTCACCTACCTGCAAATGATGCCGATAGTACCTCCCGGACAGGAGCAGCATATTGTACTGGTTATCCGCAATGCCAGCATTCAGGATAATGAACTGGTGAACATTAATATAAGCGAACGCCGCCCCGAGAAAGAGAAACTGGATATTGTACTGGATGGAAAAGTATACAATAAGGAACAGTTTAAAAATGCCAAACCCATAGTAGTAGAGACCATCGAGAGTGTAAAAGATAACACCACCGAAGCCACCGAAAAAACGAAAAAGAAAAAGGGGAGAAAGAAAAAAGATTAACCATGCCAGTATTGACTAAAAAAGGTATTACTACATCGCTTCCGGTTTTATTGCTGTTTTTATTACTGGCAGGCAGCCGGGCAGCAGCCCAGCACAGTGTATTTTTTTGCGGCGAACGTATACCGCTGGAAAAAAGTTTTGTGGCGGATAAACTGATGAATGTTATCCGCAAACAGGTACCGCTGGTAAATATGAAATCATTACGTGCCCGTACCGAAACCTATTTCCCCATTGTAGTAAAATACCTGAAGCTGTTTAATATACCCGAAGACCTGAAGTACCTGCCCATTGTGGAGAGTGCTTTTATGGCTTCGGTACGTTCGCATGCCGGCGCACATGGCTTTTGGCAGATCATGCCTGCTACTGCGGCACAGTATGGAATGATCATGAATGATGTGGTAGATGAGCGGGAAGATATTTTTAAAGCCAGTGAAGTGGGTTGTAAGCTGTTGCGGTTTCATTATGATTTTTATAAGAAACGTTACCAGGTAGGCTCCTGGGTACTGGCAGCAGCGGCTTATAATAATGGTATCGGTAATATTGATAAAGCTATCAAACGCCAGGGCACCGATTACTTTTCGATGAACCTGAACCCTGAAACGGCGGCTTATGTATACAAGATCATTGCGGTTAAGGAATTGTTTGAATACCCGGAGATCTATATAAAGAATTTCGGCTATAATGTTTTTGCAACGGATAAGCCGGTAAAAGTAAAACCCGGTGGAGATGAGAACGATGCGGCTTTCAGTAAAATACAGCTGGATGTAAGTGAAACCGAAGCCAAATCACTGGAAGTGGTTAAGCCGGCTAAATATGTGCCCGCAAAAATTATAGGATCTTACAAAAAGTTTAAAGATGGCAACCTGGTTAAGATAGAACTGGAGCAGGATATGACCACTCCATTAGGCTTTTCCAAAAAAGGTTACACCTTCAGCGTTCCCGGCTGGATCATTGACGACCGTGTTTTTGTAGACCTTGGTTACGGACACGAGCTTACCCTTTGCGATATGGGATTGCAAAAAGGCATTGCCTTAAGTGAATTAAAGGGTAAAAAACCAGGTGTAATGTTACGCAATACGGGATATAGCGACTAGCCTGTTAAAAAGGTTTACCTGTCGGTAAAACGGCCCGTTTTCTTTAAATATCTAACTGTTATATACACCAGCACCAGGCCGCCAAGGCTGATAGCCAGGGCTTCCATGCGGTCATCGCGGTCATCTAACTGCGGGTAGTTCAGTAATAATAATAAAGCTATACCACATAGCCAGATGAACTGGGTGGTATGCTCCCTTAAGATCCAGCGTTTCCAGTTAAAATGCATGCCCGAGAAAGTTTTTTTCAAGCCTGATAGTTTGGGTATCCAGCGGTTTACATTTCTGCAGTACTCATCATAACCGGGACCAAATTTTGAACGTAAAAAATTTTCTTCTGCCAGTACAATGGCCTGGTAAATGAAAAGAAAGATCGGCATCATAACCGCCACATAAATAAGCGAGTTGGCCAGGATACCTACACCCAGTAACATTAAAATATTACCTACATATAAAGGGTTACGGCAGTGGCTGAAAATGCCTTCGGTCACCAGGCCGTCAGCATAGGGTTTACCTTCTTTGCCTCCGCGTACGATATAAGCCAGCCCGATGGTAGCGCCGCGTATGGCCTGGCCAAGACAGGTGATCACTAATCCTAAAACAATAGGCCATATATAAAAATCGGAGCCTAATAATTTACCTGAAAAAAGCGGGGGTGATGGCACAAATAAAACAGCGTAAAAAAGAATGAAGATGATATTACGATACTTAAAAAAGAAGTTCCCGATGCTGACCATAAAAGATATTGATTTATTTAACTGCTATAATGCCGGTAAAATTGTACCATTTAAAAAACACTTCCGTGTGCGAAAACCCTACATCTTTCAGGAGGGCAATGTTTTCGGAAAGTTTGTAAGGAATTAATACATTTTCCAGTGCTTCGCGTTTTTGTGATATTTCCAGGTCGCTGTAGTTATTGCGACGTTTGTAATTGTAATAGTATTCTATAAAATCGCGGTTGAAGCGGCTTTCCTCGGCCAGTATTTTTTCAACCAGTATTAGTACTCCGCCCGGGTTTAAGCCGACTACTATTCTTTTTAATAATTGTTCGCGGTGTATGGGGCGTACAAATTGCAGGGTTAAACAAAGTACTACTACCGAGGCGTTGCTGATGCTGAAATCCTTACCAAGATCGGCGCATTGCAGTTCATATTCCCGATCAAATCCAAGCTCCTTCAGCTTGGCATCGCATTTATTCAACATCTCCTGCGAATCATCAATACCAACAAACTTTACATCCTTTGTCACCATGGGGTCCATGCTGATCAGCGTGCTGCCGGTAGAGCATCCCAAGTCATAAACCGCTGTACCTTTTACGGCATGTGAGCCGGCGAGTTCGGCGATCATCCGCTGCATTTCGAGGTAGTAAGGCACCGAACGGCTTACCATATCATCAAACACCTGTGCTACCTGTGCGCCAAATTTAAAGTCGCTGGACTTTTCTATTTTCTCGCTAAAAACTACATCTTTGTTTTCCGACATAGAGACTTATTAAGTTTTCCCGGTATTTAAAATCTAAAATTAAAGGTTTATAATATATAGTATGAAAAAAATATACCATCTGGCACACTGCACCACCTGCCAGGCAATTATTAAAGACACAGGCATTACCAACAAAAATTTTGCCATGCAGGATATACGTACTGAAAGGATCACCCCGGCCCAGCTGGAGGAGATGAAGAACCTGGCCGGAAGCTATGAAGCCCTGTTCAGCCGGCGGGCCTTAAAGTACAAGGAGATGGGGTTGAAGGACAAACAGCTTAAGGAGGAGGATTACAAAAAATTAATATTGGAGGAGGACACTTTTTTGAAAAGACCGGTGGTAATTATTAACAAACAAATATTCGTTGGTAGTGAAAAGAAGAATGTTGCGGCGTTGAAGGAAGCGGTTAAATAATAACTAAACCTGGTTAAAATCATAATCAGAAAAGTTTTTACCCTTTATCGTTGTATGTTTTTTCTTAGCGTATTTAATAACCGTTGAGACAGGCGCAGGTCTTCAGTTATGATACTTGCGGTTGCAGTAAGGCCATTCCTGTAAGCAATTTTTCTGTTATGATTGGTAACCAAACCCTCAGGCAAAGATATAGTAGCTAAAAAACCGCTATCGCTCGGTATATTATTAATATGTACGACCTTTCCTTTAACTGTTCCATATTCTTCAGAAGGGTAAGCAGCAAACCTCAGCATTACCTCCTGTCCCGTATCAACTTTTCCAAAGTTATATTGCGGAATAATTGCTTCTGTATAGTAACCACTAGCCCCAGGATTTACATAACATATTAACTGCGAGGCATTTACTGTTTGATTCTCCTGAAAAAAGCCGGCCAAAGTAATGGTGCCGTCTTCCGGAGATATTAACAGGTATTTTCTTTTCCACTCTATCAGTTGGTTTTTAAGCGAGTTTAGTGCCTGTATAAATAATACCTGTTGTTGTTGAATCTGGTTTTGCAGTTCCAGTATTTCTTTGTTTTTTTCATGTTCCTGATTTTCATTAGCAATCACCGCATTATTAATTTGCGGGATGCTCATTTTTTTAGATAACAGCTTACTCTTCTCGTTCCTGTAATCCATGGAGGAGATCACTTTCTGCTGCAATAGTTTTTCGTTGGCCATAAATGTAGTATCCGAAAGTTTTATGTCCTGCTCAAGTAATTCCTTTTGTCCCAGTAGTTCCGTTCTCAACCGTTGCAAAAAAATAATATCCTTATACAGCATAGCCATTTTTGTTTCAAAAAAACCGTTGGTGAGATAGTTGCTGAAGCTTTGTTGTGCCTGTATATAGGTTTGAAAAGCCGGCTGCAAATCACCGAGCGCATTATAAACAGATGCTCTTATAAAATAATTACTGACAGCCACAGCAGGTTGACGATTGACGGAAAAGGCCAGGCTATCCAATTCTGTTTCCAGGTCTATAACCTGCTGGTGAGAACCGGTACTTTCAATAAACCCAATTACCTGGTTTTTCTTTACCGCGTCTCCACTTTTAACAAACAGCCGGGTTAATTTACCTTGCATATTAGTTACTATCTCTTTCGGCGCATTGATTGAGTTTAATCTTGCGGTAGCATTAACAATATCCGGGTAACGGATAAACCATGTCGTTCCCGATAAAAGGAGAGCCAATAACAACAAAATGGTGATTCCCCAGCGTACCAGGAACCCCGGATTACTGTTGATTAATTCCGTAGCCTGCTTGCTCCTCATTAATTTTATATCTTCTCCCTTATCAAACTCGTTTTCCATGTTTGATTATTTATAACTTAATTTCCGAGTTCTAATTGGTTTTTAACAAGCTCGTAATACTTTCCCTTAAGCGCTGTTAACGTTTCATGTGTGCCCTCTTCAATAATTGCTCCATTGTCTAATACAACAATTTTATCTGCATTTTTTACAGTACTAAGTCTGTGCGCTACAACAATCACTGTTTTATGATCCAAAAACGATTTCATATTCTCAACAATACTTTTTTCATTATTTGCATCCAGAGCATTTGTTGCTTCATCTAAGAAAATATATTTTGGATTTTTGTATACCGCCCTGGCTATTAATAATCTTTGTTTTTGTCCCGCACTGATCCCATTCCCTTCTGCTCCGATCTTTGTATTAAACCTCAAGGGGAGGCTTCGGATATATGACAGTATATTGGCCACTTTACAGGCATACAAGAGCTTTTGAACATCAGGCTGTTCATCGCTCACTGCAATATTACCGGCAATTGTATCGCTGAATATAAACCCGTCCTGCATAACACTGCCACAGGTTTTCCGCCAATATTCCGGGCTAATATCTTTGAAATTAATTGCCTGCCTGCCATAATCTGAGTTTTGTTCAATGACAATTTCCCCTGTGTATGTGTCGTAAAACTTCAACAATAGCTTTATCAGTGTTGTTTTGCCACTGCCGCTCGCCCCAACAATAGCCGTTGTTTTTCCTTCCGGGATAAGAAGGTTTATATTCCGCAATACAGGTTCATTGCCAGCTCCGGGGTAAGTGAAGGAAATATTTTTAAATGTAATATAGCTGTCAGTAAATGGAGAAGGTTTATCGTCAAGCGTTAATGCAGTTATCTGGCCCGGCTTTTCCTCCTCTTCCATTTCATGAATTTCATTTAACCGGTCCAATGAAATATTGGCATCCTGTGCAGTTTGCACAAAGCTAATTAATTGTTCGACCGGGCTGTTTAATTGCCCTATTATATATTGTACAGCCAGCATAGTACCTAAAGTTAATTCCCCTTTTACCACAAGTCCTGCCACAATAAAAGTGATAAGGATATTTTTACCTTCATTTATAAATAGTGCTCCCGCTTGCTGATATTGATTTAATGATAAGCTTTTAAAGGAAAGTTTAAATAATTTTGTTTGTGCATTTTCCCATTCCCAGCGACGAAGCTGGGTGGCCGTTTGCAGTTTAATTTCCTGCATACCCAGTACCAGCTGCATGGTTAGCGTATTTTCTTTTGCAGCAATATCAAAGCGTTCGTAATCCAGTTTTTTTCTGAATTTCAAAAACAATTTTATCCAAAGGAAATACAATAAACTACCCGCAAAAAACACCATGAAAATGGTACTGTTATAATAGAGCAGGATAAAGGAAAATATAACAAGATTGAACAAAGAGAAAACAGTGTTTAACGCCGTGCCGGTTAAAAAACTTTCTATCCTCCGGTGATCACCCAATCTTTGTAGAGTATCGCCGGTATGTTGCGCGTCAAAATAGGATATAGGGAGGCGCATTAACTTTATCCAGAAATCGGAAAGGATGGATAAGTTAATACGAACGCTGATATGCAGTAAGATCCGGCTGCGTATAAACTCGGTCAGCATACGGCCGCTAAACAGCATTAACTGGGCAATGAGTATAATGGTAATATATCCCAGGTCGCGGGTTTGAATACCGACATCTACAATACTTTGGGTAAGAAAAGGAAAAAGGAGTTGTAATAATAAACCTAATAAAAGAGCCAGTATCAGCTGTACAAAAAAGCGTTTGTATTGTAATACGTAATTAAATAAAAAGCTCCAGCTACGTTTGGTGCTAATTTTTTGACCGGTATTTTCTTCATAAAAATCGGGGGTAGGTTCCAATAACAGAGCAATACCTGTAGCTTCACCGGTCACCTCATCTACTGCACTAAGCCATTTTGCTTTAAACTCGTTAGGGGTATAAGTAATCAACCCTTTGGCGGGATCAGCAACAAATATTTTATTTTTAGATACTTTGTAAAATACAATAAAATGGTTTTGTTGCCAGTGCAAGATAGCAGGTCTATCAACTTTGTTTACCAGTTGTTCAAATGTTATAGCAACACCATTTGCTTTAAATCCTATTTTTTCTGCTGCATTGGCAATACCCAATAAAGAAACGCCTTCTTTATTAAATTGTGTAAGCTGGCGCAGTTTAACCATATCCGCATCTTTTCCATAGTAGTGAAAAATCATGCGTAAACAGGTCGGCCCGCAGTCCATTTTACTACTTTGCCTGTAACAAAAAAAGCTATTCAAACTTATTAATAGTTTTATTGAGAATGAAGAAAGTCAAACCCAGTTTTTCTCAAAAAAGACACGCTAATTCTATATATTGTTAAAACACTATTCAACTAGTTTTTTAATTGTCTCTTGTAGTTTTTCATAATCATCGTTGTCGCCAGATTGGGTATTATGATATATAATTTCGCTATCTTTGCTTAATAAAAAGTATTGTGGAACAAACTGAACGTTATAAAGCATCTGTAAATTATAATCTTTAACGTATGGCTCAAGATTACAAGTATTAATCCAAGGCAGTTTATACCTTTGCAAAGATTTTTTCCAGGTAACCTCCATAGGGTCAAGTGAAACATATACTATCTCAAGCACATCCTTATATCTTGTATAAAGAGATTTTATCATCGGAAATGATTGTATGCAAGGTTTGCATCCAGAATCCCAAAAAGATAATAAAACATATTTTTGTTTTATCAAATCCGTAAGACGATATTGATGCAACAAGCTATCTGTAAAGGAAAAAGCAGGAGCGAATTGTCCGATAGCGACTCTTTTTCTTTTTAGCAGTTCAGTTTCGATATGTAGTCCGATTTTAGTATTTCTTAACTCTTCACTAAAACTATAGTACATATTAAGAAGGCTGTCTACTGACGACCGTATTCTACCTATAGGGCTGCTGATTATTTCTTTATTAAAGATGAAAAGATTGATATACGTATTAAAATCTTTTTTTACAAATGATATCATTGTATTTATCCATTCGTCATTAATTAGTTTATATACACCATTTATTGAGTCAGCAATCACTTCCTTTTTGTAATTATTAAGGCGTCGAAACTCTAAAATTTTAAGCTTTTTGGAATTTTCAATTGTTTTTAGTTTTTCATATTCACGGTTTTCATTTACAAAAGGAATGTTATGATAGGAAAGTTCATATTTCCCAGTCTTTTTGTTAAGGGAGATATCAATTTTCATTTTTCCTGGTTTAATAAAAAAATACCATGAGCCGATATTAGTTTGAGAATCTTCAAGTACTAAACATACATATGCAAAATTTTCACTTATTTTTCCTGTAAGTTTATACCAGCCATTCCTAGTTGCAACGTCAATATCATCGATCGCAGAATCCTGTGTAAGCAATGATATAGTCGCTGTCTTTAGTGAAACTGAACCTGATAATTCAAAAGACTGTTGTGCCATTAGTCTTGTGAAAAAAAAGGATAGAAAAATACTCAATAGTAATATTTTCATAATAAAATCAAAAATAGTCAATAAATACTTAGAGGCATTTGAGTTAGACTGCAGTTTTTATACCCACAAAACGACCATGTTAATCAATAGCATCCGCAACAATATTTTCTTCAATAATTAAAGTTCATATAATATTTCTTTGGTGTTACTAACATTAATGATATAATGTTATAGCTTAAAAGTATCGGTTGGAGTCAGTTGTTCTCTTCTCAATAAAATTCTTTTAAGTTATTAATGGGTAGTTAAAAAAAGATATTTGATATATGGCTATATATTACCATACAAAAAAATATCCTTTTTTCTATAAAAACCAAAAATGGTAAAGAAAATACCTTTACCATTTAATTATTCTAAGCGGCATAACAGTTTCCATCACCCAGATAGTGACCACAACAACACTCTTCCAAATACTCAGGACCAACATATTCTACATGACAGTAATATTTTATACCTTCTGCCTCATAACAAAGTGATCTAGTGTGATCACAAACTGTTCCTACCGGCGGAACCCCTCCACCCGGACGTTGACCGCCAGAAGTGTTTTTAAGTTCTTCCCTTGATAATTTTTTCATAATAAAATAAATTTAAATTATTAACCTGTAACAGCTGCGGCTACAGTTATTGTTGATAAAATTGTCGGCGCAGCTAAAACTATTTTACAAAGTTTTACCGACAAAAAGTTATTATTTGATTTGGGTATAAGTCCGTTTTGTAATACTCAATAATTCTGGCAATAATATTATTAATTCATCTACAGTATACTGTTTAGGCATTTGTCGGCCATTTATGAATATCGTTGGAGTGAAAGAGATGTTTACGGCATTTGACCATTGTTCATGTTTTAAAAGTAACTCATCATTTTCAAATTTATCTTCACAAATATATTTTTCAATCCATATCTTTTCCTCAATCATTCTATCAAACCAATCATTTAATATATCTTTATCATTAAACCTTTTTTGCTTATGTGCTTGGAGTAACATTCTTACGGCATTAGTCGCTGGATTATCGCTGTTTGAATGAACAGCAAACCTAACACTCATGTTTATATCGTCAGGATATCTATCTATTAAAGCATCTAATTTCCTGTGTGCCTTCGCACAGGGTCCGCAATAAGGGTTACAAATAATTAGTATTTTTATTGATGCAGAAAGATTACCAATAAGTATTTCATCCTCCCAGGTAGTACAGTCTGCCTCGGCATTTTGTTCCAAAAGGCCGGTAAAAACTTTAGTATCCGTTTTCCATCGGCGTAGTTCTATACTTAGTCTTTTATTTTGGTTACAGCTTTCCAACATCTTTTTTATGGGTTGTATGACTAGCAATACAATAACCATAAAGACAAATAGATAAATTGCTAAAGAACTTTGAAAAATTGTAATTGTATTTAATTGAGCAAATAAACCTGAGAAAGATATAGCAGCTTGTAATATTAATACTGCCACTATTCCCATACATAGCGCACACCACTGCCTTAGGACAATTTTCTGGATATAAATACTCCACCCACTAACAGCAATTCCAATCAGGCTCACAAAATATACACTATAAAAAATATCAAAATTACTTAGATATGCTGCCAGCATCAATAATACCCATTGTGTAACAAACCACCCCAGCCCAGCAACAGACGGAGTTATATTCCATATCCCTTTTGCCTGGGGAGATTTCATTACATTATCACAACTACCCGCACTGCCTAGACTATTACAAACTTGTTTTACTATTTGATTTTGATAGCCTAATTCTGTCTTAAATGTTAGCCAGCTAATAACTATCCCGCCTAGGCTAAGTAGGCAAAATATTGCATAATTCAATACCGGCATCCTGTATGTAGAATAGCTCGTTAGAACAATAAATAATAATAAAACAATACTTTCTCTATATTGGTCATAGTTAATATTATTAACTATATTCTTCCAATTTTCTTTTTTTTCCGGGAAAAGTACAATGCCGGACCAATTCAAAAGCAAATCAGTATGGCGATACCATTCTTCTGTTTTACTCACTATGGTCAAATAAGCATTACCATCTGGTTCTTTAACATGTGCTAATAGGGGATATTGCATCTCGTTAAAATTTTCTCGGTCTGCTGTAACTGCCTGATAAGAAAAGTCGTAACTATCCAAAAAATCTGCCACACTAACAATTGCAGGGTAATCCGGATGTGTAGTTATTTCCCGTTCAACAAAACTTTTGTCGATTCTAAGACCTAATGTCTTTAGCCATTTCCAGGTAATATAACTTAGTTCTTTTGGCCTAGTTTCTTTCACAACGGTTAATTATAATGGGTAATGTGCAGTATTGACTCCCAAGAAGATTTAAATTCAGTGACTATATTTAAATGTTAAAAGTTCTCAATTGCAATCCTTATAAGTGTAGTCAATATGTTAGACTAAAGTTTTATAATATTTCCATAATCGCAAAATATTCAAGGTTGTACTTTACAACCAATCTAAAAATTTAGCAGTTTATTGTATTACTTCATTATTTTAATCGATCGCGTTAAAAGTTAGTGGGGTTATATTAAAAATTTTGAGTTCTGTTAGTTTGCCTTTAACCCTGTATGATTCTATGTTATGAGTGAAATATTATATTAAGAATTATCAGTATATACAAATGAGGAAAACACCACAAAAATTGAGAAAATTAACAATTTTGTATTAAAAGGATTATGTATGTTGTGTGACATTACACCATTTTTAACCAACAGCTAATCATTTATGGAATTTTCTGGCGCCGATTTGCAAAACCTGCGGCTCATTAAGAAATTAACACAGGAAGGAGTGGCCGCTAAGCTTGGTTTTACACAACAATATTATTCCAAACTGGAGAAGAAGGAAAGAATAGACACCGCTATTATTGAAAAAATATTGCTTTGCCTGAATGCTACCAAAGAAGATTTACATGTTTTAAAACAACTTGGAGGTTGACTAAAATAATATAAACAAAGGCCCGGTCAAAGTTGACCGGGCCTTTGTTTATTTCAAAAAACTAAAACACTTATTTGGCAAATACTTTTTTAAGCAGGTCCGATGCCTGGCCCATAGGGTTAGCCCGGATGTTAGCTTCCTCTTTGGCTACCTGGTCAAATAAAGCATCCACGGTTTTACCTACCACAAAGGAGGTAAGATCCGGATTAACTTTTTTAAGGGTAGTAGGCAGCTTATTATAGGTATTAACTATATCGCTGTAGTATTTAGTGGCATTGGTATTATCCAATGATGTTTTTACGGATGGCGCAAATGCTGCTATGAGTTTTGTATTGGTTTTGCTTTTAAAGAACTCGGTTATGGTATTGCCTTTACCTGTTACCAGTTTTAAGGCATCCGTTACCGTAATTTCCTTGATAGCATCTATAAAGATAGGTTTGGCAAAACCCACCGCTTCTTCCGCACCACGGTTGATGGCCAGAATCGCTTTATCCACTTCACCCCCCAGGCCTATAGAACGTAATGTTTTTTCTATTTTTTGCGCATCTTGCGGTAAAAACATTTTGTATACATTACTGCCAAAGAAGCCATCGGTTTTATTCAGGTTCAATACCGCATTTACCACACCCTGGGTCAGCGCCTCCTTTACCCCCTGCCCCGCTTCGGCTTCGGTAACGCCGGTGCCCGATGCGGATGATTTGTTGTTTAAAATTTTAGGAATTTTGATCTGCGCCTGTAATGTAGTGGCGCTTACAAATAAAAGAAGAAAGGCTGCTGCTAAGTAATTTTTTTTCATCGCTTTTTTGTTGGGTTGGATTACAGTTCACATTACATCATCTGTATAAATATTATGTAGTGATCTGTTTTGTTTTTTGTTTTTAACAGGTTTACCGATTGTATTACAAGATACTCATTATCATTTGCACCTGCAAGCCCCAGGCCTATACCGGTATAACAACCGGCCGGTGCAACAGTTATTTGACGCTTTTTACCAGGCGAATGTTTGCTGCGCACCCTTAAACAGGCCGATAATAATATTTCTTTAACATTTGCACGATAATTATAACCTTCTGCCGGTGCAACTGTACTGGTACATAAAGTGATACAGCTGAAGGGCTGCCGGATGAAAGCGGTAGCTGGCTGTGCAGGGCCTGCGGCCGGGCAGCCACTACAAGCGTACAGCCGGGTATGCAGCCGATAGCAGCACTGTTGCTGACAGCCCCTGTTCTGTTCTATTTATTTAGGCATAACCGGCATCCGCGATTTAAGCGGCTGCGAAGTAATGGCGTTTAAAAAAGCCACAATATCGTTGCGCTCCTGGGTAGTAAGGTTCAGCTTTTTTAACAGCGGGTCCGTTTTCGGGTACATGGGATCGGCCTCCTCGCCTTCCCTGGGTTTGGGCTGGGGCATGCCTGCATTGTACATGTTGAGTATACCATCAATATTATCAAACAGGCCATTGTGCATCCAGGGCCGGGTGCGGATCACATCACGCAGGGAAGGCGTGCGGAATTTGCCCACATCTTCCGGTTTTTTGGTAAAGTTATAACGCCCGAGATCCTCGTATTTACGTTTGTAGTAAGTAAGTCCGATATTATGAAACTGATCATCCGTCAATAAGGGTCCGTTATGACAGTTCATACAACGGGCCTTGGTCCTGAACAGGTGCAGGCCGCGCAAGGCATCGTTGCTTAATGCACTTTTATTACCTTTTAAAAAATCATCGAAGTCGGCTTTACGGCTCACAATGGTACGCTGAAAAACAGCCAGGGCCTCGGTTAAACGATCCGGTGTAATATCCGGGCTGCCAAAAGCAGAGTCGAACATAGGCTTGTATTCGGCAATACGCCTGAGTTTGGTCATCACATCATGCATATCGCTATGCATTTCAATTTCGCTGTTGATGGGCGAAAAGGCCTGGTCTTCGAGGCTATGACTGCGGCCATCCCAGAAAAGGGAGGAGTAGTACCACACGTTCAGTAAGGTAGGTGAGTTTCTTTTATTCTCCTGCTGGTCATGGCCTACAGAACGTTCGCGGCCATCGGTCCAGGAGAGGTCGGGCACATGACAGCTGGCACAGGATATCTGGTTGCTGCCGCTTAAACGGGCGTCGAAGAATAAGGTATTCCCCAGGGCTATCAGGTGCTTTAAGGAATCAAAGTAGGGCTTCAACGGGCTTTCGGGTACAATGCCCAACTCTTTCCATACAATTCCTGAATCGATATGGGGTGCAGGCCATTGTTCCTTAGGCAGGGAATATAAAAAGCGCAGGGTATCCTCGTATGTACCCGCAGGTATCTGTATGGCAGCAGGTTGCGTTTGCTTGTTTTTGGCAGCAATGCTACAGGCGGCAATAGTGATAACAACAATAAAAAGGATACCCCATTTTTTCATGGCCGCAAAATTACACCTAAAAATTAATGTAATGACCAGTAATAAGGCCTAATTACCGTTTTAACTATTTGGACGCGTGCAGTATAATATAATCCCGCTCCACCGTATTGGGTGCGCCGGGGGAAATAAGCTCCTCATGCTGAAACTGCGGCGTAATGTTTACAAATCCCGCTTGGGTCAACAGGCCGGTAGCCTGCTGTAAAGTGTATAGTGTAAAGCCGTATTGCACAAAGGGCAGTTTTTCCATAAAAGCCGCATCGGCAAAACAGAGACAAAATTTACCGCCCGGCTGCAGCACCCGGTAAATTTCGCTGGCATAAGCCAGTGGCTGCTCCCAGAAGTAGAGGGTGTTTACTGTAAATATTTTAGCAAAACTGTTATCCCTGTAAGGCAGGCTTAAGCCATCGGTTACGGCAAAGTTTACGGTACCGGCATCTATATAGGCTTTATTAATATTCGTTGCCAGCGTAACCATGGTAGGAGAAATGTCCACACCCGTATATTGCACCTCACCAGTAGCCATGATTTGTTTTACATGTGCGCCATTGCCAAAGCCCAGCTCCAGGATAGTATCATGTGATTGTAAGGCCAGGACTTTGATGGTTTCGCTGATCATACCACCGTTGTTCTGCTCCATACGTGCCGCTGTGGCCAGCCCGTCCTCATTCTCCGGTTTACGTAACTGCGCTGCTACCTGTTTCCAATCTATATCCTGCATAATAAAAAGTTTATCATCAATAATAGCTGTAAAGGTAACAGCTAACCTGAGTTACAACTGTTACAGTTGTGTAAAGTTATAACAGCCGAAATAGTTGTGCAACACAATTGTTTATCTTTACCACCGTAACGATAAATTTTTGCCAATGATAAACAAGGTTGTACACTCTGTAGACGAAGCCATTAAAGATATACAAAGCGGCATGACACTGGCCGTTGGCGGTTTTGGCCTTTGCGGCATTCCTGAAAATTTAATTGCAGCATTAGTAAGGTCGGACATTAACAATATTACCTGCATCAGCAATAATGCCGGTGTGGATGATTTTGGCCTTGGCCTGTTATTACAGCAACGAAAGATCAGAAAGATGATCGCCTCCTATGTAGGGGAGAATGCCGAGTTTGAACGCCAGATGTTAAGCGGTGAACTGGAAGTGGAGCTGATACCACAGGGTACCCTTGCCACCCGTTGTATGGCGGCAGGTTATGGTATGCCTGCTATTTTTACCCCCGCCGGTGTGGGCACCGAAGTAGCCGAAGGTAAAGAGAGCCGCAGGTTTACTTTTCACGGGGTAGAGAAAGAGTATTTAATGGAAAGAGCTTTTGAGGTAGACTTTGCGCTGGTAAAAGCCTGGAAAGGTGATACCATGGGTAACCTGGTATACCGTGCAACGGCATTGAACTTTAACCATGTGATGGCCATGGCCGGTAAAATAACCATTGCCGAAGTGGAAGAGCTGGTAGAACCAGGTGAGCTGGACCCTAACTTTATACATACACCCGGTATTTATGTAAGCCGTATCATACAGGGCAACCATTACGAAAAACGTATTGAACAAAGAACGGTAAGGTCCGCCACTTCAGCCTAACAGCTTACTTATAACAGCTTACTTATAACCTATTACTTATAACCTATTACTTAAAACCTATAACTTACATAGTTATGTTAGATAAAAACGGTATTGCCAAACGTATTGCACAGGAAGTGAAAGATGGCTATTATGTGAATTTAGGTATTGGTATTCCTACCCTGGTAGCCAATTATATACCCGATAATATTAACGTGGTATTGCAAAGTGAGAACGGCTTATTAGGCATGGGACCATTTCCCGTAGAAGGCGAAGAAGATGCGGATTATATTAATGCCGGTAAACAGACCATTACCACCTTACCCGGCTCGGCGTTTTTTGATTCGGCCCTGAGCTTTGGTATGATACGGGCACGCAAGGTAAACCTGACCATCCTGGGCGCCATGGAAGTATCGGAGAACGGTGATATTGCCAACTGGAAGATACCCGGTAAGATGGTAAAAGGCATGGGCGGCGCAATGGACCTGGTAGCCAGTGCCGAGAATATTATTGTGGCCATGCAGCATGTAAACAAAGCTGGTGAATCAAAATTATTACCAGCCTGCACCCTGCCGCTAACAGGTATCCGTTGTGTAAAGAAAGTAGTAACCGAATTAGGCGTGTTTGATATTTTGCCTGAAGGTGGTTTTAAGCTGGTGGAATGTGCCCCGGGGGTAACGGTGGAGCATATTCAGCAATCGACGAAAGGGAAACTGGTGGTTTGAGAGAATTTATGATTTGCGATTTAAGATTTAAGATTTTTGTAGCCGGCTGCATCACTTTTATCATCACCTGTTGTGTCACTCACTGCATCGTCCGGTAATTCTATTGGGCATTGTGCAAGCGTTTTTTGTTTGCAACAAACGTACTATTACCGTCGGATCGTGAGACGGGAACCGGGGCAGAGGATCTTAGATCTGAGATCTCAGCTCTAAGATTCGGGAGACAAAAACCCTGGCGACTCATTACCAAATTTCCAAATCACCTCATTATCTAATCACCTAATTCTCTCTCAGTTTTAATTGTACTACATTTTCAATATGCAGTGTATGCGGGAACATATCCACGGGTTGTATGCGGGTAACCGCGTATAAGGCATCCAGCTTTGCCAGGTCGCGGGCCTGGGTGGCCGGGTTACAGCTTACGTATACTACCGTTGGGGCACGCATTTCTAAAATTTTATCGATCAGTTTTTCGTGCATGCCGGCACGGGGCGGGTCGGTAATGATCACATCGGGACGGCCATGTTGCGCAAAGAACTCATCATTACATACATCAATCACATCACCGGCATAAAAAGCAGTATCAGTTAAGCCGTTAATGGTAGCGTTTTCTTTGGCATCTTCAATAGCTGCAGCGATCATTTCTACACCGATGATCTTTTTGGCCTTTTCACTTAAGAAAATGCCGATGCTGCCGGTACCGCAATACAGGTCGTACACCGTTTCGTTGCCGGTTAGTTCGGCAAAGTCGCGGGTGATCTGGTATAATCTTTCGCCCTGCGCTGTATTGGTCTGGAAGAAGGACTTAGGCCCTACTTTGAATTTAAAGTGTTCCAGGGTTTCTATCACATAACCCGGACCATGAAATACCACCGGCTCCAGGTCGTGCAGGCTGTCGTTCATCTTGGTGTTGATGGTATACAGTAAAGTGGTTATCTGCGGAAACAGGTCTTTGATATGTTGCAGTAAAGGCAGTATTTTTTTAGGTGCATTTTCACCAAATACAATATTGATCATTAACTGGCCGCTGCGGCATAAACGCACCTGCATGGTACGTAAAAAGCCATGATGTTGTTTAATATCGTAAAAGCTATAACCTTTTTGCTGTGCATAGGCTTTCACGGCTTTACGTATCAAATTGGTTGGTTCTTCCTGCAAGTAACAGGTATCAATATCCACCACTTTATCAAACAGGCCACGGGCATGAAAGCCGGCAAATTCGCCTTCCACGGTGGCGGTTTCATCATTTAATTCAGCAGCCGTTAAATAACGTTTGTTGCCGAATGTATATTCAATTTTATTGCGGTAGTATTTTGTTTCATTGGCACCGGCAATAGGTGCAATAGGCGGCAGGGCCACTTTGCCTATACGCGTTAAATGATCCGTAACCTGCTGTTGTTTAAATACCAGTTGTTTTGCATAAGGCAGCATCTGCCACTGGCAACCGCCGCAAACGCCAAAGTGTGAGCAGAAGGGGGTAACCCTGTCGGGTGAATAGCTGTGATAATGTATCGGACGGCCTTCGGCCCAGTCCTTTTTGTTCTTTCCCAAACGTATGTCCACCACATCACCGGGTACTGCCTGTTCAATAAAAATAACCTTGCCATCTACGCGGGCCAGTGATTTTCCCTCCGCCGCATAGTTTTCCACCAATACCTGCTGCAACACTACGTTTTTCTTTTTCCTTGCCATTTTGCAAAAGTAAAGCATGAAAGGTTCAAAAGGTTCAAGAAGTTCAAACTGTTTAAGGTTTAAAGTTTTTGATGAATTAAGAATTATGAATGTTGAATTATGAATTAAGAATAATAACATCCCCCGTTCTTGGGTTTCAGCATTGGGCTTTCAGCCTTAAGCTTTTAACTTTATGCTTTTGAAGAGTTATGAATGATGAATTATGAATGAGCGCCTTGCCTTCATTTTGCATTCGCATTGGGTTTTCAGCCTTAAACTTTCTGCTTTCTGCATGGTTGAGTTATGAATGATTAATGGTGTGTACCAGGGGTATAAAATCCTAAATCCGTAAATCATAAATAAAAAATCAGCCATCCTGGATTACCTTCACCGCGTATGACAACCATAGGATTGATATCGGATACACACGGGTATATGGATGATAATATCCTGCAGCAATTAAGTGCCTGTGATGAAATATGGCATGCCGGCGATTTTGGCAACCTGGATGTGATTAAACAATTGCAGCAGCTGAAGCCCTTGCGGGGTGTGTATGGCAATATTGACGGGCAGGAGATCAGGGCTCTTTTCCCGGAACAACTGGTATTTAATTGCGAAGCAGTGAAAGTGATGATAAGGCATATCGGTGGCTACCCGCCTAAGTATAACCCGGCTACCAAACCTGAAATTAAATTACACAAACCACAATTGTTTATCAGCGGGCACTCACATATACTGAAAGTAATGTACGATGATGCACTGCAGTGTTTACATATGAACCCAGGTGCCGTAGGCAAACAGGGCTGGCATAAAGTACGCACCTTGTTGAAGTTTGTGATCGATGGACCACAGATAAAAGATTGCGTGGTAATTGAACTGGGTAGCCGGTAATTACAATTCCTTTATCATCCAGATATTACAGGCCGTATGCCCGGAGCTACCCATGGCCGCCGGCAGATCCCTGAAGCCCAGTTTATGATACATACTGACAGCGGTAGCAAATTCCGGCATGCTTTCCAGGTACAAATGAGTATAGCCCAGCTCTTTGGCCGATTGAAAACACTTACCGATGAGTGCTTTACCAATGCCCCGGCCCCTGCTTTGTGCCGACAGGTATATTTTTACCAGCTCGGCATGACCGGGAGGAAGATCCTCCGTAGGGTATACACCGGCACAGCCAACAATCGTATTGTTCAGCACAGCTACCCACAGTATGGCCTCCGGCTGATCAAATAATTCATATAATTTATCGGTAGTAGGATCGCTGTACACCGTATTTTGTCTGGGAGCATCATGCTCTTCAAATACTGTACGTATCAAACCGGCCAGGGCCTTGTTATCGCCCGGCTGCACTTCTCTTATTGCTAAAATATCCGTATCCATTGTTGTTGTTTAAATATAACCACGACAGTTTTTTGCACCGCATTTACAGGGCAATGTGCCTTCGTGGTGGGTTTCGCCATAATCACAACTCAGCTCTTCATTCTTGCGGATATTCCGCAAGGCATAAAACTCTACCCTGTTGCTTAATACCCGCATATAAGTATTGGGATCGCAGGAGTGATTGATAAAACGCATATCGTTGGGATTGGCCGATGCATTCAACGCATATTTATCATTCAGCTCCACCATGTTTATCACCTTGATATCTTTTACCAGCTGCATGGCTTCTTTCATAGTGATGATCACGCCCCCAAGATCGCCTATTTTTTTACGCGCCGGTATAGCCTGCAAAGCATAAGCCCCTTTGCCGGAAATATTACTCTTAGCCACTTTTACAGGATAAATAATTTTATATGGCGGTGTTACAATAGCTTTTTGTTTTGCTCTGCTTGTCATGCGCTTGGTTTAATCAATTTCGTTTTCTTCTGTTTCTATGGTATGTAAAGCTACGGCCAGGTTATTGGTCTTTACAAAATTACACCAGTGACAATCCTCTTTACCGCAGCCGGTATAAAAATCACGTTGCTGTATTTTATGCCAGGTCTCGGTTATTTGTTTGGTTACTTCGGTAATATCGTCAGGACTTATTACCACTTTTTCCCTGCGATAGTTTTTCTTTTTATCGGGCTCAATAAAATCAAACTCGGTGCTCACTACCTTCCAGTCTTTAGCCTCGTAATTATCCACCAGTATTTTATAAAACACCGCCTGACGCCAGTAATCGCCGCCCTTAGGAAGTTTATCGGAAGGGCCTTTCAATTTGGGCAGGGCCTTATCCGGATCACCGGTCTTATAATCCACCACGTTAACCGATTTACCGTCAAATTCCAGTTTATCCAGTTTGCCCTTTAAAGGCACATTGTTCACCACTACTTTACTGATGCTTCTTTCCGTGGTCACAATTTTATTAAAATCGTTGATATATTTATCGTAATAGTTACTCAGTACTTCATGCCCATACTCCCTGCGCCGGTCATACTGTTCTTTGGTAAAACTTTCGCGGTGCCGTTTCATATGCCATTCAAAATCGCTGATAAAGGTTGCCTTATCGGGGAACCGCTGGTAACTGTCATCCTGCATTTTACGGAACAGTTGTTCCAGTGCATGGTGTATGGCCGATCCGAATTCGGTGGCTTCATTACGCGGCGAGGGAATACGGATGAGGTTTTTAAAATAAAATTCCAGCGGACAGTTCAGGTAATTATTCAGGGCCGTTACATTCATCACAAATTTGTCCAGTAAACGGTCTATTACATCCGCTTCCATCTTATCAATTTCCGGTGCTTTATTTTCTTCAAACTGGAGGATGGCAAATTCATCCTGTACGGCTTTATCCAGTATCACTTTTTCAACCGGTAATACATGTTGTTCCAGTATCTCGGCTATAAACATGGAAGGCTCCATCTCTTTACCATCGCTGCGGAATTTGCTGTAAGAAATATGCAGGTGCTGTTCGGCACGGGTAAGGGCTACATAAAATAAACGGCGCAACTCTTCCGTATCATTGCCTGTAACCGTTGATTCGAACATGGTATCCGGCATTTTATAACCGCCGCCGGGCTTACGTTTCTTTTCCCAGAAACCGGAGTTGGTACCGGTTACAAATACATGTTCAAACTCCAGGCCTTTGGAGCCGTGGGCCGTCATCAGGTTCACGCCTTTATCACTGCCGCTTACCTGTACCAGGGGCAGGGAGATGCCTTCTTTCTCCATTAAGGATATCAGCTGTATAAAGCCTCTTAACGTGAGTTTAGGATTACGTCTTGTTTCCTCCTTTATAAAGTTAAACAGGCCTGTTAATATTTGTAAGAGCCAGTGTTTATCGGGGCTTTGCATGATCAGGCTTAATACGCCGGCTTCGCGTATCACTTTTTCAAACAGGTGCTGCAGCGTAACATTGGGCACTGCGGCGATCAATGCTTCAATAGCGGCTCCAGCTTTCGCAAGGCCCTGTGGTAAACTTGGCGTAAATAAGTCTTTGCCCGGTGTGGCGGCCTTCTCTATCAATGCCCGGCGGATACTGTATTTTTCATTGCCATACCGCGTGGTGGCTACTTCAATACTCAGCTTGGCAATTTCTATGGCCGGTATATTGAACCAGTTAAAATGTAATATTTCAAATAACATTTCATCGCCGCCATAGGAGGTATCATGTTCCGCTTCCAGGTATTTTAAAAACAGGAGCAGTTGTTGTGCCAGGGGTACATCAAACAGGTTAAGGTGTCTTTTACTGTACACCGGCACCTGTAATTGTTGCAGGTATTTGGCGATCTCCTCACCGTATTTATTCTCCTTATAAATAATGCCGATACGCCCCGGGATTACCTGTTGGGTGTTAATCAGGGCTTCAACCTGTTTGGCAATACCCATCATCTCCTGCTGCTGGCTCAGGTACTCGGTGATAACAGGCGGATGCTGGAGCCCGTTGATGTTGGTATTGGCAGCAATAAGTTCTTTACTCAGGTTACCCATTGATTTTACCAGGCGTTCCTCGTTTTTATCAATCAGGGTCTTGGATACATCCAGTATGGGCTGGGTAGAACGGTAATTATTGGTAAGTATCACTCTTTCCAGGCTATCGCTGTAGCTGTTGGCAAAGTGTAACATATTCTCCACGTTAGCGCCCTGGAAACGGTAGATGCTCTGGTCATCATCACCCACCACAAATACATTGGGCTGGTCCCAGTAGTTGATCAATAGTTCTACCAGCCTGTTCTGGGTACCGCTGGTATCCTGGTATTCATCTACCAGTATGTATTGAAAACGCTCCTGGTAGTTCATCAATAAATTAGGGTTTTCTTCAAAAGCTTTGATCACCCAGTTGATCATATCATCAAAATCGTAGCGGTTGCGGTTACGCATTAATAACTGAAAACGATCAAACTCATTAACAGCGGCCCGCAGCTTATTCATTTTCTCCTGCTCTTCATCAATCTTGTTTTGCTTCAGGTCACCGGCATTAAACTCTTTGAATTTTCTTTTGTATACAAACTCATCACGGTTAGGCAGGTCGGCCAGGTAGGCATCAATCTTTTCGTTGATAAAGGCCGGTGTCCAGCCCTCTCTTTTCATATTGCTGAACAACGATTGCAGGTTTTGTACTTCATAGTACACATCACCGCGGTAACGTTTTAAAGGGTTTGTTTTGTCAAAGCTGTCGATCAGTTCCTTGAACAGCTCCACTTTTTCCAGGTCGGAAATGGGGTCCATGCTTGTTTTTTCGAACAGGGAAAGATTTTCCTGTATCACATCGTTACAAAAAGCATGGAAGGTGTAAATATTTACTTTATAGGCATCGGGGCCAATAAACTGTTGTAATCTTTTGCGCATGGCCACCACACCGGCATCGGTATAGGTAAGGCAAAGAATATTATCGGGCATGGCATCGGTATCCAGCAATATTTTACCAATGCGGCTGGCTAATATCTGGGTTTTACCGGTGCCCGGTCCGGCTATTACCATCACGGGGCCTTCAATGGTATCCACTGCATGTTGCTGCTGCGGGTTCAGTTTTTCATAAGCTGCTTTAAACTGCTGCAACAAAAGCTCTTTATTCATGTGGCTAAGGTAGTAAGGATTGCGGAAACAAAGTCCCGGCCCCTTTGTTAGGTCCGGAAAAAGTAATGAAGTATATCAACGGACTGATAAGCTCCATTACCAAATTTCCAAATTAACTCATTACCAAATTATTTCACGCCTGCCCGCTTTTTCAGCTCCTCCACCGGCATAATGATCATTCGTCCTACACGCTCGCCATTGCGGTAACTGATCACGCGGAAGCTTTGCGCATCTTTGGGCACCAGTAAGGGTTCTTTATAAGCGGGGTAATATTTATCGGGTAAAGAATTATCAAAACTATAGTGGAAGCTTAATCCCTCAATCTCGGGAATTAAAGTTACCACAACACTTGCTGAATCTTTTTTAGCCACTTTAAACTCGGGATCGTAGATGGCAGGACTGTATTTGGTTTCAGCGGCATCCAGGCGTTCAAAATGTTTCTCCACTCTTTTCACAAAGCCGTTAAAATCTTTTTTGCCTTTGGGCGACCATAGTATTTCGGCCACGGCAAAAGCCCGGGGCCAGATCATGTATTGTACCTGGCGCAGGTTATAGATCTGTTCGGTCCATAAATTACCCTGGCCACCTAAAATCAAATTAGCATCTACTCCATCGGGAACAGGGTCAAACTGGTAGGTCTTTTTTAAGCGCAGGGATGCATATACCGGCGCTTCAATAATGGGATCGCCCTGCATATAATCGAGGTAAACAAAATCAGTAGGGGTCATTACCACTTTATGGCCCTGTTTGGCTGCTTCAATGCCACCTTTCATCCCCTGCCAGCTCATTACGGCTGCATTGGGTGGCAGGCCACCCTGTAATATCTCGTCCCAGCCGATCATTTTTTTGCCTTTGGATTCAATGATCTGCTCCACGCGTTTTACAAAATAGCTTTGTACTTCGTCTAAATTCTTCAGTCCCTTTTCCTGCATCAGTTGTTTGATCTGTTCGCTTTTTTCCCAGAAATTACGGGCCGTTTCATCGCCACCCATATGAATGTATTCGGAGGGGAAGAGTGCCGCTACTTCACCAAAAACTTTATCTAAAAAGGTATATACTTTTTCATTGGCAGGGCAAAGCGTATTGTCCAGTGTACCATAAAAATGCTGACCGCCACCGGGCCAGATCATGAATTTTTCGCCGGAGTTTACTTTGTAATTGCCGGGGGTGCAACTTAACTCAGGATAAGCCGCCACTGCCGCCAGGCTATGGCCGGGCACATCAATTTCGGGAACGATGGTTACAAATCGTTGCGCAGCATATTGAACGATCTCCTTAATATCTTCCTGGGTATAAAAGCCGCCGTAGTTGCGGGGTTCATCGGCTGTGGGATCGGAGAAGGTACCGAAGCGGCCCGTTTTTTTCACGTTCCAGGCTCCTATGGAAGTGAGTTTGGGATAACTTTTAATTTCAATGCGCCAGCCCTGGTCATCGGTTAAATGCCAGTGCAGGGTGTTGAATTTATATTTCACCATATCATCAATAAACCGTTTTACTTCCTCCTTGGTAAAAAAGTGGCGGGATACATCCAGCATCAGGCCACGCCATTGAAAACGGGGATGGTCTTTAATGCTAACAAGGGGTAATTGCCAGTCTTGTACTTTGGGCCTTGCCTGCATAAAACTTTTATCAAATAACTGGTAGAGGGTCTGCAGACCATAAAAAATACCGGAAGCTTCATTTGCTTTTATAACTACTCCTGTGGCCGTTATATCCAGGCTATACCCGTCTTTTTTGATGGTATTATCAGTAACAATAGCTAAAAAAACTTTAGCAGTGGCGGGCTGACTTTTACTCAGTATAATATTTGTTTTTACCGCATTGGCCGCTAATCTTTCCTGTAACTGGCTGGCCATGCCGGCAATTGAGGCATCATTATAAGCCACTTTTGCAGAAACTGTAAGCGTTAGCCAGCCTTTTTTCTCAGTAACCGAGGCTGGTTGCGGAATAAGCTGTTGCACCATAGTTTGTTGGCAAAAAGCTGTTACTACTGTTAATAGCAATACAAAAAGGGTCGTTGTTTTTTTCATACAAGCGTTGTTTTCAAATGGTTTACAAGATAGCAAAGTATATAGTATGAAGTATCCGCATAAGAGGTTGAATTGCCCGGATAATAAAAAAGCCCCTCTTTTGGAAGGGCCTTCTTGTTGATTTGGTGAAATTCTTAACCCGGGATACGGGAAATATATTTTTCAATCTGTTTGATCTGGTCAACAATCTGCGGAGTGGTAGGTTTTAAAGCCTTACACTTGCGGAAAAAATCTTTGGCAGCGCGGAACTCTCTTTTGTTCATCATGATGCTGCACATCTGTAAGTAAGCGGCCGCTTCATTCTCTTTATCCGGCAAGCCTTTACGCAGGGCCGAACGGATATAGGCTTCTGCCTGTTTAATGTCGTTTTTCTGCATGGACAGCATACCCATCTGTAATAAGCTGGCGCCTTCGGCCTCTTTCATGGGCATACCCAGGTCCAGGCCTTTTTTCATCATTTTTTCTGCCCCGTCAAAATCCTGTTTCATCATGGCAATATTACCTTTCAGGGTAAAATATACCGAACGGATAGGCTTGTACAGCAGGTTGGGGAAATGGATGGAAGCCAGGATCTTTTCGGCCCCTTCCATATCGCCGCTTTCCATATAATCCTGTATCAAACGTAGGGGCCCAAAGAAAAAATGGCCCAATACCAGTATCACACCGATCAGGTAAAGGGGGAAAGCCGGCCAGAAGCTGGCAGCGAAGTTCACATAAACGCCCAGGGCAATCAACACAATACCAATCCACAGGCGATATTTTATCAGGAGGTTATAATACTTCATTTTTTTGTATTTCGGGCTGCAAAGATAAGGGTTGCGCCTAAAAATCTGCCGTAGGATGTTTTTGAAAAGCCAGAATACCTATTTTTGCACTCCGCCAGCGAAAAAACAGGATTTTCCTTCTTTTGCTGTGCCGGCCTCGTAGTTCAATGGATAGAATAGAAGTTTCCTAAACTTTAGATACAGGTTCGATTCCTGTCGAGGCTACAGATGGAGTGATAAGCAACGATATATCTCGCTTATCACTCTTTTTTTATCTGGATTTATTGCCCTCCATAAGAAGATATCTTGAAGTGGATTTCTGAAGCGGCAGTTCTTTCGCTGTTTGATTTTCTTAACTTTGCTACATGCAAGATAAAAATACCCGTTCTGTTTCCGACTTCAATAAGGAGCTAAGGTTAAAAGGGTTTAATGTCTTTCAAATAGAAAGCGACGGCGCAGCAACCCGTATCTATAGCCGGAAGGATTTTTACAAAATCTGCCTGACAACAGGAAAGAGCATTATTCATTATGCCGATAGAAGTTTCGAACAGGAAGGCACGGTTTTGTTTTTTGGCAACCCGTATATTCCATATTCCTGGGAAACCATATCCACGCATTATGTAGGATACACCGTTTTATTTTCAGAGGACTTTTTAAAAACGAGCGATCGGTCTGAAAGCCTTCAACAGTCACCGTTGTTTAAGATCGGCGGCACTCCTGTTTTAAAGATCTCGGAACAACAACGGTTATTTTTAAATACCATCTTTCAAAAGATGATTGATGAGCAACAGAGCAGCTATACTTATAAAGACGATCTTATCCGTAACTACATTCATCTCATCATTCATGAAGCGCTGAAGTTACAGCCTTCGGAAGATTTTGACCAACACCAAAACGCGGCTTCCCGCTTAACCGCAGTGTTTCTTGAATTGCTGGAGCGGCAGTTTCCCATTGAAGGTGTTGACCGGCCTCTTCAATTAAAGACAGCACAGGATTATGCAAACAATCTTCATGTACACGTCAACTATCTCAACCGTGCTGTAAAGGAAACAACCGGCAAACCAACCACTACCCTGATCAGTGAACGCATCATCAGCGAGGCCAAAGCACTTCTACAGCACACCGACTGGAACATTGCTGATATTGCCTATGCGCTTGGTTTTGAATATCCTACCTACTTTAACAACTACTTCAAGCGCCAGACCGGCACTAACCCCAAAGCATTTCGCGCAATGGAGGTTTGAAATTCTTAACTATTGGTTTGATAATCGTTATCAGCAGGGATAGTGGATACAAGACCTTTGCGGTATGGTATCAAATCAATATACTGAAGCATTTTTTAAACGGTTACTGAACGGTGAAACAATTACCGCAAATGACCCGGAAGCCTTTAAAATGAAGGAGGCTTCTTTTCTTACCAGAAAGCTATTGGTTCAGCTAAATAACGCATCAGATCCGGCGGAAATAAGAAGCTTACTAAGTCAAATCACCGATTCAGAAATTGACAGAAGTGTTGATGTATTTACTCCGCTGTATATCAATTACGGTAAGCACACCAAAATCGGTAAAAACGTCTTTATAAATTTTGATTGTGTTTTCCTGGATTTGGGAGGAATCACTATTGAAGACAATGTATTGATTGCGCCTAAAGTCAGTTTATTATCTGAAGGTCATCCACTTTCTCCAAACCACAGGCACTCACTTGCTCCGGGACATATTCACATCAGGAAAAATGCATGGATCGGTGCAGGTGCAACCATATTGCCGGGTGTAACTGTTGGTGAAAATGCAGTGGTGGCGGCGGGTGCCGTTGTTTCCAAAGATGTTCCAGCAAACACAGTGGTAGGTGGTGTTCCCGCTAAAATTATTAAAGCAATTCATTAATCATAAATCATCAGACAAATGAAAAAGATAACATTATTGATAATTGTATCTATCCTTTTTTTAGGACAACCCTTTGCCCAAACAAAAAAATCAAGCAAAATGCAACAAACAGAACATTACACCTTTACGCTGAGCGATAAGGTAACAAGACAAAAAGTAAGGTTCAAAAATCGTTATGGGATTACTTTAGCCGGAGATTTATACCTTCCTAAAGATAGCAGCGGTAAAACTTTGGCAGCGCTTGCCATCAGCGGCCCCTTTGGTGCTGTGAAAGAACAGTCTTCGGGATTATATGCCAATCAAATGGCAGAACGGGGATTTATTGTCCTGGCATTTGATGCATCTTACACAGGTGAAAGCAGTGGCGAACCAAGAAACGTAGCATCGCCGGATATTAATACAGAAGATTATAGTGCAGCCATTGATTTTTTAGGATTGCAAAAAAATGTAGACAGAAACAGAATCGGCATCATAGGAATTTGTGGATTTGGTGGAATGGCATTGAACGCTGCTGCAATAGATAAGCGAATAAAGGCAGTTGCAACTACGAGTATGTATGATATGTCACGCGTAATATCAAAAGGCTACAATGATATAGTTACACTTGAAGAGCGTACAAAAACTTTGGAAGATTTATCCCGGCAAAGATGGAAAGATGTGGAAACTGGTGACGCAGCATATCCTGCAGCTCATCTTCCCGAAAAACTGACAGGCAACGAACCTCAGTTTGTAGTGGACTATTTTAATTATTACAAAACGCCGAGAGGATTTCATGCACGTTCTGTCAATTCAACAACGGGTTGGAGATTAACCAGTGCCCTTTCTTTTATGAATATGCCTTTGCTTACTTATATAAAAGAAATATCACCAAGGCCCGTACTGATCATTGCCGGTGAAAAAGCACACTCTCGATATTTCAGTGAAGATGCTTACAAAGCAGCGGCAGAACCAAAAGAGTTGCTCATTATTCCAAATGCAGTACATGTTGATTTGTACGACAAAGTAGATATTATTCCATTTGACAAGTTGGTTGACTTTTTTACTAAAAATCTAAAATAATACCATGAAAAATACAGGATTGAAATTTCCAGCAGTCTTATTAGCCTTCCTATTTCATATCACAGTAAACGCCCAAACAATGAGTACGAAAGAAGATCAAAATAGAGCAGCCATATTTCCCAAAGGAGACAAAGCTCCAGCAGAATACTTTTCAGGCACTGCATGGGTAAAAACGCTGGTAGCCAACGACGATACCTTAACAACAATTATCAGCAATGTTGTGTTTGAACCTGGTGCAAGAAACAATTGGCATACACATCCGGCCGGTCAAATTCTCATTTGTACAGAAGGTACAGGGTACTACCAGGAAAAAGGAAAACCCATCCAGATACTTCATGCGAGTGATGTTGTGAGAATACTTCCAGGTGTAGAGCATTGGCATGGTGCTTCGCCTACCAGTAGATTCACACACATTGCCATCAATGTAAATACTGAAAAGGGTGTGGTGAACTGGTTGCATCCTGTAACAGATGAGGAGTATAACAAGAAATAAATGTATGTAGAAACGGTTTTCACCAACACCATCATTTGCCGTAAAAATTATGAGTTATGAAACGAGCACTCCTTTTTGGTTTAATGGCCGTGTCTTTTATTAGTTGTTCATGCGGTTCTAAAAATGTTGCTAACATCGTAAGCGACAACACCATACATCCAGAAAACGGGAAAATGAAAATAAAAATCGGAAATAGCACTTTTACCGCAACGTTATATAACAACGCAACAGCGTCAACCTTCAAATCACTCTTGCCGCTAACGGTAAACATGCTTGAGTTAAATGGTAATGAAAAGTATGTCGACTTATCCGGTAATCTTCCGACAAATGCATCCAATCCAAGAATAATACAAAACGGAGATTTGATGTTATATGGTTCTTCTACGTTAGTGTTGTTTTATAAAACATTCCCTACTTCATACGCCTATACAACCTTGGGACGGATTGATAACCCTTCTGGATTAACTGCCGCTTTAGGCGCAGGAAATGTGACGGTGACTTTTGAAAGAGAGTAAAAAACCAATAACTACTCAACAAGTTTTCTATCTTATAATCAGATTTTGAAAATTTGTTCTGCGAACACCTACAACCCAATGAGAATTCCTCGAACTTTTCTTGTCCCATTTGAGTTACTTAATGTAGCCAACTAGCCCAAATCCTCTAATATATGGTTCGAGTCTTCTATCCTTGGGCTACTTAACCGGCAATTGTGAACTGAAATTCACAATTCCGTTTTTTATGTGTAACCCTCAACCCAATACCATACCCATTTTTTTACACATTCATATTGCTTGCTGCTAAGTTAGGAGAAACAGGAATAATTAGTTGACCAAGTCAACTAATTTAATTATCTTAGCATTTTGGAGATTGTATCAAACTCATGAACATATGGAAAAGTCAATCATAAATAACATACGTGTATTTAACCGCTATTATACGAATCTAATAGGCTTACTGGATCAGGGATATCTTGAGACAGAATATACATTAACAGAAGCAAGGATTCTTTTTGAGATTTCTCCGAAGGGTAAGATAGATACATCCGAGATTATAGATGCTTTACTCATTGATAAAAGTTATCTGAGCAGGGTGCTAAAAAAGTTTGAAAAAAGAAACTTGATCACCAAATCAAAATCGGGAAAAGACGCCAGAGCAAGCCAGATCTCTTTGACAGAAGAAGGGAAGAACGAACTTGAGATACTGAATACATTAGCTAACAAGAAGCTTGAAGGCCTGCTAAAGGACCTGCCTTCTACGGACAAAAAACAACTTGTCCAACATATGAATTCAATAATTAAGATTCTCAATAAAAATTCTGCAGATAAAAAACTGTAATTATTGACAAGAAAACTACTTGAACAATTCTTTATGATACGTGCAGCTACTTTTCAGGACATCCCTGAATTAGAAAAACTTTTAGTCCTTTCAGTGCGAGGTTTAAGTAGAGAACATTACTCGCCAGGTCAAATAGAAAGTGCCCTAAAATATATTTTTGGGATTGACACCCAATTAATAAGTGACGGTACTTATTATATTTTTGAGATCGATAAGATTATAGCTGGCTGCGGAGGATGGAGTATGCGCAGGACTTTATACGGAGGCGACCAACATAAAAAATTGCAGGACACCTTGCTTGACCCAATTACAGAAGCAGCCAGGATAAGAGCATTTTTTGTGCATCCGGATTATGCGAGAAGAGGAATTGGCCGGCAAATTATGGGCTATTGCGAGCAACAGGCAAAAGCAAACGGATTTTCAAGTTTGGAGCTCGGCGCTACCTTACCCGGAGTTCCTCTTTATAAAGCAATGGGCTTCCGGGATGTTGCTAATATAGTAGAAATACTTTCAGACGGCGAAAAATTAGAACTCGTAAAAATGATTAAAAGTATCTAAGTACTTCTTTCAGGACATTTTCAATTCACCTGACACGATTGGATACGAAAATATTCGAAATGCTATTAATTATTCTACCCAGTCGTAATGGATAACACTCCTTGCATTTAATAACTATACTTTTTATCCCCACCAAACTAAAGTGTCATTAGCAACAATGCCTTACGATAGCCGGGTCAGTTGCCTGCGAATGTTATCAATTAATTGCTGTTCGTCCATTAATAGTTTGAGTGTGCCGGTTTACGCTTGTCACCGGTTTTCCAAATACACGCCATTCTACATGATGAAATCCGGGATGAGATCATCGCGGAAAATTTGTTTTACCAATTGAGTTTTTGAACAAATATTGCTACGAACTGCACCATTACGTACAAAAGGCTTTATATAAAAACTTCCTGGTTAATATGTAAATTTTGTTTTTTACGAGGATTGTGTAGCTTTAAATGATTTTCCGGAAGCGGGATACAACGTATTGCGCATGTTATAATTTATAACATGTACTTATCCTCTAAACAAATAAACTTGTTATATGGAAAAACATTCGCGCCGTTCATTTTTATACTCTTTAAGCATGCTGGCTGCCGGAACCGCAATTACCAGTCCCTTATTAGGCTTTAACACTACTAAAAAACTAAAAGTAGTACTGGTAGGAACAGGAGTACGTGGCATTTCTTTTTGGGGTAAAAGACTGGTAGAGCAATATCCTGACAAACTGGAGTTTGTTGGCTTATGTGACATTAATCCCGGCCGGGTGGCCTATGCCAAAAAGTTTATGAATGTGCAGTGCAAAACCTATACTGATTTTGATAAAATGATACAGGAGCAAAAGCCTGACCTGGTTATTGTTACTACCAAAGATTCGGTGCATCATGAGTATATAATAAAAGGATTGCATTATGGCTGTGATGTGCTTACTGAAAAACCATTGACAACTGATGAAGTAAAATGCAGGCAAATACTGGAGGCAGAAAAAAAATCGAACAGGAAATTGATTGTTGGATTTAACTACCGCTGGGGGCCTTATATGACAAAGATCAAAGAACTGTTACATGAAGGCCTTATTGGCGATATCACTTCGGTTGATTTTAACTGGTACCTGAATAACCACCATGGTGCATCTTATTTCAGGCGCTGGCACGGGCTAATGAACGGTGGCGGATCCTTGTGGGTGCATAAGGCAACACACCATTTTGATTTATTAAACTGGTGGCTTAACTCGGACCCCGAAGAAGTTTTTGCATACGGAGCTTTGGAACACTATGGCAGTAAAGGGCCTTTCAGGGGAGAAAACTGTCGTAGCTGTAATTATAAAAAAGAGTGTAACTATTATTGGGATATAACAAAAAGCGATCACGATATGCGTGTGTACGTGGATAATGAAAAGTATGATGGGTATATACGCGATGCCTGTTTGTTCAGGCATGAAATAGATATTTATGATAAAATGTCTGCCCAGATCAAGTATGCCAATAACACGATTGTAAATTATTCCTTAACTACCTATTCGCCTTTTGAAGGATGGCGTATTGCGTTTAACGGGCACAAAGGACGTATTGAAGCCTGGACAGATATTCCCTGGATGAAAAACGAAAATCTTAGCCAGGAAGATTTACATGCTGCAGAGATGAGCCAGGATAAGAGCGAAGAGAAATTAGTTGAGCCTGTTATATTGTTTAAAAACTGGGAAGATTATAAAACGATTAATGTCACCAGTGAACGTAGTGGCCATGGCGGCGGGGACAGGCGTTTACATGATAAGATCTTTGCCAATCCAGATGCACCCGACCCCCTGAAACATGCTGCCGGCTTAAGGGATGGCATCATGTCAGTACTTATTGGTATTGCGGCCCGTAAGAGCATTACAACCGGCCAGCCCATAAAAATTGCAGGGTTAACGGAGTTAAAACCAAGCGCTGACCGGACATAAACAGGAGGGCTGCACTTAAAATAGAAGTCAGCTACTTTGACTTTTAATATTCGCTGTTCATATTTTTAGGCATGCCTGAGCATGATACCGCTTTATGCCTTATTCCTATCCGGGAATAATGGAGTAAGCGGATTTAAGGTTATTTTTGCCGCAAACTGAATATTGAGTTATGGGGTATAAAAGTTTAGCGGCATGTGTGGCAGATCTTGAGCAAAACGGTCACCTGGTACGGATAAAGGAAGAAGTAGATCCTTACCTGGAAATGGCCGCTATTCATATGCGTGTATATGATGCGCAGGGCCCCGCTTTATTTTTTGAAAACATTAAAGGCTCTGAATACCCGGCAGTATCCAATCTTTTCGGCACCCTGGATCGTTCCCGTTTCATGTTTCGCGATTCATTGCACCATGTGAAGAAGCTGGTGGATGTAAAGATGAATCCGATGTCGGTACTCAAAAAGCCGTTACACTATATCGGGTCTTCTATGACGGCTTTGGGCGCCCTGCCCTGGAAGAAAAAACGGAATGCCCCAATTTTATACGGACAAACAAGTATTTCCAAACTGCCCCCGATAGTGAACTGGCCCATGGACGGCGGCGCATTTGTGACCATGCCCCAGGTGTACTCGGAAGATATCAATCAACCCGGTATTATGCATGCCAACCTGGGTATGTACCGCATCCAGCTTTCGGGCAATGAATACATTCCCGATAAAGAAATTGGTTTGCATTACCAGTTACACCGGGGTATAGGCGTACATCAAACCAAGGCCAATGCACTCGGCAAGCCACTTAAGGTTTCCATCTTTGTTGGTGGACCGCCATCGCATCCTTTATCAGCAGTAATGCCTTTACCGGAAGGGCTTTCAGAGATGATCTTTGCCGGGGCACTGGGCAACAGACGTTTCCGTTATTTTTATGATGAAGAAGGGTTTTGTATTTCTGCCGATGCTGATTTTGTGATAACAGGTACCGTATATCCCAATGAGAATAAACCGGAAGGACCTTTCGGAGATCATATAGGCTACTATTCGCTCACGCACCCTTTCCCTTTGATGAAAGTGCATAAAGTGTATCACCGCAAAAATCCCATCTGGTCATTTACCGTAGTTGGCCGGCCACCACAGGAGGATACCAGCTTTGGTGCACTGATCCATGAAATTACGGGTTCCGCTATTCCGCAGGAAATAAATGGTCTGCATGCCGTGCATGCGGTAGATGCCGCAGGTGTACACCCCTTGTTATTTGCCATTGGAAGTGAACGCTACACGCCTTATCAAAAAACAGAACGTCCGCAGGAGCTTTTAACCATCGCCAACCAGATATTGGGAAAAAACCAGTTAAGCCTGGCCAAGTACCTTTTTATAGCCTCACATGCTGATAATCCCCAACTCGATATTCATGATGTGCCCGGGTTCCTGGTTCATATGTTAGAGCGGATCGACTGGACACGTGATGTACATTTCCAGACCAATACCACCATCGATACCCTGGATTATACAGGCGACGGCTTAAATGCAGGTTCAAAAGTTGTATTTGCCGCTGTAGGTGCACCGCAATATCAACTGGCTAGTGAATTACCTGCGGGTATTAGTTTGCCACAACCTTTCAACCATGCAAAAATGGCTTTGCCTGGTGTACTGGTACTGGATGGTGCAGCTTTTACCACATACGAACAGGAAGCCGATAGCATAGAGCGCTGGACAAAACTTATAACCGGTGATATGCTTACGGGAATACGCATGATCATTATTGCCGATGATGCCGGCTTTACAGCCGATACGATCAATAACCTGGTTTGGGTAGCTTTTACCAGGAGTAACCCTGCTTATGATATTTATGGGATAGATAGTTTTACCCGTTTCAAACATTGGGGATGTAATGGGCCACTGATCATTGATGCCCGTACCAAACCGCATCATGCACCAGCCTTGATCAAAGATGCGGCTGTTGAACGGAGGGTAGACCGGTTAGGAGAAAAGGGCGCATCCCTGCATGGGATCATATAATTATTTCCCGGTGGTCTTAGCCTTCGTCAGCAATCAACCTGCCTGCGCGGGAGAAAAACATACCACTTTGATAAAATCGTATACCCTCTATTCTGATATCCTGAAAGAAGGCTGATTTATAGTAGTATATGCATATGATGCATTGAAATTGCTCCTCACATCATTATCCCAGTAATACACACTTTTAAAACGGCTTCTCCGCCGGCAGGTAAATTAGTTTGCAGATTTAACCGAAATCCATATTTTACACAACAATAACCATAAACCTCTCTGTCATGAAAGTTCTCCTCATCGTTCTTTCGCTGTTTGCAGTTGTTCAATACATACCCGCCCAAAACAAAATGCCTGTCCGGATTGATACCCTTGCAGAAAGACTGGGGAAGGATTTTATGAAACAAGAAGGGACTGTCGGGCTTTCCATTGGTGTATACCAAAACGGGGAAAAACATTTTTTTAATTTCGGCTCGCAGGTAAAAGATAAGCAGGTCCCCGTAACATCCAAAACCATTTATGAGATCGGGTCCATCACTAAAACATTTGTCAGCCTGGTATTGGCAAATGCAGTTGTAGAAAAAAAACTGGCCCTTAACGATGATGTACGGAAATACCTGGATGGAAATTTTCCTGGTCTTGAATACAAAGGAAAGCCTATTACTCTTGCTCACCTGGCAAACACTACCTCCCGTATTCCAAACTGGCTACCGCTTACGCCTTCCCGCATTACTGATGCTCCCGGTGATTCAACGGCTTTCCTGCGGGAAAGCATTTATGGCGGCTATTCCCGGAAGGATTTTTTTAATGCCCTGGCAACTGTCCGGCCTGATACCCTGCCCGGAACCAAATCCGCTCATTCCAATGCGGCAGCGCAGTTACTGGCCTATATACTGGAGAACGTTTATAAAAGCCCCATTAATGAGCTGGTTGAAAAATATGTGTTAAGTCCTTTGAAAATGAAGGGAACGGGTTTCCTGGTCTCCGGAAACAAAAACCCTTTGCTTGCAAAAGGATACAATGTAAAAGGACAGGCCATGCCTTATTTTACAACTGAGTTTTTAAAGGGTGTTGGCGGGTTGAACTCCTCTGCGTCCGACCTGGTGCAGTTTATCGAGTACCAGCTCTCATCCGGCAACAACGCCATTGATCTTTCCCACCAGACATCTTTCAATGCCGGCTATTACCAGATTGGCCTGAACTGGCTCATATATAAACATGAGAACGGTTATCGCCAGCTGTGGACCGATGGCGGCACCTATGGTTTTTGCAGTTATCTTGTTATTTATCCTGAACTCAACAGCGGCGTTGTTTTACTGGCCAATGAAAGCGACGACAATGTTCCCGGTAAACTGGGAGACATCGCTTACCAGTTATTTTTATTGATGGGACAAAAACATTAACACCCGCTGCATCCTAAAGGTGGCATCTTAAATAGCAAACAGGGATCAACCAGTCAACCTATTGTAAACAACAACACCTTCTTGCATATTTTCCGGGAATTTGTAACAAATAGGATGATCTAAACGTCCCTGCTTACATGCCATTAAAATTCTTATTTCTTTTTACCGTTTTACTTATTACCCACCGGGTAGTTGTTGCGCAAAGCAAGGCGTACCACCCGTTAGCCAAACAATTTGATTCCGTTTCCCGCTACCAGCAGTGGGCTGCGGATATCCCAGGTTACGTGGTGGCTATTACTACCAGGGACCAGGTGATCTATGAAAGATCAGCCGGGGTAGTCAGTACCATTACCCATCAAACCGTTAACCGGTTCTCCGACTTTCATATGGCTTCGGTATCAAAACCTTTTGCAGCCACGGCCATCCTGCAATTATGCGACCAGGGTAAACTGCATATTGACAGCACCCTGGTATCCTACCTGCCTTATTTTTCGATGAAGGATCCGCGTTATAAAGCTATTACCCTATACCATATACTCACGCATAGTTCTGGCATTCCCGATGTTACCAATTATGAATGGGATAAGCCGCAAACCGATGACCAGAGCGCTATACGTTACGCAGGAAGTTTTACCGGAACTGATTTAGATTTTACCCCGGGAACGGAATTCCGGTACAGTAATGCTGCCTATGATATCCTTGCTGCAGTTATATATCAGGTAACCGGCCTGACATTTGAGGCGTATGTAAAACAACATATACTGCAACCCATCGGTATGTCAGCAAGCAGCTTCCTGCTCAGTAATACGGTGAAAACCAATTTTACGCAACCACACGAAATAGATTCAAAACTGGCGCTGTCTCCTGCTGCAATCTATCCTTATAACCGTATCCATGCACCCAGCTCTACACTCCATTCCAATTTAAATGACCTGGTTAACTGGGCCCGGCTTTTTTTACAGGAAGGTTCCCTGTCTGCTACAACTATTTTAAAAAAGGCAACCTGGCAAAAGATGATCACCCCGCAACGCCTTGTTGACGATCGTTACCAGGTATGTCTCAGCTGGTTTGAAAGCCTGATTGAAGGCCGGAAAGTTTATTTTCATTCGGGTGGCGATATCGGTTACCGGACTTTTGTAGGATTTTGTCCTGCAGAAAATATAGCAGTAATACTAATGGGCAATAACGACCTGTTTGACGGTGCAACAGCCGGCTTTATGTACTTTCAAACACTGTTTACAGGTAAAACGCCTGCCATGCCCCTGAAACCGGCACAACTGGAATGGCGAAAACATATACTGAATGGCGGATTAGCGAAAGTGAAAAAAGTGTATGCCCGTATGAAGGCAGAACGACCCATACGTTATGATACCGGCGGCAGTTCCGTTCTAGAGCTGGCCAGTTTATTATTTGGCCGGGATCACCGCCGGACTGCTACGGATGTATTACTGTGGGGAGCATCCTTATACCCGCAGGATGGTTCCTGGTATGGTCACCTGGGTGATATACATACGGTGTGGAAGCAAAACGATAAAGCAAGACAGTATTATCAGAAAGCAATATTACTTATGAGCGGAGAACAGCGTATACAAGCCGAAAATAAAATGAAGGCACTGATTACAAATAAATGAAAGCATAGCAGCAATTGAAAAAATGTTTCAATTGAGCATTTTTGTTTTATGAAAAATTATTTAAAGCCCTGTTTACCCGGCCAGCATCTCTTTTTGTTTTTTTACCGTTAACCCAATGCCTATTATTAAAAAGGCCATGAAGGTTGGATATATAAGGCCAAATATTTTGTTTGTAGCAGTAAGGGAGAAGCTGAAAGATAACATTATATGCAGGATAGCAGTTAGCATCATACCTACTGTTCCAATAGTGAAAAAAGGATGAAACTTTCTCATCTTATTTTAAACTTACCATACGCTATATTTTAAACATATGGCAAAACTCAAGCTTGTCTCCCGCACACACCAGTTGAAGTTAGTTAAAAAAATGACAGTCTCCTCTTCCTCGCTGTGAGTAAACCGCATCAGTTTCAATTGTGTATACCATAAATGTGACAAGTCATGGTTCTAACCATGACTTGTCACATTTATAAAGTATCTCTTAGTATTATTTACTGTTTAATAAACTTATGAACGGTTGCTAGACCATCCGCCGAAATAATATGGGCATAATAAATTCCTTGATGCAATTTCTCCAGCGGAATAACCAGCTCAGCATTATTAGCTTTCGCCTGTTTTATTTTCCGGCCTGTTACATCGTAGATATTCACCGTTTCATTATTATTTAACCCTTTAATGATCAGTTCTGACCTGGCAGGATTAGGATAAAGTATCACAGCAGCGACATTCTCTATCCTTAGGTTGCGCACAGGACTATAATCAAACTTACCGTCTATATCGGTCTGCCGCAGGCGATACCTGTTCTGCCCGCTCAGGGGAGCATTATCTGTATAGGTATAACGAAGTTCAAGATCACTGTTGCCGTTACCGGCTTTTGAATTTTCAAAACCAATATTATTCCAGGTTATACCATCTGTACTTCTTTCTATACCAAAGCCTTTGTTGTTTTGCTCCCAGGCCGTAGCCCATTGCAGCAACACCTTATTGCCGGACTTCACCACTTCAAAGTTTTTTAATTGGACAGGTAAGCCACAATTCGTACTCACCAGCACGGTGTCAGAACTGACACATCCCCCAACCGGAGTAGTGATACTCCATGCAAAACGATAATTGCCGGAAGCGCTCAGGCCTGAAACACTTGTAGTGGGATTAACCGTATTGGAAAAAGCAGGTGATGTTCCGGCAGGGGTGGAAGCTACTGTCCATACACCTGTTCCCGCACCTGTGGCATTGCCCTGTAAGGAGGCAGTTGTAACGCACCCTAAGGACTGGTCACTACCAGCATTTGCATTAATTACCTGTACCAGGTGTACCGTAAAATCGTATTGCAGCGGGCCGGGTATGCCTGAGCAGGCATATTCCTGTTCCAGGAAAGGCCCTGCGCCATTACCACTGAAAGGGATAATACGTATCACATAATCACCCGGTTTATCCAGGTTGGACATTAGTACATTCGTTAGAGTAATTCTTCGCAAGTTAGATGCAGGAAATACAGGCGTAGCCGATCCTGCCGGTTTGGATAATACCTGGAAATTATAGTAGCCGCCAAAGTCCTGGAAATAACTGGAATTAACAACGCCCTGGTATACAGCCGGCAAGGCTATGCTGGCACTTACGGTTCCGGTACCCGGATAACAAACCGTCATATCCGGCACAAAAAGTGGCGGGCGGCCGTTATCGGAAATATGGATATAATAGGGTTGTGAACGTATACAGGTAGTTCCCGTGTTTACTGAGAATTTATAGGTACCTACTTTCCATCCGCCGGGCCCGGGATCTATACTTACAGTACGGTTTGCCGTACCGGCACCGGTTTGCGTAATAACAGGCGTACTGGCCCCGGGAGGTAAAATGCCGGTACTGGTAACATTGGTTACAGTTGTAACGGGATCCGAAGGATTAAGTGAAAAATAAAACAGTTCGGGTGTAGCAGTGCCGGCAATGCCGCAATGCACTTCGCCACCTGAGCCGCCGGGGCCATAGACCACCAGTTGTTCAGGAGCACCATGTCCAGGAGGTTGAAAATTTACAGCCTGGGGCTCTATGCCGGTGATGGTAAATGTCATAAGGGCGGAGGTTACCGTACCACAACAATTGCTCACCGTAATCGTAAAGGTATAAGCACCGGGAATGGTGGCTCCCGTTACAAATACCCGGCGCCCTGTAAGACTGCTGAAGGCAATATTGGCGCCTGCAGGCTGGCTGCTTACATTTAGGGTAACCGTTGTGCCATTGGCAGCAGCACCAGCCGATCCCGGTGTGCCGGTTGAGAAAGCAGGATCGGAAGGAAGGTCAAAAAACTGGATGGGATTATTGTCTATACACCTGGTTACATCGGCTACATTTAGCGCCGGGTTAGGGCAAAAGCGTACTACGGTCGTATCCTTGTAGGTACATACTCCATCTGCAGATACGATGGTTAAAATGGCATAATAAGCCGGGTCAATATTGTGATTGGCTTTATTGACCAGTGAAAAAAAAGGTGTTGCAACGGTCGTACTGCTGAAAGAGGCATTGGTGGTAAGCGTAGCGCTGATCGACTCATAGCTATATATATTCAGCGTTGACCAGGAGCCGGTATAACCGGGTGGTATCACCCCATCGAGCATAACGGTTCCGGTAGTGGCACAAATACCGGTTTTGTCCGGCCCGGCCGTAAAAGAGGCCGGCCTGGGATGGGCCGTAATGGTCACCAGCGACACGGCCACACCCGTGCCACAGGGCTGGCTTAACTGGAATACATAATTTCCGTCTGTATTCATACCTGTTACATTGGTAGTAAGCAAATTGGGTGAAACGATAACCGGTGTCACAGGGCCTGAAACAAAGGACCATACAGGGCTTCCGGCCCCGAGTGTGCCCGATACCGTACCGGTTAAAGTGGTGGTTGAACCGCAGGTAACCAGGTTACCGCCGGCATTGGCCGTACAGTTTTGCGCTCCCGCTTTAAAAGATTGTGTCGTTAAAACAAACAGGCAACCCAGTATTATGGCCGATCGCAGATTGAAATAGTATTGTTTACAATAAGAAAAAACTATCTTTTTATAATGATATATATATGTTAATGACATAAAATATTTTTGAAAATTTTAAGATGGTAACGTTATATAACAACGTTATAATGCGCATATGCGGAAGATTTAATGACCTGTACTTGCAGAAAGGAATGACGGTATTCACGTCCTGTATTTTTTACACCTTATATCCCCGGATTTACGCTAAGCCTGTGATAGAGATACTGCTGTATCACCTGCATAAGAAAGTATAGTCCCTGTACTTCATAACCTTTGTTTTTTTGATCAATGATTGCAAAATCAACTGACCGGATTAATAAATTAAATAATTCAGGCAGGGTTAACAAAGTGTCTGGCATATAAAAGTATGGCCCCATGAATGGGGCCGTTTACTCCTAGGTTTCAAAATGTTCACCACATATCATTCAATATGTGTTATCCAGCTTTAACCCCGACCTGTATTTTTACATAGGATCATGAATAAACAAATCTTTCAATACGTTTTCCGTGCGTCAGCACATATACCATATGCTGCCGTCCGGCTCTTTATTCAAACCGGCTATCATAAACTGGATATAGGGCGGTTAAGAGGGGGCGTAATCATGAAGACATTAATATGCGGCTTAAAGGGGGGTATTTTGCAAAAGATCAATTGTGCCTGTATACTGCTTAATGAAGTTATTTTAACGGTTATTGTATCATTATTTTTTGAGCATGTTTATGCCAGGGGCTGTAATTTATATTTTGCCTGCGGTATTCTTTGGGTGCTACACCGGTATACCTTTTAAAAAAACGGCCGAACAGGGATTGATTAGCAAACCTCAACTGATCGGATACAACAGCAACCGTGGCATCCATTTCTGTCAACAAGATTTTTGCCTCATGTATGGTGCGTTCGGCAATAAGTGTATGTGGAATTTTACCCGTAGAGTCTTTTACAACCTTGGACAGATGACGGGCACTGATGCCCAGGACTGAAGCATAATACTTCACCGTTTTTTCATCCCGGTATTTATTTGCCACTAATGTGAGGAACATTTCAGTCAGCTCCTTACTTCTTTTCCGGCTGATCACTTCATTTTTTTCCAAGAAAATATATGGCGAAAGATCATATATAAAAGACAGGAAACCGTGGGCCAGGCTTTCTTCGTATAATGGTGTTTGGCGTGGACGGCGGGCTTTTCTTTGTAAAGAAGCCAGCATATCAGTAAAGTACATTGCTTTTTCGGGGGTAAGTTCTATAACCACTCTTTTTTCCACCGATAACCTGTTCTTGTGAAGTTGCAAGCCTACAAGCCCTGCCTGCTCCGCGTAACTCAGTGAAAAGGTCATGGCCGAAAAAGAAAAAGAATCACTCATGGTTACCACTTCATAGAGCATATCATGAAACCCAAAAAAGAGATTACCTTCTTTTATAATATAATCACACATATTGTACCGTAACTGGATACTGCCGCTTTTTACAAGTAGAATAATAAGTGTATCCGGCCGAAAAGTATTTTGTTTACAAACAAAGCCATAGCCGCCTTCAAAAAAATTAATCCCGTCCCGGGATGTGTTCTCTTTTTGAACCATCAGGACATCATGAATGGTGGAAAAGTTATTTTCATCTTGCCAATACATACAGGTTGTTTTACAAAAGGTTATAAGTGTCTTTGAAACACTTATGCAAAATAAGATCATTCTGAACTAGTAAAAAATGACAGATTTCTATTATTTTTTTTGATTTGTTTATCACCCGGCATCATTTATATAACTAACTTTATAAGCCGGAATAAACTCAAAAAAATGATACACTCCGCCTGCAGCCTGCCATAGACAGCGTTAACAATGAAAGTTGGCCGGAATTATATTCTATTTGAACGGTACTAATGATCATGTAATGAGTTCCTTATGATACAGCCTATTTATCATTTTATTTATATTATATGAGAAAGGTATCCCCAATGGAATTAAAAGAGTTCGTTGAACGGTACAAAGCGCCGGACATTGATAGCAGGATCGCCGATTATTATAACTTCTTCTTACCAACAATTAAGCAGGCGGAAAACTTTGCCATTGGCCCTTTTTTCTGGTATATCTCCGATTACCAGAAAATGACCATCGCCCTTGCCAGTGAAAATGTAAAAGACCTGACCCCCTATAACCGGGAAGAATTGTATACCCTTAATGCGGAAAAATTAAGTGACCAGCATCACCCCGAAGACAGGCTTTATATCCTGGCAGCTTTCAGTTTTCTCCATGAAGCATATCTTAACCTGGATGAAGCGGGGCGAAAAAGTATTAAGTTCAATATATATGACAGGTTTTTAAACAATAAAGGCGAATACAGGTGGGTAATGATTCAGGTACCAGGTCTTTATATCAACAGTCAAAACCAAATTGAAAGCGCCCTGGTTATTTTTTATGATCTGTCACATCTTAAAATCAGCGGCACTCCCTTAATGTCCATGATCAATTATGCGCAGCAGGAAGTGCAATATTTTAAACATATTGATAAACAGATAAAAAAAGCAGATCTAAAAACGCCTTATATTACCAAACGGGAAAAGGAGATCCTTTACCTGATGTCACAGGGTTACAATACACCTGAGATCGCCCAAAAGCTATTTATCTCTTATCATACAGTAGAAAACCACAAGAGAAATCTTCGGAAAAAAACCCATACCAAAACATCCTCCGCCCTTTTAACCTATGTAATAACCCATAACCTGTTATTAATAGAGCCTCAATAAAATACAGGTTAACGCTTGGCCGGAAATTTTGTCTGCCCTAGCCACACCAAATGAACTGCTGTCAAATCTATTTAGTATCCCGCTTACTGAAGGCAATGTATTTGTCCATCAGGTTGATGGTAAAGTTGTAACGTGAAATAAATTTTACACCCAGTGACCCATCAATATGTGAGGGGCCGGCAGTGCCACCGGCGCTACCCATTAATGCAACTGTTAACAGTGGCAGCCTGATAGAAGGAGGTATTTCTAATAAAGCTGCTTTACCAAAGAATACCGGTGAATTTACACCCAGGCTCATGGTTGAACCGTTGGAATCTACCCGGAAATTATCCACCAGCAGTTTATGTTTCAATACAAAGGGACGAAACACAATTAATTCGTAACCAGCCCCGGTATCAAAAATAAAGCTGGCTTTTAACGGTTTTTCTTTGTGTATGCTTAATACGGCGTTTATCTTTATATTACCTGAATTTGCCTCTACAGGTACAACATGCGCATTGTGTGGCGGTGTAAATTGTCCGAAACTGTAAAGGGTTATTTCTTTTTTAGCATAATTAACAGCTGTTATATACCGTTGGGCCACCGTGTTGCCCAGTATACCGTCAATACCCTCTCCTAACCTGTCAAATATGGCAATACTTTGCCCGTCAAGGGTAAACCCGTTAAAGTGTACGTTGTTATTTTCCGATACATCAATATCAATACTGCCACCTGCTACTGAAGCATTGTTTTTGTATGACACGCTTAAGCCTATAGTGTCTGCCAGCGACTTACCCAGCATCATACCATCGGCACCGGTATCAAAAAGCAGCCTGAGCGGCCGTTTACTTTTATTAATGGTAACAGTTACGATAATGGAGCCATTATGTACTTCAAAAGGAATAACAGCTAGTTTTTTAGCGGCGGTATCCCTGTTCATACCATACAACTGATCGGCCAGGCCAATATGCAATAGCCTGAACGACTGATCCAGGTGTATGGTGCTGTGGTTGGTTTTACCGCCATGCACTTTAACCTTTACCATCCAACCGGCTGCCTGTTGCTTTGCTTCCAGGTAAGTCAGTGAATCTAACCTGTAATTTTTCAGAATGGCTGCTAACGTTTGCCGGGCATATTCACCCGTATAGGTGGCTACAGAAAAATCAGGGGCCAGGTAGGGCTTAAGTATACTATCGGTTTGCAGGGCAAATGCCCGGTTCAGCTCCAGCAAACTTTGCTTGAGGCCTGCAGGCTGTGCCTGTATCATTGCCGGTCCCAAAAAGAAAGACAGGAAGAGAATATGCCGGAAGATCTTTTTTTGCATAGTTATATTATTGACAGCGAAAGGGCAAGGATGACAGGACTCATTCCTGCCAGCAAACCACAGGCTCCCAACTATGAAATGTTGGAAGCCTGCCGGTATGCCCGGGTTGCCTCACAGGTTAGCTACAGGTATTTTTCCAGCAACGGTTTTAAATCCGGCGAAGAAGGACGTGGCGCATCAATTGTTACAACTTTGCCTTGTTTATCAAATACTAAAAAACGGGGAATAGCAGTAATCTTATAATATTTGGTGAAGTAACTCCAGCCTTTGGCGAAAAGCTGTATACCTCCCAGGTTTTGATCGGCGATCATTTTTCTCCATTTGTCTTTGTCATTTTCTTCATCTACTGAGATGCTTACAATGGCCACCGCTTTACCTTTCATTTCTTCTTCCAGTTTTTTCAGGTGCGGGATCTCTACCTTACAGGGCGCACACCAGGTAGCCCAGGTATCAATCAATACCACTTTACCTTTTAAATCAGTAAAGGCAACCATCTTTCCATCTTTGTCTTCGAGTTTAAATTCATAGCCGTTAGCGCCTTGTTTCAGCTCGGTTAAAGCAGCATCAATTCTAAACTCCTCTTTTTTTTGTGCATCTGTCAGTATATATTTTTCAGCAATGCTTTTGTATGCAAGAAAGTCTTCATAATTTTTCAGCCTGGCCAGGTATTGTAGTGTCATGTCCCCCTTCAGGGTATCATTATCAATAAGCCTAAGTCCCTGTTCCATAGCTGCGAGACCACTTTTGGCTTCCTCTCCGCTGTTGAGCTGATCTTTCATAAATACCTGGTTGAAAAGCCTGCTACCCCAGGGGTAGGTATATACCATACTTGTTACCGGGAACAAACCATTAACGCTAAGGCCTGAGTAATATTCAGGAATTTCCTCTTTTGCAGGATGAGCCAGGCGGGGCGTGGATAAAAAATTAAGTGCAGTATAAGCGAGGTCCAGCCTGACAATATCTTTTAAAGCAGCATTAAATTTTTTATTACCGGTGACGGGAGCTGTGGTCATCCATGTTTTTGCCTTAGGCAGTAGTTTGTTCAGTTCCGGGAAAAAATCAACATAAGTGCTGTTGGCCCTGCCAAAATAAAATGATTTCCACTCAAGGGGCCAGATCATTTTATACCATTGTGTAAGCACCTGGTTTTCTTTTGAATTCGCTGTACCGGTTAAAGTATAGGAACTGTCGGTAAGTGCTATAGAAAGCTGATCACCGGGTTTGAGCCAGAATTTTTGATTCCCCTGGGGTGTTAAAGGTCTACCAGCACCAATAACATACAGTCCTTCATATTCCGGAAAGAACCGGAAGCCAAATTTCCCCTTATCATTTGGCCTGGTTGTAGCGATGGGCTCCAGGGTACCATCTGCTACTTTAAAAAGCTTTATTTCCGGTTGTTGTTTACCATTCGCAAAATTACCATCTATGGTAACCGGTTTCTGAGCAGTCGCCGTAATTCCCAGGCAAAGAAGGTATACGAGGCCTTTAATTTTTTTCATCTTTTTGAGTGCTGTTCTTAACTGATTGTATGTTGCTTTTTATATTAACTATCGTTCCCTGTAAGTGAAGTCTTTTACCCTGCCAAAACCGTTATAAGACTGGTACAGTGTAAGGTCGCCGTTTACCGGCGGAACGGTATATAAATGGAGCTCCCCGTTTTCGCCAACCGGTTTTTCGGGATTTTCCACTGCTACCATCAGTTTGTCATACCATTGTCCATAATTGGGTCTTGACCCTCTGAATATAAACTCGTGGAACTTCATACAGGTTATTTTTTTTGTTCCGAAATCGATCATCAGTTTGCTGGTTTTTAATGACAGGTCGTATTCGTATACTTTGCTGCCTATATTGTAAAACAGGTAAGGCAGGTCGGGGTGAAAGGTGTAAAAATCGGCCTGCTCCACACCCGGGGCCAGCACGGGGGCATAATAACTTTGGGCGCCGCTCAGGGCAAAGCGTGCTATATATATTTTATTAACCGAATCAGGATAATGCAACACCGCATATATATTGTTGGATTGGTATAAATTCTCCATAAACCGCAGGTCGCCTTTTACATTATTATGGTCAAACAGGGTACCGTTATTCATCCTGGTTGCCCTGGTAGCACTATTATCGAGCTTCATGAAGCGTTTTTTATTTTTATCAAACATAATAGCGCCGCTTGTATTTGATGTGGCCATATATGGCGCCACCGGGAAGGGGTTCGCTTCGCCTGCTTCGATATTTACCGGCACCCCCATCCTTATTTGATTGAACCGTAGATAATAATACAGGTTATCATCTTCACCCACCATCCAGGCTGTATTAAGGCTGCTGCTCGTACCTCCTTTTAAAAATTTTGCTTTAAAATTAGCGGGCACAGCGCCTCCCGACATTTCGTACGCAATGTTATAAGTAAACTGCCAGCTAAAATTATCCGGGTGAATTCGGGTGGTTTGTGTTTCAGTGAGCAGGTATATACCCCATGTAGCAGGCTCGTAACTATAACTTACTACCTGTATAGGTTTTCCCTGGGCGGGTAAAGCCGAGCCTACCTGGGCCGGTGCATCCTTCATGAGTACAAAACCACCATTACGGTACGAAAGCATGTCCAGCCTGGCCTTGCCATTCACATCCGTCAATAACAGGTACCCTTCGAAAACGCTGGTAGAAACGGTGAGCAAAAAAGAGTTTTTCCAGGTTACACCGGTTGCTTTATCTGTTACAAACAAATAAACGGTCCAGGGTGCAGCGGGTAAGCTAACCCTGGGTAAATTAAGGGTATAACCGGTACCTAATTCTTTTACCCTGTCAGCAATCAGCAGGCTGGAGGGGCCTATAGCAGTCCATTTGTAGGTATATTTAGTAGTATCCCCGCTTTTATCAATAGTACCAATAATGTTGGGCGTAAGTTTAAACGGGTCACCCAGCAGCACGGTAGTATCTTTAAACCCTGCAATGGTTATTTCGTTAATGGGTGTATAATCATAATTACCCAGGTCCTTATGGCAGGAATATAATATGCCCGAGGCAAGCATGGTAATGATATAAAATTTTATATACTTCATATTTTTATTTTTAATTGATCATTTTACTGAACAGAAGGCCCCATGATCATGGCAGAGCCATCCTCTTCATAAATAGTATTACCGGCTGCTTTCATCTGGTTAAGGTAACGTTGCATAAATGTGCCGTAAAAAACCATGTCTGCAACAGATGCGGGTACATCCATATAAGCGGGTGTGGTATTCAGTAAATCACATGTTAAGAACAGTTTTTTCCTGGTGAATGTACCCATGTAGGTATCCAGCCAGCGACCGGGCTTCCTGATGATATCATTTACATATACAGTGTACCGGGTATAATGTAAGCGCTGGGTTGCTGATAGCATTTTATATTCCATAGCAGTGTTAAAGTTTTCATTGGCCTTCACCTGCAATACAATCTTAAATTCATTGGTGAGCATATCTGCTGTTCGCAGTAATTTTAGCGGGATAGTGTCTGATAATTTACCGGCTTTAATGGATTGAGCGGCTGCCGGGGCCACATAATGTGTACCGGCTTTAGCCGTGCTTACAGTATTATCCACCACCAGGGTATAAGGCCGGTCGTGAGCCGTGGGCGCACCGGTAACGGCTATAATAATTTGCAGCGTGGAATCCGTGCCCGTTCCCCCGGCAAAAGCAAAACTGATGGCGGTAGAATCAAAGGGTGCCCTGGGTAAAACAGACTGTGCAAAATAGATACTGTTATCGCTGTTGTAAGTCATCAGCGTTTGTTTTTTACAGGCAGTAAGCACCAATATACCTGCTATAAAAAGGAAAAAAATATTCTTTTGCATGACAAATATTTTAACGGGTGATGGTTTCGGATAAAGGAAGCGGCACTACATACCGTGCGGCATTCATGGTAATATTTCCCGTGGCGGCGCTGCCATTGGGTATGGAAGTAATATTTAATCTTTTGTAATAAAAGAATAACTGACCCTCCCCGAAAAACTCTTTCTGGTATTCTTTTCTAAGCTCGGTATTAACTGTAACAGTTGCGGCCAGGTTAACCAGTCCACGGTTAAACCTTACCTGGTTCAATACCCGCAGTTGTTCTGTTTTGTCGGCCTCACATTCGGCAATGATAAAGTACATTTCTGTTTTACGGATCAGCGGCTGGAACATGCGCCGGATGAGTGTTTTATCCACCATATCTGCATATTTAAAAAAGCTGCGGTAGTTTTTACCCGATTCAGGAAACAACCAGGTTGTAGTATACCGGTAGTCTGTTTCCAGGTTCTCAAATACAGTAGTGAGCCTCGCCGGCTGCGATGCCAGTATCTCTGCATCCGTTAATGAACCATCAAATACCCGGTTGTTTGAACTGTACATGTTTGGATTTTGCAGGCCAAACATTATTTCATTGGAGAAAATACGGTCAGGATTGATCTTGTCGGTATAAATACTGGCATAGGCTGTCCAGGGAAATACAGTTTCGTTGGAAATAGCCGCTTTGGCAGCTTCCAGGGCAGCGCTTTTGTCATTCCGGTATAAATAAACCCTGGCCTGTAATGCTTTTACCGCATAATAGTTCATCCGGCGGTTCCTGAAGGTTTCATAAAAATCATTACCATCATTTTGCACTAGATTATTTACGCCCTTGGTTTTAACAGGATCGTTGGCCAGGAATTGTTCTGCTTTTTGCAGGTCGGCTATTATTTTATCCATTACCTGATTGGCAGGCAATATGGGTTCAGGCTTTGCTTCAGGCAATGTATAGTAGGGTATTGCTGTCAATGCAGAATCAACCGCATACCTGGGGCCGTATAACCTGAGCAGGTCAAAATGAATAAAGGCTCTTAAACCGTATGCTTCTCCCAGCAACTGGTTCTGCTGGTTTTCGTTCAATATACCCGAGGTTTTTGAAAGAGAGGTAATAAAGTTATTGGTGCCCAATATGGCTTTGTAAGCATTTTCCCAGGTAGCGGCAAATGCTCCCATCACCCTTTCGTCGGAATAATTATGGGTTGCAAATGCGGTCCATGCAGATCCCCCCGACGGTACGTTGTAGCGCTGTCCCTGTAGTTCGGTTAAGGTCCAGGTTAAATTTTGACCATACAAGGGCGCAGCAGCCAGCTGCATATAAATGCCGTTTAATACCTGGTTAATAGTCGCCCGGTTGCTGAATACCTGCTCCTGTATAAATTTATCTTCCGGTTTTACATCTAGGAATTTTTTACACCCTGTTCCCTGCAGCAGTATCAACAGGGCCATCAAGCTATATAATGTATGTTTTGTTTTCATTTCATTAAGTTTTTGCCGGGTTAATCATTAAAATGAAGCATTGATCCTGAGAGAAATATTGCGGGTAAATGGATAGTCTATTCCTCTTTCATTTAAAGTAGTGGCCCACCTGAAAATGTCGTTGGCAAACAGGGTAAAGCCCAGGTTTTTTACATGCAGTTTTTTGATCCAGGGGTTATAGGCTTCTTTCAGCTGCCAGCCCAGGCTGATGGATTCACCAATAAGCATATTATTATCCTGCATAAACCTGGATGATGCCGGGGTAGTGCTCGTGGAAGAGATGGATTTGAATTGTGCTATATCGCCCGGCTTTTGCCAGCGTTCGTACAGGGCCCGTTTATCCTGGTTCGATTTTAAGCCATCCAGGGATATGTTTTCCACTTTCTGGTACAGTACTGTATTAAAAATATCGCCGCCGTAACGGTACCGAAGGTAGATATTCAGGTTCCAGCCTTTATAACTGACCGTATTGTTGATAACACCTTCCAGGACAGGTCTTGTATTACCGATACGTACAATGTCATCAGTACTGTAATCAAAGCTTTGCTGGCCATTTGTTTTTAAGAATATCTCCCTGCCGGTAGCCGGGTCAATACCCAGCGACCGTACGGCCCATATATCATCGGGGCTGTAATTATCCCTGTAACGGATCAGTGATTTACTCTCTACCAGTTTTTTATCAAGAGCGGCCAAGGTGCTGCCAAATTTATCATAGGTAGATCTGGAGTAGGCGCCATTAACACCAATGGTCCACACAATACGCTCCTTTAACCTGTATACGGGTGAGTAACGGATATTGTATTCAATACCCCGGGTATTCATCATACCCACATTCATACCATATCCGTATACCCCTGTTGAGGCAGGCAGATCCAATACTACCACGAGGGGATCAGTGCTCTTTTCATAAAGGTTTACATAACCACTGATACGATTGCCAAACAATCCATAATCAATGGAAATATTCTTGGTCAAGGTCTTTTGCCAGCGAAGGTTATCGTTACCCAGGGTAGTAAGGCTCAGCCCCTGACCGAAATAGTTAATGCCCTGTTCAAAAGTATAGGTGGAGGTAGAAGAGGTAGAGCCTATATTCTGGTTACCGGTAGAACCGATACTGCCCTTCAGTCTTAACAGGTTAATATCGCTTATAGAAGATAAAATATGTTTATGCAGGTTCCAGCCGATACCCGCCGACCAGAAGGGTGTATACTTACGTGCCGAGCCAAAGGCAGTTGACCCGTCCATACGACCGGTAAGGTCGGCAAAATAAGTATCATCAAAAGCATAGTTAACAGCCAGCAGCAGGTTATTGCGCCTGGCAACAGCCCTGGTATAACCTGGTCTTGCTGATTCCGGGTAGCCGAAAGAAAATACGGGGTTGCCATTACTACCCGCAGGAAAGCCTAATGCCGCATAACTTTCGGCGGTATTACCGGTATGCTGCAATTCGCCCTGCAGGTTTACATTGATCCTGCTTTTATCAATCACTTTGGCATAGGCCACCTGTACATTCAGCTGAAAATCCAGCCTTTCACTATTCCTCCTGTTATAGGCCCCTTTGCGGAAAATATCTACGGCATCAAAACGTGTCAGCTCCGGCGGGTCAAAGGTTTTATTGGTAATACTGTTTTTACTGCCGTTAATACCGGCAGAGAACCGCCATTCATTACTGGGCGAATACACCAGGCTTAACTGGTTCTGTACCTGGTAATTTACCGTATTATTAATACGGTTGAACTGGGCATCAAATAAAGGGTTAAATACATTGTAGTTCAAACTATTCAGAGAATTTCCCATTGATCTTTCCAGGTATTTCGAAACCGTTCCGTCTGCATTGTATTTGCGGTAGTAAGGATTGGCACGGGAGTACAGTGAAAAAGAACCATAGGGAGATTCATTGGCATTGGCGCCATTTATATTAAAACGATTGATAAAGCTGAACTGGCCTCTCCGGTAGGTTACATCAATATTGCCACCATAGGTATTTCTTTCAGAGCCTTTCATCACACCAGGCAAATTCCGGTAATTACCACCGATGGTAAACATAAACTCCCGGCTGCCACCGCTTACCTGCAGGGAGTGCCCGTTGGTGATGGCCGTTCTTAAGGGCTCATTCATCCAATAGGAGTTTACCCCTCTTTTTACCTCCTGTAGTTTATCATTGTATAACTGGTCCAAAGTAATCTGGGCAAAAGGGTCACTACTGGAAGAATAAATATAACGACCGGCCAGCCTTTCAAATTCCAGTTTCTCGGCGGCATTCATCAGGTTATAATCACTGAGGTCAGGGGTCTGCAGTAAAAAGTCGGCATTGTAGTTTACATTTAATTCGCCGGCCCTTGGCTTAATGGTTTCTACCACCACTACCCCGTTGGCTGCCCTTGCCCCGTAAATAGCGGTGGAGGCAGCATCTTTTAATAAAGTAACGGATTCAATGCGGTTAATATCCATGTCGGTTATCCGTTGCAGCGTGGTGGGAAAACCATCCAGGATAAACAAGGGCTGGTTAGGGTCTTCTGCAAATTCATCCCGCAGCGTAATAGCCGATATACTGGTTTTGCCCCGCAGCTCAATAGCAGGAGTAACATTGGGGTTAGAACCCTGTGCATTGTTTTCCAAAACGATAAACGAAGGGTCCAGGCTTTTTAAACTTTGTATGATATTAAGGTTGCCAACGTTCCGCAATTCTTTACCGCTGAAAGTAGCGGTTGCGCCGGTAAAGTTTTCGCGCCTGCGGGAAAACAGGCCGGTATTTACCACTATATTATCGGTAGCCGCCACAGATTTAACCAGCTTAATCTGCAGTGTCTTTGATAAAGTTTCACCGGAGAGAAGTACTTTCTGCGACAGGTAACCCACGGCCGATATTTCGATCATTTGTCCCGGCTCTGCATCGATGACAAAAACACCATTATTGTTAGTGGCTGTTCCTTTTTTAGTACCTATGATTACTACCGAAGCGCCGCTTATGGGTTCGTTATCTTCATCCCTTACGATGCCTCTTAAGGGAACAAAAAAATCTTTACCAGTGGTTGTCCCTGGTATTGCGGGCAGTTGGGGATCAACTGTATGCAACCTGCTTTTTGATTTGCTGATAATAACCAGCTTATCCTCTATCACAAACTCCAGTTCGTTGGGCAGTAATACTTTTTTTAATACTTCTGTCATCGGGGCTTTGGTTACAGATAAGGTTACTGTGCCCGCCTGGCTTAACAACTGGTCGTTGTAAAAAAAACTATAACCGGTTTGTTTTTCTACTTTCTTTAAAAAAAGCACCATTTTTTCATCCTTACAGGTAATGGTCACCAGCTGACTGTATCCTCTTTCCGCCATGGCGGGGGTATACAAAAAGATTAGCAGGATGGTCAGCATTCTCATTATCATATGCTAGCGTTTTATGTAGGTTTTGGTATAGGCAACTATCGTTTCCGAAAAATTTTTATCGTGTTCCCGTCTATGGTATAACGTATACTACCGGTACGTTCAAATATGTTCAGTATCTTTTCTATATTATCGGTGCGGGGAATTTTTCCACTGAAGGTCTGGCCCTTTAGCGGTGGATCTACCACCATTTCCGTGCGGTACCAGCGTGATAACTGGCGCATGATCTCCGTTGTTTCCGTTTCATCAAACTGGAAATAACCATCCTTCCAGGCCACGGCCTGTTCTATATCCACTCCATTCCGGGTGGTGATGCCCGCACGGGCCTGCCATATGGATTGCTGCCCGGGACTCAGGCGGGTTTGTTTGTCCATGCCGGCGGCTTTCACCTTTACACTCCCCTGTAACAGGGTAGTTTTGATAACAGCTTCATCTGCATAAGCGCTGATATTAAAATGAGTACCCAGTACGGTGACCTCCTGTTTACCGGCGACCTCCACAATAAATGGTTGTAGTTTATTATGAGCTACTTCAAAATAAGCTTCGCCTTTAACAATAACACGGCGTTCTTTACCCGTAAATTTTGTGGGATAACGGATGGATGAAACTGAGTTTAACCATACCATGCTTTTATCCGGCAGCTGCAGTTTATAAAAACCACCGGCTGGTATCTGCAGTTCGTTATAAGCTACCAGGCCGTTTGGTACAGCTCCCGCATCTTGATACGCTACTGTACCGTCGGCCAGCTTTACAATCTGTGTGCCGCCGTCTGTAGCCAGGTTGCCGGTACCGGCACTATCGAGTAAGATCAATGTGCCATCGGCGAGTTGTAGTACAGCTTTTTCAGAACCAGGTGTAATAAAAACTTCCGGGGCTTTTTTACCCGGCGATAAGGAACGGTTATACAAAAAGAAACCACCCAGGAGTACCAGCAAAACTGCCGCCACTTTTAGCAGGGGACGCAATAAAAAAATATACCGTCGTGGCGCCGGCTTTATACCGTTTATTATTTTGCTATAAACCCTTTCTCCTATGATCTCCATTTCAGCATCAGGAATACCGGTTGCATCGGGCAGGCTTTCGTACCACCGTTCCACGTAAGCGGTTTCCAGCGGCGATGCTGTTCCTGCCTGGTACCTGGTCAAGGCTTGTTTAAATGCTTCGGGCGTCATGTAAAATGCGGTTGTACCTATACAAATACCGGATCCGGGCATTTGGTACTATCCGGTTGTAAAAAAATTGCGTACTATTTTTACAGTGTCTTACGCTTCTTACAATAAAAAAATAACAACCTGTAGTTTTGATAATTTAGTACGCAGCCGTTTTACAGATTCCGTTAGTATATTTTTTACCGTTTGTTCCGAAAGCTGCAGTTGTAAAGCTATTTCACGTATGCTCAATTGTTCCTGCCGGCTGAGCCGGTATATTTCTTTCATACGGGGCGGCAGATGGTTCACTTCATGATCAATCAGTTTTTCCAGTTCTTTATATTGTAAAAGATCTTCGTTACTGATGGTTAATCCTTCAATGTTATCGGGGTTAAGCGGGTAGATTTTATTGCGTGCATGATCTCTTTGTACTTTTTTAATAATTGCATATTTGAGGGCGGTGAACAGGTAGGGCTGCAGGCTTTCGTTTACCTCAATGGAGAGTCGGTTTTTCCAAAGGGTAACAAAAATATCCTGCAATATATCTTCCGCATCATCCGTATTGCCCAGCCGGGCTTTCGCTTTTTTAAAAAGCCCCTGCCAATAGCGGTCGTATAGTATACGAAAGCTTTTTTCGTCGCCGGAAACCAACATTTCTTTATCACTTAACGTGTAGCTCATGGCTGCATAACATATGCCCTGTATAAAAAATACAGGGTTAAACTATTAAACTGTTTTACTTTATTCAGGGCTTAGTTTTCATATGGTACGGTTAGGCCTGTAACAATGCGGGTGGTTTTTCGTAACAAAAACTATCTGGGTAAAACCGCTTTATGTTTTTGTACCGGTTCACCTGTTGCACCAGTGGCCGGCTTTACCGCCAGGTCAAGCGTTTTGCCCGATAACAGGGCAATCATATTACCGGCTGTCAATGCATCACCATCTGTAATCGCAATGATCTTTTTATTACGGTCAAGCCATATATAATGCGGCTCGGTTACCTTGTTAAAAAACAGCGCGGTGGAGGCAGTATCAATATATACAGCAGTAAGAGGCAACTTTTTTTCGGTATACGCTTCAATACGGCGTATCACTTCTGCAGCCTCTTCTCTTACATGGGCCAAACTACCATCGCGTGTTACCAGTAATACCCGCACCGATTTTTCAAAACGACGCCGTATTGAATCTACTTTGGGTAGTTCCTGCAGGCTGGGTATACCTGTGGCCGACCAAAACGCCAGAATGGTAATGCGGCGTTTAATATCCTTTAACCGGGTAATACTTTGTGGTGATACAATGTTGTACAGGGCTATATCAGGAACCGTATCGCCCACTGTTAAGAAGTGCGACAATGTATCGGGAACAGACGGCCTTGTTTTTTGAGCAGTGGCTACTATGCCTGTCATTAATAGCAGGCAGCAAAATATGATTCTCATCAGTTGTTTTTATATCCAGGTTGTATGTTGTAAAAACGAGCCCTTATTAACCGCATGCAGGCCGGGTGAACAGGTGGTTGCTATATTAAAAAACGGGGTATGCTTCCCGGTGTGTTCATGCAGGTTAAATTCCTAAACAAGGTAAGTAATGAATAAATGATTCAACAAAAGCTGCTACTTTATGCCTAAAAATTGCCACATATAGATTAATAAATCAGGGCAAAACAAAAAAACCGGGCAACTTATGTATCGTACTGAAGAAGTACCTGCCGTTCAAATTACATTTATCTTATCCTGCCCCTTATTCTTCATCATTTTCATGTTACATATGTATTTATTCATTAATCAACAACTGCAGTATCTTTGCAGAAAGGATCTTTACGCATGGAATTAAGTCAGAAAATAGTGATCGCCCGCAAGAAGAAAGGGCTTACCCAGGAGCAGCTGGCCGATCGTACCAATATTACCGTGCGCACCATACAACGCATTGAAAGCGGTGAGAGTACGCCAAGATCTTATACATTAAAAGCCATTGCGGATGTGCTGGGTATTCCTTTTGATACATTGATAACAGCAGAGCCTGGGCCTGCAAAAGACACAGACATGGCGATGGAACTTACGGGACCGACCACCGAAGAAAACAGCAAACATTTCCTGCAGGTGCTCTGCCTGTCCTGCTTTACCTACCTGGTTATTCCTTTCGTGCACTTCCTGGTTCCTGACTACCTGCTTAAAAGGTCGGGTGAACAAAACCCCAAAATAGTAGCATTTGCCCGCAGGATGGTAAGGGTACAGTTATGCTGGAAGTCTGCCCTTTGGTTAATCATGCTACTCACCCTGGGGTACAATATTATTGTGGCCGTATACTTTGATAGGGCCTGGTTGTTGAATTATCTCTTGCCATTTTTTATCATGTACCTGCTAAATGCCCTGATCATTACCTATAGTTTACTGCGTATCAGCAGGACTGATTTTTCCTTCCAGCCCTCTGCATAAAACATTGATTTATAACAAATGTCCACCAAATGTCGGGTAAATGTCGGCTGGATGGCCCAGTGTCATATATAGCTTTGCGGTTAAAATATGGTACGATGAGACAAACCCTGCCCGCCTTTTTAAAACGTTTTACGATAACCCTTTTACTTGGTATTTTCAGCTATGGCAATATAGCCATGGCACAATCCGCAGCTCCGTTAACCGGCAGTCAACTGGTATTGCCCGCCAGGGATTTCACTATTCCCTTTCACTGGCAGGGCGATTCCATCAATGGAAAATGGGAGCCGCATACAGCCCTTTTATTGCCTGTAAAACTCAAAAGCTGTCCGAGGATATTTTATATGCAGTTTGACCTGGGGCATCCTTATTCCGTACTGTACACAGAAAAGCTGGCCGTCATCCGCTTAAAATATCCCAAAGCCTTACCGGCAAATGAGGGCGGCAATAAGCTGGAAAACTTTTCTTTTCACGCCGGCAAAGTGCGGGTACTGGCAAAAGAAATAGCCCTGCAACCATTTGACAGCGCTGCTGCCATTAACTGGGCAGACAAAGAAGCTGTAGTCATCATCGGGACCATCGGCGCCGACCTCATTGATGGAAAAACCGTTGTGATTGATTATCCTGCACAACAGTTGACAATCGGTACTTCTATACCCGGCAAGTTACTACCACAGCTTAGTTTGACAGATATGGTGTACGAAAGAAGAAACCTGTTACTTCCCGCTACTATAAAGGATAAACATGTTTTGCTTTATTTTGATACCGGCTCCAGTATGTATGAGTTGCTGGTTGATAAAGAAACATGTGAGGATCTTGCAGCTCCCGGTAGTGTATTTATGCAAAGTAAAAGCAGGTCCTGGGATAAGTATTTAACCGCTAATACCATTGCTTCCAATGCCGGCATTACGATCAATGGCATCTCCATCCCTTTACATTATGTTACCTATATTGAAGGCGTGGGTACTGAAAAAGCAGCGCAAATGCGAAAGATGGGAATTGGCGGTATGACAGGGAATAAACTCTTTTTAGATTATAAGCTGGTACTGGATACCAGGCATAAAAAGTTTGGACTTATACGATCGCAATAGACTTTTCTGCTTTTATTGCCGGTTTACTGTAACTATCAGGGTCCGTATTCGTATAACAGTAGTATGAAGTATCTAATAGTCTGCCTATGGTTAGTTGGTTACACCTGCGCCGTTCACGGGCAATCGAAGGTTACTATTATAGGGAATGTTCATCATCCGTCTGCTGTTTATAATGCCGATACATTATATTTTATATTGGACCGGTTAAAACCTGATATCATTTTATTAGAACTGGATAGTGTTGCTTTTACAAAAATTTTTACACAACAGCATCCCACCAGGGAAAATGAACCGGTGGCTGTCCTTCGCTATATCAGTCAATACCCGGGGGTAATAACCGCACCTTTTGAGTTTGAAGGAAGAGATAATTACAGGAAAGAAAAAGGAATCCGGCAAGCCTCCGGCCGGATAGATAAACTGCTGGATAGTTTATATAAAAAAAAATTACTCCTGAAAAAACAGCAGCATATAATATCTAAATATTATGAACTGACTGACACGTTAAACACCTACACGGTAAAAACGGTGACCGAGTTTAACAATTCCCGAACTGACAGCCTTTGCCGGATAAGACAGTACTACCAGCATGTTGCCGTTAGAAAATTGGTCAATCAACGAAAGGAGTTTGCGCAACAATTTGTAATGACCTCTTTACATGAACGGGTAAGCCTGAGAGAAGCATACAACAGGCTTTGTGATTTTTGGGATCTGCGGAACCAGACAATGACAAAGAATATCTTAAAAACCGCCCTTCAATACCCCGGCAAAAAAATAGTCGTGCTCACCGGTTTTTTTCACCGGTATTATTTATTACAGGAAATGAAAGCCGCTAAAACAAACATAGTTGTTGAAGCGTTCCGGAAGTAATAAGATGTATGCTTAATGAAGCCCACATGAAATCTATTAAAAAAACGCCGGAACATCGTTTTGTGAACTGATAATTCCTTTTTTACAACCAGCCGAAACGCTCAGCCAATCTTTCCTTCTGGTTACGGGCAACCGGTATATTTACCTGGTTTTGCATTACCAGGTAGGCATTTTCGCCTTTTACATATTTATGAATATGATCCAGGTTAACAAGGTATTGCCGGTGTACCCGTAAAAAATTTCTTTCCTCCAATATCTCCTGCACACTTAACAGGGTTTTGGCAGCCAGGTGCTGTTTGCCATCAGCTAAATAAAACATGGTATAATTATCACGGGCTTCACAGTAGAGTATATTGCCAAGATCAGTAAATACAACACCGTTCTGGTAAGGCAAAGCAATTTTCTGGGGCAACACTTTTGCGCCGGGGCTTAATTCCTTTTGCAGAAGCTGTAACTGCTGTTTATTGATTTTAGGATTGGCTGTTGCTTTTGCCACGGCCGCTTTTAATTCATGCGCATCAATGGGCTTTAGCAGGTAATCCAATGCACTGAATTTAAAAGCCTTTACCGCAAACTGGTCGTATGCCGTTACAAATATTACCTGGAAGCTGAAATTGCCCAGTTGTTCCAACAGTTCAAACCCGTTCATGCCGGGCATTTCAATATCCAGGAATAAAAGATCGGGATCATGTTCTTTTATCGCAGTTAAACCGCCGGCGCTATCTGTACAGGTGGCCAGCAGCAATACTTCCGGGCAATATTTTTTTAATTGCAATGCCAGTAGCTTTACATTATCCGGTTCGTCATCTATAATAATAGCCGTTAACATGTGTAGTGTTTTATACCGGTATCAAAATTATCACCCTTGTACCTGTTGGTACCTGAGCCACATCGTATAAATCGATGATCGTTACTTTCGTTTCTATATCGTATAACTGGTTAATCACTTGCAATCTTTCTTGCGTCATATTAATGCCAAATGATTTGTGGCGGTTACTTTCCTTACTTTTTAAAGCAGCTGCTTTCTCCCGGCCAATACCATTATCCGTGATCACCACTTCCAGTAAATGTTCGGCTGGTTGTATAAATTGGATAGTAACCTTGCCGCCCTCTTTTTTATGCATAAGACCATGCCAGATGGCATTTTCGATATAAGGCTGTAAGAGTAAGGGAGGCACTTCCAGGTATTGCTCATCAACGGAGGATGCAACAGTCATTTCATAGGTTAGTTTATCTTTAAAACGCATCATCTCCAGCTCAATGTATAAACGCAGCGTTTCAATTTCCCTGGATAAAAATACTTTTTCTGATTTTGAGTTTTCCAGCACCAACCTGATCAACCTCGAAAACTTTGTCAGGTAGTCCGATGCGGTTTCTGCATCGTTCTCCAGGGTATACAGCTTGATAGAGTTAAGACAGTTAAAAATAAAGTGAGGGTTCATTTGTGCCCTCAGGGCCGCCATTTCTGTTTCAGCCAGCTTTTTTTCAAATGCAGTTTCCAGTTGTTTGGCCTGTTGTAACTGCAGGTGCTCAAATTGAGTATCAAGTGTTAACTTTTGTTCCGCTAATTTTTGCTGCAGTTCCGTGGTATATTGTTGTTGCAGTTTATTCCGCTCCTCTTTTACCAGCTTGCTTTTATAGGCCAGGGCCAGGGCAAAACAAAAGGCTTCCGCCGTTACACCCATTAAACCCCAGAAAGGCGGAAAGTTGGCAAATACACTGATGCCTGGCGGCAAACCGGGAATAAAATATACAAAATTGCTGAATACAAATAAAAAGAGTATCAGTAAGGTCAGGCCTGCCAGCAGGTATTTTTTTATAGGGCTTTTACTGGTAATTAGTACATATAATAAAAACAGGTTAACCAGGTTATTAGGCAGGGGCAGTACATAATGATAATAAAATGAGGAAGTAAAAATAAAAACGCCGGTAAAATTTTCATACACTTCCACAGCAGTTTCAAGGATAATCAGCAGGAGTAATATTTTTAAGACCTGCCATTTTACAGGGTGGCTGGTTTTTAACTGTAAAATATGTACAATGAATAAAGTATAAAAAAAAGCAATGCCCGAGCTGACGGGGATATGAAAATGCTGCTGCTGTAAAAAACCAACCTGTAAATTAAACCGGGTGTTGCCAATGACCAGCCATACATATAAAGCGCATAATACATAGGCTACATAGAAAAGAAAGGACTTATCTTTTTCCAGTATAAACTGGTATAGTGCAAACAGGGCCATAAATACCAGGCAGCCCAGGGCCATACTCATTACCGTTAACAGAAAAGCGCCATCACCCGTCTGTTGTGTAAAACTATGAGCCGCAGCATCAGTTGCCTGCAGGCGGGGAGTAATAGAGGACAGATAGTTAATCCGCTCGACAATTTTTACATAGAAAGTATCCTGTGCCTGCGGTGGTATGGTCAGCAAAAAATGTTTTTCTTCCGCCATAACCGGGTAAACAGGCTCTGCCATAGCCTTACCGCCCGTAAACATACTGACAAATTGATGGGGGTTACAATTGAAGTATAAACGTATGGTATCGGCTGGGTTTTTATTATCGATACTGAACCTGAGCCAGTTGGTGTTTACTGCGTACCGGGGTCTGATTAAGCCGGTATAGGCCACGGGTATTGGAACAAACTGTTGTTGACGGATGGCTGCAAGATCAAGCGTATCCTGCCCTGTATCATTATAAAACCAGGTATTGCCCGTAATACCCCATACAGAATCGGCTCGCGGCGGGTTGTATAAAATGATGGCCGGTTGTGCCGCCAGGTTCAGGTAACACAACAACACCAGGAGACCGCAATACAAAAGCTTTTTCTTCATGGTAATGCCTTATTAAAAGTACATTAATTAAATTTTGCCTTTGCTGCTTTATGGCGGACAGTCGTTTTTTTGAGTAAGCTGTGTCAATTGCTCCTGTCGCTACCGGCTCAAAAAAACGGCCATTCACTTATTTATTGTTATTCCCGGCATCTTTTCGTTTCAATTTTAGTATCTAAAATTTGATATATGCTAAAAAGAATCCTGCTTATTACAGCGAGCATTGTATTAATGCTGCTGCCTTTCTGGCCCCTTACCGAGCATTTGTTTCCCATAGTAGATAATACCAATTTTGGTTATTACAGTTTAACCTGCTTAGCTATATTCCTGGTTGCGGTAACCCTGGCTTTACTGTTACGTAAATACGCAACACCTGCTAAAGCCGATAAAAAACTACTGCCAGCCACCTGCTTGTTTTTTGTTCTGGGATTTTCGGCTATGTTTGCCCTGCACCTGGGTGCACCTGCATTGGGACCGGACCTGTTAGCCTTAAAAACTATTGAACAGGTACGGTATGGCATGTTGCTGTTATCCGTTATGGGTTTTGCCGGGGGATGCTTTATGCTCTTACGGTCTATCCCCATAAAGACATCTTTAAACGCCTACCTGTTTACCGGCTTTTTAACCATTGTTACCATTGCCAATTGCTGGGATAATATAAGTTCATTAATGCTGGGGTCTCAGTTAACATCGTGGGTAGAAAATGGTAAAAACCCTGTTGATTTTTTTATTGATCTTGATCATCATATTCATTGGCGGTTTTTTGCCCGCGTTTCCCTTTACATAACAGCTATCTGGATCAGCCTTTTTTTGTGGAAAAGCGGCCTTTTTAAAATATGGCAAACCCTGCTGTTAACCCTGTTTTGTCTTACCGGTGTTGGCTTTTGTATTCTTTTTATAATCAATGGGTTTGATTATTATTTCCCGTTTATGGTACCAGCCATAGCCCTGGCTCCTGTATACTGGATCGGGATAACACTTTTAAGTAAACCCAATTATGCCGGTAAACAGCAGTGATCATCTTCACAATTTACCCCTCTACCCGGCGCCGGGTATTTTTCAAAAATGACAGAAGAATGTGGGATAACAATTTGTAAAAGCCATAATTTTAGGGATTCTAACGTCACATTTATTTTAACATATGAACCCTTTCTACAAAAACCTTAAACACCTGTTGCTGCCTGTTACACTTATTTTTTTAGGTAATTATATATGGGCCCAGGATTTTACGAAGATTCACCCGGCATTATCAGCAATGCTGACAAACCGTGCAGCCGGAAAAAACCTGCCTGTTATTCACCCGGAGAACAGTTCATTTAATTTACAGCCGGTAAACAGTGAAGCGGTAGCCACAGCCCGTGCCGTACCCATGTACCCCTGTATTGTTTATACTACCAGGGGTAAGGCCTTAAGAGATAACGGCTATAATATCAAAGGCATTTCAGATAAACTTGCCGTGGCCTTTGTAACCCTGGATGAAATGACCCGCCTTTCTTACGAACCGGATGTTACGTATATAGATGCGGATATGTTTGCCAAGCCGGATAATGGCATTGCCCGTGCGCAAAGCGGTATTGACCTGTTACAGCAAGGCGTGTTGAATAATACCAGGTACACCGGTAAAGGTGTGATCATTGGTATTATTGATTCGGGTATTGATATTAAACATCTTGATTTCAGGATGCCGGGAGCTGACTCTACCAAAAGCCGGATCCTGTATTTATGGGACCAGCTCTTATCAGTTACTACAGGTGAAATTACAGAACCTTCGGCCAAGACCGGTGTACTGTACAACAACAGCGATATTAACCAGGACCTGACAGCAACACCTGCAGGCAAAGTGCGCTCCTTTGATACAAATGGCCACGGCACCCACGTAGCAGGCACGGCTGCAGGCAACGGGGAGGGTCACCCTTCTAAAATACATAAGGGTATGGCACCGGAAGCCGACATCGTTGTAGTAAAAGCGGGTAACGGTAGTTTCTCGGTTACTAATCTTATTAATGCATTGAAATTTATTGACAGCATCGGCCGGGTGTTAAACAAACCCGTGGTAATTAATATGAGCCTGGGCGGATTAAGTTATGCGCAGGATGGTTTTGCTCCCCACGAACAGGTGGTAGACCAGATCACCAATGCCTCAACAGGCCGGGTAGTAACTATATCGGCCGGTAATAACGGAGGTCAGCAATTACACCAGCTATTTACCATACCTGCCAACAGTTTTGTGGATGTGCCTTTGAATGTTGTATCATATAATGATGATTATTCTTCCGGGCAATCCTTTTTCATGAATTTTTATGCTTCGCAGCAAACCAATATTGCAGGCGAGATAGTGGCGCCTGACGGGTCAAGTGTGATCAATACAACACCGGGTCCGCAGCAATCACTGAATATTCAGAATGGCGCTTACTCTATAATTGTTTATAATAACACTTACCAGTCTAATACGGTATTAAGCCGTTTGCAAATGGTGATTAATAAAAACAACTCCAGTGCCATCAGCGCCTTAAACGGCAACTGGGTATTCCGTGTGTACAATAACTCGGCTACGCCCCAAACCATCCATGGCTGGGTAGTAGGGCAGGCCAATACTTTCAGTACGGCTACGCTGGTTAACGGCGATAACAATTACGTGGTGGGCTCGCCCGGCACTTCCTCCAATGCTATAACGGTAGCTAATTATGTAGGCCGTAACCGTTGGTTAAACGAAGTTTCTGACCCTCTCGGTACCTGGAGCTCAAGTGCCTATAGCGAGGGGCGTATATCGCTTTCTTCGTCTGCCGGACCACGCCGCGATGAAGTATTAAAACCTGAAATATCAGCAGTTGGCACGAATGTTATCTCGGCACGTTCCCGCTCATTAGCTTACGGTACCGGCTCCAACAGCCAGACCATTGATTATTATTACCGCGCCATTGCCGGAACCAGTATGGCTTCGCCGGTTGTAGCCGGTGCAGCAGCTTTATTATTGCAGGCCAAACCCAATGCCAGCTTTAGTGAAATTAAAAATGCTATGACCTCCCAGGCTGATAAGGATGAATATACTACCGCCGCCACCAATAATACCTGGGGTTATGGCAAGCTGAATGCGCTAAAAGCAATGGCCTCTTTAACTGGTTGCAATACCAACAGTATTGATGTAATTAAATATGAAACCCTGCCTTTACCTGCCAATTATGTTCACGTTAATATAGGGAACAATATACTGGCCGTGAAATATACGGCTCCCCGGAAAGGTATAGTAGGCGGTATTTACTTTTTTGCCGGTAATATTACTGCTACAGATAATTTCCAGTTACAGTTACAAAAAGCCAATAGCGGGGGTACACCGGACGGAACCGTATTGGCCAGCCTGGACGTAACCGGTAATATGTACCAGCGTTATTCTTATAATTATTTTGATTTCAGCAGCTTTAAAGTACCGGTAAATACCGGCGATAACTTTTTTGTGGTGGTGAAACGTTTAACCACCAATGCCAATGTATTTTCTATTTACGCAGAAAGTACCCTGATTGATGGTCGCAGCTACCTTAGTTCTAATAATGGTAGTTCCTATAGTGTTAGGAACGATTATGATTTTAAAATACGCGCCGCCGTTTATTCCCTGCAACAGGATGAGGCCGTACTGGCCACTGCTACATCGGCAAAAAACCAGTTGGTGAATGGTTTGCCCCAGTTTTATAATGCCAGCTGCGAGTTGATCACCCAGGTAGTACCCAGTGGAAACAAGCCGGTTAATGGCAATGTAAATGCCCGTGTTGTTTTAAATACTACCGCTAACGCCCCATTTGTAAAACGTATATACGAAGTAATAAACCAGGACAATGATGCACAGGCAACCGGTAAAATTACATTGTACTATACACAGGCTGAGTTTAATGCACTGAACGCTGTGCTGGCTGCCCCGCTTTTACCAACGGGACCAACCGATGTACAGAAGTTTGTAAACCTGCAGTTAAGCAAGTATAACGGCATTAGTAATGACGGAACCGGCAACCCCGCTACGTATACCGGCAATCCAACGCTTATCAACCTGCAGCCTTCCAACGCAGTGTGGAATGCAGCCAAGAGCCGCTGGGAAATAACAGTGGATGTAACCGGCTTTGGTTCCTTCATTATTGAGGCAGCTAAAAACGCACCGATCGTATTGGATTATTTCAACGGCAATATTGTTGACAAAAACAATGTACTGAACTGGAAGCTTACCTGTGGTTCTTTACAGGCCGTTAAGTTTTATATTTACCATAGCCGTAACGGTGTGGATTATGTTGTAAAAGACAGCCTTTCCGCAACAGCCAATAATTGTGCTGCCATACAAAGCTATACGCATACAGCACCAATGGGCGGTATCAATTATTATAAGATCAGTTTTGTTAACCACCGTAATGAAGTGGTAACCAGCGCCGTGGTAACCCTTACCAACGAAAGCACGGAAATGATGGTGATGCCAACACTGATAAGCCTGAACAGTTCACAAAACATACAGGTGTATAATACCGAAGAAACAGCGAAAACTTATTTCCTGTTATATGATAACAGCGGAAGAAAGGTGTTTGAACAGGTATTAACACCGGGACAACAGGCAGTTAATTATAAACCAACCGCAACAGGTATTTATTTCTATTCCATCAGTACCGATAAAAAAGTATTGAAATCGGGCAGGATCCTGGTACAATAAAACCAGTATATAAGAGACTATTCAAAGGGCCGCCATATGCGGCCCTTTTTTATGACCATAGTGTAAACAAACTACCTGCTATTCTTAACCTCAGCAGCCATATTAACCATACTGATATGATAAAATAATAGCTGACAGAAAGTTATTGCTGAAGGGCTGCCCGGCTGGCAGTAGTAGCTGCAACGTACACTCCTTTCCGACCCGCAAGGGTGTACAATAATATACCGTTGCACTACTACAGAAGACGGGGACTGTAGCCGATAACAGAACCGGAGGCTGAAAGCCCCTGGCTAATTAGGTAATGAGAGAATGAGATAGTTTGAAAATGACGGTTGTTTGCCGCAGCAGCTGACTATTCATAACAGCACCCCGAGACAATAGAAGCCGGTCATGTGCCTTTTTACATCAGGCCGTATTAGTTCTGAATTTAAGCTTACGGGTAAATAATAATTCGGTAGTGATAATGAGTAACATACTGATGGCAGTAGTTGACAACACTTTTTGTATGAAAAGAAAAAAGGAACCAAAGGATAGCCACTCTAAAAAAGTAAGATAGGTATTGTGAAAGAAGGTGAGCACAAAGGCGTAGATGAGATAAGGCGTCCAACCCATAGCTTTTGGCGAAGGCTCACGATAGGTAAACTCATTCGCATCTTTAGGCGCCAGGATATTGATAATAAAAGGTCGCAGGTAACCGATCAGTAAACAGGCAGCCGCATGCAGGCCCGGCGTTAAAGTAAAATAGTCGAGTGTAAGGCCGGTGAAAAAACTAATGATAAGTAACCAGCCGCGGGAGACAGCAAAAGGCAACCATAGTATGAATAAGAAATACAGGTAGGGTATAACCAGCTGGTGCAGGTGTGGCACAGCATTGAGCACATATACCTGTATCAGTATAAAGAGAAAAAAACGGATTATATTTCTTAGCAGATCACTCACCTGTTTGTTGCAGTTTTAATATCGTTTACTTTTTTCTGGGTTTCCTGGTTCAGTTTCTGCATTTCATCATAATGCAGGTTTTCCACCACCGATACCTGTTGCAGGGTAGCAAAGTTGGCAGTGGCCTTTATTTTCAACACGTAAAAGTTGGTTGTTTTATCTTTTACTATATCTATTACCCGGCCTACCATCATACCGGCAGGATAACTGTTGGAAAATTTACCGGTAACAATGGTATCACCCACCAGTACCGAGTCGCTTTTAGGAATACTGTTCAGGGTAAGTATACCGGGTTGTTGTGCATCCCAGGAAAGACGGCCGGCATTACCTGTTTTTTTAAGCAGTACGTTCACATTGTTTTGTACATGCAATAAGGTCATTACCTGGCTGAAGTTAGTGCCCACGTTCACCACTTTACCTACCAGTCCGCCATTGGAGCTGAAAACCCCCATATCATCCTTAATTCCCTGTGCCGAACCCTTATTGATCTGTAAATAGTTTTTTTCGGAGTTGACGGTATTGTATACCACCTGTGCAGGCGTCCAGGTGAACAGCCTTTTACTGCCGGTACTGTCAAAAGGTATGGAGTCGCGGAAATAACCTTTAGTGGTATCCTGTTGTGTAAAGTTGTAAGCCTGTAAATTGCGCAGGGAGTCGTTGAGATAGTGTAATCTTTTGTTTTCCTCTTTCATGCGGAAGAAATCTTCCACCGTATTGTAACGGGTATTGAACCAGCCTGTTAGCTGGTTGGCCACCCCCAGCCCTTTGGCCCGGTGCGTACGGTTATAGGTAAATAAAAACCATAAACTTATTCCCTGCAAAGCAATAAACAGCAGGAATACAATATAACGGCGTATGAAAACAAAAATATTCCGCATATAGGTTGTGGTGTAAAACAACCGGTCGCTTTATTTTTTGCAACCTTTTATGAACTGTTATTTTACCTGGGTATAAAAGAATAACGGTGCCTTTATGGTACAACCGGTAAACCGGTGTATGTTTATCGCATTACAAAAGGATACCTGTCGTAATGTTTTAAGGCAATACCTGTGCCACGTACCACGCTTTTCAGCGGATCATCGGCCACGTGTACCGGTAATTTAATTTTCTGGCTTAAACGTTTATCCAAACCACGTAACAAAGCACCGCCACCTGTTAAGTATAAACCACGGCGGTAAATATCGCCGGCCAGTTCGGGAGGTGTTTGCTCCAGCGCTTTTAAAATAGCTTCCTCAATTTTAAAGATGCTTTTATCCAGTGCCTCGGCAATTTCCTGGTAGCTTACCATAATTTGTTTGGGAATGCCGGTTACCAGGTCACGGCCATTTACCGGGATATCGTCAGGCGGATTGTCCAGGTCTTTCATGGCAGCACCTACCTGTATTTTAATTTGCTCGGCTGTACGCTCACCAATCAGTAAGCTATGGTAACGGCGCAGGGCTTCCATAATATCGGCGGTAAACTCGTCACCCGCCACACGGATACTCTGATCGCATACAATACCGGCCAGGGCTATTACCGTAATACCGGTTGTACCACCCCCAATATCAATGATCATATTACCCACCGGCTCTTCCACATCAATACCAATACCCAGGGCAGCGGCCATTGGCTCGTGGATAAGGTAAACCTCTTTGGCACCTGCCTGCTCGGCACTGTCACGTACCGCACGCTTCTCTACCTCGGTAATGGATGAAGGAATACAGATCATCATTCTCCAGCTGGGCGGGAAAAGGGGTTTTTTAGGATAAACCAGTTTGATCAGTTCACGGATCATCAGCTCGGCAGCATTAAAGTCGGCAATTACACCATCTTTTAAGGGCCTTACGGTACGGATGCTCTCGTGTGTTTTTTCGTGCATCATCAACGCCTTTTTACCAACAGCCAACACCTCTTTAGGGTTGTTTCGGTTAAGGGCAACAATGCTCGGTTCATTTACTGCTACTTCGTCGTTATGTATGATAAGGGTATTTGCGGTACCCAGGTCCATTGCTATTTCTTGTGTAAACCAGTTAAAAAGTCCCATGCTAAAAACGCTTGAATTAAGTGTGCAAAGTTGGAGGAAATAATTCGAATAAACAAAGCGAAAACCCTTGTAAATATTGATTTCTTTTAAACATTTGTTTTCTCTGTCACCCTCATTTTTCAGAAATCAAATTTACCATCGCCGGCCTCATCGCAAGGTAAGATACTCAATTAAATCCACGCTTTGTGAATAACTCTAGAACGAAGTTTTTCCGAAATTATTTTTTTGGCACAATAATAGTATTTGTACCTGCAAATAACCTATTGAAAGGACCAGAATCCGTTACACTTCTACATATATGGTTTCCTTAATCTATCAGCAAAAAGTAAGGGGATGACTATGTCATCCCCTCTTTGTATTGTCAGTGCTTTTTTACGCATGCACAAAACCCAGTTTTGCCTCCACCGATAAGGGTAAAGCCGGTAAACGCCGGCGCTCTATTAAAAAGCTGTTCAGCTGTGCTACTTCGCGGAAAATATAGTGTTTATCCGCAGCTCCCTTTAAATAGTCCTTGCCCGTGCTGCCACCTGTACCAATCCGTGTACCGATAATACGGTGCACCATGTTCATATGCCGGTACCGCCAGGAACTTAACTGTACATCCATTTCCAATAAGCCGGTGAGCAACTGGAAGGGCTGTTGTAACAGCGGGTATCCCCGGTATAACATAATGAATAAAGCCGCCCGGGAAGCCTTTGCGGACAGGTGTTTTACCACTGTACCCTGCTGGGTTGCAGCGGGTGTGCCGCCATAACCCATGGGGCAACCGCCTGTGGCAGTCGTACTTACACCGGCAGCTGCCGTTATGCTCTCTACCTTATCATCGTTAAAGAAGATACTGTCAAACAATTGCAGGTTGTTCTTTTCTGCTTCCGCAAGGCTGTTATCGTAGGCTTTACGGTACTGTTGCCAGAACGATTCATCGCCAAAAGCGGTTTCATCCTCAAAAAAGGGCATCCGCTCCAGCCAGCTGTTCACCAGTTCGAAAAGAGACTGGCTGTTTTCGGCATTTTTGATGATATTGATATGATCGGGCCTTAACTGTGCCGTATAGTATTCCTTACCATGCCTTTCTTCAAACTTCAGTCCCAGCTTGGCTTCCAGCTCCTTGAACTGCCAGCTCTGAAAGCCGGAGGCCGGGCGCAGCATGTCCCGGAAATCGAGGAAATCCATGGGTGTCATGGTTTCCATAATATCAAACTGGTGTACCAGCACCCGCATAATGGTGGCCATACGGTCCAGGCGGTGCACGGCAGTTTGTAATTCCGGCGAATTATCGTTCAGCGCCGGCTGGTTCATGGTGGCAATAATAGAATCTAACTCGTAGTGTATCTGCTTAAACCACAGCTCATAAGCCTGGTGGATAATAATGAACAGCATTTCATCGTGTGCCGGCATCTGCAGCTTATCGCTTTCGGTTTGCTGGGCCGATAAAATTTTTTCCAGTTGTAAGTAATCATGATAGTTAACTGCCATATAGCGAAAAATTTTTAAGATCAATTAGCGCCACAAGGTAAATTTATTTCCGGGAACGGTTTTCACAATTGACAAGTAACAATTTACAATTGACAATGGGAAAGGGGTAAAAAGACGTATTGATTATTCACTTTTCACTAGTGGTAACCAGGCTTTTAGCTTTCTGCTTTATAATTGGATTTTTACTGTTAATTTTGCCGGTTTAAGCGTAGTTATGTTTCAAAATTTATCAGAAAAGCTGGAGTCGGCCTTTAAAGGCCTGAAAGGTCAGAGCCGTATTACGGAGTTAAATATTGCGTCTACTGTAAAAGAGATACGCCGTGCACTGATTGATGCCGACGTGAACTATAAAATTGCCAAAGAGTTTACCGATAAGATCAAAGACAAAGCCGTAGGCGAGAAGGTGATCAATGCCATCAGCCCCGGCCAGTTAATGACCAAGATCGTTAAGGACGAACTGACCGACTTAATGGGCGGACAGGAAGCTGTTTTTAACGCCAAGGGTAACCCGGCAGTTATTTTAATTGCAGGCTTACAGGGTAGCGGTAAAACCACGTTCAGTGGTAAGCTGGCTAATTTCTTAAAAAGCAAAAAAGGGTTGTCGCCCTTACTGGTAGCAGCGGATATTTACCGCCCTGCGGCCATGGAGCAGTTACGTGTGCTGGGCGAGCAGATAGGGGTGGATGTACATATTGAACCGGACAATAAAGATGCGGTGAGTATTGCCCAGAATGCAGTGAAAGAAGCCCGCAGCAAAAACAAGAACGTAGTTATTATAGATACTGCCGGCCGTTTGGCTATTGACGAGCAGATGATGACCGAAGTGGCCAATGTACGTGCCGCTGTAAACCCGCAGGAGATCTTATTTGTAGTGGATAGTATGACCGGCCAGGATGCCGTGAATACTGCCAAGGCATTTAATGACCGTCTTGATTTTACCGGAGTAGTATTGACGAAACTGGACGGTGATACCCGCGGTGGTGCGGCTTTATCTATTAAATACACGGTTAACAAACCCATTAAGTTTGTCAGCAGCGGTGAAAAGATGGACACCCTGGACGTGTTCTACCCCGAAAGGATGGCACAACGTATATTGGGTATGGGTGATATTACCACCCTGGTGGAAAGAGCCCAGGCCCAGTTTGACGAAGCAGAAGCGAAAAAGCTGGAAGGTAAAATACGTAAGAACAAATTTGACTTTGCCGACTTTAAAGCCCAGCTGGAGCAGTTAAAGAAGATGGGTAATATGAAAGATTTGTTGGGTATGATTCCCGGCCTTGGCAATAAGTTAAAGGATATTGAAATTAACGACGATGCCTTTAAAGGCATTGAAGCCATGATCAATTCTATGACACCAGCCGAACGTGCCGACCCGGACCTGATTGATACCAGCCGTAAAAAACGTATTGCCAGAGGCGCCGGTAAGGATATCAGCGAGGTGAACAACTTTATGAAACAGTTTGACCAGATGCGTGATATGATGAAAAACATGAATAAGATGGGCATGTTTGGCAAAATGATGGGCATGAAGCGTTAAAATAACAATTATAAATATTTATAAAGGGGTTTTAATCAAAAGATTAGCCCCTTTTTTGTGAATAAGTATAAAGAAATTGTAAATCAGCCGCAGTTCATTTTGTAAGTTTACGGGCAATGCTTAATTTTGTCGTCCGGTATCAACCGGAACTAACAATTATTGTTTAACGCTGTTAAATTTCTATTTAATGTCAGCAAAAATCAGACTGCAACGCCACGGGTCTAAAAAAAGACCTTTCTACTTCATCGTAGTAGCCGATGCACGTGCACCACGTGACGGAAAATTCATTCAAAAATTAGGTACTTACAACCCTTTAACTGTACCGGCAACTATCCAGTTGGACCGTCAGAAAGCTTTAGAGTGGTTACATAACGGTGCTCAACCCACCGATACTGTACGCCGTATCTTAAGTTTCAAAGGTGTATTATACCTGAAACACCTGCTTCGCGGTGTGGGCTTAGGCCTTTTTGATGATGCCACTGCCATGGAAAAGTTCACAAAATGGACTGCAGAGCACGAAGCTCAAATTAAAAAACGCCAGGAAGATGCTGCCCGTAACAGAAGAAACCGCAGGCCAGCTCCAGGTCGCAGACCTGTTGAGAGAAGAGCGGAAACTGAAGGCGGAAGCGAGGCTTAATTTATATTCCTCACATCCTGAAAGTTTGTTGAAGGCGGTATCCCAGGATACCGCCTTTTTTGTTTGTTCAGGTATGGACAAAAAATAACTGCAGCGGCATGGCCACTGCAGTTAACCGGATGTTCTTCAATATATACTTAACTAACCTAGTAATCCTTTTTCGGCAAGGTATTCGGCAATCTGCACCGCATTGGTAGCAGCTCCTTTGCGCAGGTTATCCGATACAATCCACATGTTCAGTGTATTGGGCTGGGTTTCATCACGACGTAAACGTCCTACAAAAACCTCGTCACGCTCATGTGCATCTTTTGGCATCGGGTATAATGCGTTGGCCGTATCATCTACCAGCACCACACCGGGTGCATTGGCCAGCAGATCCCTTACTTCCTGCAGGTCAAAATCAGACGAAAATTCTATGTTCACACTTTCACTGTGACCACCCACTACCGGTATACGCACCGTAGTTGCGGTTACACGTATGCTGTCATCACGCATGATCTTTTTAGTTTCGTTCACCATTTTCATCTCTTCCTTGGTGTAACCATTGTCTAAAAAAACATCTATCTGCGGAATAACGTTCAGGTCAATGGGATATTTATAAGCCATGGGGTATTCAGTTGTTTCTCCTTTAACCGCCTTGGCCCTTTCGCCGTTTAACTGGTCAACCGCTTTAACGCCCGTTCCGGTAACACTCTGGTAAGTGGATACCACCACTCTTTTAATCCCATATTTCTGGTGTAAAGGGTTTAATGCTACCACCATTTGTATGGTGGAGCAATTGGGGTTGGCTATAATTTTATCGTTGCGCGTAAGCAGGTCGGCATTAATTTCAGGCACAATCAAAGGCTTATCCTTATCCATACGCCAGGCCGATGAATTGTCTACTACGGTAATACCGGCTTCGGCAAATTTGGGCGCCCATTCCAATGATGTATTTCCCCCCGCAGAAAAAATGGCTATATGCGGCTTCGCAGCGATAGCGTCATCCATGCTCACTACCTTAAATTTATTGCCCTTAAAAACAATTTCCTTACCAACTGATCTTTCAGATGCTACCGGTAATAATTCCGTTACCGGGAAATTTCTTTCGGCTAAAACTTGTAACATTTTGGTGCCCACCAGGCCGGTAGCACCTACTACAGCAACTTTCATTTTCTTTGTTTCCCCCCAAGGTCTCTTTAAAAGAGTTTTTTATGATTAAATAAATTTTTCATGATACAAAAAAACAGGCCCTCCGATGGGAGGGCCTGCCAGTTTATTTATGTTGTTACTACATAACGGTGCAAACCCTCCATCAGGAACGTTTCTTCATTCGTTTTGTAGTATGCATCATTGTAATCATGTGGCGCAAATATATAACCGCAACAGTAGCACGCAAAATTTATTTAAATATTTATTTCGGGGCTAACAACCGTATGTGTGATCTTATTTTATTTTAACGTGATCTCAATTACCCCGTTTTTAGCTGCCGAACCATATTTACTGGTGGCGGTTGCATCCCTCATTACTGTAACGGTCTTAATGGTATGGGGGTCTAATTGCTGGCGCTCTTCCTCAGTTACCACCTTACCGTCTATTACCCATAATGCGTTGGTTTCATTATCTACCCCAGAAATATTTACGGTTTTAGCTTTACCTCTTAATACAATACCGGCGGTTTTACCTGTAGTTTCGCGTACTTCAGTATTCTCTACTGTTCCCCTGATCTCGAGTTTTACTTTTTCTTTATCCTCCACAATATAATCACCGGCCTTTCCTGCCTTGGTTGTGATGACGATAACGCCATGCTCCGCTTTCTCTCCATATAAACCTGTAGCGGAAGCACCTTTTAATATATTGATCGTTTCGATTGTATTGGGGTTAAGGGCCTGGAATTCCCCCTCGCTCAAAATGCTGCCATTTAGTACGAACAGGGGCGGGTTAGCCGGTGCAGGTTTCACACCATAAAGAATTACCTCCTTCGGTTTTTCATTAACATCACCGGCATCCTCTTTTACCAGTTTATTGGCTTCTGCCTTGCCGGTAACATATATCGTCGCCTTTCCAGGAACTGTATCCTGAACAACGGGCACGGTACCCATAATTACAACAGCAGGAGTATATTCCTTCACCGTTTTGTTATGTATGGTCCTGAACGATAAAAGCAATACAGCAATCACCGGCAACACCAGGACAAACTTCAGTAAATGTCTTTTCCGGGTTTCATTTGTATTCATCATGGCAATACGTTTTTTAAGTGCTGAAATATTAAAATTGTTGGCTATTGCAAAATTCCTGTTCCCCATTACTTTTAGTAACAGGAACTGGTAACCTTCCCTGTCCACCCCCTGCTGTATCACTTTATCATCGGCAATAAACTCCAGGTTCTGTTTAATGGCGCTCCGCAACATCCAGGCAAAGGGATTGTACCAGTTCAGTATGCAGAGTATTTCACACCAGATCACATCCAGCGTATGTTTCTGCTTAATATGTACAAACTCGTGTTTAATAATCTGTTCCAGGTCCTCACCCTGGTGCTGGTTAATATTGAGGTACATATTTTTCCCGAAGGAGAAGGGGGCAATATTTTCCTGTACCTGGAAGATGGTAGCCGTTTCATCGGCCGATATCACCGTAGCATTCTTCTTTAAAAACCTTAGTGATAACCAGTTAAATAATAATTTGATCAGCAGTACCACCGCACCCAATGCTATAATGCCCAGTATATATGCGATCACTATTTCATTACTGTTTAACTTTTGTACCGCATTGCTGTTGGTAAGGGCCGGTATCCATTGTATAAAAACAATCTGGTCTACCTCCTTATACTGCCATAAACTGGATATACTGGCAAAGGGTATTAAAAAGGATATAAAACTATAACCCAGTAAATACCACCGGTTGATAGTATAAAAAGTAAGCCTGCTTAAAACCAGCTTATAAAAAACATATACCACCGCTAAGGATACGGATAACTGTAACAGGTATTGGGCTATGCTCATGGTTGTACTATTTTATAAAACATACGGTATTGCACCCGTAAGGCAATACATGTATTTATTTTGTCTTTTTGTTCTTTATCATCTGTACTATTTCCTGCAACTCATCGGCAGAAAGTTTTTTCTGGTTCACAAAAAAGTTCACCAGGTCCTTATAGGAGTTGTCAAAATAATCCTTTACTACGTTGCCCAGAAAACGCTTTTTATAATCCTCTTCACTTATCACAGGCTTATACACATACACATTACCAAAAAACTTGCTAGATACATAGCCCTTCTTTTCCAAGTTTTTAACAGTGGAAGCTACGGTAGTATAGGGAGCGGCCATTTGCAGGTGTTCCATAAATAGCTTCACATTACCTTCGCCCACTTTCCAGATGGCAAGCATTACCTGCTCTTCCTGTGCTGATAGTTTTTCCATTTTAATTACGAATGATTTTCAATATTACGAACAATTCGTAATAATAGCAAATATTTATTTACTCATTTTTTTGTAAATTAGGTTATGAAAAAACACCTCCTGCTGCTTTGTTGCCTGCTGGCAACAACCACCTGTGTATATGCCCAAAACCGCTACCAGGTGGTTATTACCGAAATTATGGCCGATCCCGCACCAATAGTTGGGTTGCCGAATAACGAATGGATAGAGTTAAAAAATACCGGTACTACGCCTGTTAACCTCGCGGGCTGGCGCCTGGGCGATTTAACCGGCATCAGTGGCCCCATGCCCCAGTATATGCTGGCTTCAGGTAGTTATGTTATTATTTGTACCGGTAATGCAGTTACCGCCTTATCAGCATTCGGGGCAACGCTGGCAGTTACCAGCTTTCCTTCATTGGATAATGAAACGGACCAGTTATTTATACGGTCGGCAAACGGTACCACCATGCATGCAGTGAATTATCAAAGCAACTGGTATAACAATGAGTTAAAGAAAGAAGGAGGTTGGACTCTTGAAATGATAGATCCTGTACAGCCCTGTTCCGGCAAAGAGAACTGGAAAGCCAGTACCAGCGCCACCGGTGGTACGCCGGGTACTGTCAACAGTGTCAATGGCAGCTTAACCACCCAGCCGGCCCCGGCTGTTACGCATAGTTATACCACCGGAACAAACCAGGTAACCATTGTTTTTAACCAGCCGGTGGACAGCAGCAGCGGGGCCACACTTACCAATTATAGTGTTACGGGCAACAATATTACCCGGGCCCTCACCCTGCCGCCTTTATTTAACCAGGTACAGCTTACGCTAGCAGAGCCTTTAACGGAAGCCACTATTTATACTATCAGCGTTAGCGGGGTTATTAACTGCTCAGGCAAAGTGATAACTGCCCAACAGGTGCAAACAGGCCTGGCTTCAGCTGCTATGGCGCAGGATCTAGTGATCAATGAGATCCTTTTCCGTCCCCGCCCCAATGGCTATGATTATGCAGAGCTATATAACAGGAGCAAAAAAATAATCGATCTCTCCAAAATACTACTGGCCAACAGGAATACCGCCGGTAATATCGACAATATAAAATCAGTAAGTCAGCAACCCGTATATATTTTCCCTGGCGATTATGTAGTAGTAACGGAAAATGCGGACAACCTGGCTTTAAACTACCTGGTTAAAGCGCCTTCAAAAGTAATGGTCATTCCCGCACTACCGTCCTACCCCAATACCGGCGGAACCGTAGTACTGGTAAATGAACAGGGAGCCGTGGTGGATGAAGTGGCTTATTCCAATAAATGGCATTTTCCATTAATAGATAATGACGAAGGCGTTGCCCTTGAACGTATTGACCCCGATCAGCCTTCCCAATCGGCCCAAAACTGGCATTCCGCCGCTTCCACAGCAGGTTTCGGCACCCCCACTTATCGCAACTCACAGTATAAATCGGTGGAAACAGGTAAGGGCAGCATCAGTATTTCACCCACCGTTTTTTCGCCGGACGGGGATGGGTTCAATGATATAACTTCCATTAGCTACAACCTGCCGCAAAATGGTTTTGTGGCCAATATCACCATCTTTGATGCTGCAGGCAGGCCTGTAAAAAACCTGGTGCGTAACGCAACAACCAGTACCTCAGGCTATTGGAACTGGAACGGGCTCAATGATAAAAACAACCCGCTGCCCATAGGCACCTATATTATACTCAGCGAATTTTTTAACCTGCAAGGGAAAAAACAGGTATATAAAAATACCGTAGTGCTTGCCCGGCCTTTATAATTTTTTTATGACGCCCGATAAACTATTACCTTACTATTGTATATTTACCGTCAGAATCCCACCCGGAAAAACGCTTAGTTGAGCCCCCTGCCGGCTCAATGCTTAACCTTCCTGCACCGGACATTATTTATTTACATTTTTTGGTTTTATGGATCTGATTCAACTTACCATTTTACAACTACTCGTTTTGCTCTTAGCTGCAGTGGCCATTGGTGCTGCCCTGTATTTTTTTATCAGCGGCCGTACACAAAAAAAGAGCATCAGTAAAAAACTGGATACCGAAAAGAAACGGGTGGAAGAATGGAAACGCCGTTACCGTAATGATATGGACCTGCGGGATAAGGAGATCAGCGACCTGAAAAAAGACCAGCAGAACAGCCAGTCTAATGAAGCACTACAAAAATTATTACAGGAGAACACTAACCTGAAAGAAGAGATAACCATTCTGCAGGAGCTGCTGGATGAAGGCCAGGCTACAGCAGAACCCGAAACGGAAGAAACGGAAATTATCATCAGCGAAGAACCTGTGCAGCCTACATACGCTGTACCAACCCCAACCACACCCGATTATTTAACACAATTGCAGGCGGCCCAGTCGGGCCTGGTGGAACAAAATAACAGAATAGCTTCCTTACTTGAGAATATTGAAACCATTAAACAACAGGAAACACAACAACAGCAGATATTAAAAGATAAGGAGATACTGACACACAAGGTTGATGACCTGGAAGTATTATTATCCACCAAACAAAAAGAGCTGGATAATATGCAGCAGCAGCAGGAAATAACCAAAGAACTGACTTTACTGCTGGACAATGCGCATAAAGAGTTTGCCTTATTACAGGAAAAAATAAATAAGCTGGAGTCGCAGGCCGGTAACGCTTTGTTATTAAAAATAGAACATGAAGACCTGAAAGAAGCCAATTATAAATTACAAAAAGATATTTCCGTGCAGCTGCAGCTGGTACAACAAAAGGATACCGAATACCGCAACCTGATGCATGAGCTTACGGCCACCGAACATAAACTGAGCGAAGCTAATTTTGAACGCCAGCAAATGCAAAAGAAAATTGCTTACCTCGAGGAGATTAATAACGATATGCAGCTCATTAGCCAGGACAACCAAAGCCTGATGGACCAGATAAAACGTATCGGTCAGCTGGAAAGCATGTTGCAGGTAGTATCGCAGGAACGCGATGCTTTACTGGGGCATTCAAAATAAGTAACTCATTCCTGTTGTTTTCCCGCAGATTTCGCAAAAGAATACAGCGCAGATTTTCGCAGACAATACAATATACGCTGCGCTAGCTGCATGAACAGCTTGAGACACTAAAACCGGTTATTGGCCCAGTTTTATATCAATAAATTAACCCGCAGATTTCGCAGAAGAATACAACGCAGGTTTTTCGCAGACAATACAATATACTCAGCGCTAGCTGCGTGAACAGCTTGAGATACTAAAACCGGTTATTGGCCAGTTTTATATCAATAAATTAACCCGCACATTACGCAGAAGAATACAACGCAGATTTTCGCAGATAACACAATATACGCTGCGACGATCTGCGTAACTAATCCGCGAAAATCTGCGGGCAAAAATCTACTTATGTAAATAATGAAAAACTAAAACCTCGGACAGTTTAGTTTACGCATATTGGGATCTACATATTTGCGGATATAGATAAGTGATATTTCCACACCGCCACGGGCATTGGATGCCGCTTTCAGTTTTGAAATATTTACATCATACGAAGCGCCGAAACGGAACTCCCCAAACTCAAGTCCCATATAAGGAATTACCGCATCGCCAAAACGGTACCAGCTACCCAGGTATACATTGGTAGGATTATCCTCATCGTTATTTACATTTACCGATACTGCACCACCTACTGATGTATTATTGGCCTTGGCCTGCATACTATGGTTAGCGGCCAGGTGCAGGTAATTATAAGAGCTTCCCAATGGTATTTTACCACCGGCCTGTATCGTTGTACGTGGATTTAAAATAAAATTAGCGCCGTTAAAACTTTCTTTAGGGCGGTTAATATGGTACATGGAAGCACCTAAATAAAAGTTATTATACCCATCGGTACTGCCATTATAAAACACACCGGCATTCAGGTCAAAATAATGTAATGCCTGGTTACCCTGACCAACTAAAGTTTCTTCGGAAATGCCGGTAAAACCAAAGGGGGTCAGCATATCACCAAACTTCAAACGGCTTACATCTAATCTTTTATTTGTGTACATACCCTGGAAACCCGCACCGATCTGGTGGTTAAGATTTTCGTCCAGGCTTTTATGGTAGGCAACCGATAACCCTACATGGTTTGTTACCAGTACGCCATCACCGGCTTTATCGCTAAAGCCTATCAGGCCTACGCCAAACTGGTCACCTTCCGGAATACGGTTTTGTAAAATGCCCATATCGGCCGATACGGTATAAGTATTAAAAGCATTGCTGATAGATGGCCACTGGTTACGGTAATTGCCGGCCACCCGGATCACACCGTCAAACTTACCCGTTAATGCCGGGTTCAGTGTTAAGGGTGAAGCAAAAAACTGTGAAAAATTAGGGTCCTGTGCCTTGCTCACAACCACCATTGCTACACAGCCTAAAACAGTTAATAATATTTTCTTCATCAAAGCAATAAGTTTATCTCATTAGACAGTACTAAAGCCCCAAACGTGGCTTACGGTATTAAAACGTTGTAATACAGGCAAAATTGTAAGCCCGGGCAACGGAACGGAAAAATACAACTTTTTAATACAGCAACATGCAAATACTGTCCCTTCTGTAAAACTTAACAAATTCCGGTTGTAAGCCGGATCACAGGCCCATCTTTGTCCATAGGGGTCAGCCTAATTAATTCATTACCAGTTTTATGGGCTTTCGGCTCCGGTACAAATCCCGGCTGCAGTTACGGCTGTACGCTTGTAGTGGCCGCCGCCCGCCTGGCCCCGCAATGGCCAGCTACCGCTGCCATCCGTCAGCCCCTCGGCTATAGTACGGGTACCGGCTATTGAAACCTATAATCCTAAAATTTCTTTTAAGCGGGCATAACCGCTGCGACTTACCGGCACCCGGCCGCCATTGCGTAATAAGGCAATATGACTATCCTTTTCATAAGGCTCTATACGGGTTATTTCCTGCAGGTTCACCATGTAGGAACGATGGCAGCGGGCAAATTCCTGTGCCGGTAATATCTGCTCAAAATGCGACATGGTTTTATTCTTTAAAAAAGCGCCGTCACGGGTATGCACTTTTACAAAATTGTCGGCAGCTTCCAGGTAAAACACATCCTGTGTAGGAATGATCTTTATTTTGGTGCCGGTTTTTACCACTATACGCTGGCTTTGTGCCGGCGATTGAGAGGCTGCATCCAGCAGGCCGGGCATATTCAGGGCTGCACGTCCCGCCTGTTGTTCAAGCCATTTATTAACCGCTGTTGCAAAACGCTCCCGGCTAAAGGGCTTTAATAAATAATCAATGGCATTAGCCTCAAAAGCCTTAATGGCATATTCATCAAAAGCAGTGGCAAATATTACCGAAGGCTGACTGTCCACCAGTTCCAGCATTTCAAACCCATTGATCTTGGGCATCTGTACATCTAAAAAAATCAGCTCAGGCTCATGCTCCTGTATCGCTTTTACTCCTTCAAAACCATCGCCGCAGGTGGCTACTACCTGTAATTGCGGAAAATCCTTTATAAACTCTTCCACTATACTGCGGGCCAATGGCTCATCATCAATTATTACAACTTTATGCATGGTTAAATATACTATTTAGTCTTTATGCTATATCAGGTTGAATTTGTGGTATGGTTACCTGCGTGGTAAAAACATGGTTGCTGCCTCCCGCCGTTAACAGGTCGTTACGGCCAAATAACAGGTATAAACGCCGTTGTACCGATGATAAACCAAAGCCGGTTCCCTTACGGGGCGATGATGTATCAGGGTCGTACGGGTTTTGGATGGTTATCTGTAGTTGTCCGTCTACGGCTGCTGCCTTCAATACTATATCGGCCGGCCCTAGGGTATCATACAAGCCAAATTTTATAGCATTCTCTACCAGGGGTTGTAATATCAGGGCCGGTAGTCTCAGTTCACGGGTGGTATCATCACATTCAATAGTAGTTACCAGGCGGTTGCCAAAACGTACTTTCTCAATATTCAGGTAGCGGCCTAAATGATCCAGCTCTTCCTGCAGGCTTATCCATTTATTTTCGCTGCTGCTTACATTATTACGTAAAAAAGCCGACAGCTGTAATACCATATCCCTGGCCTCATTGGGGTTAATACTGATAAGCGCATTAATGGAGTTAAGGCTGTTAAATAAAAAATGCGGTTGTAACTGCTGGCGCAGCTTATACAATTCGGCATCCCGCGAAAGTTTCTCCGCATCTTTTTTCCGCTGTTCATTCTGTTCCTGCTCCTGCAAACCATACCATATAATACCCAGCATGGCGGCTATGATCAAAACCAGGAAGCCAATACTGCCGCGTATGATCAGCGAGTGCTGTAAAAAACTGCTATAGCCCTCTACCTCCTCTAAAAAAAAGTTCAGTACAAAGCGGTTAAAATATACCCATATAATGCTCAGCACTATACAAAGTATGATCATATTGCTGTAACGGCTGGCCCCGGCATTATAGTAGCGCAGCATGCCAATGATCAGTACACAGGCCCACAATAACAAAAAATTGCTGATCAGGCTGTCAATTACCGCTGTTTTCAGGGGCAGGTTAAACCAATAAAGTATCAGTGCCTGGTCGGCAATTAATACCAGCCAGCAAATACCCAATATGAGCAAAAGTCTGCGTACCGAAAATAAGCTTACCCGCATACGCTAATATTTACAGGGGTAAATTAATGGTATCCGTTAACTGGCTATGCCTGCGTTGCAGGGTCAGCATATAGGCTTCGGCATTGTCATGTTCTTCAATGCGGGTGTATAACTCTATACCATCATTCAGGTGCTGCAAAGGCTTTAATTCGGTAACATTTAAAAACTGCCACTGTACCAGCTGCAGTTGCTGGTTGTAAAAAAAATCTTCGCTCTTGCGGCCTATCTCGGTAGCTTTTTGTAAGGCCTTGCTGATATGGGTAGCTTGTATTAAACGCAGTTGTTCTTCAAACTGTGCCATATGGTTACCGGCGCCGGTAATAATACGGTAAACAATTTTTGCCATAAACCATTCCATAATGTTAGTTTTTAGGGTTTATAAAAAAATTAAAAGCTACCGGTTTAGTAGCTTTTAATTTCTATACCGCCAAACAGCACGGTACCTTTTATAATTAATGTTTTACGGGGCAGTTCGCTGGCTATGGCCATTTTACGTTTATCGGATATACCACCAAAAATAGTTACCGCTTCCGATCGTATAAGCCAGTTGGAAGGAATGATAAGCGTAGCGCCACCAAAAATGGCTGTTACTTCCAGTACACATTTTCCCTGTATATCAGCCTGTGTCAGATCAACCTCTGAACCGCCGAACACATTGGTTATTTCACCCCCCCTGAAGTTTTTGGATAGTACATTTTTTTTATCACTGCCGAATATGGAAGTGCTGTCCACATAATCATCTTCCGTTTCCACATAAGGGGTTCCGTCTGATAAAGGAATATCACCCCATTCGGTCTGACGTTCATCCTCCTCCTTTAGTGATTGCCGTTTTTTTTTACCGCCGGCCTGTGTAATAAAGTACACACCCACCAGTATCATAATTATCGGCCATACACTGAATTGTAAGTTATACGCCCTTAACACATCCTTGGATAAAAAGATGGAGCCGATGGCAATCAGTATGATCCATGCAGAACCTTTAAAGTTTTCTTTAAAGCCAATAAATAAACCTATACCTATCAGTATCCATTCCCAGGTAAAGATCCAGCGGGGAAAGTGTATATCAAAATTGGCCTTTATCAATGAAAAAACACCGAAGATCAGTAAAAACACACCCAACCATACATGGTTGCCCATATTGTGACGATTGTTACGCCTTTCCCTGCGTCTATCTCTCAGCGATTGATTACTATATTCGTTCATAACCTGTAAATTTTAACCGAAAGTACTATGCCCTAACCTGTTAAGCAACACCCTAATGCCTTATATACCCGAAAAAAGGGTAAACGGGAATTATTTAAGGGCGAATGACGAAAGCCCTGTACACTGGCGGGTAAACAACCCGCTATCCGCTTCAAAAAATGTTGATGGTCATTATCCTTATGCAGTAATAAAACTAAAGCTGTCGCCATCAAACAGGCCCAGGTCGCTCAGTTTTATATGCGGTATTACCAGTAAGGCCATAAATGATAAGGTCATAAAGGGTGAGGTAAGGGTACTGCCAGCCGCTTTAGCGGCTTTATCAATAGCCGCATACTGATGCCCCACTTCATACCCATCCCGTATGCTCATCAGGCCGGCAACGGGTAAAGGCACTTCCATTGTGATCGCTGCTGTGTTTCCGGTAGCAGGTACATACAGGCTAATACCGCCTTGCTGTGCTATTACCATATTAATGGCTTTTACCAGGCTTTCATCATCTACACCCACGGCCACTATATTATGACTGTCGTGAGCAACAGAAGAAGCAATGGCACCGTTTTTTAAACCGAAGTTTTTAATAAAGGCGCCGGTTACCGTGGCTTCGTTATAGCGATTCACTACTACAATTTTCAACATATCGCGGTCAGTATCGCTTACATACTGCCCGTTAAGGATAACAGGTGGTAATAAAATTTTATTGGTAATTAACTGCCCGTCCAGTGCTTCTATTACCGGTATATCGGCCGGAGCCGTGGTATCTTCCTTTACCCGGTATACCCGGCTGATATCATCCACGGTTTTGGGCCGGCAATTAAAATTGTTGATGGGCTTAACTGTAGCCGGCGAGCCGGTATTGATCAGGCTCTGGTTACCGTTGGCCACCAGCTCACCATTGATATAGGTTTGCAATACTTTAAAATGCTCCAGGTTCTCCACCACTATAAAATCAGCATCATCGCCGGGCTGTAACAAACCCACATCCATTTTATAATGTTTTACCGGGTTAATACAGGCGGCTTTTAATACCTTAAACACATCAATGCCTTTTGCAACAGCCCTGGCGCATAACTCGTTAATATGGCCCAGCATTAAACTATCCGGGTGTTTATCATCACTGCAAAACATCATATTGTCCGCATGATCGTGCATCAGCGGTATCAACGCATCAAAGTTCTTGGCGGCACTGCCTTCGCGTATCAGTATCTTCATGCCATGCTGCAGTTTATCCATGGCCTCATCGGCAGTAAAACATTCATGATCGGTTGAGATGCCGGCAGCAATATATTGCCTGGCCGTATCGCCTCTTAAACCCGGTGCATGGCCATCCACCGGTTTACCGAGCTCCTGTGCGGCTTTTATTTTTGCCATTACTTCCGCATCGCCATGTAATACACCGGGAAAGTTCATCATTTCACTCAGGTATTTAATTTCATCGCGGGCCAGCAGTTGTTTTACGGCAACCGCATCGATAGTAGCCCCTGCCGTTTCAAAAGTGGTGGCCGGTACGCAGCTGGGCGCACCAAAATTAAATTTAAAATTAACGGTATTGCCATTGTCGATCATAAAGTCAACACCCGCCACACCGCAAACATTGGCTATTTCATGCGGATCGCTGATAGTGCCCACCGTACCATGTACCACGGCCAGCCGGGCAAATTCGGCGGGTACCAGCATTGAGCTTTCAATATGTACATGACTGTCAATAAAGCCCGGTAAAATATAGCCCTGTTTATCACCCGGCAAACTGGTTAACGTTTCAATGCTCTTTATTTTTCCATCCTGTACCACTACCATGGCAGGATAAATTTTTTGTTGCGGAATATCTACCAGCTGGCCGGTTACCGTAAAAGAAGTCATGTTATATATTTTACCTGTTGAATCATGCTAAGGTAAAACAGTAGCACTAATATCATCCGGCTAATTTTTTTAAACAACAGGGAGCGTTTAACTTTAAACTAAAACGCATACCAATTGAACCCTGAACAAAATATACCGGTTGATGCCAGGATGCTGTTACCACAGATTGATCATTTATTTATACAGCTGTTAAAAGAATTGTCACCTGAAGACTGGCAACGGCCTACTGTTGCCCGTTTATGGAAAGTGAAAGATGTGGTGGGGCATTTATTAGATGGCAATATAAGGGCACTCTCCATGTTGCGTGACGGGTATTTTGGCGAGAGCCCTTCGGACACCACTTATAAAGGTCTTGTAAATTACCTGAACGGCCTGAATGCCGACTGGGTAAAAGCCATGAAAAGAGTAAGCCCTTCGATGCTGATCATTCTGCACGAAATAACCGGCCCGCTTTATTGTAATTATTATGCCGGGCTTGATCCCTTTGCACCTTCGCCCTTTGCCGTTAGCTGGGCAGGCGATACGGAAAGTCCCAACTGGAAACATATTGCACGCGAATACACCGAAAAGTTTTTACACCAGCAGCAGATACGTGATGCCGTAAATAAACCCGGCTTAATGAACAGTACTTATTATACGCCCTTCATTCATATTTTTATGCTGGCATTACCGCACCAGTTTAAAGAAGTAAATGCCCCTGTTGATACGGTTGTAAAACTAACTATACCTGAAGATATTGGTGGCAGCTGGCAGATCATTAAGCGTGCTGATGCCTGGGAGGTTTATACGGGCAATGATATAACACCAGCCACTACCGTGAGCATACCGGCAGCTATAAGCTGGCCCCTGTTCTCCAAAAGCATACGGCCCGATGCAATAATGGAAAAGATAAATATTGAAGGTAACCGCATACTGGGCGAACATGCTTTACACATGGTTGCTGTTATGGCTTAATGAAAAAATAAAAACCGGGAACATGTCCACTGAGAAAACAAATAACAACCGTATGGTTATTTCTTTTTTAACCATTCGTAAGGCCATTGGTTTTATGGGCATTTTTTTGCCGGCCGCTTTACTGGCCGCCACATTTTTAGTGGGGCAATGCTCCCGTATACAGGACTCCATCAGTCATTATTATTTTACCATTGCCGGCGACATATTTGTGGGGGTATTATGTGCGGTGGCGTTGTTCTTAATTGCCTATAAAGGTTATGACCGTAACGATAATACCTGGACCACCATTGCCGGCGTAGCAGCTATACTGGTAGCGCTTTATCCTACCACACAAAACGATGATGCGGTTTGCAGCGTGGTACATTTAACGGACAACAAAGCCAGGGTATGGGTGCACTATACTGCGGCAGCTATTTTCTTTTTAAGCCTGTCCTTTATTTCTTTTTTCCTTTTTACCAAAAGCAGGGGCCAAAAAACACCCGAGAAGCTGGCCCGTAATAAAATATACCGCAGCTGCGCCGTTATTATGGTGGCTTGTATTATACTGGTATTTATAGCCACCCGCGACAGTATTGCGCAAGATGCCGATGCCATTCATGCCGTTTTCTGGCTCGAATGGATCGCTTTACTGGCCTTTGGTACTTCCTGGCTGGTAAAGGGCGAATTACTGCTCAGTGATGAATGAAGGAAGTAAATACGACCCTCCTACGACGAAATATGTTGCTTTTTTACAATATTATGGCTTGCAGTTGCAACCAATTGTTAACTTTGCAGTCTTTAGAAAACGAAAACATGATTATGAAAAAATTATTATTAGCTGCCGCCATTGCTTTTGCCAGCACAGCTGCTATTGCTCAACCGCCTGCAGGCGATGCCAAACCAGGTGATGTATATGGTGAAATTAAATCCATTAACGGCGCTATTGATATTGCCCAGATACCGGCCAAGCTGGCTAAACAGGAATCCATTGATACAAAAGTTACCGCTACTGTACTGGACGTTTGTCCTAAAAAAGGTTGCTGGTTAAAATTAGCGGTAAATGATACCACTACTGCTTTTGTAAAAATGAAAGATTATGCATTTTTTACTCCTTTAGCATTAAAAGGTAAAACCATTGTATTGGATGGTAAAGCATTTATTAAAACAACTTCGGTTGCCGAGTTAAAGCACTATGCTGAAGATGCTAAAAAATCGCAGGCAGAAATTGACGCCATTACACAACCTGAAAAAGAGATCCGTTTTACTGCAACGGGTATCCAGGTAGTAAAATAATTTTGCTGTAAGGCAAATAAAAAAAGCTGTCCGGTTGGACAGCTTTTTTTATTTGTTATGCTGTATGCTATTCATATAAATGTATATAACTGCCGGGCTTTGTTGTTTTGTTGCTGATAGCCCCGATTGCAGCGGAAAGCCCGGTGAGGAACTGCGGTAGGCGGTTCCCCCTATGGGGGTCAGGGGGCGTGCCGGACTTGCAGCGAAAAGCGGGAAACCAATGACCGGCCCTGCACTGCAGCCGATGCTACTGGTTTATTTACGCTTAATAACCACGTACATCCTTACCTTCCATATAGTTCATAAAGGCTTTGTTCACCACCTTGTTACCACCCGGTGTGGGGTAGTTGCCGGTAAAGTACCAGTCGCCCAGGTTACCGGGACAGGCTTTGTGCAGGTCCTCAATGCTCTGGAAGATCACTTCTACGGGAATATCTACCTCCGGCGGAGTAATAAGCTGGGCCACTTTTGCCGATATTTCTTCGGTGGTAGCTGTTTTATATAGTTGTTGTACTACATTCTCCGTATGTAACTGGTTGTTGCGTTGCAGGGTCTTGCATTTTTCCAGCAGGTCCTGTAATATCTGCTCCTGTCCTTTTTCACGTAATAAAGCCACGGCTGCGCCAAAAGCAATAAAGTCGCCCATTTTGCTCATGTCAATACCATAACAATCGGGATAACGTATCTGCGGAGAGGAAGATACAACAATGATCTTTTTAGGTTTCAGGCGGGCCAGCATACGGATGATACTCTCTTTTAGTGTAGTACCCCGTACAATGGAATCATCTATTACCACCAGTGTATCTACATGTGGTGTTACGGTACCATAGGTTATATCGTACACGTGCTGCACCATTTCGTTACGGCTGGTATCCTCGGTAATGAATGTACGCATCTTTACATCCTTGATGGCTATTTTTTCAATGCGTACCCGGCGTGATATGAGTTCGGCCAGTTGTTCCTGGTCAATATTATTACCCCAGCTGAGAATGCGCTCCAGTTTACGTTTGTTCAGGTAATCTTCCATACCTTTTTGCAAACCATAGAAAGCCACTTCGGCGGTATTGGGTATAAATGAAAAGATGGTGTTCTTTAAATCATTGTCCACCGCATTCAATACCTGCTCGCTGAGGTTATGACCTAAGGCCAGGCGTTCTTTATATATTTTTTCATCGCTGCCACGTGAAAAGTAAATACGTTCAAAGCTACAGGCCTTACGTTCTTTGGGCTCCAGGGCCTGGAAAATTTCGTAACGGCCATCTTCATACACGATGAGTGCCTGGCCGGGCATTAATTCTTTTACCTCGTTTTCGCCTACATTAAAAGTGGTACGTATAGCAGCTCTTTCCGATGCGGCTACAATCACTTCCTCATTAATATAATAATAGGAGGGACGTATACCATTGGCATCGCGGAACACAAAGCCGGTTCCATCGCCGGTAAGGCCACCCACATGAAAACCACCATCAAACAAAGGCAGGGCCTTTTGCAATACCGCTTTAATATCCGGATGTTCAGGTGAGTTTTCATCGGCCTGTACCAGGAAGTGGTGTAATACTTCCATCATAGCCGCCAGATCGCTCTGGCGCTGAAACACACCGGGATCGATATTGATGAGCGAAAAAAGCTCTTCGGTATTTACCAAATTAAAATTGCCCGCTAAAGCCAGGTTGCGGGCAGGTACGGTATGCCTTTTAATAAAAGGGTGGCAAAACTCTTCGTTATTCTTTCCCTGGGTACCGTAACGCAAATGGCCTAATAACAGTTCGCCCATAAACGACACATGCCCCTTCATGAGGCCGGCATGTTTACGTATTTCGGGGTTGTACTGTGCCAGGTTCTCCACTTCGGCGCCTATCTGGCGAAAAACATCGGCAATGGCCTGCGGTTTGGCGCTGCGTATACGGTGTAAAAACGGGTAACCCGGCTCTACATTCAGTTTTACGGCAGCCACTCCGGCACCATCCTGTCCGCGATTATGTTGCTTTTCCATCAGCAGGTACATTTTGTTCAAACCCCACATGGTGGTACCGTACCGTTGCTGGTAATAAGAGAAAGATTTTCTTAGTCGGATGAATGCCAAACCGCATTCATGTTTTATTGGGTCGCTCATTTTTTTAGAGGAAAGCGCAAAGTTAGGTTATTACATTTACTTTTCCGGTACACAAACCATTGTTCCTTTTATGCATTTGTGTTTATTACAAAAGCTATAACAACAGCGGGGCCACTTTGTTTGATGAAGGCCGAAAGCAGAAAGCGTAAAGCTAAAAGCTTAAGGCTCAAAGCAAGCACGCCTTCCTTCATCATTCAAGCTCAAAAACTTTTCTTATGCATACAGATAAATGCAGAAGGCTGAAAGCTAAACGCTGAAAGCCTCACTAACCTTAAACATAAAACGTTAAACCTTAAACGATTTTAAACCTTTTGAACTTCTTGAACCTTTGAACCTCTTGAACCTTTCCCTACCACCTCAGCAAAGCACTGCCCCAGGTAAAGCCGCTGCCGAATGCAGCCAGGCAAACCAGGTCGCCCTCTTTTATTTTGCCTGCTTCCCAGGCTTCGCATAAAGCAATAGGAACGGATGCAGCGGTGGTATTGCCGTATTTCTGGATATTATTAAACACTTTATCGTCGCTTAACCCTAATTGTTGTTGTACAAACTGCGCTATACGCAGGTTGGCCTGGTGGGGCACCAGCATATCAATATCAGCCGCCTGCAGGTTATTTTGTTTCAGGGCCTCCTGTACTACTTCCGGCATTTTTACTACCGCTTTTTTAAATACGGCCGGGCCGTCCATATAAGGGTACAGGTCGTCCTTATCCAGCAGGCTTTGGGTAATGAACATGCCGCCATAAGGCGTTTCGGGTTGTTCCGGCTTAACGGCCTCCCAGAATTTTCCGGCATGAAAGCCAGGGTTAGGCATACTTAACATTTCGGCTTCGGTGCCATCGCTGTGTAAATGGGTACTTAAAATACCCTGGTTTTCTTTTTCGGTAGGCTGTAACACCACGGCCCCGGCACCATCACCGAATATTACCGATACATTCCGGCCGCGGGTACTGAAATCCAGGGCATAGGAATGTGTTTCGGAACCAATGAGCAGGATATTTTTATACATGCCCGTTTTAATGAACTGGTCGGCAATACTGATACCATATACAAAACCGCTGCACTGGTTACGGATATCCAGAGCGGGAATATTGGGAATGTTTAAAATACGCTGTACCAATACACCGCAGCCGGGGAAATAATAATCGGGACTAAGGGTGGCAAAAATGATAAAGTCAATATCCTGCGGGGTTATGCCGGCCCTTTCAATAGCTACCCGGGCAGCTTCGGCGCCCATGGTGGCCGTTGTGTCTTCAAACCTTTTGGCATAACGACGTTCCTGGATACCGGTACGCTCCTGGATCCATGCATCGCTGGTATCCATTACTTTAGTGAGGTCGTTATTGGTTACAATGGTCTCAGGCAGGTACTTACCAATGCCCGCAATCTTTGTTCTCGGCATAAACAATCATTAAAAAAGCAAGATAAGAAATGTAACATAAATGCAACTGTTTCGCCGGTTAACTGTTTCAAAAATTTGCCTGTTCCGCCAATCCACGGGAAAAATCGGGGAATTGGCGTTTTTTTATGGGTATAGCCGTATAAATGGTATAGTTTTTTATGCTGATAAGGCATTAATTAAGAATAATACAGCAATTTTGTGGGGTATATGGCGGGGTAATAAAAAGTTTTCAGGATGTGATTGGCTACCAGGTTCTTATTAAATAAAACACTTACATATTGTGCTGTGTAAAAACAGTTGGTTCAGCCGGTAAGCCATAAAAGGATGATCGTTGATTCATTAACATATTATAACCACGCAGGCCGCAATTAATTGAATGGAAAAAGTAAAAGCCCCTAAGAAAAAAAATATCTGGAAACGCCTGTTGAAGGTGTTGGGCGGTATTATATTGGGGCTGCTCCTCCTGGTTGTTATTCTCATTATTGCCATTCAAACCCGCTGGGGCCAGAATATCATCCGCAAACAGGCCATCAGCTACCTGCAGGACAAGCTGGATACCAAAATAGATATTGGCAAATTGTATATCAGTTTCAGCACCAAGGTCGTGCTGGAAGATTTATATGTTGAAGACCGCAAACAGGATACCCTGCTGTCGGCCGGTAAAATACAGGTGAATATCAGCATCTGGAATTTATTGTTTGACAAGCTGGATATTAAAGAAGTGCAATTGCAGGACATTACCGCAAAGATCAAACGGGAGTTGCCTGATACCGCTTTTAATTTCCAGTTTATTGTGGATGCTTTTTCTTCCCCCTCCTCCGATACATCGGCCAGTGTAGCCGATACCAGTGCTGCCCCGTTTTTACTACGATCCGTTTTACTGGATAATGTACGTTTTGTGTATAAGGATGTAGTGACCGGTAATGATGTTACCACACAACTGGGGCATTTTGGTGCAAAGATCAACGGGCTTGATTTTAATAAACTGATCATTGATATTAAAGAAACCGCTATTGAAAATACAACAGCGATCGTTATACAAACCAAACCCTTAACCAATGATACGGCCCTGGTGGTAGCAACAGAGCCTACCACCCAAACCAGTGCAGCCGAAGGCAATTCGCTGCAGTTGTTATTAAGAGATGTCGGTATTAAAAACCTGCAACTCGATTTCAGGGATAGTGTCGGTTCGTTTTATACCCAGGCCAGTGTGGGCAGCCTGGCGGTACAACCCCGGAAACTGGACCTGGATAAAATGATTTTTGATGCCGGGGATATTACCATTGATAAACTGAATGCCATTGTAAGACAAGATAAAACCGCACCGGTAGTAACGCCTAAAAAAACAACCAATGCCGCTACCACCGAAGATGCTTTACAGGAAGTGGCCGCCGGAGAAGCGGGTTTACAACTGGCGGTAAATTCTTTAAAGATCAGCAACAGCAATGTACAGTACGACGATAATAATTCACCACGTATTGCAAAAGGAATGGATTACGCCCATTTAAAGGTGAATGATCTTAACCTGGAAGTAGACGGGTTTTTATTCAAGAGCGATAGTATTAAAGGCATTATAAAAAAAGGCGAGCTGAAAGAACAAAGCGGTTTTGTATTAGAAAAGTTACAGACCAGTTTTTTATACGGCAGCAGTACCGCTTATTTAAAGGACCTTGTATTAAAAACACCAGGTACGCTGTTGCAACGTGATATTGCCATCCGTTATCCATCAATAGAAGCCATTGGTAAGGATATTGGTGTTTTGTATGTAGATATGAACCTGGACCGGTCAAAGGTAGTGGCTGCCGATATCTTAACATTTGTACCCGACCTGGCACAACAGGAAGCTTTTGCCAACCCTGCTGCCTCATGGCAGTTACACGGACGCATCAGAGGTTTTATTAAAAACCTGGCGATTGAGGACCTGGAATTAAAAGGCTGGAATGCTACTGCTGTAAAGTTAAGGGGGCAGTTAAAGGGACTGCCGGATATGGACAGGTTTACATCGGACCTGGCCATTGATAATATCAGCACTACCCGCCAGGACCTGGAAAAGATATTACCCCCCGGCACCTTGCCCGCCAATATTACATTACCCAATACCATGCAGTTAACGGGTAAAATAAAAGGCGGGCTCGCCAGTAATGATATTGATGCCCGGCTGAGAACCGACCTGGGAAATGTAAAAATTAAAGGCAGTACCACGCATATTACCGATGCAGCCAAAGCCACCTATGATGTTAACCTGGCAACCGAATCCTTTAACCTGGGAAAAATAATGAACGACTCCACGCTGGGGCCGTTAAGCGTTAGCCTGCAGGCCAAAGGCAAAGGGTTTGACCCTAAAACGGCTGATGCCGTGTTTAAAGGAACCGTACATAGTTTTACATACAACCAGTACGAATATAAAGACCTGGCCATTAACGGGGATATCAGGAACCAGGTGGCCAATCTTACCGCCTCCATATCCGACCCTAATATTGACCTGGACCTTACCGCCTCGGCTAATTTTACCAAGGAATACCCGGCCATCCAGGCCAATTTACAGGTTGACAGCCTTAAAACACTGCCGCTTCATTTAACACCTGAAGCCATCAATTTTGCCGGTACTATCAAAGCCGATTTTGAGAATACCAATCCTGATGACCTCATTGGTGAATTAATGATTGAAAGAGGTTTACTGGTGATGAATAACCAGCCCGTGGACTTAGATAGTGTGAGACTGGTAGCCAATGTATTTGATGATATCCGTTACCTGCAATTATTCAGCCCGGTTGCCAATGTGGATTTATATGGTGAATATAAACTGACACAGATAGGCGATGTGGTGCAGCATGTGATGCAGCCATATTTTAAAACAACCCAACGCGATACCACCCTGGTGTTTGATCCGTATAACTTTACCTTAAACGCGACCATCAGTAACTCGCCGCAGTTAAAAGCCTTTGTACCCGACCTGGAACACCTGGAAACGGTTACACTAAATAGCTTTTTCAGCGATTTTAATGGCTGGCATGCCAATTTAAAAGCGCCCTCGCTTAGTTATGCCGGTAATAAAATTGACAGCCTGGCGCTGGATGCAGGTACCAATCAGGCGCAGGATTCTATACTGGCCAATATCAATGTAAAAAATATTGCTGCCGGCGGCATTGTTATACAAAACACCAATGTACAGGCTGGCGTTGCAGAGAACAACCTGGCTTTTGTTTTAAATATTAAGGACGAAAATTTTAAAGAACGGTATAACCTGCAAGGCTTACTGGAGCAGAATGATAGCAGCCAGTATAAGTTTTCTATTGTTCCGAAAAACCTGAAACTGAATTACAACGAGTGGAAAGCTGCAGAAAATAACAGCCTGGTATATTCGCCTGCCGGATTACTGGCTGATAATTTTTTATTGGCCCGGAACAACGAAGAGCTTAAAATACAAAGCACCGAACCGGTACCTACAGCACCCCTGCAGGTTTCTTTTAACCAGTTTGGTATTGGTACCCTGCTGGGTTTTGTAATGCCTGATACCACGCTGGCGAATGGTAAGCTGAATGGCTCGGTGGTATTGTCGGACCTGTTTACCTCACCCGTATTTACCGGCGACCTGACCATTGATAATTTACAACTTTACCAGGATACGGTAGGTAACGTAAAGATACTGGCCAGCAACAGTTCACCCGGCGTATACGATGCCAATGTAACCATCACCGGTGGGGAGAATAATGTTCAGCTGGCCGGAAAGTATTACCAGCAAACAACGGGTGGTAAGGACTTTGATTTTAACCTGGATATTAATAAACTGACCATTCAAACAGCACAGGCGTTTTCGGCCAAAGCCATCCGTTACGGTACCGGCTCGGTTAATGGTAAACTGGCCATTACCGGTACCATTAAACAACCTTCGGTATTGGGCAGCATTAATTTTGACAAGGCCGGCTTTAATGTAAGCACCCTTAACAATTATTTTAAAGTAGACCAGCAAAAGATCATTTTTGACCAGCAGGGGCTGCGCTTTAACCGTTTTGCCATTAAGGATACCAGCAATAATGACCTGATATTGAATGGTACCGCGGCTACCCAAAACTTTACCAATTATAAATTTAATTTAAACTTACGTGCCGATAATTTCCAGGCATTGAACAGTGTTAAAAGAGATAATGATCTTTTTTACGGTAAGCTGTTTTTTAATACCGACCTGCAGATAACGGGTACGGAAGCAATGCCTGTTATTGACGGGCGCTTAAAAGTAAACGAAGGAACAGCCATGACGGTTGTATTACCCCAATCGGACCCGGGTATTGAAGACAGGGAAGGTGTAGTGGAGTTTGTGGATATGGATGCCCCATTGAGCGACTCCCTATGGCTGGTGCGATATGACTCGCTGAACACATCTTCCATTACAGGTATGGACGTATCTGTAAACGTAGAGATTGATCCTGCCGCTGACTTTACCATTGTGATTGATGAAAGTAATGGTGACTATTTAAATGTGAAAGGCGAAGCCTTACTGAGTGTAAATATTGATAAGTCCGGTGAAATTGTAATGACCGGCACCTACGAAATTAATGAAGGGGAATACCAGTTAACCATACCTATGGCCAAACGTAAATTCTCCATTGAAAAAGGCAGTAAGATCACCTGGGGTGGCGAGCCTACAGCAGCTGATATAAACATAACGGCAAAATATGTAGCCAATGCCGTACCGTTAGACCTGGTAAAAGGCCAGTTGGGTGATGATATTACCGCTACCCAGCGTAATATGTATATGCAGCGCCTGCCCTTTGATGTACTATTAAAACTAACCGGGCAGTTATTACAGCCGCAGGTTGCTTTTGATATTGTATTACCGGAGAATAAAAGTTATTCTGTTGCCGGTAACGTGTTAACCGATGTGCGCACCAAACTGGACCAGCTAAGGTTAGATGAGGGTGAAATGAACAAACAGGTTTTCTCCCTGCTGGTACTGACCCGCTTTTTTGCCGAAACACCGTTTGACGGTACCGGCGTTTCGGCCAATACCATGGTACGCCAGAGCGTAAGTAAACTGCTAACAGAACAACTGAACCGCATGAGCGAAGGTTTAATAAAGGGTGTTGACCTGAATTTTGACCTGCAATCATCGGAGGATTATTCTACCGGTGCAAGAGCTGATAGAACGGATCTGAATATTGGTTTATCCAAAAAAATGTTCGATGACCGCCTGACCGTTTCCATCGGCAGTAATTTTGAACTGGAGGGACCACAGAACAGTAACCAGCAGGCGGCTAATATTGCCGGTAATATTGCTATTGATTACCGCTTAAGCAAGGACGGCCGTTATATGTTAAGGGCTTACCGTAAGAATGAGTTCCAGGGTGTGATAGACGGGTATATTGTTGAAACAGGCCTGGGATTTGTTATCACACTGGACTATAACCGTTTCAGGGATATTTTCAGGAAACAGAAAACCCCGGAACAGAGACGGAAAGAAAGAGAGGAAAGACAAGAAAAAGAACGTCAGGCAAAACAAGCGGCCAATCCATAAACAGGTTAGTTAATAAAGCGAAGAACTATTGTACAGTTCATAATAAAATAAAAACGGAAGCAGTTAAAGATGTTTGCACCAGATAAAATACATAGGTGGATAGTTTATTCCTGTTGTATAACAGTGATGACGCTATTATATGCCTGCTCCGGTACCAAGTATGTACCCAAGGGTGATGCCTTGTATACCGGTGCCAGTATTAAAGTAAATACGGACAGTGCAAGCAAAAAGCATAAGAGCCTTGTAAAGGATATTGCTTCATCCCTTACACGCCCCAAACCCAACAGGTCCATCTTCGGGGTCAAATTCAAACTGCACATGTACAACCTGGCGGGTAACCCCAAATCGGAGAAATCATTCCGTAGCTGGTTGAAAAATAAAGTAGGTGAACCGCCTGTATTATTAAGCCAGGTGAATGTAGACAATAATGTGAATGTGATCCGTAGCAGCCTGGAAAATACCGGCTTTTTTCATGTTGCCGTAAGTGGCGATACAACTGTAAAAGGTAAAAAAGCCAGCGCCACTTATACTGTTACACCCGGCGAACGTTATTATATTGACAGTGTATTTTTTGAAACCGACAGCAGTAATCTTTCTACCAATATCAGGGCCGCATCCAAAAACACCTTACTGAAACACGGTAACCCGTTTGACCTGGAAACAATAAAGGCCGAACGTAACCGCCTGGATGTTTATTTAAAAGAAAAAGGCTTTTACTATTTTGATCCCGGTTATTTAATTATACAGGCCGATAGTACTGTTGGTACCAAACAGGTACACCTGTATGTGAAAGTAAAACCCAATACCACCACTGCTGCCAGGTCGGTATTTTCCATTAACGATATTTTTATATTCCCTACTTTCCGGATCAACAGTAGCACTTCGGCCGATACTTTAAAAAAGAATGCGACCTATTATAAAGGCTATTATGTAATTGACCGGCGTAACCAATATAAGCCCCAGCTGTTTCAAAACACCATGCAGTTTAAAAAAGGCGAGGCCTATAACCGTACCGATCAGAACCTGACGCTTAACCGTTTGGTGGGCCTGGGTATTTTTAAGTTCGTGAAAAACCGGTTCGAGGTAGATAGTACAAGGCTTAACAGTTTGTTTAATGACAGTGCCAGGGTATTACGCGGACTGAACGATAGTATTCCTTTAAATACATATTATTACTTAACTCCCCTGCCAAAGAATGCCCTTAAACTGGAACCCACCGGCAGTACCAAATCCAATAACCTTACAGGTGCCAATATTACATTGGGCTGGCGCAGGCGCAATACTTTTAAAGGCGGTGAGATTTTAATGGTAAATGCAAATGCCGGTTTCGAGGTACAACTTAGCGGACAATTGAAAGGTTATAATACTTACCGGTACGGGCTGGAAGGCAATCTCAGTTTCCCTAAATTCCTGATCCCCTTTTATAAGTACAACCTGAAAGGTGGTTTTGTTCCGCGTACGAACCTGCTACTGGGCTACGAAGTACTGACCAAACAAAAACTGTATACCTTAAACTCTTTTAAGGCAGGCTATGGTTATGTGTGGAAGGGCAATGCTTTTACCGAGTACGACCTGAAGCCTATTGCTATTAACTATATCCAGCCTATACATGTAAGCCAGCAGTATTCGGACAGTGCTGCCAATAATCCTACTTTACAAAAAGCCATTGAAAAACAATTTATCCTGGGCGGTAACTATAACTTTAACTACAATGAATTAGTAGGTAATGCTATTATGACCGGCTGGTATTTTAATGGCAATGTGGATCTGTCGGGTAATATTATCGGGGGTATACTGGGCGCCAATGTTAATAAAGGACGTCCGAAAAGTATTGCCAATGCGCAGTTCTCGCAATATGTTAAACTGGAGGCTGACACCCGTTTTTATTTAAAGCTGTCAAAGAAGAGTGTACTGGCCAACCGTGTGATCATAGGCTATGGTTTGCCCTGGGGTAATTCTACGGAACTGCCCTTTGTAAAACAGTTCTTCTCCGGTGGTAATAACAGTATCCGTGCCTTCCGTAGCCGTTCATTAGGCCCGGGCACATTTAAAGATACCGTCAACACCGCTTTTCTTGCCGATCAGTCAGGTGATATTAAGCTGGAATTTAATACTGAATACCGTACTAAATTATACAGCATATTTGACGGAGCCGTGTTTGTTGATGCCGGTAATGTATGGCTCAAGAACGAAGATCCGAACAGGCCCGGTTCAAAATTTACGGGTAAGTTCTTAAGCCAGCTGGCCATTGGTGCAGGTGTAGGTTTACGGGTAGATGTATCGATACTGGTGCTGCGGCTGGATGTAGCTTTCCCCATACGCAAACCCTGGCTTGCCGAAAACCAACGCTGGGTATTGGACGATATCCGTTTCGGATCAAAAACCTGGCGACAGGAAAACCTGATCTTTAACCTGGGTATCGGCTTCCCCTTTTAATGCATTTAATACATCATTATTGCTAATAATGTATTCCCCTGCGCGGAGCAATACCAGGATATATGCGTCGTGTTTCTATAATATTAACGGCTATAGTTATTGTTTTATCAACTTTATGTATACATTTAGTTTTAAAACTACTATATGCAGTTTGTTGATATACTCGGGTTAGCAGCAGCCATCATTACCACTTTTACTTTTTTGCCACAGGTAATTAAAGTGTGGAAGGAAAAATCTGCAAAAAATGTATCCTCTCTTATGTTCATTATTGCTATAACCAATGAAATATTATGGATAGGCTATGGCATATTAAGAAATGACTGGATCATTATTGCCACCAATGCCGTATTGATGATCATGGCCATTATGATCTTATATTTTAAACAGAAATTTGATAAATAACCCACACATTAAAACCACCTATTATGGAGAACAATTACCAAAACCAGGAGCAGGAATATAATCTTGCAGATGATCTAAACAATCTAGCCCAGTATACCACTGCTGATAAAGGCAGGAGGTTTATTAATTTTTTAGTAGATAACCTGTTGATGCAGTATGTAGTTGGTTTTGCTACCGGCTATTTACTGGCGCTGGTACTGATTGAACTGGCCCCCGATTTTTTATACGAGGTAATTAACGAACCTGCCGGTACAATTAATTATTTTTTATTTACCTATATGGTAGCCATCTTCAATTACCTGGTCTATTATACTTTTTGTGAGAAACTGTTTAAAGGATATACTTTAGGCAAACTGTTAAGCGGCACCCGGGCTATCCGTAAAGATGGTACTGAACTTACCTGGAAAGATGCTTTTTTAAGATCATTGATACGTTTAGTCCCATTTGAACCATTCAGTGGTTTAGGCGACGAACCCTGGCATGACACCTGGACAAATACCACGGTTATCCAGACCCGCTAATCATTTTTTTATCATTTATGTTATCCGCTTTTATGTAAAACGGTGCTTTCAGGCATCTACCCTGATATTTGTTTAATCCACCAAAAAGAAAGAAATGAATCTTATTAAAAAAACAAGCCTTTGTATTGCATTGTTATGCGGTTTAACGAATGTTTCAAAAAGCCAGGTTGGAACAGAAGACGTATTTAAAGTAACATTTTTAAACCCTGGTGTAAGCTATGAAAAAAGCCTGGGAGGCATCCACACGATCTATGGACAGGCCTTCGCCAATTTTGCGTCTTCTTTTACGGAGGACTACTATTCTGATGAATATAATTTTGATTTTTTTGTGGAGCCGGCACTTAGCTTGCAGTACCGCTTATATTATAATTTAAACAGAAGAGAAGACCGCGGCAAGAACACCGCAAGGAACAGTGGTAACTACTTTACGTTTATTAACGAGAACCGGTTTACAAAAGCACCTTTAGGATTCAATGATGTGAAGGAAGCGAAGATCCGCCCGGTAATTGCCGGTGCCCTGGGCTGGGGCTTACAGCGCAATTATGATTCCCGTTTCAGCCTTGACCTGTACCTGGGTGCCGGTCTTAAATATGCAAAGACCACTACCTACGATAATTACGGGCAGTTATACAGTGCCAATACCACCAGTTTTGCCTTTATCGGGCAAATTAACCTGGGTATCTGGCTGGGGGCCCGGGACTAAGGGTTTCAGCCATAAAATAAAAGGAAAAGATCTTCGGGGCTTATCAATGCAACCCTCATCTTTCCATACAGCCAGCGCAGGTTTTCGCAGATTAAATGATCTGCTAAAACCTGCGTTTCTTTTCTGCGATACCTGCGGGTCAAAACCATTGTTGTTGTACACTTAATACAATCTCACAGATCTTTTTCCCCTTCACGCCATCACACAATCGTTTTCGCTGGTATTCTTTGCGGGTTCATAAAAACATTTTCGCCCACTTATAACATTTGCTATACTTTTGCGGCATTATAACGATGCTTTATTACCAGTGATGAAACGTAGCATGCGAATTTTTCTCTCAGCGAAGAATGCCTGTGCGAAGTTCCATTCAACAAAATGATCATCTGCCATTGGTGGAAAAATTAAAAATATACGAATGAAAACAACCCCATTTACAAACAAACACATAGCCCTGGGAGCTAAAATGGCCGATTTTGCCGGCTACAATATGCCTATCTCTTATACCGGTATTAACGATGAACACCAGGCCGTACGCAATAACGCCGGTGTGTTTGACGTAAGCCATATGGGCGAGTTTATTTTAAAAGGCGAACATGCGCTGGACCTTATCCAGCGTGTAACCAGCAATGATGCATCCAAGCTAAAAAACGGCCAGGCGCAGTATAGCTGTTTACCTAATAACGAAGGCGGTATTGTCGATGACCTGCTGGTATATTGTATCGAGGAGAATAAAGTATATATGCTGGTGGTGAATGCTTCAAATATTGAAAAAGACTGGAACTGGATCAGCAGCCATAATACCAACAATGCAGAGATGCATAATATCTCTGATAAAACTGCATTACTGGCCATACAGGGCCCTAAAGCCACCCAGATATTACAACCACTGACCGACGTGGATATCCTCAACCTGAAGTATTACACTTTTGTAAAAGGAACATTTGCCGGTGTAGAGAATGTCTTGATCAGCGCAACGGGTTATACCGGCGCCGGTGGAGTGGAAATTTATTTTGAAGATAAAGATGGTGCAGCAGACAAGATATGGGACAGTATTTTTAAAGCCGGTGCCGAAGCCGGTATCAAACCCATAGGCCTGGGCGCCAGGGATACCTTACGCCTGGAAATGGGCTTTTGTTTATATGGTAATGATATTGATGATACCACCTCTCCCCTGGAAGCCGGTTTAGGCTGGATCACCAAATTCACCAAAGACTTTTCGTCCAAAGCTATTTTTGAAAAACAGAAGGCTGAAGGCCTTACCCGCAAGCTGGTAGGCTTTGAAATGATTGACAAGGGCATTCCCCGTCATGGATATGTTATTGCAGATGAAGCGGGCAATGATATTGGTGTGGTAACATCCGGTACACAGTCGCCCAGCCTGAGTAAAGCCATAGGCCTGGGTTATGTACAAAAAGATTTTGCCGGTTTTGATACGAATATTTATATCAAGGTACGTGACAAATTATTAAAAGCGAAAGTGGTAAAACTGCCGTTTTAAAAGAAAACCCCCTCATAACAGAGGGGTTTTTCTTTATCAAATTACTTATACGATCTTCACCGGTTTTTTATGTTCATCAATAGCAACAAAAGTGAAACTGCCGGTGATGGCTTTCTCCCTGTTGTCAGAATACATTTCCTCCACGTAAATCTCTACATGTACCTTCAGGCTGGTATTACCCACATGTATCACTTTACCAATCAGTTCTACTAATGTACCGGAGGGAATAGGCCTGTTAAAATCTATACGGTCGCTGCTTACCGTTACCACCCGCTGGCGGGTAAAACGGGTAGCGGTTATAAATGCCACTTCATCCATCAGGTGCATGGCCGTCCCTCCGAATAAAGTATCATAGTGATTAGTGGTATTGGGGAAAACAGCTTTAAAAATATGGGTCTCCGATGCTGCGATACGTTCGTCTATCGTCATGATATTATTTGTTTTTTGTAAACAGCGTTGAAATTTTTTGCATTCGCTCCTGTTGTTGTAATAAATGAAATTCGTTTTTAAGGTCACGCAGGCAGGCAGCACACAGGCAATCGGTATATTTTGCAGCAATAAAACTTCTTTCTTCAACGGTCAGTGTAACGGTAGTGCATTGACACAAACTGATGGAGCCGGCCTTACATTCAAAGCCGCCATGGCAACGGGGACAAAAAGTCTGTTCGTGTTTACACATGCTGCAATGTAATTAATTAAGCGATAAAAGAGTTCAAATTTGTACAGGCCGGTGTTTTGCCTGTGCAGTAAAGAACAACCGGTAATGCCGAAACAATGCTTTAACCTAAATTAACCTTAATCAAAGCATCATTAACCCGGCGGTAACCGGTATAAGAATACTTTCGTACCCGTAAAAAAACAGCTATTTATGAGGTATGGTTTTATATTACTACTGGTATTGTTTGGTACAGCTAACGCAGTATTTGCCCAGGATAAAGGAAAGGTACAGGGACTGGCTTTCGACTCTTTAAACAACCGTGCTATTCCCGATGCCACCATCACGGTATTATTAAAAAAAGATTCTTCCCTGGTAAGTTTTGGTATGACCGATGCAGCCGGGCGCTTTGAGATCACCGGCCTGAAAAATGGCGATTACCGTTTACTGATTACACATGTGGCTTACCATAATAAAAACCAGTTCTTCACCATTGATGATAATAACAGGCAGGTACAGCTGGGTAATATAAAAATGGACGATAAAACACAGGTATTGGATGAAGTAGTAGTTACCAGTGAAGCCCCGCCCGTGACCATGGTAGGCGATACCATACAATACAATGCCGGCTCGTTTAAAACCCAGCCTAATGCCAGCGTAGAGCAGTTGTTGAAAAGAATGCCCGGCATGGAGGTAGATAAGGATGGCACGATCCGTGCACAGGGACAAAAAGTAAATAAAGTGCTGGTAGATGGTAAAGAGTTTTTTGGTAATGATCCTAAGATAGCCACCAAGAACTTACCGGCCGATGCCATAGACAAGGTACAGGTATATGATAAACAAAGTGACCAGGCTGCCATGACCGGCTTTGATGACGGCAATGGCGAGCGGACCATTAACCTTAAACTTAAGGCCGATAAGAAAAAAGGCATGTTTGGTAAAATTATGGGCGGTGGCGGCACCCGTGATACCAAAGAAGGACGCTTTAATATTAATTCATTCAAAGGGGCCAGGCAGGCATCGGTAATTGGTATGGGTAATAATACCAATACAGAAGGTTTCTCTTTTACGGACATGATGAGCTTTACCGGTGAGCTGAGCCGTATGATGCGTGGCGGTGGTGGTACCATCAGCGATGCCACAGCAGCCATGCTGGCCGGGGCCGGCAATACCAACCAGGGTATCCGTACCATCTGGGGCGGTGGGTTGAACTATAATGATATGTTCGGTACCAAAACCGATTTCAGAAGTAACTATTTTTATAATCATTTCAATCCCAAAACCAGCAGCGAACGCCTGCGCGAATACCTGTTACCCGACTCCAGCTATTTTAACAGGCAAAATGCTTATACCGATAACGCAGCCAACAGTCACCGTTTAAACTTCATCATCGACCAGTTCATTGATACCTTTCACTCTATCAAAATATCTCCTTCCATCGGCTATCAGCATTCGGATAACAGGTCCCGTACAGACTTTAAACAATGGGGATCGGATGGTGTGACCAGCAACGACGGTTATACCTATAACCGCAGCAATAACAAAGGTTTTAATTTTAATAACGAGATATTATTCCGTAAAAAATTCAGGCGTCGTGGCCGTACCTTATCACTGAGTTTACTCACTACTTTTAACGATAACAATGGTACCGGCAACCTGGAAACCGTCAATAACTTTTATGACCGGCTGGGTGCTAAACTGCGGGCCGATTCCATTAACCAGTATATTGAGAACGACAGCCGGTTAAGTGGTTATAATGCCAAACTGGTGTATACAGAGCCGATCTTCCGCTCTTCCTTACTGGAACTCAGTGCCAGCAATGCCCGTACTAAAAATGTATCCAATAAAACAACTTACGATTTTAATAATGTAAATGATAAGTTTGACCGCTTCAACGATTCATTGAGCAATGACTTTTTAAACATCTATGCCAATACCCAGGCCGGTGCAAGGGTGCGTACCCAAAAATCCAAATACAATTATTTTGTAGGCTTAAACTGGCAGTATGCTTACCTGGAAGGAAAAGTAGTAAGTGGTATTAAAGATTCTATTATCAATAAACACTTCAATAACCTGCTGCCATCTGCCAGGTTCCAGTATAAGTTTACCCGTTACAAAAGTATTACAGCCGATTACCAGACCTATACCACACAACCCACAGTCAGCCAGTTACAGCCGGTTCCAGATATCAGCAGCCCCCTGTTACAAAGAGAAGGTAACCCTGACTTAAAACAGGAATACTCGCATAATGTGCGTTTAAACTATAACAGCATCAACCCCTTCCGTAACAAAAACTTCTTTGCCACCTTCAGTGCCACCAAAACCAATAACAAGATCGTGAATGCAGATAGTTTACTGGCATCGGGTACCAGGGTTACCAAACCGGTGAATGTAGACGGGGTATATAATGTAAATGGTAATGTAAGTACCGGCATACCGGTAAAAGCATTAAAGACCGATTTTCGTTTAGGAGCAACAGTTGCCTACAATCGTGGTGTACAGTTTACCAATGGCGCTGAGAACCTCATCAATACCTATACCGTTGGGCCGCGTTTAAATATAGATATTAACCCCAGCGATAAAATTGACCTGATGTTCGGTACCCGCCTGAACTATAACCGCAGTACTTATTCCCTGGATAATAAGTTTAACAACACTTACTTTTCACAATACTACGAGGCCGAGTTTAACTGGCAGATGCCCGCAGGATTTTATTTCAGCACCGATTTTAACTATACCATCAATAACCAGTTATCCAGTGGCTTTAATGCCAGGATACCATTATGGGGAGCATCGATCAGCAAACAATTCTTAAAAAACAACCGGGGTGAATTAAAAATACGTGTCAACGATATTTTAAATAAAAACATTTCGGTAGACCGTACCAGCAACCAAAACTATATTGAAGACAGGTTGGTAAACACGCTTAGCCGTTATGGTCTTATCAGCTTTACCTATAGCTTAAGCAAAACCGGTCTGGGTGGCGGCGGATCCGGTCCCAAAGTAACGTTCCAGGCGAGATAACCGGAAGCAAAAAGTTAAAAGAGAAGGGAGAAACAATTGTTACTCCCTTCTCTTTTATGTTACAAAGCGTTCTTATAAAATACGATGTTTAGTAAACAGCACAATGAAAAGAATGACCGTTACTGCTTACAAAATAATAAACACCGGAAGAGTTCTCCTTTAATTCAATACCACCACATTAGCGATCAGTTGAGCTCCTACACCGGCTAAAAACCCGGTATATACTTCAAAAGTATTGTGGCTGCCACTTATCAGACGGGCTGTACATACAAGGCCGGCGATAATAAAGGCAACAGACAGGTAAACCGCAAAATGCAGTGACTGCTGCAGGGCAATTGTAACCAGGAAGGTGACCATGGTGCCTACACCAATGGCGTGTAAACTGATCTTAAATTTTATATTGGCCAGCATGGCAATAATGGAAGCGGCAAATATACCCAGGGCCAGTGCCACCAGTTCTTTGGGATAATCAGGCAGGTTACGCCATACATGCCAGATCCAGAAATACCAGGTCATGTTGGCGATAAGTGGTATGATACGGTCTTTTTGGGTAGGCAGCTGGATACTGTCAATAAATTTCAGTGCTTTTAATAACAAGGTAGTAATGATGGGAAAGAAGCTGAACATCATAAAGGCCTGCGCCACTACCAGTATTTTATTTTTGGGTGAAAAGCCAACAAACATATTAGGATGTTCGTACACTAAAAACAACACCACATATACAGGTACAAAACAAGGATGGAAAAGGTAAGAGATAAGCTTAGCCAAAAACTTAAGCACCGGGTGGGTGGTTTCCGGTTCTCCGTTTGCTGAAGCGATACTGCCATTATCCGTTATGGGTAGGGTTTGCATAAAATTTCCTATAAATGGATCAGCTGCAAAGGTAACCCTTTGTTTTTATGTAATTTATCCCTTACCGGTTTTTGATTTTTTAATCTTTCCTTTTGAATTTTAATCCCTCCGCATTGCTTACACTCGTTAGTTTTTGTACCTTTACAGGTAATAATATAGTTTGCCCGTGGAAAATGTTGAACAAAAATTTCAGTCCGCTATTGATGCGGAAATAAAAATAGAACCCCGTAACTGGATGCCGGATGCGTACAGGAAAACGCTTATCCGGCAGATAAGCCAGCATGCGCATAGTGAGATCGTGGGCATGTTACCTGAAGGCGCCTGGATCACCCGGGCTCCCTCCTTAAAACGTAAAGCCATTTTACTGGCCAAAGTGCAGGACGAGGCCGGTCACGGATTATACCTGTATTCTGCCGCCGAAACCCTGGGCGAAAGCCGTGAGCAGATGATCAATGACCTGCACAGCGGTAAAGCCAAATACTCCTCCATATTTAATTACCCCACCATTAGCTGGGCCGATATGGGCGCTATTGGCTGGCTGGTAGATGGCGCTGCTATTTTAAACCAGGTAATGTTATGCCGTACTTCTTATGGTCCTTATGCCAGGGCGATGGTACGTATATGCAAGGAAGAAAGTTTTCACCAGCGCCAGGGCTTTGATATTTTATTAACGCTGGCCAATGGTACCCCCGAACAAAAAGCCATGTGCCAGGATGCCATTAACCGCTGGTGGTGGCCATCGCTGATGATGTTTGGTCCAAAGGACAGCGAAAGCACCAACAGCGATCAAAGCATGAAATGGAAAATAAAACGCAAGAGCAATGATGAGCTAAGACAGAACTTTGTGGACATGTGTGTACAGCAGGTAAAAGTGTTAGGTATGACCTTGCCCGACCCGGACCTTAAATGGAACGAGGGCAAACAACAACACGACTGGGGCGAGATAGACTGGGACGAATTTTGGGCAGTGGTAAAAGGCAACGGCCCCTGTAATAAAGAAAGACTGGACGCACGCCGTAATGCCTGGAATAAGGGGGCATGGGTACGTGAAGCAGCCGCTGCACATGCGGCCAAACAAGCAGCCAAACAAAAACAACAAGCGGCCTAATACATAACTTATGATGTTTACTTTTTTAAAAAAATATTATTACGGTGATATACCGGAAGATAAAGCGGGAGGTGTTATAGATGCTTCGCAGGCTACCAATAACGACTGGCCTTTGTGGGAGGTTTTTATACGCAGCAAACAAGGATTAGATCATAAACATGTAGGCAGCCTGCATGCAGCCGATGCACAAATGGCCATTGAAAATGCAAGGGACGTATATACCCGCCGTGCCGAAGGTGTAAGCATCTGGGTAGTGCCCAGTAACCAGGTACATGCCAGCGAAGCGGATGAGGCAGAGAGTTTGTACGAACCGGCCATAGACAAAATATACCGGCATCCCACTTTTTATCACCTGCCGGATGAAGTAGGACATATGTAATGATTTAAGATTGCTGATTTAAGGATGTATGATTATGTAGCCATCTGCAGTACTACTGGCATCGTCCCTTGCGTCGCACACTTCTACACCATCAACCTTATTCAGCATAAGGAAAGCGAAAGAACTGAACATTGAACTTTTGAACAATTGAACCTTTGAACTTTTTAACCGCAAACAATGACCCATCGTATAAAACATATATTACACCTGGCTGATAATGCCCTTATCCTGGGTCATCGTAACAGCGAATGGTGTGGCCATGGCCCCGTACTGGAGCAGGACATTGCATTGACCAATATATCCCTTGACCTGATCGGGCAGGCACGCAGCTTTTACCAGCATGCGGCAATATTATTAGGAGAAGACTATAACGAAGATAAACTGGCTTATTTCCGTGATCCCCATGAGTTTTTAAACTGCCTGATGGTAGAGCAGCCGAACGAGGAGGACTGGGGACTGACCATTTTACGCCAGTTTTTTGTAAGCAACTATCAATACCATCTTTACCAGCAGTTACAGCACCATCCCGATGAGCAGGTAGCGGCTATTAGTGCCAAGGCGTTAAAAGAAGTAACCTATCATTTACGCTGGAGCAGCGAGTGGGTTATCCGCCTGGGTGATGGTACCGAAGAAAGTAATGGCCGCATGCATAATGCATTGCAACAATTATGGCCATATACGACCGAAATTCTTACGCCTGCTGATTATGAGACCGGCTTTATCGACTTTTCTTTATTGCAGGAACAATGGCGCCAAAAAACAACAGCCGTTTTAGCGGAAGCCACTTTAGCTATACCGGCCAATGAAACGCAGCAAACCGGCGGCAAATCCGGAAATCATACTGTTCATCTTAACGATATTTTAGCCGTAATGCAAACCCTACCACGTACCCATCCCGACGCAATATGGTAAACAGTATGGTCATATCAACCCAACAGGTATGGGAGGCATTAGCACATGTGACCGACCCCGAAATACCGGTGCTCAGTATCATTGACCTGGGCATAGTACGGAATGTAACGGTGAACGGCAAGGAAGCCGTGGTTACCATTACGCCTACTTATACCGGCTGTCCGGCCATGGATGTCATTGGCGCAACCATTAAAATGGAACTGCTGGCGCTGGGTTTTGATACAGTAACGGTAAACCAGGTATTATCACCCGCCTGGACCACCGATTGGATGAGTGAAGAGGGTAAAGCCAAACTAAAAGCCTACGGCATTGCACCGCCCAACCACAAACAACAGGTTTGCAGCTTAGAATTATTTACACCGCACGAAGCCGTGCAATGCCCGCATTGTAATGCCTACCATACCCACCGCATCAGCGAGTTTGGCAGCACTGCCTGTAAGGCGTTATACCAGTGTGATGAGTGTAAGGAAGTGTTTGATTATTTTAAATGTTACTAGAGCTTTATTAAATACTAAGCCCCATCAAAGATGGGGCTTAGTATTTAATATTTAAAAACCTTGAATGCCTAATGCTTCTTTTTTAAAGTTAAAAGGCCATTCCCAAAATTGGAACTTCCAGCCGTAAAATTTAAAACTACGCTAATCTTCTCATCGCATGGAACTACAACACTGTTAGCATCGGCCACACTTTTTGCGGAATACACTGTCCCTGTCGCAGAATAAGACCCAAAGGCTGTTAATGGAACTGAGGTTGCAAAAGTATTGGGGTTAACATCAATTAATAAAGGCTGGTGATTAAAGGGTGTAGGATAGTCAAACCTGATTTTACCGCCCACAACGCTTAGTGTTACTATATCACCTGGAAAATAGTCTTCCCAATCATCTCTCAAAACTTCAAAATTTCCGCTAAACACATTAATATTAAAAGGACAATACTGTTGTAATACTACCTTAGCCACAGTTCCTCCTACAAAAAATGGTGCATCTCCAGATGTTAATGTAAACACAAGGGTATCTTTACGACCACCATTGTAACCATTAAAAAGACCTTTTACAGAAATTGAGTCTATTGTCTGACCTGCTGGTATAGTAATAGTTTTAGAAGGTAACGTATACTGGGTCCCTTCCACTGCGCCAGTTGGAGAAGAAACTGTAAAAGTAAATGTCTTATTAACTGATGAGGGCTGTGTCAGTCCTACCGCAATTTTAAATACCGATGCCGCATCATCTCTAACCGGATATGACAACGTTGCAGTGTTAAGAAACTTTGCTAATTCGGGCGGCCTCGTAAAATCTTTCTTTTTACAGGAGTTTCCTACAAAAATAACACTTATTAAAAGTATTGATAATAGATATATATATTTTCTCATAATTATAGAATTTATCTATAGGTTGGGTTTTGAATCATGTTTTCGTTTGCCTGCATTTCCGAATTTGGGATTGGGAAATAATACTCTTTTGCTGTTGGCAATAAAGTAACAGCTCCCAATGCATTTTCTGCGTCCTGGGGAATCCGGGTCACCGGTAATTTATGCCTGTGGAGGTCATGTATACGCTGTCCTTCAAAAGATAGCTCTTTATATCTTTCCAGTAAAATCGCATCAATTAAAGTTTCTTTTGTTGTAAACGTTGCATCAACATAACCATTAATCCTGGCTCTTCTAAGGAAATTTAAATCAGCTGTGCCCAGGTTTAACTGGCCAGTTTTCTCAGCATAAGCCTCAGCACGGATCAGGTACATTTCCGCGGTCCTGAAGTTTTTAATATCAGCCCGGTTAGGTTCTGCCGCATCGCCGCCAACATACTTTCCAATGGAAAACCTGTTAGCTCCTGAACGAACTAAAACAGTGCTTGCATATCTTATATCATTAGTCGCATCAAAAAGCGCTAACATTTCATATGCAACCGCATACATGATCTTTGCCTGTGAACGATCATAAAAGTTATCTCCAAACCTGGTTTGCCCTGTTACTCTTTTCGTTTTAAAGATAACTTCACTTTCCGAAGCATCTGTCCAGATTAACGGATAGGCTGTTCTAGTTGCTAAAGGAACAGCATTAATAGCAGCTGTAGCTGCCGATATTGCACCATCCCAATCTTTCGCATATAAAGCGGTTCGTGCCCTTATTGCATAAACGGCAGACAATGTTACTCGGTTATTATTAGTAAAGCTGGCAGGAATTAATGCTTCGGCATTGGTTAAATCGGTTCTGATATTTGCAAATACATTCTGCACTGTTTCTCTGGCAGGTTTGCTAATAACAGCTGTCTTCATATATGGTACAGCCAATGATCCGGGGTCAAAGTTCTCAGCAAAATTAATCAGCAGTTGCAAATGACAATAAGCCCTTATAGCTGTAGCCTCGCCTATTAATTGTTTTCTTAAAGCTTCCTGAACAGGATTGATGCCTGTAAGTTTTTCGGCACCTGCAATAACCCTGTTTGCCCTGTCAATGGTAAAATAATATGCTGCCCATGCGGCAGTAACATCACCACTTGTGGCATCCACTTGCCACCTGTAAGTATTTACACCGCGGCCGGTATTATTTTCAATATGCAAATTTGCCTCGTCTGAGTATAGAACAGACGCATAAATTTCATTATCAAAAGCTCCGTTTAACTGTGCATATACACCTATCAAAGCCTTTTCCACATCAGGCACACTTTTAAAAACGGCACTTTCCGGAACCTGATCCGGTGGAACGAGATCCAGTTGCTTTTTACATGCAAATAAAACCGGGGTAAATAAAAAGAGAAATATATATTTTCTTAAGCTCATAGCTTTTTATTTTAAATGTTAAAAGTTAAGGCTGATCCCGGCAGTGATCGTTCTTGCTGCAGGATATTCAAATTGCGCAATATTATTATTATCCTCAGGATCAAAACTGGTCCACCTGGTCCAGGTAAGCAGATTTTGTCCTTGCAGGTAAACCCTGATATTGGTTATTCCTTTCACACGCTCCAGTAAAGATTGTGGGATAGTATAACTCAAGTTCACATTTCTTAACCGTAAATAAGAAGCATCCTGTATGTCTTTAGAAGAGAACTGGCGTGCTGTACCAAATTTTTGTATATCAGTTACATCACCTGGTTTTCTCCAGCGTCTTAGCATGGCTGTTCCCTGGTTACTGGTAGCAAAGTTTGGAACCTGGTTGAAGTAATCTTCATTATTAAACCTTTTATTACCCCCTGCATAAGAGAAGAAAATATCTAAACCGATGCCTTTATATGTTAAGGTAGAGTTGATACCGCCATTATATTTAGGCAACCAACTGCCGTAACCAACATTACTTTGGGCTGTTCTGTCATAGTTTGTAGTAACTGTGCCATCCAGGTTATAATACAATGGATTTCCTGTTGCCGCATCAACACCTGCCCATTTAGGTAAATAGTGTGTTCCCATTGGTAAACCAACACGGATAATAGAAGTACCCAAAATAAATTCGTTCACCTGTCCCAAGTCGGTAATTTCATTCTTATTAAACGAAATATTTCCGCCTACTGTCCAGGTTAAATCTCTTTTACGAACAACATCTCCGGCTAAAACAAATTCCCATCCTGTATTTTTTAAGGTACCCGCATTAATGCTTAAAGATCCAATACCCGCAGTTGCAGATAACCTTTGGTCAATAAATAGGTTCTCCGTTAATTTATTATAAAAATCTACTGAACCCCTGATCCTGTTTTTGAAAAAACCATAATCAACTCCGATATTAAGTGTCTTGGCATATTCCCAATCATATGATTCGTTGTTAATATTGGTTAGTCCAAAGCCAGTTGTTCCGGCATATCTCGTAGCACCATATAAGGCCATATAACCAAAGCCAGTAATCGGGCTTGCTGTTAAGCCATAACTTGCTCTAACTGATAAATCAGAAATCCAGTTGATATTTTTAATAAAATCTTCTCTGCCTGCATTCCAACCGGCACCTACAGAGTAAAATGATTTCCATCTGTTTGCAAGAGGCATACTTGATGTTCCGTCATACCTGTAGCTTGCGTTTAATATATATTTATCATCCAATATATATTTACCCACAACTACGAGTGATTGTAAAGCATGTATAGAACCGCTGCCGCCTACAGTTGGAATAAATCGACCCTGGCCATTCACAACCGATCCCGGAGTAATGCCTGCAGGAGAGTTTTGCAATAATGGTTCAATACCAAAGCCGGTATAATTGAAGTTTCTGGTTGTTGATTTTGTAGTTTCAAATATTGCATTCAGATCAATAGAATGTCTCTTGCTGATTAATTTATTATAGTTAAAACCAGCGTTTCCAAATAATCTGACAAACCGTCCCACAGACTCGCCAAACGATCCTTGTCCACCAGCCACCTGACCTCCGGTATAGGTTCCTGGCAGTATTTGTCTTCTGCCCATAACCTCACGATAGTCAATACCTGAAGTAGAAACTATGGAAAGACCATCAAATAATTTGTAGCGCAGGTTAAGACCTACCACCCCTTTTATTTCATTGCTCTTGTTAGTAGTTGACATTAATCTCTCTAATGCAGTAGAACCTTCTCTCTGGTCATAAGTAACTACGTTTCCAAAAAAAGCTGAATTATTAGCCGCAACCAACACCCCGTTAATATAAGGCTGCTCATACGGCAATGCATAATAGATAGATGCAAACGGATTAGTTACAGCCGTAGTATTTTCGGACTCAATTATACTTGATTGAGAGTAGTTTAAGGTAGTGCTCAAAGAGGCAGTAAACTTATCCGTCTTAAAATCAAGATTCGTTCTAAAAGAATAACGTTCCAGGTTCGAACGAATAGCAATACCTTCTTGTTTATAATAGTCTAAAGAAGTATAAAATGATAGCTTTTCAGAACCACCCGTAGCAGTGAACTGGTGCTGCTGGAAAGAACCTTGTCTGAAAAAGATATCAGTCCAGTCGATATTCATTCCGGCTAAACTATCTCTTATTGCATCGTAACGTTCTAATGTTGCTTCTGGCAATGAGGCGTTTGAGGGGTTAAACCTTGAAAAACGCCATCCAGGACCAATATTAACACCGTTTTCTCTTCCAACTTCTTCCTCATATTGAATTCTTTGTTTAGAATCCATCATTTCAAACTTTGGCCTTGTTCTGTTGCTTACACCATATTGAGAATTGATTCCAAAAACAACTTTACTATTGGTTTTTCCTCGTTTGGTTGTAATTACAATTACACCATTTGCTCCTCTGGATCCATACATAGCCGTTGCAGACGCATCTCTCAATACATCTACCGTTTCAATATCGGAAGAACTTAGTGAGGCAAAAGCTGCTGCCTGAATAGGAATACCATCCATAATATAAAGTGGCGTACTGCTACCACTAATACTACCTACACCCCTTATAATAACATTTGCCGCTGTTCCTGGTTGGCCCGAACCAGCAGTAACATATAAACCGGGAGCACGGCCCTGGAGTAATTGGTCAATACTGCCGTTAGGAACCTGGTTAATGGCCTTACTTTCAACTTTTGCCGAAGCCCCAACAAAGTCCCTGCGTCTTTCACGGGTATAACCTGTAATTACAACGTCTGTAAGTTCATCCGAAAGACTTTTTAAAGTGACATTAATAACAGATGAAGAACCAATAGCGATAGTAAGACTCTCAAAATCTACACTTGAAAAAACCAGTTCTTTTGCTGATGCCGGAACCGTAAGAGCATAGGTACCATCATCTTTAGTTGCAGAACCTGTTGTAGTTCCCTTAACGGTTACCGATGCACTTGGGATGGGATCCCCCTTTTCGTCAGTCACCTTACCTGTAATCGTCCTCTGAGCCAACAAACTACCTGCAGTACACAGGAATAGCGTCAGCAACATTAGCGTTTTTCTCATTTGCGAAGTTTTAGTTTTAAATTTTGGCCTGATAGCGTTTGCAAAATTAGTTCTTTACCCAAAAATTTAACAATATTTTGCAATTTTCTTAACAAAAAGACAGATGAGTGTTAAAAATTGCTGCGTGTTGAGTATAAAATATATAAAAAAAGGCTGTATCATTAAGATACAGCCCTTTGTATATACATGATTCTTTTAATCTATTTAGTACCCATCATTCTGTGGCATGGGGTTGGTTTGTAATTCCGCAAAAGGAATAGGCCAGGCCCAGAACCTGTCATTTGCAGGAAGTTCATCACCGCTGTTTCTTTCAATCACACGGTCAGTTCTTTTCAGGTCAAACCACCTGTGACCTTCTCCTAAAAGCTCTTTTCTTCTTTCCAGGGCGATGGCATTAATTAAAGCCTGTCCTACTTCTACACCCGGAACATAGTTCCTGATCCGGCTAGCTCTTAAGGTGTTCAGATCAAGCAATGCGTTCACCGCATCGGTACCGGTATTTCTCCTGGCAGCAGCTTCTGCCCTTATCAGGTACATCTCTGATGTTCTCAACACTTTCCAGTTAACATTACCATCGTTCAAACCTGTACGGCCCCTGAATTTATACAATACTTCTCTTGATACACCTCTTCTATCCACCGGCTGGATAAAGGCGTTAAGCCTGATATCACTGGTGCTGTAAGTAGCTCTCAGCAGGGGATCTACCCTGAATGAACTCCTGTTACCGCTTGGGAAGAAAATATTGGAACCCGGTGCACCCTGGCCCGCATCAAAATTAACCGTCCAGATCAATTCAATACTTGACTGATCAGTCCATATATTTCTATAGGCGGTACTGTCCGCAAGTCTTGCCAGCGGTATAGCGTTAATTACATCCGTAGCGTAATCAATGGCATTATCAAAGTCCTCCTGGTATAAGGAAATACGGGCAGCTATAGCTCTTGCCGCATTTAAATCAATATTACTCTTCCTTGTTGACGTGTTGATAGCCTGGTCAACATCTGCCAGCAGGTCCATCGCAGCGTTTAAGTCGGTCCATATTTTAGTTAAACTGGCACCAACGGTTAACCTGGTGGGTAAGGTAAACTTGTCAGTATCCTCTTTATAAGGAATGCCTTTACCTGTACCACCTTCGTCAAAATTCTCACCCCAGTATCTTAATACGTCAAAGTGTACATAAGCCCTTAACGCCAACGCCTGGCCTTTTAACCGGTTGGCTCTTTCGGGATCAGCGGCGCCAAATTTATCAACGTTATTGATAACAAAGTTGGCTTGTACAATAACGTTATAAGCCGCTTTCCAGATATTTTCAATATTTGATTCATCTGAAGCCGCTCCCCAATAGGTTAAAAGCACCAGGGCGCCCAGTGATTCACCGGTTTCTTCAAAATTATCGCCGATAATATCCGGCAGGGTAGAATAACCGGAAGAAGAGTTAAGATTACCATAATAATCAACATTTCTCAACTTAGCGTAAACACCACCCAGGATACGCTCAACATCGTCAAGATTTTGAATATTCTCCTCGTCAAAACTAAACGGAGGCTTAGTGTCTAATTGCTTTTTACATGATGTGGCAAATAAAGCAATCAACAAAACTGATGATATATATTTATATAGTTTCATAGTTATTTTTTTTCTTGTAATTAGAATCCGATATTAACACCAAAAGTAAATTGCTTCAAAGCAGGGTATTGCGCACCATTTAATATACCTGTCGAGATCTCCGGATCGTAGCCTGTATAATCGGTTACCGTAAGCAGGTTTATACCCTGGATAAAAATTCTGGTTGAAGACATTCCGGCTTTTCCCAGTATGCTCTTAGGCAAGCTGTAAGATAATGTCACATTTCTAAGACGAAGAAAATCTCCTTTTTCTATAAACCTGTCGGTTTCAGGAATAAATGTATTGTTTGGATCAGGGATATCAGTAATATCGCCAACATTTCTCCATTCTCTGGCCATATTCACACTGATATTATCATACAGGTAAGCAGGGTTCTCAAGGTTTACCCTGTCATTATTATAGATATAGTTACCCATGGCATAAGTCAGTAATGCAGATAACTCCAATCCTTTGTACCGGAAGCTGGTAGTAACACCACCAAAATAAGGAGCATCTGAAGTTCCGATCACCACTTTATTGGCCGGGTCATAATTGGCTGAAGTTGATTTGTCCAGGTTGTAGTACAACTGCTCACCGGTCTGAGGATCCACACCTGCAGCACGAACCAGGTAGAAGGAGTTAATAGGTTTTCCTACTTTTGTAATACCCATTCCGTCTACCTGCTCATTTTTACCGTCATATAATTCTTTTACACGGTTTCTGTTATAGGTAAAGTTTACACCCAGGTCCCATTCAAAATCACGGCTCTTAACAATGGTTCCGTTTAAGCCTACCTCAATACCCGAGTTTTGTAATTTACCCAGGTTGTAGTTGATGGCATTTACACCACTGGTTAATGATAAAGTACGGTCTATGAACAGGTCAACCGTATTATTATTATAGTACTCAACACTACCGGTTAACCGCCTGTTGAACAATTCAAAGTCAATACCGGTATTGAACATTCTTTTGGTTTCCCAACGCAGATCATTATTACCATACTGTATATAGTTATAATAAGAAGAGCCTGCATAAGTTGTTCTTCCAAATAAAGAACGGTTGCCAAAGTCGGCAATTCCTTCCTGGTTACCTACGGTACCATAACTTATTTTATAACGCAAAGTATTGATCCAGGCTGCATCCTGCAGAAAGTCTTCAGAAGATACTAACCAGCTGGCACCCACTGAACCAAAGTTTGCATAACGGTTCTCGCTACCAAACCTGGAAGAACCGTCTCTTCTTGCATTCAGGTTCAGGTAGTATTTGCCTTTATAACCATAGTTCACATCGGCAAAAATAGAAGACAAAGCATTTAATGTACCGTTACCTACAACGGTTGGGATATAACCGTTTGTTGCATTACCCGGGGTAATGGCAAACTCGTTGTTATAAGGTAAGGTAAGGCCATAACCTGTAAAGCCAAAGCTCCGGATATTTTGTTTTACAAACTCCTGGAATAAACCCACAGTTAATTCGTGATCACTGTTGATTTTTGTGGTATATGATAAAGAGGTTGTTCCGGTATAACGGAAACTGTTTCTTGAGCTCCTGTTCAGGCTACCATTATTACCCTGAGAAATAGAACCCTGGTATGTTTGCGGTGCTAAATACACATCACCTTCGTCCTGTGTAAAATCAGCACCCCAGTTTGTACGTAAAGCCAACCCTTTTAAGAAAGGGAAGTTATACTGAACAAAGAAGTTTCCGATTCCTTTGATCTGGTAAAAATTCCTTTTGTTCTGCTCAATTTCCTGTAATGGATTAGGCTGACCCGAAACGATAGCAGTATAATTACCATCTGCATCAAACGGCGTTTCGTAAGGATTTGCCCAACGGATAGCATTCAGCGGACTACCAATAAAGGCGTCATTTTCCTGGGTATTGTTAAATATTGAATAACCTACCTGGGTGTTTAAGCCGAAGGTCAGGTTTTTAGTGCCGCTTTCAATATTAAACCTGGCCGTATACCTTTTAAGCCTGGTTTCTTTTACGGTTCCGGTCTGGTCAAAGTATGAACCCGAAACATAATATTTTGTATTTTCTTTACCACCGCTTGCGCTTAACTGGTGGCTATTGGTTTGGCCGGTGTGAAATAACACATCCTGCCAGTTAGTATTGATTTTTGATAAGGCATCTATCTCAGCAGGAGTCCATCCATAAGGATTACCACCATAAGGGTTAGGTGAGTTTACCTCATAATCCAGTTTTTGTGCGCTGTTCATTACTTTTAACTTCGGCGTAGGGAATTTTGAAATACCATACTGACCATCATAGTTAAACGCAATTTTACCGGCTTGTCCTTTTTTGGTAGTGATCACCAGTACACCATTAGCACCCCTTGAGCCATAAATGGCTGTGGCAGACGCGTCTTTTAAAACGCTGATGTTGGCAAAGTCACCGGGGTTTAAAGTAGAAAAGTCGCTGGCATTTATCTGGATACCATCTACTATATATAATGGCGTATTTGATCCTAAAATAGAACCTTTACCACGGATCTGTACTGAAGCTGCAGCACCAGGCTGGCCACTCGGAGCCGTAACAGAAAGTCCCGGAGCCATACCCTGTAAGGCCTGGTCAAAAGAACCCAGTGTTACGTTCTCAATTTTGTCAGCGGTGATGACAGTAGAAGAGCCTGCCGATTTTTTCTTGATCTGTGTAGTATAACCAGTTACCACTATCTCCTCCAGGCTGCTCACTTCTGTCTGTAAGGTTACATTTAAGCTGGTGCCGGTGGCGGCAGACTCAAAGGTTTTATAACCTGATATAGAGAAAACCAGGGTTTTGCCATTAGGCAGGCTAATTGTATAATCGCCTGAGTCGTTGGTAGTTGTACCTGTAGAAGTTCCTTTTACAACAACCGATACACCGGAGAGGGGATCTCCTTTTTCATCAGTAACTTTTCCTGCAACCGTTCTTTGTGCAAACAATGTCCCTGTAACAGACAGGAACAAAGTTAGCAACACTAACATTTGTCTCATATTGGGTATTTTAAAATTTAATTTTCCACGGAATTAAAAAAAGACTACAATATTAAGTCATTCTTTTTAAACAACTTAACAATAATTTGTATAAATTTTAAGGAAAAGACAACAGTTCATTAAGAACTGCTGCTTTGTTTATCCTTTTTCTTCCTGTTTACGGTAATTAATAAGGCGGGTAATAAAACCAGGTTGGTAAAAGTGGCCACTACCAGGGTTAAAGAAGTAAGCCAGCCCAAGGCAAAAGTGCCACCAAAGCCGCTGAAACAGAAAATAACAAACCCCGCTATGAGTACCATAGAAGTATATATTATACTTATTCCTGTACTGTGAATGGTTTCTATCACTGTTTCACGGACATTATTGGCCTGGCGCGGAAGTTCCTGCTTGTAATTGACCAGGAAACGAATGGTAATATCGATGGCAATACCCAGCGCCACACTAAATACCAGTACGGTAGATGGCTTTAAAGGTACGCCCGACCAACCCATTACCCCGGCCGTGATAATTAAAGGGATTACATTGGGGATCAGCGAACATATTAAAATTCTTACTGATTTGAATAGGTAGAGCATACAAAGCGAGATCAACAGGAAAGCATAAAAAATACTCTCCTTCAGGCCATTAATGATGAACTTACTACCCTCCAGGAAGGTAATACTGGTGCCTGTTAATTGTATATCGGCCTTTTTGGCCAGTTTCGTGGAATCAACCTGTTTGGCCAGTTCTGCAGCCGGTAACACTTTTTTCAGGCTGTCCACTTCTCTGGCATAATTGATACTGTCCTCGTTAAATAATACCTCGGCCTTATTCCTGATCTTATCTAAAATTTTAGGGAGTTCAATAGTGCCCACATCGGCCATATTTACACTGATACGGGCCTGCTGCTTGGTGCTGTCCATAAAGCTGGACAGTATTTTGGTAAATGCACCGCCGGTATTAACGGCACCCGAATCGGGACGCATATTTAAGTATTGTACCAGGCCGGGTAACATAAAGTCGGAGGGCATGGAGTAGTTACTGCTATCACCATCGAAGAAAGCCTGCTTGGCAAATTTTAACCCTTCAATGATACTTAAAGGCCTTGCCATCTCCGGCATGGAGGCAATATACCCCGACAGTTCATCCATTTTGGTAAGGTTGCCAATGTTGCGGACTGCTCCTTGTTTTTTACGGGTATCCACCACAATTTCCAGCGGCATAATACCCCGGAAGTTCTTTTCAAAGAATTTAAGGTCAGTATATACTTTATCGGACTTGGGTATATCATCTACCATATACCCCACACTTTTTAATTTGAATATACCTATTACAGAAGCTGCCAATAAAACAGCTGTTACGCCATAGATCAGCCTGCGGTGGTTTAAGCACCATCTTTCCAGCCTGTCCAGCCAGCGGTTCAACCGTTTATTATCCAGGTAACGGGTATGGCGTTTTTTAGGCACGGGTAAAAAGCTCAGTACGCCGGGGATGAGCACCAGCGAAATAAAGAATAACAACATGATGTTGATACCAGCAATTACCCCGAACTCACTTAATATTTCGCTGGCGGTAAAGCCGAACACCGCAAAACCAATGGCTGCTGCCAGGTTACAGAATAAGGTAACCACACCCATGCGGCCTACCATATTTACCAGCGCCTCTTTCTTTAATTCCTGCAAGGCCTTTTTATCAGTTGGCAATACGCCACCCAGTCTTTTCACCGTATCCTGCCAGCTGCTGTGGTATTTATTTAAAAAGTAAATACAGTTGGGGATGCCTATTACCACGATCAATGGCGGAATAAGGGCCGTTAATAAAGTAATATCGTATTTAAATAAGTACATGGTGCCTACACAGAACAGTACACCAATAATTACCACGCTGATAGATAGTATAGTGGCCGATATGGAACGGAAGAAGATCAATAATATCAGCGCCGATAAGACCACCGATGCCAGTAAGAACAGTTGCATTTCCTTGGCAATACGGGTTGACATTTCGGTACGGATGAAAGGCAGCCCGCTGAGGTGCAGGGTTTCGTTTTGTTCGGCAGCAAAGGTTTCGGCAAGCCCCCGGATGGTAGACGTAATTTCATTACGTTTGGGGGAGTTCATAATGCCGTCGTTGATCCGGATGCCCATGAGGAAGGCTTTGGTATCGGGATTATACAACAGTCCTTTATAAAAGGGTAAGGACAAAAACACGGAAGAAGCACTATCCAATTCCGACTGGGTCCATGTTTTTTGAGTAAACACCTTCACCGCTTTCAGCTTTTCCGTGGCGGTATCTTTCAATAAACCAAAAGCGTCGGGAATACTGATGACACTTTCAACACCGGTTATTTTTTTAAGCGTATCATTCAGATGAGCGTAACCGTTAAAAAACTTTTCGGTAAACAGTTTGTCTGTTTGCAGGCCGATAACATAGAGATTACCGTCGCCGCCGAATTTTTTGCGGAATTCCTGGAAAGTTACATTGGTGGGGTGCTGGGGAGGGATAGCGCGGGAGAATTCGTAACTCATTTTTACGTTCTTGCCCCAATACGCCATTAAAAATGTACTAACAGCTAATAAAATAAGTAACGGAATACGGTATTGTAAAACAAACTTGCCCAGCTTACGCCACATGCTTATGTAAATTTTAATAAATGTGTGATCCTATAAAAGGGTTACAAAGAAAAGCAAAAAAGCTAAAGTTCACCTAATTAATAGACAAATAACTGACTATAAACGACTTAACCCCATATCGCCTTTTACAAGTAAATATTTTTTATAACATGTAAATGATCAACCCGATTGTACATCATTATATTATTGTCCTCACTGGTGCTGTCCAATAACAATGCCCGGTTTTAATGAACGCGTACATCTTTTTGACAACCTGCTTTTATCCCACTGTTTGACGCCTATTATTAAAAAATCTTTGCTATTTAAGTTTTACTTTCGCGAAATTAAACGGCAGGTATATGGCAATACGTATTTTTATTACAGGCGGTACATTTGATAAAGAGTATAATGAGCTGAACGGACAGCTGTTTTTCAAGGATTCGCACCTGCATGACCTGCTGGAAATGGGACGCAGCCGTTTATCGGTGGAAATAAGGACCCTGATGATGGTGGACAGCCTGGAGATGACCGATGCCGACCGGGAGCTGATCCTGCACCAATGCCAGACCTGTGAAGAAGATAAGATCGTTATTACCCATGGTACCGATACCATGTCGGTTACCGCTGCCATGCTGGCCGATAAAGTACCGGGCAAGACCATTATTTTAACCGGCGCCATGATACCTATTAAGTTTGGTAGTTCTGACGGATTATTTAACCTGGGCAGCGCATTAGCCTTTGCCCAATCCTTACCGGCAGGCGTATATGTAGCCATGAACGGCCGTTATTTTGACTGGGATAATGTGCGTAAAAACAGGCAGACCGGTGTTTTTGAAGAAACCAAAACTGCAGGGACTAAATAATACCAACGATTCCTCTTACATTTTTTACGCATCATCGTGCTATTGAAAGGGTGTGTTTAAGTTATCATTTTTGCTATTCAAACTTATCAGCAAAATTTAATTTAAATACAATGAAAACGTTTAAGTCCTTAACCCTTATCTGTATTGCTTTTTTTACATTATTAACCAGTTGTAAAAAAGATAAAAAGCAGCCCAATTGTAAAATTATTACCGTTAACATGGGTGCTCAAAATTTTGTAATTAATTACGATGAGCAAAACAGAATTGCCAGTGTAGTTAGCGGCAGCACAACAAGAACTTATGTTTATACCGGATCTACCATTACTATAACTGAAACAAACGGGGGTAGCTTTTCTAAAAGAAAAATAGTTACTGTTGGTGCTAATAATATGCCTGTTAATTTACGGGAAGAACAAAATACTGCCGGCACGCTTTGGATGAACTCCGCCTTTGAATATAATGGCACAGAACTTTCACGATTAACCCAAACAGGAAGTGGGGGCACTGCTCCTGCTGTTGTAACCTATACCTGGGCAAATGGTAATCCTGTTTCCGCTTCTTCCGGATCTACAACCAACGTTATTGCTGTTGATGCATCTAAACCTGCACAGGCAGGTGACTTTAGTTGGTTTTCAGCATTTTATCATGAGTGGATTACTGTTTTAAAACCCAAAAATCTTATAACATCAATTGCCGGAAGTACGTTTACCTATACTTTTGATAGCGATAATAAAATAAGCAGCCTGATTTCGGGTGGCACTACAGTTAGTTACAACTATACCTGCAACTAAAAAACTATAACCGCTGATTAAACCGCCTGCATTACAGGCGGTTTTTTATTTTATAGTAACACTTAGTTGCAGGCGTAAGCAAGCGTGAGGGATATGGAGGGCGGCGACGCAGGAGCCGGTGCGCAGTGCAACGCAGCACGGGAGCGGAGCGAACCCCGCAATAGCCCGGCCCCGCATGAATGCACCAGGCGAGGAACGAGCGCCTGTAATGTAAAACGGGGACACGCCCTATAAAAAAAGAGCAACCGGTAAAGGCTGCTCTTTTATAGTTGAATGTTTTATTTATTACTTACCGGGTTCTAATAGTTTAAAGAACTGGTCTAACTGCGGTAAAATAACAATACGGGTACGGCGGTTAGCAGCACGTCCTTCCGGAGTGTCGTTATTGGAAACCGGGTTGAATTCGCCACGACCTGCAGCAGCCATTTTAGCCGGGTTTAAACCATATTGTTTTTGCAGGATACGTACCACCGATGTAGCACGTTTAACACTCAGATCCCAGTTGTCCAGTACCAAACCGGCGCCTTTGTATTCCACGTTATCGGTATGCCCCTCTACCATGAATTCGATATCGGGCTGGTTTTTTAATACCATGGCCACTTTACCCAATACATCGCGGGCCTCAGGTGTTACATCGAATTTAGCGGTTTTAAATAACAGTTTGTCCGAGATATCGATGTACACAACACCTTTATCTACCTTAATATTGATATCCTTGTCGTCCAGGTTACCAATAGCGCCTTTCAGGTTCATTACCAGGGCCATGTTTAAGGAGTCTTTACGGGCTATTTGTTGTTGTAAGGTCTGGATATAGTTGTCTTTAGCACCAATGTTTTCCATTGATTTTTTGATGCTTTCGGCCTGTGCGGAAGAAATTACGGACAGGTCTTCCAGTTGTTTTAAGGCCTGGGTATTGTTTTGCTTTAAGAAATCAATTTGTTTGTTCAGGTTGGCAATATCGCTTTCGAGCAGACCTTTTTGACGGGCCAGTTCAGCTTTTTCCGTGTTACAGTTGTCTAAATTACCCTGTAAAGTAGTGTAGCGGGTTTCGAGAGCCGCATATTCACTTTGGGATTTTTTAAATTTTTTACTACTAACGCAGGATGGCGCCATTACTACTACTGAGGCCAGGCCTAGTAAAACTGTGAGCTTCATACATGATTCTTTTTAGTTCAAAAAAATATGGGTGGTAGTGTTTTCCCATGTCAGCACCGAAAGCGCTAAAGGTATACATCACTTTAATTAGAACCACCTCATATATTGTTAATTTTAAAAAATAGCTAACCCGTTGATTTTGATAGCTATAAATACAGGCTATGCAACAAGCGTTCCATTTTAAAGTTTAAAGGGAAAAGATTGGCTCATTTTGCCAAAAAAGAGGCAACTTTGTCCGCTTTTCAACAAGTTTTTATGCAAAAAACATCGAGGCAGGCCGCCATTGGTTTTATATTTATTACCATATTACTGGATGTAATGGGTTGGGGTCTGATCATACCGGTGATGCCCGACCTGATTGCAGAACTGAAACAAATACCCATCAACGAGGCCAGTCCCTTTGGCGGTCATTTATTGTCGGTATATGCGGTAACCCAGTTTTTATTTGCCCCTTTTATCGGCAACCTGAGCGACCGCTTTGGCCGCCGGCCGGTTTTATTATTATCCTTATTAGGTTTTGGTATTGATTATATTATACTGGCCCTGGCCCCTACTTATGGCTGGCTATTTATTGGCCGCGTATTGGCAGGTATTACCGGCGCCAGTGTAACCACCGCATCGGCCTATATTGCCGATGTAAGTAATGCGGAAAACCGGGCTAAGAACTTTGGCCTGTTAGGAGCCGCTTTTGGCCTGGGCTTTATTATAGGGCCGGCACTGGGTGGTTTAATTGCCGGTTTAGGCCTGCGGGCGCCATTTTATGCCGCTGCCACCTTGTGTTTATTGAATTGCCTGTATGGTTATTTTGTATTGCCCGAATCGTTAAGTAAGGCCAACCGTAAGCCATTCAGCTGGAAAAAGGCCAACCCCGTAGGCTCGCTGATGCTGTTAAAAAAATACCCCGTGATAGGTGGTATGGCCATAGCTTATTTCTTATTATTCTTTGCGGCCCAGGCGGTGCAGGGTAACTGGAGTTTTTATACCATGTTCCGTTTTAACTGGACCGAACAGCAGGTAGGCATTTCCTTAGCAGTGGTAGGGTTGTTTGTGGGCCTTGTACAAGCCGGTTTAATACGGTTTACCAACCCCTTGTTAGGCAATAAACGCAGTGTATATGTAGGACTGATATTATATAGTATTGGTTTATTACTGTTTTCCTTTGCCACCAAGGGCTGGATGATGTATGCCTTTTTGTTGCCTTATTGCCTGGGTGGTATTGCAGGCCCGGCCTTACAATCCATTGTGGCAGGGCAGGTAAAACCCAATGAACAGGGTGAGTTGCAGGGTGCATTTACCAGCCTGATGAGCTTAACGGCCGTATTTGGTCCGTTGGTGATGAACGGGCTTTTTTACGAATTTTCAAAACCCGGGGCCAGTTTTCACTTTCCCGGTATACCGTTTTTCTTAGGCGCGGTGCTGATGCTGGGCAGCGCTGTTATCAGCTGGTTTGTACTACGCAAAGTACCGGAGGAGTATCCTATTATAGATGAACTGTTCAAGGAAAACAGTGCCCCGCCTTCACATTAACATAGGTACGGCAGGTAAATCTCTGTTTAACAGCCAGTATTTTTTTCTTTTCTTTGCACATGGCTTTAACAAAAGAAAAAATCATCATTATTACGGCGCCTTCCGGGGCCGGTAAAACATCGATTACCCGTTATTTACTGGCAAAATTTCCGCAATTATCTTTTTCCATTTCGGCCGCCACCCGGCAACCGCGTAGCAATGAAGTGGATGGTAAGGACTATTACTTTATTTCCCTGCAGGAGTTCAGGGATAAAATAAAGAACAATGATTTTGTTGAATGGGAAATGGTGTACGAAGGCAAGTATTATGGTACCCTGAAAAGCGAGATACAACGCCTTTGGAACGATAATCTTTGCCCGCTGCTGGATATTGATGTAAAAGGTGCCATACATGTACAACAGCAGTACCCCGACAACACCTTATCGCTGTTTATTGAGCCGCCCTCTGTTGATGAACTCCGCCGCCGTTTATTATCAAGAGGGACCGAAACGGAAGAAACATTAAATGACCGGGTAAATAAAGCTTCCTACGAACTGTCTTTCAAACATCATTTTAATAAGATCATTGTGAATGATAACCTGGAGCGGGCCTGTGCCGAAGCAGAGGAGATTATCAGGACTTTTTTAGAAAACTAAGCGGCCGGACAAACCGTACGGTTGTAAAAAATCGTAGCTATACAGGCATTACGGATATATTTTCTTACAACTTTATTCTATATCTTTAAGTTACCATGGAGTGGAAATTGATCATATGGTTTTTGTGTACCCTGCTGATAATGGCGTTTTTTACCGGCATTGAGATGGCATTTTTCAGCGCCAACCGCTTAAGTATTGAGCTGAAGAAGAAACAGGGCGGGGCCAATGCCCGTTTATTATCCAAATTCATGGATGCACCTACCAGTTTTTTGGGTGTAACCCTGGTAGGGTATATTATTTTCCTGGTATTTTTCAGCCTTCAGATAAGTGCTGTACTAAAGCCCATCTGGAAAAACCTTCACTTAGGCGGCGACCTGGTACATATTGTTATTGAAATAATCATTGCCACTTTCATTGTGCTGATCTTTGCCGAGTTTTTACCCCGGGCTTTTTTCAGGGCCCGCAGCACCACAATGTTAAGCGGTCTTGCACGCATTACTAATTTTTTATTCGAGATTTTTCAGCCCCTGGCCAATGGCCTGGTATCGCTGGCAGAATGGATATTGAAGTATTTGTTCAATATTAATTTAGACAAGACCAAGGAGCCTTTTAACCGTAATGAACTGCGGACCATGTTCCAGGATGCGGTGGATGAGGAAAAACAGGAACGTAACTCCATGTTACTGGAAAATGCCCAGGAATTGCCCAATGTACGTATACGCCAGTGCCTGGTGCCGCGCAAAGAGATCATTGGCGTGGAAATAAATACCGGCATTACCCAGCTGATTGAAAAGTTTACCGATACCAAGCTCAGTAAAATGATCGTATACGATGGCAATATTGACCATATTGTAGGGTATGTACACGAGCTGGACCTGTTTAAGAAGCCCAAAGCCATCCAGGAAGTGTTACTTACCATACCGGCAGTGCCGGAGAGTATGAGCGCCACCGACCTGATAAAAAAACTGAGCAGTGAACGCAAGAGTATTGCCTGGGTAGTGGATGAGTTTGGCGGCACGGCCGGCATTATTACCATGGAAGACGTGCTGGAAGAGCTTTTTGGTGAAATATTTGACGAATACGATACCGCCAAGTTTGTTGAGAAACGTATCTCTGAAAATGAATACATATTCTCCGGCCGTATTGAAATTGATTACCTGGCCGAAAAGTATGGCTTTGAATTTGAAGAGGGTGATTTTGAAACCCTTTCCGGTTATATCATTAATGCCCACGAAACCATTCCCCAGCAAAAGGAACGCATTATTATTGATGATTTTGAATTTGACATCATCAGCGTAAGCGATACCCGCATTGAAATGGTAAAAATGAAAAAATTAAAATAAGCGCTTGTTGCCAAGCGCCAATCGCTAACTTTGCCCCGTTTCAATATTTACAATGGCTTTACTAGACTTTTTAAATAAACGCAGCAAATCCGCCGAAGGCGAAATGTCCTTTATTGATCACCTGGAGGTTTTGCGCTGGCATTTGATCCGCTCTGTTATTGCGATCCTTATTGGCGCTATTGTGATTTTTGCTTTTGTAAGGGAAATTGTCGATGCCATTATTTTCGCCCCCACCCGAACTGACTTTATCAGTTCGCAATGGTTGTGTTCACTGGGTAAAAAACTGCATATTGAAGATGCGCTTTGTTTTGACCAGGTAAATGCGCAGTTCCTGGAAACGACCATGACCGGGCAGTTCATCTCCCATTTTACTGTGTCGTTTGTGGGTGGTTTTGTGATTGCCTTTCCTTATATATTCTGGGAGTTCTGGCGTTTTGTAAAGCCGGCACTATCTGAAAAAGAATTAAGAAAAACCCGTGGCATCATCTTTTCTGTATCCATGTTGTTTTTTTTAGGTGTTGCGTTCGGCTATTTTATCTTAACCCCTTTCATGGTTAACTTTTATTTCAACTACAAGTTGAGTTCACAGATAACCATCATGCCTTCTTTTTCTGACTACCTGGAAAATCTTATTTATACTACAGTGGGTATCGGCGTATTATTCCAAATGCCTTTACTGGTAATGATATTGACACAGATAGGAATTGTTACCGCCAAGTTCTTACGTAAATACCGCCGGCATGCGTTTGTACTGATACTTATTGCTGCCGCTATTATTACCCCATCAACTGATCCGTTCAGTTTAACCATTGTTACCATTCCTTTATACCTGTTATACGAAGCCAGTATTATTGTGGCAACCCGTATTAACAAGCGGCAAAATATTGATAAACCTGAGGAGTGGAGTTAGGTTAGACAGCCAGGCAATATTTAGTATAATAGGATAGATCAGATGTGAAACCTGCGTTCTGTCTGAATACTATATACTTCATACTAAATACTATTCCACACACCTAAATCAATGAATGTAACGTATTTTTATGCCTGTACCATAAATAACAGGTTCATGAAACGATTGCCTTTGTTGCTTTTAGTGATAACTCTTTTCACGGCTTCCACAGCTGTACAGTCCCAGCAAAAAATGGCGGACCTTATTGCCGCTAATTTCCAGTTTGCCGAAAACCAGTATAAACTGCTTATGCAACATGTTACGCCGGGTAAGATGCCGCAGCGTTATGAGCAGGCGAATAATAACTGGGTGAATATGGAAATACAATGGTGGTGTTCCGGCTTTTACCCCGGATCATTATGGTATATATATGAACAAACCGGTGACAGCAGTATAAAAAAAGAAGCAGAGCGTGCCCTGGAAGTAATAAAGCCTAACCAGTTTTATACCGATCACCACGATCTGGGTTTTATGATGTATTGCAGTTTTGGAAATGCCTACCGCATTACCGGTAATGAAGCTTATAAACAACCCATTTTAAATGCGGCCGATGCGCTTATTACCCGGTTCAGGCCCGGTATACCGGCCATTCAATCCTGGAACAAAAGCAAAAAATTCAACTGCCCCGTTATCATTGATAATATGATGAACCTGGAGTTACTGGAATGGGCGGCACGCAATGGCGGCAATAAAAAGGGAAGTGAAATAGCCCGCTTACATACAGAAACAACTACCAAAAATCATTATCGCCCTGATTACAGCTCCTATCACGTAATAGATTATGATACCGCCACCGGGGCCGTATTACAAAAGCGTACCCACCAGGGTTATGCCGATAACTCTGCCTGGAGCCGTGGACAGGCCTGGGGCTTATATGGCTATGTAATGATGTACCGTTTTACCAAAAACAAAGCTTATTTGCAACAGGCACAAAATATTGCAGGCTTTATACTCAATCATCCCCGTTTACCTGCCGATAAAATTCCCTACTGGGATTACGATGCGCCTAATATCCCTGATGCTGTAAGAGATGTATCAGCCGCTGCCATTACCGCATCGGCCTTACTGGAATTAGGGCAGTATACAAAAGGTAAACAAAAAGAAAAATACCTGTCGGACGCTACAACCATATTACGTGCTTTGGACAGCGATCAATATAAAGCAGCACCGGGTACAAATGGTGGATTCCTGCTGTTACACAGTACCGGGGCCCTGCCTTTTAATTCGGAGATAGATGTGCCGCTGATCTATGCCGATTATTATTTCCTGGAAGCCTTAAAAAGGTATAAGGACTGGTACCTGAAGTAATGCCTGTAATAAGTTTGCCCGGCTTTGTTGCATTCCTTAGTATCTTGCATATATATTTTATGTACATGATGAAACAAGTCCTTCTCCTGTTGGGTATCAGTATTTGCATGTTTGCCTGTGGTACCGGCAAACGCAATAACCAAACAGAAAACCTGAATGCCGATAGTATTACCAATACGGCTAAACCCGGCTGGCAGGTTTTTGTAAACAAACAGCTCGTTTTACAAAGTAATACCGAAGATCCCGCTGCAAATAGCAAAACTGTAAAGGCAAATGACCTGTTTACGGGTAATGGTTTACAGATCACTTACACGGAAGAGCCGGATGCCAAACTGAACCGCAGTTATATTATCATGGATAATAACCGGCGCGAATTATTCCGTACCGAAAACACAAAGCAACCGATCAACGGGGCTGAGCTGAAAAAAGCAATTGGCGATCAGAACACCATTGTTCTTTATACCGTAGCGATACCTTCCGATCCGGCCCTGGCCGCTACTGTAAGGGTAAGACCCGTTCATTTATGCACTTTAATTTTACAATAGCCTGTGAGCCGCAAGATCATCTATATTGTCAACCCTATTTCAGGCACCAAAGGCAAACAATCGTTGCAGGCGCTGATTGAAAAAAGAACAACGGCACAGGGTATTCCCTATTTTATTTACCCCTCGGTGGCTAATGGCGATTATAGTTTTTTGCATGATATTATTAAAGAAGAGAAGATTACCGATGTAGTGGCTGCCGGCGGCGACGGTACCGTAAGCCAGGTGATACACAGCCTGCAGCCAACAGGTGTTAATTTTGGTATCATCCCCTGCGGCTCGGGCAATAGCCTGGCCCTGGCAACAGGTATACCCAAGGCTCCAACCAAGGCATTACAAACAATTTTTGCCGGCAAAGCTGATAAAGTAGATGCTTTTACCGTAAACGATTATTTTTCCTGCATGCTCTGCGGTATTGGCTTTGACGCCAAAGTGGCACATGATTTTGCCAAACAGCCTACCCGTGGTTTGGCCATGTATGTAAAACAATCGGCTTTAAATTTTTTTGCTGCAAAGAGTTATGCATTTGAAATGGCTTTTGACAAACAAAAGATAAAGGTAGACGCCTATTTTGTGAGCATTGCCAACAGTAACCAGTTTGGCAATAATGTAACCATTGCGCCCCGTGCCAACCTGAGCGACGGCCTGCTGGATATTGTGATCGTTACCAAACAGAATAAAGTGAATTTTGTGTTACAAACCCTGCGCCAGGTGACCGGCTTTAACAGCCTGCAGACCGCCAGGCCCATTGATACCAACCGCGCTGTGATCTATTTCCAGACCGATAAAATAAAAGTAACCAATAAGGATAATGCGCCTTTGCATATTGACGGCGAACCATTGGAAACAGCAACTGTTTTTGATATTCATGTAAAGAAAAATTTCTTTACACTCATTCAACCGGCTTAATATAGCCGGTTATACAGTTTTTCAATTCTTATATCTATTGTATATTGCTGGTATGGATAGTTTACCCGATGGTATTAATCGTTTTTTGATCAGTAAAGTTATTACCGAAACGGCGGCAGCAAAAACATTTGAATTAACCCCGCTGGACGGGTGGCAGCCGGGTTATGTATCCGGGCAGTTTGTTACCCTGGTATTCTTTACTCCTTATGGTGAAAAAAGAAGGTCTTATTCCATCTCTTCCAGCAATGCCTTCAATGAAACTTTAAGTATTACCGTAAAGAAAGTAGATAACGGAGAGTTCTCCCGTCAGCTGGTGTATAATGCAAAAGAGGGTGATATTTTATTTAGCTCGGGTATCAGTGGCTTGTTCCGGTTGCCGGAAAAGCCGGAAGCCGTTGAGCAATATTTTTTCCTGGCAGCAGGCAGTGGTATTACGCCCTGTTTCTCTTTAATAAAAACTTTGCTGGCAACAACGCAAAGTCATGTTACGCTTATTTACAGTAATAAGACCAAAGGCGATGCAATTTTTTATGAACAGTTAAAAGCACTGGAGCAGGCATACCCTGAACAGCTGACCATCCGTTTTTTATTCAGTGATGTATTTAATGTTTACCATAGCCGATTAAGCCATTGGTTACTACAACAGTTGTTACAGCAATATATCCGTACCGATATCAGCAAGACCCTGTTTTATATGTGCGGGCCTTTTGATTATATGTTAACCATCAGTATCACCCTGCTGGGACATGGTCTGCAACCGCAGCAAATTATTAAAGAGAATTTCAGCACTTTACCCCGTTTAAACAAACCCAAACCGCCGGATACCGACGCACATATGGTAACCATTAACCTGGCAGATAAAACCGAGATCATTACGGTACAATACCCGCATAGTATTTTAGCGGCGGCCAAAGAAAGCAATATAGCTATTCCGTACAGTTGCGAAGCAGGCCGTTGCGGCAGTTGTATTGCCACCTGTACCAAAGGCAGGGTGTGGATGGCTTATAACGAAGTGTTACTGGATGAGGAAGTGGCCGCCGGGCGGATACTTACCTGCCAGAGCTACCCGGTTGGGGGCGATGTAACGATAGAGGTTTAGGTTATAAGGTATAGGATTGGAAGGTTGAAGGCGGGTTCGTTAATCTGTTATTATAGTTATTGGTTTTTCCCGCAGATCATGCAGATGAAAAAAAGCGCTGATTTTCGCGAATAAAAATAGTCAGTGAAAATATGGAGGAAGAGCAGAACCAATATGAGGAATTATTGAGTATGGTTTTAGTCCGAAACTTCACAGATAAAACACATGAAAAACAACGCAGGTTTCCGCTAATAAAATAATCAGCGAAAATCTGCGGGGAAAAATCTGCGTTATCTGCGGGAAAAAATAATATCCCGGCATCATAAAACTGTACATTTTTACCCAGATCAGGCCCCTCACCCGGGAACTATTACTAAACCCCCTAAGTACACTGTTAATCAAACTAATAGCTCTACACGCGGCTGTTTTATTATTCGTAACAATACTTTCACTTGTTGGCCCCGTTTTATTAGCGTACCTTTGCGCCCTTGAAATGAAAATTGTTGACAGTTCTATACGTTCGTCGAGGTAATTCACTCATTACCAGCTACTTTTAAAATTCCGCCTTTCTAAATTGTACAATTTGGATGCGTGGTAAACGACCACCGGGGTAGAAAATAGAGTAAAGTGGTGAACCGGCAGCCGGTATCGTATATGGCCAGACAATTTATTTAAATGATATTATGGAAATCAGAAACATAGCAATTATTGCCCACGTTGACCACGGTAAGACTACCCTTGTTGACAAAATTTTACATGCCACAAAGGTTTTCCGCGACAACCAGGAAACAGGCGAGTTAATCATGGATAGTAACGACCTGGAAAGAGAAAGGGGTATTACTATTTTCAGTAAAAATGCTGCCGTTACCTACAACGGGGTTAAAATTAATGTGATCGACACCCCTGGTCACGCCGACTTTGGCGGTGAAGTGGAAAGGGTATTGAAAATGGCTGATGGTGTTTGCCTTTTGGTGGACGCTTTTGAAGGCCCGATGCCCCAGACCCGTTTCGTATTACAGAAAGCATTGCAGTTAAACCTGAAACCAATTGTTATTATTAACAAGGTTGATAAACCAAACTGCCGTCCTGATGAAGTACATGACGCTGTTTTTGAATTATTCTTTAACCTGGATGCGACAGAAGCCCAGTTGGATTTCCCCACCTACTATGGTAGCGGTAAAAACGGCTGGTTTAACGATTCGCTGACCCAGATCGATAATATTAACCCGTTATTGGACGGTATTTTAAAACACGTTCCGCCACCACAGGTGAATGAAGGTCCTTTGCAGATGCAGATCACTTCTTTGGACTACTCTTCTTTCCTGGGCCGTATTGCCGTAGGTAAAGTAAGCCGTGGCAGCATTAAAGAAGGCCAGAACATTGCCTTAATGCAGGCCGATGGCAGCATTAAAAAACAACGTGTAAAAGAATTATACGTATTTGAAGGCATGGGCAAGAAGAAAGCGACTGAAGTTTTTGCCGGCGACCTTTGTGCCGTAGTAGGTATTGAAGATTTTAATATTGGTGATACCATTGCTGATGCAGAAAACCCGGAAGCATTACCGGTGATCAGCGTGGATGAGCCAACCATGAATATGTTGTTCTCTGTAAACAACTCACCTTTCTTTGGTAAAGACGGTAAGTTTGTTACCAGCCGTCACTTACGTGACCGTTTGATGAAAGAAACAGAGAAAAACCTGGCCTTGCGTGTAGTAGACAGTGAAGAAGGTGATAGCCTGCTGGTTTATGGTCGTGGTATATTACACTTAGGTGTACTGATCGAGACCATGCGCCGTGAAGGATATGAGTTAACTGTTGGTCAGCCACAGGTAATTGTGAGAGAGATTGATGGTAAAAAATGTGAGCCTTATGAAACACTGGTAGTAGACGTTCCGGAAGAGTTTGCCAGTAAAGTAATTGACCTGGTAAGCCGCCGTAAAGGTGAAATGCTGATCATGGAAACAAAAGGTACCATGCAGCACCTGGAGTTTGATATTCCTTCTCGTGGTTTAATTGGTTTACGTACACAAATGTTAACCGCCACTACCGGTGAAGCTGTAATGGCCCACCGCTTCAGCGAATATAAACCATGGAAAGGCCCTATCCCCGGTCGTAACAACGGTGTGCTGATCTCTAAGAACACAGAAAAAACTACCGGTTACTCTATTGACAAATTACAGGACCGTGGAACTTTCTTTGTAGACCCGGGTGAAGATGTATATGTTGGCCAGATTATTGCCGAGAATATTAAACCCGGCGACCTGGTGGTAAATGCAACGGAAGGTAAAAAACTGACCAACCACCGTGCCAGCGGTAGTGACGACGCTACCCGAATTGCTCCAAAAACATTGATGACCCTGGAAGAATGTATGGAGTATATACAGCACGATGAGTGTATTGAGGTAACGCCTAATTTTATTCGTATGCGTAAGGTTATTTTAGATGAGAACGAAAGAACCAAGCAGGCGAAAAAATTAAGCGCCGAAGTTTAATAGTTGAACAACAGCTAAAAACACAGATATATAAAACCCGGACCATGGTCCGGGTTTTGTTTTATTAATATATCATGCATTATTTTTTGGGTAACTGCATATCGGCTACGAGTAAGTAGTGGTCGGAATAGTTTTTTACCACCCGCCTGAATTGTTTTACGCCGAAAGATTTATCGGCTAAAATATAATCAATCCGCAATGTAGGTGATAAAGAAGCAAAAGTGCGGCCAATGCCACGGCCTTTTTCCAGGAAAGCATCGTTCATATTACCCCTTAAGGTGAAGTAAGTGTAGGAGTTGGGTACATCGTTCATATCACCGCAAAACATTACCGGGTAAGGACTGTCGTCCATGATCTTACGGGCAATATCCGTTTGTATCTGCCGGTTAACGATAGCGGTCTTCATTTTGGCAAAGATGGTTTTGGAATTACTGACGATGCCGTCTTCACCCTCTTTTATCTTGGATATTTTATCATAATCATCCTGCCTCAACTGAAAAGATTGCAGGTGTGTGCTGAATACCCGGAAGATCTGATCCTTTACTTTAATATCGGCATATACCAGTCCTTCGCGTAATGAAGGACGGGGAAAGTTGATCATACCGCTATCTACAATGGGGAATCTTGAGAAAATAATGGTGCCGTTCTTTAATACAAAATTGGGATTACCATCATTGTAATAGGTATAGGTATAATAGGGATAGTTGAGTTTTGTTTGTATGTCGTTAATATTCGCATACCATTCGGGGTTATCATCTACATGTACAAACTCCTGCAGGCAAAGGATGTCGGCATTTTGTTCCTTTAACAGGTCAAACATTTTTAAGCGGGTCTGGCTGCCTTTGTTGTTGTTGTTTTTCATTTCAACAAAGCGGGCCACATTCCAGGTAGCGATCCTGAAATCGCCTTTTTTTTCGGTGGTAAATTTTCCCGGGAAGTTGAGGGCAAAAAACACACTGATACTTTTTAAGCCCAGTAATAAAGCAATACCCGATAGTAAAGCATATTTACGTTTTACTACCAGCCACCAAACTAAAAAGACAATAACAAACAGTAATAAAAAAGGAAAGCCGATACCCAGGATAGAAAGGAACCACCAACCCGAAGGACTGACATAGGGTACCAGGCAGGCCAATAAGAATACCGCTACAACAATAATGTTGCACAACAGTAAGAAGCGCCTGGTAAATAATCGGAATTTGCTGGCCATTGCGCCTAAATTAAGACAAAATTATTTACAACCCTTCCTGGCTGGCACGGTTTAATAATTCTTTTTCTTCCTTGGTCAACGCATCATAACCCTCCTGGTTGATCTTGTCTAAAATGCCGTCAATACGTTGCTGTGTCAGGTTAGGAGTTTTAGTGTAAGGAGTTGCCGGGCTTTTATAAAAAAGCGTTTCTTTAATGGTTTCGCCTTTCTTGGGCTTGTCCGGATTAAGCAGGTTAATGAACCAGTCGTACAGGTTGTTCATCCAGTCGCTGCCATCAAAGCCTTTACGTAATAATACAATGAACAGCACACCGGTAAGGGCCGCTGACAGGTGTACAATATGACCAAGACCTGCACCGCTAACGGGTATGGTAGCAAAGTCAATAACCAGGTATATAGCGGTTAATATCCACAACGGAATGCCACCGTTCAGCATATGTAATAAGCGGTATTGGGGTGCAATGGTAGTGGCTGCCGTTGCAATGGCCAATACACCAGCCGAAGCGCCATAGTACATACCGTTCAGTTTATTATGCGCAAATGCAGGAACCAGGCTTACCAGCAGCAGGTAAACTGTTGCGGCAATTAAGGAGCCATAAATGTATAGGGGTACCAGTTTACGGTTGCCGGTAAGATTTTGCAGGATATAACCGAAGGTCCAGAGCCATAACATATTGGCCAGTAATAACCAGAATTCGGTATGGGTAAATGCATGGGTAAAGAAGGTCCAGGGTTTCACCAGCAATTCCTTAAAACTGCCTGGCATAGCAAACCATACCAGCACATTGTCGTTAAAATTTTGAACCGCAACCGCTTTTTCTTCGCCGTAATAGTTCAGATAAGATACCGCTTTAAAAAAACCGAGCACTACAAAAATAATAGCGCTGATAGCAATGAGCAGTATAAGCGTTCCACTGCGGTCGTTTAACGACAATCGTTTATAATATGAAGATTCGTATGATGATTTCATTGCAATATAAAATTATTGCAGGCAAAACAGTTTTTTGAGCTTTACCGGCGCCGCGCTACTAATACAACGTTTTTTTATTGGTTTTGTTCCAGATGAGGACAATTATTACACCGGTTAAAGCGCCTCCCAGGTGAGCAAAGTGGGCAATATTATCCCCGGGAACATTGGAGATACCGCCAAAAAGGTCAAAAGCCATATAACCAATAGCTACCCATTTTGCCTTTATGGGCACGGGAATAAACATGATATACATTTCTGTATTGGGGAAAAGCATGGCAAAGGCAGCAAAAACGCCAAATATGGCCCCGGAAGCGCCTACTACGGAAGCGTAACCACCTGTAAAGTGCTGGATGAGCAGGTGGGCGGCCGCAGCGCCAATTCCACATAATAAATAAAACGTAAGAAATCTTTTAGCGCCCCATACGTTCTCTAATATTTTTCCAAACATCCACAGCATAAACATATTAAACAATATGTGAAAAAGGCCATACTGTGAGTGAGCAAACATGTGCGTAAAAATCTGGTAGGGCTCAAACAGCGGAGAATCTACCGGCCATAAAGCGATACGTTCTGTCAAAAACTGGTTTTTAAAAACCAGTTGAGCTATCCATACCAATACGTTCAGGATAATCAAATTCTTTACAACCGGGGGAAAATTATCCGGCCGCACTTGTCTAAAATTACTCATGGCGCAAATTTACAATAACCGGCTCACTTTTCCTGACCGAGTACTATGAACGGTAACTGGTAAAAAAGGCCGCGGTAACTGGTTTTTAGGCCCGTATTAAATAAAGGGAGCGGCGGTTAAATAACGCCAGTTAAAGTTATTGGCCTCGTAGGCATTTTGTGCTACCGGCTTTTGCTGCAATACACTCGCATTTAATATTTTTTCGGCCACCAGTTTTGTTTTGGCCTGGTGAATCATATCTGTTACGGCAGGGTCCTGTACCCAGTTTTTTTGCGGGGGTTCAAAGCCTACCTTATCCTTACGCCATGTAATGTTTGCAGGCAATTGTGTTTCCATGGTTTTTCGCAGTATCCATTTGCCATATCCTTTTTTTATTTTGAAGGAAGGCGGTAAGGAAAAAACAAAACTCACCAGTTCATGGTCAAGGAAAGGCAGGCGCACTTCACGGCCATGGGCCATACTGTTCCTGTCGGCATACCGTAGTAACTCCTCTAACCCATGCATACAGGTGTTGAAATACAAAGCGCCGTTCAGGTTAAAAAACGGTGGCGTGGTATAATACGCTTCGCGACTCTGGAGGTGTACAAAATCAGCCGTAAGGTCTTTTTGCTGAAGGGCTGATAACAAATATCTTTTTTCAACGATGGTGGAAGCAATATCCGGGAACAGGGCTGCAATAATATTGCGAAAGCCGAAGGGCTCCTGAACCCCCAGTTTACGGGCAGCTTTTAGTTCGCCGCTGGTGAACAGCCTGCGTTTTACAAAAAGCTCCTGCCAGTACCATTTGTAATGATGACGGTAACCCGCCAGTATTTCATCGGCACCCTGGCCGTCCAGTAGTACTTTGGTTTGCCCCCTGGCGGCCAGTTCAAACACTTTATACTGTGCAATAATCCCCGCCGATCCAAAAGGTTCCTCCTGGTGATGAACGATCTTTTGCCAGAGCCCGGTCATGTCATCCACCGTGGGTGTAACCGTATGTCCTGTAACCTCCCATTCGTCTGTAAGCTGCTGAATATATGCACTTTCATTTTTTTCAAACCCGGGGAAGATAGCTGAAAAAGTATGGGGTTTATGCTGGCTTACCTGTAACACGGTGCTTAGTACAGAAGAGCTGTCCAGGCCGCCGCTCAGGCTGGTACCCACGGATACATCGCTCCTTAACCTTCTTTTTACCGATTCTTCAAAAAGATATTTAAACTCGTCCAGCGCATCATACTCATTCATTTTTTTCTGTTGGTGCTGCGGATCAATATCCCAGTATTTCTCTACATACAGTTCCCCGTTATCGGGCGTATAGTATAACCTGCAGGCTGCAGGTAATTTAAAAATATTGGTATAAAAGGTTTCTTCGGGCCGTTCCGGATTGTCTACATACCCAATAGTGATATAGTTAAACATCAGCTGCAGGTTGGTTTGTTTGCTAACCCCTGCAGCCCAGAGGGCTTTCATCTCCGATGCAAATAAAAAACCCTGGTTAGTACTATTGTAAAAAAATGGCTTTTCACCAAAACGGTCACGGGCAGCAAAAAGTTCCTGCTCCGCTTCGTTCCAGATGGCAAAGGCAAACATGCCGTCAAAGTGTAACACGCAATCCTCACCATAAAAGTCGTAAGCAGCTAAAATAACTTCGGTATCCGATTGGGTGGAAAAACTATAGCCTTGTTTTATTAATGTATTACGCAGCTCCGGGTAATTATATATTTCGCCGTTATAGGTAATGCTTAATGCTCCCTGGTAGTTACGATGCATGGGCTGTGCGGCGGCATTACTCAAATCGATGATCGCCAGGCGACGATGACCCAACAGTACCTGGCTATCGGAGGAGTGCCAATGCCCCTCCCCATCGGACCCGCGGTGAGCCAATGCCCGGGTCATTTGCTGCAACTGGGATAAGTTGTATGCTCCGCTCTGTCGTTGTATAATACCGGCAATGCCACACATAGTGTAAATATCGAAAGAAAAACGGAGTTTTCAGTATACGTTACCCCGGAACAGCCAGAAGAACCGGAACCAGCCCTGCATAGATTTTAACATATTGCTAAAACATAGGGTTGTAAGTTTGAAGCATGAACCGTCTGCTGCTGCTATTCACCATTATTCTTTTACCGCTACTGGCCTGTGCACAGCCCGGATATTTGTTTGTAAAAAAAGGAGCAAAGAAAAAAAAGACCTACGAAGAAGGTGACCGCATTGCTTTACGTTTGACCAATGATACGGTTTATCATGGCCTGATCACTTTATTATACCGGGATACGATTTATTTAAACGGCAAACCCATACCTGCCAGGGATGTAAAAGCCGTGGTATTACCTGTAAGGAGCAATAAATTTCCTGTGGATGGCAAGACGCTGTTATTAATCACAGCCGGATCGGCCATGGTATCGGGCGGGTTAATGCTGAACGATATGGAAACCCCGAAAAACGCAATTATGACGGGGCTTGCCATGGGCTTTGGCTCCATACTGGTACGTTATGGTATACAGACCGTAGTACATTGGGTCAGGAAGAAAGAGTACCGAATGGGTAAAAAGTACCGCATACAGGTACTGGAGTTTCATATGCCCGGGCGGCTGGGTTTTTAGCCTTATTTTGTTAACAGGTCCCAGAACGAATCGGCAATAGGGTGGCTGGCTTTAAATTGTAAGCCCAGGGATGCCGCAAAAGTTTGTGCAAATTTTTCCTGGAATAAGTGTCCCGCTGTTTTTATTTCCCCTTTTGTTTTTACACCATTGCCCCAGGCTGCGAACCATATTTCATTAGCGCCGGCAATTGTACTGCCGTGGCTGGTCCATTGTGTTTTTTTAACATCCCCGCGACCATGATCGGTGGTAAAAAATACAGTGGTCTTATTTTTATACTGCGGATCACTTTGTAAAAACTCCCATAATTCTTTTAACCAGGTATCCACCTGCCAGGCCGCATCCAAATAAGAGCGGTATTTGCCCGCATGTGCCCATTCATCCGTTTCACCATAACCAATAAACAATACACGGGGTTTGTTTTGTTTCAAATGTTCCATGGCTGCATAATGGGTAAACACATCCAAGCATTCCCCATCGCCCCAGGGTTTGTAGGAGTCCTTCAGCATACTGTTCACCAATTGCTGGCGGGGTGATAAGTTGTTACCGGCTACGGTATCAAAAGCACTCACAACAGGTATACCACTGCGCTTTTCATTTAAAATACGGTCAAAAGCATTCCAGGCGCCAAAAGCCGCCACCTTGTTCCTGAAACGTGGTTGTTGCTGTAAATATTCCAATACCGTAGTATGCGGGTTTGCCGGGTAGTTATTACTGTTAATATTGGGATCGGCATAACCGGTGAATATTTCGCTGTAACCGGGATAGGAGAACCAATGCGGGTTGGCTACGTCTACCTCGTTTTTATAGGCCCTGTTGCCATATACCTGGCCTATTTTTTCAATATTGTTCCAGAAAAAAGGCATGAGTTTTTTCCGGCGGTCCAGTTCATTTTCTGCCCAGTAGTTGTGGAAAATATAACTGCTGTCACCTTCATTGAATTTTTTATTATTGGCAATAGCCGTATCCATGCCCTTAAACAGCTCCTGCCAGCGCAGGCCATCGGTAGTAATAATAATGATGTTCTCCGATGGTGTTTGCGCTGTTGCGGCCACACTAATAAATGCTAATAGTATAAAAAGATACCTCATCAGTATATGATTTTATAAACAAGTGCAAAGTTCAACAAGATACGCTATACACGGTATTAAGAAATTGTTTCCCGTTCAGTAAATACAATCTGTATACTAAATACTACATACTGTATACTCTAAACTACTTCACCGGCTTTATCCAATAACTATATTGGTAGTTTTTAAATGGTAAGCGATATTCTTCCAGGGGTCTTGCTCCCCAGCTGTCAATACCCTGTACACCCAATTGCTGCAGGTCCACATGCAGGTATATTTCATTACGGGGCACCAGTTCACCGGAATGGTATTGCTTTTTATTTACCTCGGGATCCAGGTCATCTAAAGCATAGGGCAGCGCAGCAACATTCAACAGGCTGTCGGCCATAATAATCTGAATGCCCTTACCTTTTGCATCGGTAAAGCTGGCCCAGCGTACATCGGCCTTGTTACCACTTTCCTGCGGACGGGCATAAGGGAAGTATTGTTCCTGCACCGTTTGTTTGTACTGCCCGATCAGGGAACCCGTTTTACGATCCCAATAGCTTTCACCGGGGCCACGGCCATACCAGCTGATATTGCTGTACGCTTTATTCAATACCAGGTCATTACCCACACGCATCAGCAACTCATGTTTACCCTGTACCGCTTTTAAGCTGTTCGTTACTTTTATTTCACCATTAGCATAAATGGTAAACACCTGTGTCTGTACCGCATCGCCATTCAACAGTTCTTTTTCAATGGTTACTTTATAGGTATTCCCTTCCTTAACTGTTGTAAAGTTTTTAGTGGCCGATTTTTCGTACACATTACGCCAGTTACGCAGCTTGCTGTTAAAGCCGGCGCCAATATCATTATCAGTAGGGGCACGCCAGAAAGATGGGGTTGGTCCTGCCGTTAAAATATGCTGCTGTTTAACGGTATATGCATTGATAGCGCCTTTTGCTTTATCAAAGCTGATGGTAAAGTCTTTACCGCTAATGGTTAATTTATCCCCGCTCTGGCTTTCAGTTAAAGCACCATTAGCCACAGGTGCCTGGTAAGCATTAAAGCTGTTGGCAACAGGGAACTGATCATACGCAATGGTATAGCCTTTTTCTAAAAAAGGCTCTGCATTAATCATGTTATAACTCAGGTTCAGGAAATATTCCTTCCCTGCTTTGATCGTTTTTTTAACAGGTACTGTGACAGATTGAGTAGCCTGAGGGGCAATGGAAATATTATTGATGACACCTGATTCTATTTGTTTACCATCTTCTATCAGCTGCCATTGTAAAACAACATTGTTCAGTGTTTTAAAGAAATAACTATTGCGGATATCAAATTGGTAGTTGCCTTTATAATTTGTTTTAATGAACTGGTGTACTTTTTTAACCTCAACTGCCATGGGGGTCATGCCACGGTAAGCAGTTACCACACCTTTTACACAAAAGTTATTATCGCTTATGTTTTCATCAACCGGACCGGCCAAAGGAAAATCACCACCATAGGCCATGATCCTTTTACCGTTTTTAACGGTATCAATGGCCTGATCAATCCACTCCCAGATAAAACCGCCCTGCAGTTTGGGATTGTTTTCAATAGCATCCCAGTATTCTTTAAAATTACCCAGGCTATTACCCATAATATGGGCGTATTCGCTCATGATAAAAGGACGCGGGCTATTGCCTTTGGAGTAGTTGATCAAGCCACGCGGACTGGGATATTGCGGCACGATCATATCGGTATTAAAATCGTGTTCGGCCCTTTCATATTGTACCGGCCTGAAGTCGTTGGCCTTTAACCATTCATAAGCCTCGTAAAAGTTAACACCGTTACCGGCTTCATTACCTAATGACCAGGTAACTACCGATGTATGGTTTTTATCTCTTTCATACATACGGGTAATTCTTTCAAAATGCGGGTTACGCCATTTTTTATCGTTACCAAAGCTGGTGCTTAAATCGTAGTAACGGCCATGCGATTCAATATTGGCTTCGTCTACTACGTACAAACCAAACTCATCGCAAAGCTCCATCCAGTAAGGATCGGGAGGATAATGCGAATGACGCACGGCATTTACATTCAGCTTTTTCATCATCTCCATATCCTTGAGCATATCTTCTTTTGACAACACATGGCCCTGGGTAGCATTATGCTCATGACGGTTAACGCCTTTTAAGAAAACTCTTTTACCATTAATTAAAAAGTCGCTGCCTTTAATTTCCACGGAACGGAAACCAATACGCTGGGGAATTACTTCCAGTACATTTTTATCCTTGTCTTTCAGTGTCAGGTATAAGGTATATAAATAAGGGGTTTCGGCTGACCATGTTTTTACCCGGTCGATCTGTGTTTGAAAATTAAGTTTTTGGTGGTAATTACCTAATACATCCTGCTTTTCACCGTCTTTTTTCCAAACCTGTTTGCCATCCGCATCTACCAGTTCGGCATCTACATAAAAAGCCACGGGCTTACTGTGTAAGGTATTACTATCTTTTTTATAGTTTTCAATGGTCAGGGAGCCGGCCAGTAATCCATTGGTATAAGCAGCATCTAAAGTACCGGTTACTTTAAAATCGCGGATATTGAGTGTTGGTGTGGCATACAGATATACCTCTCGCTCGATACCGGAGATACGCCACATATCCTGGCATTCCAGGTAACTGCCATCGCTCCAGCGATATACCTGTAAGGCCACCAGGTTTTCACCGGGCTTTACATATTCGGTAATATCAAACTCTGCGGCCAGTTTGCTGTCTTCACTATAACCCACTTTTTTGCCGTTTACCCAGATGAAGAAAGCCGATTTAACCGCACCCAGGTGAATAAATACCTGGCGGCCGCTCCAGTTGGCAGGGATGTTTATTTTTTTGCGGTATGAACCTACGGGGTTATTATTATCCGGAATATCAAAGGGGGGATTTAAACGGCTGCCGGTTTTAGCACGACCGGTAAATTCATAAGGATGATTTACATAGATGGGTAAACCATAACCATTCAACTCCCAGTTAGCCGGTACTTTAAAATCGGTCCAGCCTGCATCATTAAAATCTTTTTTATAAAAATCAACCGGTCTTTTAGCAGGATCCTGCACCCAGTTGAATTTCCAGTTACCGTTTAATGACAAAAAGTAAGCAGACTTTGTTTTGTCGCGTTGTTGTGCCAGCGAACGGTTCTCGAAACTGAAAGCACTGGCCCGCATGGGCATACGGCTAACGGAAACGATCTCGGGCGTTTGTAATTCGGATGGAATAACCTGGCTGAAAGCAGTAAAAAAACCGGATAATGCTAATAAGAGAAACCCTAACCTGAACATGATTTGATTTTGATATATGGTTACAAAATGCTGACCAATGGTATGCAGTACAAGTGTGCGACGCAAAGAACGATGCCCTGTTTGCTGCAGCTGGTAACAACAAAAATGTTGAAGCCATAAAGCTAAGCTGCTTTTGTTTACCAACACCCCGGCGCAGAAAATAACGGACAAACGATTGAAAAGGGGGGATACTGCTTATTTACGGTCGTATTCACATAAATTTGCAGCGCAAATACAATCGTTTACCAACTTAATGTTTACAACATGCAGTATAGAGTAGAAAAAGATACGATGGGTGAAGTGAAAGTGCCGGCAAAAGCCTATTATGGTGCACAAACCCAACGCAGTATTGACAATTTCAAGATTGCAGAGGACATCAACAAAATGCCGAAAGAAATTATTAAGGCATTTGCTTACCTGAAAAAAGCCGCTGCTATTACTAACCAGCAGGCAGGTGTACTTCCCAAAAACAAATCGGTGCTGATAGGTAAAGTGTGTGATGAAATACTGGAAGGACAATTAGATGATTATTTCCCCCTGGTAGTATGGCAAACCGGCAGTGGTACGCAAAGTAACATGAATGTAAATGAAGTAGTAGCTTACCGAGGCCATGTACTGAACGGTGGTAAGTTAACCGATAAAGAAAAGTTTTTGCACCCGAATGATGACGTAAATAAATCACAGTCATCCAATGATACCTTCCCTACAGCCATGCATATTGCTGCTTATAAAATACTGGTGGAAGTAACCATTCCCGGCATTAAAAAGCTGCGTGACACCCTTGCTAAAAAAAGCAAGAAGTATATGAAAGTGGTGAAGATAGGCCGTACGCACTTTATGGATGCTACGCCCCTGACCGTAGGCCAGGAGTTTAGCGGTTATGTATCGCAGTTAGACCATGGCTTGAAAGCCATTAATAATTCCTTGCCGCATTTAAGTGAGCTGGCTTTAGGTGGTACAGCTGTTGGTACCGGTATTAATACACCTGCTAATTATGCCGAGAATGTAGCCAAACAGATCGCCAAATTAACCAAACTGCCTTTTGTTACCGCCGAAAATAAATTTGAGGCGCTGGCCGCACATGATGCCATTGTAGAAGCACACGGCGCTTTAAAAACAGTTGCCGTAAGCTTAATGAAGATAGCCAACGATATCCGTATGTTATCCAGCGGGCCACGCAGCGGTATTGGCGAATTGTTTATTCCTGATAACGAACCGGGTTCATCTATTATGCCGGGTAAAGTAAACCCTACCCAGTGTGAGGCCCTGACCATGATAGCCGCACAGGTAATGGGTAACGATGTAGCCATTAGTGTAGGTGGTGCGAACGGCCATTTTGAGCTGAATGTATTTAAACCTGTAATGATCTATAACTTTTTACACAGTGCCCGTTTAATAGGCGACGGTTGTGTATCGTTCAACGATAAATGTGCTGTAGGTATTGAACCTATTGAGGCCAATATTAAAAAACACGTGGACAATTCCTTAATGCTGGTAACTTCTTTAAATACCAAGATCGGTTATTATAAGGCTGCCGAGATAGCGCAGAAGGCGCATAAGGAAGGAACAACCCTGAAAGAGATGGCGGTGAAGCTGGGTTATGTTACACCGGCACAGTTTGATGAATGGGTGGTGCCTGCTAATATGGTAGGTAAACTGTAAACAAATTGATAACTGTTCGTAGGTTTACGAATGACAAAAGCGGATACTACTGTGGTATCCGCTTTTTTGTGTAAAAAACTTGCATAAAGCGAAAGCGTGTAGTAGTTTAAAGTAAAATTCAATATTTATGAAAGCCATTGAAAAGACTGGTAGCGGTTTGCCCGCTGCCTCCTTATTACCCCAGGCTACAACACTGTCACCTTATTTACAGGCAGTGCTGGCGGCCAAAACCGGATCGAAAACTGTAAGCCAGGAAAACGGTAATGCTATTGCATTAGAACGTCTTTTTAAAGGGCGGCAAAAACCATGAACCGATACATATAGTATGTAAAAAAAAATGGCTTGTTAATCATAACAAGCCATTTTTATGATAAGGCTGTTTACTTATTGTTTGACCACTTTTCTTGTTTCTACCAGTTGCCCATTACCATTGTATAGTTTTAAAAAGTAAATACCGCTTTTTTGTGCACTAATATCCACCGTAAAACTATTCTGGAAACTGGATTTACTCTGCACCACACTGCCCGTTACATCGTACAGTTGTGCCAGCAAGGGCTTCTGGAATTCTTTTTTACCCCTTACCGTAAGCAGGTTGGTAACTGGGTTGGGGTATATATCAATATGCTCTGCAGCTGCCGGGCCTTCACCCGGTTTATCGGTTAATGCCAGTAAAGTGCCGGTATAATTGTACGCAATGATGGTTCCGTTGCCTGCATTTACACCACCATCCCTGGCTATAAAAAAGCGGCGGCCGTTGGGGGAAATAGCCATATCCCTGATCCTTCCGCCATCACCCTGGAACAACTGGTAATAGGTAGTTTCTACCCCATCGCCGGCAGGGTTCAGTTTAAGCCGGTACACAAAATCCTTTTTTAATGGTGTAACAAATAAGGAGTTGCTCCATCCCGCTATGCGGCTGGTGCCCAGGAAGTCGATGCTGGAGCAGGCAACCGTTGGCCATTGGCTGTTATCTGATGGATTGATGGTGGACATCTGTGCCGTGAACATGGTAAAGATGGGCTCCTTGTGATTGGTGATACTGGTACAGTTAAACTGCTCATTAGTAGTAGCCGTTGTTCCTATAGCCGTTGTTCCGATCGTATAACCATTCACATTACCATCGCAATAGCCCGAAACACGGTCCCAGCCATAGTTACGGCCTTTTTCAATAATATTCACTTCGTCATCGGTCCTGTCCATCTGCTCCGAACTATACAACCTGTTTACCCCGTTTACCTTACCCCAAACCAGTCCCTGTGCATTGCGGTGGCCCAGGGTAAAAACATAATCTTCGGCACTGATAGTTGCCGCATTAAAAAAGGGATTGTCATTCGGCACCCAGGCATTCTGACCTGCATCGCCATCGGATTCGGTATTAAGACGCAATACTTTTCCTTCAAAAGCATTCTGTACCAGCGAACGTTGTGTACGGGTGGTGTTCAAATACTGGCCGGCGCCCATATCGCCCAAAGTATAATATAAACGGTATTGGTTATGCAGTCCGCCGGGCGACACATTTTCAATTTCGGGGCTTATTACCAGGCGGCCGGAATTATGATCACTGCTGCCCGGTAAGTTATCTACTATTGTTTCAGGGTTGATCAATGCATCGCCGCTATAGGTATACCGGACAATTTTTGTTGAATAGATACAGCTGGTATTTGATCCGGGGCATGACCCTTTGGTGTATACAAAAGCAGCATATACCCAGGGCTTTTGATTTCTTACGGCCGGGTCGGAGGAGTATAAGTTAGGATGGATGGCCAGGCCCATTAAACCACCCTGCGGAAAATTGGAGGTGTTTTGCGTGATGGTAATGCCATGCGCAGCAGATTGTGCAAACAAATCGACCAGGGTGGTAGAGGCACCAAAAGTACTCACTCCATCTTCTTTTACATTGATCCGGCGGATACGGTAACTCCTGTTCTCAGTAACCCAGAGTGAATCATTGGGACCGTATAACACTTCCCAGGCATTATTAAAATTCGTTCCTACAGTACGTTTGGCAAATGGTTCGGTTTGAGCATAACTAAATAACGCAACAGCAAAAAAAACTCCCAGGAGTAAAGAACGTTTCATGTATTGGATTTATACGCAATTATATAAATCAAATGCCTTTTATACAACCGCAAAAGCTACATAGTTTTTAGTAAAATTACTGCGCACATCGTTTTTTCCCTTACCCCGATAATTAATATTATAATATTGTTTTATGTTTTGCTAAGTAGAAAACCCGGCAGTTTTAGTAAAAAAAATACATTGAAACGTTTGTTTACGTGTACCCGGCTTTTGCTTTTTCGTATATTTTTTATACAGACCGGCGGGAAAATTACACATTTAGTATACAAACCGGGTAATAGTACGATGGTCTTTTACGATTGTTCAGGCCGGTGTATATGTTTACTTTTGAATGATCGAAATCCAATAGATGAAAATAACTTTACGTATACATCAGCGGTGGCAACACGGCAAGGCTGCATGGCTTTTACTCCTTAAAAGCGTTCCGCTATTGCTGGCTTTTCTGTTCACTGCTACTACGCTCCTTGCCCAGGTAAATGTAAAAACCGGCAAGAGTTTTATCAATATCAGCAGGCCTGGCGGCGGCACTTTTTTAGCCGGCGACATTATTGAAGTAAGGGCTACTATTGCCGTAAACGGAGGCTCGAGTAACGATAATACCTATGTTAACAGCATACGGTATAATGATACCATTAATACCAATAAGTTCCAGTACATAACGGGATCGCTGCGGATGTTATCAAACGAGGGAGTTCAACAGGCTACTTTTACTGATGCTGCGGGCGACGATCTGGGTAATATACAGGGCGCCTTGATACGCTTTAATATAGGCGGCAATGCTACCAATGCCAATGTAACCACACAAACCAACAGTACCACCGGCGCCGGCCGGTTAAGACGAAGCGACGTGCCGAGCTTTTATGGCGGCACCTGCATCCGCATGTACACCTATCAAATCCAGATTAAATCAACCGCCACCGATGTGGCACTGGATAGCCTGATCATTTTAAACGCCGGTAATTTCCGTTACCGTATCGGCTCCAGCACCACCGATGTACTTTCAAATTTTCAACCTTACCGTATAAGAATAGCGCCTGACTATGGACTTTGTTCCAGCTCATTTGGTACCAATGCCATCCTGGGTGAGGCAGGAGGTACTTTTGGTTCGGGTACTGTGCGTAATAAAGCCGGCGGTACAACATTTGTACCCCTGCCTTATAACCGAGTAAATTTCAGCGCATCGGCTCCGCAGGATAATGATTATGGGGTGGCCAACAATACCAGCAGTGATGGTTCCAGTAACCCGTTTGTAGCTTATCCTAACAGCGCCCGGGTGCATAGTGTATGGGATATTATTGGTGATCATACAGGCGCTGCCGACCCTGTGGCCGGTAATGCTCCCACACCCGCCGGTAACAACGGTGGTTATACACTTGTTATTAATGCCAGTTACGAAACCAACCTGGCTTTCCGCCAGAACATCACCAACCTTTGTGAAGAAACCTACTACGAGTTTTCGGCCTGGTTCCGGAATATCTGCCGCCGTTGCGGCTGCGATGTGACTGGCCGGGGATCGGGTGACCCAGGTTATACGCCAGGGGCGGGTAATGACTCCTCCGGTGTAAAGCCCAATTTAAGTTTCCAGATAGATGGCGAAGAGTATTATACCAGTGGCAATATAGCTTACTCGGGACAATGGGTTAAAAAAGGATTTGTATTTAAAACAAAACCCGGGCAAACCTCGTTTACGGTTACCATCCGTAATAATGCTCCGGGAGGCGGGGGTAATGACTGGGCAATTGATGATATTGCCGTTGCAACCTGTTTGCCTAATATGAGTTACTCCCCCTCACTTACACCCAATATTTGTGTGGGCAATCCCATTACTATTTATGATACGGTACGTTCTTACTTCGACAACTACCGTTATTATCAATGGCAATATATGGCCGATGGTACCAGTACCTGGACCAATATCGGAAGCCCGGTAGGCCCCGTAACACCGGTTAACAATGCCGGTACCTGGGAGTATGTGGCACAACACACCATACCCCCGGCATCTACTACTACGGCCAACAGCGGCGACCGTTACCGGCTGGTAGTGGCCACATCCACCACCAATTTATTAAACGATGCCTGCCGCTCTACAGATATCATTAATGCTGTTACCTTAAATGTACTGACCTGCACCCCTACACTCGGCACCAACCTGCTGTCCTTTAATGCTACGTTACAGTCGGATCATGTATTATTAAACTGGACCACATCCCGGGAAGCTGAATTGCTTTATTTTGATATTGAACGGAGCGCCAACGGCATTCATTTTGAAAAAGTGAGTACGGTAAACAGCGCATCCCAATATGCCCGGGAGCAGAATGAGTACCGGTTTACCGATAACCAGCCAAACAGCGGGAAAATGTTTTACCGAGTAAGAATGTATAACCAGGCGGGTAAAACAACCTACTCTAAAATCATCTCATTAGGCCGCAATGAATCGCAGTTTACCGTGAACGCAGTGATGAACCCTTTTAACCAGGAGATGAGATTTGATATTACGGCCACACAAAAGGAAACCATCACCGTTGAGCTGACCGATTATTATGGTAAGAAAATTAAACAGACAAGCTTTGATATACAGGTAGGCAATAATATTTTAAAATGGAACGGCATGAATAACCTGCCTTATGGTATGTATATTGTTCGCCTTACCGGCAAATCGGGCAAGACCAGTACGCATAAGCTGGTGAAAAGCGCGAGACCCTAAAGAAGTAAGATTTTAGATTTAATATTTGAAGATTGTTAGCAGCTGCATACGCTCAAATCTTAAATCCCAAATCTTAAATCAAAAATCTTAAATTCCTAAGAAACCTGTACATCATCATTCACCGTGGTAGTGGTTTCGATGGATTGTTTATTAACCGGTACCAGTTTCTGGATAAACCGTTTTTGAAATACCAGTAAAGTGATAACCCCGGTGGAGATGGCCATATCGGCGATATTAAAGATGGGGCTGAAAAACTCAAACTCCTGTCCGCCTACTACCGGGAACCAGGAAGGATAGGTGGATTTGATCATGGGGAAGTATAACATATCCACCACGCTGCCATGTAAAAAAGAGGAATAACCATTAGAGGATAAAGCGGCCACACCCGAATAGGACAAATAATCCTGCGTAACCGGGTCGTAATGCAGGCCCTTGTCAAATATCATCCCGTAAAACATACTGTCTATCAGGTTACCCAATGCGCCGGCATAAATCAGTGCAGCACAAACGATAAACCCTTTGGTGTATTTTTCGCGGACAAATTTTACCAGCAACCAGGAGCCGAATATTACTGCTACCAGCCTGAATAAGGTAAGGATCACTTTGCCGGTTTCATTGCCAAATTTCCAGCCCCAGGCCATGCCCGGGTTTTCAATAAAATGTAAACGGAACCAGTCCATGCCAAATACCCTTACCACTTCACCGGTAGGATAACTGGTTTTAATAAATATTTTCAAAGCCTGGTCGGCAATAATAATAGCTGCAATGATTAAAACGGCATGTTTCAGCTTCATGTCCTTTATTTAAGGGGCAAATATATTGTTTAAGGTTTTATGAAAACCATTTGACAATTAGTTAATTCGGAAATTTGCCAATGTTCAATAGCATTACTGCAGCTGAACGGAGCGTCGCAAGGGACGATCAATCAGGGATATGCCGCTTAAAACCATCAAAACCTTACCTGATATTATTGTTCTTTGCCCGAAGATTTATTGTCCTTGTCTTTTTTGAAGTTTTTCTCAATTTCCTGTGCCTTTTTAAAATCGAGCACCACGCCATTTATACAGTAACGTAAACCTGTTGGGGGTGGGCCATCTTCAAACACGTGACCCAGGTGCGACTCACAACGGCCGCATTGCACTTCAACCCTCTTCATACCATGCGAGTTATCGGGGGTATAAATAATGCTAGTTTTACTTACCGGCTGGTAAAAACTGGGCCATCCGCAGCCGCTTTCAAATTTGGTATCGCTTAAAAATAAGGCATTACCACATACCGCGCAGTAATAGGTTCCTTTTGCGGTAAGGGTTTCCAGCGGGCTGGTCCAGGGCCTTTCGGTGCCTTTTTCACGGGCAATCTGGTATACATTGGCCGGCAATATCTTTTTCCATTCCTCCTCGCTCAGCTTCACACTGCTGGTATCGGTATTGGAGTAAACGGGGTTGTTTGTTTTTTTATCGTCCATAGTATCTTTTATTACAATTTTAGACGGTGTTTGTTGCGAGTAACTGCATTGCTGGAATACAGAACAGGCCAAAATAAATATTATGATTTTTTCTAATCTCATATCTTATCTATAACAAAGCTAAATTATATCAGTTTAACTATTGAAAATCATTAACAATTTGCTAGCATTGAATAGAATTCAACGAAATCTTTGCTTTAGTAAACATTTTTTAAAAATGCTATCTTATATTTGTTTTTCACCAAGGATATTGTGTGCTTATGCTTAATTTAATTCTTTTTGGTCCTCCGGGCAGTGGTAAAGGTACCCAGTCAGAAAGGCTGGTGGCCGAATACGGTTTGGTTCACTTATCAACCGGTAACCTGCTGCGTGAGGAAATTGCCAACAAAACCCCTTTGGGTTTGGAGGCTAAAAATTTTATGGACAAGGGCCAGTTGGTACCCGATGAGGTAGTGATTGGTATGATCGACAGCAGCATTGAACACCATAAAGATGCTGTAGGCTTTTTATTTGATGGTTTTCCGCGTACCGTTGCCCAGGCACAGGCGCTGGATAAATTGCTGGAGCTTAAAAAAACCAGTATTTCCCTGTTTCTGGCATTGGAAGTGAGCGAAGAAGAGCTGGTAGCCCGTTTACTGAACCGTGGTAAAACCTCCGGCCGCAGTGATGATACCAACGAAGAGGTGATCCGTAAAAGGTTTTCGGTTTATAACCAGGAAACTGCGCCGGTATCGGAACACTATAAAAAACTGAAAAAGTTCCACCACATTAAAGGCGAAGGCTCGGTTGATGAGATTTTTGGCGCCCTTGCCGCTGTTATAGATACACAAAAAGCCAAAGTATAAGGCTTTACTGACGATTGCCACATTTTATGTAAAACACCGCTAAGGTTTTTTACCATCGCATGCTGCCTTTCGTAACATGCATTTACCAAACGCTATATGATATTCTGGTATAAATAACACTACCTGCATAAGCTGGTACCGGTTACTTTATGTACTTACATGAATGTAACCGGTACCGGCATTTTTTATTTGAACGATCAGACGGAAGAGATCAGAAAGCAGATTTCGGCCGTCAGAAAAGAGGTATCAGCTATCAGACAGGAGACTTCAGTGATCAGACGCACACGATCTTCAATATTAAATATTAAATCTAAAATCTTAATTCCCCAAATCCTGCATCTTAAATCCTCTTTATTTTTTCAGCAAACTATCTGCCCTGGCCAGTGAACCGGTAATGGCTTCATTCATCTTATTCACCTTCTGCTCTTCATTGCTCAGGTATTTAATGCGTTCGGGCAGGTTATCGCTAAGGGTGTCGGTAAAGTTCATTTCGGCCATCCATTTATCCATGGCGGTGGTGGCATAACGCAGGTCCAGCAACAGGGTATCCAGTTGCATTACATAAGCTTTGAGTGCCGCTTGTTGTGCAGCCGGCAGTTTGCCTATTGAGTCGATGGTTTGTGCGGCTTTCAGCTGCATTTTTTCAATGCGCATCATTTTGGGCATGCCCACATCATGGCCTTTCATTACCACATCAAACAAACTATCGGCCTGTTTTTGCAGTCCGCTGTCTTTAGCACTGTTATTACAGCCCGATCCGGCAACGGCCGCCACCAATAATGCTACAGGGATCATTTTTTTTACGAACATAGTTATACTGTTTTGTAAGCCGCAAAGGTACTACCTTACCCAGATAAGCCCCTATAAACCTTGGCCGTCTTTATCATCATCCCGGTGTGCAGACCATAATTAACAGTACTCCCGCAACAAATTTTTAATTACCGTGTTGTAAATAAAACTTGCCTTATTTTGCAGGCAAACAACGATTATTGCTGATGCCACAACTACACAATTATATTACCGGCAAATGGATAGCCGGCGATGGCGAAGGACAGGCTTTATTTAATGCCGTAACCGGCGAAACCATTGCCATCACCTCCACCAAAGGCCTTGATTTTAATGCCGTTTTACAATATGCCCGTACGGTGGGTAATCCTGCTTTACGCAAAATGACCTTCCACGAACGTGGTAACATGCTGAAAGCACTGGCCCTGTACCTGCGTGAACACCTGCCCCTGTTTTACGATACCAGTTATAAAACCGGGGCCACCAAAGCCGATAGCTGGGTGGATATAGAAGGTGGTATAGGCAACCTGTTTGCCAATGCTTCACTCAGAAGAAAATTTCCGGATACCACATTTGCCGTTGATGGCGATACCCATATATTAGGTAAGCAAAACACATTTGCCGCCACCCATATATTAACACCCAAAGAAGGGGTAGCCATTCATATCAATGCCTTTAATTTTCCGGTATGGGGTATGCTGGAAAAAATAGCGGTGAACCTGCTGGCAGGGATGCCCTGCGTGGTAAAGCCCGCCACTGTAACCAGTTACCTTACCGAAGCCGTAGTGCAAAAGATCATTGCTTCCGGCATATTGCCCGAAGGGGCTTTACAACTCATCTGCGGCAGCGCGGGTGATATGCTGAAGTATGTAACAGCCCAGGATGTGGTTACCTTCACCGGCTCGGCCTATACCGGGCAAAAACTAAAAGCCCATCCCCAGATCATCAGCGAATCGGTTCCTTTTAATATGGAAGCCGACTCCTTAAATTGTATGGTGCTGGCGCCCGATGTAGAACCGGGTATGCCCGAATGGGACCTGTTTATTAAAGAGGTGCGTAAGGAAATGACCACTAAGGCCGGGCAAAAATGTACGGCGGTTCGCCGCATATTTGTACCGGATAATAAACTGGCCGATGTAAGTAGATCGCTGACAGCCGCCTTAATGCAAACCGTGATCGGTAACCCGCTGAATGAAAAAGTGCGCATGGGCTCACTGGCCGGTCAGGAACAGCGTAACGAGCTGTTTGCCCAGGTACAACAATTATTAGCCGCCTCACAAATTATATATGGCTCACTGGATAGCGTAGAAGTAGTGGATGCTGATGCTTCAACGGGGGCTTTTGTATCACCACTTTTATTATTAAATGAAACACCCTGGCAGCAGACCGTATCGCACGAAGTGGAAGCTTTTGGCCCGGTAAGTACCCTGATGCCTTACAGGGATATGGAGGAAGCCATTGCCTTAAGTAAAATGGGCAAGGGCAGCCTTTGCAGTTCCATTATTACCGCCAGTGAAAAACATGCCCGGGCTTATGTGATCGGCGCCGCATCACATCATGGCAGGATACTGGTACTGAATAATGATTGTGCCAAAGAGAATACCGGCCATGGTTCACCGCTGCCTTTACTGGTACATGGCGGACCGGGACGTGCAGGCGGCGGCGAGGAAATGGGCGGCATACGTGGCGTAAAACATTATTTACAACGTACCGCAGTACAGGGTTCGCCCACTATGCTTACCGCCATTACACAGGTTTACCAGCAGTATGCAAAAGGCAATACCGGTGGTATACACCCTTTCAAAAAAACGTTTGATGAACTGGCCATCGGCGACCAGCTGATCACGGATAAAAAACTGATCACATCAGAACTGATTGACCAGTTTGCCGACCTGAGCGGCGACCATTTTTATGCGCATATTGCCGGTACCGATTTTAATGGCACTATGTTTGAAAAACAGGTAGCACATGGCTATTTATTAATGAGCCTGGCAGCCGGTTTGTTTGTGGACAGTTACGAAAAGAACCCGGTATTACTGAACTATGGTATTGATGAACTACGCTTTACCAAACCCGTATACCCTGGAACCGAAATAAGTGTCCGTTTTACCTGCAAAGAAAAATTACCGCAGGATAAAAAGGAGGAAACCGATATTGACAAAGGCATTGTAAAATGGCTGGTGGAGATTTTTGACGATACCGATGAGCCGCTGGTTGGTGTAGCTACCATACTGACCATGGTGGCCCGTTAACTTAACATTTTAACAACGAATAATGCTGAATATTCAGGACAAAAATTAGTATATTTATTACACCACAAAATATTTTGAACTATGGAAAATGGATATGTTAAAAGCGAGTTTCATAATGGCGTAACCACTATCGAGTTTCACCATCCCCAAAGTAATTCTTTACCATCCCGCCTGCTGGAGCAACTGGCCCAGGCCATACATGGTGCGGGTAACGATACCGAGACAAAAGTTATTATTTTACGATCGGAAGGCGAAAAAGCTTTTTGTGCCGGCGCTTCTTTTTCCGAACTGGCCGCCATCAAAACAACCGAAGAAGGAACAAAATTCTTCAGCGGCTTTGCGCATGTAATTAACGCTATGCGTACCTGTCCTAAATTTATCATTGGCCGTATACACAGCAAATGCGTAGGCGGTGGTGTAGGTTTGGCAGCTGCGGTTGATTATGCTATTGCAGTTGAAGGCGTAGAGGTAAAATTAAGCGAACTGGCTTTAGGCATCGGCCCCTTTGTTGTAGGACCCGCCGTTGAAAGAAAGATCGGCTTATCGGCCTTTACCCAATTAGCCATTGATGCCCATATGTGGCGTAACGGCGACTGGGCCCGTAAAAAAGGTTTGTTTGCCGAGCTGCACCCTTCAGTGGAAAGTATGGACGAATCTATCATCCGTTTATCACATACACTGGTGGCCAGCAGTCCCGAAGCAACGGCCGAATTAAAAAAACTAAGCTGGCAGGGTACAGAGAACTGGGATAAATTATTAATTGAAAGAGCAGCTATCAGCGGCCGTTTAATTACCAGTGAGTACAGCAAAAAAGCTATTGAAAAAATTAAACAAAAACAGGTGGTAGCAGCGTAAAGCAAGCACTTATTTGTTTTTGAAAACTGTTTCTGTATCAGTTATTCCCCCGTGTCACATATACGGGGGATTTTTTTATTATCTTTGGTCCTGCTTTAGGGGTATTCTGTAAAGAATTGAGAGAGTCCCTTTGAACCTGACCCGGTTAATACCGGCGTAGGGAAAAGCAAATACACCTTTCTGCAGGGTTGTATTTTGTTGCGATCTTTCCTAAAGCATTTTTTTAATTATTAAAACAATGACAATGGAAAAATCGCTCTGGCAACACATCGCCACGGTACGCCAACAATCTCCGCTCGTTCATAATATTACCAACTTTGTAGTGATGAATAATACAGCCAATGCGCTATTGGCTGTGGGTGCTTCCCCTATCATGGCACATGCCCACTCAGAAGTGGCTGACATGGTATCCATTGCCCATGCGCTGGTCATCAATATCGGAACATTGGATGAATACTGGGTTGAGTCGATGTTATTGGCCGCAGCAACCGCTAACAAGTCCAATAAGCCCTGGGTACTCGATCCTGTTGGCGCCGGTGCCACTGCTTACCGCGACGAGGTTTTGCAAAAACTACTGGCCTTTAATCCCACCATCATCAGGGGAAACGCCTCTGAAATTATGGCCTTAGCTAAGAATAATACGGTTACAACGAAAGGCGTGGACAGCACCGCTGCCAGTAACGACGCCATCTCCTCCGCCCGCTTACTGGTGGAAAAATACAAGGCAGTGGTTTGTATATCCGGCGCTGTTGATTTTGTAGTGGACAGCAAACAAACCGTTTCCATTACGAATGGCCATCCCTTAATGACTAAAGTAACGGGACTGGGTTGCTCGGCCACGGCACTTATCGGTGCCTTTGCAGGCGTAACAGCAAACAAAACCGAAGCAGCCGTGGCGGCCATGGCTGTTTTAAGTATCGCCGGAGAGCTGGCAGAGCAGCAGTCAAAAGGCCCCGGTAGTTTACAATTACATTTACTGGACCAGTTATACGCCCTTACAGAAGAAGTTTTTAATGCCCGCTTAAAACTTGGTATAACAGCATGATCTCCTTCACGTATAAATTATACCTGGTTATTTCTGAAGCAGATTGTAAAGGCAAAAACATGATAGCCGTAGCCAGGCAAGCTATAAAAGGCGGTGTGGACATTATTCAGCTCAGGGAGAAAAACGCTTCCGTTACCGAGTTTACAACAAAGGCCCTGCAACTTAAAGCACTTGCTGATGAATACCACATTCCGTTGATCATTAACGATAACCTGATGGTAGCCGAACATGTAAATGCAGCAGGTATACATGTAGGCAATAATGATCTGCCACCGGCAGAAATCCGCCGGGAGTGGAATGTAGCCAATAAGATCATCGGGTATTCTATTGAGTATATAGAACAGTTACATAATGAGCAGATGGAAGCGGCCGATTACCTGGGTATCAGTCCGGTGTTTGGCACTGCTACCAAAACGGATACGGTTACGGAATGGGGACTGGAGGGTATTACAACAATAAGACAACTCACCACTAAGCCGCTTATTGCTATCGGCAATATGCAGTTGAATAATGTAAAAGCAGTAATAAATGCCGGCGCCGATTGTATTGCAGTGGTATCGGCTATTTGCAGTGCCAGTAACCCGGAGAAAGCCGCTTATGATTTAAAAAATGAAATAATCAAATGAAAAAATACACTTATCCTTCGGTACTTACTATTGCCGGTTTTGACGGAAGCGGGGGAGCCGGCATCCAGGCCGATATAAAAACATTCTCGGCACTGGGCTGTTATGCCACATCGGTATTAACCGCATTGCCGGTACAAAACACGATGGGGGTACGTAAAATCTATCCCATCCCCGTAGAGGCTGTGGCCGATCAGATCAGGGCCATATTAGACGATATTTTTCCTGGTGCTATAAAAATAGGCATGGTACATACGCCTGAACTGGTGGAAACCATTGTAGATACACTGAGCGAATACCCTAAAATACCCATTGTATTTGACCCGGTAATGGTAGCCACCAGCGGCCACCGGTTAATTGAAAGCGATACCATTACTACCATCATCAACCGCTTACTGCCGGTAGCCGAAATCATTACCCCCAATATGGATGAAAGCGCTATACTGGCCGGTATGCCGGTAAAGACCCTGGATGATATGGTTATTGCCGGGAACAAAATAAGAGCCCTGGGTTGCCGGTCCTTATTATTAAAGGGTGGTCACCAGGAAACGGAAAAGATCACGTCCCTGTTCATCAGCGAAGATGGAAGCGTTGACCCCTTTGTAACCGAAAAGTTTAAAACAAATAACACACATGGTTCGGGCTGTACTTTATCATCGGCAATTGCGGCTTACCTGTCGCAAGGCAAGGCTTTAGCTGAAGCTGTGGCTTTAGCGCAGGCCTATGTATTTGATGCCATAAAACATGGACAGGATGTACAAACAGGAAAAGGGAACGGCCCGCTGAATCATTTTTTTAATCCTCAAAAACTAATTAAAAATGAAATGGTCTGAATATACCTGGACACAGGTGGAGCATTGTTATCAAGCTATATTGGAAATGCCTTTTATAACGGAGCTTTCAGCCGGAACCCTACCCGTGGAAACCTTTAAGTTTTATATGGCCCAGGATTCGCTTTACCTGGAACATTTTGGAAGGGCATTATCCCTTGTGGGCGCTAAAGCATACGATATACAGGATGTACTGGCATTTATCCGTTTTGCTGAAGGGGCCATTGTGGTAGAGAATGCCTTACACGAAACCTATTTTAAAGACTTTGGTCTCACCGACAGGGGAACCATGCAGCCAGCCTGCCATCATTATATTCACTTCTTAAAAAGCACAGCCGCTTTTGATGCAGTGGAAGTTGGTATGGCGGCCTTACTGCCCTGTTTCTGGATATATAAAAAAGTAGGTGACCATATTTTTCAAAACCAGGAAACAGTAAATAATCCCTATAAAAAATGGATCCAAACTTATAGCAACGAGGATTTTGGCGCCCTGGTTCAACAGGCCATCAATATTTGTGATGCCGCGGCTGAACGCTCTACACCGGAAATAAGAGAAAGAATGACACAGGCATTCATCACTTCATCGCATTTGGAATTCGATTTCTGGCAGGGGGCTTATCACAACCGAAAATGGAACGTCTTTTAACGTATCATGCACTTAATTTCTGGCTGGTTCGCTTTAAATCGCCGGCCAGCCTGGAGATAAATAAAAACTGGTCGATGATGGGTTTAAGTTCACCCAATCTTATGCGGGTGTCGGTGTCCATTAGGCCCTGCTGGATTTCGGTACGCCGTTTTTCTATCAGCTCATTGGCATGTTTGTTCAAGGCAAGTTCGGGATGATCATCCTCCTCTTCCTGCCAGGCCACTTTGTTTAAAATAGCAATACAGTCCTCCAGTTCCTCCAGGGTATCATCTATCACCGGGCTGAAATCGGTAGAGCGGTATTTGATAGATAGCGTAGGTGAGTAATAAGATAAAGTGGCAATATGTGAGTTGAGCATATTACTCATTACCACAAACTGGTGGGTGAGTTTGCTATGTACCTGCTTACTCTTTGGTTCGGCCAGCATACGCGAAAAAGCACCCGCCAGATTGGCCTGGGCTACAAAAGCATTCTTGCGGCTTATTTTAAAATCGAGTACCGATGAGGATTCGTTCACGTAAGGCAGGCTTACATTTTTATAGTAGGTAATACTTTCCTTCACCGCATCGATCATATAGGTTTTTATCTGCTCCTTCTCCCAGGCGGGCACTAATAAAAAGGTAGCGCCAAATGCGATCACAGAGCCAATGGCCGTATCAATTACCCTGTCCTGCAGTATTACCTGGAAATGTGCCGTATCCAGCAGGTAAAACATAATGAGTACAAAGGGTGTCATAAAAATAACACTGAATAAATACCGGGTACGCATAAAGCTATATGAGCCGATCATGAACAGTAACATGATGGCAAAGAGGGCCGATTCATTTTTAATCAGTGTAAGGATGCCCAAACCCAGCAAGGCGCCGAATATGGTACCGGCCAGTCGCTGGTAATTCCGTTCCCGGCTCAGGCTGTATGCAGGTTTTAATATCACGATGATGGTCAGTAATATCCAGTACCCGTGACCCAGTGAAAAAATATGGGAGAGTATATAACCTGCAGTAGTAGCAATACTCACCCGCAGGGCATGCCGGAAAGTATTTGATTTAAGGGACAGGTTATCCGGCAACAGTCTCCAGCTAAGGTCAGTAGGGGTTACAAAATGTTCATAATCGCCGGGCAGTTTATAATCAGCTGCCGATTTTTTATCATAACCGGTGTAATGATGTAAAGTGTATAACCTCACCGATATATCATCCAGGGATTGTAATATTTTACGCAGGCTTAATAAAGCTTCCAGGTTTTCGGGGTTACGCTGGCTGTCCCGGAATGTATTAAAATACTGCTGCAGCTCCTTTAAATGCTGCTGCATATCCACCGGTTCACGGGAGTATTTACCACTTTGAACAGAAAGGCCTATCTCGTCCAGCTCATTGGCCATTTCCATGATAATGGTCCTGAAACGTTCTAATATATCAGTATTATCAAAGTATTTATGCAGGGCTTCGTAGGCATAAAAAGTAGTAGTGGTTTTTTCAAACAGGTCAACCGTATCTGAAAATATCATCAGTATAGTACGGCTGGTAGTGGTGGACTCCTTAATGATATGCCGGCTTTTGAACAACATTTCCCGCAGGGTTTGCTGCTGGTTCTGAACGATCACCTGTTTTTCCAGTAACAGCCCGTACACTTTATCATAATCTACCTGCTTGTTATAAAACAAAGCCCGGCTGCGCAGGTAATCGGCCACCGACATAATATTTTCACCCAGGGCCTGCTGAATAAGTTTATAAGGCCTGAAACTGTATAAGGTAATACTCAGCAGCATATACCAAACCCCGCCCGCGGCCACATATAATGCGTTCAGTGCAATACCCTGTGGTGAATTGTGCACCTGTTGTATACCCAGCACCATCACCAGTAAAGCCGACATGCCAATGGCATTTACCCGGGAATTGTAAACACCTATCATACTGAACAGGAAACAAAATATAGCGATCAGGAAACCCAGCAATACGGGAGAGTAGGAAACAAAGCCTGTGATGAGGGATACAAAAAAGATAATGATGACCGTAGCCCGCATGCCATTACGCCGGTGCAAAATAGGCCCCGGCATATCTGACACACTTACACAAAGTGCACCCAGCGACACCACAATACCGATATGAAGTAATCCGAAAAAATTAAGTATGATGGCGGGCAAAGTAACGCCGGCAGTAATACGTATACCCTCAGCAAAATAATAGCTGTTAATAAAACTCCGGTATTGTTTTACATAATCCATCCTGCAAAAAGCAACGGGGTTGCTATAAATAAATTAATCAGTGTGAAGAAACAGCTTTTAACCCAATAATGGAAGCAATAAGTGTAACTAAAAATACAATACGCCAGGTAGTGGCCGGCTCCTTAAATATAAAGATCCCTACCAGCACGGTACCTACCGCACCGATACCCGTCCACACCGCGTAGGCCGTACCCAGCGGTATATGCAAAGAAGCCCGGTACAGCAAATACATGCTGGCCGATAAACAAATAAAAAAACCTGTCATCCATACTGCCGTGTTGGTATCGGGCTCTCTCGCTTTTCCTAAACAGGTAGCAAAGCCTACTTCAAACAACCCGGCTATGATCAATAATATCCAATTCATACATTTTAATCCAGCTGTGAAACAATCTCCTCACTCAGTGGTGATACGGATGGCGGATAATAATCAATTAAAGTGCCATTCTCATCTACTAGGTATTTTGAAAAGTTCCATTCCGGAGCGGTGCTATTCCAACCGTTTTTGGCAGCATCGGTCAGCCATTGGTATACGCTGTTTTGTTGTGCACTTTTGATCACCGTAGTTTTTTGCATTAACGGGAAGCTCACGCCAAAATTCACCTGGCAAAAACTGGCAATTTCCTCATCGGTTCCTTTTTCCTGTTCCTTAAAATCGTTGGCCGGAAAACCCAGTATCACCAGTTTATCCTTATGCTGCTCATATAGTTTTTGCAATTCGGCATACTGGGCTGTATACCCGCAGTTGGAAGCCGTGTTAACGATCAATACTTTTTTGCCCTGCAGTTGCCCGAAATCAAATGCGGTTTTGTTATTGGCGGTAGCACTTAATGTATAAAAGGAGACCGGCGCTTTTACCTGGCCGTCCCGGTTATGTTGCGACATATTTTTCTTTTTAGGAGTTAAAAACATGATAGCCGGGTAAATGGCTTTCATGATGCGTTGCCTGATGGTCATATCTGTATTGTTTTTGGTAACAATAAATACATATACTGCAAACGTAGTACATAGTATAACACTAATAACAACAATGCGTTTCAATAGTTTATATAACCTTTTACGTACCACCTGGTTTATTATTACGTGCAAGATACGATCAATGTACGGGAGTACCCCGGCATTTCCGTTTATCTGTTCCTGTCTCCTTACATAATCTTAATGTAGATTTTTTCGGTATAGCAGGTATCTTTACAGCCGTTCCTAAGATGACAGGGTTTGTAAAGAAATACCAACAACTACTGCGTTTTTGTTTATGTACTATTATATGTAGCCTGCTGGTTACCGGTACCTATGCCCAAACAGCCGCATTTACCATTGATAACCCCAGTGGTTGTGCACCCCTGTCCGTAAACTTTACCGATATCTCCTCCGGCGCCACCGTAGTAAGCCGCAGCTGGAACCTGGGCAGCGGCCCGATCAGCAATACTGACCCTACCGTGGGAGCTAATTTTAATACCCCTGGTACCTATACTATACAACTGACCGTTAACTTCAGCAACGGCACTACACAAACCCAGCAGCAAACCGTAACGGTACACCCCAAACCCGTAGCCAATTTCAACGCCAGTACCCTGATCGGTTGTGCCACCCTGCCGGTAAATTTTACCGATGCATCCACCACGGCCACCGGCAGTATCACTACCTGGAACTGGAGTTTTGGCGCCGGCTCGGCCAGTACACAGAACCCTTCCTACAGCTTTACCACCAATGGCCAGTACACCGTATCCCTTTTTGTGGAGAATAACTGGGGCTGCCGCAGCGATGCCGAAACCAGGCCTAATTATATTACTGTACACAACCGACCCAGTGCAGCCTTTACAGTAGACGCCGATGCCAGCTGTACTTTACCGTTTACACCAACCTTTACCAATAACACTACCGGCAGCGGTACTTTAACCTATGCCTGGGATTTTGGGAATGGCGAAACCTCAACCGATGCCGTACCCGTTCACAGTTATACCACACCCGGCGTGTATACTATTACTTTAAACGCCAATAACGGCACTAACTGTAACAGTAATACAGCCAGCCGTACGGTATATGTTGGCAAGCCGGCAACACCGCCGGTATTAAGCGGACCGGCCAATCTTTGTGTCAATACATCGGGCTATTTCTCTTTTCCCGCTACTACACCATCCAACTGGTTACAAAACGTAAGCTGGGATTTTGGAAACGGTACCGTGGTAAACGGCAGCAACGGCATATACTATACTTATCCCTCGCCGGGCACTTATACCATTACCGCTACCGTACGTTACCGCAGCGGTTGTGAAGACATTATTACCACTAATGTAACCGTTTCGCCAAGACCCGATATTACAGTAAGTGCTTTGCCAACAGCTGCATGCCAGTTACCCTTCAGCACAACATTTACAGCAACCGCTACACCGCTTAACCCCAACTATATTTATAACTGGGATTTTGGTGACGGCAACAGTCAGTCAGGTACAGGCCTTAGCACCATCGGCCACAGTTATGGCAGCGCCGGTAATTATACTGTTACCGTAACAGTCACCGACCCTGATAACCCCAATGCGGCCTGTAATAGCCGTAGCACCACCATGGTTGTAAGAACGGCTATACCCGCCATAGATATTTATAATTACACTCCGCAAAGCGGCTGTAAACCTTTATTCACCACTTTTAATTCCTACTTAAACAACCTGGTTACACCCATTGCCGGTGTACAGTATACCTGGAATTTTGGCGATGGCAGCCCGGACTATATAGTTACACCAAACAACAACTATTCTACCGCAACGCATTTATACACCACTGCCGGAACTTTCACCGTAAGGGTTACCGCTCAAACACCCGAAGGATGTACCACCTATGATGAAGTGGTGGTTACCGTTACCGATGAATGCCCGCCCGGAGAAGGTGGTGGCGGAGGAGGCGGAGGCGGTGGCTTTGGTAATAATGGCGGCAGTTGTGCCAATCGTCTGGCTTATACTTTTACGGCCAATAATGTACCGGGCACTACCGTGTATAGCTGGAATTTTGGCGACCCCGCTTCAGGGGCCGCTAACGAGATAACCGGCAATAACGCCACCATTACACATACCTTTAGCGGCCCCGATACCTATACGGTAACCCTGACCCGTGAAATTACCGCAACCGGTGCACTGGTAACCACTACCCGGGTGATAACTGTTACCAACGAACCCATCGTACCGGCTTTTACGGCCAGCCCCATTGCTGTTTGCCCTAATGGTACCGTAACTTTTACGCCTGCGGGCATTAATGCCGATCGTGTACGCAGTTATACCTGGAACTTTGGTGATGGCTCTCCTGTTACCACCATCAACAATACCAACCCGCCCCTGCCAGCATTGGATGGTGTAACCTCTCATACCTATACAGCAACAGGCACCTATACCGCTACCTTAACTATTATTGATCGGTTAAACTGTTCAACGGTTTCCGATAACAGTATACAGATCATTGTAGATGGACCAACAGCCGATTTTACGGCCGATGTGTTAACCTCCTGCGATCAAAACTTTGACGTAAGGTTTACGCCCACACAAACCCCCATTGATCCATCAGTGCCTATTGTCAGGTGGATCTGGAATTTTGGCGATGGTACTAATATTACCCAAACCAGTGCGGACCCCGTAACGCATAGTTATAACAATAGCAGCTATTACCGGGCCTATGCGGTAAGCTTAACGGTGGAAGATGCCAATGGCTGCCGCAGTGATGTGGTATTAAAACCGGATTATATCAAAGCATATCGTCCGCAGGCTTCTTTTTATGCCAGTAGTCCTTTACGCTGTAATAATTACACTGTAACATTTTACAATACATCCAACGCACAGGGAACCCCAGCTGCACCCAACTACAAGTTTACCTGGAATTTTGGCGATGGCAGTGCAGAAGTAGCGACCAATAGTAACGCGGCACAAACACATACTTATGCCGGCGATGACGAGTACACCATTACATTGACCGTGATGGATGAAAACGGCTGCACCCACACCTATACACAAAACAACTATATACGCATTGTAAAGCCCGTCGCCGATTTTGAACCCGGCGGTAGTATTACCCAATGCGCACCTATAAGCCTGGGCTTTGTCAACCTGTCCGAAACCTTCGGGCAGCCAGCTACCTATACCTGGGATTTTGGTAATGGCGGTACCGGCTCTACCAGTGCAACCCCGCAACCCGTCATCTACCCGGTACCTAATGATTATATGGTAACCTTAACCGTTCGCTCATTAGGCTGCGAAAGCACTATTTCAAAACCCATCACCGTAAAAGGCCCGAGAGGAAATTTAATTGCCGATGTATTGCCCGGCTGTAAACCCTATACGCTGAATATGCAGGTAACCGGCAGCAATATCAGCAGTTATGCCTGGGACTTTAATGATGGCACCCCTGTAACACCATCGGCCACCAATCATACCATATCACATGTATATAACCTGGCGGGTATTTATAACCCCAATGTAATATTAAGAAGTCCGGAAGGCTGCTCCTTTACCCTGCGTCCTGCAAACAACGTAATTGTTGATTCGGTAAAAGCCATATTCACCGCCGATAATACAGCATTCTGTGATGCCGGCACAGTCAACTTTACCAATAACTCAGCCGTTCCATCTTTTTCCGGCTTTGTAAACCAGACCTGGAATTTCGGTGATGGCAGCAGTTTTACCGGCGCTAACCCGCCGGCACATACCTATAACAGCCCCGGCACGTATACTGTAAGTTTACAAACCGGATCGCAATATGGCTGTACCGATATGGCCCAAACCGTGATACAGGTTAACAGCTCTCCCACTGTACAAATTACCGGGCCGGATAATAACTGTTTAACACCCGGCTCTTCCCTGCAGTATGAAGCGGTGGTAAACACCACGGATATGGTGACGCAATATGCCTGGCAATTAAACGGTACGCCAGTAGGCACTAACAGCGCTTCGCTGAATATCGATTACCGCCAACCCGGCATTCACCAGTTACTGCTGACCGTTACAACGGATAAGGATTGCAGCACTACTATTTCCAGGAATATTGTAATAGATTCTGTTGTTGCCAACTTTACTATTGACGAAAATGTTTTCTGTGGTAATGGTACGGTTAGTTTTACCAACCTGTCCACGGTACCAGGCTTTTCGGGCTTTACCGCACAAACCTGGAACCTGGGTGACGGCAGCCCTTCATTTAACGGCAGTACTCCGCCACCACACGCTTATTCTATTCCCAATACCTATACCATCAACCTGGCGGTGGCTTCACAGTATGGTTGTACTGATAATCTTTCTAAAACGGTTACCGTGCACCCCATGCCCGCTGCACAGATCGATGGGCTGGATGTAAATTGTTTACAACCTGGGTCTACCCTGCAATACCATGCGGTCATCAACAGCATTGATCCTGTCACTACTTATCAATGGCAGCTGAATGGCGTAACCATGGGAACCAACGATCCTGTTTTTAAGGTGGATTATCGTCAACCCGGTAACCATGTATTATCATTAACCGTTACTACCTCCAATAACTGTAGCATAACGGTTACCCGTAATATTATTATTGATTCGGTGGTGGCCCGTTTCACCGTTGATAATCATTTTCATTGCGCAACCGGCGAAGTACTATTTACCAATACAGGCAGCAGCGCCTTCCCCATCAATAGTTTTACCTGGAATTATGATAATGGTATCACCCCCTCCTTACCGTTAAATGGCGGCAGTTATACCTATCCTTCGCCCGGTGAGTATTACCCATCGCTGCTATTAGCAACAGTAAATGGTTGCCGCGATCAGTATGTATTGCCGCAAATGATAAAAGTGTATACGGCCCCTGTTGTAACGATCAGCGGTGAAGAAGAAAAATGTGCCCAGAACGAACTTGCCTTCACGGCTTCCATTCAATCGGAAGACCAGGTAATAAGTACCGTATGGCGTTTAAATAATACCGTTATCAGCAATACCGGCCAGGCATCCTACCGTTTTACACAGGCGGGTGATTATGTATTAACCTTTACTGTTACCACGAAACATAACTGTGTGGAGGTAATTACCAAAAACATTACGATCCATCCTTTACCCGTACCCAATGCCACGCCGCAAACGGCTACTATATGTGAGCAGACCAGTATTCAGCTACAGGCAGGTGATGGCGTACAGTATTCCTGGACCCCAACACAAGGCATTATTTCCGGTTCCGATAGCCCCAACCCTGTGGTATCACCGGCCAACACCACCAAGTATTATGTTACGGTGACCAACCAGTTTAACTGTATACAGAAAGATTCGGTGCTTATTACCGTAGACAGAAGAGTACGTTTAACCCATAGCGATAACCAGGTGATCTGTATTGGTAAATCCGTACAGTTGCAGGCAGCAGGTAATACCAATCAATTTGTGTGGTCGCCCGTTACAGGTTTAAACAACCCCAATATTCCTGACCCGGTGGCAGCCCCTACCCAAACAACTACCTATAGCGTTACGGGTATCAGCCAGAATGTTTGTCCCAATGAAACCGGGCATGTATTGGTGGTGGTAGGCCCTTACCCAACTGTTGACCTTGGAGCCGATGTGGTGATCAATGCCGGCCAGGAACATATATTTAACCCGACTGTTAGCAGTGATGTAGAAAAATATTTGTGGCAACCTGCAACGGGATTAAGTTGTACCAACTGTGCCCTTCCCTCATTTGTGGCCGATGATGATATTACCTATAGCCTTACGGTTACCAATCAATACAATTGCAGTACAACCGATGAAGTAAGGGTAACGGTATTGTGTAACAAAGGAGCCATTTATGTGCCCAATGCCTTTACACCAAACGGCGATGGTAAGAATGATATATTTTATATCGGTAAAAGCTTTGGTGTACAGGAAATAAAATCCTTCAACATCTTTAACCGCTGGGGCGAGCTGGTATTCAGCCGCAAAAACATCCGGGCTAATGATATCAACAGCGGCTGGGACGGCCGTATCAAAGGACAACCCGTTGAAACCACCACGGTATTTGTATATATTATCGAAGCTATCTGTAATGAGAACCTGCCGGTGGTGATAAAAGGAACGGTAACGCTGGTCAAATAAATCTTAGATCTCAGATCTGAGATCTGAGATCTAAGATTACTATACTATCTTTTTCAACAATCCCAGCTTCCCTTTCAAACTCGGGTATTTTGCTGCGGGATCAAACCAGGTAGGACTTTTTAAAATGCCTTTTTTATGACTGAAAGTGTCAAAACTATGTTTACCATGATAAGCACCGATACCGCTGGTGCCTCTTCCGCCAAAGGGTAAATGATGGTTGGTGGCGTGCATACTGCTGGTATTGATACAGGCATTGCCCGATGGTACGGCCTGCAGCCATTGTTCCTGTTTTTTACTACTGCCCGAGTAAATATAAAATGCCAGCGGGTTGGGATGTTTCGCAATAATGTGTAAGGCTTCCGGCATACTGCTGTATTCCAGTACCGGTAATATGGGGCCAAAAATTTCGTCCTGCATAACCGGGGCATTATCGCCGGTATCTGTCATCACCGTTGGTGCAATATACAGGTCGTCCCGGTTGTATTGCCCGCCCGTTACAATGTTACCGTTTTGTAAATAACCGGTTAAACGGTCAAACTGTTTGGTGTTAATGATACGGCCGTAGTCATAACTTTCAGCAGGATCGGCGCCAAAAAACTTTTCTATTGTTCGTTGTAAAGCCTGTAGTAATTTTTCTTTAACCGATGTATGTACCAGTATATAATCGGGGGCGATACACATTTGCCCCGCGTTGGAAAATTTGGCCTGTACAATACGTTGTGCCGCTACTTTAATATTGGCATCCCGCTCTACCACACAGGGACTTTTACCACCCAGTTCCAGCACCACCGGCACCAGGTTCTCAGCTGCCATTTTATAAATTGTTTTTCCTACTGCCGGGCTGCCGGTATAAAAAACCAGGTCAAACGTAAAATGCTGCATCAGTGCCGGCACAATTTCATGGCCTTCTCCCTCGGCCACCATTATGTATTCCGGGTTGAAAACCGTTTCAATAATTTTTTTAATAACCGCCAGGGTGGCCGGTGCAAACTCGCTGGGTTTTATTACCACACAGTTGCCGGCGCCAATAGCCCCGATAAGGGGTACCATAATTAATTGTAAGGGATAGTTCCAGGGACCAATGATGAGCACAGTGCCCATAGGCTCGGCTTTTATATAACTGGTGCCGGGAAAGTTAAGCAGGTTGGTATCCACATATTCTTTACGCATCCAATGCTCCAGGTTGGCCAGGGCATAATCCAGTTCATTTAATACAAAACCCGTTTCGGTAACCCAGGTTTCTTCGGCATTTTTGCGCAGGTCGGTAAACAGGGCTGTTTGCAGCTCCTGTTCATGGGCTTTAATGCCTTTTTTAAGTTGTTGCAACTGCTGTTTTCTGAATGCGTAAGCCTGTGTTGCCCCCGATCTGAAATATTGCTGCATCCTTTGTAAGGATGGTATTAAACTATTTTCCATGCCTGCATTAATTAATAATTTACACCTGCCAATACTTTACCGGCTTGCGTATATCTAAATTAATAAAAATGCAGCGCATTGTTATGCTGTCCTTTGTTACAGCTCAATTAAACCCCGGCCGCTTCCGTTTTAGGCCAGTTCCATGCCTGCCATATCACACATATCGTAATTATGCTCTCCACTATGGCCAGGAAAACGTAAAAAATACGCCACCCGGTCAAGGAAGAAGCGGCTATCAGTAACATTAACAGGGTAAAAAATATTCCTAATATTATATTTACTATCCTGCAAACTGCCGGTTTGAGTACCAGCGATAAAAACACCATCAGCGCGGGCACTGTTAACATAAAGGTGGCGGCAAATAACTTCAGGGGAGTGTCCAGCATATTTTCCCCTGTTATTAAGCCTTCCGTTTTGCCGGGAACATACAACTCAAAATAATCTCCATACAGGTAGCAGAACATCAGCGATGTCCACAAAGCGGACAGCTTAATTCTCACATTTACCTTCATATCTTCAAAATAAGTGTTAGCCATTTTCAGTTTTTTTACTTTTTCTGCCAAAGATCAGCAACCATAAACAGGTACCTATTTCGCCCAGTGTAGCCGGCAGGGTGATGAATTTTGAAACAGTATATTGATGAAAATTTACAAAGATGGTATTGGCAAATACACTCAGCAGGTAACCTATGCAACCCAGCATTAATAAAATACCCAGTATTTTGGGTAATACGCCCGATTTATACACCAGGTAACCGAAAGGAAATAGCCAAAGACCCCAGAACACCTGGCACACCCGTAAACCGGAATTATAATTGTCCAGTAGTTGCATTACCTGGGCCTGTAACTCCTCCGTATTATAAACATCCAGGTAACCCGCACCTTCCACCAGGTTAAGTATGGCAAATTTGTGCTGCAGGTTAATAAAGGACATAGGCACACTCACAATGGCCAAAATCACCATCAGTTTGGCATACTGCTCATTTACTCCGTGCAATATTTTGTACAGTACCAGGGGAAGCAGCAAAAAAGCAATATAACAAAGCATACTGCTAGCAATGCTTAATCTGAACAGTTGCGGGGAGTTCGTTATGTTCTGAAAGGTTTCGGCGGGGTCTTTCCAGTTTACCAAAACAGAGGGAACGTACATTAAACTGAAAATCCCGGTTAGCACCACCACGAGATATATCAGGCCCGCCAGCCGGTCAAATTTTTTTGAAGCAGTCATTTTTTCTTGGTTTTGGGCTAAGACGGCGATGATCAAAATTTGTTACAGGCTTTTACACTTTCTTTTACCCGTTATTGGGCAGCGGCCGGCAGGATGCCCTTATTTTATGGGCCGGTATGTTACATTGCCGCATTTCCCTATCTTGCAGCCCATGTCCACAACACTCTGCTTTGATTTTGGCAATACGCGGAAAAAAGTAGCCGTATTTACCGATACGGTTATTACGAAGATATTGGTTCTTCCCAACGACGATTTGGCCACTATTCAGCAGTTAACGGAGGATTTTAAGCCCCAAAAAACCATTTTATCCTCGGTTATCAACCATAACCCGGAGATAGAGACCTGGTTAAGAGGCTGTTCCAAATTTCACAAACTGGGTCACACCACCAAGGTTTCCTTTACCACACCGGTGGGCAAGCCGGAAACCATCGGGGCCGACAGGCTGGCCATTGCCGCCGCCGCAGTACATTTTCACCCGGGCAAACATAACCTGGTCATTGCCCTGGGCACCTGTGTTACCTATAATTTTATCAATAAATACAATGAATTTGTAGGAGGGGCCATTTCCCCGGGCCTGGAAATGCGGTTAAAATCGCTGCAGCACTATACCGCTTTCCTGCCGGTGGTAAAACCTACCGCCAACGTCCCATTAATAGGTTACGATACAGATACCAACATTCTTTCAGGCGTCGTGTTGGGCATTTGCTACGAAATTGATGGATTTATAGACGAATATGCCGCTAAATTCGACAACTTTAACGTGGTATTAACCGGAGGTGACATGGTACATTTGGGTACACACCTTAAAAACAAGATATTTGCAGACCCTGATTTAATATTTAAAGGTCTTTATGCTATTAGCGAAGTCAACAACCCCTGATAAACTTACCGTAAAAGGGGTTTGCCGTATAGCGGCAACCATACTACTTACTGCTGTAATTACTCCTGTATTTGCACAAGATAACTCGCCCTATTCCAGGTATGGCTTAGGCGATATTACTCCCCCAACCAATGTTATCAGCCGTAGCATGGGTGGCGTATCGGCCGGTTATAATGACCATTTGTCTGTTAACTATAACAACCCGGCATCATACGCCTGGTTCCAGAGTTATATAGAGGCAAAAAGTAAAAAAATGTCAACAGGCCGCGTAGTGCTGGATGTTGGGATGAATATTGACAACCGCACCCTGCGTGAGCCGGGTAATAATACGGTAAACAGTAAATTCGGGGCCACTAATGCTACTTTTTCCCATATTTATATAGGTATGCCTATCAGCCGTAATATGGGTTTAACCTTTGGTATGCGCCCGCTTACCCGTATCAGTTATAATATGGTAAAAGAAGGGCCGCTGGTAGATCCCATTACCAATAAAACGATAGACAGGGTACAGATCCTTAACCAGGGCAACGGCGGTAGTTACCTGCCCTCCATTGGTACCGGTTACAAGATCCGCCTTGATTCTTCACAATTCCTAAGCATCGGGGTGAACGTCGGGTATGTTTTTGGTAAAAAAGATTACAGCACCCGCGTAGCGCCTTTCAGCGATACGGTGGTATACACCCCCGGTAACTGGCAGCGTTTAACCACTTTTGGTGGTTTTAACTTCAATGGCGGCCTGCAGTACACATTCCCGATGGGTAAAAAAATAAAAGCAACCCTGGGGGCTTTCGGTACTTTACAGCAAACCTTAAATGCCCGTCAAAGCACCGTTCGCGAAACATATTACTACAGTGCCGATGCCGGTAATGTCCGTATCGACAGCGTATACGAAGAAAAAGACGTAAAGGGCAAGATCAAATACCCCTCCAGTTATACAGCCGGTATATTTTTACAAAAAGCCATCAACTACGATCCTAAAAACCCGGAAGGCGGCTGGAGCTTAGGTGTTGATTTCACCCGCAGCAACTGGGCCGATTACCGTTATTACGACCAGACCGATATGGTAAAGAACAACTGGGAAATACGCATTGGCGGTGAATTACGCCCTATTCCAAGGGCAAAAAGCTATTTCAGTAATGTGGCTTACCGTGCCGGCTTTTTTACCGGCCCTGATTATATAAATGTAGGTGGTAAAAACCTTCCCCAATATGGCATTTCGGCCGGTATAGGTATGCCTTTATTAGGCCAGACCCAACAGGCCAGGAACCAGTTACTGATGCTGAACCTTGGTTTTGAGTACATCAAACGCGGTAACAACAGCAATGTATTAAAAGAAGACATGTTCCGTATATCACTGGGATTATCGTTAAGCGATTTCTGGTTTGGTAAACGTAAATACGATTAATACTTTATAGGGCGTGCCCCTGTAAAAAAATATGGGGCGTCTTTACCATATGGTGGAGACGCTTATTTTTTTACAGGGTCGGGCTGTCCGCTGTATCTTTTGCCCTCTGCTGCTTTGGCTGCCCTGCGCAAAAGGATGCCGCTTCCATCCCTCACGCTTTGGCAGTGTAAGCAGAAATAGGATTAACTTGCGTGCTGTTTAATAGTAACCAGGCATAGTAAATAATGAAAGCAATAACCAATCAATACAAACAAAAACATCCGCTGTTTGCCCTTTTACTGGTAATAGGCTGTAGCATTGTATTGTTTGCCTGCGAAAACGACCAGAAGGAAATTGATAAATGGACCAAGGACATTAAACTACCCGAAGTAGCTAAATTCATTGACGGCACTTTAAGCCAGAACGGCATTGTAAAAGCCAAGCTGAAAGCCCCGTCCATGATCCGTATGGAAGGCAGTTCCAACGATTCCATCTACACCGAATTTCCCAAAACATTACATGTTGATTTTTATAACGATAGCATCAAACGCGAAAGCTGGCTCGATGCCAAATATGGTAAATACTATAATAACCTCAACAAAATTTACCTGCGCGACAGCGTGGTCATCATCAACGTTCGTGGCGATACACTCTGGTGCCATGATATGTGGTGGGACCAGAATACCAAATTGTTTTATACCGATACTATCGCCACCTACAAATCTTTTGGTAAAAACATTACCGGTAAGCTTGGTATGGAAGCTACCCAGGATTTAAAAAGAGTAACCTTTAAGGTTCCTGTGGGTTCTATTGATACGGAGGCCGGGAATAAAAAAGATACTAGTGCGTCGGCACCCCCTGCAACACAGCCGGTAATAACCCCGGTTCTACAATAATTTATGAAGCTGTCGACACTTGGTTAACAGCTTCATAAATTTTATCTGCGTTAATTAGCCTTTTTGAACAATAGTTTTGCGTTCGTCCATTCGTCTGCAGCATCTAAAAAAGACAACATTTTTGTAAAATTGGCGGCTGGCTCAAAGTTATGGGTGTAATGTTTTTTCACTTTTATGGTAATTATATTGTTGGCAGTGGTTGCTTCAACAATAAATAAACCTGTTTCATTGCTTACATTTTTATTAAGTTCCTGTACACCTTCAACGGTATAACCGATGGGTATTTCCAATTCAATAACATATTCAATACCACGGGCAAACGGCATGTACACATCTATTGTGCGGTTACGGTTATTATCCTTAATAGAAAGCGGTTGTCCCTGTATTTTGCCAACTTCTACAATAATATTATTCCCCGCTTTCTTTACCAGGCCATCCAGGTTAAAAGAAGAGCTGTATACAAAATCGGGTTCGGTATGCCGGATACCGAGGCTGGTTACTTTATGGTCTTTCAGGTCGGTTACGTCCTGCTCAAACCATTCCTTTGCTTCATTTACAAATGCTGTTTTCTGGTTTTTCCGGGCTTCGGCAAAAGCATTTTTTACCTCTTCAACATATTTTTTACTTTTCTTGCCATCTTCCAGGGCTTCCAGTAATGACTCTTTATCGCCAAAACTTTTCCTTTCACTTTCATAAATATCTTCGTACAATGCCAGGCTTTGCTGTGCGTCCAGTTTATAATGCCCTTTGAGGATTGTATTTCGTTTTACTCTTAAAGTGCTTATATCATCATTAATACTCAACCGCAGGTTTTCCTGTCTTAAATTGTCCTTTGCCATAGATGCCGGTATTCGCGGACCTGTTGCCACATTTGACATACCTGCAATTTTTTTCATACTGCCTACAGCAACGGGGTGACTGAAAGTTATGCTTTTGGTATTTTGTACCCCTTCCACAAAGTCTGGTATTTTAAATGGAAAGTCAAAAATAGTGTTAATTGAAAAATACTTTTTTGAGCCGGGCAGGTAAGCCAAACTTTGTAAATCTGAACGGCTCATAGCATCCTTAAGCCTGTAACCGCGATTGTGTTCGCTGAGTAGTATAGCGGGCTCCATTCCGGCTACTTTCATAATGGCAAATAAAGGAAATGCAGCACCATTATATTCTCTTGAACCAATATTCAGGGTTTCCGATAGCCTGTTTATATCAAAGCCCATTAACGCACCCCTGAATGTATAAAACAACAAAGCTGCCTTTTCATCATCGGTGAGGTCTTTATATTTAAGCCCCATCTGTTTCGCCTTTTTTTGAGCTGTCTTTTCAATCTCACCATATTGCTTTCTCCCGGCTAATAACCAATAATTATAATAGTAGCTTTCCGAGTAGTCCTGGGCAATATCATCAAGGATCTCATTCTCGTTTTCCAGTTTCAAAATTTCGCCTGGTCTCCTGGTACCATTATACTTTGCGCCTAAACCCGAGTAGCCCAATGAAATACTCATTCTGATAAAAGGCAGTTGTCGCGCCGGCGCTATCCATAATGCCGTTTCATAAGCCGGTATATTATCTTTCTGCACATCAATAATGATTTCTTTATCATTATTCTTTCCTATTTTCAAATCAGGCGCATTATTATAACTGCGATAAAGTATAGCCATTTTTTTGCCTAACTCCCCGTGAAATGACAAGTTCAGTATCGGCGCATCATCAAACAATAAAATACGGTACTCTTTTGCACCCTGCTCATTCACTAATTGCTGGTCAGAGGCAATATAATAATCAATAATATCTCCTGGTTCCAGATTGGGAACGGCAATTTTTGCTTTTTTATTTTTGGGGTCATCCCTGGTAAGCACCACATCGTCAGCATTAATCTCCGTTACCTTTCCGTTTGGCTTTATAATCCTTATACCCACATAAGTTGATAATTTTTCAGATGTATAAAATCCACTGGTACGGGCAAATTTTGTAAATGCCAGTTCGGAATAATACTCTACAGCCGCTTTATCATTGAGCTTAATAACTTCCCTCACTATTTCTAAAATATTTAATTCACGTTTGCTGCCAATACCGCCAAAATAAAAAGCAATGCCGGATTTGCTTTCGCTGGTTAGCTCTGTATGACGTGCGATTACTACTTTAGAGGCATTGGCATATTCTTTTGGAATATCGCGTACGTGAAACTGCGGCTTGTCCCAGGCAAATACCTGTTGTTTAATCTCAGCAGATGCTTTTCTATAAGCCTGTTCGTTTTTATCCTGTGCAAGGCCCTTTATACTCATCGCAGTGAGTACTAATGCAAGAAAATAATACTTCATGGTGGTTTACTTTACAGTCAGTTCAAGTTGTTCGTTATAAAAATTTTTAAGTGTTTTTATGTCTTTATTCCAGGTGGTAAATGTTTCCGGCTTTAGTTCAGTACGATCAATGGCTATTTCTCTGCGGTATAATAATTTCCGTCCTTCTTTTTTATAGGTTATACTAAAGCGGTAGGCCTGGTTTTTTATATCCAGTACGGCAGGGAGCTTTTCCGCCGAAAAGTTATCCGGTAACATAATTTCGGTTTCAAATATGGTGTGATTTTTAAATGGTAGTATAACCGGTTGCTTTCTTTTATTTTCGTCAATGGTAAATCCCTCATAAGTTCTGCGGTTATCTACCTCCAGGTAAGCTTCTTTTCCAAAGTTGGAAATAACGTTTTTCCATACCAGGTCGTAGGTTATTTTTAAGGGGGCGTTGTAATCGTTCAGATTATGCACCTGCATATTACTTATCTCATATCCTTTTTTATTATCTGCCAGGAAGTTCTTTATGGCATCTTCTTTTTTCTCCTGTTTAATACTGTTTAACTGGTTTAACAGCCATACTTTGTTTTCTCCGATCCAGGTATGGCTTACCGTTCCTTTTAAATTATTGCCGTCAATGGTAAGCTTCCGGCTTTCTATGGCCGTATTTTGTGTATAAGTAGCTACCGACACTCTTTCCAGGATATACTGGCTGCCGTCTTCTATTAAAGTTTGCCGACCCTGGATTCTTTCGGCTACCTCTCCAAAGCCAATATATTTTTCCGTAGCATCTAAAAACACGGGTTTGCCATTTTTAAACCAAGCGCTGATCATATGATTGTCTACTGCCAGTGAAGGTGTACTGTAATCGTAAGCAATTTTATTCGTTCCTATCCAGCACCGGCGCGCATCCAAATTAATAGAACGTAACATAGTGGTTAAAAGGTTAGCCATTCCTTTACAGTCGCCATACTTTTTTTGGTACACATCTATTGCCGGCGCCGGCTTAAACCCGGCAATACCATTTTCAAAAGCTATATACCTGATATTATCCTGTACCCACTGAAATACTTTTTTAACCTTCTCCTCATCTGTCTGGCTACCGGCCACAATCGCTTCGGTCTGGGCTTTTAATTTGCCGGTTTCGTCACCCAGTTCCTTTACCAGTTTATTATACCAATTGTATTGTTCTTTAACCGTTTTAAAATAGGTAAAACTGCCAAAATCATTGGCTGCCGATTTTGACATAACCAATACATGCGGGCTGTATTGGGTGATACCCGGTGCCGAACTTTCATCACTTATGGCAGGTAATCCCTTAAATGTATAGGTATATATGGTTTCGTTAGCACCCTTATTAACGGCAGATTCCACACCGTACCTGGAAAAATTGTACTCTTTCAGTTCTACATTCATCCAGTTTGGTACAACAATCCTTACACTGCCGTTTTCGATTGCATAATGATCCATAAAGAAAACATTGCAAAAATAGCGGGGGTCGAGTACTGTTTTTTTAAAGACTACCCTGGAGGTACTGTTTTGCTTTGCCAAAGGGATCTGGAAATGATATACCTTGGCATCGGAATAAAAAATTCCATCCATTTCATAATATTCCGCAACAGGTTTGTAATTATATTTTTTAGAGTCAACCTGGATATTGATATCGTCAACCGTTTCCTCCTGGCCAAAAAATTCGGCAATGGTAACCCGGGTCCTGTAACTTTTGCACAGGTACTCTTTGGTTGACACCTCTTTTATTACAACAGGGTTTTCCCTGGTACCGGCTTCAAACCTGAACTCCCGGGTATAGTTGGTAATAGCAACATTTTCCGGTGCATTTTCTTCCTCACCGGCCGACTGGGCCTTTGCATGTAAAAACAGGAAAAAACAAAGAAGGACTGACAGGGTTTTAAATATGACCGGTTTGGCGGATCTAACAAATAATGGTACGTGCATGTTAGTAATGGAAAATATTGTTAAAGGGGCACTAAGATATAGTTTTATCCCGAATTATAAAACCGGCACAAATAGCAAAATCCGTTGCAATTATATCTACCTTGTGGTACAAGTTGCATTAAAAAATTGGTACATTTAATTAGTTAACAGAACCTCGAGGATATTAAAATTGTTATCAATAAAAAAATTATGGAATACAGATACATGGGTAAAACCGGCCTGCAGTTAAGCTTGCTTTCCTTTGGCAGCTGGGTTAGTTTTCACAAACAGATTGATGATAGTGTTGCCGATGAGCTGATGGGCATTGCTTACGACAACGGGGTTAATTTTTTTGACAATGCCGAAATTTATGCCCTGGGCGAAAGTGAGAAAATGATGGGCCGGGTGCTGAAAAAGAAAAACTGGGAACGCAGTTCCTATACGGTCAGCAGTAAGGCTTTCTGGGGATGGCGGGGTGAAAAAAATAAACCCAACCAAACCGGCCTTAGCCGTAAACACCTGGTGGAAGCCTGTCATGAAGCGCTGGAACGTTTACAGGTGGATTACCTGGACCTTTATTTTTGCCACCGCCCCGATAAAAAAGTGCCGATCGAAGAAGTAGTATGGACCATGCACCAGTTAATACAGCAAGGCAAGATATTATACTGGGGTACCAGCGAATGGAGCGGGGTAGAGATCATGGAGGCCCACCGCATTGCGGCCCAGCACCATTTAATAGGCCCATCGGTAGAACAGCCGCAATACAACCTCTTTGAGCGTAATAAAATGGAGAACGAATACCGCATGGTATTTAATACGGTAGGTATGGGCACTACCACCTGGAGCCCCCTGGCATCCGGTTTATTAAGCGGTAAATACAATGAGGGCATACCGGAGAACAGCCGTTTTGCCATCCAGGGTTTTGACTGGTTAAAAGACCGCTGGATAAAAGATGGTTTTATTGATAAAGTAAAACAACTGGCACAGTTAGCCAAAGATATCGATGTGCCATTGCCCGCACTAAGTATTGCCTGGTGTTTAACCAACCCGCATGTTACTACTACCATATTAGGTGCTACCAATAAGGAGCAGTTATTACAAAACTTTAAAGCCCTGGAGGTATTACCAAAATTAGATAAAGCGGTTATTGAAAAAATTGAAGCTATTGTGCAAACCAAACCCGTTTTGCCAGAGCATTAATAAGACCATTAAAAAAACCGACCCGCAAAAGCGGGTCGTGTTTTTTTGAGGCCAAAAACGATTACTGGACGGTTCCTCAAAAGGTTTTCATCAACGGGTATTAGGATTTAAACGGGACTCATTTAAAAAAAAGCCTCAAAATAATTTATAGTGCCGGGCCTTACTGTCAAACCGGATTTTTCAAAGGGTTGGATAAAACTATTTTCTAGTTCGCAGTAAAAGTAACACCCATTATTAATTCACACCAGCGCATTTTTGGCTAAAAAAAAGCTTGTTAAATATACTTGCCAATTCGTATTATTACTTTAGGTTTACTTAATCTCAATCAATACATTTACAAATACTTTTCAAAAAGCTTGCATATGTCATTAAAAAATAAAACTGTATTTATTACCGGCGCCAGCAGGGGTATTGGTAAAGCTATTGCCTTACGCCTGGCTGCCGAAGGGGCAAATATTGTGGTAGTAGCTAAATCAGTAGAGGAGAATGCAAAACTGGGTGGTACCATTTTTTCATCTGCACAGGAAATTGAAGCAGCAGGTGGTAAAGCACTGGCCGTACAATGCGATATCCGCTACGAAGACCAGATAGCCGCAGCCGTTAATAAAGCCGTTGAAACTTTTGGCGGCATTGATATACTCATTAATAATGCATCGGCCATTGCACTTACCAATACCGAACAAACCGAACCCAAGCGGTTTGACCTGATGCACGATATTAATGTAAGAGGAACTTTTTTTGTAACCCAGGCCTGCGTACCGCATTTAAAAAAATCGGATAACGCCCATATTGTTACCCTGTCGCCGCCTATTAGTTTAGCTACCAAATGGTTAAAAGGACATATAGCCTATACCATGGCCAAATACAATATGAGCATGATGGCTTTAGGCTGGGCCGCCGAGTTTAAGCAATACAATATTGCCTCCAATGCCTTATGGCCGCGAACAACGATTGATACGGCGGCTGTACGCAATTTACTGGGAGGCGAAACCCTGGCAAAAATGAGCCGTACCCCGGCTATACTGGCCGATGCGGTGTATTATATTGTTACCAAACCTGCCAGCCAGGTAACCGGCAATTGTTTTATTGATGAGGCCGTTTTTGCCGCCGAAGGCATTACTGACCTGAGCAGTTATTCCGTTATTCCGGGGGCAGACCTGTATACGGACCTGTTTTTAGATTAATATTGCTGTTTTATAACAGGGAGACACCAGCCTTGCTGGTGTTTTTTGTTTACAGGTTATGACCCGTGCCTTGCTGATAGCGTTGCTGCAGCTGAAGTGTGCGACGCAACAACAGCCTGATCAGTCGGAAAAAACAATCGGGAGTGCAACCTTGTTATAAATACTATGCGTTGCCATTTGATAGAAGCAATGTAAATTTGAAAACAGTTAAAACACCCCGCTCATGGAAAAAGAGATCACAAAAAAATATACGAATAACGATATAACCGTGGTGTGGAAGCCCGCAAAATGTATCCATTCCACCGTATGCTGGAAACAGGCTACCGGCCTGCCGCTTGTTTTTAATCCCAGGGAAAAACCATGGATAAAAATGGAGAACGGGGAAACTGCCGCTATTGCCGCACAGGTAGATAAATGCCCCAGCGGTGCACTCAGCTATTATTATAATAATGCTCCCGATACAGCAGCTACACCTGATACAAGCGCTACTACTATTGAAGTAATGCATAATGGCCCCCTGTTAGTACATGGCGCCATACAGGTAAAAGATAAAACGGGAAAACAGGAAGCCAAAGCAAATATTACCGCCTTTTGCCGTTGTGGCCACTCAAAAAACAAACCTTACTGCGATGGCGGCCACAAAACAGCAGGATTTAATGACGAATTATAACTTATAACCTAAAACACTTTTTATGCCTAATTACCAGCAACTGTTTGAGAACAACAAAAAATGGGTGGCCGAAAAAACTGCTACCGATGCCGATTTTTTAACCAAACTATCCCGCGATCAAACGCCGGATTACTTATACATCGGCTGCAGCGACAGCCGGGTGCCGGCCAACGATATCATGGGCCTGGAGCCGGGCGAGGTTTTTGTACACCGCAATATTGCCAACCTGGTATGTGCTACAGATCTAAATGTAATGTCGGTTATTAATTATGCCGTGGTTCATTTGGGCGTAAAACATATTATTGTTTGCGGGCATTATAATTGCGGAGGTGTTAAAGCGGCCATGCAGCCAAAGGATATGGGCATACTGAACCCCTGGTTAAGGAATATACGGGATGTTTACCGCTTACATATGAATGAGCTGAACGCCATTGAAGATGAAACACAACGTTATAACCGCCTGGTAGAACTTAATGTACAGGAACAATGCATTAATGTAAGTAAACTGGCCAGTGTGCAGCAATCATATATCAAAAATAAATACCCTACCGTTCATGGCTGGGTGTTTAATTTACAAACCGGGTTATTAAAAGACCTGAACCTGGATTTTGATAAAATACTGAAAGATATACAGGTGATCTACAATTTAACCGGCCAATAAAAGTTTAGCGTTTACATGACCGACGAATATTTTATGCAGCAGGCATTACTGGAGGCGCAGCTTGCTTTTGAAGAAGAAGAAATACCCATTGGCGCGGTAGTGGTGATGCAAAACCGGATCATTGCCAGGGGGCATAACATGACTGAACGGTTGAATGACCCCACCGCACATGCGGAGATGATCGCACTCACATCTGCTTTCAGTAAAATAGGGAGCAAGTACCTGCCCGATGCTACTTTATATGTTACCGTAGAGCCCTGCCTGATGTGTGCAGGCGCCGTTTATTGGAGCAAGGTCAGTAAAATAGTATGGGGGGCCGGTGATGAAAAAAACGGACACCAGCGTTTAACACAGCAGCGCTCTCCTTTTCATCCCAAAGCCGAGATCATAACCGGTGTATTGCAGGAGGAATGTGCCGCTTTAATGAAAGCGTTTTTTAAACAAAGAAGATAAAAAAAAGTCGTACCCGTTTGGTGTACGACTTTTTTATTCCGGTTATAAACTGTTTATTGATAATTAGGGTTCTGTTGTGCCTTTAAGCCCGGATTTGCATTTATTTCGGACTGTGCAATAGGCAAAATTGTTTTAAAGAAAGTACGGTCGATTGTTTTTGCACGATGCGTAATGGCCGCCCCGATGTACTCATCATTAAAGGTTATAGAACGGTTCAGGCGGATCATATCAAAGAAACGATGTCCTTCCCCGAATAACTCCTTACTTTTTTCATCAATGATCATATCGAGGGTAACGGTTGTTTCTGTGCTGGGTGTTAAAGCCGGTGCCCGTTTCCGAATTTCGTTCAGGTAATTGGATGCTTTCAGCTTATTGGTAGGTAATGCCGCTTCGGCAGCTATTAAATACATTTCGGATAAACGGATCACTTTGATGTTTACTGCGGTTGAAACACCTTTTCCATCGCCCGATAAATCGGTACCCCCACTATATTTATAGCAGGCTCCTAATCTGGGATTGGGCGTTGTTGATCTTTCATCCGGCCCCATTACACCCCAGCGTACATCCGTTGCATCTTGTTTAAGACGATCTAAATAGTAATCACTTGCTCCAAACCATCCTAAAATGGCAGCGCCTCCTCTTCCTTGCGCTCTTAAATAGGCACCAAGTGAAGCATTACCTAAATCTCCACCGGTAGTTGGGAGTACAGCGAGTTCAAAAATTGACTCGGAACCATATTGTGCTTTCCATGAATTAACCCAGTTGGCGTTTGAATATAAGGAATACAGGCTTGTTGCACCAATTACTTCTTCAGCAGCAGTTAATGCTCCCGCGTTATTACCCATATACAGGTTAACCCTGGCCAATATAGCTTTATTTCCATAGTAGTTTATATAACCGTTTAGCTTTGTTTTAGGTAATAATGGTGCGGCATCTGTGAGGTCTTTTATTATTTGTGTATAGTTTTCTTCTACTGTATTCCTTAACGGCTGTGAGAATACAGGTATTGGCGTAGTAATGTTTGAGACACCATAAGCCGACTTATTTTCGTTATACGGTTCGCCATATAATCTAACAAGGTCAAAATAAATCAGGGCCCTGAGTGTTAATGCCTGTCCTTTATACACATCAAAATTTTCAGTAGATCCATTACTGATGAGTTTATCAATATTTTGCAGTAGCGAATTTATTTGTAGCAAAATATCATACAGTGTGGACCATATATCCCCATAACTTCCGGATGTAGGAGCATGGTTAAACGTATACAAATTATCAAGCCCACGACCTTGCGAAAAAACGGTCAGGTCACCCCCTTTTGCATCGCCGTATAATACAAAGGTTCTCCCGTAATATGACGAGCTGATCATTTTACGTGAGATACCGTTTATGGCAATTTTTGCATCAGCAGCCGTTTTAATAAAATCATTTGCATCTCCCTGATTAGTGGGAGGTACATCTAAAAAGCTTTTACTACATGAGGTGATAAAAATTACCATGGCTATCAAAGCTGTGGCAAGTATATTTTTCTTATTCATAATTCCTATATTTTAGGTTATGCAATGTTTAGAAGTTAAGTTCAAGGCCAAAAGTGAATGTTTTACCAAATGGCGTTTCCCAGCCACGTGTGCCATACTGGTTTACTTCGGGGTCAGCAGTTTTGTACTTAGCCGCAGTAAACAGGTTGGTGCCATTAATAAATACCCGTGCATTGGTCAGTTTTACTTTTTGGATAATATCCAACGGCAACCTGTATGCAAGCGTAATATTTTTTAATCTTACAAAACTGGCATCATGCATTTGGCGTGTGCTGTACTGCATGGGGTCTATCAGGTCATTCCCGCTTAACTTAGGCAAAGTGCCGTTCTTGTTATTATCAGTCCACATATTATCCCAGGTTTCCTGTGCCCTGATGCGCTCCCAATAGTAACCATCATCTGCCACATCTTTAAACGCACCATCATAAATTTTTCCGCCGATTTTATATATAAAGTTTAAGGCCAGTGTAAAGTTTTTATACTCCAGGTCAGTGGTAAAACCGCCATATACTTTTGGTGATGCATCGCCAATAATAATCCTGTTAGCGCTGCCAAATGTATAAGTAGCACCTCTGCCGTTATATTCAAAATCACCGGCTTTGTCATTGGTGGGGTCGTTTACGTACCATACATTTCTGCCGGTTGTTGGATGTACTCCAGCCCATTCAAATCCATAAAGAGAATATATAGGAGATCCCTCCCTGTAAATAAACTGCGCCCTGGCATCACCACCTGTGGGATCGTTCCAAATAATATCATTTCCTGTTGTGGCGCCTTCACTTCTGTATAATTTAACCACTTTGGTTTTTAAGAAGGTAGCATTTACGGAAGCGCCCCAACGCAGGTCTTTGTTTTTAATGATATCACCGCCCAGGTCTATCTCGATACCCCTGTTATTCAGTTCCCCTATATTAGCGAGTACTGAAGAATAACCGGTAGTGGTAGCCGTGGGTACATCCAGCAACAGGTCTTTTGATGCCCTGTTAAAATATTCCACCGAGCCGGTAAGTCTTTGCTTAAACAACCCGAACTCCAAAGCTATATCTGTATTGTAATTTGTTTCCCATTTTAAATCCCGGTTACCAACCGTATTGATTCCGCTGCCGGGTTGATTAGAATAGGTAAATGTGTACCCTACTAAAGATCTCCATCCAAAAAGTGAACTGGGCTGCGTACCATTGATACCATATGAAGCTCTTAATCGCAAACTACTGATAGCCTCAATATTGCTCATAAATTTTTCTTTATCAATATTCCAGGAAGCGCCAACAGACCAAAAGTTGCCCCATCTTGTTTCAGGAGCCAACCTTGAAGAACCGTCCCTTCTATAAGAAAAGGAGGCATAATATTTTTGGTTATAGTTATATTCTAAACGGGATAAATAGGATACAAGATTATTACCCCAGCTGTAAGCATTTGCCGAGGTTTGACCAGCTGTAGCAACAGTAATTAAGCCACTTGAAGGAAGTTTAATACCCGATGACAACATATAGTCTGTTTTATTTTGTTCTGCTTCGTAGCCTACTAAAACATCAATGTTGTGATTACCAAAACTCTCATTGTAATTAAGCGTTGTAGAAGATACTGTCTTTGTAAATGCGGTTAAATACTCTCTGATACTACCGGTATCAGATTGCGCATTAAAATGCTTGGCGCTATAATACAGCATTTCTCTTACCCTGTTATCGTTATATGACAATACCGATTTTAGTCGTAAGGACGGTAAAAGATGTATCGTTAGTCCACCTACAGCGCCAATATTAAGGGTGTTAGACCTGGTGTCCCACTCATTTTTATAATACTCGTTATTATAAGCCAGGCTTCCATAGCGGGCTGTAAACGGCAGACCTGTTTTATAATCTGTGGGCCAGTATAAAGGCCACAATAAATTACGGGATTGAAAAAAAACATTTCCGCCGGTATTGCGGCTGTCATTAAAGCCCGACTGCCTGTTCTTTGATATGTTCAGATTGGTCATCAATTCCACTGCCTTCCCAACTTTCTGGTTAAGGTTTACTCTGCCCGATATCCTGTCAAATTCATTTTCTTTTATCCTGCTTTGGTCTTTTGTATAAGAAAGAGAAGAGTAATAGGTTGTACCTGCGTTGCCACCACTTATTGAGAGATCATTGGTGTTATAATAACCGGTTCCAAATAAAGCATCTTCCCAGTTAAAATATCTTCCATCCCTGTTTTCAATACCATCGGTTCGTCCTGTAATTTTTACGTTCTCATACCGGCCCGGACCAGCAGTACTAAAATCATATCCATGCCTGTTAAATCTTGTACTCAAACGGCTTAACGCATTTGTGTTTGCTGCCGCATCAGTACTTCCGGCACTTGTATTTAAATCATGAAATACCTGGTATAACATATTCACCTGTTCCTGTACGCCGGCCGGCTCATAGTTATCCGTTGCCCAGCTTGGGGTAAAGCTTACCGTACTCCTTAAACCGATCACCGGTTTACCGGACCGGCCTCTTTTGGTGGTGATGAGTACGATACCGTTGGCCGCTCTTGATCCGTATAAGGAAGAGGCTGCTGCATCCTTCAGCACCGTGATGGTCTCAATATCAGCCGGGTTCAGGGTATTCATTATATTATTGGTAGTGAGGATCTGGCTGCCCAGCTGGCCTGCATTGCCTGATGCCACCGGCACGCCATCAATTACATAAAGCGGGTCATTACCTGCATTCATTGAACCAATACCCCTGATACGCAGGGTTGAAACAGCACCTGCCTGGCCGCTGCTTTGCGTTACCTGTAAGCCGGCAACCCTGCCGGTAAGCGCATTTTCAAATGAGGTAGTAGGCATGTCCTTTAGCGCATCCTGTTTGATGACACTGGCCGATCCGGTAAAAGAGCGTTTGGTAGACGTACCATAAGCTACTACAATTACATCGTCCAGCTCGCCCGCATTGGGCGCCAATACCACATCATATTCCGTAGCAGTGCCTACCGTAATGTCCTGTGTGGTATATCCTGCCGAGCTGATGGTCAGCACCACGTTCCGTCCTGTAACTGCAATGCTGAATTTACCGTTCTCATCGGCAATCACCGTGTTGGTAGTGCCTTTCTGATTAACGGTAGCGTTGGCTACAGGTTCCCCGGATGCGAGCTTCACCGTACCGGTAATTTGTTTTGCCTGGCCATACATAATGGAGGGTAAAAAGAGTAGTAACAGTAATACTACCTTGCAATAAGGTTTTAACTTCATAGCAGTTGTTTTTAGGAGTAGGAACTAAATATACAATAAGTTTCGTACAAAAACCGCAATTGTTGGCAATTATTTGCAAGTTTACTGGCCCGAAAATTGCGTAAAACGCAAAATATTGCAGTATTAATTAAGTTTTTTATTGTGTTTTCTAACCATTGTCAATCAACAAAGTCTTAATAAATTTGTTACCTATTAATATTAGTCAGCTTAATTTTAAACACATTAGTTATGGCATTTACATTACCCGCGTTACCATATGCTACCGATGCATTGGAACCACACATTGACAAAGCAACCATGGAGATTCACCATGGCAAGCACCACCAGGCATACGTTGACAATTTAAATAAAGCCATTGCAGGCACTGAAAACGAATCAAAGTCTTTAGAAGAACTTGTTAAGAACGCCGGCGCTATCTCCCCTGCGGTTCGTAACAATGGCGGCGGTCATTGGAACCACAGTTTTTTCTGGGAAATTTTAACGCCAAACAGCGCTGCCCCAAGTGGTAAACTGGCCGACGCTATCAACAGTACTTTCGGCTCCCTGGATGCCTTACATGAAAAGCTAAGCGCTGCCGGCGCTACCCGTTTTGGTAGTGGCTGGGCCTGGTTAATTGTAAAAGATGGCAAACTGGAAGTAACTTCTACTGCCAACCAGGATAATCCATTAATGGATGTAGCGGAAGTAAAAGGAACCCCGATCTTAGGTATTGATGTATGGGAACATGCTTATTACCTGAAATACCAGAACAAACGTCCCGATTATTTAAAAGCGATCTGGAGCGTGATCAACTGGGCAAAAGTGGCCGAACATTACGAAAAAGCTATTTAATATGCCGAACCCCTTCTTTATGAAGGGGTTTTGTTTTTTTGCAATCTCCGCATACATACCGGCGGTTTTATATGCAACGATATACCTTCACGGGTTGTCAGGTTGGCAAATAATAAAACATGTCAAAAGTTTATGTGGCGTTAGCCCTGTGTAGCAGCATTTTTTTTATTAGCTGTTTTAAAGGTTCCAAAGGATTTGATCAGCCTACCCAAATTGTAACCAGCGATACCCTTACCAGTGGTAGCTACTGGGGTATTGCCGTAGGGGATGATCATACCACTGTGTATAACAAAGCACAGGCTTTAAGTGAAGAGAAAAATATCAAAACCATCAGCGTGGTCAATAATATTTTTACCGACCTGGCGGCTATAAAGGATAAACTCCCCCTGTACCACAGTGTTTTTTTAGATGCTTCCACTGCAAGCGCCAATGGCGTACAGATATTCTTTGAGAACGATAAGGTAAAAAGTATTTATAACAATGCCGGCCAGATATTGAACAGCTGGCCCTGGGATGCCGTTCCCAACCAGTCCGTTCAGCAAAATGATGCAGTGAGCGGCCTGTATAATAAACTGGTGAATATTAAAGCCCTGCCGGCCTATAGTATTTATTTTCAACGCCTGTCATTGTTCTATAAAAACACCAAAACCGCTTACGACCCGGATATGGGCCTTTCCGGTAAATGGATATTGAACAGCCCTGTGAATGAAAAGGTGTTTTTAAGAGTAAATATTAAATTTAATGCCGGTGCTGTAATAGATTCTATTATGGTTGACAGGGTAGAGACCCTGTAATTAATATCTTATTTACAGATAGCATGTGAAGAAGGCATATGGTATAGGGTTGTAAGGTTTAAGGTATAGAGCCACAGCCCTATACCTTAAACCTTATTTCTTACACCCTGCGGGCATCAGGCCGCTGTTATTTTTGAAAATTAAATTTAACCCCGCCCATAGCCCATCGGCCCGGCATAATAGCCCCCAGCAGGTCGCTGTAAGAACGGTCAAATACATTATCAGCCTGTACAAAAAAGCTCAGCCTGTTTTTCAGTAAGGCATAGGACAGTCTTGCATTCATGATAAAGTAATCCGAAGTAAGTTTAGCATTAATGCCACCTACCGTTGCGTCGGGTCTGCGGTGTTTGTACAAACCGGTCAGCGCCAGGCTAAAGTTGCATACATTGTATTGTACACTAAAGTTGGTCAGCACACGCGCATGCGAGGATACGTATAAGGATGCTGTATTATTACTGCTCTTGCTGCTTAACCAGATAAAGCCTGCGTTTACAGCTAACTGTTGTTTACTGCTGATCGGCTGTGTGTATTGTATATCAGTTTCCAGGCCGCTGGTGTTCACTTTCGCAATGTTTTTAGCCAGAGCATAAGTACCTGTTGGCGACAGGTTTTCTTTACGTGGCATATCGGCATAGGCCGTGTTCACATAGTCAATTAAACGGCTGTGCTGACGCTGGAAAACCGTAGCCGATATTTTAAGCCTGTTATGATAAAACCAGTCGGCGCCGGCTTCATAACTCCAGGAGTGCTCGGCCTGCAGATCGGGGTTACCAATACGTCCGCCGGTTACCAGGGGTTTGTTGTAGTTGTTAAACCTTTCGGTAAAGTCCGCATCACGGATCGTTTTACCACCACTTACCCTGAACTGCCATTGGTCCGCTTTATACGATGCCGTTAACTGTGGTACCAATTCAGGATCGTTATGTTGCACCATCTCAAGCCGCAGGGAAGGTTGTAAAAAAACATGCTGTCCTATTTTTTGTACCAGTGATACAAATGGTGCAGCTAAAAACAGGGAGTGGTCACCCCTGTCGTTAGACTTGATCATTTTTTGCTGGTAATTAAAGCCGGTTGTTAAAATAGTTTTAGGACTAAAGTTATACTGGTGCGAAATTAAAGCCTGTGCCAGTTTTGATTCGTTGTTATTGGCTATAGCTAAACTGTTAAAACGGTAATCATCATCCAGTGTTTTATAACTGGCATCAATGGTTAAACGGTGATTACCCTTTTGGTAAGCAACACGCAGTTGCTGCCACCAGGTAGCCACTTTCTCCCGGGCTGTATCTGATAAAAACGTAGTATAAAAATTCTGTGCGCCAAAATTCCTGCGGTCATATGACAGGCGATAAGCTACGCTCCAGTTATTGTTAAACTGGTATTTGGCCGATGCTGATACACTACTGTTATGTATAAATCCTTTGGTGCCTCTTTGTTGTGCACCTTCCGCATTATTGATCAATACCCCGCCGCTTACACTGAATTTATTTTTGGTATGGGCAATGCCTGCCGTAATATTATTAAAGCCATATTCACCAATCGCCAGCTGGCCGTTAGCGCTGGTTTTTGTAATGCCCTGTTGTTGTGCGACAAATGTTTTGGTAATTACATGTACCACACCGCCTACAGCATCTGCTCCATAGATAGCCGATGAAGGACCTTTTAACACCTCAATGCGTTCAATTTCGGCGGGGGCTAAAGGTATATAACTGCTGAAATGCCCTGTGTTCGGGTCATTCAGCCGCATACCATCCAATAATACCAATACCTGCTGAAAGGTGCCGCCACGCAGGGTAATATCACTTTGCGAGCCCATGGGGCCGCGGGCCTGTATCTCTACTCCGGGCACAAAACGCAATAGATCATCAATGGAATGTACCGGCAGGTTCTGGAATTGTGAACCTTTAATAATAACAATATTACGCCCCGTTTCAGAAGCTCTTTTTTCTATTAATGCAGAAGTAATCGTTACACCGTCCATCTCTACTTCCTGTGAAAATGCAGTAGCTGATGCTGATGCGCTGAGTAATAACAATAATAATTTTTTCATATCCTGTGTTAATGATGGGATGCGAAAGTATTGTGCAGGTCAATAGCTTGCTTACGCAATCGGAAATAAAATGATGAACGGTACTAGCAAATGTTTGTGTTTACAGCTCTGTGGCAGGATCCCAAAAGTGTTTTTCAAAATCTACTATCTTATCATCTTTTACTTTAATACCTTCTTTAGCCAGTAACTTTTCCATGGCATCAGGTGTTTCAAAATGCATCTTTCCCGATAACATACCGTTACGGTTCACTACCCGGTGTGCAGGCACTTTAGGTTTTACTTTACCCGCACCGTTCATGGCCCAGCCAACCATACGGGCCGATGATTTGGCACCCAGGCTGGCGGCAATAGCGCCATAGGAGGTAACCCGGCCTTTAGGTATCTGCCGGGCAACAGCATATACCCATGTAAAAAAATTCTCATCCGTTTTTCCGGATGGCTTAATTTGTTTAATGGCGGGTTGGTTGTTTTTTTTAGCAGCCATGGTATTATTTTTCTTCGGTGTCAGGATTATTATCGGCCTTGTCTTTTCTTTTTTGTAAGAGTGCTGTGCGTTGCGGCTCCGGTACCTGCTCGTAATCATAAGGACAATGCAAACACCCGTTACCGCAACAGTAGCCACGCTGTAAATGAAAGGTTCGGGTCAGTACCATTAGTCCCGCTTCATTAAAGTAAAAATGTATCCCTTCAGTCAGTTTGCTCATGTTGCAGCAATTGTTGTAAGGCTTTGTCCTTCTCTGGTCCTTCTATTACATCAGGCAGGCTGAACCTTATATAATGTATACGGTTGCTTTGTGCAATATCCAGGCCTTCATAATGTGTTTTGATCTGCAGGGCGGCGCTTCTTTCCGGTAAAGCATACAGGTTATCTATATCCTCATGAATAGTACAGCCATACATGTCAATTACCAGTTTGGTAAAATGATACAGGTCAGGACTATCTGTCTTTAAATTGATAAACCCGTCTTTGGCCAGTATTTGCTGGTACAAGCGTAAAAAGCGGGGATGGGTCAATCTTTTTTTGGCCTTGGATAAACGTAATTGCGGATCGGGGAAAGTGATCCAGATGTTTTGCACTTCGCCTGGCGCAAAGTATTGGGTAATATGATCGATCTGGGTACGTAAAAAGCCCACATTGGTCAAACCATTATTCAATGCTTTTTTAGCACCTACCCAGATACGGTTACCCTTCAGGTCAACGCCTAAAAAATTTTGATCGGGGTATAACTGCCCCAAACCCACCGCATACTCGCCTTTACCACAGGCCAGTTCCAGCGTAATGGGGTTATTATTTTTAAAGAAATTATGCCAGTTGCCGGGCATACCCTCTGGGTATTGCAACACATTACTAAAGGTGGTGAGCTCCGCAAAACGTACTAATTTTTTCTGTGCCATTGCCTGCAAAGGTAGGTTAATGAGGCAATTTGGTAATTTGCAAATGAAGTTACCGGTAAAGGGCTTACCGGATTTTAGTTGAAGCCTTTCTATAAAACAACAAAAAGGCCAACGTGAATCACGTTGGCCTTTTATCCTTGTTCAGGGCTGTTAATTATTTAAACTCAGCGTTCACCGTTACTTTAGGTGTTTTTGATACTTTCTCGCCATCAGCCATTACACCGTAATCAGCCAGGGTCAGGTTAAATTCTGAAGTAGCTTTGATGGTTTTGCCGGCAACCACAATGGTTACAGGGGTAGTGATGGTTTGTTTTTTATCTTTTACAGTTAATTCACCTTCTGCTTCAGCGGTGTAAGTACCATCTTTGGCAAAGTTTACCGCTTTGGCATTTTTCAGTTTGCCTTTATAGGTAAAAGATTTAAAAGCGGCAGAATTCAACCATCTTTCGCTGTTAAAATGTTCCTGGATCTTTGGGTTTTCAAAAGCAAAGTTGGCCACGGCAACTTCAAAAGCAATAGCGCCGCTTTTGGGATCAATGCTGGCAATGCCGGTTTTGTTTTCTGCTTTAGGGAATTTGTCTTTTGGAGTAGTAGCATCAAAAGCTACAACTGCAGCCGTAGTGGTTTTCTTTTGAGCAAAAACGCTACCGGTAAGTGCTACTAAAGCCAGGAATAAAATTGTCTTTTTCATGTTAATTGTTCTTTTATTTGTTTTGTTTGTTTAGGGTGTTCCTTTCAAAATTGATGATGGTGGTTTCCAGTATCTCGCTGTACATGCTACCGGTAAAAGCGCCTTTTATGGAAATGCTGTCGCCTTCCTGTAACGTTTTAACCTGCGATAAAGTTTTATTATAAAACGGAAAAACGATATAAGAGCCCGTTGTTGTATCAGCCATTTGCAGGTTAATGGTCGAATCATTGGCATTTTCAATGGACGTGATCCGGCCGTTTACTTCCAGTATTTTATCCCTGTACTTCCGGCTGCTGGCCGTATCATTGGCGGTCACTTCCTTTATCAGGTCCAGTGCGTTAACAGTATAATCCGGTTTCAGGCTCTCGGTTCCCTCAAAGGTTTTGTTCATTTCCTGGTTGGTGACGAAGGCAAAGGCCGCCCAGGTTGCAAAGGGGCCGATCAGCAGGGCCATTATCAATAAAAAAATATTATGCCTTAATGAAAGAACAATTAACAGGATAGCACAAAAAACAGACAGGTAAAAGAAAGGTAAAAGCGCGGCTGTCAGTGATTTTACATAACCCATGGTCACCAAAAAGTCAGTAAACAGCACAAATACGGTAGCTAAGCTAAGGGTCAATATACCTGTAATGGTAGTGATCCAGGTATTCTTTTTCTTAAACAACTCCAGTACTATCGTTACCAGGGCCAATACGGGTATCAGCCAAAAAATATTATTTACCAGGGATAATTCCGGTACCGGGTTGTCAATATTAAATAGTGATTTTGCGGTGGTAAAAAAATGTCCCGTCGCAAAATGATAGGCGCTGATCTTTTCAGTTTCCCACAAAACCCAGTGCATACTACTGCCAATAAATAACAAAGCGCTCAGGCTGGCCAGGGCTTTTGTACTAAAAGTGCTTTTGGCTTTAGTCGTATTGCCGGGTGAATTACTCATGTTCTTTAAAATTTACTCCACAAAAATAGTGGGATTTTTATTTGTCCGCTGTTGATATAGGTTAAGTAATAAAAAAGCCGCTCTATAGAAATAAAGCGGCATACTTACTAACCCATCGTTTACTAAAAAACTAAAAATTTATGATGCTTCCTGCATTTCTTTCACTTTCTCGCGGATCTTTCCTTCCAGCTCAGCAGATAATTCGGGATTGTCGATCAGCAGTTGTTTCACCGCATCACGGCCCTGGCCCAGTTTATCGCTGTTATAGCTGAACCAGCTACCGCTTTTCTGGATCACGCCCAGCTCTACGCCCATATCAATAATTTCACCCGTTTTGGAAATACCCTGGCCAAAAATGATATCAAACTCGGTAGAGCGGAAAGGGGGGGCTACTTTATTTTTCACCACTTTCACTTTTACGCGGTTACCAATGGCTTCGTCACCGTCCTTGATCTGTGTACTGCGGCGGATATCCAGCCTTACCGATGCATAAAACTTTAAGGCATTACCACCCGTAGTGGTTTCGGGGTTGCCGAACATCACACCGATCTTCTCCCTTAACTGGTTAATGAAGATGCAGATGGTATTGGTCTTGGCAATGGTAGCCGTTAATTTTCTTAAGGCCTGGCTCATTAAACGGGCCTGTAAACCCATCTTGCTGTCACCCATTTCACCTTCCAGCTCGCCTTTGGGCACCAGGGCGGCTACTGAGTCAATCACCACCACGTCCAGGGCGCCGGAAAGGATCAGGCGGTCGGCAATCTCCAGAGCCTGCTCGCCATAATCGGGCTGGGATATTAATAAATTATCTACATCTACCCCTAGTTTTTGCGCATAGGCGCTATCAAAAGCATGTTCCGCATCTATAATGGCGCACATGCCGCCTTTTTTCTGTGCTTCGGCAATTACGTGGGTGGCCACGGTTGTTTTACCCGAAGATTCCGGCCCGTAGATCTCGATCACCCTGCCGCGTGGCAGACCACCGATGCCCAGGGCAATATCCAGCCCAATGGAGCCGGTAGATACCACCGATTGCGCTACTACAGGCTTTTCGTTCATCATCATCACACTTCCCTTACCAAAATCCTTGTCAATCTTGTCCATTGTCAGCTTCAGGGCCTTCAGTTTTTCGCTGTTGCTTTCCATAATTTCAGTGTTTTTTTCTGTTTTTGCCATAGCCAAAATTAGTATTTATGCGTATCCTGTCTTAAAAGTTTTTTGAACAACCAAAACTAAATCATTTAGCAATATCAAACTAATATTTTTAGATAATTATTTTTGGGAAAGGCGGAAAGCGGAAGGCTAAAAGCTGAAAGCAGGTAGTTTCTAACATTTCCAAATTATCTCATTATCAAATTATCTAATTTATTAGGGGCTGTCAGCTGCAGTAATCCGGCCCGGCTCCCGTTCCCGCTGTTCCGGGCTCCGCTATCGCTCCGGTGCTGCGCACTGCCCCTGCACATCGGGCAGCCTGTGGGCCATATAACACGGGCAGAAAGTTAAAAGCTGAAAGCATAAAGCCGGGAAAGTAACGCCACTTCTAATCGCCTTATTTATAACCATGTTTTTCATTACCGGCATCATCGTAATTTTAATAATGTCCTTATAAAATAAATAGCCATGAAATATTTCCTTGTCTTGTTTTTACTATTCATCTGTATCCAAACTTTTTCCCAGACAAAAGCCGATAGCCTGGCCATTCAGCAGGCAGCGCTGGATTATATTGAATCGCAGCATACGCCTAATCCCAACCAGATGGAAAAGGCCTTACATCCCCGCATGGTAAAACGTACTTTCTGGACCGATAAAGCCACTAATAAAGATTATGTACGGGAGACGAATACCGAATCCATGGTCATCCTGGCGGAGAGCTATAACAAAAAAGGCGATAAGTTTCCTGCTAATCCCAAAAAGGAAGTAAAGTTGTTGGATGTATCCGATAAAACAGCTTCGGTTAAACTCATTGCCGATGAATGGATCGACTATATGCACCTGGTAAAACTAAACGGCCAGTGGAAGATCGTTAATGTACTTTGGCAGTATCATGATAGTTCGTTGCATAAGTAAATACAGCTTTTGCAATCATCATTTTATCGCCAGGCGACAGCATAGTTATTACGAAACTACAAGTTTCGAATAGCTAAGGGGCTGTCTAATACCGGGTTTTATTGTTACCTTTTATTTGCAGTTCATTGTTGTAAACAATGAACTGCAACATGCTCCAAGGAACTGATTAGTTTTCCCGCCAAAAATCAGACTTAGAATTCAGCTTTATTGATATCTCTTTTTCAATATCATAATCAATCTCCAAACTCTTGTCAGATTTACTAAAAAAATACCCTCCCCTTTGATAAATATTCAAGATCGTTTGGAACAGGGTCGTTAATGAATCATAAATAGTCATTGGTTTGCTGCTTAAAAGTATGGCCGGGGAGTAAAGAAAAAGCTGTCCATAGGTTTTCTTACTTTCATCAAGATGAATCAAGATATAATCTCCTCCTCCGCTAGTAAATAATGGAAAAAACTCCTTTTTAAAGGATTTCTGAACCTTTACTTCTAAGACATACATACTAGTGGCAAGCTCCAATGGCATCATGATACCGCTACTAAACAACTCTATTTCTCCTGTCTTTTTCTTAAATAAATCACTTACTCCATTTTTCCATTCGTACAATTGTTTTATATCATCGCGTATTGGGAACTTCAAATTACTAAATGTATCAGCAACTTCGGAAGCTGATATTCCTCCTTGAAAGTGAGTAAGTAAGGGACAATCTGATTCACTTAAAAAAATCTCCAATTCTTTCAATACCGTTTTCATTTTATCCATCATTATTAAGTTTATTTTTTAAAATCGAAGTTAAGGAATAGGCACCAAGTTCCTAGGAGGAAACAACCTACTTCCTTCAGAAATTATTATATAAATTGTGAGTGCTGTACCTGACAAACCAACAGCCTCCCCAATTCTATCTCTCCAACTTGGGCTTTTTGTAGGAGTTGCAATTGGAACCGGTGAAGGTACAGGACTCGGAGAAGTTTCTGGTTCCGGATCTGGAAGGTTGGGAATAAGAACCATTTGGAACATGTCTCCAGACTGCATGTTATTTGCAACAACCAAAGCCCCAATCAGTCCACCATGTCTTCTATTCTCACTCGTTGGGACATAATTAACATCAGCACCATTCCCCCCTTCTTTCGTCGAAGCATATGGATATTCATCCCTGTCGTATCCAGGTTTGATTGGAGTGTTTTTTAAAGCCTCCCTACGTCGTTTCCGTGCGTTACTCCTGTTGGAATCATAGGTAATAGTCATAGGTTTCCCTTTCGCCAATGACTTCTTCAAATTATTATAAATGGTAGGAAAGGCTTTCTCGGATATTGGAACCAATACAGTCTTAGGTCCATTATTGATAGGTTCATCTTCATTTGCTTCATCCGTTGTACTTGTTTTTCGTTTTGCAGACATCGCCTTTAAATCGTTGAAGACATTCACAGCATCCTCACCCGTATAGCTTATCCGGTCCTCCGTTTCAAGCACTTGCATGCCGTCAGGGTCTATGAACCTAATAGCATTATTATAGGCATAGTTGTAAACACTCCACCTCCTACTTATTTCACATAATAGGTCAATAGTATGCCATCTTCCTATCTGTGGGTCATAATTCCTAGCGCCAAAGTCATACTGTTCAAGTCCACTACCGTCACTGAACTCATTTGATTGTAGCTCTTTACCACCAAACTTTATTTTATTAGAGGTTGAATTGGCTGCCTTCGAACTTATCCCCGCCATCGTCAACCCGAACGGATAATAATGCGTTTCTTCCAATATCGGTCCCCTCGTATGTGTCACCTGCAGGTTGTCAAAGAACACATCGATATTTGTAGCCTCATTGCTCGTATAAATATACAAATATCCGTTCTTCGGGATCGTTAAACCTGTTTTGGTGTGGATTGTGGTGGTACCACTGGCCCCTACCTGTTCCGAACCACTGGCTGTACTCACTATCTTAAACTGCTCATCAAACACGATCCAGTTTAAATAAGCCTTGGGTTTGGTGCCGCTTGTAGGCTGGCCGCTTAAAAAACTGGTCAGGCCGCTGTTCAGCCCACTGCTGCTATTGGCTAGTTGGGTGCTCGTAGCCTTACCACCACTTACACCCGCCAGGCCTGTCGTTAAAGCATTAAACAGGTCTGTCAGTACATTGGGGGTACTGTTGGTAGCCGAAGAAGCGCTGTTCCAGCCACTGGCGGCTCTTATATTATAGCTGTCACCCGCCATTACCTTCAGCAGGATGCTTGGACCTATCTTCTGGATGCCTGCTGTGTTTTTTAGCTGGGCTACCTTGGTGTTAGTACTATACACCGGGTCCGAGAACCAGGATGGTTTATTGTACTGGGTGCTTGTTAGGTTGTCATAATATTTTTCTTCCTCGGTGATCGTCGCTGGTTCTAAAGTAGCTGCTATATAAGTGTCGGTCTTCAGTTCATCTGTCAGTACCATTCTTACATTACCTAAATGGTCCTTCAGCATATAGTCATACTGGAACGTATTGTCCGTTTCTCTTACCCGGATCCTTCCTTCTTCCATACCAATGAACTGCAGCTTGTCTGGCTGGTTCTTGGCACTTAAGGAAGCATGGCTATAGGTTTTACTTTCGTATACTGCGCCGCCGATATAGGTCGTCGTCGTGGTAATATTCGTCGTAAAGCCATCTACAGTCGCACCTGTCTCTGTTGTGGTTTTTTGTAGTTTATTGCCCGCTGCATCATAGGTATAGGTAATCGTACCCTTACCCGTTACCGTGATCGTTTGGGGAAGGTTTAAGTGGTTGTAAGCGATGCTGCTGATGGCTTTGTTATTGTCCGTGGTCAGGTTGCCGTTATTGTCATAAGCATAGTCGGTAATGGCCTCAAAGGCGGATGAAGCACTGCCTGCTGTCAAAGCCGATTTAGCTGCTGCCTGGCTATGCGTAGCCGCTGTGCGGAAGTCACCCAGTTTTGTGTCCGCTTCATTGTTCAGGTCCGTGACGCTTTTAAGTTTGTTAGTGCCGGCTATATAAGTATAACGCAGGTCGTCTATCTGTTCGCTGGTGTTGAGTTTTAAGCCCCATTGCTGCATTCTTTTGATATTGCCGTTGTAATCATAGGCATCGTTTACGTTAGCTTGGCTGCCATCGCCCATCTTTATATTGTAGTTCACCAGGGTATTGTCCCAGGTACTGCCGCCGGGGTTCTGTTGTTTGAAGTCCCCTTTCAGTAAACGGTTCGCTGCATCATAGTCAAAGTCATACATCCTTCTTACCCCATCACCCATGCTTTTCCAGGTCATGCCGGTAATATTACCATTGTACTGGCTCCTGGCATAGTTCTCCCCGGCTTCGTTGCCCTGTTTGTCATAACCCAGTTCAAAACCAAAACGCCTCTCTGTTGTGGGTATGGCTTTCAGGTAATCACGGTTCACACCCAGTAACCAGCCACGGATATTGTAGTCATAGGCCAAAGTCTCTAAACCGTCACCGCCATCGTAGTCCGGAGACAGGATCTTAGTCTTTAATTTTCCTAGAGCATCATATTCCAGCTTGGCGATCGTTTTGTAAGCGCTCATCGCATTACTGTTCACCAGGGTGTTTTGTAATTTCTTGTCCGTTGCTACTAATCTGCCCAGGTCATCGTAGCTCATTTTGGTAACCGATACCGTTGTTTGTGCCGGGCTGTTCGCCTTTTCCTGTTTATGGATCGTGAGCAGGGGAAGGCCTGCCCAGCTGTACTGGGTGGTGATCACATCTATGCCACCTGTGATATTCTGGGTCTGTGTCTGAATCACTCTTCCTTTATCATCATAGAGCATCACCGTGCCCAGGTATTGGCTCGCGGTACCCAGTACCTTGGTCCGGCTCCAGGTAACCATGCCCTTGGTCGCATTACTTTGCTGGGGTGTTTGGGTATAAGGATAACTGCTACTGGCAGCCAGTAAGTGGCTGTTCCAGGTAGTGAGGAAGGTGGAGGATAGTCCTGATGGAATACCGGTGTAAGTATCATAACCCGTTTCGCTCAGTAGTTCATAACCACTAGTGGTAGCAGGGTAAGTGCCGGGGGTAGCTGCGGCTGCGGCAGTTATATGGCTGGTGAAGGCGGTGCTGCTGTTTAATATGCCCGTTTCTATCGGACGGTTCAGCGCGTCGTATTTGGTGACCAGCCATCTTACCGTTCCCGTGCGCATATTGGCATCCTGGGTCATGATCAGCCGGTCTCTTTGATCATACACCATATACACTTCACCGGCGCCGGGTACCTTCTTCATGATCAGCCTGCTGCGGTGGTCGTATTCATATCGGAAGGCCTGTTCATCCAGTAAGGTGGTCGTCAGTGCCCAGCTTGCGTCACTGAGCATTTTTACACCCTCCGGTTGGATAACCGCTCTTAACCGGTTCAGGTCATCATAGATATAGTAGGTGCTTAGCCAACCATCGTGGTTTTTACCGGTTGTTCCATCGTCCTTGAGCGCTGTAAGTTGTACCTTCTTTAAAATAACCAGCCCGCTTTTGTCCTTAAATTCAATCACCTGTTTACCGTGTTCGTCCTCGGTAGCGGTTTTGTATAGTTCCCCGGCTGGGTAGGTTGTGGTGGTGGCATAAGTGCCAAAAGTGCCCGTGCTACCATCGGTTACCGTCCAGATCCTTACCGCGTCCGTAGCCGTGTTGATCCAGTAGTTGGTTTTTACCGACTTTTTTGTCGTACTCTCCGAACCTACCCAGCTTACACCAGGTGCATAAGCTTCCAATGGCCTGTTTAAGGGTGAGGCCTCGAAGTTGGTTTTACTGTAAGCCCAGTTAGCTGTGCTACCGGGGGTTTCTCCTGCCTGGCCGCTCAGGTAAGTATTGTAGAAACTCTGTTGCTGCGCAAAAGGGTTCAGTTTAAACAACCCGTTGTTATTACCAGTGCCACTGGCCGGGCTGGGTAAGTATTTATGCACCTCCCTGCCAAACTCATCGTACTCCGTCATGTCGATCATATCCACAGGGTTGCCGCCGGTTATCAAAGACCCTTGCTTTACTACCGTTTGAATAGGCCTTCCCAGGCCATCCAGGTACTGCGTAGTCATCTTCGCTGTTGTTACCGGTGTAGCTGTCGTAAGATCCGCTACATTAGTCGTTGGTTTTACCACATCCCAGGTACGGACATAGTTGAGGCTTACTCCTGTAGCATATGCAGCAGGAGGTTGAGCGGGGGACTGTGAAAGCCCAATTGCACTGATAATTAGACTAAGGAATAATATTCCAGATACTTTTTTTGAGCGCATACATTTAGTTTAAATAGCAATCTTGGTTAATCGTTATTCCAACCCTACTGCTGTTTTAGTATTGCTTTATTAATAATTGACATTGGAGCATTTTTTCGGAATATTCCAAATAAGCGTCCAACTTCATCGATGATAAATAACTGGCCGACCTCCGTTATATCCGTATTAAAATGCCCATTTTCCAGAACAGTAGTCAACCATCTTGTTACAGGATGTTGATTCGCTTCTGAACTTTTACCCCCTCTTAGTTTTTTGCTGATAGTGAATGATAGCTTTAGATCTCTGCGTAATAAGTTCAATATACTGCTATCCGGCATTCCTTCCCCGAAATCGGTTAATGGCATCGCAATTATTTCCAATTTCGTTTTATTCTGTAAATAGATACTATCTAATCTTTGTAACAAACCTACATCCGGGCTCACTGGACTAAAGCCTGCGAACAATATCTTCTTTCCACGTAATAAAGACAGAGAGGTTGTATCTCCGTCCATTTTTTCAATAGAATAGCTGAAAATATTCTGTGAAAAGCAAACAGTGGAGCTCAATGTTAAAAAGAGTATAAGTATTTTTTTAACCATATTATTCATATATGTATATATTATTATAGTTAGAACCTGAGATGGTAATATTATCAAAGGTTGCCACTATCTCCCCGGATTGATAATAATTATCATTTACCACATAATTATAAGCCATTGTATAATTGATAGGATTTATTCTTAAAAAATAGTTGCCCGCAGGTACATAAACAGTGCTATTATTACTGTTAACTGTAAAATAAAACATTACATTATAATCAGCATTGAATAGTTCAAGCCCAAAATCTTCATTGAGTGAACCTCCGCAATAAACCGGAATAAGTTCAAGGCAGGGCCCTTGATTAGCAACAGTCTGGCCATTTGCACTAATCGAATTCAATTCGGCAATTGCCATTTGGTTAGCATCATGCTGACTAATAAAAGAGACAAACTTATTCGCAGGCACACCATAACTCGCAGTACCCATTCCAAAGTATCCGGAAGAACAGTTATTTTGAGTAAATGTTATACTTTGTTCATGACTAAAAAACTGACAGCCTGCGTTAATATTTGCGTAAGCTTGTCCGTTTGCTGCTATATCATTGGTTGCCTGTTGATCAGCATCTGCCTGGCTAATAGCTGATTTATACTTACCTTCTGCTACACCATAAACAATACTTTGTGGCTGTCCTGAAGAGCAATTATTCTTAGTAAAAGACTGTGATTGCGCATGATTCAGATAATACTCTCCATCAAAATTGACTTTTTGTAATGCCAGTTTATAGGCATACTGTTTAAGTATTTTACCATATTGATCTTTAATAAGACTCAACCTATTGGAAGGGTCATACTGGTAGTAAATAATTTTACCGGACACATCAGTTTCTGCACTCATCCTGGATTTTGCATCATATATAAATGATTTCATTTGAGCGTCCGCAGGATAAAGCTTTATCTCATCAATATAGCCACTGCCAGAAATAGCAACAGCGTTTTGGCCGGTAATTTTTTGTTCAAAATATGTCCAGCCTTGCAATATGGGTCCCTCCTTTACTGATCCGCTGATTGTACCTGTTACAGGATATGCGGAAGCATTTTTTGTCCAGTAGCTTAACAAGTAGATTTTGTTCTGGTCTAAACCCGAGCACGTTATATTGCCACCAGCTTGACCCATATCATAACACTTAGAACCGGTCGGAGAACTTAGGTCTATAGTTAGCCCTCCAGTAAAAACCCAACGCCCTTTGGCATTTATGGACTCAAAAGACGTATAGGCTATTTCATTATAGGAAGCATTCTCACAAACAGCCAAAATAATATTATTGATTGTATCATTAATAACCGCAGTATTTTTTTTGTTTTCAAAATATTCATTTATATGCGGTCCCTTCCAAAAAGTTCCATCCCCATAATCTTCTGCGGCCCCTCCGTATCTTACCGCCTTATTCAAACTATATCGACTATCTATCTTAATAGTATCTCCTCCGGAAAAAGGTCCGCTAAAAATTGATTTCTGAAACTGGTTCATGGGAACAGGGCTCGTCGCTTCTAATAAATATGTTTTTTGTATATTTCCGATTGGGTCGAATGTATTATACGCACCCATCAATATTGAAGTATCTCCCGTATTACTTCGTTTCATAATTACTTTTTCTACAGGAACATCAAGTATGTTATGGTATCGCATATAAGAAACGGATTTTGCATTCCCTTTTGTATCCGCGTTCCATGGCACATCATTAAATGACAAAGGTGTTTTAGTATAAGTAATAGACTGTTCACCGTTTGAATTCATAGTACTGGTAAACTCATTCTGGAAGTGAGCATTATATTTATACCTAGTGATAGATGACATTACTTGTCCATTTTCGTAGGTAAACTCTTTTAAGCTATCTAGTATGTCATTACGAAAAACGACAGGCTCGAAATAATGAATGAACGTTTCGGGAAAGTTCAGCATATTGGATGGATGAGCAATTCCTTTTGATTCCAGCTTAAATGTATTAAGTTTCGTTACCACATTACCATTATAATAATATTGCTTTTCTTTTTTTAATGTATTCATTTTATCGTAGTATCTCTCACTGGTCAAATTGCCATAACTGTATTCATAGCGTTGAACAGGTAGATAGAAAGGTGATAAATTGTATGGGTGTCCTGTGTAATACCCACTTCCTCCTAAAGGAACCTGTTCTACATATGGTCCGGAGTGAGGAGAAGTGACGTCAAACTGCTTTTCTATCCTTCCAAACTCTCCGGAACTGGTCCTTTGAGTAACAAATGAGTATAGAACGAGGGGGCCAGGTGTTGATAATACTCCGTTAGAAAACAATGTGAGTACGCTCGCTGTTGAATTAAAATAGGTGTTATAATTCACGTCTTCACTTTGACAATCTTTAAATTTATTCTGAACATAATTTATTACACCCTGGTAAAAACCACTTTCATTATAATCATATTCTATTGCAGCAAGTGTATCGTTATAGTTTCCTGTATTAATAATTTTTTTGACCCTCAGACCTGCTCCGCTAACAAGACCACTGATATAAAACTTATGTAACTCATATTCAAATCTCGTATTTCCACCAGTGGGATAGGTAATTTGATCTAATGTATAGGTTTTTGCATAAGATAATGAGGCTTTTCTGACTGTATGCCCTAAAAGTTGATGCTGACTTGGATTAAAAGTACCGCCATATATACCTTCCTCATATAGCGCCTGTACACTCGGTGTAAAATTTGCAAACTGCGATAGCGGCATATCATAAGCACCATTATAATATCCCCAATGATCTTGAGCCATTGATACTTTATTGGGGAAAAAATTATCGATATAGCCAAATTTATAAGTTTGTGCCAGGTTGGAATCAATTGCATAAATATTTATGGACTCTAGTTTTAACCTTAATGTAAGATGGTTTTTTGCATTATTATCCGGTCCTGGTGTACCCATTTTAAAATACGAAAGAGCTGTATCAATATAATAATGGCCCGAATTGCCATTAAAATAACTATAATTAAATTTTACCTGCTGTATAACTTCATCGGATTCTTTATTTTTTATTATAATTTGCTCGAGCTTCCTATTACCATCGCCAGAAATATCCTTCCGGTTTCCATGCAAAAACTGAACTCTGGTTGAATTAGTGTTTATTTCAGTAAGATATTGCGGAAATTGTGTTACATAAGTATTTGATGGGGAATATTGCCTATTGGTATAATCTGTCTGATTTACTGGAACAGCCGGGTTATTGCAGCTGGAAATAACACTCAACTCAGACTCAGAGATTGTTGGTGCACTAAAGGACTCACCATAATTTGTATAGGTATAAGTAATCAAATCCCCGGAAAGGCTTGTCACTTTTGTTAATAAAAATGCAGTTGTTATAGTAGAATTTGACAATATACCCGGTACATAGTATGATATTTCCTGTTTTTCAAAATAATAGGTAATGCCGTTTGTATCAGTAATTTTAAAATACTGACCCACGGTTCCAATGGACTGACTTGTAATACCAATATCTTCAACAATATACTTATTCTGATCTCCTACAATTTTAATACTATCAGTGAGCAAATCATGATAAAAGGTGAAGGATTGGCCTAAAAATTCAGCATGATAGAGATCTGGTTCCCCAATACCATACTGTTCAATTTTTATCTTGTCCTCCCGGAAAGAAGACCTTGATATATCATATAATGAATCAATATCTATATTAACACCTGCATAACAGGGTATTGGGCCATTATTATGAGCATAATCATAAACAGCCTGAGCAGTCCAATTACATGGATCAGTTTCATTAATAATAAAATTATTAGATACATTCCCATGCATCTGGGTCAGGAATTTGATCGTTTCTTTCATTCCGGTACCAAGAAACTGGTTTACAAGTCTGTCATAACCTCCCTTTATTTCAAGTGTAATACGTCCTCCGGCCCTTAGATCCCAACCCAAACCTACCCAGGTCGCTTCCTGATTTACTTTGATTCCGGATGCATGATAAGATAATGCTAAAGGGGAGCTAAGCGCCGAACCTTTAGCATTGAATAATGGTATACTTATATCCGGAATACCTGTTTTTTCACTTACCGGAATAGTTCCGTACCTTTCGATAGATGCTGACTCAGGGGATTTAGGAACATTATGATTAATGAAAGTCAGCTTAGCATTATTATTGTAATCCTGTGCCGATAGGTTAAATAAAATAGATACTATACTACACATTAGCAAAACGAACTTCCTGGTCCATATTTTTTTGGCTCGCATATTATCCTTATTAAGATTTTAAAAATTATACCCCACCCTGAACAATACGGGTTGTGTTCTCGGTACCTGCTGGTAACTCAGAAAATCCCATAATAACTTCACGGAGGTCTTTTTGAATATTTTTGATTTCAGATTGATTTGTTTGCTAAGGCCGATCAGGCCGCTCTGTTGCCAAGCGTTCAGGTCTTTTAAGGCGGCGATGTTGTTGAATTCATTACGGTAGTTCTGTTCATAACCACCCGTTAACCAAAAGCCGCCCTTGATCTTCCAGTCAACAAAACTTCTAAGGCCAATACCCTGGTGGGTGATCCTGATGTTTTGGATGTTCTGACCCCAGCCTATTTTGTAGCTCGCTCCTATACCGATCACACTTTTGTCATTGATCTTGTAACCGGCTGATAAACCGATATCACTGGTTGTTGGGAAATAACCATTGCTTCGCTGGCTCTGGAAGTCTGTATTGTATTCTATCCGGTCCTTGAAGGTTTTGGTCTTCTGACTGTTGGGTTTAAAGCCTTCCGGCATGTCAATATCTGTTCCGCCGGTATTACCTACCTGGTTGCCGATCCGGTTTCGCAGGTTGGTTATCTGTGACTGGGCATCCTGCATATTACTGCGGAACTGGTCCATCGCTCCGGGGGCCGATAGTTGTTGTTGTAACAGGTTGTTCACCTGCGCTCTGGTCTGTAGTCCGGCCAGGGAGGCATTGAGTGCAGCCGGATCCGTGGGGTTGTTGCCCGGTAGCCTGAACAAGGACGCCAGCTGGCTGTTCTTCTGCATAAAGTCCTTGAACAGTTTGGTCTGGCTCAGGAGTTCTATTGCTTTCCTTTCTATCTTTTTATGATCCTTCAGTATTTCTTTATACTCATTTACCTGGGCCTGGTAATAGTATACCTGTTTGTTCAGCTGTTTGAGTTCTTTCAGTAACCCTAAGTTCTGTAACTGGCTGCCAAGGGTCTGTTTTTTTTCCTTGAGGAATTTCTTTACCAGCTCGGCTTTGTTAAATTGTTGCTGCAGGCCCTGTACTTTATCCAAAGCACCCGTCAGTTGCCCTGCATTGTCCTTTAGTTTGAGTAGTTCGGGATTGTCTTGCAGGAATTTTAAGCTGCTGGTCAGTGTATCCAGGGATGGGATATAGGTATTACCTTTTTTTGATAGTTTCTGAATACCCTGTTCCAGTTTTTTATACTGCGCCTGGTTTTGTTCTAAAAACTGTTTGGCTTTCAGGCTATCCGTCTTTTGTAGTTTTTTGTAAATACGGTTTTCCTGTTGTTGCA